>NZ_PJME01000059.1 GCF_002954775.1 Streptomyces geranii
TCCTCGCCCCCGCCGCCCCTACCCGTCCCATCCTTGGGGGGGGGGGGGCCCCCGGGCCCCCCCCCCCCCCGGGCGCGGGGCCGGGGGGGGGGGGGGCGGGGGGGGGGGGGGGGGGGGGGGGGGGGGGGGGGGGGGGGGGGGGGGGGGGGGTGGGGGATCGGCTTGGGCGGCCTTGTCCTCGAACGCCGCATGGGCTGGATGTGCCCGGGGGGGTCTTGAGGGGCGCGGGGAACTGCGCGATCAGCCCCCACCGGGCCCGCACCCAGGCACCGTCCCTCCGCTCCCGCGCCGCCGCAGCGACCCCGCCGTCAGGCACAGCCCCAGGCCGAGCACCGGCAGCAGTGTCCGATGATCCACCCGGGACACCAGCGCCGCGCCCACCGCCAGGCCGAGTGCCGTAGGCGCGAACATCAGCGTGTTCGCCGTCGCTGCCGTGCGGCCCAGTAGTTCGTTCGGGGTTTCTCGCTGGACTGCCGTCAGGCCCGCTATCAGCGCGCACGGCAGGCCCACGCCCATCGCCACGCCCGACGTGAGGAACACCGCGTCGGACGGCACCGCCCTGAGCGCGGTCGCCACCCCGGTGAGGGCGATGCCGTACGCCGCGAACCGCCGTTCTCCCAGGCGCCGTAGCAGCGGGCCCGAGGCCAGGCCGACCGTCACCGAGCCGAGGCCCTGGAGGACGTACAGGGGGCCCGCGTAGGTGGGGGAGTGGCCCAGGGATTCGATGACCGCGTACAGCAGGGCACTGCCCGCGCCCGTGAGGAACATCGTTGCGCCCGCCGCCAGGATCACGGGGCGGAGGGTCGGGTGGTGGCGTAAGTAGCTGACGCCTTCCGTTGTTCGGGTGCGCCAATCGCCTGGCCGGCTCTGTGCGGTGGCGCCGGTCTCCGCTGCCGGCTCTGTCCTCACGCGCGCGTACGCGAGCGCCGCCAGTACGAACGTCAGCGCGTCCAGGAGAGCCACGCTCGGGCCGCCGTACGCCGCGTAGAGGCCCGCCCCGGCCAGTGGAGCGAGCAGTTTCATGCCCTCGTTGGCCGTCATCCGCAGGCCGTTGAAGTCGCCCAGCAGCGTCTTGTCGATTCCCCGTGCCATCAGCGCCGCCTCGGCCGCGTCCTGCACCACGCCCGCCGTGCGGTACAGCACCAGGACCGTGAAGAGGAGCCATACGTCGCCCGGCGCGTCGACCGCGAAGAGGGTCAGCAGGAGCGCGGCCAAGGTGAGGTTGGTGTGGATGAGGAGGGGTTTTCGGGGGAGACGGTCCGCCAGCGTGCCCAGGACGGGGCCCGCGAGCGTGGGCGTCCACATCGCCAGGAGGGCGAGGGCGGCGAGGGTGTTCGAGCCCGTGAGGTCCTTCACCCAGATACCGGAGACCAGCCAGAGGGCCGAACTGCCGAAGCCGGAGAGAACCGTCGCGACCAGACAGGGGGCGGCGACCGGGTCACGGAGGATACGGAGGAGGCGCGGGGCCGGTGGTGGTGGTCTCCTGGACGTCGTCATGCCTGGTCATCGTGGGGCTAAGGGGTGGGGGCCGGGATCGGTCAGGTGCCCTAGATTCGCCGCCTGCCGCCTGCCGCCTGCCGCCTGCCGCCTGCCGCCTGCCGCCTGCCGTCAGATGCCTGTCGTCAGCTGCCAGCCGACTGCCGCCAGCCGCCAACTACCCGCCCCTCAGCCGTCAGACGCCCTGCTGCCAACTGCCTGCCGTCAGTCGTCAGATGCCTGCCCCTCAGCCCTCAGCCGTCAGATCCCTGCCACCCCTCAGCCGCCTGTCGCCAACTGCCCGCCCCTCAGCCGTCAGATGCTTGCCCTCAGCCCTCAGCCCTCAGCCCACAGCCGTCAACCGCCAACTGCCAGCCCCTCAGCCCCCAGATGCCTGCCGCCAGCCGACAGCCACCAGCCCCACCGCCGCCCCAACCTCCCCCCCCGTCGCCGGCTACGCCAACAGCCCGCCCCCGTCGATCAGTTGACGGCCAACCCCGGCCAACAACAGCGAGCAGCCCCGCGCGCACCCTCCCGCGCCGTACGCTCCCCGCATGCCCCTGAGCCTCACCGTCCTCGGCACCGCCTCCCCCCACCCCGCGCCGGGACGCCCCTGCTCCGGCTATCTGGTGCGCGGCGGCGGGGCCGAGGTCTGGGTCGACGCCGGGCCAGGCACCTTCGCGGAGTTGCAGCGGCACACCGATCCAGCGCGGCTGACCGCCATCTGGATCTCCCATCTGCACGCCGACCACAACGCCGATCTGCTCGCCGCCGTCTACGGGTTCGCGTACGGCGGGCTCACCCCGCCCGCGCCCATCCCCGTCTACGCCCCACGCTCCTGCGCCCTCCGCCTCGCCGGGTTCTTCGGGCGGGCCGACACCTCCTTCCTCAGCGGAATTCTCGACTTCAGGCCCCTGCACGACGGCCACACCGTCCGGCACTGGAATCTCCGCCTCACCAGCCGCGCCGTCTCCCACGGCATCGAGGCCTACGGGCTGCGGGCCGAATCGCAGGGCAAGGTGCTCGCGTACTCCGGTGACACCGGCCCCTGCGACGCGCTCGCCGAACTCGCCCGGGGCGCCGACCTGTTCCTCTGCGAGGCCGACATCGACCGGCATGGCGATCGCGATGGCGAACAGGTGCATCTGACCCCGGAGGACGCCGGCGCGTACGCGAAGGGCGCCGCCTCGCTGCTCGTCACACACGTCGGCCCCACCCTCACCGTCGACGCGGCCACCGAGCGCGCCGCCGCCGTCTTCGGCGGTCCCACCGACAGCGCGTACGAGGGCACGACCAAGATCATCTGATCGCCCCTGCCCCGCCGCCCTCGGCTGTCCTTCTCAACTTCCTTTGTCAGAAGCGTTGACGTACGCCGCAGCCGCTCCTACCTTCAACCCGTCGTACTTCGTACGTCATATATGAGACGCGATATGTGAGATCCGATCCCGCAGATCCGAGAGGCGCGCATGACCTCTGTGCCCACGCCGATCCCGTCCCGCACGCAGTTCGTGCTGGAGGGGATCAAACACCGCATCCTCACCGGGCAGTTGACCCCGGGCCAGGCCCTCGTCGAGACCGAACTCGCCGCCCAGTTCGGGGTGTCCAAGACCCCGGTGCGCGAGGCGCTCAAGACGCTGGCCGGTACCGGACTCGTCGTGATGAACCAGTACAAGGGCGTCACGGTGCGCATGGTGGACGCGGACATGGCGCGCGAGGTCTACGACGTACGGCTGCTCCTCGAACCGGAGGCGCTGAAGCGTTCCGTACGCAGAAAAGCCTCCCTCGACGCCGCTCGGGATGCCCTGGCCAGGGCCGACCAGGCCACCGACACCGCCGAACGCTCCCTCGCCAACCGGGAGTTCCACCGTTCCCTCTACGTCCGCTGCGGCAACCCGCTGCTCGGCCGGATGCTCGACGAGGTGCGCGACCAGGCCGCCCTGGTCTCCGCCGTCGCCTGGGCCGCGAACCCCTCCTGGGAGCGGGAGGCGGACGAGCACCGGGAGATCCTGCGGCTCGCCCTCGGCGGCGACGCCGACGGAGCGGCGCGCGCCCTGCACGCCCATATCGAGTCGTTCGTGCAACGGGCTTTCCCCGCAGGGGAGTCCGAGGTCCAGCGAGAGGACGGTCAGGAATGAGCGGCGTGGCGTTCGAGACCCAACGGGCGGCCCTGGCCGACGTGGTGGCGATCCCGGTGACCCCGTTCGCCGAGGACGGCACCGTCGACCAGCCCGCCCACCGGGCCCTGCTGCGCCGGCTGCTCGACGGCGGCATCAACACCCTCACGCCGAACGGCAATACGGGCGAGTTCTACACCCTCACCCCCGAAGAGCGGTTCCTCGTCACCGAGTTGACCGTCGACGAGGTCGGCGACCGCGCCGCGATCCTCGTCGGTGTCGGCCACGACGTACCGACCGCCGTCGCCGCCGCCCGGCACGCCCGCTCCAGCGGGGCCTCGATGGTGATGGTCCATCAGCCCATCCATCCGTATGTCTCCGAAGGCGGCTGGGTCGACTACCACCGGGCCATCGCCGAGGCCGTTCCGGAGCTGGGTGTCGTGCCGTACATCCGCAACGCCTCGCTCAGCGGTCTGCGGCTCGCCGAACTCGCCGATGTCTGCCCGAACGTCATCGGGGTGAAGTACGCCGTCCCGGACGCCGCCCGCTTCGCCTCCTTCGCCCGTGACGCCGGGCTCGAACGCTTCGTCTGGGTCGCCGGGCTCGCCGAGCCCTACGCCCCCTCCTACTTCTCCGCCGGCGCCACCGGCTTCACCTCCGGGCTGGTGAACGTCGCCCCGGCCGTCTCGCTGAACATGATCGAAGCGCTTCGATCCGGCGACTACCCGGCCGCCATGAAGGTCTGGGAGCAGATCCGCCGCTTCGAGGAACTGCGCGGCGCCAACGCCTCCGCCAACAACGTGACCGTCGTCAAGGAGGCCCTCGCCTCGCTCGGCCTGTGCCGCCGCGAGGTCCGCCCGCCGAGCCGCGCCCTGCCCGAGCGCGAACGCGCCGAGGTCGCCGCCATAGCCGCCGGGTGGTCCATATGACCGGGGAGAAGGCCAGGAAACGGCCCGAGGAGCTGCGCAGTCATCAGTGGTACGGGACCGACGGGCTCCGTTCCTTCAGTCATCGTGCCCGTACCCGCCAGCTCGGGTACCTCCCCGAGGAGCACCTCGGCAAGCCCGTCATCGCGATTCTCAACACCTGGTCGGACATCAATCCCTGTCATGTGCACCTCCGTGACCGGGCGCAGGCCGTCAAGCGGGGCGTCTGGCAGGCGGGCGGATTCCCCCTGGAATTCCCGGTGTCGACGCTCAGCGAGACCTTCCAGAAGCCGACCCCCATGCTCTACCGCAACCTCCTCGCCATGGAGACCGAGGAGCTACTGCGCTCGTACCCGGTCGACGGCGCCGTCCTGATGGGCGGCTGCGACAAGTCCACGCCCGCCCTGCTCATGGGCGCCGCGAGCGTCGACCTGCCCGCCGTCTTCGTGCCCGCCGGGCCCATGCTGCCCGGCCACTGGCGCAACGAAGTCCTCGGCTCCGGCACCGACATGTGGAAGTACTGGGACGACAAGCGCGCCGGGCTCATCGGCGACTGCGAGATGACGGAACTGGAGAGCGGGCTCGCCCGTTCGCCCGGCCACTGCATGACCATGGGTACGGCGTCCACGCTCACCGCCGCCGCCGAGGCGCTCGGCGTGACCGTGCCGGGGGCGTCCAGCATCCCCGCCGTCGACTCCGGGCACGACCGGATGGCCGCCGCCTCCGGGCTGAGGATCGTCGAACTGGTCCACCAGGACCGCAAGTTGAGCGACATCCTCACCGCCGACGCCTTCACCGACGCCGTGACGACCGTCCTCGGGCTCGGTGGTTCCACCAACGCGGTCATCCATCTGATCGCCATGGCCGGCCGCGCCGGTGTCCGGCTCACCCTCGACGACTTCGACCGCATCGCGCGTACCGTGCCGGTGCTGGCCAACGTACGGCCGGGTGGTCAGACGTACCTCATGGAGGACTTCCACTTCGCCGGTGGCCTGCCCGGATTCCTCTCCCGGATCACCGACCTGCTGCATCTCGACCGGCCGACCGTCTCGTACGACAGCATGCGCGAGCAACTCGCGGGCGCCCAGGTCCACAACGACGAGGTCATCCGGCCGCGCGACAAGCCGGTCGCCGACGAGGGCGGGGTCGCCGTCCTGCGCGGCAACCTCTGCCCGGACGGCGCGGTCATCAAGCACATCTCCGCCGAGCCGCACCTGCTCAGGCACACCGGTCGCGCGGTCGTCTTCGACGACTACCGGACCATGCAACGCACCATCAACGACCCGGAGTTGGGCATCACCGCCGACACCGTTCTGGTGCTGCGCGGCTCCGGCCCCAAGGGCGGCCCCGGCATGCCCGAGTACGGGATGCTGCCCATCCCCGACCACCTGCTCAAGCAGGGCGTACGGGACATGGTGCGGATCTCCGACGCCCGGATGAGCGGCACGAGTTACGGCACGTGCGTGCTGCACGTGGCACCCGAGTCGCATGTCGGCGGGCCCCTCGCGCTCGTCCGCACCGGCGACTCCATCACCCTCGACGTCGAGGGACGGTCGCTCCGACTCAACGTGGACGACGAAGAGTTGGCGCGCAGACGGGCGGAGTGGACACCGCCGGCCGAGCGGTACGAGCGCGGCTACGGCGCGCTCTACAACGAGCAGATCACGCAGGCCGACACCGGCTGCGACTTCGAGTTCCTGGCCAGGCCGGGCAAGGTGCAGGACCCGTACGCGGGCTGACCCGCGAGCACGGCACGACCACGTACAGAGCACGACATCGCACAACCCTGCACGAAGAGAAAGCGCTTCCCGTACGACGCACGCACGAGCACGCACCACGCACGCACGACGTACCGAGAACGGAGAACAGTCATGGCCCAAGCCGCAGCCGTGGCGAAACCGCCGGCGCCACCCCGGCGGCGACGTGCCTCAGCGACACCGCGCAGGTTGCCGTACCTGCTGATCGCACCGGCCGCCCTGCTCATGCTGGGCTTCATCGCCTACCCGGTGATCAGCGTCTTCTACTACAGCCTGCAGCACTTCAACCCCACCAAGCCCTGGCGCAACGGGTTCGCGGGGTTCGAGAACTTCACGCACGCCTTCACCGACGACCCCCAGTTCTGGGACACGCTGGTCTTCAGCGGGAAGTGGGTCGTCGTCGAGGTCGGCCTGCAGCTGATGTTCGGCCTTGCGCTCGCGCTCATCGTCAACCAGACCTTCGTGGGCCGGTCGATCGGCCGCGCGCTGGTCTTCTCGCCCTGGGCCGTCTCCGGCGTCCTCACCTCCGCGATCTGGGTGCTGCTCTACAACTCCCAGACGGGCATCACCCGTTACCTCGCCGACATGGGCATCGGGACGTACGGCACGAGCTGGCTGTCGGACACCTCCACCGTGTTCCCGGCGGCGATCGTCGCCGATCTGTGGCGCGGGGTGCCCTTCTTCGCGATCCTCATCCTCGCCGACCTGCAGTCCGTGTCGAAGGACCTGTACGAGGCCGCCGAGGTCGACGGGGCCAGCCGGCTC
The DNA here is from genome assembly GCF_002954775.1 of Streptomyces geranii. Lineage (GTDB taxonomy): Bacteria > Actinomycetota > Actinomycetes > Streptomycetales > Streptomycetaceae > Streptomyces > Streptomyces geranii. The sequence goes on from NZ_PJME01000059.1 coordinate 7,039, forward strand.
AAGCAGTTCTGGCACATCACGCTGCCGCACCTCAAGGACGCCATCGTGCTGTCCACGCTGCTGCGCGCGGTCTGGGAGTTCAACAACGTCGACCTGCTCTACACCCTCACCGGCGGCGGACCGGCCGGTGAGACCACGACACTCCCGCTCTACATCGCCAACACCAGCGTCGACGCCCACAACTTCGGCTATGCCTCCGCGCTCACCACGGTCGCGTTCGTGATCCTGCTCTTCTTCTCGATTGTCTACCTGCGGCTGAGCAAGTTCGGAGGGGAGAACAAGTGATCACCAAGGAAGCCACCGTGATCGTGCCCGCACCCGTGGACGACATCCCCGAGCCGCCGCGCCCGCACAAGAAGCAGCGCCGCGCCTGGGACGAGGCCCCTCGCTGGCAGATCTACCTCCCCCTCGGCATCTACCTCGTCTTCACCCTCATCCCCTTCTACTGGATCCTCCTCTTCGCGCTGCGCCCCGCCGGTTCGACGTCCCTCGTCCCCTGGCCGATGACCTTCGACCACTTCGAGAAGGTGTGGACGGAGCGGGCCTTCGGTACGTACTTCGAGAACAGCATCCTCGTCGGCGTCGCCACACTGCTGATGACGACGCTCGTCGCGCTCGCCGGCGGCTACGCCCTCGCCCGTTTCGACTTCAAGGTCAAGCGCGCCTTCATGCTGGCCCTGCTCTGCTCCCAATTCGTGCCGGGCGCGCTGCTGTTGGTGCCGTTGTTCCAGATCTTCGCCCAGCTCCAGATGATCAACTCGCTGGGCGCGGTCATCATCGCCGAGACCGTCTTCCAGCTCCCGCTCTCGATGATCCTCATCAGCGGATTCATCAAGAACGTGCCGTACACCCTGGAGGAGGCCGCCTGGGTCGACGGCTGCAACCGGTTCACGGCCTTCCGGGTCGTCGTACTCCCGCTGCTGCGGCCCGGGTTGATCGCCGTCGGCTCCTTCGCCTTCGTGCACTCCTGGAACCACTTCCTGTTCGCCCTGATGTTCCTCAGCGACCAGGGCAAGCAGACCATCCCGGTCGGCCTCAACACCCTGATGAGCGCGGACAGTGTCGACCTGGGCGCCCTGGCGGCGGGCGGCATCATCGCCGCCGTACCCGTGGTGATCGTCTTCGCCTTCATCCAGAAGTGGCTGATCACCGGCTTCAGCGCGGGGGCGGTGAAGGGATGAGACGCCTTCTTCAAGTCACCTCAGTGGTCGGCCTGTTGGGTGCCGTCCTCAGTACGCCGGCCGGTGCCGACGCCCGTGACCTCAGCCGCGACACCCTTCCTGCTAACGACGGCTGGGCCGCCGCCGACGGTGGCACCAGCGGCGGTGCGGCTGCCGACGACGCGCACGTGTTCACCGTACGCAGCCGTGGTGAACTCGTCCGCGCCCTCGACGGCGGCAGCGCCACCCCGAAGATCATCCGGGTGGCGGGTGTCATCGACGCCAACACCGCTGACGGTGGTGGGAAGTTGGGGTGTGGGGACTACTCGGACGGGACCGGGTACAGCCTGAAGAAGTACCTCGCCGCCTACGATCCCCGCACCTGGGGTTCCGCCAGGCCGAGCGGGACGCAGGAGGAGGCCCGGCAGGTCGCCGCCGCCCGGCAGGCCGAGCGGGTCGTGCTCGCCGTCGGGTCCAACACGACCATCGTCGGGCTCGGTTCGGGCGCCGTCCTCAAGGGCGCGAGCCTCCAGGTCAAGAACGCGAGCAACGTGATCGTCCGCAATCTCCAACTCCGCGACGCCTACGACTGCTTCCCCGTCTGGCAGCCCAACTCCGGTGGCCTGGGCGACTGGAAGACGGCGTACGACAACCTCTGGCTCAACGGCGCCACCCATGTCTGGGTCGACCACGTCACCGCCTCCGACCAGGGGCACTCGGACGCCGACGAGCCCACCTACTTCGCCCGCAACTACCTGCGCCACGACGGCCTGTTGGACATCACCAACGGCTCCGACCTGGTCACCGTCTCCTGGAGCCGGTTCGCCGACCACGACAAGGCGATGCTTATCGGCAGCGGCGACACGGCCACCGGCGACCGGGGGAAGCTCCGCGTCACCCTGCACCACAACGAGTTCCGCTCGGTCACCCAGCGCGCCCCGCGCGTCCGCTTCGGCCAGGTGCACCTCTACAACAACCGCTACCTCATCGACCACGGAGACGACTACCGCTACTCGCTCGGCGTCTCCACCGAGTCCGCCGTGTACGCGGAGAACAACTCCTTCAGCGCGCCGGGGCACGTCGAGGTCGCCGACCTCGTCAAGAGCTGGAACGGCAGCACGCTCCACCAGACCGGCACCCTCTTCAACGGTTTCCCGGTCGATCTTCTGACCATCCACAACGCCTACAACTCGGGCAGCGAGCGCGATCTCACGGCCGACGTCGGCTGGACGCCTACCCTGCACACAAAGATCGACAGCGCCGACACGGCCGACCGAGAGGTGGCACGCGGCGCGGGCGCAGGGAGGCTCACATGAACACGTCACACCTCACGACCCCGGTTCCGGTGGTGCTCGCGGGAGCGCGCGGGCACGGGCACTGGCATCTCGCGAACATCCGCAGGCTCCAGGACAAGGGCCTCGTACGGCTGGCGGGCGTCTGCGAGCTGACCCCGCTCACCGACGAGGAGCTGGACGGCCTCGGCACGCCCGAGCAGTCCGCCGACTTCGGCGCGCTCCTCGACTCCACCGGCGCCGCCGTCGCGGTGATCTGCACGCCGATCCCCACCCACACCGACCTCGCGCTGATCGCCGCCGCCAAGGGCGTGCACCTGCTCCTGGAGAAGCCCCCGGCGCCGTCCTACGCCGAGTTCCGCCGGATGGCCGACGGGGTCGCGGCGGCCGGGGTCGTCTGCCAGATCGGCTTCCAGTCGCTGGGCTCGCACGCCCTGCCCGCGATCCGCGAGCTGATCGCCAAGGGCGCCATCGGCACCGTCACCGGCATCGGCGGGGCCGGCGCATGGGCGCGCGACGAGGCGTACTACCGGCGTGCGCCCTGGGCGGGCAAGCGCAGGCTGAACGGCGTGGACGTCATCGACGGCGCCCTCACCAACCCCCTCGCGCACGCCGTCGCCACCGGCCTCGCCCTCGGCGGCAGCACCCGCGCCGAGGACGTCACCGGCATCGAGACCGAGCTGCTGCACGCCAACGACATCGAGTCCGACGACACCTCGTGCGTCCGCGTCAGCACCGCGAACAGCATCCCGGTCACCGTCGCCGTCACCCTGTGCGCCGAACACCCGGGCGACCCGTACGTCCTCGTGCACGGCACCAGCGGCCGGATCACCCTCTGGTACAAGCAGGACCGCGTCCTCCTCCAGCGCTCGGGCCACGGCCCGGAGGAGTACGAGTACGACAGCACCGACCTGCTGGAGAACCTGGTCGACCATCTCACCGAGGGCGCCGAACTGCTCGTCGAGCCCGACGTGACGGGCGCCTTCATGCGGGTCGTCGAGGCGATCCGACAGGCCCCCGACCCGGCGCAACTTCCGGCTGACGCATGGGAGTTCGTGCCCGGCGAGGACGGCGGCCCGCGCCGTCGGGTGGTCCCCGGCATCGACGGCCTGGTCGCCGCCGCGGCCGACACCCTCTCCCTCTACTCCGAGTTGGGCGCCTCCTGGGCGGTCCCGAAAGAGGTGAGCACCTGATGACCCAGTTGTCTCAGCTGCCCAATGAGTCGCTCGTCCTGCGGGCCGCGGGCCGCCCGGTCGGCCGCTACACCGGCCGGCCGGAGCTGCCGCTCCGCCACGCGCCCCGCCCGTATCTGCACCCCGTCACCACGCTGGCCGGTACCGCCGTCACCGAACTCAGCCCCGCCGACCACACCCACCACCTCGGCGTCGGTGTCGCCATACCCGACGTCGAGGGGCACAACTTCTGGGGCGGGCGCACCTATGTACGGGACCAGGGTCCGACCGAGCTGGACAACCACGGCGCCCAGCGGCACACCGCCTACCAGCTCCGCGACCCCGACGGCTTCGTCGAGGAACTGCGCTGGATGGTCGGCGGCGGCGAACTCCTGCGCGAGCGCCGTACCGTCGCCGCCACCGAATTAACGGACACCGCCTGGGCGTTGGACTTCACCTTCTCCCTCACCAACACCACCTCCGCGCCCCTCTCCATCGGCAGCCCCGCCACCAACGGCCGCCCCGGCGCGGCCTACGGCGGCTTCTTCTGGCGGGCCAGGAAGGAGGCCACGCCCCCCGATGTCTTCACCTCGTCCACCGAGGGCGAGTCGGCGGTGCACGGCACCCGCGCCGACTGGCTCGCCCTGGCCGGCAGCACCTGGACCCTCGTCTTCGCCGGCGCCACCGAACAGACGCGCCGCGACCCGTGGTTCGTCCGGGCGGAGGAATACCCGGGCGTCGGCTCGTCCCTCGCCTTCGACGAACGGCTGCCGATCGACCCGGGCGAGACCGCCGTACGCCGCATAGTCACCGTCGTCGCCGACGGCCGCCTCGACCGGGGCGAGGCCGCGGCCCTCGTACGCAAGGCGGTGAGCCCGTGATCACCGGTGCCGATCTCGGCGACGGGACCTACCGCAACCCGGTCCTGAACGCCGACTGGTCCGACCCGGACGTGGTCCGCGTCGGCGACGACTTCTACCTCACGGCCTCCAGCTTCGGCCGCGCCCCGGGCCTGCCGCTGCTCCACTCCCGCGACCTCGTCAACTGGACCCTCGTCGGCCATGCCCTCGAACGCCTGCATCCGGCAGCCGAGTTCAGGGTCCCGCGCCACGACTGCGGTGTCTGGGCACCCTCGTTGAGACACCACGACGACCGCTTCTGGATCTTCTGGGGCGACCCCGACCACGGCATCTACCAGGTCAACGCCCCGGCGATACGCGGCCCCTGGACCCTCCCGCACCTGGTCAAGGAGGGCAAGGGACTCATCGACGCCTGCCCGCTGTGGGACGAGGAGACCGGCGAGGCATACCTCGTGCACGCCTGGGCCAAGTCCCGGTCGGGCGTGAAGAACCGGCTCACCGGTCACCGAATGCACCCCGAGGGCACGGGAGTTCTGGACGAGGGCAAGGTGATCGTCGACGGCGACCGCATACCCGGCTGGTTCACCGTCGAGGGCCCGAAACTCTACAAGCACGACGGCTGGTTCTGGATCCTGGCACCCGCCGGGGGAGTGGAGACCGGCTGGCAGGGCGCCTTCCGCTCCCGGGACTTCTTCGGCCCGTACGAGGAGCGGATCGTCCTGGAACAGGGGGACACCGACGTCAACGGGCCCCACCAGGGCGGCTGGGTGCGCACGTCGGCCAGCGAGGACTGGTTCCTCCACTTCCAGCAGCGGGGGCCGTACGGCAGGGTCGTGCACCTCCAGCCGATGAGCTGGGGCGAGGGCGGCGCGGGTGCGGACGGCTGGCCCGTGCTGGGCGATGCCGGCGCCCCCGTCGCCGTACACCGCAAGCCCGAGCTGCCGGTGCAGCCGCCCGCCGCGCCCGCCACCGACGACGACTTCCCCGGCGGACGGTTCGGCCGTCAGTGGCAGTGGACGGCCAACCCGCAGGACGGCTGGGCTCCCCAGCACTCGGGGGACGGGCTGCGGCTGAGCTGCGTACGCCGTGCCGACGTCCATGACCTGCGCAGACTCCCGAACGTCCTCACCCAGCGGCTGCCCGGCAGCGCGTGCGCGGTCGAGGTGGGACTGCGGCTCGACAGCGAGGAGCCGGGGGCCCGGGCCGGGCTCGCCGTGCTGGGGGACTCCTTCGGCTGGATCGGCCTGGAGCGGGCGGACGACGGGACGGTCCGGCTCGTCCACCGGTTCGCCGAGTCCGTCGCCGAGCGGGAACGGGACGCCGCTGTGCCGAAGGTGGCACCGGAGGGCCGGGTGCGGCTGCGGATCGCCGTCGGGGCGGGGGCGCGCTGCCGGTTCTCGTACGCCCTTGAGGGCGGGGCCGGTTGGGAGCCGTCCGGGCCGGTGTTCGCGGCCACGCCCTGGCGCTGGGTCGGCGCCCTGCTCGGGCTCTTCGCGCTCGCGCCGGTCGGCGGGGGACACGCCGGCGCGGCCACGTTCACGCAGTTCAGAGTCAGTCCTTTGTAAGTCGCCTTGTTCGTATGCCTGATCTGTATGCCTGATCCGTATGCCTGTTGGGAGCCGCAATGACGCACTTCCCTAGCAAGCGCTTGCCGGGCGCCGGTAGAACCTTGGCCGCCGTCGTGGGGCTGGTGGCCGCCCTTGTCATGGGGGCGGCCGGAGAGACCCCGGCCGCGGCCACCAACTCGGCTTCCGCTACTTCCCGTTGGACCGATCAACCGCACGGTTTCGCCTCCCTCGCCGGTGGCACCTCCGGCGGTGCGGGCGGCAAGGTCGTGACGGTCACCGACCAGGCCTCGCTGGTGAAGTACGCGGCGGCCGAGGAGCCGTACGTCATCCGGGTCGCGGGCTCGATCGCCGTGGCGCCCTTCGGGGCCGATGTCGTCGTGGCCTCCGACAAGACGATCGTCGGCGTCGGGGACACCGGCGAGATCGTGCACGGCGAGCTGCACCTCAACCCCGGTACCAGCAACGTCATCATCCGCAACCTGACGATCCGAGACTCGTACGTCGAGGGCGACTGGGACGGCAAGACGACCGACTTCGACGCCATCCAGCTGGACACCGCCGACCACGTCTGGATCGACCACAACCGCTTCACGCACATGGGCGACGGACTGCTCGACATCCGCAAGGACAGCCAGTACATCACCGTCTCCAACAACCAGTTCACCAACCACAACAAGGCGTTCGGGATCGGCTGGACGTCCAATGTGCTGACGCAGATCACCATCGACCACAACTGGTTCACGGGTACGAAGCAGCGCAACCCGTCCGCCGACAACTGCGCCTACGCCCACCTCTACAACAACTACGTGTCCGCGCAGGTGGCGGACGGCGATCCCGTCTGGACGTACGGGAACTGGTCACGCGGCAAAACCAAGATGGTCATCGAGAACAGCTACTACGACGGTGTCCAGCACCCCTACCAGGCCGACGCCACCGCCGAGTTGGTACAGCGCGGATCGATCCTGAGGAACGTCAGCGGACGCCAGGACGCCTGGGGCACCGCCTTCGAACCGCGCGACTTCTACGCCTACCGGCTCGACCCGGCCGCCGCCGTGCCCGCGCTGGTCAAACGCCTCTCCGGGCCGCAGCGGGCGATCGGCGACAGGGTGACGCTCCATGTCCCCGCCGACTACCCGACCGTCCAGGCCGCGGTCGACGCCGTGCCCGACGGGAACACCGGTCCGGTCACCATCGCCGTCGCGCCGGGCACGTACCGCGCGAAGGTGTTCATCCCGGCGGGCAAGTCGAACATCCTGCTCCAGGGGACGGGCCGCAGCCGCTCCGACACCGTCATCGTCTACGACACGCCTGCCGCGTACGGCGGTTCGACGGGCAGCGCCACGGTCCGGATCGCCGCGAACGACGTGACCGCCCGCAACCTCACCTTCAGCAACGACTTCGACGAGGCCGCCGTGGAGCTGAACGGCGAGCAGGCCCTGGCGATGAAGACGACCGGTGACCGGATCGTCTTCGAGAACACCGCCTTCCTCGGCAACCAGGACACCCTGATGACCGACAGCCCCAAGCTGGACGTGATCAGCCGGGTCTACGTCCGCGACTCGTACATCGAGGGTGACGTCGACTTCATCTACGGGCGGGCGACGACCGTCATCGAGCGGTCGGTGATCCGCGCGCTGAGCCGGGGCTCCGCCACCAACAACGGCTACATCACGGCCGCTTCGACCTGGACGGGGAATCCGTACGGCTTCCTGATCACCCGCTCCAAGGTCGTGAGCGACGCCCCCGCCGACTCCTTCCACCTCGGCCGGCCCTGGCACCCGGGCGGCGAGCCCAACGCCGTCGCCCAAGTCCTGTTCCGGGACACCGAGTTGCCCGCCGCGATCAAGGCGTCGCCGTGGACCGACATGAGCGGCTTCCCGTGGCGCGACGCCCGCCTCGCCGAGTACCGGACGTACGGTCCTGGCGCCCAAGTCACCGCCGACCGGCCGCAGTTGAGTGCCGATGACGCGGCTTCGTTCACCGTCGCCGACTATCTGCGCGGTACCGATGACTGGGCCCCGTACGCCCGCCGCTGACCCCCCACAACTTCACAGTTCCGTCTGGCCCAGAAGTGATCCAGAAGAGATCCAGAAGAGAGAGTGCCGACCAATGAAGATCAGCATCCGCAGAAGCAGGCGCGCGGCCATCGCGGTCGCCCTGGGTTCCGTGCTCGCGCTGACCGCCACCGCCTGCGGCGACGACGGCAGCGGCAGCGCGGGGGACAAGGGCAACGAGGGCTCGGGCAAGGGCGAGATCACCTTCTGGGACAACAACGGCGGTGTGCGTACCGACGTCTGGAAGGCGATCATCGCCGACTTCGAGAAGGCCAACCCCGACATCAAGGTCAAGTACGTCGGGATACCGTCCGAGAGCATCCAGTCCAAGTACGACACCGCCATCCAGGGCGGCGGCCTGCCCGACGTCGGCGGGGTCGGCGCGGCCATGCTCGCCGGTATCGCCGCCCAGAACGCCCTTGAACCGCTGGACGACCGGCTCAGGGCCAGCACGCTCAACGGCAAGCTGACCCCGGGCATGATCGACAGCGTGCGCAGCGCGGGCGGTGGCGACGAGCTGTTCACCGTCCCGACCTCGGCGAACAACGGCACCCTCTGGTACCGCACCGACCTGTTCGAGGCGGCGAAGCTGGAGGCGCCGACGACCTGGTCGAAGTTCTACGCCGCCGCCGACAAGCTCACCGACGTGGACAAGAACAAGTTCGGCTACACCATTCGCGGTGGCGAGGGTTCGATCGCGCAGGCCCTGGACGCGACGTACGGCCAGTCCGGCATCACGTCGTTCTGGGACGAGGCCGGTGACAAGACCACCGTCAACGACCCCAAGAACGTTGCGGCGTTGGAGAAGTACGCGGCGCTGTACAAGAAGGACACGCCGTCCGCCGACGTCAACAACGACTTCAAGAAGATGGTCGCGCAGTGGGACAGCGGCGACATCGGCATGCTGAGCCACAACCTCGGTTCGTACCAAGACCACTTGAAGGCGCTCGACGGCAAGTTCCGGGGCATTCCGAACCCGACCCAGGACGACGGGACGCGCGTCCAGGTCTCCAACCCCGTCGACGGGCTGGGCCTGTTCAAGTCCAGCAAGAACAAGACGGCCTCGTGGAAGTTCATCGAGTTCGCGGTCTCGCACGCGTCGAACAGCAAGTGGAACGAGTCGGCCGGCGCCATTCCGTCCAACACGGAGGCGGCGAAGGACGCGTGGATCCAGTCGGCGGAGGCGACGAAGCTGGCGGCTGAGTCGCTGAACAGCGGCACGATCAAGATCGTGCAGTTGCCGTACTACCTGCCGGACTGGAACACGATCTCGAAGGCGGACAACGAGCCGAACTTCCAGAAGGTGTTGTTGAAGAAGATGAGTGCGAAGGAATTCCTGGACACGTTGGCCGAGCAGCTCAATGCTGCGCAGGCTGAGTGGAAGGAGCAGCAGGGTTAGGTCTGTGGTCGGTGGTCGGCTGCGGGTTCGCCGTGGCTGGTCGCGCCCCGCGGCGGAGCCGCAAATAGATACAGCCCCGCGCCCCTAAATGCAGGGGCGCGGGTGCCCAACTCCTCTTGAAAGGCACAGGGTCGTGTCTCTTAGTCGTCGACAAGTCGCCTCCGCCGCTCTTGCCGCAGTTCCGATGGCCGCTCCCTCCTTTGGGAGATCCCGGCCCGTGCGCACCCTCTACATAGCCGGGGATTCCACCGCCGCCCAGAAATTCGCCGATGCCGCTCCCGAGACCGGGTGGGGAATGGCGCTTCCCTTCTTTCTCGGGAAGGGGCTGAAGGTCGCCAATCACGCGGTGAACGGGCGTAGTTCCAAGAGTTTCTTCGACGAAGGGCGGCTGGACGCCATTCTCGACGTCATCTCGCCCGGTGACTTCCTGCTCATCCAGTTCGGGCACAACGACGAGAAAAGCGCCGATCCCGTCCGCTACACCGAGCCCTGGACGACGTACCAGGACTATCTGCGGCTGTACATCGACGGTGCGCGGGCCCGTGGGGCGCGGCCGGTGCTGGCCACCTCCGTCGAGCGGAGAAAGTTCGACTCGGGCGGCAACGCGGTGCCGACCCACGGCGACTACCCGGCGGCGATGCGTGCGCTCGCCGAGGAGGAGCGCGTGGCGTTGCTCGACATTCAGGCCGAGTCGATCGCGCTGTGGCAGGAGTTGGGGGTCGAGGAGACGAAGAAGTACTTCAACTGGACAGCGACAGAGCAGGACAACACGCACTTCAATCCGCCGGGTGCCATCGCGTTGGCCCGGCTCGTCGCCGCCGGGCTGGTGCGGCGGCGGGTGCTGGCGCACCGGGACGTGCGCCGCCTCGACGACGTGATCCCGGAGTCCTGGATCACCTGGCCTCCCGCCGCCGCGTAGTCCATTTCCCCCAACCTCCCCGTCACTTCCTCCAAAAGGAGAGCCGCACCATGAACGCTCGTGCATGTCATGATCATGCCATCGTGAAGGCCGCCGTCCTGCTCGGCTGCACCGCCCTCGTCCTCACCGTCACCGGCCCCGTCGCCCAGGCCGCCGCACCGCAGGCCCGTGACCTCGGCCGGCAGACCCTCGCCGCCGGTGACGGCTGGGGCTCCGACGCCGGTGGTACGACCGGCGGTTCGGCCGCCGACGCCGAGCACGTCTACACCGTCACCACCTGGGCGGAGTTCAAGGCAGCGCTGAAGGCCGGCGGCAGCGCGCCGAAGATCATCAAGGTCAAGGGCATGATCGACGCCGTGTCCGAGGGCTGCGAGGCCTTCGTCACCGGCGGGTACGACCTCCAGCAGTATTTGAAGGACTACGACCCGGCCGTCTGGGGCAACGACAAGGTCGCCAGCGGCCCGCAGGAGGACGCGCGGGTCGCCTCCGCCGCCAAGCAGGACTCGGAGATCAAGGCCAACATCCCGAGCAACACCACCATCGTCGGCGTCGGCAAGAACTCCGGCATCCTCGGCGGCAGCCTCCAGATCAAGGCCGTCTCCAACGTCATCCTGCGCAACCTCACCATCGAGGCCCCCCTCGACTGCTTCCCGAAGTGGGACCCGACCGACGACAACAACACCGGCAACTGGAACTCCGAGTACGACGCCGTGGTCGTCTACGGCACCGACCACGTCTGGATCGACCACAACACCCTCACCGACGGCCGCTACCCCGACAGTGAGCGCCCGAGCTACTTCGGCAAGGTCTTCCAGCAGCACGACGGCCTCACGGACATCGTGCGCGGCGCCAACTACGTGACCGTGTCCTGGAATTCCTTCAAGGACCACGACAAGAACATGCTGATCGGCAACAGCGACAGCACCGCGACCACCGACGCGGGCAAGCTCAAAGTCACCATGCACCACAACGAGTTCGACGGAATCCTGCAGCGCTCCCCGCGCGTCCGCTTCGGACAGGTCGACGTCTACAACAACAACTACGTGGTGGCCGAGGAACAGGCCTCCGACTACTACCTCTTCGGCGTCGGCATCTCCTCCCAGCTGTACGCCAGCGACAACGCCATCTCGCTGCCGGCCGGCGCCAAGGTCGGCAAGGTCCTGAAGAAGTGGAACGAGTCCCCGCTCACCGCCGAGAACAACTACGTCAACGGCAGGCGGACCGACCTGATCGCCGTCCACAACACCGAGATCCCCGCCGAGACCCTCCAGTCGGGCGCCGGCTGGACCCCCACCCTCCGGACGAAGGTCGACTCACCGCGAGCCGTGCCGTACATCGTCAGCCGGGGTGCGGGCGCGGGCAAGGTCTGCTGACCATGGCCGGACTCCAAGTCCCCTTGAGCAGAAGGTCGTTCGTCGTCGCGAGCACCGGGGCCGCACTGGCCCTGGGGCTCGCGACCCCCGCCCGCGCGGCCGGCCGCACCCGCTTCGGCCGCTACGGCTCCCCGTCCCGCCGCCTCAACGCCCAGACCCTGTACGTCGACCCGTCCGGCACCGGCGACTTCACCACCGTCCAGGCCGCCGTAACGGCCGCGAGCGGCACCGGATTCACGCTGGTCATCGCCCCCGGCGTCTACCGCGAGACCGTCGCCGTCGACTCCACCCGTACGGAACTGACCTGGATCGGCGCCTCGGAGAACCCGCGCGATGTCGTCATCGTCTACGACAACGCGGCCGGTACGCCGAAACCCGGCGGCGGTACTTACGGCACCACCGGCTCCGCCACCACCCTCGTCCAGGGCGCCGGTTTCACGGCCCGCTGGATCACCTTCGCCAACGACTGGCTGCGCGCCGACCACCCGGGGGTCGCTGGGACCCAGGCCGTCGCCATCAAGGTGCAGGGTGACCGGTCCGCGTTCCACCACTGCCGGTTCCTCGGCCACCAGGACACCCTGTACGCCGACTCGTTGAGCCGGGAGGCGTACGCCCGCCAGTACTTCGCGCACTGCTACGCCGAAGGAGACGTCGACTTCGTCTTCGGCCGGGCCACCGCCGTGTACGACCACTGCCACTTCCGCACCCTGAACCGCGCCGACCTCACCGGCGCCCCCTACGGCTTCGTCCTCGCCCCCTCCACCGTCGGCGCCAACCCCCGTGGCTACCTGGTCACCAACAGCCGCATCACCAGCGAATCCCCGGACGCCTACTACAAGTTGGCCCGCCCCTGGGTGCCCAGCTCGGACACCACCGCCCGCCCGATGCTCACCGTCCGCAACACCCACCTCGGCCCCGGCATCGACGCGGTCGCGCCCTACACCAACATGTCGGACACCTACCCCTGGCAGAGCCAGCGCTTCGCCGAGTACCGCAACACGGGCCCGGGCGCGGTGATCTCGGTACCGGAGAACCGACCTCAACTCACCTCCACAGAAGCCCAGTCGGCGACCCGCGAGGCATACCTGGGCGACTGGACCCCCTGGCAGGGGCGGTGGTGCTGAGATGCGCCGACGCACGCTGCTCACCGGGTTCGCCGGTGGACTGATCGCCAGCGGTACGGCTCCCGCGTTCGCCTCCGCCGCCCGCCGGGTCCTGCACGTCCGCCCAGGCGGGTCCGTCCAGGCCGCCGTGGACGAGGCGGTGGCGAGGGGCGGCGCGGGCTGGACGATCGTCGTGCACCCGGGCACATACCGCGAGGTCGTCAACATCCCCGCCCAGGCAGCGGAGTTGACGATCCGCGGCGCCACCCGCGACCCGCGCGACACCGTCATCGTCTACGACAACGCCAACGGCACCCAGAAACCCGACGGTTCGGGCACCTACGGCACCGCCGGCTCCGCCACCTTCACCTCGGCGGCGCCCGGCCTGACCGTACGCGACCTGACCCTCGCCAACGACTGGCTGCGCGCGGACCACCCCGAGATCACGGGAACGCAGGCCGTCGCCGCCTATGTCACCGGCGACCGTTCGGAGTTCACCCGCGTCCGGCTGCTCGCCCACCAGGACACCCTGTTCGCGGACACGACGGCGCTGACCGCCTTCGACCGGCACTACTACCGCGACTGCTACATCGAGGGCGACGTCGACTTCGTCTTCGGGCGGGCACGTGCCGTCTTCGAGCGCTGTCACTTCCACACCCTCGACCGTGACGTCGCATTCAAGCCCGAGGGCATGGTCTTCGCACCCGCCACGGCCCGCGCCAACCCGTACGGCTTCCTCGCCGTGCACGGGCGGGTCACCTCGGGCGCGGAGGACGGCGCGTACAAGATCGCGCGGCCCTGGGTGCCGTCGTACGAGACAACCGCCTGGCCCTCGCTGGTCGTTCGGGAGACGCGGCTCGGCCCGGGCATCGACGCCGTGACCCCGTACACCAACATGCGGGACGCCTATCCCTGGCAGACCATGCGCTTTTGGGAGTACGGCAACTCCGGTCCGGGCGCGGTGATCTCGGTGCCGGAGAACCGGCCGCAGCTCACCGAGGCGGAGGCCGGGGAGCATACGCGGCGGACGTATCTCGGGGACTGGTGCCCGTATGGCCGGGCCTGATCCGGCGGTGGGGCGGCGGGCGTTCGTGTTGGGGGCGGGGGCGGCTCTGGTCAACGGGGGTGTCGCCCAACCCACACACGCGGCACCTGACTTGGCGGCGGCTGCGGCCGTCGTCGACGGGCCCCTGCCCGGCTTCCACCCCGCGCTCAAGGACGAGTTGGACTTCCCGCTCGCCTGGGGCCGCTCCGGCGTCCGGGACTTCCGGGCCTGGCGGCGGATCGCCCGCGCCAAGGTCGAGGAGACGCTCCTCGTCGAGCCGGACGGGGCCGGGACGCCGTACGACCCGGAGTTCGGCGAACGTGCCGAAGCCACCGGCTACACACGGGAGTTGGTGACGCTCGCCCTCACCAGGTACGAGCCCGTGCGCGGTGCCCTGCTCACTCCGCACGGCCCCGGGCCCTTCCCCGCCGTACTGCTCCTCCATGACCACGGGGCCAAGTTCGACATCGGGAAGGAGAAGCTCGTCCGGCCCTGGTACGACGACGCCCGGCTCGCCTCCGCACAGGGCTGGGCGGACCGGTACTTCAGCGGACGGTTCGTCGGTGACGAGCTGGCCCGGCGCGGCTATGTCGTACTTGCCCTGGACGCGCTCGGCTGGGGCGACCGGGGTCCACTCGCCTACGACCAACAGCAGGCCCTCGCAAGCAACTTCTACAACCTCGGCTCCTCCCTCGCCGGACTCATGGCCCGCGAGGACGTCCGCGCCGCCCGCTTCCTCGCCGGGCTCGACCGGGTGGACCGGCGGCGGGTCGCGGCCGTCGGGTTCTCCATGGGCGCCTTCCGCGCCTGGCAGACCGCCGCGCTGAGCGACGACATCGCCGCCGCGGCCAGCGTCGGCTGGATGACGGGGCTGAAGGAAATGATGGTCCCCGGCAACAACACCCTGCGCGGACAGTCCAGTTACTACATGCTCCACCCCGGACTCACCCGCCACCTCGACTTCCCCGACGTGGCGAGCATCGCCGCACCCAGGCCGATGCTCTTCTTCCACGGCGCCCTGGATCCGCTGTTCCCGGCGGAGGGCGTACGCGTGGCCCACGAGAAGCTGCGCGCCGTCTGGCGCTCACGCCGCGCCGGGGAGCGGCTGCACACCAGGATCTGGCCGGACCTCGGCCATGTGTTCACCGCACCCATGCAGGACGAAGTCCTCACATGGCTCGACGACGTTCTGTAACTCCCGCAACTCCCGCTACTTCCGTAACTCCCGCTCGATCAATCCCCGTTACGACGAAAGGACCCGCACGTCATGCGTCGTATCACCCGTCTCAAGAGTTCCCTCACCGCGCTCGCCGTCACCACCGCCGGTGTCGGTCTCGCGGTCCTCCCCACCCCCGCCCAGGCCGCGACCGTGGTCGTCTCCACCTCAGCCCAGCTGAGCAGTGCCATCTCCGGCGCCACCGCAGGGACCGTCATCCAGGTGCGCGCCGGGACCTACTACCCGACGGCCACCCTCCAGTCGACGGCCAACGGCACCTCCGCCAGCCGGATCTACCTCCAGCCGTACGGCTCGGAGACCGTGAAGATCGACGGGTCGAACCTGCCGGACGGCGACTGGATCTTCAAGCTGACCGCCGACTACTGGACCGTCTCTAACATCACCTTCCAGAACTCCCCGGACAGCGCGGTCGTCTGCCAGTCCTGCGCCTCCACGGTCTGGAGCAACATCAAGACCATCAACGGCGGCGACTCCGGCTTCACCCTCACCGGCGACAGCACCACCAACAACACGGTCAAGAACCTTGACTCGTACGGCCATTACGACCCCGCAAACCACGGCGAAAACGCCGACGGCATCGCCGTGAAGTACGGGTCGGGCACCGGCAACCTCATCACCGGCGCCCGCCTCTACAACAACTCGGATGACGGGCTGGACTTCTGGTCCTTCTCCTCGCCCGTCACCGTCGAGCACACCTGGGCGATGGGCAACGGCAAGAACCGCTGGTCCGACTCCGCGTTCGCGGGCGACGGCAACGGCTACAAGCTGGGCGGCGACGGAGAGACCGTGGCCCACGTCATCAACAACTCGGCGGCCTGGGACAACGCGGGCAACGGCTTCACCGAGAACAGCAACAAGGGCGCCATCGTCATCAACCGCACCACCGCCTACGCCAACGCCAAGTGGGGCTACTACTTCGCCACCGGCGCGGCCAAACTCGGCAAGAACCTCGCCGTCAGCAACAGTTCGGGGTCGGTCAGCAAGGGCTCGTCGGTCGCCTCGTCCGGCAACAACTGGGACTCGGGGATATCGACCCCGTCCTTCGTGTCCACGAACGCGTCGACCACCTACAACTCCCGCGCCACGGACGGCACCCTGCCCGCCACGACGTTCCTGACGACGGGCAGCACCACGATCGGCTCGACCATGAACTGAGCCCACCCCCGCTCCACGCCGCTGCTCCGTTCTGAGGGCGCGAGGCC
The DNA here is from genome assembly GCF_002954775.1 of Streptomyces geranii. Classification (GTDB taxonomy): domain Bacteria; phylum Actinomycetota; class Actinomycetes; order Streptomycetales; family Streptomycetaceae; genus Streptomyces; species Streptomyces geranii. Next base: position 23,423 of record NZ_PJME01000059.1, read on the forward strand.
AAGTTTGTCTGAGGGTTTGGTATCAATCAGGCAAACGGGCCTCGCGTTCCGAGGGTGACGCGCGTAGAAACCTGTCATGCATAAGCCACTCCGTTTCGCGACGCTCACCGTCGCCTGTGCCGTCGCCGGTGCCGCCCTGTACGGCACCGGCGCGGCCACCGCCGGCCAGTCCACGGCCAACTCCACCCACGAGCCCCACAACATCGGGCTCCTGGTCCAGGAGATCGACACCTACTACGGCACCACGCTCGACAGCGCCGGTGTCTACCAGGCCTCCGCCACCAGCCCGTACGCCAAGGACCTGGCGCGGATCGAGGCCGGGGCGAAGAAGGACATCGACAAGGCGGCCCGCAAGGCGCTGCACAAGGGCAAGAAGCCCGCGGTCGTCTTCGACATCGACGACACGCTGCTGCTCTCCCTCGACTACGAGAAGAAGACCAACTACACGTACAACTCGGCTACTTGGGCCGAGTACGTGGCGAAGGCCGACCGCCCGGCCGTGTTCGGCACGCCCGCGCTGGTCGCCTACGCCAAGTCCAAGGGCGTCGAGGTGTTCTACAACTCCGGTCTGAAGGAGTCGCAGCGCGCGGCGGCCGTCGCGAACCTGAAGAAGGTCGGCGCCGACATCAACCTCGACGCCGACCACATGTTCCTCAAGGACGCGGCCAACCCGCCCGCCTACCTGAGCGGTTGTGCCACGGCCGCCGCCTGGACCTGCACGACGGTTCAGTACAAGTCCGGCACCCGCAAGCACATCGAGAAGGACCTCGGGTACGACATCGTCGCCAACTTCGGCGACCAGTACTCGGACCTCGACGGCGGCTACGCCGACAAGACGTACAAGATCCCGAACCCGACGTACTTCGTGAGCTGAGCGATCACCGCCCGCGTACCGGCCTGATCGACTCCAGCGTCGGTACGACCGGCACGATCGTCCCGTCGGCCGCGAACCGCATGCGGTCGATGGTGGTCTCCCGGTGCATACCGTCACCGCCCGCCTTCCCGGGGCCGTTGAGGGCGAACCGGTGGTACACCATGTACCAGTCGTCGGTGCCGGGCACGTTCACCACGGAGTGGTGGCCGGTGGCCAGGATGCCGAGGTCGGGGCGCTTGGACAGGATCGTCCCCCGCTTGGTCCACGGGCCGAGCGGGGACGGTCCGGTCGCGTAGGCGACGTGGTAGTTCTCGCTGCGGGTGTCGTCCTCGGACCACGTGAAGTAGTACGTCCCCTGCCGCTTCACCACGAAGGAGCCCTCGCGGAAGTTGTCCGGGGTGATGTCCCGCACCTCCGCCGGGTCGAACGACACCATGTCGTCGTTCAGCGGCACGACGTAACCGTGCCCGTTGCCCCAGTAGAGATACGCCTGTCCGTCGTCGTCCGTGAACACCGCCGGGTCGATCATCTGGCCGCTCAACTGCCCCTTCGCCACAAGGGGTTCGCCCAGCGCGTCCTTGAACGGGCCCGCCGGTGAGTCGGCCACCGCGACCCCGATCGCCTGCTCGGCGCAGAAGTAGAAGTAGTACTTGCCGTTCCGTTCGGCGATCGCCGGCGCCCACGCGTTCTTGTCCGCCCAGGACACATCGGGACCCAGGTCCAGGATCACGCCGTGGTCGGTCCAGTGGACCAGGTCCTTCGACGAGAACGCCTTGAACCGCGTGCCGCTCCAGCCCTGGAAGCCGTCGGTGGTCGGGTAGATCCAGTAACGCCCGTCCAGGTACTGGACATCGGGATCGGCGTACAGCCCCGGCAGCACCGGACTCCGGGTGGGTACGGCCTCCACCGTCCAGGTGCGGCGCGTCCCGTCGGCCGCCGTCACCGTGTACTTCTGCGGCTTGCGGAAGTCCCTCCGGGTCCCGGACGCGGGGCTCACCTTCGCCCCTTCCCCGACCCACAACCTCGGTGCCAGCCGCGAGAGTTCGGCATCGGGCCGCATCGGCAGCACGACCTTGGCGGCGGCCTCAGTGACGACGGCGTACCCCTTCTGCCCACTGGCCGTGGCGTCCACGACGGACGTCGGCGTCTGCGGATAGGCGGCCAGCAGCCGGTCGTACTCCGCCTGCGTCACCGGCATGACCGTGCCGTGCCGGGGGCTGGCGGGCAACTGGTAGTCGGCGGACATCGTCCACCGGCCCGAGTCGAGGTCGGTGGTCTCGAAGGGGACGTACCCGCGACCGCCGTACTCGTCGATGAACAGGTACCACTTCTCCTCGGTGTTGGACTTGAACACCGTCGGCCCCTCACCCCGGTCGATCGACCCGCTGCCGACACAGTCGGAGACGAAGTCGTACGAGGTGTCGGTGAGCGAGGTCGACTTCTCGGCGGTGATGAACTTCGAGCAGGGGCTGGAGGAGGTCGGGTCCCGCTCGTCCTTCGTGTAGCGGTAGTAAGTCCCCTTGTGCTTCACGACGGTCGAGTCGATCACCGAGTAGCCCGGGTCGTCCCAGACCTTCGGTTCGCTGAAGGTGCGGAAGTCCTTCGTCGTCGCGTACAGCATCTTGTTGTACGTCGAGCCGGTGTGGTCCGGGTCGTCGTCGGCGTACAGCTTCGACGCCCAGAAGACGACGTACTCGCCGAGCGTGTCGTCGTAATAGGCCTCCGGCGCCCAGGTGTTGCCCGCCGAGTCGGGGGAGACCTTCACCAGGCGCTGGTCGGTCCAGTGGACCAGGTCGGTGGACTCCCAGACCATGACGGACTTGCTGCCGTGCCGCTGGACGTAGTCCCAACTGCCGCTGCTGCTCCGGTACATGCGCAGATCGGTCGCGATCATGTAGAACTTGTCGCCCTCGGGGGAGCGGATCACGAACGGATCGCGCAGCCCCTTCTCACCGGTGGTGGAGGTGAGGACGGGCTTGCCCGCGTTCAACTCCCGCCAGTGCAGCGGGTCGTTGCCACGGCTGAGGGCGTAGCGGATCTGCTCGCCGTCGGCCGTGCCCTCGCCGGTGAAGTAGGCGAAGAGGTAACCGGCGTACTTCTGGGCCGACTTGGGTTCGGACTGCTGCGTCACGGGTGGCGCTCCTGAGGCGGCGGGGCTGGGCGGGGCGGCGAGCAGGGCGAGGAGAAGGGCTGCCAAGAGGATGAGGGGGTGCAGGAAGGTGCGGGCGAGGTGGGGGCGCATGACACATCCTGTGGGAGTCTGATGGATTCTGTTGAGTGATCGTCCTCGGAGTCTCACCAGCGCGGGACAGCGAGTCAATCGGTGTGTACGGGGCCGGTGGTATCGAAAGTTTCGATCGCTTTCGCAGGGACCACGGCAACTCTTTTCAGCCGGGCGGCAACAGGACAGCAGAGCCGGGTTGCGGTCCCACCTCATCGGGGCCGCAGCCCGGCTTGCGTCCCCGACTCCGAGGAGAGGAACATCCCGTGCGCATCGGCACCGGTCGTCACCGCAGAACCCGCACCCTCTCCATCGCCGCCGCGGTGGCCCTCGCCTCCGGTGCGGGCGGCGTCTGCCTCGGCCTCTCGACCGATGGCGCCAGCGCAGCCACCACCACGGTCACCGTTTCCAGCACCGCCCAGCTGGAGACCGCGGTGAAGAACGCCGCCGCCGGTACGGTCATCCAGGTGCGCGCGGGCACGTACTACCCGACGACGACCCTCAAGTCGACGGCGAACGGCACGAGTTCGGCGCGGATCACGCTGCAGGCGTACGGCGGCGAGAAGGTGCGGATCGACGGTTCCAAGCTGCCGGCCGGTTCCTGGCTGGCCGGGATCTACGGCGACTACTGGACCGTCCAGAACCTCACCTTCCGGAACTCCCCGGCCCAGGGCTTCGTCGTCACCTCGTCGGTCGGCGGGATCTTCAGGAACCTGGTCACCGCGAGCAACGGCGACTCCGGCTTCACCCTGCGCGGCGACGGCACGACCGACAACCTCGTGCAGAACCTGGACAGTTACCTCAACTACGACGCCGCGGGCCACGGCCAGAACGCCGACGGCCTCGCCATCAAGTTCGGCTCCGGGACGGGCAACAGGATCACCGGCGCGCGTCTCTACAACAACGCGGATGACGGGGTCGACCTCTGGCAGTACTCCAGCTCCGTCACCATCGACCACACCTGGGCCTTCGGCAACGGCAGGAACCGCTGGAACGACACCGCCTTCGAGGGCAACGGCAACGGCTTCAAGCTGGGCGGGGGAGGCGCCTCGGTCGCCCACGTCGTCAACAACAACGCGGCCTGGGACAACAACCTCCACGGCTTCACGGAGAACTCCAACACGGGCGCGATCCTCCTCAACCGCAACACCGCCTACTCCAACGCCCAGAGCGGCTTCTACTTCGCCACGGGCAAGGCGCGGTTGGCGCGGAACCTCGCGGTGGGCAACAAGAACGGCCTGTCCAAGCTGGGCTCGTCGACCGTGTCGGCCGCCAACAACTGGGACAGCGGCATCGTGACCCCGGCACTGAAGTCGACGGACGCGACGGCGGCTTACGGCGCCCGTCAGTCGAACGGCTCGCTGCCGGCGACCACTTTCCTGACGGTCGGCTCCACGGCCATCGGCTCGACCATGAACTGACGTACGGGCAAAGACAAACGAGCCCCCGCCGGTCGTCACCGGCGGGGGCTCTCTGACTGGCCGAGGGGGGCTCAGGCCAGCAGCTCCAGACAGTCGAACGAGGTGCCCGGGCTGAGGAACGCCGTGCCGCTCGAACCACTGACGATGTTGATCTTCAGGATGTTGTACTGACTCACATCCGTCCGCCACGCACTACTAGGGACGCTGAATGTGAACGAACGGTTGTTCCCCCGATAGGAACCCGTGGTGAGAGAGCGCGTCGAGGGCTGCGCGGGTGCCGAGGGGATGGCGGACACCCACTCGTTCACCGTGACACGCGGACGCCCGTTCGAGAAGGCGTCCGTCACGCCGATACGCAGGGTGTGCGCGGCTGCGGCCTGGGCGGCCGTCAGCTTGAAGTACACGAGGATGCCGTCGTTGACCCCGCTCCACATGTACGCCGGGAACGAGGCTCCCTCCGAACCGCCGCCGATCGTGACGTTCCCCGTCCACTTCGCCGCCCGCGCGTCGGACGGATGCGCGTACGTCATCAGCTCGGCGTTCTTGAACCCGCCGGGCGTACCGTCCCAGTCCCCGAGCCGCCAGATCGTCTTCGCGGTGGACGGGTCCCCGGTCACGGTGATGCTGTTCAGCGCGGTCGCACCGCCCGCCTTCACGGTCACCGACCGCGTGTGCACGGCCAGTTCGCCCTTGTACACGGTCAGCGTGTACGTCCCCGGCAGCATCCCCTTGCAGGAGAACGCGCCGGACCCGGCCGCCGCCCTCGTCCAGTACTGCGCGTCGGCGTTCGCGAAGCCCACGGTGTACGGGTGCTTCGCGTCCATCCCCTTGATGCCGACGCCGGCCACCTTGCCGCGCCCGGCCGCCCCCACCCAGCCCGTGATGCCGAGCCCGTCCACCCAGGAGGTGTCCAGCCTGGCGGCGGCGAGGGAGGCCGAGGGGGCGCCGCCGTCCGTGAACGCCAGGACGTACGGACCCTGCAAGCCGAAACGTTCCGCCTCGGTCTGGGCCTGGTTGTAGTGCAGGATCTCGTACAGCCCCGCGCCCTTGTCGTTCGAGTGGCGCAGCAGTGAGCGGTAGAAGGGGCCGCCGGACGCCTTCTCGTGGTTTGAGCGGACGATCCACAGGCCGACCGAGCCGGTGGTGAAGCCGATGTGGTCGTAGTCGATGACCCGCTTGCCCGAGTAGTGCTTGGAGTGCGTGGTGCCGTCCGCGCGCCGCCAGACATCCCCGGCCTCGATGACCTTGTCGGAGGCCTCGATCCAGGAGTCCGAACCCTCGTTCGGGAACAGCCCCGGCTTGAGGCGGACGAGGAAACGGGTCGCCGTGAAGGAGGCGTCCGCCTTGTCCGTCCACAGGTAGACGTTGTTCTGGCCGCTGCGCGCCGCGTACCACTGGGTGATCGCGCCGTGCACGACCTTGACCAGGATCGTCGACCCGGACTGCCTGACCGTCACCGTGGACGCGCCGAGCCCCGACTCGACGTGCGAGTGCCTGCCGCCGTACCCCTCGTACTCCTTGCCCCGGTAGACCAGCGAGGTGAGGTCGCCGGTCGACTTGGAGACCTTGAAGACGAGCGCTGCTCCGGTATTGATCACGAAGTTCGTGCCGTCGTCGGTGTGGCCGAAAGTCGCCGCCGAGGCGGAGGACAGTAGTCCACCGCCGACCGCCGCCGCCGCGCCCGTACCGACCACGCCGACCGCGGAAGCGGCCAGCAGCCTGCGGCGACCGATGTTTCTCCTGTGCGTGCTCAAGACTGCCGACTCCGTCGTACTTGAAGGCTCACTTACGTGTACGCGATGTCAGATGGCGAGAACTCGCTGAAGGTTCCCTCCGCGCCGCTCCCCGGGTGGTGGGGAGACGCGTACGTCTCCTGGTCGCCGCCCGCGCGGAAAGGGTTGCCGGGTCCGAGGAACTTTCTGTCGGGCCGATCCCCGGGCGCTACGAGTCGCCCTCGTCATCGTCGTCCTGACCGGCGAAGTCACCCTTCACTGCGAGCTGCTCGCCCGCCGCCTTCGTCTTCGCCGTCACGGTGTACGAGTCGTCCTTCGCGTCCCGGCCGCCACGCGTGTGGTCGTACTGGCCCGCGAACACCCACTCGCCCGGCCAGACCGTGTGCCCGTCCTTGAGCACCCAGGTGTAGACCAGGAAGCCGTCCTTCTCGGCGACCGTCAGCGTGAAGTCGTCCTCCGGAGCCGACCGCCAGGCGCCCGCCGAGGTGACCCCGCCGGTGTCGGCGACCTTCAACTCGACGGTCAGCGCGGAGAGTTCCTCGGAGGTCTTGATGGTGACGTTGCTCTGCGCCCAGAAGTCGTTGCTGTGCGGATCGACCGAGCCGTCCGACCACAGCGGCCCGTCCTCGGTGCCCTTCGCGGCCGGTGCCGGAGCCGTGTTCGAGGCCTTGGGCGTCGGGGTGGGCGTCGGCGTCGAAGTCGGCTTCTCGATGGGGGTGTTGTCACCGGAGGGCTCGGGAGCCGGCTGGATCGGCGCCCGGCTGGTCGCGTCCGGCGACGGGGTCGGCAGCGGCGAGACCGAGACGGTCGGATCGGCCGGGGTCTCGTTGCTCTTCACCACCGAGGCCAGCGCGTAGCCGCCCATCGCGAGAATCCCGGAGACCGCGGCGGTCGCACCGGCGACCCGCATCCAGCCCAGCAGCGGCGGCCGGGCCGCCCGGCGCCGGGGGCGCTTCTCCTCGGTGGCGGCGGCCATACCGCGCTCGACCCGCGCGAGGATGCGCGCGCGATCGGGCTCGTACGCCTCGGCCGTCTCGCGCAGCCCGGCACGCAGCTCGTCGTGCGGCGTCCTCATCGGTTCGTTCCTCCCGCTCCGCCAGGGGTACGCACAGGGGTACGCATTCGAAGCGGGGCCTCGTCGGTGCCAAGGAGCCGCTGCAGTTCGGCCATGCCCTTGGACGTCTGGCTCTTCACCGTACCGACAGTAACGCCCAGCGCGAGAGCGGTGTCCTTCTCCGAGAGGTCGAAGGCGTGCCGCAGCACCACACAGGCCCGCTTGCGGAACGGCAGCCGCCGCAGGGCCTCTTGGACGTCGACGACGCCGGGTATGTCGGGATTCTCCGTCTTCTCCTCGCGCTGCGACCAGAACAGCGTGATCCTCCGGCGCTCCCGGACCGCGCTGCGGATACGGGTCTTGGCCAGGTTGGCGACCACACCACGCGCGTACGCCACCGGATGATCGGCCGCGCGTACCCGGTCCCAGCGGTGCCACAGCGCGAGCAGCGCGTCGGCCGCCAGGTCGTCGGCGGCGTCCGCCTCGCCCGTCAACAGGTGGGCCAGGCGCGCGAGTTCGGCGTAGTGCCGCTCGAAGAAGGCGTGGAACTCGACGGAGGCTGCGTCGTCGACAACAGTGCCCACGGGCGACCTCTCCCCCTTAGTCCGCTAGTCCGCGTATACAGCCACTGTGGTGCGCCAGTGAAGAGAAAGTGATCGTTTGGCGCGAGAGCCGAGAGAGTATCAGGCGTGCGTACACCCCTTCGAGGGTCGCACGACAGGTCGAGCCCGATTCCGTAACACGGAGAAAACCTGAGAACGGTTCAACACCAGGAACAATCCAGCCAGCATCCGCACACAGATCGATCAGGGAACGAGGAGCAACCTCCATGTCCGAACCACAGAAGGTGGCCGACCGCCCGGGCGGCGCGACCCCCGCGGCGAACAGCGTCGACGGCTTCTTCAAGATCTCCGAGCGGGGATCCACCTTCGCCCGTGAGATACGCGGCGGTTTCGCCACGTTCTTCACGATGGCCTACATCCTTGTCCTGAACCCCATCATCCTGGGGAGCGCCAAGGACAAGTTCGGGCACCAGCTCGACAGCGTCCAGCTCGTCACCGCCACCGCCCTGGTGGCCGCGGTGATGACGATCATCATGGGCGTCGGCGGCAACCTCCCGCTCGCCCTCGCCGCGGGCCTCGGCCTCAACGCGGTGGTCGCCTTCCAGATCGCCCCGCTGATGAGCTGGGACGACGCGATGGGCCTGGTCGTCCTGGAGGGCCTGCTGATCTGCGTCCTGGTGGTGACCGGGCTCAGAGAAGCGATCATGCACGCGATCCCGGGGCCGCTCAAGGCGGCGATCGGCGTGGGCATCGGCCTGTTCATCGCCTTCATCGGCTTCGTCGACGCCGGTTTCGTCACCCGTATCCCGGACGTCGCGAGTACGACGGTCCCGGTCCAGCTCGGCGGCACCGGCACCCTCAGCGGCTGGCCGGTCCTGGTCTTCTGTCTCGGCGTCCTGCTGACCATCGGCCTCGTCGCGCGCAAGGTGAAGGGCGCGATCCTGATCAGCATCGTCACGATGACGCTCGTCGCGCTGATCATCAACTCGGTCGCCGACATCAAGAGCTGGGGCCTGACCACCCCGGCCTGGCCCGACAAGGTCGCCGACACCCCCGACTTCGGGCTGCTCGGCAACTTCAGCCTGTTCGGCGCGTTCGGCGAGACCACGGTGATCACCGTCGTCCTGCTGATCTTCACCCTGATCCTGTCGGACTTCTTCGACACCATGGGCACGGTCGTCGGCATCACCGCCGAGGCCGGTCTCCTCGACGAGGACGGCAAGGTCCCCAACCTCGGCCGCGTGCTGCTGATCGACGGCGCGGCGGCGGTGGCGGGCGGCGCCAGCTCCGCGTCGTCGGCGACCGCCTACATCGAGTCGGCGGCGGGCGTCGGCGAGGGCGCGCGCACCGGCTTCGCCAACCTGATCACCGGCGGCCTGTTCGCCTGCGCGCTCTTCTTCACCCCGGTCCTGACCATCGTCCCGATGCAGGCCGCGGCCCCCGCCCTGGTCGCGGTCGGCTTCCTGATGATGACCCAGGTCAAGCACATCGACTGGGACAAGTACGAGATCGCCATCCCCGCGTTCCTGACGATCGCGGTGATGCCGTTCACGTACTCGATCACCAACGGCATCGGTGCCGGCTTTGTCGCCTACGTCCTCATCAAGGCGGTCGTGGGCAAGGCGAAGGAGGTCCACTGGCTCCTGTGGGGCACGAGCGCGCTGTTCCTGATCTACTTCGCGATCGACCCGCTTCAGCAGCTCTTCGGCACGAAGTAGTCACCGGTGCAGGTGACCCCGCGCCCCGTCTTTGGCTTTTAGGGGCGCGGGGAACTGCGCGAAAAACCACGACGGCGCAGCACCCGAACAACTCACCCCGCCAACGCAGCCTGCATCATCGCCTTGGCAACAGGCGCGGCAAGCCCATTCCCACTCACCTCGGACCGAGCCGCCCCGGACTGCTCCACCAGCACAGTCACGGCAACTTCCTTACCGTTCGAATCCGACTTCGCATAAGACGTGAACCAGGCATAAGGCGTCTGACTGTTGTTCTCCCCATGCTGGGCAGTACCCGTCTTACCCCCCACCGTCGCACCATCGATCCGCGCGTTGGTCCCCGTACCGTCGGAGACAACCGTCTGCATGGCGGACTGCAACTGCTCGGCGATCCCGGAACTGACGATCTCCTTGGTGGACGCCTCGCTGTCGTAGTCCTGCAGCACATCCCCGTCGGAATTCGTCACCTGGGAAACCATGTGCGGCGAAACCAGCTTGCCGCCATTCGCTATCGCGGCGGAAACCATCGCCATCTGCAACGGCGTGGCCGTGACATCGAACTGCCCGATTCCCGTCAGCGCGGTTTCCGACTTCTCCATGTCCGACGGATAAACGCTCGGATACGCCCGCACCGGAACATCCTGCTTCTCGTCGTTGAAGCCGAACTTCTCCGCCATGGCCTTCACCTTGTCCTGCCCGAGGTCGACGGCCATCTTCGCGAAGACGTTGTTGCAGGAGTACTGGAGCGCGACCCGGATCGTCGCGTTCTCACACGGCGCGTTCGGGTTCTCGTTCGACAGCTCACGGTTCGTGCCCGGCAGGGTGTACGGGTCCGGGCTGGCCGTACGGTCGTCCACCGAGCCGTACAGCCCGTCCTCCAGGGCCGCCGCCGCGACCACCAGCTTGAACGTCGAACCCGGCGGCAGCGGCTGCCGTATCGCCCGGTTGACCAGCGGTTTGTCGGCGTCCTTGTTGAGCGCGGTCCAGGCGTCGCCGTCACTCGCCCCGGTGATCGTCGACGGGTCGTACGACGGCGTGGAGACCATGGCGAGGATCTTGCCGGTCTTCGGGTCGATGGCGACGGCCGCGCCCTTCTTGTCGCCGAGCGCCGCGTAGGCCGCCTGCTGGACGTCCGGGTCGATCGTCGTGATGACGTTCCCCGGCTTGGCGTGCGCGTTGGTGACCGTGTCCATGACGGTTGTGAGTCTGCTGTCCGAGCCGTCGAGGACGTCCTTGTAGATGCCCTCCAGCTGCGTCGGCGCGAACAAGGGCGTGCTGTAGCCGGTCACGGCCGCGTAGAGCTTGCCGTCCGTGTACGTCCGCTGGTACTTGAGGTCCCCGCTGCTCGTCTCCTTCGAGCCGGTGACCGACTCGCCGGCCACGATGATGTTCCCGAGCGGGTTCGCGTACAACGCGATCGCGTTCCGCCGGTTCTTGCTGTCGTCCGCGAGCGCCTTGCCGTCGTAGAACTGCACCCATGTCGCCCTGACCAGCAGGGAGAGCACGAGCAGCAGTGAGAAGACGGAGGCCCGCCTGATCGTCTTGTTCATCCCACTCCGAAGACGACCGGCACCCGACGCGGCGTTCCCCTCCGCCTGATTTCTCATGGTCGATTCATGAAAACCAGGGAGCTGTAGGGGACACGCACGCCGTCGTACGACGCTCAGGCCTCCAGCGTCAGCACGACCTCGTCGATCTCCTCGCCCCGCGCGTTCGCGTACCCCCGGTCGTGCCCGGTGACCCGGAACCCGCACTTCTCCAGGACCCGCAGCGAGCCCGCGTTGTCGGCGGCGGCACGCGCGTGCAGCGGGCGTTCCGGTTCGGTGGCGAGCAGGGCGCGCAGCGCGGCCGTCGCGATACCGCGTCCCCAGTAGGAGCGGTCGATCCAGTACGTCACCTCGCGCTCGCCCGGCTCGCCGTACACCGCCGCGCTGCCCACCACGTCACCGTCGACCAGGACCGTACGGTTCAGTACGTCCGGTGCGGCGCGGATCCGCTCCCAGTGGGCGTCGAAGGCGTCCCGGTCGGTCGGGTCCTTCGCGGTGAACGCGGCCATCCGCAGCGACTCGGGGTCGTTGGTCTGCCGGAAGAAGACGGGCAGGTCGCTGTCGTGGACCTCGCGGAGTTCGACCTCCGTGGACGCCGTGTATCGCATCGCTCAGAGCCTCCGGGTGGCCAGGGTCAGCCGGTCGCGCGCGTCGAACAGGGCGTCCTTGACCATCTGTTCGTGGGCCGGGGTGAGCCGGGCCACCGGCACCGAGCAGCTGATCGCGTCCCGCGCGGGGGTGCGGTAAGGGACCGCCACGCCGAAGCAGCGCAGCCCCAGCGTGTTCTCCTCGCGGTCCACCGCGAAGCCCTGCTCGCGCACCAGACGCAGCTCCTCGATGAGCTTCTCCCGGTCGGTGATCGTGTGCTCGGTCAGCGCGGGCAATGTCTCCGGGAGCAGCTTGCGGACCTGCTCGTCGGTGTGGGTGGCCAGCAGCGCCTTGCCGAGGGAGGTCGAGTGCGCGGGGAGCCGGCGGCCGACGCGGGTGAAGGGGCGCAGGTAGTGCTGGGACTGGCGGGTGGCGAGGTAGACGACGTTCGTGCCGTCGAGCCGGGCCAGGTGGATGGTCTCCGTGGTGTCGTCGGAGAGCCGGTCCAGGGTCGGCCGGGCCACCGCGACCACCTCGTCGCCGTCGATGTACGACGTACCGACCAGCAGTGCCCGTACGCCGATGCCGTACCGCGTGCCCGTGGCGTCGGTCTCGACCCAGCCGAGGTCGACAAGAGTGCGCAGCAGCATGTAAAGACTGGACTTGGGGTATCCGACGGCCTCCTGGACCGCCGCCAGGGAGTGCATGCCGGGGCGTCCGGCGAAGTATTCCAGCAGTTCAACGGTCCGTACCGCGGACTTGACCTGCGCCCCGCCGCCTGTCTCGGCTGCCGACATCGCCCTTGACCCCTTCGTTCGACGGGAAATAGTCTCCAACAGCATATTCATCATCAGAGACGCTGTTCAGCATATCGAACGCACCTGGTGGATGACACAGGAACTACGCATCACTGGAGGGACCCCCGGTGGCAGCAGCACCAGTCTGGAGTGTCGACCCCCGTACCGGGAAGCAGCGGGAGCAGGTCGCGGTCGAGGCCACGGCCCAGGAGGTGGACGCCGCCGTCCGCGCCGCGCACGCCGCCCGCCCGGCCCTCGCCGACCGCACGGTCCGCGCGGCCTTCCTCCGCGGCGCCGCGGAGCAGCTCGAAGCGGCCAAGGAGCAGCTCGTCGAGGCCGCCGACGCGGAGACCGCGCTCGGCCCGGTCCGGCTGACCGGCGAACTCGCCCGCACCTGCTACCAGCTGCGGGCCTTCGCGGACATCGTCGACGAGGGCGACTACCTCGGTGTGGTCATCAACCACCCCGACGACACCGCGACGCCGCCGATCCCGGACCTGCGCCGCTACAAGATCCCGCTGGGCGTCGTGGCCGTCTACTCGGCCTCCAACTTCCCCTTCGCCTTCTCCGTCCCCGGCGGCGACACCGCGAGCGCGCTCGCGGCGGGCTGCCCGGTCGTCGTCAAGGCACACCCCGACCACCCGGGCCTGTCCGAGCTGGTCGCGGCCGTCCTGCGCCGGGCAGCCGCCCAGCACGGCATCCCCGAGGGCGTCCTCGGCCTCGTCCACGGCTTCGAGGCGGGCGTCGAGCTGGTCAAGCACCCGCTGGTCACGGCGGCCGGCTTCACCGGTTCCGTACGCGGCGGCCGTGCCCTCTTCGACGCGGCGGCGGCCCGGCCGGTGCCGATCCCCTTCCACGGCGAGCTGGGTTCCCTGAACCCCGTGGTGATCACGGAGGCGGCGGCCAACGAGCGCGCCGAGGCGATCGGTACGGGCCTCGCGGGCTCCATGACGCTGGGCGTCGGCCAGTTCTGCGTCAAGCCGGGCCTGGTGCTGGCGCCGGCCGGCGCGGCGGGCGACCGCCTGCTGAAGTCCCTCACGGACGCGGTCAGCAACACGGACGCCGGTGTCCTCCTGGACCACCGGATGCGCGACAACTTCGTCGCCGGGGTCGCCGAGCGCGCGGAGCTGCCCGAGGTCGAGACGCCGGTGACGCCGGGGTCGGGCGGGGAGCACACGGTCAGCGCGGGGTTCCTCACGGTGGCGGCCGAGAAGCTGACGGCGGAGGGGGCGTACGACCTGCTCCTGGAGGAGTGCTTCGGCCCGGTCACCGTGGTGGCCCGCTACGCGGACGACGCGGAGGCGAACGCGGTCCTCTCGCGCCTGCCGGGGAACCTCACGGCGACGGTCCATCTCTCGGCCGAGGAGGCCGCGGGGGAGGGGCGCGGGGCGGAGATCCTGGCGGAACTGACGCCGCTGGCGGGGCGCGTGCTGGTGAACGCGTGGCCGACGGGGGTCGCCGTGGCGGCGGCCCAGCAGCACGGTGGCCCGTACCCGGCCACGACGTCGACGTCCACGTCGGTGGGCGGGACGGCGATCGAGCGGTGGCTGCGGCCGGTGGCGTACCAGAACACGCCGGTCGCGCTGCTGCCGGTGGAGCTGCGGGACGAGAACGAGCTGGGGCTGCCTCGACGGTTCAACGGTCAGCTGGAGCGCTAGCGCCTTCGGGGTGCGGTGGAATTCGCGGCTGCTGGCCCGTCGTGGCTTGTCGCGCAGTTCCCCGCGCCCCTGTCGGGGCGCCCGCCCTGCCCTGCGATAATCAGGCAATGGACTTGGAGCTTTCCCCTCTGCCCTTTCCCCTCCGTACTTATGGCCCTGATGGGCATTGGTCGTACGAGGACGGGGTGCTCACCGGGTGGGCCGGGCCCCGGCAGGACCGGTTCGTGCCGCCTACGGGGGAGGCACTGGACCCCGCCGCGGACGCGCCGCGGCTGCTGGGGGCCCCGCACGGGGACTTCCAGCTGATAGCGCGGGTGACGGTGGGGTTCGCGGCGTCCTTCGACGCCGGGGTGCTGTACGTCCACGTCGGCGAGCGGGCGTGGGCGAAGCTCTGCCTGGAGTACTCCCCGGATGTGGCGACCGTCTGCACCGTGGTCACCCGGGGCCACTCGGACGACGCCAACTCCTTCACCGTGGAAGGCAGTTCGGTCTGGCTCCGGATCAGCCGAACCGGCCGCGCCTTCGCCTTCCACGCCTCCCGAGACGGCGAGAAGTGGACCTTCGTCCGCCTGTTCACCCTGGGCGACGAGAAGGAGACGGACGCGGCCCTGGTCGGCTTCATGACCCAGTCCCCGATGGGCGAGGGGTGCGTGGTGACGTACGACCACATCGAGTTCCGCCCGGAGTGGCCGAAGGACCTGCGGGACGGCAGTTGACGCGGGTGATCAGGGTGATCAGGGCCGCGCTGCCCGAAGAGGCCGCCGCCGTCACGGAGTTGCACCTCCGGGCACGGTCCACGTACTACCCGGACGGCCTGCCTGACGCCGACCGGGACTGGGTCGCCTCCTGGCGGAGCGCCATCGAACGCCCCGACTCCCAGGTCCTGTGCGTCGTCGAGCGGGACGACATCATCGGCGTCGCCTCCTTCCGTACGGCCGAAGGCGCTCCCGCGGACACGGTCAAGCTCTTCCAGTTCCACGTCGACCCCGACCGCTGGCGTGCTCGCATCGGCACCGACCTGCACGCCGCCTGCGTCGAACGGTGGCGGGCCGACGGCAGGCTGGCCGCCACCCTCGACGTGCACGTCGACAACCGGCGGGCCCAGGCCTTCTACCGCCGTCTGGGATGGGTCCCGGACCCGGAGAACCCGCCCGCCGAGGGTGATCACCATCTCTTCCTGCGGTACGGAGTCGGCGCCACGGAATGAAACCGGCCGGTTGAAGGTTCACACACTCATGCGGAGGGTGTCTCCGCACCCACCTGTACCCGTACGACCTGGAGAGCCGAAGACATGCGCGTCGAGATCTGGAGCGATATCGCCTGCCCCTGGTGCTACGTCGGCAAGGCCCGCTTCGAGAAGGCTCTGGATGCCTTCCCGCACCGGGACGGTGTCGAGGTCGTGCATCGGTCGTTCGAGTTGGATCCCGGGCGGGCCAAGGGTGATATCCAGCCCGTGCTCAAGATGCTCACCAAGAAGTACGGGATGAGCGAGGCGCAGGCCCAGGCCGGGGAGGAGAACCTCGGGGCGCAGGCCGCCGCCGAGGGGCTTGCCTACCGGACCCGGGACCGGGATCACGGGAACACCTTCGACATGCACCGGCTGCTGCACCTCGCCAAGGACAAGGGGCGCCAGGACGAGCTGATCCAGCTCCTCTACCAGGCCAACTTCGCCGAGGAGCAGTCCGTCTTCGGGGACGACGAGCGGCTCGTGGAGCTGGCCGTCGCCGCCGGGCTCGACGCCCAGGACGCGCGGGGCGTGCTCGCCGACCCGGACGCGTACGCCGACGCCGTGCGCGCCGACGAGCGCGAGGCCGCCGAACTCGGCGCCAACGGCGTGCCGTTCTTCGTGCTCGACCGGAAGTACGGCGTCTCCGGCGCCCAGCCCGCCGAGGTCTTCGCCCAGGCCCTCACCCAGGCCTGGGGCGAGCGGCCCGCCCCTCTCACGATCGTGCGGGCGGAGGGCGATGACGCCGCCGAGGTCTGCGGGCCCGACGGGTGTGCCGTACCCCAGAAGTAGGGTCCACCGAAAAACCGCAGGTCAGAGTCTATGTATAAGCAGGCCTTCGCAGTGCCGTGCAGAATTCGGCGATGGACGAGGGGATCTTCGGGCCGCACAGTAGTGGCATGGAGACCTTCGAGAACCTCCGCAACCTCGTCCGCGCCGAGTTCGCCCCGAAGAACACCTATCTGAACACCGCGAGCACCGGCCTCCTCCCCGCCCGCTCGGTGGCCGCCATGCACGCGGCCCTCCAGTCCGTGGCCGACGGCCAGTCGCAGGACATGTTCGCCGACGTCGAGGCCTCGCGCTCCGCGTTCGCCCGTATCGTCGGGGTCTCCGACCGCAGGGTCGCCGCCGGAGCCTCCGTCGCCGTCTACAGCGGACTGATCGCCGCCTCGCTCCCCGCAGGCGCCGAAGTCCTCACCGCCGAGGACGACTTCACCTCCGTCCTCAACCCGTTCCACGTACGCGGCGACCTCAAGGTCCGGACCGTGCCGCTGGAGCGGATCCCCGAGTCCGTCCGCCCCGGCACCGCCCTCGTCGCCGTCAGCGCCGCCCAGTCCGCCGACGGCCGCGTCGTCGACCTGCCCGCGCTGCGCGAGGCCGCGCGCCGACACGGCGCCCGTACCTACGTCGACGCCTCCCAGGCCACCGGCTGGCTGCCGCTCGACGCCGACGCCTACGACTACGTCGCCTCCGTCGCCTTCAAGTGGCTCGTCTGCCCGCGAGGCGTGGCTTTCCTCGTCGTACCCGAGGACTTCGGTGGACTGACGCCCGTGTTCGCCGGCTGGGTCGCGGGAGAGGAGCCCTGGGACAGCTGTTACGGCCCGGTGCGCGAACTCGCGCACTCCGCCCGCCGGTTCGACGAAAGCCCGAGCCTCTTCTCCTACACCGGCGCCCGCCACTCCCTCGCCCTGATCGAGGAGTTGGGCGTCGACACCGTACGCGCCCATGACCTCGCACTCGCCGACCGCTTCCGCACCGGACTCGACCGACTCGGCCACCAGCCCGTACCCGCACCCGGCTCACCCATCGTGTCCGTCCCGCAACTCGGCTACCGCCAGCCCGAGTTGAGCCGCGCCGGCGTCGAGGTCTCCGACCGGGCCGGAAACCTGCGCGCCGCCTTCCACGTCTACAACACGACCTCCGACGTCGACCGTCTGCTGGACGCCCTGTCCGGCTGAACCGGTGGCGCGAGGCCGCCGGGGACGCTAGGAAGGGCACCAAGGGGTGGTGGTGCCGGTGGAGTCGACACCAGACAGGACCGTCAGGTCCGTGAGACCGCCCGCCGACGCGGAACTGCGTCGGCGGCTGGTGTACGGCGACGAGTCCGCGCTGGCCGAGGCGTACACGGCGTACGGCGGACTGGTCCGCGCCGTCGCCGCCCGCGTCACCCACAGCACGGCCGCCGCCGAGGACGTCGCCCAGGAGGTCTTCGCCCAGCTCTGGACCAGGCCGTACGCCTTCGACGCCCGCCGTGGCACGCTGCGCACCTGGCTGTCGATGCTCGCCCACCGGCGGGCCGTCGACTGGGTGCGCAGCGAGGCCAGGCACCGCAAGGACGCCCGCGCCGACGACTCCGCGCTGCACGCCATCCCGGACGCCGCCCCCGGCCCCGACGAGACCGTCGTCCACCGCGAACGCTTCCGGCAACTGCACAGCGCCCTCGCCGAACTCCCGCAGCCACAAAGGGAGGTGGTGCACCTCGCCTACTTCGCCGGCCGCACCTACCGGCAGGCCGCCGTCGAACTCGGCATCCCCGAGGGCACGGCGAAAACCCGGCTGCGCACGGCACTTCGCACCTTGGCCGAGACTTTGGCCGACCCGCCCGACCCCGCACTGGAAAGAGGCGCATGATGACAGTGCCGGGCGAAGGAGGCGCGGGGTGACCAACGATCACGAGGATGTAAGGGAGTTGCTGGCGGCCTGGGCCTTCGGCGCCCTGCAGCCGGGCGACGAACGGACGGTCCGGCCGCACCTCGCCGAGTGCGCCGACTGCGCGGCGGAGGCGGCACGGCTGCGCGAGACGGTACGCGTCCTGGACGGGCCGCCCACCGCTGCTCCGGCGCCGGCGTCCCTGAACGGGAGCGCCCCCGCCCGGCCACCGGAGACGGGCGGCGTACTCGCCCTCGCCCTCCGCTCCCGCCGCCCGGCCGCAGCCCCCGGCATCGCCCCGCACGCCGCGCCCTACGCCGCCGCCGTCTCCGGCCTCCAGGCACTCCTGCGCGAACTGGACGGCGAAGGGGACGGCGAACGGGAAGGGAGCGGGCGCGGCGCCTGGGGCACGCCCGTCGTGCACGACTGGGACGTCCGCGACACCGTCGCCCATCTGCTCGCCGCCGACGAACCGCTGGCGCTCCACCTGGGCCTGGACTCGCGCCTCCCCGGGACGGCCGCCGCACCGGCCGGAGCGGGCCCCGACTGGGCGGACGCCTGGGCCCTGCGCACCGCCGAGGTCATCGCCCACGAGCAGCGCCGCGAACCCCGGGAGACCGTCGCCGCCTGGGCCGCGCAGGCCGCCGCACTGCTCGCCACCCCCGAGGCCCGCGACCCCGAACTGGCCTCCACGGCAACGACGTTGATGGGCGCCCGGCTGCCCGTCGCCGACCACTTCACCGTCCGGGCCTTCGAGGCGTGGATCCACACCGACGACATCGGCCGCGCCCTCGGCATCCCCGTACCCCCACCGCCCGACCCGCACCTGTGGCGCCTCGTCCACCTGGCCGTACGTATCCTCGGCACGGCCCTGGGACCCGACGCGCCCCCGGTGCTCTTCGCCGTCACCGGCGGCGCGGAGGAGTGGGTGCTGGGCTCGGAGGACGAACCCATACGGGCCGAACTCGTCCTGGACCCGGTCGACTTCTGCCTGCTCGTCGGCGGCCGTTACGCACCCGACGAGGTCCCGCGCGGCGAAACCGGCGACAGGGAGGCCGCACACGCCGTACTGGCACGCGCGGCCTCCCTGGCCTGGCTCTGAGGAGTTTTTGACGAACATCACTGCACAGGCGTGAAATCCCTCGCCCCGACGAACTCGGGCCGCCGCACCGGCGCCGCGAACGGCTCCACCGCCTGGTTCTCCACGCTGTTGAACACGATGAACACGTTGCTGCGCGGGAACGGTGTGATGTTGTCCCCGGAGCCGTGCATGCAGTTGCAGTCGAACCAGGTGGCCGAACCGGCCCTGCCCGTGAACAACTTGATGCCGTGCTCGCCGGCCAGTGAGGTCAGCGCCTCGTCGGACGGGGTGCCCGCGTCCTGCATCTGGAGCGACTTCTTGTAGTTGTCGTCGGGCGTCGCCCCGGCGCAGCCGAGGAACGTCCGGTGCGAGCCCGGCATGATCATCAGGCCGCCGTTGGTGTCGAGGTTCTCGGTCAGCGCGATGGACACGGACACCGTCCGCATGTTCGGCAGGCCGTCCTCCGCGTGCCAGGTCTCGAAGTCGGAGTGCCAGTAGAAGCCGCCCGCGCCGAACCCCGGCTTGACGTTGATCCGCGACTGGTGGACGTACACGTCGGAGCCGAGCAGCTGCCGGGCCCGCCCCACCACCCGCTCGTCCCGCACGAGCTGGGCGAACACCTCGCTGATCCGGTGCACCTCGAAGACCGACCGGATCTCCTTCGACTTCGGCTCGACGATCGACCGCTCGTCGTCCCGGACCGCGGGATCGGCGATCAGCCGCTCCAACTCGGCCCGGTAGAGGGCGACTTCGTCATCGTCGAGGAGTGCGTCGAGCGCCCGGAAGCCGTCGCGCTCGTACGCCATCAGGTCGGCCGTGGAGAACGGCCCGGGCAGGTCCGGCGCACCCCACAGGACCGGGTCCTGGCGAGGGACGGACACCTCGGCGGTGCCACGGGTGGGGTACAGGTCGGTGAGAGTGGTCATCACTGGGTCACGCCTCCTCGGTCAGCAGGGGGTAGACGCCGTTCTCGTCGTGGTCCTCGCGGCCGGTCACGGGCGGGTTGAAGACACAGATGCAGCGGAAGTCCTCCTTGATCCGCATCGTGTGCCGCTCGTGCCCGTCGAGGAGGTACATGGTCCCCGGGGTGATCGTGTACGTCATCCCGGTCTCGTCGTCGGTCAGTTCGGCCTCGCCCTCGGTGCACACGACGGCCTCGACATGGTTCGCGTACCACATCGACGTCTCCGTACCCGCGTACAGAACCGTCTCGTGGAGCGAGAAACCGACCCGCTCCCGGGCGAGGACGATCCGCTTGCTCTCCCAGGTGCCGGACGCCGACCTCACATGCCGGTCGGTGCCCTCGATGTCCTTGAACGAACGGACGATCACGGTGCTGAACAACCCCTCTCTCAAATGGTCTCTCGGACGGCGCGGGCCACGATGCGCAGCCCCTCGTCCAGTTCCTCGGGCGTGATCGTGAGCGCCGGCAGCAGCTTCATGACCTCGCTCTGCGGGCCGGACGTCTCGATGAGCAGCCCGAGTTCGAAGGCCCGCCGCGCGACCCGCTCCGCGCGCGCCTTCTCCTTGAACTCCATGCCCCAGACCAGACCCCGGCCCCGGTACTCCCTGATGTCGGCGAGGTTCTCCTCGGTGATCGAGATGAGCGCCTCCTCGACCTGCTCGCCACGGGCACGGGTCTGC
The DNA here is from genome assembly GCF_002954775.1 of Streptomyces geranii. Taxonomy (GTDB): domain Bacteria; phylum Actinomycetota; class Actinomycetes; order Streptomycetales; family Streptomycetaceae; genus Streptomyces; species Streptomyces geranii. The sequence continues at coordinate 44,193 of NZ_PJME01000059.1, forward strand.
TTCTCCATGGCGGAGCCGTCCGCCCAGTACGTCTCCAGCGTGGCCGCGGCCGTCACGAACGCCGGGTTGTTGCCGCGGAACGTGCCGTTGTGCTCGCCCGGCTCCCAGATGTCCAGCTCGGGCCTGAACAGGCAGAGGGACATGGGGAGTCCGTAGCCGCTGATGGACTTCGACACGGTGACGATGTCGGGCACGATGCCCGACTCCTCGAAGGAGAAGAAGGCGCCGGTCCGTCCGCAGCCCATCTGGATGTCGTCGACGATCAGCAGCATGTCCTGCCGCTCGCACAGCTCGGCCAGCGCCCGCAGCCACTCCGGGCGGGCGACGTTGATGCCGCCCTCGCCCTGTACGGTCTCCACGATCACGGCGGCCGGCTTGTTGAGACCGGAGCCCTGGTCCTCCAACAGCCGCTCGAACCAGAGGAAGTCGGGGACGGTCCCCTCGAAGTAGTTGTCGAAGGGCATCGGCGTCCCGTGCACCAGCGGTATGCCCGCACCGGCCCGCTTGAAGGCGTTGCCGGTCACGGCGAGCGACCCGAGGGACATCCCGTGGAAGGCGTTGGTGAAGGACACGATGGACTCCCGCCCCTTCACCTTCCGCGCCAACTTCAGCGCCGCCTCGACGGCGTTGGTGCCCGTCGGGCCCGGGAACATGACCTTGTACGGCAGTTGGCGGGGCCGCAGCACCAACTCCTGGAAGGACTCCAGGAAGGCCCGCTTCGCCGAGGTCGACATGTCGAGCCCGTGCGTGACGCCGTCCCGTTCCAGATAGTCGATCAACGCCCGTTTGAGTACGGGGTTGTTGTGGCCGTAGTTGAGAGATCCGGCACCGGCGAAGAAGTCGAGGTAGGCATGGCCGTCCTCGTCGTACATACGGCTGCCCTGCGCACGGTCGAACACGGCGGGCCAGCTGCGGCAGTAGCTGCGGACCTCCGACTCGACGGTCTCGAAGACGCTCAGGTCGGGCTGGGTGATGGTCACGGCGGTGAACTCCTTGCGGTGCGGGTGCGGTGGGGGGTGCGTCGGCGGGCCGGCGAGTCAGCCGGAGAGCGGGCCGATGCGGTACAGGACCTCGGGGTCGTGGGACCCGTCCTTCGGGAACTGGCCCGCGTCGAACAGCACCTCGCGCTCGACGATGGCGTCATGGCGCTCCGCGAACGAGGTGAACAGCCGCTCCGAGGCGGTGTTGCCCGGTGTGATGGTGGTCTCGACGGCGGTGATCCCCTGCTCGCCGGAGACCCGCCGGGTCAGCCCGTCGAGCAGCGCGGCGGCGAGCCCGCGCCCCCGCTGCCCGGCGTCCACGGCCACCTGCCAGACGAGCAGTGTGTGCGGCAGGTCCGGCCGGACGTACCCGGTGACGAAGCCGACCGGCTCGCCCTCGGGGTCCCGGGCGACGGCCGAGGTGGCGGCGAAGTCCCGGCACCACAGCAGATAGCTGTACGACGAGTTGAGGTCGAGAACCTTCGAGTCCCTGGCGATCCGCCACAGCGCGGCGCCGTCGGCTACCACCGGGCGGTCGATTTGCAGGTCTGTCAGTACGGCACTCATGCAAATGCAACTTACCGATCGGAAATCAAAAATGCATGGCCGTCAGCGGTTTTCTGTTGTTGGTTGAATCACACTCGTTGAATTTGCTTAATTCGTTCGCAAAACCTTGTGTTTAGGTCGGGAAAAAGCGGGCAGACGAATGCGGGAAGCTAATCTGAATTCAATTACCGAATTTCAGTGCCGGCCAGCGCCGCGCCCAGTGCGGCCAGACTCCGCCGCACCACCTCGGGCGTCGCGTCGGGCCCGTAGTGGTTGACCCGGATCATCTCCTTGGCCAGCGCACCCCCGCCCGCCGCCAGCGGCAGCGTCGGATCGGCGGCCAGCGCGCTCGCCACCAGCTCCGAGGCGACGACCCCGGCGGGCGCCCGCAGGGTCGTGGCGACCGGCGCCGCGTCCGCCGCCTCGTACACATACGGCTCAAGACCGCCGCCCAGCGCGAGCGCCCCCGCCCGGGTGGCCGCCGCCGCGGCGCGGTGCCGGGCGATCACCGCGTCCAGGCCCGCCGTCTCGATCCGCTCCACGCACGCCTCCAGCGCGAGCATCTCCAACTGGGCCGGAGCGTGCAGCAGGGTGCGCCGGCCGCCGTCGATCCAGCGCTCCTTCCAGTCGAGCAGCGAGAGGTACGACCGGCGCGGCGCCCCCGGATTGGCCGCCATGCGGGCCCACGCCCGCTCGCTCACCGACACCGCCGACACCCCGGCGGGCCCGCCCATCGCCTTCTGCGCCCCGATCACGCACAGGTCGACACCCCACGCGTCCGGCAGCACCGGCTCGGCGCCCACCGACGCGACGGCGTCCAGATAGAGGAGGGCGCCCTGCTCCCGTACCGCCTCGCCGATCTCCGCGACCGGGTTGGTGTTGCCGGTCGCCGCCTCCGCGTGCACCAGCGAGACGAAGTCGATCTCCGGGTGCTCGGCGAACGCCTCCCGGACCTGCGCGGCCGTCACGGCGGCGTGGAAGGGCACCGCGAGGTCGACGACCCGCGCACCGCAGTCCCGCAGCCAGTCGCCGAAGGTCTGCCCGTAGGGGCCCGTGACGATGTTGAGGGCCGTGGTGCCCGGACCCGCGGTACCCCTAATGGCACCTTCCAGGGGGAGCAGCGCCTCGCCCTGCATGATCACGACGTCCTGCTCGGTCCCGAGCAGCCGCGCCACCCGGTCCTCGATCGACGCGAAACGGGCGGCCGTGAGGGGCGCCAGGTCCAGGAAGGGATGCGTGGTCACGGAGGTGCTCTCTTCGGTTCGCGGGGTAGGTAGGACGAGTCGAGACTAGCCGCAGAGCCACCCGCCCCCCCCGGTCCGCCGTGATCCGGAGGCAGCCCAGGCCGGGTGGCCCGCATCCCCCCACAGGAGGTCCTCGTGAACCCGGTGCTCGGACGACGGTCCCGCATCCTGGCCGCCACCACCGCGACGGCCGGGCTCCTGCTCGTGACCGGCTGCTCCTCGGACGACGACGGCGGCGGCGCCGCGAAGACCGCCGCGGGCGGGGTCGAGGTCGTCAAGGCCGGGCAGCTCACCGTCTGCACCCACCTCCCCTATCCGCCCTTCCAGTCGGAGATCGACGGGAAGGTGCAGGGATTCGACGTGTCGCTCGTCGACCTCGTCGCCAAGAATCTCGGAGTGAAGCAGGAAATCCTCGACACGCCCTTCGAGAACTTCAAGACGGGCGCCTTCCTCAACTCCGACCAGTGCGACCTCGGCGCGGCCGGTATGACCATCACCGAGGAACGCAAGAAGAACGTCGACTTCTCCGACCCCTACTTCGACGCCACCCAGGCCGTGCTCGTCGACAAGAAGAGCGGCATCACCTCCTTCGACGGCCTGGGGGACAAGAAGGTCGGCGCCCAGGCGCAGACGACCGGCGAGGACTACGCCAAGGAGAAGGGCCTCGACCCGGTCTCCTTCGAGTCCTCCGACGCCGTCCTCAACGGCCTGCGCACCGGACAGGTCGACGCGGTGATCATCGACTACCCGGTCGTCCAGGGCTGGCTCAAGGACAAGGCCACCGCCGACGCCTTCCAGGTCGTCGACAACCTCAACACCGGTGAGGAGTACGGCTTCACGGTGAAGAAGGGCAACGCGAAGCTGCTCGCCGCGATCAACAAGGCGATCACCGACGCGAAGGCCGACGGCACGTACAAGAAGCTGTACGAGCAGTGGATCGGCCCGTACGACGACTCCGCGGCGACCCCGTCCGCGTCATGACCGAGGTCACGGACCGGCAAGTACAGCCCCGCAAACAGGGGTTGACGCGCCGTCAGAAGCGGGCGCTGTCCCGGGGCGCCCAGTACGCGCTGTTCGTCGCGGCCGTCGTCGCCTTCGCGGTGTCGGCCGACTGGGACCGGCTCCAGAACCAGTTCGCGCAGGCGGACCTGGCCCAGCAGATGTTCCCGGACATCATCACGCTGGCCCTCAAGAACACCGTCCTCTACACCCTCTCCGGCTTCGTCTTCGGCCTGGTGCTGGGGATGGTCGTGGCGCTGATGCGGCTGTCGTCGGTCGGCCCCTACCGCTGGGTCGCGGGCATCTACATCGAGATCTTCCGCGGCCTGCCCGCCCTGCTGATCTTCATCTTCGTGGGCGTGGCGGTGCCACTGGCCTTCCCCGGTACGGAGATCCCCGGCGGCACCTACGGCAAGGTGGCGTTGGCGCTGGGCCTGGTCTCGGCGGCGTACATGGCGGAGACGATCCGCGCGGGCATCCAGGCGGTCCCCAAGGGCCAGCTGGAGGCGGCCCGTTCACTGGGCTTCTCGCACGCGAGGGCGATGGTCTCGATCGTCATCCCACAGGCCTTCCGGATCGTGATCCCGCCGCTCACCAACGAGTTGGTGCTCCTCTTCAAGGACTCCTCGCTGGTGCTGTTCCTCGGCGTCACCCTGGAGGAACGCGAACTCGCCAAGTACGGCCGTGACTTGGCGAGCCAGACCGCCAACTCGACACCGATCCTGGTGGCGGGCCTGTGCTATCTGCTGGTGACGGTGCCGCTGGGCTTCGTCGTACGAAGGCTGGAGACGAAGGCGGGGGAGGCGACGAGATGAGCGACGGTACGAAGGACACGGTCGTCCCGGAGATCGAAGTCCGGGACCTGTACAAGTCGTTCGGCGACAACGAGGTGCTGCGGGGCATCGACCTGGAGATCGGACAGGGCGAGGTCGTGTGCGTCATCGGCCCGTCCGGCTCCGGCAAGTCGACCCTGCTGCGCTGTGTGAACCTGCTGGAGGAGCCGACGAAGGGCCAGGTCTTCGTCGGCGGTACGGAGGTCACGCACCCGGACGTCGACATCGACGCCGTCCGCCGCCGGATCGGCATGGTCTTCCAGCAGTTCAACCTCTTCCCGCACCTCACGGTGACGGAGAACCTGACACTGCCGCAGCGCAGGGTGCTGAAGCGGGACAAGACGGAGGCGGCGAGGGTGGCCGCCGAGAACCTGGAACGGGTGGGCCTGACGGAGAAGGCGACGTCCTACCCCTCCTCCCTCTCCGGCGGCCAGCAGCAACGGGTGGCGATCGCAAGGGCGTTGGCGATGGGCCCGGAGGTCATGCTGTTCGACGAGCCGACCTCGGCCCTCGACCCCGAGCTGGTCGGGGACGTACTGGCGGTGATGCGCCGGCTCGCGAACGAGGGCATGACGATGATGGTCGTCACGCACGAGATGACGTTCGCCCGCGAGGTCGCCGACCGGGTCGTCTTCATGGACGGCGGAGTGATCGTCGAGGACGGCCCCCCGGCGCAGGTGATCACCAACCCGAGCCACGAACGCACCCGCCACTTCCTCTCTCGCCTGCTGGACCCGGCGATGGCGGAGGTGGAGGAGGTGGCGGAGGGGGAGACGGTGGCGGAGGTCTCGGACCGGACGAACGGCCCGGCTGACTAATGTGCCCTGCATGAACGAGCAGACGCGGACGCAGACGGTGCTGCGGGTGAAGGGGCGGGTGCTGGTCGGCCCCGAGGAGGTCCGGGACGAGCTGTGGGTGGTCGGCGGGCGGATCTCGTACGACCGCCCGCCCGGCGCCCGCGACATCCGTACGGTGGAGGGCTGGGCGCTGCCCGGCCTGGTCGACGCGCACTGCCATGTGGGCCTCGGCCCGCACGGCGCGGTCGACATCGACACCGCCGAGAAGCAGGCGCTGACGGACCGGGACGCGGGCACGCTGCTGATCCGCGACGCGGGTTCACCGTCGGACACCCGCTGGGTCGACGCCCGCGAGGACCTGCCGAAGATCATCCGGGCCGGCCGCCACATCGCCCGCACCCGCCGCTACATCCGGGGCTTCGCCCACGAGATCGAGCCCGACGACCTGGTGGCGTACGTCGCCCAGGAGGCCCGGCGCGGCGACGGCTGGGTCAAGCTGGTGGGGGACTGGCTGGACCGGGGCACCGGCGACCTGGCCGCCTGCTGGCCGCGCGGGGAGGTGGAGGCGGCGATCACGGAGGCCCACCGCCTGGGCGCGCGGGTCACCGCCCACTGCTTCGCGGAGGACTCGCTGCGGGACCTGGTGGAGGCGGGCATCGACTGCGTCGAACACGCGACGGGCCTGACGGAGGACACGATCCCCCTGTTCGCGGAGCGTGGCGTGGCGATCGTCCCGACCCTGGTGAACATCGCGACATTCCCGAACCTGGCCGCATCCGGCGAGGCCAAGTTCCCCGACTGGTCGGCCCACATGCGCCGCCTGCACGAACGCCGCTACGACACGGTCCGGTCCGCGTACGACGCGGGAATCCCCGTGTACGTCGGCACGGACGCCGGCGGCACACTCCCGCACGGCCTGGTCGCGGCGGAGGTAGCGGAACTGGTCAAGGCCGGCATCCCGGCACCGGCGGCCCTGTCGGCGACGACATGGGGAGCGCGGGAGTGGCTGGGGCGGCCCGGACTGGTGGAGGGGGCTGCGGCGGACCTGGTGGTGTACGAGAGTGACCCACGGGCGGATGTACGGGTACTGGGGGCGCCGACGAGGGTGGTACTGAACGGGCGTGTGACGGCTTGACGAACCGCCTGAACCGTCTGACACCGGCCACCTGAGTGAATGTGGAGAACATCCGTGCCGCGTGATTCGAAGATCTGCGCGGAAACCTCACGTAGGGGTGAACTCCCGTCAGAAAGCTGACTGTTGACGGCCTGTAGGTAATTCTTACCGGGTCCCGAGCGTGATTTTTCAGCGTGTCTCTCCGAGGGGTCCCCAAACCTTGAACGCCAACAACTTCCGCCTGCCCGCACGCCGTCTGGCCGTAGTCGCGGCGGCGACGGCACTGGCCGCAGGCCCGGCGAGCCTCGCCCATGCGACAGAGGACCAGGGTCAGGGCCAGGCCCAGGGCCGCGCGAGCGCGGTCGTCCTCCGCACCGGCCTGGACGTGTCCCTCCTCAACAAGAGCGTGAACGTCCCGCTGGCGGTCACCCTGAACGAGGTTCGGGCACCCGAGAGCGCCGAACAGACGGCGCTGACCGCGAAGTTGGACGGCGTGGACGGAGGCCGGCCGTTCACGGTGCTTGGGGCGGAGGTCGCGGAGGCGAAGGCGACGGTGGAGGAGTCGAAGGGGAGGGCGGAGGCGACGACGACACTCGCACACGCGAAGCTCCACGTGCCGGGTCTGCCGCTGCTCTCCCTGATCGAGGTCGAGCAGGTGACGTCGAAGGCGATCTGCGTGGCGGGGGAGAAGCCGGTCGCGTCCGCGAACCTGATGGGCGCGGTGACGGCGCTGGGCAAGAAGGTGACGCTGACGCCGAGCGGCCCGGTGGAGGTGAAGGTGCCGGGCGTGGGCGAGGTCCGCCTGGACATCTCCCAGACGGAGACGACGACACGTACGGCGGCAGCGACGGCCCTCGAACTGACGGTGTCCGTCAACCCGTTGAACCTTAACGTGGCGGAGGTGGAGGGAACGGTGACGTTGGCGAAGGCGACGTGCGAGACACCGCCGGCGCCGCCGACCTCCCCCGCGTCCCCCACCACCCCGGCGCCGGAGGTGAAGCCGCAGGGCGCACCGGCGGAGGCGGGCCTGGCGGAGACGGGCGCGGGCTCGTTGACGCCGTACCTGGCGGGCGGGGCGGTGGCGTTGCTGGCGGCAGGAGCGGGGGCGGTCGCGTTGGCACGCCGCGGCAAGAACTGACGGCACCTCCAGGGTTTTTTCGCCCCCGCCGCCCCTACCCGTTCCCATCCCTGGGGGCTGCGCCCCCAGACCCCCCTTGTCGCGCTGAACGCGCTCGTCCTCAAACGCCGGACGGGCTGAGTGGTGCCGACCTGGGCTGGATGGCGCCAGCCACCGCTTGGCTTACCAGCCCGGCCGGCGCTTGGTTTTTCAGCCCGTCCGGCGTTTGAGG
>NZ_PJME01000060.1 GCF_002954775.1 Streptomyces geranii
CCCCCCCCGCCCCGGGGGGGGGGGGGGGGGCCCCCCCCCCAGGGATGGGTACGGGTAGGGGCGGCGGGGGCGAAAAACCACCCCCCCTACGACCGAGGCACCCCCGAAGACCCCCGAACCATCAACTCCCCCCGAGCCGTGGCGATCCCCCCGGGCGGCGCCTCCTCCCGCCCCATGGCGATCCGCCCCGCCCGAGCCCCCGCCTCCGACAACGGCAACCGCACCGTCGTCAACGAAGGCACCGCGTCCACACTGAACGGCAGATCGTCGAACCCGGCGACGGAAACGTCCTCCGGGATCCGCCGCCCCGACTCCCGCAGCGCCGCACACGCCCCGATCGCGACGGAGTCGTTCGCGGCGACGACAGCGGTAAGAGACGGATCCCGGCGGAACAGCTCCAGCGTGGCCTCGTACCCCGACCGCCGGTCGTACCGCCCATGAACCGTCCACCGGGGATCCTCGGCGATCCCGTGGCCCGCCAGCGCCGCCCGGTGCCCCTCCAGCCGGTGCCGGGTCGTCGTCCGCTCCTCCGGCCCCGCGATGTACCCGAGCCGCCGATGCCCGAGCCCGATCAGGTGCTCGGTCAGCTCCTGACCCCCACCCCGGTTGTCGAACGTCAGCGCGATCGCCGAGGTGTCCGGCGCCGGCGGACGCCCGCACAGCACCACCTTCGTGCCCGCCTCCTCCAGCCGCCGCAGCTTCGCCGAGACCGCCGCGAGATGCGGCGGGTTCTCCACCGCGCCGCCCGTCAGCACGACCGCCGCCGCCCGCTGCCGCTGCAGCAGCGTGAGATACGTCAGCTCACGCTCCGGCGAGCCCCCTGTGTTGCACACCACAGCCAGCCGCTCACCGCCCGCACGCCCGCCCGGACCCGACACCTCCGACTGGATCGCGCTCGCCATGATCCCGAAGAAGGGGTCGGCGATGTCGTTGACGAGGATCCCGACCAGGTCGGAGGTGGCCGCGGCGAGTGCGCTCGCGGGCCCGTTGAGCACGTAGTCCAGGTCGTCCACGGCGCGCAGCACCCGCTCGCGGGTGGTCGCGGCCACGGGATAGTTCCCGTTCAGTACGCGCGACACCGTCGCGGGCGAGACCTGCGCGCGGGCCGCCACGTCCGCCAGGGTCACCGTCATGTCGTCGTCCTCCGGTCGCGCGTCATGTCGTCTGCCGCGTCGCTGTAAGTTGTCGTATTTTGCGTCTTCGTGTCCATGCCGATGCAGACCCTATGACCTTCGGCCCTCGCCGTTCGTCCCCCCGAACAATTCGGCCTCTCTGTGCTCTTGTCCAGACCGGTGCACAGAGGCTAGCTTCTTCCTGTATAGAAAGCGCTTGCTGTAACGCTTGCCAGTAGGGCTGCCGGAGGCGGTTCTCCAGCCGGGCGTACGCGGCGCGTACACCGCGTACCCCGCCCCCAGTGGCACCTACGAAGGGAAAGACGTGACACGCAAGACGGTGCGTATCGCCATGAACGGCGTGACCGGGCGCATGGGCTACCGCCAGCACCTGGTCCGCTCGATCCTCGCGCTGCGCGAGCAGGGCGGTCTCGACCTCGGCGACGGCACCGTGCTGTGGCCGGAGCCGATCCTGGTCGGCCGCCGCGAGCACGCCCTGCGGGCGCTCGCCGAGCAGCACGGCCTGGACCCGGAGAACGTCTCCACGGACGTCGACGCGGTCCTCGCCGACCCGACCGTCGAGATCTACTTCGACGCCCAGGTCACCTCCGCCCGCGAGGAGTCGCTCAAGAAGGCGATCGCCGCGGGCAAGCACATCTACACGGAGAAGCCCACCGCCACCGGCCTCGACGGCGCCCTGGAGCTGGCCCGCCTGGCGAACGCGGCCGGCATCCGCCACGGCGTCGTCCAGGACAAGCTCTTCCTCCCGGGCCTGCTCAAGCTCAAGCGCCTCATCGACGGCGGCTTCTTCGGCCGCATCCTCTCCATCCGGGGCGAGTTCGGCTACTGGGTCTTCGAGGGCGACTGGCAGACCGCCCAGCGCCCCAGCTGGAACTACCGTTCCGAGGACGGCGGCGGCATCGTTGTCGACATGTTCCCGCACTGGGAGTACGTCCTCCACGAGCTGTTCGGCCGCGTCAAGTCCGTCCAGGCCCTGACCGCCACCCACATCCCGCAGCGCTGGGACGAGAACGACAAGCCGTACGACGCCACGGCCGACGACGCCGCCTACGGCATCTTCGAACTCGAAGGCGGCGCGATCGCCCAGATCAACTCCTCCTGGGCGGTACGGGTCAACCGCGACGAACTCGTCGAGTTCCAGGTCGACGGCACCGAGGGGTCCGCCGTCGCGGGGCTCCGCAACTGCCGTGTCCAGCACCGCAGTTCCACGCCCAAGCCGGTCTGGAACCCCGACATCCCGGCCACCTACTCCTTCCGCGACCAGTGGCAGGAGATCCCGGACAACGCCGAGTTCGACAACGGCTTCAAGGCCCAGTGGGAGCTGTTCCTCAAGCACGTCTACGCCGACGCGCCCTACCAGTGGGACCTGCTGGCCGGCGCCCGTGGCGTCCAGCTCGCCGAACTGGGCCTGAAGTCCTCGGCGGAGGGCGTCCGTCTCGACGTTCCGGAGATCTCGCTGTGACCATCCAACTCCCGGACGCCACCGGAGCGTTGAGCGCGTACGAGCCACGCGCGACGCCCCTCGCCCTCACCCCCGGCACCCCCTTCACCTCCCGTACGGTCTACTCGGCGGCCCACGTCGTCGCCGACCCGTACGCCGACGTGTCCCCGGACTCCCCGGCCGCCGTCGACTGGGACGCGACCCTCGCCTTCCGCCGCCACCTCTGGTCCCACGGCCTCGGCGTCGCGGAGGCCATGGACACCGCCCAGCGCGGCATGGGCCTCGACTGGGCGGGCGCGGCCGAGCTGATCCGCCGCTCGGCCGCCGAGGCCAAGTCGGTCGGCGGGCTCATCGCCTGCGGTGTCGGCACCGACCAACTCACCACCCCCGGCGCCTCCTTGGCGGACATCCGCAAGGCGTACGAGGAGCAGCTCGCCCTCGTCGAGGAGGCGGGCGCCAAGACGATCCTGATGGCGTCCCGCGCGCTCGCCGCCGCCGCACAGGGCCCCGAGGACTACCTCGACCTCTACGGCCACCTGCTGCGCCAGGCCGCCGAACCCGTGGTCCTGCACTGGCTGGGCCCGATGTTCGACCCGGCGCTGGAGGGCTACTGGGGTTCGTCGGACCTCGACGCGGCCACCGACACCTTCCTCGCCGTCATCGCCGCCCACCCCGACAAGGTCGACGGCATCAAGGTTTCGCTCCTCGACGCCCAGCGCGAGATCGACATCCGGCGCCGCCTCCCGCAGGGCGTGCGCTGCTACACGGGCGACGACTTCAACTACCCCGAGCTGATCGCGGGCGACGAGCAGGGCTTCAGCCACGCCCTCCTCGGCATCTTCGACCCGCTGGGCCCGCTGGCGGCGGAGGCGGTACGCGTCCTGGACACCGGGAACACGGCCGGTTTCCGCGAACTCCTCGACCCGACGGTCGAGTTGTCCCGGCACCTCTTCCAGACGCCGACCCGCTTCTACAAGACGGGTGTCGTCTTCCTGGCCTGGCTCGCGGGCCACCAGTCGCACTTCACCATGGTCGGCGGACTCCAGTCGGCCCGCTCCCTCCCGCACTTCGCCCGCGCGTACCAACTCGCCGACGGTCTGGGCCTGTTCCCCGACCCGAAGCTGGCGGAGGAGCGGATGAAGAACCTGCTGTCCGTGTACGGAGTGGCCCAGTGAGCAGCACCTCGAATTCCTCGGATCTCTCGCGCTTCAGCATCAACCAGATGACGGTGAAGCAGCTGTCCCTGCCCGAACTCGCCGAGGCGTGCGTCGAGTTGGGCGTGCCCGGCGTGGGCCTGTGGCGTGCCCCGGTCCAGGAGTACGGCGTCGAGGCGACGGCGAAACTGCTCCGCGACGCGGGCCTCGCCGTCACCACCCTCTGCCGTGGCGGCTTCTTCACGGCGATCGACCCGGCGGAACGCGCGGAGGCCCTGGCCGACAACCGCCGGGCCATCGACGAGGCCGCCACCCTCGGCACGGACACCCTCGTCCTGGTCTCGGGCGGCCTGCCCGCCGGTTCGAAGGACCTGTACGGCGCCCGGGAGCGCATCGCCGACGCGCTCGCCGAACTGGGCCCGTACGCCGAGAAGAACGGCGTACGGCTGGCCATCGAGCCGCTGCACCCCATGTACGCGGCCGACCGCTGTGTCGTCTCGACGCTCACCCAGGCCCTCGACCTCGCGGAGCGCTTCCCCGCTCACCAGGTCGGCGTCACGGTGGACACGTACCACATCTGGTGGGACGACAACGCGCCCGCGCAGATCGCCCGCGCCGGTGCCAGTGGCCGTATCCACACCTTCCAACTCGCCGACTGGACGACCCCGTTGCCCGAGGGCGTCCTCAATGGCCGTGGCCAGATCGGCGACGGCTCGATCGACATGCGCGAGTGGAAGACGTACGTCGAGGCGGCCGGTTACACCGGTCCCATCGAGGTCGAGCTGTTCAACGACGGGCTGTGGGCCCGCGACGGGCGCGAGGTGCTCGCGGAGACGGCGGCGCGGTTCGTGGAGCACGCGGCGTAACGCGTAACGCGTGCGGCCGTTCGTGCCCGGTGAACAGGCGGATCACCGGGCACGGACGGTTTTCTCCGCCGACCGCTGCAGACGTCAGGCGCGGATCTCGATGCCGTGCGAGCGGTCGTCGGTGAGGATCTCCATCAGCGCGCGGTGTTCGGTGCGCAGCCGGTCGACCTTGCCGGTGACCTTGTTGCGGACCTCCAGCTCACAGCTGGTGATCTTCGTGTTGAGGCAGTGCTTGATACCGCCGGGCGGGTTGTAGTAGTTGAGCCCGACGAACTGCTCCTTGGTCGCCAGGAACCGCCCGCTGACGGTCACGGCGTCGTCGCCCGTGCTGAAGTCCCAGTGGAAGTAACCGAATTGGGCCTTGGCGGTCAACGCCCGCCGCAGTGAGACGAGTTGGTACTCCCGGTCGTCGTGCCGCAGGACGAGGAAGGTCACCAGCGGGGTCCGCACCGGACCGATCTTCGCCCGCGCGGTGACGATCTCCAGGAAGCTGTCCGGGGCGTCGTCGAACCCGGCGACCTGCCCGAAGGCGTAGTAATCCGTGTGCTGGCTCCCCCAGTTGTGGTTCTGGCTGCCGGTCCAGCCGTCCACGTCGACCGTCTCGCCGTCGACCGTGAGCGAACCGTCGAAGCGGGCCAGCGGCATCCCGACCAGGCTCTTGGCCTTGGGGAAGCCGCCCGCGTACATCTTCTGCGGCAGCAGGAACAGCGGCGGTTCGGTGCCCTCGTACGTCAGGTCCCAGCCGATGCCGCCGTTCGGTCCCCGTGCCTCGCCCTTGAGCCTGCCCGGCTCCAGCACCCGGTCACCGACCCGGGCGCCGAACACCCCGCGCCGGAAGTCGCATTCGGCGATCGGATGCTCCTCCTTGGCGACGACGTGCCGTCCCGTCACCCCGTCGAAGTACACCGCCCACAGCTCACCGATGGCCGCCTCCGGCATCCCGGCCGGACTGAAGACGGTGTACCGGATCCAGAAGGCACGCGGCTCGGTCGGGTGGTTTCCGCGCTGGTAGAAGCTCTCGTAGTGGCCCTGCGGCCGGGCCGGGTCGTACTGGACCGTGTTGAGCGGCAGGGTGTGGGGGTCGTCCTGGCGCGGCACCATCGGAGGCTCCAAATCCATTGCGGTGAAAGGGGGTTGGGGGGAGGGGCTAGCTGACTGGATGACGCGGGCGTCGGTCGTGCAGGGTCATCACCATGCCGTAGCGGGGGCGCAGGGTGATGGTGGCGTGGTCCACGACCCGGTGGGACGGGACGTGCCGGAACTCGTAGCGCTGCACCAGCGCGGCCAGCAGCAGATGCGCCTCCATCAGCGCGAAGTGCTTGCCGATGCAGAGGTGCGGTCCCGCACCGAAGGGCAGGTAGGCGAACCGGTGCCGTTTACCCGACTCCCTGCCCGCCCCTGTACGGAACCGGTCGGGATCGAAGCGTTCCGCGTCGGGCCAGTGCGCCGGATGACGGTGGATGTTGTGCAGGTTGACCAGGACACGCGAGCCGGCGGGCATCCGGTGGCCGCCCAACTCCGTGTCCTTCAGGGTCAGTCGGGGCACGATCGGCGCCGAAGGATACATCCGCAGCGACTCCTCGAAGACCTGGAGCGTGTACGGCATCGCGCGCAGGTCCTCGGCCGTGGGTAGCCGTCCGCCGAGGACGTCGTCGACCTCGCGCTGCACGGCCGCCAGGACGTCACGGTGGCGGGAGAGGAGGTAGAAGGTCCAGCTGAGGGTGACGGCGGTCGTCTCGTGCCCGGCGGCGAAGGTGGTGATGACCTCGTCGCGCAGCTGGCGGTCGTCCATGCCCTTGCCAGTGTCCTCGTCCCGGGCGGCGAGCAGCATGTCCAGCAGGTCGTCGGAGCGGACCTCGGCGCTCTCCGCCTCCGCCTCGGCCCGCCTCTCGCGGATGATCCGGCAGATCAACGCGTCGATGCCGTCCATGACCTCACGGAAGCGCCGGTTGCGCGGGGTCGGCCAACTCGTGGGCGGGCTGAAGGGGTTCTGCAGCCGGTCGAAGGCGAAGTTGATCGCCACGTCCACGGCGTCGGGACCGAGTTCGCCGAGCCCCTCGGTGATGTCGGTGCTGAACATGCACCGGCTGACGATGTCGAGCGTGACCCGCATCAGCTCGGTGTGCAGATCGACGGCGTCCCCGGTGCGATAGGTGGTCGCCATGTGGGTCAGCTGGTCCTCGACCGAGGCGGACATCGTCCGGAACATCGAGGAGAGGGCCTGCTTGCTGTAGATCGGCTGCATCATGCGCCGGTTGGTCATCCAGCTCTCGTGGTCGTTGCTGGTCAACAGCCCCTCGCCGAGCACGAGTCGGAGCGGGTTGTCGGGCCCGAGCTTGCCGTAGGCGGCGCTGTCGGTCAGCACCTCACCGGCCAGCTCGGGGCTCGACACCCCGTGTACGGAGACGGGCCCGAGCCGGTACCGGACGAGGTCGCCGCCCTCGCGCCAGCCGGAGCGCATCGCCGCGAGGATGTCCCGCCGGAAGGCGGGCACGCTGCCGAGCAGCGGCAACCCGCGCACCTCGGGGGCCATTTGGCGGTTCCGGTGGTTCTGGCAGTTCACTTGATGGCTCACGTGGCCGCTCACTTGCTGCCGAGGGCGCAGACCCAGCCCAGCGAACGGCGGGGCTCGGCCACGAACCGGGTGTCCTTGAAACCGGCGACATCGAGCAGCGCCACCAGCTCGGCGCCGGACAGGATGCGCAGCCCGTCCCGCTCGGACCGCTCGGTGAAGCGCCGCCCGAACAGCCGCTGGGTGAGCGTCGGTTCGGCCGCCGCCTCCTTGCTCATCTCCAGGGTGACGGCCAACTGCCCCCCGGGTTTGAGGACTCGGTACGCCTCGGCGAGCCCGCGCAGCGGATCGGGCCAGAAGTAGAAGGTCTCGATAGCGCTGACCCGGTCGAACACGGCGTCCTCGTAAGGCAGTTGCCCCACATCCCCCTGCCGGATCGCCACCCGCCCCCGGCCGACGGCACCGGCGTTGCGCCGCACGGCCTGGCGGACCATTGTGGCCGAGTAGTCGAGCCCGGCCACGAACCCCAACTCGGCCCGCCGGGCGAGCAGTTCGACGGCCATCCCGCTGCCGCAGCCGAGGTCGAGCACATGATGGGTACGGCGGACGTCCAGATGCTCCGCCGACCACCGGGTGAGCCCGCGATGCTGCACGGTCATCAGCTGCCCGACCAGCGCCCCCGGCACGCCCGCCGGGCGCCGGAAGTTGTCCTGCAGCAGTCGGTAGGGACCTCTGGTCAGTGTGTTCGCGTCGAGCATGGGCTCCCCCTCGTTTCCCTCTTCTTCGTCGCGCTCTCGGTCTCCACCAGGTCTTACGATCTCTCGCGCCGACGTCCCTCGTATGGATTTGCGCCGACTTGGGCGGGTGTCGGCCTTCACGCCGTCTTCCGTACCCCGCGATCGAGCCGTTCGAGATACCGGCGCAGCACCGCCCGCCCCACGCCACCGAGCGGCAGCGGGGGAGCGGCCGACCGGTGCCAGGGCAGTGACGGGCCAGCCCCGCCCCCGACCAACTGCCTTGCCACATAGGCCCCGTGGGCGATGGACAAGGCCAGCCCATGACCACCGCACCCCCCGATGAACCACATCCCCGGCGAGTCGGCGACCGGCCCCACGACAGGCAGGTCATCAAGGGTCACGCCGATCCGGCCGGTCCACCGGTGCGTGACGTCGGTGTCGGCGAGCAGCGGATGCAGTCCGCGCACCCGCTCGGCGAGCCACCGCCAGGTCGCGAGCCGGACCCGGTCGTCCCGCCGGACCCCGGCAGCACAGGCCGCTTCTCCCGGCAGCGAGGCCCGCCCGCCCCCCACCACGAGCCGCCCGTCCGGCGTCAGCCGGAAATACGGCGCCAGCCGAGCCGCGTCGATCAACGAGGCTCCCGACGCCTCCCCGAGCACCTCCCGCACCGCGGGCTTCAACGGCTCGGTGGCGATGGCGTGCACCTCAAGCGGGGCGACCGTGCCGACCGGCAGACCGAGAGCACCGGCACCACCGTTGACCGCGAACACCCCGGCGCCGGTACGGAGTTCACCGCGCGGAAAGAGCAGCCGGGTGCCACCGCTGCCGGTGACGTCCCGGCCCACGACAGGTGAACGCCCGTACAGCCGCGCGCCGTTGGCCACGCAGGCCCGCGCGAGGGCGGCGGTCAGCCGGGCGGGGTCCAGGGTGGCCGCCCTCCGGTACAGCAGCCCCGCCTGGCACGGCACGTCGATGCGCTCGCGCACCCCGGCCGCCGACAACGGCGGTACGTCCAGCCCGAGTTCGCGACAGGCCGCCGACTGGGCGGACAGCCGGGCCAGGCCCTCCGCCGAGCGGGCGACGACCAGTTGCTCGCCGGTGCGCACGGGCACGTCGAGGGCGCGGCACAGCTCCAGGGCGCCGGCCACCGCGTCCTCGCTGGCCAGGTGCATACGGCGGGCCGTGTCGGGGCCGAAGCGGCGGAGCGCGCGGTCGACCGGCGGACCCGCCCGGGGCCCGAGGAGCCCGGTGCCGTGGCCGCTGGCGCCGGCCGCGGGATGGCCCGCGTCGACGACGACCACATCGGCGCCGGGGGAGTGGCACAGCAGGTGGTAGGCGGTGGAGAGGCCGGCCAGACCGGCGCCGACGACGGTGAAGTCGGCGCTCAGCAGCCCCCGTACACAAGGGAGTTGATGATCCTCGGGCCGCCCGCCCCGCCACGGCGGACCCACCACCGCAGGCACCTGCACCTTCGTGTCACCGCACGGCCGGTGCTCACCCATGCCGGACCCCGCCCCTCCCATGGAACCCCCGGTCGTACCAGAGCAGCGGCTGTCCGGCGCCGGTGTGGGCGGCGAGGACCTCGCCGACGATCAGGTGGTGGTCGCCGTACGGCCGTATGTCCGTCACCGCGCACACGGACCAGGCGAGGACGTCGGTGCGGACGGGCACGTCATGGACGTACTCCGCATACTCCGAGTTCTCCGCGTGCTCCTCGCCGAAGCGTTCGGCGGCGGTGGCGAGGGGGTCGGCGCAGCGCTCGGCCCAGGGGCGGTGGCGTTCGTCGAGGACGTGAAGGGCGAAGGCGCCGTGGTGGCGGAGGGCGGCGAGGGTGCGGGAGGCGTTGGCCAGGCACAGGGACATCAGCGCCGGTGCCGCCGAGACGGCCGCCGCCGAGGAGACCGTGGCGCCGACCGACCGCCCGTCCGGACCCCGGGTGGTCACGACGCACACTCCGGACGCCAACTTGGCGTACATGTCGAGGCATTGGGCGACACCGGGCCGCGTCGCCAGGGACGACAGGGGGTCAGCCATGCCGGGAGACGGTGAGGCCGACCGGGCTCATGGGGGTCACCCGGCCCATGAGCCCTTCGAGGATGCGCAGGATGTTGTCGCGCAGGGTGCTCTCGGCGACGGGGTCGAGGATCTCGGCGAGGGTCGGGATGCCGAGGTCGAACTCGGACCGAAAGGTGACCACGGCGACAGCCATGCCTTCGTCCTCCCGCTCCTCGCACACCCAGGAGCCGTGGAAGACCTCGAAGTCGCCCTTGATCTGCTCGAACTCGACGGTCAGCGTCTCCGGGACGAACCGGTCGCGCTCGCTCCACCGCATCAGCCCGTTGCGGAAGATGACGCTCCAGTCCGACCGCAGCGATCCGTCGGCCTCCGGCGGATGTACGACGACCTCGTTCACCTTGTCGGTCAGTTCGGGATAGCGGCCGAAGTCGCAGATCAGCTCGTACGCCTGCCGGGCCGTACGCTCCTCGACGACCACCTGGACGATTACTTCGCGCATACGCGATGTACTCCTTTTTATTCAGATCCATTCAGACCTATTCAGATGGCGTTGGTTTCCCGCCCGAGCCGCCACAAGGCACTCGGCCGCACTCCACCCTGAAAGGCGATGTACTCGGGCAGCACGACATGCGGCGCCCATTTCTCCTTGTATTCGAGCTGGGCGGCAGCGGGATAGACCCGCTCCCCACGCTCACCGAGAAACCGCACGACCCGCGCGACGGCTCTGCTGGCGCCGCTCACCTCAAGGGAGGGATCGAGCCCGACGAACGGAGTGAACCCGAAATGCAGCCATTTTCCGTCGCCCTCCCCGCCGAAAAGATCGATGGCGGTCGAGTTGATGAGTTCCATCGTGCCGGGCGGGGCATCGGCCCGACGCCGACTGAGATCGTGCAGCCAGCCCGGACGGCTGCCGAAGGCGGGGGAGTAGCTGACGTACCCCACAATGTGCCCGTCGATCGAACCGGTGAAGACCCGCTGATGTTTCTGCTCGGGCCCACCCCGTTCCCCGACGAGAAACCGGAGTTCTTTGGCGTGCTTCCCTTTCCCGAGCAGCCATTCACGATCGATGAGATCGAGCGACTCCGAAGACCCCCCGGACGGGACCTCGGCAACCTCCACCCCCGCCCGCCGAGCCCGCGAAATCTTGTTCCGCAACCGCACGAACGGCGACCCGCGCAGCGTGAACCGCGCGAGATCGACGGCGTACGAGGCCCCCAGCTGGTTCACGGTGAACCCGTGGACCGCGTACAACCGCGCGTCCTCGGCCTGGAGTTGTACGGCGATGACGCGCCGTCGCCCGCCCGCCGCCCGGTCGAGAAAGGCGCCGAGCAGCCCGGCCCGGTCACCGGGGGCGGCAAAGGGCCCGCCGAGCTGGAGCAGATGCCGCCCCGCCGGCCGGAAGGCGCAGACACCGTCGTGCCGCTCGTCGAGAAAGAACTCGTTGCCGCTGTTGAGGGCGAGAAAGGCACTGGGATTGTCGGCGTGCGTCGACACCAGCTCAAACGCGGACGGCATCCTGCCCCTTCCCGGCGTAGGCCCGCTGGAATCTGGCGAAGTCCGGGTGAAGGGATGGCTCGAAAGGCACCCCGAAGGGTTTGAGGGAGTTCCCGAAGAGAGCCCGGTCGCCGAGGAGATGGATCGGCAGCGCGAGCAATGCCCATTCCGCCCCGATCAGCCAGCTCCAGAGCCCGGCGAAAACGGCCCAGGTGACGAGGGAGTGCATGAGATTGTAGGCGACGTAATAACCACGCCCGACCCGCCCGTCCGCACTTCTCCGATAGGCGATGGCACCCGGGACGTACCCGATGACATCGATGACGAGGAAAAGCGAAACGAAGAGCCACCAGCGGATCTCGGAGAGGTGTATCAGCGCGGTGACACCGGAAACGACAAGGGCGACCGACCACTCAAGCCGGGCGAGCCGGGACGTGGTTCTGGTGTAGAAGAGATTCCTGGCATCCACAAAAAGCCCCCGTACACCCGGAGTGAGACATTCTCACCTGTCTTACGGCCGGGTACGGGGCGTCCCTCGCGGAAATATCGGACTCGTGCAACGGCTCGCGGAAGAGCCTCACGTCGCTGCACACCTTGGGGCGACGGTGACGTGCCTCAACGTCCCCCGGTGAACGCCACGAACTGGGCCCAGGCGGCAGGGCTTACGAGGATCACCGGACCGCCGGGAGCGACCTTGCTGTCACGGACGGGGACGGCGCCGGGGAATCCGGGGGCCACTTCGATGCAGTTGCCGCCGTTCTCGCCGCTGTAGCTGCTCTTGATCCAGGTCGCCGCGTCGAGTTCGTGCCTGCTCATGCTGCCCGTACCCCTCCATCACGTCGCTGATCAGAGCGGCGGATTCGCGGGCTGACAGGATGTCTGCCCTGAGCACATCATAGGCGCGGCTGTGGTTCGTGAAGACGGCCGGATCGTCGTTGAAATGGCCACGGTCCAGCGACTCCGAGTACACCCACCGGTGCCCGTCAGCCAGCTCGATCAGCGACATGGACACGTTGGGACGCAGGAGTTCGGAATAGTCCGCTGGAGCCACCTGAATACGGATGTTGGGACGCCGCCCGACACTCAGCAGATGCGCGCACTGGTCCCGCATGACCCGAGGGCCACCCACCGTGTTGCGTAGACAGCTCTCGTCCAGGACTGCGACGTACAACGGGCCGTCGTCTGCAAGGAAGCGAGGTTGGCGGCTGAGCCTGGCCCGGACGCGCTCGTCCACCTCGTCGCCGCTCGCGATCCGGGAGAACAGGGCATGCGCGTAGGTCGGCGCCTGCAACAAGCCCGGGATCACCCGTTCCTGATACTCCCGGAGGGCGATGGCCTCCCCATCCATCCGCGCCCGCCGCTCGAACCAGTCCGGATGCTGAACCTCCGGATACCAGTCCACCTTCTTCCACAACCGCAGCAACACCCCACCCGTGCCAAGCAGTTCGTCGCACTTCTTCGCGAACGTGTCCTGCGGGACGCTGATCCCCGCCTCCACCTTCGCCACATGCGACCGGTCGCACGGAATCTGCGCCGCCAGCGCCGCCTGCGTCAGGAACGCCGCCTCGCGGAAGTGGCGTAACACCTCGCCGAACAGCGCCGCGTTGCTGACCCCTGCCCCGGAACCGTCCTCCGCGTTACGTCGCGCCACGTGCCCTCCCGATGAACCATCGTTTCCTTCGGTCACCCTCTGCACACCTAGAGTAATTACGCGCAGCCGAGAAAATTCTCGGATTCCCGTACAACCCTCCCCCCACCTCGCCGGTCGTACATGGCATCGGGACTTCTGGAGGGGGATCTGGGGGGATCGCTGGGGTTCTGATGCGGAGGGGAAGCCGAGGGGGCACGGTCCACGGACCGGGCCCCCTCGAAGCTGTAGCCTGCGAGGAGCGATCAGGAGGCGTCCCTCATGTCACTCACCCGGGTCCACAACTTCTCCATCTCGCTCGACGGCTTCGGCACCGGCGAGGAGCTGACCCTCGACGCGCCGTTCGGCCATGCCGGGCATGTGCTGCACGAGTGGATGTTCACCACCCGGTTCTGGCACCAGATGACCGGCGGGACCGGCGGGACCGGCGGTATCGACGACGCCTTCGCACAGCAGTTCGCACCCGGGATCGGTGCCGAGATCATGGGCGCGGGGAAGTTCGGCCCGCCCGGCTGGCACGAGGACCCGGAGTGGAAGGGGTGGTGGGGGCCCAACCCGCCCTTCCACACCCCGACCTTCGTCCTCACGCACCACCCCCGCCCGCCGATCGAGATGGAGGGCGGCACGACCTTCCACTTCCTCGACACCTCGCCCGCCGAGGCGCTCGAAGCGGCTCGCAAGGCGGCGGACGGCCAGGACGTGCGCATCGGCGGCGGCCCCACCGTCGTACGGGACTTCCTGGCCGCCGGACTCATCGACCAGCTGCACGTCGTGGTGGTCCCCGTGCTGCTGGGCCGGGGCGTACGCCTCTGGGACGGCCTGGAGGGCGTCCAGAAGGACTACGAGGTCGAGGCCACGTCCTCGCCCACCGGGGTCACGCACGTGACGTTCACCCGCGCCAGCGGCTGAACACAACGGATCCAGCTCGTCCCGGAATCAGAACCCAGGATCAGAAGAAGACCCCGCACCGAAGCAGCACATTCGCGTACGGCCGCGCCTCCCCCGTCCGTACGACGAGCCGTGCCCCCGCCGACAGTTCCTTGAGCCGCTCGTGCGAGACGAGCGTGAGGTCGCCGCCGGGAAAGTGCCCCTCCAGCAGCTCCGCAGCCCCCGGATTGGCCCCCCGCACCTCCGCCGCAGCCGTCGCCCCCTCCACCACCAGCTCCGCCAGCAACCCGTCGAGCACCTCCGCGAACGACGGCACCCCGGCCCGGAAGGCCAGGTCGACGACGCGCGGCCCGGCCGGGATCGGCATCCCGGCGTCGCACACCAGTACCCCGTCCCCGTGCCCCAACTCGGCGAGCGCGCCCGCGAGATGACGGTTGAGGATTCCGCCCCGCTTCACAGGGCGTCGACCTCCTCGGCCGTAGGGAAGGAGTCCTGGGCCCCGGCCCGCGTCACCGCGACCGCGCCCACCCGGGCCGCGTACGCCGCCGCCTCCGCCAGCGACTCGCCCGCGCCCAGCCGCCAGGCCAGCGCCGCCGTGAACGCGTCGCCCGCCCCCGTCGTGTCCACGGCGTCCACCGGCACCGACGGCACCCGCACCCGCTCCCCGGCCCGTACGGCGACCAACGCGCCCTCCGCGCCCAGGGTGATGACGACCGAGCGCGGCCCGAGCGCCAGCAGCGTCTTCGCCCAGTCCTCCGGCGAGTCGCCCAACTCGGCTTCCGTACCGGCGATCACCCGGGCCTCGTGCTCGTTCACGATCAACGGGTCGCAGGCGGCCAGCACTTCACGCGGCAGCGCGCGGGGCGGCGACGGGTTGAGGACGAACCGGCCCTCGGGCGCCAGGTTCCGTACGACCTCCACCACCGACTCCAGCGGGATCTCCAGCTGCGCCGACACCACCCGCGAGGCCTGGAACAGGCTCCCGGCGGCCCGGACGTCCTCGGGCAGCAGCCGCCCGTTGGCCCCCGGTGACACCACGATGCTGTTGTCGCCGGACGGGTCCACCGTGATCAGCGCGACCCCCGTCGGCGCCCCGCCGACCAGCACGCCCACCGTGTCGACCCCGGCGCCCCGCAGCGAGTCGAGCAGCAGCCGGCCGTGGCCGTCGTTGCCGACCCGGGCCAGGAGCGCCGTACGGGCCCCCAACCGGGCAGCCGCGACCGCCTGGTTGGCGCCCTTGCCGCCCGGATGGACGACCAGGTCGGAACCGAGCACCGTCTCACCGGCCGCGGGTCGGCGCTCGACGACGGTCACCAGGTCGGCGTTGGCCGATCCGACGACCAGCAGGTCGTAGTCGTACATGAACTGTCTCCCCATACCCATCAGTTGTACCGGCCGACAGGCCGGGCCGCCCCGGAAAAAGGCGCCCGGCCGTGCTCACTCCACCCGTTCGAGGTGACCCTCAGTCGCTGAGTTCAGCCACTGAACTCAGCCACGTTCTCCTCCGTGACCACCTTCACCGGCACCATCACCGTCTTCTCGACCGACTTCCCCTCGGCGACCCGCAGCGCGTTCCGCACCGCGATCTTCCCCAGCTCCTTGGGCTGTTGGGCGACCGACGCGTACAACGACCCGTCCGCGACCGCCTTCAGCCCGTCCGGCGTGCCGTCGAAGCCGATCACCGACACCGACTTGCCCGCCTTGCTGCCCAGCGCCTTGATCGCGCCGAGCGCCATCTCGTCGTTCTCGGCGAAGACACCGTTGATGTCGGGGTTGGCCTGGAGGAGATTCGTCATGACGTCCAGGCCCTTGGTGCGGTCCCAGTCGGCGGGCTGCTTGGCGACGACCTTGATGCCCGGGTAGGCCTTCAGCCCCTCGGTGAAGCCCGCGCCGCGCTCCCGGCTCGCGGAGGTGCCCGCCTGGCCCTGGAGGACGACGATCGTGCCCTGACCGCCCAGCTTCTCGGCGAGCGACTTCGCGGCCAGCACACCACCGGCGGTGTTGTCGGAGGCGACGAGCGTGTCCGTCTTCGCGCCGTTGACCGACCGGTCGACCGCGACGAGCGGGATGCCGGACTTGTTGACCGACCGCGCCGCCGGGCCCGTCGCGTCCGAGTCCACCGGGTTGACGATGATCGCCCCGAGGCCCGAACTGGTGAAGTTCTCCAGCTGGTTGGCCTGCTGCGAGGCGTCGTTCTGGGCGTCCGTGACGGTCAGGTCCACGCCCAGCTTCTTCGCCTCGGCCTGCGCACCGGCCCGGATCTGCACGAAGAAGGGGTTGTTGAGCGTCGACAGCGACAGCCCCACCTTCTGGGCCGACGCCGACGACGAACCGTTGTGCAGCAGTGAGGTCGCGCCCACGATCGCCGCCGCGACCACGGCCGCCAGCAGATACGTGAAGGCCTGCTTGCGCCGGTCACCACCACCCGACGTACCGGCCGCCACCGGAGTGGCCCCGCTCTTCCGCCGCACGGTGTCGAACAGCACGGCGAGCGCGATCACGACACCGATGACGACCTGCTGCCAAAAGGCGGACACCGAAAGCAGGTTGAGCCCGTTGCGCAGCACCGCCAGGATCAGCGCACCGATCAGCGTCCCGGACGCCTTGCCGATACCGCCCGCCAGCGAAGCCCCGCCGATGACGACAGCGGCGATGGCGTCCAGCTCGTACCCCTGCGCGGCCTGCGGCTGCGCCGACGACAGCCGCGACGCGAGCACGATGCCCGCGGCGGCGGCGAACAGCCCGGACAGCGCGTAGATCGCCAGCTTCTGCTTCTTCACCCGCAGCCCGGACAGCCGGGCCGCCTCCTCGTTGCCGCCGATCGCGTACATGGAGCGCCCCAGGTACGTACGGGCGAGGATGAACGCCGTGACGAGCCCCATGGCCACCATCACCAGCACGGGCACCGGCAGCCAGCCGCCCAGCGTGTCGCCGAGGTGCGAGACCGACTCGGGGAACGCGATCGGCGACCCCTGCGAGATCACCAGCGACAGCCCGCGCGCCACCGACAGCATGGCGAGCGTCGCGATGAACGGCGGCAGTTTCCCGTACGAGATCAGGAAACCGTTGACCAGACCGCACGCGATGCCGGTGACGACGGCCAGGACGACGGCTATCGCGACCGGTACGCCCTCCGAAGTCGCCGCCCAGGCAAGGACGGTGGCCGACAGCGCGGCGACCGAGCCGACCGACAGGTCGATGCCCGCCGAGACGATGACGAAGGTGACGCCGAAGGCGAGGACGGCGGTCACGGCCGCCTGGACGCCGACGTTGAGCAGGTTGTCCGTCGTCAGGAAGTCGCCGGACAGGGCCGACATCGCGATGACGAGGACGATGAGCGCGGTCAGCGCGCCGTTGTCGAGCAGGACGCGGCGCAGGCCGCTCGCGGCGCCACTCGCGCCCGCGCCACTCGCACCCGTGTCGCTCTTGAGCGTGTCAGTGGCCACGAGAGCCCTCCCCTTCACCGGAGTTGATGTTCGTGCTGACGGCGAGCGCCATCACGGAGTCCTGGGTGGCCTCGGCGGCCGTGAGTTCACCGGCGATCCGGCCCTGAGCCATCACCAGCACCCGGTCGCTCATCCCGAGCACCTCGGGCAGATCGCTGGAGATCATCAGTACGGCGGCCCCTGCGGCCGTCAGTTCGTTGATCAGCTGGTAGATCTCGACCTTGGCGCCGACGTCGATCCCGCGCGTCGGCTCGTCGAGGATCAGCACCTTGGTGTTCGCCAGCAGCCACTTGCCGATGACGACCTTCTGCTGGTTGCCGCCGGAGAGCGTGCGCACATGCTGGCCGAGCCCGGCCATCCGTACGCCCAGCTGCTCGGCGACCTTCGCGGCGGCGGCCCGCTGCCCCCTGAGGTCGACCAGGCCGCCTTTGGTCGCGGCCCGCAGGGTGACGAGACCGAGGTTCTCCTCGACGGAGGCGTCGAGCACCAGCCCCTGCCCCTTGCGGTCCTCGGGCACGAGCCCGATCCCGGCGGCCATGGCGGCCCCGACATCGCTCCCGCGCACCTCGGCCCCCGCGACGGACACGGACCCCCTGTCGTACGGATCGGCGCCGAACACGGCCCGCGCGACCTCCGTACGCCCGGCCCCGACCAGCCCCGCGATCCCGACGACCTCACCGGCCCGCACCTCGAAGCTCACCCCGTGGAACACACCGTCCCGGGTGAGCCCCTCGACCCTGAGAAGGGCGTCCCCGGCCTCGGCACGCTCCCGCGGGTACTGCTGTTCGATCGACCGCCCGACCATCAGTCGTACGAGTTCGTCCTCGGGCGTGTTGGCAGGCACCTGCCCGACGCTCTTGCCGTCCCGGATGACGGTCACCCGGTCCCCCAGGGCGGCGATCTCCTCCAGGTGATGGGTGATGAAGACGATCCCGACGCCGTCCTCGCGCAGACCGCGCACGATCGCGAACAGCTTCTCGACCTCCTCGGAGGTGAGCACGGCGGTCGGCTCGTCCATGATCAGCACGCGCGCGTTCAGGCTCAGCGCCTTCGCGATCTCGACCATCTGGAGCCGCGCGATCCCGAGTTCACGCACACGCGCGCGTGGAGACACGTTCACGCCGACCCGCTCAAGCAGCGCGGCGGCCTCGGCCTCCATCCGCTTGCGGTCGATCATCCCGTAGCGGCGCGGCTGCCGCCCCAGGAAGATGTTCTCGGCGACCGTCAGATCGGGGACGAGGTTGAACTCCTGGTAGATGGTGGCGATCCCGAGCCGCTCGGAATCCTGCGCCCCCTGGATACGGGTCTCCTCGCCGTCGACGAGGATGCGGCCGGCATCGGGGCGGTAGGCGCCGGAGAGCATCTTGATGAGGGTGCTCTTGCCCGCGCCGTTCTCACCGAGCAGTACGTGCACCTCGCCCCGGCGCAGCTCGAAGTCGACGCCGTCCAGCGCGACCACACCGGGGAAGGACTTCCGTATGCCTTCGATGCGCAGCAACTCTTCCGGGTCGCTCACGGCTGACTCCTGTTCGTAGCGGAGGGCTCTGCAGGGGGAGTTGCGGGGGCCGGTTCACCGCACGACCGCCGTACGACGAGCCACGCGGCCAGCGTCACCGACTGCGGGGGCCGCCCCTCGATGACGTCGACCAGCGCCCGGACGGCGGCCCGCCCCAGCTCGCCGGTCGGCTGTGCGACGGCCGTGACCGGCGGATCGGTGTGCACGAACCACGGGATGTCGTCGAAGGCCGCGAGCGCGATGTCCTCGGGAACCCGCATCCCGCGCGCGCGTACGGCGTCCAGCGCGCCCAGCGCCATCAGGTTGTCGGCCGCGAACACGACCTCGGGCGGCTCGGCCAGGTCGAGGAAGGCGTCCGTCGCCCGGCGCCCGCTCTCGGCCTGGAAGTCGCCCTGCCCTATGTAGGCGTCGGGCAGCGGCAGCCCGTACTCGGCCAGGGCCTCCCGGAAGGCCTCGACGCGCTCGCTGCCGGTCGTGGTGGCCGCCGGGCCCGCGATGATCGCGAGCCGCCGGTGCCCGAGCCCGTGCAGATGCGCGACGAGGTCCCGGACCGCCGGACGCCCGTCCGCCCGCACGACCGGCACGTCCACGCCCGGGATCCAGCGGTCCACGAAGACCATCGGGGTCCCCGCGCGCGCGGCGTCCAGCATCAGCGGGGAGCCGCCGTCGGTGGGGGAGACGAGCAGACCGTCGATACGGCGGTCCAGCAGGGTCCGTACGTGGTGGTCCTGGAGGTCGGGGCGTTCGTCGGCGTTGCCGAAGATCACGCTGTAGCCGAGGGCACGCGCCTCCTCCTCGACCGAGCGGGCCAGCTCGGTGAAGTAGGGGTTCATCACGTCGCTGATGACCAGGCCGAGGGTGCGGGTCTGGTCGGTGCGCAGGGAGCGGGCGACGGCGTTCGGGCGGTAGCCCAGCGCCTCGACGGCGGCCAGCACGCGCGTGCGTGCGTCGACACTGACCGACGGATGGTCGTTCAGGACCCGCGACACCGTGGCGACGGAGACCCCCGCCTCGGCAGCGACGTCCTTGATGCTCGCCATCGCCGCTCCACCTCCTCGTGGAATCGATTACACGTCCATGTGCACGACGATTGGAATCGATTACACGGAGGTTAATCAAGCCCCCGGCCGCATCCCGAGACCGGATCGTGATGGAAGGGGGATGTCCACAGACGACGAGGGATGTCCGCAGAACGACGGCGGTTGTCCACAGGCCCCGGCGGGCTGTCGGTGCCGGGCGGTAGCGTCGGATCATGTCGATGCGGGCGGGCGGTGCGAAGGGGACGGCACAGGGGGAGCGGCGCCTGGCCGTCCTCGAAGGCGTCCTGGAGCGGATCACTTACGCCAACGAGGAGAACGGCTACACGGTCGCCCGGGTGGACACCGGCCGGGGCGCCGGAGACCTCCTCACCGTCGTGGGCTCGCTGCTCGGCGCCCAGGTCGGCGAGTCCCTGCGGATGGAGGGCCGCTGGGGCTCCCACCAGCAGTACGGCAAGCAGTTCACGGTCGAGAACTACACGACGGTCCTGCCCGCCACCGTCCAGGGCATCCGCCGCTATCTCGGCTCGGGCCTGGTCAAGGGCATCGGGCCGATCTTCGCCGACCGGATCACCCAGCACTTCGGCCTGGACACCCTGCGGATCATCGAGGAGGAGATCAAGCGGCTCATCGAGGTGCCGGGTCTCGGCCCCAAGCGGACGAAGAAGATCGCCGAGGCCTGGGAGGAGCAGAAGGCGATCAAGGAGGTCATGCTCTTCCTCCAGAGCGTCGAGGTCTCCACGTCCATCGCCGTGCGCATCTACAAGAAGTACGGCGACGCCTCGATCTCGGTCGTGAAGAACCAGCCCTACCGCCTCGCCTCCGACGTCTGGGGCATCGGCTTCCTCACCGCCGACAAGATCGCCCAGTCCGTCGGCATCCCGCACGACAGCCCCGAGCGCGTCAAGGCGGGCCTCCAGTACGCCCTTTCGCAGTCCACCGACCAGGGCCACTGCTATCTCCCCGAGGAACGCCTGATCGCGGACGCGGTGAAGCTCCTCCAGGTCGACACGGGCCTGGTCATCGAGTGCCTCGCCGAACTCGCCCTGCCGGACGAGGACTCCGGCGACCCCGGGGTCGTACGGGAGAAGGTCCCCGGCCCGGACGGCGAGGAGGTCACCGCGGTCTACCTGGTCCCCTTCCACCGCGCCGAGGTCTCCCTCGCCGCCCAGCTGTCCCGCCTCCTGCGCACCGCCGAGGACCGTATGCCCGCCTTCCACGACGTGGCCTGGGACAAGGCCCTGCAGTGGCTCCAGGGGCGTACGGGGGCCGATCTCGCCCCCGAGCAGGAGGCGGCCGTCCGGCTCGCGCTGACGCGGAAGGTCGCCGTCCTCACCGGCGGACCGGGCTGCGGCAAGTCCTTCACGGTCCGCTCGATCGTGGAGCTGGCCCGCGCCAAGAAGGCCAGGGTCGTCCTCGCCGCCCCGACCGGCCGCGCCGCCAAGCGCCTCGCCGAACTCACCGGCGCCGAGGCCTCCACCGTCCACCGCCTGCTCGAACTGAAGCCGGGTGGGGACGCGGCCTACGACAAGGACCGCCCGCTGGACGCCGACCTGGTGGTCGTGGACGAGGCCTCGATGCTGGACCTGCTGCTCGCCAACAAGCTGGCGAAGGCGGTCGCGCCGGGCGCGCACCTGCTGTTCGTCGGGGACGTGGACCAACTCCCCAGCGTCGGCGCGGGAGAAGTCCTGCGGGACCTGCTCGCCGAGGGCAGCCCGGTCCCCGCGGTCCGCCTCACCAAGGTCTTCCGGCAGGCCCAGCAGTCGGGCGTGGTGACGAACGCGCACCGGATCAACTCCGGGCAGCACCCGGTCACCGACGGCATGAAGGACTTCTTCCTCTTCGTCGAGGACGACACCGAGGAGGCCGGCCGCCTCACCGTCGACGTGGCCGCACGGCGAATTCCGGCCAAGTTCGGCCTCGATCCCCGGCGGGACGTCCAGGTGCTCGCGCCGATGCACCGGGGTCCCGCGGGCGCCGGCAACCTCAACGGGCTGCTCCAGCAGGCGATCACACCGGGCCGCCCGGACCTCCCCGAGAAGCGGTTCGGCGGCCGGGTCTTCCGGGTCGGCGACAAGGTCACCCAGATCCGCAACAACTACGACAAGGGCGAGAACGGCGTCTTCAACGGCACGGTCGGCGTCGTGACGTCGTTGGACGAGGTGGAACAGCGCCTCACGGTGCTGACGGACGAGGACGAGGAGGTGCCGTACGACTTCGACGAGCTGGACGAACTCACCCACGCCTACGCCGTGACCATCCACCGCTCCCAGGGCAGCGAGTACCCCGCGGTGGTCGTCCCGGTGACCACGGGCGCGTGGATGATGCTCCAGCGCAACCTTTTGTATACGGCCGTCACCCGGGCGAAGAAACTCGTCGTCCTGGTCGGTTCACGCAAGGCGATAGGCCAGGCGGTGCGCACGGTGTCGGCGGGACGGCGCTGCACGGCACTGGACTTCAGGCTGCGCTCGTAGCCGGAGCGGCCGTTCCAGGGGCCGGAGTGATCGCGAAAAATGATCGATCAAATGAGTCACAAAGGTCACAGGACACTTCCGGAACCAGGGCGAAGAGGGGCAGGATGATTACGTTGGCGGCACTCAGTGCCGCCAATAGGCCCAATGGTCGACCCCGAGTGCACTCTCCTGCGCCAAATGGGGGATGGTAGAGACAGTCAGGGCACCTCGAAGAAGAGGCACAACGTCGGTGAGGGATGACGTGAGCGAGCAGACAAACAACGCTGTAGTACTGCGGTTCGGCGATGGCGAGTACACCTACCCGGTGATCGACAGCACCGTCGGCGACAAGGGCTTCGACATCGGGAAGCTCCGCGCTCAGACCGGTCTGGTGACTCTGGACAGCGGCTACGGCAACACCGCCGCCTACAAATCCGCGATCACCTACCTCGACGGTGAGCAGGGCATCCTCCGCTACCGCGGCTACCCGATCGAGCAGCTGGCCGAGCGCTCCACCTTCCTTGAGGTGGCGTTCCTGCTGATCAACGGTGAGCTGCCGACGGTGGACGAGCTCTCCGTGTTCAAGAACGAGATCACGCAGCACACCCTGCTGCACGAGGACGTCAAGAACTTCTACCGGGGCTTCCCGCGCGACGCCCACCCGATGGCGATGCTGTCGTCGGTCGTCTCCGCGCTGTCGACGTTCTACCAGGACAGCCACAACCCGTTCGACGAGAAGCAGCGCAACCTCTCGACGATCCGGCTGCTCGCCAAGCTGCCGACGATCGCCGCGTACGCGTACAAGAAGTCGATCGGGCACCCCTTCGTCTACCCGCGCAACGACCTCGGTTACGTCGAGAACTTCCTCCGTATGACGTTCTCGGTGCCGGCGCAGGAGTACGACCTCGACCCGGTCGTCGTCTCCGCCCTCGACAAGCTGCTCATCCTGCACGCCGACCACGAGCAGAACTGTTCGACGTCGACGGTCCGGCTGGTCGGCTCCTCGCAGGCGAACATGTTCGCGTCGATCTCGGCCGGTATCTCCGCGCTCTGGGGCCCGCTGCACGGCGGCGCCAACCAGTCCGTCCTGGAGATGCTGGAGGGCATCAAGGCCAACGGCGGCGATGTCGACTCCTTCATCCGCAAGGTGAAGAACAAGGAGGACGGCGTCCGCCTGATGGGCTTCGGCCACCGGGTGTACAAGTCCTTCGACCCGCGCGCGAAGATCATCAAGGCGGCGGCGCACGACGTCCTCTCGGCCCTCGGCAAGTCCGACGAGCTGCTGGACATCGCGCTGAAGCTGGAGGAGCACGCGCTCTCCGACGACTACTTCGTCTCGCGCAACCTCTACCCGAACGTCGACTTCTACACGGGCCTCATCTACCGCGCGATGGGCTTCCCGACGGAGATGTTCACGGTCCTGTTCGCCCTCGGCCGCCTCCCGGGCTGGATCGCCCAGTGGCACGAGATGATCAAGGAGCCCGGCTCGCGCATCGGGCGCCCGCGCCAGATCTACACGGGCGTGGTGGAGCGGGACTTCGTCCCCGTAGAGCAGCGGTAAAAAGCCGGAAAAGCGGAAGGCGCCCTGCCGACGGTCCCCCCACGGGCCGGCGTACAGGGCGCCTTCCCATGTCCCGGTGCGGATTCCCCCCACGGGATCCGGCCGGGCGTTCGAGAGGACAGCGCCTGAATTCGCTATCACTGGTGTTGCTGTGCGGGCCGCCGGGGCAGCCGTTGTTGTACTGAGCAGAACGAGCAAAACTCGTCGCACTCCTGCGGTGTGCGGTCTGCCGGGACGCGCACGCTGGGGTGGGCCGCTCAAGCTTCCCGGTGTACGTGTCCCGGCAACGCATCTCCGAGGACGTCCCCCAAGACACCCTCAGACGTCAGCCCGCGCCCCCCAAGACGCTGGTCTGACATCGCCAACTTAGACCTTTGAAGCCCTTCGATGGTTACGTTCACACCACTGTGATCTGCGTCTCCCGCATCGGTCCCCTGAATACGCCAGATCCCGGTTGTCGCGACCGGGACCCAAGCGTAAGGATGATGCGCGAGCCTTGTGAAGAGCTTATGTGAGGCTCGCGTGGGACTCCATAGGGACTTAGGCAACGACTTGGTCGTAACTGCCGGTAACTTCGGCCGTCCCGGGGCCGATGTCAGCGGAACGTACGCAGTCGGAGGCTGTTCGTCACCACGAACACCGAGGAGAAGGCCATCGCCGCCCCCGCGATCATGGGGTTGAGCAGCCCGGCGGCGGCCAGCGGCAGCGCGGCCACGTTGTACCCGAAGGCCCACACCAGGTTGCCCCTGATGGTCCCGAGCGTCTTCCGGGACAGCCGGATCGCGTCGGCGGCCACCCGCAGATCCCCGCGCACCAGCGTCAGATCGCTCGCCTCGATCGCCGCGTCCGTGCCCGTCCCCATCGCCAGTCCCAGATCGGCGGTGGCCAGCGCAGCCGCGTCGTTCACACCGTCGCCGACCATCGCGACGCTCCGCCCCTCGCCCTGCAGCCGTCGTACGACGTCGACCTTCTCCTCCGGCAGCACCTCGGAGATCACCTGCTCGATGCCGACCGCCTTCGCGACCGCCTCCGCGACCGCCCGGTTGTCCCCGGTCAGCAGCACCGGCGTGAGCCCCAGCGCGCGCAGCTCCCGGACGGCCTCGGCGCTGGTCTCCTTGACCGCGTCGGCGACGGTGAGCACACCGCGCGCCGCCCCGTCCCAGGCGACCACCACGGCCGTACGTCCCCTGCTCTCGGCCTCGGCCTTCACTCGGGCCAGTTCCTCCGGGAGCGGCCCCGGCAGCCCGTCCACGAGCCGCCCGACGGCCACCTCGTGCCCGTCCACCCGCCCGCGTACGCCCCTTCCCGGCACGTTCTCGAAGGACTCGGCCGCCGGCAGCGTCCCGACGCGCTCCTCCGCCCCGGCGGCGATGGCCCGGGCGACCGGGTGCTCGGAGGCGTGTTCGAGGGCGCCCGCGAGCCGCAGCACCTGCTTCTCGTCGGCGCCCTCGGCGGCGTAGACCTCCTGGAGGCTCATCCGGCCCGTGGTCACCGTGCCCGTCTTGTCGAGGACGATCGTGTCGACGCGGCGGGTGGACTCCAGGACCTCGGGGCCCTTGATGAGGATGCCGAGCTGCGCCCCGCGCCCGGTGCCGACCATGAGGGCGGTCGGGGTGGCGAGCCCCAGGGCGCAGGGGCAGGCGATGATCAGTACGGCGACGGCGGCGGTGAACGCGGCCGTGGTGTCGCCGGTCACGCCGAGCCAGGTGCCGAACGTACCGAGCGCGATCAGCAGCACCACCGGCACGAAGACCCCGGAGATCCGGTCGGCGAGCCGCTGCACCTCGGCCTTGCCGTTCTGCGCGTCCTCGACCAGCCGGGCCATCCGCGCGAGCTGGGTGTCCGCGCCGACCCGGGTGGCCTCGACGACCAGCCGGCCCCCGGCGTTCACGGTCGCGCCCGTGACGGCGTCGCCGACGCCGACATCGACCGGCACCGACTCGCCGGTCAGCATCGAGGCGTCGACCGCCGAGACGCCCTCGACGACGGTGCCGTCGGTGGCGACCTTCTCCCCGGGCCGTACGACGAACCGGTCGCCGATCGCCAACTCGCCGACGGGAACGCGCACTTCACGCCCACCGCGCAGCAACGACACATCCTTGGCGCCGAGTTCCATGAGCGCCCGCAGCGCGGCACCGGAGCGGCGCTTGGCGCGGGCCTCCAGATAGCGGCCGAGGACGATGAACGCGACGACTCCGGCGGCGACTTCGAGGTAGATCTCGGAGGTGCCACCGGCACTGGAGGCGGTGAAGGAGAAACTCTCCCGCACGCTCATGCCCTCCATGCCCTCCATGCCGGGCATCACAGGCTTGCCCGCGTCGCCCCAGAACAGTGCCCACAGGGACCAGCCGAAGGCGGCGAGCGTACCGACCGAGACCAGGGTGTCCATGGTGGCCGCGCCGTGCCGGGCGTTGGTGAACGCGGTCCGGTGGAACGGCAGTCCGCCCCAGACGACGACCGGCGAGGCGAGCGCGAGCGCCAGCCAGCGCCAGTTGTCGAACTGGAGCGCGGGGATCATGGACATCAGGACGACGGGCGCGGCGAGCAGCACGGAGACGACGAGCCGCTGCCGGAGCCCGGCCAGCTCGGGGTCGTCGCCGTCCGACCCGTCGGAGGAGGACTCCGCCGCGACCGTGACCGGCGGGGGAGGCTCCTCGGCGGTGTACCCGGTCTTGACGACGGTGGCGATCAGATCGTCGACCGCGACCCCGTCGGCGTACGAGACCCGGGCCTTCTCCGTCGAGTAGTTGACCGTGGCGAGGACGCCCTCCATGCGGTTGAGCTTCTTCTCGACGCGGGCCGCGCACGAGGCGCAGGTCATCCCGCCGATGACCAGCTCGACCTGGTGGGGAGTGGCTATCGGGGTCTCGGTACCGGTACTGGTCATGATCGCCGTCCGTCCGTCAGTCCATCAGTCCGTGCGGTCAGACCCGGCCGACCAGCTCGAAGCCCGCCTCGTCGACGGCGGCGCGGACGGCGGCCTCGTCGAGCGGCGCCTCGGACACCACGGTGACCTCGCCGGAGGAGGCGACGGCCTGCACGGAGGTGACCCCGGCCAGCTCGGAGATCTCCCCGGACACCGACCCCTCGCAGTGTCCGCAGCTCATGCCGGTCACCTTGTAGACGGCGGTGACGGAACCCGGGGTGTCGGTCTGAGCGGTCATGTCGTTGCTCCTCTTCGAGGCGTCAGCGTGACGTACGAGTCTGATGAGTCCGACTCTACTATACCCCTGGGGGGTACTCGTTCGGCGGCGGTGGCAAGATCTCCGGCAAGGAGTCGACGGCGGCGATGAGGGCGAGGACGTATGCGTGCGGTCGTGTTCGAGCGGTTCGGGGAGCCGGCCGAGGTCCGGGAGGTGCCGGACCCGGTGCCCGCGCCGCACGGAGTCGTGGTGCGTGTCGAGGCCACCGGGCTGTGCCGCAGCGACTGGCACGGCTGGATGGGCCACGACCCGGACATCGCGCTGCCGCACGTGCCCGGCCATGAACTCGCCGGTGTGGTGGAGGCGGTGGGCGCGGGCGTGACGGGCTGGCGCTCCGGCGACCGGGTGACGGTGCCCTTCGTGTGCGCGTGCGGGAGCTGTGCGTCCTGTGCGGCGGGGGACCAGCAGGTGTGCGAGCGGCAGACCCAGCCGGGGTTCACGCACTGGGGTTCGTTCGCGGAGTTCGTGGCGCTGGACCACGCGGACGTGAACCTGGTCGCGGTGCCGGAGGGGATGTCGTTCGCCACCGCGGCCTCCCTGGGCTGCCGGTTCGCGACGGCGTACCGCGCGGTCGTGCAGCAGGGCCGGGTGGCGGCGGGGGAGTGGGTGGCGGTGCACGGCTGCGGCGGGGTGGGCCTGTCGGCGGTGATGATCGCGGCGGCGGCCGGCGCGAGGGTGGTCGCGGTGGACGTCTCCCCCGGGGCCCTCGAACTGGCGCGGAAGTTCGGCGCGGCGGAGTGCGTGAACGCGGCGACGACGGGTGACACGGCGGCGGCGGTACGTGAACTGTCGTCCGGCGGCGCCCACTTGTCCCTGGACGCACTGGGCTCACCGACGACCTGCGCGGCCTCGGTGAACGGCCTGCGCCGCAGGGGCCGCCACATCCAGGTGGGCCTGCTCCCGTCCCCCGACGGCACGACCCCCGTCCCGCTGGCCCGCGCGATCGCCCTGGAACTGGAACTCCTGGGCAGCCACGGCATGGCGGCCCACACCTACGCCCCGATGCTGGAACTGGTCCACGCGGGCACACTGCGCCCGGACCTGCTGGTGACGTCCACGATCCCGCTGGAGGAGGCGCCGGGGGCGCTGGGGGAGATGGGAGCGGGGGTGGGGGCGGGGGTGAGGGTGATCGAGCCGTGGCGGTGAGGTGCGGCTCGGGTTGTGTTTTTCCCGCCCGCCCACCCACCCGTTCGCTGTGGAGGTCGGGGGCGAGAAACCCTATTCCAGCCCCGCCCATTCCCCCTCAAGCACAGCCATCAGCACCTCGTCGACCCACTCCCCACCCCGCACCTGAACCTCCCGCCGAACCCCCTCCACCACGAACCCCACCTTCTCGTACACCCGCAACGCCCGCAGATTGTCGGCGTACGCCTGCAACTCGACCCGATGCAGCCCGAGCCGCTCGAAGCCGTACCCCACGATCAGCCGAGTCGCCTCGGTCCCGAGCCCGCGGCCACGCCCTCGCGGCCCGATCAACGTACGGAACGTGCAACTGCGGGCGCCCGGATCCCACTCGTACAGCACGACCTCGCCCACGACCTCGCCGGTGCCCCGGTCGGTCACGGCGAGGTCGAGACGGTCGGTCTGGGCGGACCGCGAGCCGTACCAGGAGCGCAGGCCGTCCATCGTGATCACGGTGTCCGGTTCGAAGGTGAAGCGGACGACCTCGGGGTCCTCGATGATCTCGGCCATCACCTCGGCATCGGCCTCGGTGAACGGCCGCAGCACGGCCCGCTCACCGGTGAGGACGGGCTTGACGGAGAAGTCCATGCCCGGATCCTCGGCAACCGGCCGATGTCCGCGCAAGCAGATAACACGCTGGCCGACGGGGCGGTGGTGTCGGGCGGCTGACGTACGACGGCGGGCCCTCGCACGTCAGCCGTGCGAGGGCCCGCTGTGGTGTGCGGGGCCGGGATCAGTCGTCCCGGCGTCCCCGATTGCCAGGCCGCGCCGCGACCCACGCCCGTACGGTGTCGGCGTACCAGAAGGGTTTTCCGGCCTCCACGTGGTCGGGCGGGGGCAGCAGGCCGTGTTTGCGGTACGAGCGGACGGTGTCGGGCTGGACGCGGATGTGTGCGGCGATCTCTTTGTACGACCACAGCCGTCGGTCGGTCATCGGTGCACCTCCCTGCGCGTACGTCACGGGGTCGGCCAGGGTCGGCCGTCGGGGGAGCCGGACGCCGCGCTTGGCGATCACAAAGCCTTTGCCCGGTGAACGCCTGATGGTGACCCTGGGTAATCGACTGTTGACGTGGCGTAGCGCGGAACCCGCGTACACGCGACATGTGTGACGAGAGGGCGGTCTTTGTGACACAAGCAACGCAAAGGCGCGCGCCCGAGGGTCGGAGTGGTGAGTTGACCTGAGGGGCGCACGCCGCTAGGCGGCGCCCTGCAGGGGCGCGGGGAACTGCGCGACCGGCCACGACGGCCCCGCAGTCGCCCGACTACCCCGTACCACCCCGCCCGTGGAGCGCTACGCCCCGCAGGACCGAAGAAACGCCCGGGTCCGCTGCGCGATGGGCAGCGGCTTGTCCGGCTCGCACGGATACATGTCCTGCTCCACGATCGCGAAAAGCTCCACATCCAGCTTCTGCGCAGCAGCCAGCACCGGCCCCAACTCCGGCACCCCGGCAGGGGGTTCGCACATGACACCCCGTGCCACCGCCGGACCGAACGGCACCTCGTTCGCCCGTACGTCCGCGAGGATCTCGGGGTCGACCTGCTTGAGGTGCAGGTAGCCGATCCGCTCGCCGTAGGTCTCGATCAGCTTGACGCTGTCGCCGCCGCAGTAGGCGTAGTGGCCCGTGTCCAGGCACAGCGAGACGAGCGACGAGTCCGTGCCGTCGAGGAAGCGTGTGACGTTCGCCTCGCTGTCGATGTGGGTGTCGGCGTGCGGGTGGACGACGATCTGGAGGCCGTACCGCTCCCGCACCTCGTGGCCGAGCCGCTCGGTGAGCGTGGTGAGGTTGCGCCACTGCTCGGGCGTCAGGGTGTCCGGCTCCAGCACCTCACCGGTCTTGTCGTCCCGCCAGAAGGACGGGATGACCACCAGGTGGGACGCGCCCATGGCCTGCGCGAGCACCGCGTTGTCCGCGACGTGCGCCCAGGTCTTCTCCCAGACGGCCTCGCCGT
The DNA here is from genome assembly GCF_002954775.1 of Streptomyces geranii. Classification (GTDB taxonomy): domain Bacteria; phylum Actinomycetota; class Actinomycetes; order Streptomycetales; family Streptomycetaceae; genus Streptomyces; species Streptomyces geranii. The sequence goes on from NZ_PJME01000060.1 coordinate 30,238, forward strand.
GGTGAAGCCCGGTGAAGACGGTGCCGGCGGACACCTTCAGGCCGCGCCTGGCCGTCTCCTCGGTGAGGACGGCGGGGTCGGTCGGCAGGTACCCGTAGGGGCCCAGCTCGATCCACTCGTAGCCGGACTGCGAGACCTCGTCGAGGAAGCGCTGCCAGGGAACCTGCTTGGGGTCGTCCGGGAACCACACGCCCCAGGAGTCGGGCGCCGAGCCGATCCTGATGCGCGTCAGCGGGGAACCCGACTGGGAGGAAGGGGACTGAGGCGACAACGTAGTCATGGGCGTCAGCTTCAGCCGATCCCGGGACGCGTGTCAAGGTCTGGTCCGAATGTCCGGACAAAGTATTGACAGGGCTCCGGGAGGCGGGCTAGACCTGTCTGCGGAACCGTTGTGCGAGCCGCGTGAGCCGAAGAAGTAGCGAAGCAGCAGCGAAGAAGCAGCGCAGAGACGGCGCAGAGCCGGCGAAGTCGCGAAGCAGCAGTGAAGGGAAGTCGATGGGGTACGACCTGATCACCATGGGGCGGATCGGAGTGGACCTGTATCCACTGCAGACCGGTGTGCCGCTCGCCCAGGTGACGACCTTCGGAAAGTTCCTCGGCGGATCGGCGACGAACGTCGCGGTCGCCGCGTCCCGCCTCGGGCGGAGCACCGCGGTGATCACCCGCACCGGCGACGACGCCTTCGGCCGCTACCTCCACGACGCCCTGCGCGACTTCGGCGTCGACGACCGCTGGGTCACGTCCGTCCCGGACCTGAACACCCCGGTCACGTTCTGCGAGGTCTTCCCGCCGGACGACTTCCCGCTGTACTTCTACCGGCAGCCCAAGGCGCCGGATCTTGAGATCGACGTCCACGAGCTGGACCTCGACGCGGTCCGCGAGGCGAAGATCTTCTGGGTGACGGGCACCGGCCTGAGCGAGGAGCCCAGCCGCACGGCGACCCTGGCCGCCCTCGCCCACCGCGCCAAGTCCGGTACGACGGTCTTCGACCTCGACTGGCGCCCCATGTTCTGGAAGGACCCGGAGGAAGCCCGGCCCTTCTACGTCGAGGCCCTCCGCCACACCACCGTCGCCGTCGGCAACCTGGACGAGGTCGAGGTGGCGACGGGCGTACGCGAACCGCATGCCGCCGCCCGCGCCCTCCTGGACGCCGGAGTCGAACTGGCGGTCGTCAAGCAGGGCCCGAAGGGTGTTCTCGCCGTCAACAGCAAGGGCGAGAGCGCCGAGGTGCCCCCGCTCCCGGTGAACGTCCTCAACGGCCTCGGCGCCGGCGACGCCTTCGGCGGCTCCCTCTGCCACGGCCTGCTCGAAGGCTGGGACCTGGAGCGCATCATGCGCCACGCCAACGCGGCCGGCGCGATCGTCGCCTCCCGCCTGGAGTGCTCGTCGGCGATGCCCACCCCGGCCGAGGTCGAGGCGGCGCTCGCGGCGGGAGCGGTTCTGTGAGCGCCACCGCACCGGCAGGCGAAGACATCAACCCCCTTACGCCTCCTGCACCCCCGGCGCCCCTTGCCCCGGTGGACATCTCCGCCCTCGCCACCACCCGCGCCCGGCACCCCGAGGCCATCGCGGAGGCCGCCGCCCGCCGCACCCGGCGCCCGCTCCTCGGGGAATCCGGCCGGCTGATGATCGTCGCCGCCGACCACCCGGCCCGGGGCGCCCTCGGCGTCGGCAACCGCAAGCTGGCCATGGCCAACCGCGCCGACCTGCTCGAACGCCTGTGCCTGGCACTCTCCCGCCCCGGCGTCGACGGTGTCCTCGCGACCGCCGACATCCTGGACGACCTGCTGCTCCTCGGCGCGCTCGACGGCAAGGTCGTCATGGGCTCGATGAACCGCGGCGGCCTCTCCGGCGCCACCTTCGAACTCGACGACCGCTTCACCGGCCACCGCCCCGAGGACATGGCCCGCCTCGGCTTCGACGCGGGCAAGCTCCTCGTCCGCATCGACTACGACGACCCGGGCTCCCTCACCACCCTGGAGTCCACCGCCCACGCGATCGACGCCATGGCCGAGCGCCAACTGCCGCTGTTCGTCGAGCCGTTCATCAGCAGGCGCGGCCCCGACGGCAAGCTGGCCAACGACCTCTCCGCCGAGGCCGTCACCAAGTCCATCGCCATCGCCTCGGGCCTGGGCGGCAGTTCGGCGTACACCTGGCTGAAGGTCCCCGTCACCGAGAACCCGGACGACATGGCCGAGGTCATGCAGACCTCCACCCTGCCCGCCGTGCTCCTCGGCGGCGAGGTCGGGGACGACCAGGAGGGCGCCTACGAGAAGTGGCGTGGCGCGCTCCAACTCCCCACCGTGCAGGGCCTGGTGGTCGGCCGCTCGCTGCTGTACCCGGCGGTCGGCGATGTGGCGGCGGCCGTGGACACCGCCGTCGGACTGCTGTGAGGGTGGGCATGGGCACCGAGTTGTACGTCCCGCGCGGGACCGCGGGCACGGCCGAGTACGCCGTCGACATCGACCCCGGGAAGGCGGGCTGGGACTACAGCGCGCTCCGGATCGTCGAGCTGGAGCCGGGCGGTACGCACACCTTCGCCACCGGGGACAGCGAGTGGATCGTGCTTCCGCTGGCAGGCGGCTGCACCGTGCGGGCCGAACAGGAAGAGTTCCAACTCCTGGGCAGGGAAAGCGTGTTCGCGTCGGTCACCGACTTCGCGTACGTTCCCCGCGACGCCCGGGTACAGATCGCCTCCGGCGCGGGAGGCCGCTTCGCTTTGGCAGGAGCGAGGTGCGGGCGAAGACTCCCCGCCCGCTACGGCCCCGCGCCGGAGGTCCCGGTCGAAGTACGCGGCAGCGGCAGCCAGTTGCGGCACGTCCGCAACTTCGCCTCCGCCGACGCCTTCGACTGCGACAAGCTGATCGCCGTCGAGGTCATCACCCCCGGCGGCAACTGGTCCTCGTACCCGCCGCACAAGCACGACGAGCATGTGCCGGGTGTGGAAGCCGAGTTGGAGGAGATCTACTACTTCGAGATCGACGGCCCGAACGGTTTCGGCTATCAGCGCGTATCCCCTTCCCGTGAGGGCGGATCAGACGTCCTCGCGGAGGTCCGCTCCGGCGACGCCGTCCTCGTACCCGACGGCTGGCACGGCCCGTCCATCGCCCAGCCCGGCCACGACATGTACTACCTCAACGTCATGGCGGGCCCGGGTGAGACGCGGGAGTGGCGGATCTGCTTCCACCCGGACCATTCGGAGGGATACCGATGACCACCCGTCTGACCGTCGCGCAAGCGCTGGTCCGCTTCCTGGCCGCCCAGTACACCGAACGGGACGGCGTCCGCCGCCGGTTGATCCAGTCGACCTGGGGCATCTTCGGCCACGGGAACGTCGCCGGCCTCGGCCAGGCGCTCATCGAGTACGGCGCGGACATGCCGTTCCACCAGGGCCGCAACGAACAGTCCATGGTGCACGCGGCAGTTGGCTACGCGCGTCAGTCCAACCGCCTCTCCACGCACGCCGTGACGACGTCGATCGGCCCCGGCGCGACCAACCTGGTCACCGGCGCCGCGCTCGCCACGATCAACCACCTCCCGGTCCTGCTCCTCCCCGGCGACACCTTCGCCACCCGCCCGGCGGACCCGGTCCTCCAGCAGCTCGAAGTCCCGTACGCGGGCGACGTATCGGTCAACGACTGCCTGCGTCCGGTGTCCCGCTACTTCGACCGCGTGACGCGCCCCGAGGCACTGATCCCGGCGGCGCTGCAAGCAATGAGGGTCCTCACCGACCCGGTTGAGACGGGAGCCGTAACTCTCGCGCTCCCGCAGGACGTTCAGGCCGAGGCGTACGACTGGCCGGACGAGTTCTTCGCCGAGCGCGTGTGGCATGTACGCCGCCCGGCCGCCGATCCGGCCGAACTGGCGGAAGCGGTAAGGCGGATACGTACCGCCCGTCGTCCCCTGATCGTCGCGGGCGGCGGAGTCCACCACAGCCGAGCCGAAGAGGCGCTGGCCGAGTTCGCCGCGGCGACCGGCATCCCGGTCGCCTCCACCCAGGCGGGCAAGGGCTCCCTGCGCCACGACCACCCGCAGGACGTGGGCGGCATAGGCCACACGGGAACGGCCACGGCGGACGAACTCGCCCGCCTGGCAGACCTGGTGATAGGCGTCGGCACCCGCTACACGGACTTCACCACCGCCTCCAACACCCTCTTCGCGTCCCCGGAAGTCCGCTTCCTGAACCTCAACATCGCCCCGTACGACGGCCACAAGCTCTCCGCCGCCCCGCTGATCGCGGACGCCCGCAGCGCCCTGGAGCAGCTGACGGAGGCCCTGGCGCCGCACGGGCACCGGGTCGCGGACGGGTACGTGAGCGAGTACACCGAGGACAAGGAACGCTGGGAACAGCGCGTCGACGCGGCCTACGAGGCCGACGAACCGGACGTACGCCCGACGCAGTCGCAGGTCCTCGGCGCGCTGGACGAGCTGGCCGACGAGTCGGACGTCATCATCAACGCGGCCGGTTCGCTCCCCGGTGACCTGCACAAACTCTGGCGCGCCCGGTCGCGGGACCAGTACCACCTGGAATACGGCTACTCCTGCATGGGGTACGAGATTCCGGCCGCGATCGGTGTGAAACTGGCGGCGCCCGAGCGTCCCGTATGGGCGCTGGTGGGCGACGGCACGTACCTGATGCTGCCGACGGAGATCGTGACGGCCGTACAGGAGGGGATCGCGATCAAGCTCCTCCTGATCCAGAACCACGGCTACGCGTCCATCGGCGGACTGTCGGAGTCGGTGGGCGGCGAGCGCTTCGGCACCGCCTACCGCTACCAGTCGGACGACGGTACGTACACGGGTGCTCCACTGCCCGTGGACCTGGCCGCCAACGTGGCGAGCCTGGGCATGCGCGTCCTGCGCGCGAAGACGGTACGGGAGCTGCGGGCGGCGCTCGCCGAGGCCCGTACCGCCGACACTCCCACTTGTGTCTACGTCGAGACGGAAACGGCAGACACAGTGTCGGGCCCGCCTCCGGCGCAGGCCTGGTGGGATGTTCCTGTGGCCGAGACCGCGACCCGCCCGTCGGCGGTCAAGGCACGTGAGCTGTACGAACGGCACGTCTCAACCCGACGCCGCCATTTGCTGTGAAGGAGAACCTGGGCATGACGAAGATCGTCAACCACTGGATCGGCGGCAAGTCCGTCGAGGGCGCGTCGGGCACGTACGGGCCGGTCACCGACCCCGCGACCGGCGCGGTCACCACGAACGTCGCGTTCGCGACGGTCGACGAGGTCGACGCGGCGGTAGCGGCGGCCAAGGACGCGTACGCGACCTGGGGCAAGGCGTCGCTGGCCAAGCGGAGCACCATCCTCTTCAAGTTCCGCGCGCTGCTGGACGCCAACCGCGACGCGATCGCCGAGCTGATCACGGCGGAGCACGGCAAGGTGCACTCCGACGCGCTCGGCGAGGTGGCCCGAGGCCTGGAGATCGTCGAACTGGCGTGCGGCATCACGGTGCAGCTGAAGGGCGAGCTGTCGACGGAGGTCGCCTCGCGCGTGGACGTCTCGTCCATCCGCCAGCCCCTCGGTGTCGTCGCGGGCATCACGCCGTTCAACTTCCCGGCGATGGTGCCGATGTGGATGTTCCCCATCGCCATCGCGTGCGGCAACACCTTCGTCCTGAAGCCGTCGGAGAAGGACCCGTCGACGGCGATCAAGCTCGCCGAACTGCTCGCCGAGGCGGGCCTGCCGGACGGCGTCTTCAACGTCGTCAACGGCGACAAGGTAGCGGTGGACCGCCTGCTGGAGCACCCGGACGTCAAGGCGATCTCGTTCGTGGGCTCAACGCCCATCGCCCGCTACATCCACACCACGGCCTCGGCGAACGGCAAGCGAGTCCAGGCCCTGGGCGGCGCCAAGAACCACATGCTGGTCCTCCCGGACGCGGACCTGGACGCGGCGGCGGACGCCGCGGTGTCGGCGGCCTACGGCTCGGCGGGCGAGCGCTGCATGGCGATCTCGGCGGTGGTGGCGGTGGGCGCGATCGGCGACGAGCTGGTGGACAAGATCCGCGAGCGCGCGGAGAAGATCAAGATCGGCCCCGGCAACGACCCGACGTCGGAGATGGGCCCCCTGATCACGAAGGCCCACCGCGACAAGGTGGCGTCGTACGTCACGGGCGCGGCGGCGGAGGGCGCGGAGGTCGTCCTGGACGGCAGCGCGTACCGGGTCGACGGCCTGGAGGACGGCCACTGGATCGGCATCTCCCTCCTGGACAAGGTCCCGACGACGGCGAAGGCCTACCAGGACGAGATCTTCGGCCCGGTCCTGACGGTCCTGCGCGTCGACACGTACGAGGAGGGCCTGGCGTTGATCAACGCCTCCCCCTTCGGCAACGGCACCGCGATCTTCACCCGCGACGGCGGCGCCGCCCGCCGCTTCCAACTGGAGGTCGAGGCCGGCATGGTCGGCGTCAACGTCCCGATCCCGGTCCCCGTGGGCTACCACAGCTTCGGCGGCTGGAAGGACAGCCTCTTCGGCGACCACCACATCTACGGCAACGACGGCACGCACTTCTACACGCGGGGCAAGGTCGTCACGACCCGCTGGCCGGACCCGGCGGACGGCCCTTCGGGCGTGGACCTGGGCTTCCCGCGCAACCACTGAGGTAGCCGGTACCTACGCGAGCATGCCCGCCGACCAGGATTTCTGGTCGGCGGGCATCGCTGTTCCCAGGCGCGTGGCCTCAGCCACCCTGGACCACGACGTCCGTGATCTCCACCGACACCTCCGTGCTCGCCGAAGAGGTGCTGATCGAGGTGGGCGTGAAGTTCAGGCTCGTCCGGTCCGTCAACTCGGCCGTCTCGATGACCGGGCCGGACTCGTCGCCGCGGACCTCATAGGTGATCTCGTACACCGCGTCCGGGTCGATGCCCTCGGTGTCGCCCAGGTACGTCAAGTCCGGCTCGACCGTCACATTGCAGCCCGCCGACCCGAAACAGTGCCGCTCGGTGGTGCGCAGCTCGATCGTGAAGCTGTCGGTGCCGACCTCGGCGTACGTCGGCTCCGGGTCAGGCTCCGACACGTCGTCGGCCACGATGTCCTCGCTCGGGGCGCTCGACGTGGTGGCGGGGGCCGGTTCGCCTTCGTCGTCCGTGGACTGCACGACGACGATGCCGGTGGTGATGATCGTGGCGATGACGGCGACGGCCGCACCGATGACGATCGCGTTGCTGCGGCGCCCCTTCGCCACCGGTGCCACCGGCGGCGGAAAGTCGGGCATGGGCGGCGGCGTGCTGTCGGTCATGGTTCCCCCCGAGTGCGTGGTGTGCAGAGCAGAAGGGCATCATCGGCCTTACAGGTGCCGTGTGTTGGGGTATGCCCTGGTTTTCACCACGGATGAGTGAAGGGCTCTGGATCCTGCCGGACGACGCCTGACGGAGCGGCCCGATCGCGCAAGGGACGCCCTGTCGGTGCCGGAATCGTCCGCGACGCCGACGGTGTCCTGTCGTGCCGTCGAACCACCCCCGAAATTCCCCCACTTCACAGGGCAACCTTTCCCCGCCCCGCGACCACTGACGAGTCGTAAGCCCCGCTCACGGGAGCTTCACACACCGCACGTGTTCCACCACCACGTAAGGACTCATCCGTGGCTTCCCCTTCCCACCGCCGCTCCCTCCGCACGCGCCGCACCGTTCTGGTCTCCACCGCTGTCGTGGCCGCCGCCGGTCTCGGTGCGGCCGTGTTCGCCATGAACGCGAACGCCGGTGCCGTCGATCTCGCCCACCAGGTGCTGCCCGCCAAGGACGGCTGGGCCGCCTCCGGTGCCGGTACGACCGGTGGTGCCGCGGCCGACACCGCGCACGTGTTCACCGTCTCCACCCGCGCCCAGCTCGTGAAGGCGCTCGGCAGCGCGACCAACTCGACGGCGAAGATCATCAAGATCAAGGGCACCATCGACGCCAACACGAACGACGCCGGCAAGAAGCGGACCTGCGCCGACTACGCCTCCGGCACGGGCTACTCGCTCGCCGCCTATCTCAAGGCGTACGACCCTGCCACGTACGGCCGTTCGAAGCTGCCCTCCGGCACGCAGGAGAAGGCGCGGGCCGCCGCACAGGCCGCGCAGGCGAAGAACATCGTCTTCAAGGTGCCCGCCAACACCACCCTCGTGGGCGTGCCCGGCACCAACGCCGGTATCACCGGCGGCAGTTTGCAGGTGAAGAGCGTCGACAACGTCATCATCCGCAACCTCACCTTCAGCGCCACCGAGGACTGCTTCCCCCAGTGGGACCCGACCGACGGCTCCACCGGCAACTGGAACTCCGCCTACGACTCCGTCACCCTCCGGGGCGCGACCCACGTCTGGGCCGACCACAACACGTTCACCGACGCGCCCCACCTCGACAAGGCCAACCCGAAGTACTACGGCCGGGAGTACCAGATCCACGACGGCGCCCTCGACATCACCAACGGCTCCGACCTGGTCACCGTCGAGCGCAACCAGTTCACCAACCACGACAAGACCATGCTGATCGGCAGCAGCGACACCGACAGCGTCGGCAAGCTGCGCGTCACCATCCACCACAACGTGTGGAAGGGCATAGTCCAGCGCGCCCCGCTGGCCCGGATCGGCCAGATCCACCTCTACAACAACTACTTCGACACCACGACCCTCAACGGCTACGCCCCCCTCTACACCGTCAACTCCCGGGCCAAGGCGCAGGTCGTCGCCGAGTACAACGCCTGGAAGGTCCCCGCCGGCGGCAAGACCGCCAAGCTGCTCAGCGGCGACGGCACCGGCTCGATCGCCGCCACCGGCAACCTCGTCAACGGCACGACGACGGACCTCGTGGCCGCGTACAACGCCGCGAACTCCAAGAAGCTCAAGACGACGGTCAACTGGAAGCCCACCCTCACGGCAGGCATCCAGCCCACCGCCAAGAACCTCGCCACGGAACTGGCGACCACCACAGGCGCAGGCACCCTCTCCTAGCAAGCAGACCCAGCACCCCCGCGCCCCAAAGGGGCGCGGGGAACTGCGCGACAAGCCCCCACGAACCCGCACTCGCCAACGAATCCCGCCATACCCGAGCCAGACGGCGCAAAGGGGTCGAAGGGGCACAGCCCCTTCAGGACGGGACGGGTAGGGGCGGCGGGGGCGGAAAAAAACACCCCACCCCGCCCCCCACTTATCAGGTTGCTGTCAGCTTCCCCCGACACCCCGGCATACCGCGACCGCTGTATGCCGAATTCCTCCCGTACGACCGTGGGATGGCCCACTCCTCACCCTGGAGAGTGCCGTACCGCACCCACACCGCCCCTTACCGTTGAAGCATGGATCACCCACTGCCCGGACTGCGCCCGAAACTGCGCGGCGCACTGCGGCGGCGCCCACGACGCACCCTCGCCGCCGCAGCCGCCGTCGTCGTACTCGCCGGCGCGGGCACCTGGACCGCCACCGCCTCGGACAAGCCGGCGCCGGTCGACCGCACCGACGAGGTCATGGACACCGCCACCGGCGTCCGTATCGACACCTCGTACTTCACCTCCGGGAACGACGGCCGCCGCCCCGCCGTCCTCCTCGCGCACGGCTTCGGCGGCAGCAAGGACGACGTACGCGCCCAGGCCGAGGACCTCGCCCGCGACGGCTACGCGGTCCTCACCTGGTCGGCGCGCGGCTTCGGCAAGTCGACCGGCAAGATCGGCCTGAACGACCCGAAGGCCGAGGTCGCCGACGTCTCCAAGCTGATCGACTGGCTCGCAGGGCGCCCCGAGGTCCAGCTCGACAAGGCCGGTGACCCGCGCGTCGGCATGGCCGGCGGCTCCTACGGCGGCGCCATCTCCCTCCTCGCCGCCGGATACGACGACCGCGTCGACGCCATCGCGCCCGCGATCACGTACTGGAACCTGTCGGACGCCCTTTTCCCCAACGGCGTCTTCAAGAAGCTGTGGGCCGGGATCTTCTTCAACACCGGCGGCGGCTGCGCCAAGTTCGAGACCCAGCTCTGCGAGATGTACGAGCGGGTCGCCGAGTCCGGGCAGCCCGACGCCGCCGCGGTGAAGCTCCTCGAAGAGCGCAGCCCCGAGGCCGTCGGCGACCGCATCAAGGTGCCCACCCTGCTCATCCAGGGCCAGACCGACTCCCTCTTCCCGCTCGGCCAGGCCGACGCCGCCGCCAAGGCGATCAAGGCCAACGGCGCCCCCGTTGACGTCGACTGGATCTCCGGCGGCCACGACGGCGGCGACCTGGAGTCCTCCCGCGTCCAGTCCCGCGTCGAGTCCTGGTTCGACCGGTACCTCAAGGACGACAAGGGCGCCGACACCGGCTCCGCCTTCCGCGTCACCCGCACTCTCGGCTCCGGCTCGGGCGACGGCGAACCCCGCCTCGCCGGTACGACGGACGACACCTACCCGGGCCTGGAGAGCGACCTCACGAAGATCGCCCTCGCCGGACGCGAACAGACCTTCGAGAACCCGGCAGGCGCCAGCCCGCCCGCCGTATCGGCCCTCCCCGGCCTCGGCTCCGCCGGCGGCGGCCTCTCCCAGCTGTCCTCGCTCGGCGTCAGCATCTCCCTCGACTTCCCCGGCCAGTACGCCGCCTTCGAGTCGAAGCCTGTCACCGACGACCTCCAGATCACCGGCTCGCCCACGGCCACCGTCCACGTGAAGTCGACCAGCGAGGACGCCGTCCTCTTCGCCAAGGTGTACGACGTCGGCGCGGACGGCCGCTCCCAGGTGCTGCCCTCCCAGCTGGTCGAGCCCATCCGGGTCGAGGGTGCCAAGGCCGGCAAGGACGTCCAGCTCACCCTCCCGGCCATCGACTACGACCTCGACGACGGCCACCGCCTCCGCCTGGTCCTCGCCTCCACCGACCTCGGCTACGCCTCCCCGCTCACCCCGGCGACGTACACCGTCTCCCTCAAGGGCGACCTGGAGGTACCCACACCGCTCGGCCGCGCCGACCGTACGGACGTCCTGCCCGCCTGGGTCTGGTACCTGCCGATCGCCGGTGCCCTGATCGCCGCGCTCCTGCTGGTCACCGGCCGCCGCCGGACCGTCACCCCGGCCCCCGACCCCGCGCTCGCCGAGGTCCCGCTCCAGATCACCGACCTGAGCAAGAAGTACAAGAACGGCGACCGCTACAGCGTCCGTGACCTCTCCATCCGCGTCGAGAAGGGCCAGGTCCTGGGCCTGCTCGGGCCGAACGGCGCGGGCAAGACGACCACCCTGCGCATGCTGATGGGCCTGATCCAGCCGGACGCCGGCCAGATCCGCGTCTTCGGCCACGCGATCGTGCCCGGCGCCCCGGTCCTCTCCCGCGTCGGCGCCTTCGTCGAGGGCGCGGGCTTCCTCCCGCACCTGTCCGGCCGGGAGAACCTGGAGCTGTACTGGGCAGCGACCGGCCGCCCGACCGAGGACGCGCACATGGAGGAGGCCCTGGAGATCGCCGGCCTCGGCGACGCACTCGCGCGCGCGGTCCGCACGTACTCCCAGGGCATGCGCCAGCGCCTCGCCATCGCCCAGGCCATGCTCGGCCTGCCCGACCTCCTCATCCTCGACGAACCGACCAACGGCCTCGACCCGCCCCAGATCCGCGAGATGCGCGAGGTCATGATCCGGTACGCGGAGGCCGGCCGCACGGTCATCGTCTCCAGCCACCTCCTCGCGGAGGTCGAACAGACCTGCACACACCTCGTCGTCATGGACCACGGCAAGCTCGTCCAGGCGGGCCCCGTCAGCGAGATCGTCGGCTCCGGCGACACGCTGCTGATCGGCACGTCCGAGCCGCTCGACGAGCCGATCGTCGAGAAGATCGCCGCCCTGCCCGGCGTCGACTCGGCCGTCCTCGCCGAAGGGGGCCTGGTGGTCCGCCTCGACAGCGACGGCAACGCCCGCCGCCTGGTCGCCGAACTCGTGCGCCTTGAGGTCCCCGTGGAGTCGGTCGGCCCGCACCGCCGCCTCGAAGACGCCTTCCTCACCCTGATCGGAGAGTCCGCATGAGCACGCTGGCCGAGCGTGCAGAGCACGCAGAACCCGCACAGCCCGGACAGCCCACAGACCCGAAGGGCCCGGTCGAGGTCGCCGACGGCTACCGCGCCGGCCGCACCCTGCCCTTCCGGGTCGAGCTGGTCCGCCAGCTCAAGCGCCGCCGCACGATGGTCATGGGCGGCATCCTGTTCGCCCTGCCCCTCGTGCTGTGGATCGCCTTCCAGGTGGGCGGCACGCCCGGCGACGGCAACAACCGGGTGAACCTGATGGACACGGCCACCGCGTCCGGCTCCAACTTCGCCGCGGTCAACCTGTTCGCGGCGGCGGGCTTCCTGCTCGTCATCCCCGTCGCCCTGTTCTGCGGGGACACGGTCGCCTCGGAGGCCAGCTGGTCCTCCCTGCGCTACCTCCTCGCCGCCCCCGTGCCGCGCGCCCGGCTGCTGTGGTCCAAGCTCGCCGTCGGACTCACCCTCAGCCTGGCGGCGCTCGTACTGCTGCCGGTCGTCGCACTCCTCGTCGGCTCACTGGCGTACGGCTGGGGCCCGCTGGAGCTGCCCACCGGCGGCGAGATCGGCCAAGGAGCCGCCGCCCAGGCCCTGTTGATCACCGTCGGGTACATCTTCGTGTCCCAACTGGTCACCGCGGGACTGGCGTTCTGGCTCTCCACGAGGACCGACGCCCCGCTCGGCGCGGTCGGCGGCGCGGTCGGCCTCACCATCGTCGGCAACGTCCTCGACTCGGTGACCGCCCTCGGCGACTGGCGCGACTTCCTGCCCGCGCACTGGCAGTACGCCTGGCTCGACGTCGTCCAACCGAAGCCCGACTACACCGACATGATCCAGGGCGTCTCCATCTCCGTTACGTACGCCCTGGTGCTGTTCGCCCTGGCCTTCCGGGGTTTCGCCCGCAAGGACGTCGTCTCCTAGGTCAACGGAGGATCACCTACCGGTCTCGGAGGCCGCCCCTCGTGGCCACTTCGAGATCCATCCGCAACACCCCGTACCGCACATTACGGCCCCTTCCGCCGTCACAGTCACAGAAGTTGACGTCGGCCGACGTCAACCGACGGAGGGGGCACGGCAGATGGAGCGGAACCGGATACGAAGGCTGCGGGCCACGCTGATCGCCCTGACGGTGGCGAGCGGCCTGCTGCTCACCGCCTGCAGCGGGGGTGTCGGCGAAAGCAGCAGCGACAGCGGCCAGGGCTACGGCACGAGCGGCAAACAGGACTCCGGCGGCGGCTCGGGAGGCTACGCGCCCTCCGTCCCCGACGGCTCCGGCGAGCAGCAGGACGGCGACGGGAGCGCACGCGAGGGCACCACGGAGGGCGAGACGGAAGGGGAGACTGACGGGGAGTTCGCCCCGGCCCCCGACTACCTCTCCACCTTCGCCCTCGACGTCGACACCGCCTCGTACGGCTACGCGCGCCGCACCCTCGCCGACGGCCGCCTCCCCGACCCGTCGACGGTCCGGCCGGAGGAGTTCGTCAACAGCTTCCGCCAGGACTACGAACGCCCCGACGGCAACGGCTTCTCGGTCACCGTCGACGGCGCCCGCACCGACCGCGAGGACTGGTCCCTGGTCCGCGTGGGCCTGGCCACCCGCACCTCAGGCCGCGAGGGCGAACGCCCGCCCGCGGCACTGACGTTCGTCATCGACATCTCCGGCTCGATGGCCGAGCCCGGCCGCCTCGACCTCGCCAGGGACTCCCTCGGCGTGATGACGGACCAGCTGCGCGACGACGACTCCGTCGCGATCGTCACCTTCAGCGACGAGGCCGAGACCGTCCTCCCGATGACCCGCCTCGACGGCAACCGCGACGAGGTCCACGACGCGATAGACGAACTGGAGCCCACCGACTCGACCAACCTCGGCGCGGGAGTCCGCACGGGCTACGCCACGGCGGTGGAGGGCCTGCGCGAGAACGCCACGAACCGGGTCGTCCTGGTGTCGGACGCCCTGGCCAACACGGGTGACACGGACGCGGACTCGATCCTCGACCGCATCTCCGACGCCCGCCGCGAACACGGCATCACCCTCTTCGGCGTGGGCGTCGGCAGCGACTACGGCGACGCCCTGATGGAGCAACTCGCCGACCAGGGCGACGGCCACACCACCTACGTCTCGAACGAGACCGACGCCCGCAAGGTGTTCTGCGAGCAACTCCCGCGCAACATCGACCTCACGGCCCGCGACGCCAAGGCCCAGGTCGCCTTCGACCCGGAGACGGTCGCCGAGTTCCGCCTGATCGGCTACGACAACCGCCGCGTCGCCGACGAGGACTTCCGCGACGACAGCGTGGACGGGGGAGAGGTCGGCCCCGGCCACACGGTCACCGCCCTCTACGCCGTCCGCACCAGGCAGTCCGCCTCGGGCCACCTCGCCACGGCAACGGTCCGCTGGCAGGACCCCGAAACCCGCGAACCCCACGAGGAATCGGGCCAGTTGGAGTCGAACACCCTGGACGACACTCTCTGGAGCGCCTCACCCCGCTTCCAGGTAACAGCGGTGGCCGCCTACTTCGCCGACGCCCTACGCAGAGGAGACGACCGCTGGCCCACCCTGCCGGGAGCCCCACCCTTGGTCCATCTGGCCAAGATGGCCTACGAGTTGGCAGAAACGACAGAGGACAAGGCGGTCAGCGAACTGGCCGAGTCAATACAACTGGCGAGGAACTACGGCGCCCCGTGAGGGGCGCGGGGAACTGCGCGCTCAGCCCCCACACACCCGCAGCCAAAACTCCTCCTGCCCAACCCATTGAACTTTCCCTACGTCCAAGTAACTTGACTCGAACTCAGGAGGACCAAGACCACCGGGAGCCAGTGTCATGGGCGTACGCAAAGATCTGAAGCGGGCAAAGCGCCGCACCGACCTGGCCGCCCGCCACCGAATCGATCTGGTCCGCGACAACCGAACCGGCACCATCCGCGAGGCAAGCGCGCCCCCGCTGGTCGCACCCCCCACCACAGGCAGCACCGCGGACCTCCCCTACACCAACGCCACCGAGGCCCCCGACGCGGTGATCCTCCGCCGCCGCACCGCCGAAGGCACCTGGCACCCGATCACCGCCGCCACCTTCGCCGCCGAAGTCACCGCCACGGCAAAGGGGTTGATAGCGGCGGGCCTCGAACAGGGCGGCCGGGTCGCGGTGATGTCCCGTACCCGTTACGAGTGGACGGTCCTGGACTTCGCGATCTGGGCGGCCGGCGGCCAGACCGTCCCCGTCTACGCCACCTCGTCCGCCGACCAAGTCGACTGGATCGTCAGGGACTCGGGCGCCCGCCTGGTGGTGACGGAGACGCCGGACAACACGGCCACCGTCACCACCGGAACGGCCGGCCACCCCGAACCCCCGCGCGTCTTCACCCTGGACGAGGGCGCGATGGCCGAACTCGCCACCGTGGGCCGGGAGATACCGGACGAGGAGGTCACCAAGCGCCGCACGGCCCTCACCCCCGACACCACCGCCACCATCTGCTACACCTCCGGCACCACGGGCCGGCCGAAGGGCTGCGTCCTCACCCACGCCAACATCCACAACGAGGCCGCGAACGTCGTGGAGCTGCTCCACCCGATCTTCAAGGAGGTGACCGGCCAGACGGCCTCCACCCTCCTCTTCCTCCCCCTCGCCCACATCATGGGCCGCGCCCTTCAGATCGGCTGTCTGATGGCCCGCATCGAGATCGGCCACTTCCCGAGCATCAAGCCCGACGAACTCCGCCCGGTCCTAAGGGAGTTCAGACCGACCTTCCTGGTGGGCGTCCCGTACCTCTTCGAGCGCATCCACGCCGCAGGCCGCGCGACCGCCGAGAAGATGGGCCGGGCCTCCTCCTTCGACCGGGCCCACCGCATCGGCGTCCGCTTCGCCGAGGCGTACCTGAAGAAGTTCCTCGACACCGGCACAAGGACAGGAACCCCCGTCAAGGGCCCGGACATCGGCCTCTACGCCGCCTGGGCCCTGTACGACCTCCTCGTATACCGCCGCATCCGCAAGGAACTGGGCGGACGCCTGCGCTACGCCATCAGCGGCGGCTCCCCGCTCGACCGCGACCTCAGCCTCTTCTTCTACGCCGCCGGAATCGTCGTCTACGAGGGCTACGGCCTGACCGAGACGACCTCCGCGGCCACCCTCGTCCCGCCCCTGGCCCCGCGCCCCGGCACGGTCGGCCTCCCCGTCCCCGGCACCGCCGTCCGGATCGCCGACGACGGCGAGGTCCTCGTCAAGGGCGGGGTCGTCTTCGACTCCTACTGGAACAACCCGGCGGCCACGGACGCGGTACTGAGCGGCGACGGCTGGTTCGAGACCGGCGACCTCGGCGCCCTCGACGAGGACGGCTACCTCACGATCACCGGCCGTAAGAAGGACATCATCGTCACCTCGGGCGGCAAGAACGTCGCCCCGGCTGTCCTGGAGGACCGGCTGCGCAGCCGAGCCCCGGTCGCCCAGTGCATGGTCGTCGGCGACAACCGCCCCTTCGTGGCCGCCCTGATCACCCTCGCCCCCGACTCGGTGGCCCACTGGCTCGCCGTACGGGGGATGCCCGCCGACACCCCGATGGCCGAGGTGATCCAGGACCCCCGGATGCGCGCCGACGTCCAGCGGGCCGTGGACCACGCCAACGCGGCGGTCTCCCGGGCCGAGTCGATCCGCGCCTTCACCCTGGTCGAGGGCGAGTTCACCGAGGACAACGGGCAGCTGACCCCGTCCCTCAAGGTCAAACGGCACGCGGTACGGGAGGCGTACGCGGCCGAGATCGAGGCGCTGTACAGCAGCAAGTGACGTACACACAGGCCCCGTAGAACGCTCTGGAACGCCGAACGGCGGGCCACCGGAGAACCGGTGACCCGCCGCTTCAACCGAGCGGGGAGGCTCAGCTGTTGCCGGCGCCGTTGCCGGACAGCACGGGGATGTCGCTGAGGATGTGCGACAGGGGCTCGTCGCCCTTGGCCTGCGTCGAGTTCTCGACACACTGCTGGTTCTGCGGCGCCGACAGGATCGGGATGTCCTGGACGGCGATCGGCACCAGGCCGACGACGGAACCGACGTTGAGCTTGGCCGGGAGGCCGACACACGGCTTGTTCAGCGAACCCTGGACCAGCGAGAGCTGCGGGCTCATGTCACCGAACGTGGCCGAGTTGCCGAACTCCTGCTCGGCGCCGTTGCCGCTGACGGAGGTGGTGCCACCGTCGTCGGCGATCGCCAGGGCCTGGGGTGCTGCCGTGGCCGAGATACCGGCTACGGAGGCGGCGATGGCCGCGGTTGCCCACAGCTTCTTCATGTTCATTCCCTTCGAAAAGCGGACTCCGGTGAGGAGCTGCGTGATCGTCAACGGCCGAACCCCGGCCGGGGTTGCGGTCAATGCCCCGATTGGCCCAGCGATTGAGGTGTACGAGCCGGGATTCAGGGGCAGGCGAGCCGGTTTCCGCGCACCGGCACGTCCTTCCCGAACACCGGCGGATCGGCGGCCTTGGGATCCGTGCCCGCCGCGACCAGCGGCCGGTCCTCGCGCACCTTGGTGAACATCGCCTTCGCCCTCGCGTCGTGCCAGCGCAGCGTCGAACCGATGCCTTCCATCGGCCGGTTGAAGCCGGCGATCGGCACGGTGGCGAACTCCGTGCGCGTGGCGGGCACCTTGCCCAGCGTCGCGGCGAGCGTCACGAGCGCCTTCGCGCCGTCCTTCCCGAAGCCCTGCTCGACCTTGGCCGGGCCGAGCATCGTCCGGGCGACCCGGCCCATCAGCGCGGGGTCGGTGAGCACCTTCCGGGCGGTCAGCTGCTCCAGCGCCGCGACCAGGAACCGCTGCTGACGCTGGATCCGCCCCAGGTCGGCGCTCCGGTCGACCTTCCGCGAGCGGACGTACTGCAGGGACTGCCCGCCCTTGAGCAGATGCCGGCCGGGTGCCAGGTTCAGCTTGGTCTTGGGGTCCTTGAGCCGCCGCGTGGTGCACACCTCGACGCCGCCGACCTGGTCGACGGCGTCGATGAACCGCCGGAAGTCGAGCTGCAGGAACTGCTCGACACTCACCCCGGTCGCCGCCTCGACCGTACGTACGAGGAGCTGGGGACCGCCCTCCGCGTACGCGCCGTTGAGTTTCACGGGATGCGCGGGGCGCTGTCGCCCGGACGGTCCGTACCGGTACGCCGGAACCGTGGCGTAGGAGTCGCGCGGCAGGCCGATCACGCTGACACGGTCGCGCTTGGCGGACACGTGGACCAGCATCATCACGTCCGCGCAGTTGCAGGGGAAGCCGCCCGCGTGGAACTTGCGGCGCTCCTTCTCGGTGATGGTGCTACGGCCGTCCGTGCCCAGCAGCAGGATGTCGGTGCCCGCGGCGGGGGCGGCGCCGCCCATGGGCCGCAGCCGCGACTCGTGGGGCGCACCGCAGCCGACGGCGGTCGCCGCGCACAGCACCACGGCACCGCACAGGCGGGACAGCCGGGCGAGCCGAGCGATCCGCGCGGGCCGGGCAAGACGGGAAAACCGGGAGAAAGGGTGTCTCGTCGTCACCTGACGCAACGTAGGCCAGCGGGCCGCCGAGAATTCGACGGCCCGCTGGTGAGAAACGCGAAGAGAGCCCGGACGTACGCCCGACTCAGCCTTCCGGGTTGTCTCAGTTGTTGCCCACGCCGTTGCCCGACAGGACCGGGATGTCGCTGAGGATGTGCGACAGGGGCTCGTCGCCCTTGGCCTGCGTCGAGTTCTCGACACACTGCTGGTTCTGCGGCGCCGACAGGACGTTGATGTCCTGGACGGCGATCGGCACGAGGCCCACGAGCGAACCGGCGTTGACCTTGGCCGGCAGGCCGATGCAGGGCTTGTTGAGCGAGCCCTGGATGAGCGCCATCTGGGGGCTCATGTTCCCGTACGTGGCGGAGTTGCCGTACTTCTGGATGGCGCCGTTGCCGCTGGTGGACGTCGTGCCACCGTCGTTCGCGATCGCCATCGCCGGGGTGGCGACCGCAGCCGTGGCACCGACGACGGAAGCGGCGATCGCCGCAGCAGCCATAACCTTCTTGATCACTTGCAATTCCCTTCGGAAGAAACCCCGTCCACCGGAGCCGCTCTGATCAACTGTCCTTCGGCGCGCATGGTTGCTGCGATTCACTCTGATGGCCCAAAGAGGCCAACCGGGTGAAGCAGCGAAACCAATCCCGGCCCGGCCGGTTGATGCGGAAGCAGGAACGTGTGTCTCTGCCAGGAAAGGAAAGCGAAAATGCTGAAGAAGGCAATGGCCGCGGCGGCGGTAGCCGCATCCGTCGTCGGAGTCTCGGCGGCGACCGCCCCCCAGGCGCTTGCCACAGCGGACGACGGCGGCACCACGTCCGTCAGCGGGAACGGGTCGGTCTCGAAGTTCGGCAACTCCCTCACCAAGGGCGACATGAGCCCCCAGGCGAGCCTCGTGCAGGGCAGCGTCAACAAGCTCTGCCTGGGCGTTCCCGTCAAGGGCAACGTGGGCTCGGTCGTGGGCGTGCTCGTGCCGGTCGCCGTCCAGGACATCCCGATCCTGTCGGCCCCGCAGAACCAGCAGTGCGCCGACAACTCGACGCAGGCGAAGGGCGACGAGCCGCTGGCCCACGTCCTCAGCGACATCCCGGTCCTGTCCGGCAACGGCATCGCCAACAGCTGATCTGTCGCCGTCGGCTGACCGGTCGTCAACATTCGTCCGGTCGCCCACACATGCAGCTCGGACAGCCCTCGCACCGTGTGTGCGGGGGCTGTTCGAGTTTTTGTTTGCTTTCTGCCCGCCGATTTCTTCGGCCTTTCGTGTGGATTGTGTTTCCCGCTGCGGCGGGGCGTTCGAGTGAATTACCCGTCGGATCACGTTCCGTAGTTTCTTCGGCTGTCTATCTCTCGTTTTACAACTGCCGGTCATGGTGCGAGCCGTTCAAGCTGTGCTCGCTCGGTCTTCGGCCGACATAGGGGCATGACCGCAGAGAAGGGAAACCTCATGAAGAAGAGCGTTGCTGTCATCGCCGGCGCGATCATGGCGCTCGGAATGGCCGCCCCCGCGTTCGCGGACGCCGGAGCCGAGGGCTTCGCCGCGCACTCCCCGGGTGTGCTCTCCGGCAACGTGGTGCAGGTTCCCGTCCACGTTCCCGTCAACGTGTGCGGCAACTCGATCAACGTGATCGCGCTGCTGAACCCGGCGTTCGGCAACACCTGCGTCAACGACTGACGTTCGCACCAGCCGTTCGGCGGTGTCTGGGCCGGTCTTGGAGAGCCTCTCGGTGCCAAGGCCGGCTTTTTCTCACCTCTCCCATTAGAAAGACAATCAGAATGCGACCCACTCTGAGCAGGGGGATGGTCGTGGCTGCCGCCGCGACGGGCATCTTGTCCCTGTACGGCCTCCCGGCCCTGGCCGACGTGGACGCGCCCACCCCCACGAAGGCGACGGCGGGCACTCCGCACCGGGACCCCACCCCCGGCCACCACCCCAACGCGAACTCCGGCCACGGCCACGGCTACGGCGAGGAGGACACCCCGGGCGGCTACGGCGACACGCCTCCGACGAAGCCTCCGACGAAGCCGCCCACGAAGCCTCCGACGAAGCCTCCGACGAAGCCCCCGACGAAGCCGCCCACGAAGCCTCCGACCAAGCCTCCGACGAAGCCTCCGACGAAGCCGCCCACCAAGCCCCCGACGAAGCCTCCGACGAAGCCCCCGACGAAGCCGCCCACGAAGCCGCCGACCAAGCCTCCGACGAAGCCTCCGACGAAGCCCCCCACGAAGCCTCCGACCAAGCCGCCCACGAAGCCTCCGACGAAGCC
>NZ_PJME01000061.1 GCF_002954775.1 Streptomyces geranii
CGCCCCCGCCGCCCCTGTTGATCCCCGTGTTGCTCAGGCCGACGCCGGTGGGTACAGCGACCTCGGGAGTTGGGATGCCGCCGCCGCGTCCAGCAGCCACAGCGTGCGCTGTCTGCCGTACGCGCCCGCCGCCGGTGCCTGGATCTCGCCCGCTCCCGACAGCGCTATCGCCGCCGCCCCCGCCTTGTCCTCGCCCGCCGCCAGCAGCCATACCTCCCTGGCCGCCCGGATCGCCGGGAGGGTCAGGGTGACTCGGGTCGGTGGGGGCTTCGGGGCGCCGTGGACTCCTACCACCGTGCGGTCCGTTTCGCGGACCGCCGGTAGCTCCGGGAACAGGGACGCCACGTGCGTGTCCGGGCCCACGCCCAGCATCAGGACGTCGAACGTCGGGACCGGGCCGTGGGTTTCCGGGCCCGCTGCCTTTGCCAGTTCCGCCGCGTACCCCTCCGCCGCCGCGTCCACGTCGGAGCCGTACGGGCCGTCCGACGCGGGCATGGCGTGGACACGCGCCGGGTCCAGCGGCACCGCGTCCAGCAGTGCCGCCTTCGCCTGGGTGACGTTGCGGTCCGGGTCGCCCTCGGGCAGGAAGCGTTCGTCGCCCCACCACAGGTCGAGCCGGGTCCAGTCGATCGCGTCCCGGGCCGGAGCCGAGGCCAGGGCGGCCAGCAGGCCATTGCCGTTCCGGCCGCCCGTGAGCACGATCGACGCCGAGCCGCGCGACGCCTGCGCGTCCACGATCTTCGTGATCAGACGGGCCGCCGCGGCCTCGGCCATCAGCTCCTTGTCGCGGTGGACGACCAGCTGGGGTGCCGTACTCACTTCGCCGACACCTTCTTCACCGGCGGCATCAGGGCCGGGGTCGCCCGGTCCGAGTCCTCCGCCACCGGTGGCTTCTTCGCCGGTTCCAGTGCCAGCGCCGACGACGGTGCCGGAGTCGGCGCCGGCGCCGCCTTCGGCGGTACGGGGGCCGTCGAAGCCGTCAGTCGCTCCACCCCGAACCGCAACGCCGACGCGTACGTGTCGTCCGGGTCCAGGCGGCGCAGTTCCTCCGCCATCAGCTCGGACGTCTCGCGGCGCTTGAGCGCCACCGCGCGGTCCGGCTGGCCCTGGATGGAGAGGGTCGCCAGGGAGCCGTCGGCGCGGTCCAGGGTGATCGGGCCCGTGCTTGTGCGCATGCGGACCGCCGTCAGACCCGGGCCCGAGGACAGGGAACGCTTCACCGGGACGTCCAGGCGGTCCGCCAGCCACATCGCCAGCAGTTCGCAGCTCGGGTTGAACTCCTCGCCCTCCACCTCGACCGCGTCCACCTCGCAGGTGACCTGGTCCAGGGCGGCGGCCAGCATCGAGCGCCACGGGGTGATCCGGGTCCACGACAGGTCCGTGTCGCCCGGCGTGTACGCGTCCGCGCGTGCCGCCAGTTCACGTACCGGCTGCTCGGCCGCGTACGTGTCCGTCACCCTGCGCTGCGCCAGGGCGCCCAGCGGGTCCTTCGCCGGGTCCAGCGGGGCGTTCACCGGCCACCAGACGACGACCGGGGCGTCCGGCAGCAGCAGGGGGAGGACCACTGAGT
Source organism: Streptomyces geranii (assembly GCF_002954775.1). Classification (GTDB taxonomy): domain Bacteria; phylum Actinomycetota; class Actinomycetes; order Streptomycetales; family Streptomycetaceae; genus Streptomyces; species Streptomyces geranii. The sequence continues at coordinate 1,571 of NZ_PJME01000061.1, forward strand.
CGGCGTGCTCCACCACCTCGCCGTACAGGCGCAGGACGACCGTCTCGCCGGTGCCCGCGTCCACGCCCACCCTGACCTCGGCGTCCAGGCGGGACGTCGTACGGTCGCGGGGGGAGCGGGAGACGCGCTTGACGACGACCAGGGTGCGTGAGGGGTGCTCGCGCGAGGCGTCGTTCGCGGCCTTCAGGGCGTCGTACGCGTTCTCCTCGTCGGTGACGATGACGAGGGTCAGCACCATGCCTACGGCCGGGGTGCCGATGGCACGCCGCCCCTTCACCAGCGCCTTGTTGACCTTGCTGGCCGTGGTGTCCGTGAGGTCTATTTTCATGGGCGCCGCCAGCTCCGTCCGTCTCGTTCGAGCATTTCGTCGGCCTCGACGGGACCCCAGGTGCCCGAGGGGTACTGGGCGGGCTTGCCGTGCTTGTCCCAGTACTGCTCGATCGGGTCGAGGATCCGCCAGGACAGCTCGACCTCCTCCGTACGCGGGAAGAGGTTGGAGTCGCCCAGGAGGACGTCCAGGATCAGGCGCTCGTACGCCTCGGGGCTGGACTCCGTGAAGGACTCGCCGTACGCGAAGTCCATCGACACGTCCCGGATCTCCATCGAGGTGCCGGGCACCTTGGAGCCGAAGCGGACCGTGATGCCCTCGTCGGGCTGGACGCGGATGACGATCGCGTTCTGGCCCAGCTCCTCCGTCGCCGTGTGGTCGAAGGGGGAGTGCGGTGCCCGCTGGAAGACCACCGCGATCTCCGTCACCCGGCGGCCCAGGCGCTTGCCCGTACGCAGGTAGAAGGGGACGCCCGCCCAGCGGCGGTTGTCCACCTCGACCTTGATCGCCGCGTACGTGTCGGTCTTCGACTTGGGGTCGATGCCGTCTTCCTGGAGGTAGCCGATGGCCTTCTCGCCGCCCTGCCAGCCCGCCGCGTACTGTCCGCGGACGGTGTCGGCGCCCAGGTCCTGCGGGAGCTTGACCGCGCCGAGGACCTTGGTCTTCTCGGCGGCCAGCGCGTCCGCGTCGAAGGACGCGGGCTCCTCCATGGCCGTCAGGGCCAGCAGCTGGAGCAGGTGGTTCTGGATGACGTCACGGGCCGCGCCGATGCCGTCGTAGTAACCGGCCCGGCCGCCGATGCCGATGTCCTCGGCCATCGTGATCTGAATGTGGTCGACATACGACCGGTTCCAGATCGGCTCGAACATCTGGTTGGCGAAGCGGAGCGCCAGGATGTTCTGGACGGTCTCCTTGCCGAGGTAGTGGTCGATCCGGAAGACCTGATCCGGGGCGAACACCTCTTCGACGGTCGTGTTCAGCTCTTCCGCCGACTTGAGGTCGTGGCCGAAGGGCTTCTCGATGACCGCGCGCCGCCAGGAGCCGTTGTCCTGGTCCGCCAGACCGTGCTTCTTGAGCTGCTTGATGACCACCGGGAAGGCGGACGGCGGCACCGAGAGGTAGAAGGCGAAGTTGCCGCCCGTCCCCTGCGCCTTGTCCAGCTCGTCGATGGTCGAGCGCAGCCGCTCGAAGGACTCGTCGTCGTCGAAGGTGCCCTGGACGAAGCGCATCCCCTGGATGAGCTGCTGCCAGACCTCCTCGCGGAACGGCGTACGGGCGTGCTCCTTGACGGCGTCATGGACCTCCGCCGCGAAGTCCTCGTTCGCCCACTCGCGCCGGGCGAAGCCGACGAGCGAGAAACCTGGTGGCAGCAACCCGCGGTTGGCGAGGTCGTACACGGCAGGCATCAGCTTCTTGCGTGACAGGTCGCCGGTGACCCCGAAGATGACCAGGCCCGACGGCCCCGCGATACGCGGGAGCCGTCGGTCTGCGGGGTCACGCAGCGGGTTGCTGCTTGACAAGGTCTCAGCCCTCCGAAGGGGCGAGGCGCGCGAGTTCCGCCTCGGTCGACTTGAGCAGGTCGGTCCAGGACGCCTCGAACTTCTCGACGCCCTCGTCCTCAAGGAGCTGGACCACGTCGTCGTACGAGATCCCGAGCTTCTCGACCGCGTCGAGTTCCGCACGGGACTGCTCGTACGTACCGGCGATGGTGTTGCCGGTGATCTGACCGTGGTCCTCGGTGGCGAACAGGGTCGCCTCCGGCATGGTGTTCACGGTGTTCGGCGCGGCCAGGTCGTCGACGTACAGGGTGTCCTTGTACGCCGGGTCCTTGACGCCGGTCGAGGCCCACAGCGGACGCTGCTTGTTGGCCTGCGCCTTGTCGAGGGCCGACCAGCGGTCCGTGGAGAAGACCTCCTCGTACGCCTGGTAGGCGAGCCGCGCGTTGGCCAGACCGGCCTTGCCGCGGGCGGCCTTGGCCTCGTCGGTGCCCAGGGCGTCGATCCGCTTGTCGATCTCGGTGTCCACGCGGGACACGAAGAAGGACGCCACGGAGTGGATCTTCGACAGGTCCAGGCCGCGGTCCTTGGCCTTCTCCAGACCGGCCAGGTACGCCTCCATGACCTCGCGGTAGCGCGCCAGCGAGAAGATCAGCGTGACGTTGACGCTGATCCCGAGGCCGATGACCTCGGTGATCGCCGGGAGACCCGCCTTGGTGGCCGGGATCTTGATCAGGGTGTTCGGCCGGTCCACCAGCCAGGCCAGCTGCTTGGCCTCGGCGACGGTCGCGGTGGTGTTGTGGGCGAGACGGGGGTCGACCTCGATCGACACCCGGCCGTCCTGGCCCTGCGTCGAGTCGAAGACCGGGCGCAGGATGTCGGCGGCGTCACGGACGTCCGCCGTCGTGATCATGCGGATGGCCTCTTCGACGGTGACCTTGCGGGCGGCCAGCTCGGTGAGCTGCTGCTCGTAGCCGTCACCGCTGCTGATGGCCTTCTGGAAGATCGACGGGTTGGTGGTGACGCCCACGACGTGCTGCTGGTCGATCAGCTCGGCGAGGTTGCCGGACGTGATCCGCTGGCGCGACAGGTCGTCCAGCCAGATCGCGACGCCTTCCTCGGAGAGGCGCTTGAGTGCGTCTGTCATGGAAAATGCATCTCCTACGAGTCGTTGTGTCGGCGTTCAGCGTCAGCGCTGGGCTGCGGCGATCGATTCCTTGGCCTTCGCGGCCACGTTCTCGGCAGTGAAGCCGAACTCCTGGAAGAGGACCTTGCCGTCGGCCGAAGCACCGAAGTGCTCCAGGGAAACGATGCGGCCCGCGTCCCCGACGTACTTGTGCCAGGTGAGACCGATACCGGCCTCGACGGAGACCCGCGCCTTCACGGCGGCCGGGAGAACGCTCTCGCGGTACTCCGGGGACTGCTCCTCGAACCACTCCACCGACGGCATCGACACCACGCGCGTGGGTGTGCCCTCGGCCTCCAGCAGCTCACGCGCGGCGACCGCGACGTGCACCTCGGAGCCGGTCGCGATCAGCACGACCTCGGGGGTGCCGGTGGACGCCTCGAAGAGGACGTAACCGCCCTTGACGGTGTCCTCGTTGGGCTCGTACGTCGGCACACCCTGCCGGGTCAGCGCCAGACCGTGCGGCTTGGAGACGCCGTACTCGCGCTTGCCGCGCCGCAGGATCTCGCGCCAGGCGATGGCGGTCTCGTTGGCGTCCGCCGGGCGGACCACGTTCAGCCCCGGGATGGCTCGCAGCGACGCGATGTGCTCAACCGGCTGGTGGGTCGGGCCGTCCTCGCCGAGGCCGATGGAGTCGTGCGTCCACACGTACGTCACCGGCACGTGCATCAGCGCGGAGAGGCGCACCGCGTTGCGCATGTAGTCGGAGAAGACGAGGAAAGTACCGCCGTAGATACGGGTGTTGCCGTGCAGCGCGATGCCGTTCATCTCGGCGGCCATCGAGTGCTCGCGGATGCCGAAGTGGATCGTGCGGCCGTAAGGGTCCGCCTCCGGCAGCGGGTTGTCCGCCGGGAGGAACGAACTCGACGCGTCGATCGTGGTGTTGTTGGAGCCGGCCAGGTCGGCCGAGCCGCCCCACAGCTCCGGGATGATCGCGCCCAGCGCCTGGAGGACCTTGCCGGACGCGGCACGCGTCGCGACACCCTTGCCCGCCTCGAAGACCGGGAGCTTCTCCTCCCAGCCCTTGGGCAGTTCACCCGCGGCGATACGGTCGAACTCGGCGGCGCGCTCCGCGTTGTTGTCGCGCCACTCCTGGAACGACTTCTCCCACTCGGCCTTGGCCTGACGGCCGCGCTCCAGGGCCTCACGCGTGTGGTTCAGCACCGCGTCCGAGACCTCGAAGGACTGCTCCGGGTCGAAGCCGAGGACGCGCTTGGTGGCCGCGACCTCGTCGTCGCCGAGCGCCGAGCCGTGCGCGGCCTCGGTGTTCTGGGCGTTCGGGGCCGGCCAGGCGATGATCGAGCGCATCGCGATGAACGACGGCTTGTCCGTCACCTTCTTGGCGGCCTGCACGGCGTTGTAGATGGCGTGCGGGTCGAGGTCGCCGTCCGGCTTCGGGGCGATCCGCTGGACGTGCCAGCCGTACGCCTCGTACCGCTTGGCGACGTCCTCGGAGACGGCCGTCTCGGTGTCGCCCTCGATCGAGATGTGGTTGTCGTCCCACAGCAGGACCAGGTTGCCGAGCTTCTGGTGGCCGGCCAGCGAGGACGCCTCCGCGGAGATGCCCTCCTGGAGGCAGCCGTCACCGGCGATCGCGAAGATGAAGTGGTCGAACGGGGACTCCCCTTCGGGTGCCTCCGGGTCGAACAGACCACGCTCGTAGCGGGCCGCCATGGCCATTCCGACGGCGTTGGCGACACCCTGGCCGAGCGGACCGGTCGTCGTCTCGACGCCCGTCGTGTGCCCGTACTCGGGGTGGCCGGGGGTCTTGGAGCCCCACGTCCGGAACGCCTTCAGGTCATCCAGCTCCAGGCCGAAACCGGCCAGGTACAGCTGGGTGTAGAGGGTCAGGGACGAGTGTCCTGCGGACAGCACGAAACGGTCGCGCCCGACCCAGTCGGCGTCCGCCGGGTCGTGCCGCATCACCTTCTGGAAGAGGGTGTACGCGGCGGGGGCCAGGCTCATCGCCGTACCGGGATGGCCGTTGCCGACCTTCTGTACGGCATCGGCGGCCAGGACGCGGGCGGTGTCGACGGCCCGCTGGTCCAACTCGGTCCACTCGAGGTCTGTGGTGGTCGGCTTGGTGCTCACCCTGGGTCAGGGCTCCTCTCCACATGTCTAATGCCGGCGTCCTCGGTGTCCACCGGCTGCCGGGGGCTGACACCCTCGGCCTTTGTCGAGCCTACCCTCGTAAGAACGTGCAGTATTTCGAGTCATTCCAGACTGCCGGGACTGCTTCGGATCCGCCTCCCGACCACTGCCGGACTGCAATACGAAGCAGGTCGCCCGAGCGCTCAATCGAGCCATGTCACGCCCATCACAAACCACCCCTCAACACGACCCCACCCCCGCGAAGGGCGGGGTCTGGGCAACGTCTAGAGTGGCGTGGTAAGCGCGAGCCGTTACCGGGACTTCACATCCGGGGGCTTGTTGGAATGTCTCTGTCAGGGGTGTGCGTGACGGCCGTTGAATCCCGTCCAGCGGGGATGACCGGGACGAGCCGGGGCCAGGGTCAGAGCCGGAGCCGACGGCCGTTCGGGGCCCGGGTCATGGCGTTCGTTGCCCTCACCAAGCCGCGGATCATCGAGCTGCTGCTCATCACCACGGTTCCGGTGATGTTCCTTGCCGAGCAGGGCGTCCCGGACCTGGGACTGGTCCTCCTCACCTGCCTCGGCGGCTATCTCTCCGCGGGCGGCGCCAACGCGCTCAACATGTACATCGACCGTGACATCGACGCGCTGATGGACCGCACGTCGCAGCGTCCGCTGGTCACCGGCATGGTCAGCCCGCGCGAGTGCCTTGCCTTCGGCATCACCCTCGCCGTCGCCTCGACCCTGCTCTTCGGCCTCACGGTCAACTGGCTGTCGGCCTGGCTGTCGCTGGGTGCCCTCCTCTTTTACGTGGTCATTTACACGATGATCCTCAAGCGGCGTACGTCGCAGAACATCGTGTGGGGCGGTATCGCGGGCTGTATGCCGGTCCTCATCGGCTGGTCCGCCGTCACGAACTCGCTCTCCTGGGCGCCGCTGATCCTCTTCCTGGTCATCTTCTTCTGGACCCCGCCGCACTACTGGCCGCTGTCCATGAAGGTGCGGGACGACTACGCGCGCGTGGGTGTGCCGATGCTTCCCGTCATCGCCTCCAACAAGACGGTCGCCCGGCAGATCGTGGCGTACAGCTGGGCGATGGTCGCGGTCTCGCTGCTGCTCACTCCGCTCGGTTACACCGGCTGGTTCTATACGTCGGTGGCGCTGGCGGCGGGTGGGTGGTGGCTGTGGGAGGCGCATGCCTTGCAGGGGCGGGCGCGGGCTGAGTCGACGGGCGTCAAGCTCAAGGAGATGCGGCTGTTCCACTGGTCGATCACCTATGTGTCGCTGCTGTTTGTTGCCGTGGCTGTGGATCCCTTCCTGCGGTAGGTCGGGTGCGGCGCCGTCGTGGCTGGTCGCGCAGTTCCCCGCGCCCCTTTGGGGCGCTCCTGTGAGCGGCGTTTCGTGGCCAAGGCCACTTGCCCTGCCGTCGCCAGGCCGTCTACCCGTCGGTAGCATCCTGGGCATGGCAGATACGCAGGAGCGGACGGTGGCCAGGCTGGCCAAGCGGATCAACGGGTTCGCCAAGCAGCACGGTGGGGCCGAGGGGCAGGTGGCGTACATCGGGGAGCGTGGGGCCCGGATCGTGCTCGTCGGGGAGGACGGTGCCTGGGGCGACCTCGTGGCTCCCACGTACGCCGTCGCGCAGCAGGCCGTCGAGAAGGCCGGGATCACTGTCCACGAGGACTTCGACGGCGAGTTCGCGGCCAAGGTGACGACCGGGCCGTACGAGTGGACGCGCATGGCGGGAATCCAGGTGGGCGGGCCGAGCAACACCTGACAGTCGGTTCACCCGTTAGGACCGTAGGAACACACACGGTCCAGCCACGGGGAGCCCGGATGATCGAAACGCCGTCCCTCGTGGACCAGTACTGCCACGGCGTACTGCGGACAGAGCTGGGTCTCGGCACCTTCGAGGCCCAGCTCGCGCGTACCGAGGGTCCGCCCGCCGCCGGCACCACCTTCTTCGACACCCAGACCGGGTTCGCCGTACGCCGCTGGTGCCCCCCGCTGCTCGGCCTGGAACCGCACGCTGCCCCCGCCCGTTATCTGGCCCGGCGTCGTGAACTCGGCGTACTGGAGTCGGGCCGGAGGCTGCTGCGGGGCAGCGGAATCACGACATATCTGGTCGACGCCGGACTGCCCGGCGACCTCACCGGACCCGGTGAGATGGCCTCCGCCGGAGCCGCCGAGGCTCATGAGATCGTCCGGCTCGAACTCCTGGCCGAACAGGTCGCCGACACCTCCGGCACGGTCGAGTCCTTCCTCGCCAACCTCGCCGAGTCGGTGCACGGCGCGGCCACCAGTGCCGTCGCCTTCACCTCCGTGGCGGGCTTACGGCACGGACTGGCGCTCGCGCCCGATCCGCCGGGACCCGGGGAGGTGCGGGGCGCGGCGGGCCGCTGGCTGGCCGGGCGCCGGGTCGGCGGCGCGCTCAGCGACCCGGTGCTGCTGCGCCATCTGCTGTGGATCGCGGTCGCCTCGGGCCTGCCCCTCCAACTGCACGCCGGGCTCGGCGAACCGGGCCTGCGCATCGACCGCACCGACCCGGTCCTGCTCACCGACTTCGCCCGCTCCACGGCCGGGCTCGGCACGGACCTGGTCCTGCTCCACGGGTACCCGTACCACCGCCACGCGGCCCACCTCGCCGGTGTCTTCCCGCATGTGTACGCCGACCTGGGCGCGGCCCTCGTCCGTACCGGCGCCCGGGCCGCAGCCGTCCTCGCCGAGATCCTGGAACTCGCTCCCTTCGGCAAGATCCTCTTCTCCAGCGGCGCCCAGGGCCTGCCCGAACTCCATGTGGTGGGCGCCCGGCTCTTCCGCGAGGCCCTGGGACGGGTGCTCGGCGGCTGGGTCGCCGAGGGGGCGTGGTCGCTGGGGGACGCGCAACGGGTGGCGGGACTGATCGCGGCGGGGAACGCCCGGCGGGTGTACGGGGTGGGGTGAGCTGTACAGACTCTGGGCATGACGACGGGCATGACGACACACGGGACCCGGACGGACGCCCTGACCGAAGCCTTACTGGACCGCTTCCTCGGTGAGCTGCGCGCACTCTCCCCGGCCGCCGTCTGGGCCCATGGCTCGCTGGGCGGCGGCGACTACCAGGAGGGGCGCAGCGATCTCGACCTGATCGCCGTCCTGGCGGGACCGATCGGGGCGGCCACCGCCTGGCACGTGGCCGGGCTGCACGCCCGTCTCCGCACCCACCCGCTCGCCCCGCTGCTGCACTGCACCTACCTCTCCGACGCGACGACGGCCAACCCCGACCGACGGCACCTCACCTGGGCGCACAGCCAGTTGTTCCGGCGGACCGTCTCCCCGGTGACCCGGCGCGAACTGCTCACCTTCGGGCGGGTGTTGCACGGGGAGGTGCCCGGGGAGTTCCTTCCGCCGGTGCCCGACCGGCAGCTGACCGACTACGTCGTGGGCGACCAGCGCGACAACTACCGGCCCGCCGTGGACAAGGCCAGGCTCTGGACCCAGGACGTCTGGGTCGACCTCGGCCTGGTCACCTTCGCGCGCGCGACCGTGACACTGCGGGAGGGCCGCCTGATCTCGAAACGCGAGGCACTGGACCTGCTGCCGGGGCTCGGGGCGCCGGTGGAGGTCGTCGAGGACATCGTGCGGCGGCGGTACGGGCAGGAGGGCGGGCCGGCGGTCGCGGGCGGGTGGATCGAGCGGCGGGCCGAGCTTGCGCGGGGCTACCTGGGGCCCGCGATCGACCGCCTGGTGGCCTCGTACACCTGATGCCGTACCTGATGTAGTTAAGGAGCCCTCCTACGCGCGCGTGCCGACCGTCGCCTCGGTCGTGGGACCGGGAACCTCGGCCAGGGCGGCGGTCTCCGGGCGTTCGCGCAGGGCGAGCAGGACGCGCAGGACCGCGATCCACACCAGCGCCGAGCCGAGCATGTGCAGGCCGACCAGGACCTCGGGGAGGTTGGTGAAGTACTGGACGTACCCGATGATCCCCTGGCTGAGCAGGATCAGGAACAGGTCCCGCGTCCGGTCCAGCGGGCCCTTGGGGGCGTCCACCGCCTTCAGGACGAACCACAGGGCGAACGTCAGTGTCACCACGACCCAGGCCAGCACCGCGTGCAGCTTGCTGACGTTCTCCCAGTTCAGCGGCATGCGTTCGATCTCGCTGGAGTCGCCCGCGTGCGGGCCCGAGCCCGTCACCACCGTGCCGACCGCGATCAGCAGGACCGTGGCGATCACCAGGAACCACACCAGCTGCTGCACGGCCTTGCCGACCAGCGGGCGCGGTGCCTCGTCGCCCTCCTGCGTGCGCTGCCACATCACCGCGGCGACCGCGATCAGGGCGGAGGAGAGCAGGAAGTGGGCCGCGACCGTGTACGGGTTGAGGCCGACCAGGACGACGACGCCGCCCAGGATCGCGTTGCTCATGACCACCCAGAACTGCGCCCAGCCGAGCCGGGTCAGGCTGCGGCGGTACGGCTTCTCCGAGCGCGCGGCGACGATCGCCCAGCCGACGGCCGCGCACAGCACGTACGTCAGCATGCGGTTGCCGAACTCGATGACGCCGTGGACGCCCATCGCGCTGGTCGTCGTCAGCGAGTCGTCGGTGCACTTGGGCCAGGTCGGGCAGCCGAGCCCCGAGCCGGTCAGCCGGACGGCACCGCCGGTCACCACGATGACCACCGACATGACGAGCGCCGCGAGGGCCGCGCGCCGCACGGTCCGGGGCGTCGGGGTCCAGCGGGCGGCGATGAAGGCGAGCGGGTTCCGCAGGGCGGACAGGGCCTCGGCGGGGGTCATCTTTGGCACGCGTCCCATCGTAGGCGGCTGCTTGTGCACGCTTTCACGAGGGGTCCCGGTCCCCGTTTCCGCCTGGTCACTCCCAGCGGAAGAAGCGGCCCGCCGCCGCCAGTCCGACGACCGCCCACACACCGAGGATCCCCAGGTCGCCCCAGGGCATTCCGGCGCCGTGCTGGAGCACGTCCCTCAGGCCGTCCGACAGGGCCGAGATCGGCAGCAGGGACAGTACGTCCTGGGCGCCCGACGGGAACCTGTCCAGCGGGACGATCACCCCGCCGCCCACCAGGAGCAGCAGGAAGACCAGGTTCGCGGCGGCCAGGGTCGCCTCCGCCTTGAGCGTGCCCGCCATCAGCAGGCCCAGGCCCGAGAAGGCGGCCGTGCCGAGGAGCAGCAGGAGAAGTACGGCGAAGGGGTTGCCGTGCGGCGACCAGCCGAGCGCGAAGGCGATCGCCGTCAGCAGGGCGACCTGGAGCATCTCGGTGACCAGCACCGACGCCGTTTTCGCCGTCATCAGGGCCCAGCGGGGGAGGGGGGAGGAGGCCAGGCGCTTGAGGACTCCGTAGCGGCGTTCGAAGCCCGTCGCGATCGCCTGGCCAGTGAAGGCCGTGGACATGACCGCCAGCGCGAGGATGCCCGGGGCGAGGAAGTCCACCGCCTTGCCCGCGCCCGTGTCGACGATGTCCACCGAGCCGAAGAGGGTCAGCAGGAGGGCCGGGATGATCACCGTCAGGAGGAGCTGCTCGCCGTTGCGCAGCAGCATCTTCGTCTCCAGGGCCGCCTGGGCCCCGATCATGCGGAGGAGCGGGGCGGCGCCGGGCCGCGGGGCGTACGTTCCCGTGGCGGTCGTGGTGGTGGTCATGAGCGCAGCTCCTTGCCGGTCAGCTCCAGGAAGACGTCCTCCAGGGTGTGCCGTTCCACCGAGATCCGGTCCGGCATCACCCCGTGCTGCGCGCACCACGACGTCACCGTCGCGAGGAGCTGCGGGTTCACCTTGCCGCCGACGCGGTAGGCGCCCGGTGTCAGCTCGGCTCCCGTGCAGTCCGCCGGGAGGGCTTTGAGCAGGGAGCCCATGTCCAGGCCCGGGCGGCCCGTGAAGCGCAGGGTGTTCTCGGCGCCACCCCTGCACAGCTGTTCGGGGCTGCCCTGGGCGACGACCCTGCCGGCGTCGATGATCGCGACGTCGTCCGCGAGTTGCTCGGCCTCGTCCATGTGGTGGGTGGTGAGGATGACGGAGACGCCGTCCCGCCGCAGATCCCGTACGAGATCCCAGGTGGCCCGGCGGGCCTGGGGGTCGAGGCCCGCGGTCGGCTCGTCCAGGAAGACCAGTTCCGGGCGGCCGACCACCGCCATCGCGAGCGCGAGGCGCTGCTGCTGGCCGCCGGAGAGGCGGCGGTACGTGGTACGGCCGCAGCTGCCGAGGCCCAGGCGTTCGATGAGGGCGTCCACGTCGAGCGGGTGTGCGTGGAGTTTGGCGACGTGGCGGAGCATTTCGTCGGCTCGGGCGCCCGAGTAGACGCCGCCGGACTGCAGCATCACGCCGACCCGGGGGCGCAGGGCGGCGGCCTCCCGTACGGGGTCGAGGCCCAGTACACGTACCGTCCCGGAGTCCGGTCTGCGGTATCCCTCGCAGGTCTCGACGGTGGTCGTCTTGCCCGCGCCGTTCGGACCGAGTACGGCGGTGATGCCCGCCAGGGCCACCAGGTCGAGGCCGTCCACCGCGGTCTTCGTGCCGTACCGCTTCACCAGGGCCTGGACCTGGACCACGGGCTCGCTTCGCATGGGTCCAGAGTCTAGGTACGCGGGGGCGGCCCACGTGCGCGGGGGCCGGATCGGGACAGGTCGCCTGATCGATCAAAGATCGTTTGCGCAGGTCAGGTTAGGTGAACCTAAGTGATGCAGGGCACCGTCGATCGGGCGGGACGCGGCTTGCCGCGCTCTGAGGAATTACGCAACAATGGTGTTGTGAAATACGTCGGCGAGGATCGGGTGGCCCCCACGGGCGCCCCCCAGGAGGAACTCGCGACCGGTGAGCGCTCGACGCGCAACCGGGTCGCGCGGTCCATCCTGGACCACGGTCCGTCGACCGTCGCCGAGCTGGCCGGCCGCCTCGGCCTGACCCACGCGGCCGTACGCCGTCACCTTGACGCGCTGGTCGCCGACGACGTCGTACAGCCGCGTGAGCAGCGGGTCTACGGGGCGCGTACCCGTGGCCGGCCCGCCAAGGCCTTCGCGCTCACCGAGTGCGGACGCGACGCCTTCGACCAGTCCTACGACCAGCTCGCCGTGGACGCGCTGCGCTGGATCGCGGAGCGCGAGGGCGGTGACGACGCGGTGCTCGCCTTCGCGCGGGCCCGGTTCGCCGAGCAGGCCGAGGGCTACCGCGAGGCGATCGAGGCCGCGGGCCCCGAGAAGCGGGCCGAAGCCCTGGCCAAGGCGCTGAGCGCGGACGGGTACGCTGCTACGGCGCGCAGCGCACCGGTCGGAGAGCAGCTCTGCCAGCACCACTGCCCGGTGGTCCATGTCGCGGAAAAGTTCCCGCAGCTCTGCGAGGCGGAGACCGAGATCTTCTCCCGGCTGCTCGGCACCCATGTCCAGCGGCTCGCGACCATCGCCCACGGCGACGGTGTGTGCACGACGTTCATCCCCAAGGCCTCACCCGCCTCGGCACCACCTGCTCCACAGTTGGCTCCACAGTTGTCCACGACCACCCATAAAGCATCTGCACGTACCGCCGGGAGGAACCCAGCATGACGCTCCCCATCGAGGAGACTGCCCACCCCGAGCTGGAGGGTCTGGGCACGTACGAATACGGCTGGGCCGACTCCGACGCGGCCGGTGCCTCCGCCAGGCGCGGCATCAACGAGGACGTCGTCCGCGACATCTCGGCGAAGAAGTCCGAGCCCGAGTGGATGACCAAGCTGCGCCTCAAGGGCCTGCGCCTCTTCGACAAGAAGCCCATGCCGAACTGGGGCTCCGACCTCTCGGGCATCGACTTCGACAACATCAAGTACTTCGTGCGTTCGACGGAGAAGCAGGCGGAGTCCTGGGAGGACCTGCCCGAGGACATCAAGAACACGTACGACAGGCTCGGCATCCCGGAGGCGGAGAAGCAGCGCCTCGTCGCCGGTGTCGCCGCGCAGTACGAGTCGGAGGTCGTCTACCACCAGATCCGTGAGGACCTGGAGGAGCAGGGCGTCATCTTCCTCGACACCGACACCGCGCTGAAGCAGCACCCGGAGCTGTTCAAGGAGTACTTCGGGACGGTCATCCCGGTCGGCGACAACAAGTTCGCCTCGCTGAACAGCGCCGTGTGGTCCGGCGGTTCCTTCATCTACGTGCCCAAGGGCGTGCAGGTCGAGATCCCGCTCCAGGCCTACTTCCGTATCAACACGGAGAACATGGGCCAGTTCGAGCGGACCCTGATCATCGTCGACGAGGGTGCCTATGTGCACTACGTCGAGGGCTGTACGGCGCCGATCTACAAGTCGGACTCCCTGCACAGCGCGGTCGTCGAGATCATCGTCAAGAAGAACGCCCGCTGCCGTTACACGACCATCCAGAACTGGTCGAACAACGTCTACAACCTGGTCACCAAGCGCGCTGTCGCCTACGAGGGCGCGACCATGGAGTGGATCGACGGCAACATCGGCTCCAAGGTGACGATGAAGTACCCGGCCGTCTACCTGATGGGCGAGCACGCCAAGGGCGAGACCCTGTCGATCGCCTTCGCGGGCGAGGGTCAGCACCAGGACGCCGGCTCCAAGATGGTCCACATGGCGCCGAACACCTCCTCCAACATCGTCTCGAAGTCCGTCGCGCGCGGTGGCGGCCGTACGTCCTACCGCGGTCTCGTCGAGATCGGCGAGGGCGCCCACGGCTCCAAGTCCAACGTGCTGTGCGACGCGCTGCTGGTGGACACCATCTCCCGCTCCGACACGTACCCGTACGTCGACGTCCGCGAGGACGACGTGTCCATGGGCCACGAGGCGACCGTCTCCAAGGTCTCCGACGACCAGCTCTTCTACCTGATGAGCCGCGGTATGTCCGAGTTCGAGGCGATGGCGATGATCGTGCGCGGCTTCGTCGAGCCGATCGCCAAGGAACTCCCCATGGAGTACGCCCTTGAGCTGAACCGGCTGATCGAGCTCCAGATGGAGGGATCGGTCGGCTAACCCCGAACCGCCTTCCCCATCAAGCCACTTACGCAGGAAAGAGAGCAGACCGACAGCCATGGCTGAGGCTCAGAACATCCCGGTGGGATCCACCACCGCCGGCTCGATCGCGGTTGCGGCCGAGTCGACCGTCGCCACGCGCATGAGCGCGCCGCCCTCCTTCGACGTGGCGGACTTCCCCGTCCCCCACGGCCGCGAGGAGGAGTGGCGGTTCACCCCGCTGGAGCGGCTGCGCGGGCTGCACGACGGCACCGCCGTCGCCACCGGCGCCGGCGTCAAGGTGGACGTCCAGGCACCCGAGGGCGTCACCGTCGAGGCCGTCGGCCGTGACGACGTACGCCTCGGCCGGGCCGGCACCCCCGTGGACCGCGTCGCCGCCCAGGCGTACTCCTCCTTCGAGGCGGCCGGTGTGATCACCGTCCCCAAGGAGATGGTCCTCACCGAGCCGATCCGCGTCACCGTGCACGGCGAGGGCGGGGTGCGCTACGGCCACCAGTTCATCGAGCTGGGCGCCTTCGCCGAAGCGGTCGTCGTCATCGACCACACCGGTGACGCCGTGATCGCCGCCAACGTCGAGTACGTCCTCGGCGACGGCGCCAAGCTCACCGTCGTCTCCGTCCAGGACTGGGACGACCAGGCCGTGCACGTCGCCCAGCACAGCGCGCTGATCGGCCGCGACGCCACCTTCAAGTCCTTCGTCGTCACCTTCGGCGGCGACCTCGTACGCCTCCACCCGCGCGTCTCCTACGCCGGTCCCGGTGGCGAGGCCGAGCTGTTCGGCCTGTACTTCACGGACGCCGGGCAGCACCAGGAGCACCGGCTCCTCGTCGACCACAACACCCCGCACTGCAAGTCGAACGTCGTCTACAAGGGCGCGCTCCAGGGCGAGGGCGCCCACGCCGTATGGATCGGTGACGTGCTCATCGAGGCCAAGGCCGAGGGCACCGACACCTACGAGATGAACCGCAACCTCGTCCTCACGGACGGGGCCCGCGTGGACTCCGTACCGAACCTGGAGATCGAGACCGGTGAGATCGTCGGCGCCGGGCACGCCAGCGCCACCGGGCGGTTCGACGACGAGCAGCTGTTCTACCTGATGGCGCGCGGCATCCCGGCCGACGAGGCCCGCCGGCTGGTCGTGCGCGGCTTCTTCGCCGAGCTGGTCCAGCAGATCGGCGTCGACGACATCCAGGAACGCCTTCTCACGAAGATCGACGAGGAGCTGGAGGCGTCCGTCTGATGTCCACCACCTTTGTACGGGCCTGCGGCCTGAGCGAGCTGGACGAGGACACCCCGAAGCGGGTGGAACTCGACGGCACGCCGGTCTCGGTCGTCCGTACCGAGGGCGAGGTGTTCGCGATCCACGACATCTGCTCGCACGCGAACGTCTCGCTCTCCGAGGGCGAGGTGGAGGACTGCCAGATCGAGTGCTGGCTGCACGGCTCCAGCTTCGACCTCCGCACCGGCAAGCCGTCCGGCCTTCCCGCGACGCGCCCCGTCCCCGTATACCCCGTAAAGATCGAAGGGGACGACGTGCTCGTCTCCCTCACCCAGGAGTCCTGAGGAACCCATGGCAACGCTTGAAATCCACGACCTGCACGTCACCGTCGAGGCCGACAACGCCACGAAGGAGATCCTCAAGGGCGTCGACCTCACCGTGAAGCAGGGCGAGACCCACGCCATCATGGGCCCGAACGGCTCCGGCAAGTCGACCCTCGCCTACTCGCTCGCCGGTCACCCGAAGTACACGATCACCGGCGGCACCGTCACCCTCGACGGCGAGGACGTCCTGGAGATGTCCGTCGACGAGCGCGCCCGCGCGGGCCTGTTCCTGGCGATGCAGTACCCGGTCGAGATCCCCGGTGTCTCCGTCTCCAACTTCCTCCGTACGTCCGCCACCGCCATCCGCGGTGAGGCGCCCAAGCTGCGCCTGTGGGTCAAGGAGGTCAAGGAGGCCATGCAGCGGCTCAACATGGACCCCTCCTTCGCCGAGCGCAACGTCAACGAGGGCTTCTCCGGCGGCGAGAAGAAGCGCCACGAGATCCTCCAGCTTGAGCTGCTCAAGCCGAAGATCGCGATCCTCGACGAGACGGACTCCGGTCTGGACGTCGACGCGCTGCGGATCGTGTCGGAGGGCGTGAACCGCGTCCGCGAGACCGGTGAGGTCGGCACCCTGCTGATCACGCACTACACGCGCATCCTGCGCTACATCAAGCCCGACTTCGTCCACGTCTTCTCCGACGGCCGGATCGCCGAGTCCGGCGGCGCCGAACTCGCCGACAAGCTGGAGAACGAGGGCTACGAGGCTTACACCACGAAGGGTGGCGTATCCGCGTGACGCAGCTGCCGGGCCTCCTCGACACCGAGGCGATCCGTAAGGACTTCCCGATCCTCGACCGGGTGATCCACGACGGCAAGAAGCTCGTTTACCTGGACAACGCGGCGACCTCTCAGACGCCCCGCCAGGTGATCGACACTCTCTCCGAGTACTACGAGCAGCACAACGCCAATGTGCACCGTGGCATCCATGTGCTCGCGGAGGAGGCCACGGCGCTGTACGAGGGTG
The DNA here is from genome assembly GCF_002954775.1 of Streptomyces geranii. Classification (GTDB taxonomy): domain Bacteria; phylum Actinomycetota; class Actinomycetes; order Streptomycetales; family Streptomycetaceae; genus Streptomyces; species Streptomyces geranii. The sequence continues at coordinate 18,182 of NZ_PJME01000061.1, forward strand.
CGCGCGACAAGGTCGCCGCGTTCATCAACGCGCCCAGCCGCGACGAGGTGATCTTCACCAAGAACGCCTCCGAGTCGCTCAACCTCGTGGCCAACATGCTCGGCTGGGCCGACGAGCCCTACCGGGTCGACCACGAGACCGAGATCGTCATCACGGAGATGGAGCACCACTCCAACATCGTGCCGTGGCAGCTGCTCGCGCAGCGCACGGGCGCGAAGCTGAAGTGGTTCGGCCTCACGGACGACGGCCGGCTGGACCTGTCGAACATAGACGAGGTCATCACCGAGAAGACGAAGATCGTCTCCTTCGTGCTGGTCTCCAACATCCTTGGCACGGTCAACCCGGTCGAGAAGATCGTGCGCCGTGCGCAGGAGGTCGGGGCCCTGGTCCTGATCGACGCCTCGCAGGCCGCCCCGCACATGCCGCTGGACGTACAGGCCCTCCAGGCCGACTTCGTGGCCTTCACCGGCCACAAGATGTGCGGCCCGACGGGCATCGGGGTGCTCTGGGGCCGCCAGGAACTCCTGGAGGACCTCCCGCCGTTCCTCGGCGGCGGCGAGATGATCGAGACCGTGTCGATGCACTCGTCGACGTACGCGCCCGCCCCGCACAAGTTCGAGGCGGGCACCCCGCCGATCGCGCAGGCGGTAGGCCTGGGAGCGGCGATCGACTACCTCTCGGCGATCGGCATGGACAAGATCCTGGCGCATGAGCACGCGCTCACCGAGTACGCGGTGAAGCGGCTCGGCGAGGTCCCCGACCTGCGGATCATCGGCCCGACCACGGCCGAGGACCGGGGCGCGGCGATCTCCTTCACGCTCGGCGACATCCACCCGCACGACGTGGGCCAGGTACTCGACGAGCAGGGCATAGCGGTCCGGGTCGGTCACCACTGCGCCCGCCCGGTCTGCCTGCGCTACGGAATTCCCGCGACCACGCGAGCGTCGTTCTATCTGTACTCCACGCCGGCCGAGATCGACGCTCTGATCGACGGTCTGGAGCACGTACGGAACTTCTTCGGCTGAGGAGATGGCTGAGATGCGAGGGCGGTTGGTGTGAAGCTGGATTCGATGTACCAGGAAGTCATCCTGGACCACTACAAGCACCCGCACGGGCGCGGTCTCCGGGATGGCGACGCCGAGGTGCACCACGTCAACCCGACGTGCGGCGACGAGATCACCCTGCGTGTGAAGTACGACGGCACGACGATCAGCGACGTCAGCTACGAGGGCCAGGGCTGCTCGATCAGCCAGGCCTCGGCCTCCGTACTGAACGAGCTGCTGGTCGGCAAGGAGCTGTCCGAGGCGCAGAAGATCCAGGAGACCTTCCTGGAGCTGATGCAGTCCAAGGGCAAGGTCGAGCCGGACGACGCGATGGAGGAGGTGCTGGAGGACGCGGTCGCGTTCGCCGGTGTCTCCAAGTACCCGGCCCGGGTGAAGTGCGCGCTGCTGAGCTGGATGGCGTGGAAGGACGCGACGGCCCAGGCCCTGGGCGCGGACGCCGCCGAAAGGAAGACGGCATGAGCGAGACCATTGAGATGAAGCCGGCCTCGGAGGACGAGGTCCGCGAGGCGCTGTACGACGTCGTCGACCCCGAGTTGGGCATCGACGTCGTCAACCTGGGCCTGATCTACGGCATCCACATCGACGACGCGAACATCGCGACGATCGACATGACCCTGACGTCCGCGGCCTGCCCGCTCACGGATGTCATCGAGGACCAGGCCAAGTCCGCCACGGACGGCATCGTCAACGAGCTGCGCATCAACTGGGTGTGGATGCCGCCGTGGGGCCCGGACAAGATCACGGACGACGGGCGGGACCAGTTGCGGGCGTTGGGGTTCAACGTCTGAGGTTCACCGTCTGAGGTTTAACGTCTGAGGTTCTGTACACGAGAGCGGCGGCACCCTTTCCGGGTGCCGCCGCTCTCATGTGCGCTGCGCTCAGGCGAGCGGGGCCACCAGGCGGAAGAAGAAGTCCTGCCGGTTGGTGGTGTTGTAGCCGTACGGGTCCAGGCGCAGCTGGAAGTTCTTGTGCCGCAGCGCGTAGTTGGGGTAGTTCACCGACGTGAGCAGCGCCTCGCCGGAGTAGCCCGACTGCCCGCCGCAGAACGTGGCGTCCTGCTTGAACAGCGAGGAGCCGTCGTTGCGTTCGGCGCGCAGGACGAAGTCGCGGTGGCGCAGGTACTTGCCGTCGTTCGTCTTGAACGAGTAGCAGGAGCTGTTGGACAGCCCCTTGACCACGTCGAAGGTGGAGTCCTCGCGGGACTCCGAGCCGCGCACCTGGTCGAGCTTCACGAGGCCACTCGACACGTGCCAGTAGCGGCCGGGGTAGTTGACCGACTCGACGGACCTCAGGGTGGAGGACGGCTTGGCGGGAGCGGCCGAGGACTTGCTGGGGGACGGGGAGGCGGCGGGCTTCCCCGGAGCCTCCGAGACGGGAGCGGAGGCGGAGCCCTTGACGTCCGGGGCGGGAACGGGGTCGGCGTCCGCTCCGCCGGTGCCGGTCGTCGGGGTGGCCGTCGGCTGTGACGACGACAGACCGCTCTTGCCGCCCGGCGGGGTGTCTCCGCTCGCCGACGGGGAGGCGAAGGTGAGGAGACCTGGGTAGGTGGAGCCGGGCGACGGCACGGGGGCCTTCGCCACGGGGTCGGGCTCGACGGCCTGCCGGTCCGTGACGATGATCGCGGTCACACAGGCGGCCACCACCGACAGGGCGAGGGTGCCTGCCATCCAGAGCCGCCGCGTCCCGGGCACGCGTGAGGTGTCCGGGGCCCAGCCGTTCTCCCAGGGTTGAGTCGGGATGAGCCGGGGCTTTTCTTCTGTCATGCGCTGTTCCTCCGGCGTCGCCTGTGGCGAACGTGTGAACGAATGGTTGAAACAGTAATGGACGGGAGGCTAGGGCACTGGCCATTGCCGTGAGAAGGGTTGTTTCCTCAATGAGACCGGGGTGTGAGGGAGTTGGCGGTCGGATCGGGCGGAGTGGGGTGGGTGGGGTGGATTTGGGCGTGAGTTCGGCTGTGGGTTCGGGCTTGGGTCCGGGCGTGGGTTCGGGCCTGGGTTCGGGCCTGGGTCCGGGCGGCGCTGTGTACGCACGTACACAACGTTGCGTACACTCGTACACATGGGATATCTGCTGCTCGTCGGAGCCATCGCCGCCGAAGTGGGCGCCACGACCGCCATGAAGTACAGCGACGGGTTCAGCAGGCTGTGGCCGTCCGTGCTGACCGGGCTGGGGTACGCCGTCGCGTTCGTGCTGCTCGCGCAGACACTGAAGACGGTGTCGGTGGGGACGGCCTACGCGATCTGGTCCGGCATAGGGACCGCCGCCGTCGCCACGATCGGCGCGGTGTTCCTCGGGGAGGGGATGGGCGCGGCGAAGATCGCCGGGATCGTGCTCATCATCGGCGGGGTGGTCGTGCTGAACATGGGCGGTGCACACTGATGGGGCGGCGGTACGACCCCGAGCGGCGCCAGCGGATCATCGACGCGGCGATCCGGGTGGTGGGGGAGAAGGGCATCGCGGGGCTCAGCCATCGTTCGGTGGCCGCCGAGGCGGATGTGCCGCTGGGGTCGACGACTTATCACTTCAGCACGCTGGACGAGCTGCTCGTGGCCGCGCTCCGGCAGGCGAACGAGGGCTTCGCGAAGGTGGTGGCCGCGCGGGGCGGGTTGCGGGACGAGCGGGTCGAACTCGCGGGCGAGCTGGCCGGGTTGCTCGGTGAGTGGCTCTCGGGGGACCGGGCGGGGGTCGAGCTGGAGTGCGAGCTGTACCTGGCGGCCCTTCGGCGGCCCGCGCTGCGGTCGGTCGCCGCCGAGTGGGCGGCGGGGGTCGCGGAGCTGCTGGCGGGGCGCACGGACGCGGTGACCGCGCGGGCGCTGGTGGCGGTGATGGACGGGATGTGTCTGCAAGTGCTGCTCACGGGCGCGGAGTACGAGGAGGAGTTCGCCCGGGAGGTGTTCGGGAGGGTGCTGCGGGGGTCCGGCGACGGCGGCCCACGGGCCGTGGTGACCGGTCCTTGAGATCGGTCCGTACCGGTTCGCCCGGGTGGGGTTTCGCAAGTTAGGTTTTCTCTATGACCGACACGACTGCTCCCCGCACCACCGGCGCCGTGGCCGCCGGGCTCGCCACCGTCGCCGCCGACGGCACCGTTCTCGACACCTGGTACCCCGCCCCCGCGCTGACCGCCGAACCCGGCCCCGCCGGCACCGAGCGGCTGTCCGTCGAGCGGGCCGTCGAAGCGCTCGGCGAGGGTGCGGCCAAAGCGGTCGGCCCCGACGCCCGCCGGGGCGTCGAAGTGGTCGCGGTCCGCACGGTCATCGCCTCCCTCGACGACAAGCCGCTCGACGCGCACGACGCCTACCTCCGCCTCCACCTCCTCTCGCACCGGCTCGTACAGCCGCACGGGCAGAGCCTGGACGGCATCTTCGGCCACCTCGCCAACGTCGCCTGGACCTCGCTCGGCCCGGTCGCCGTGGACGACATCGAGAAGGTGCGCCTCAACGCCCGCGCCGAGGGCCTGCACCTCCAGGTGACGTCCGTCGACAAGTTCCCCCGCATGACCGACTACGTGGCCCCCAAGGGCGTCCGTATCGCCGACGCCGACCGGGTGCGCCTGGGCGCGCACCTCGCCGAGGGCACGACCGTCATGCACGAGGGCTTCGTCAACTTCAACGCGGGCACCCTCGGCACGTCGATGGTCGAGGGCCGGATCTCCGCCGGTGTGGTGGTCGGCGACGGGTCCGACATCGGTGGCGGCGCCTCCACCATGGGCACGCTGTCCGGTGGCGGCCAGGTCCGTATCACCATCGGCGAGCGCTGCCTGGTCGGCGCCGAGGCGGGCGTCGGTATCGCCCTCGGCGACGAGTGCGTGGTCGAGGCCGGGCTGTACGTCACCGCCGGCACCCTCGTCACCATGCCCGACGGACAGATCGTCAAGGCCCGCGAACTCTCCGGCGCCTCCAACATCCTCTTCCGCCGCAACTCCGTCACCGGCAGGGTCGAGGCCCGCCCGAACAACGCGGTCTGGGGCGGCCTGAACGAGGTTCTCCACAGCCACAACTAGTCACAACTGACGTACTCCGTATGAGTACCCGTACGGGTACCTGCGGCAACGCCTCAAGATCACGTACGAGTTACTCCGCGTGACCTCGTCCGGCTTCAGGCAGATGAACGGGTGGACACAGTGTCCGACGATCAGATGTCGAATGTCGAAGCAGGACGAGGGGCGGAGCGCATGACGAACGAACGGGCGAGGATCGCCGCACGCTGGCTTACGGGAGCGGCCGGCGCGGCCGTGCTCTGCGGGCTCTCCGCGGGCACGGCGTGCGCGGACGAGTACAACACCAACTCGCACAACGGCCCCAGGATCGGGCTCGTCAACGTCGGTCAGATCGACGACCCGATGGAGGACGTGCTGGAGCACTTCCTGTTGCTGGGTGACGGGTATCGCTGGGATTGAGCCGTGGGGGGAGGGGAGGGGCGAGGCCCGCTTTGGGCCTCGCCCCTCCCTCGTCTCCCTTGTCGCCGGGCGCTATGCGGTCAACTCCTCGTACGCCGCCAGCAGTTCGCCCGTCGTCGCCTCGTCCGCCGGGCGCAGTGGTCGCCTCACCGGGCCCGAGGGCAGGCCCAGTCGGTCCAGCAGCGCCTTGGCCGTCACCGCTCCTGGTAGGCCCTTCGCCATCATCAACTCGGTGAGCGGCAGGGCCCGTTGCTGGAGGCGGGCCGCCTCGGCCGTCTCTCCCGCGTCGAACCTGTCGATGATCGACCGGAAGTGACGGGGGATCACATTCGCCACCGTGCTGATGTATCCGGCGCCGCCCAGCGCGTACAGCGCCAGTACGTATTCGTCGCAGCCCGTGTAGAACGCCAAGTCCGTCCGGGCCAGCACCTTCTGGGTGCCCAGCAGGTCGTACGCGCAGTCCTTCACCGCGACGATCCCCGGGTGTCCGGCCAGCCTGATCATCGTCTCCGGTTCGATACGGACGCCGGTGCGGGCCGGGATGTCGTACAGCGTGAGGGGGAGGGGCGTGGCGTCCGCCAACTCCCGGAAGTGGGCCTCGATCGCGTCCTGCGGAGGGCGGCTGTAATAGGGCGCCACCGCCAACAGGCCGTCCGCGCCCGCCTTTTCGGCCGCCCGGGCCAGTTCGACGGAGTGGCAGGTGTCGGCGGTGCCCACTCCCGCCACGATCGACGCCCGCGTACCCACCGCCTCCCGCACCGCCCGGACCAGTTCCGACTTCTCCGCGTCCGTCGTCGTCGGGGACTCGCCCGTCGTGCCGGAGAGGACCAGGCCGTCGCAGCCCCCGGACACCAGCCGGTCGGCGAGCAGTTGGGCGCCGTCGAGGTCCAGGCCGCCGTCGGCGGTGAACGGGGTGACCATCGCGCACAGGGCGCGGCCGAAGGGCGGTGAGGGTGTCGTCATGGATGCAGTCTCGGCCGGTTGTTCATGAAGCTCCACTTAATTCTCTTACCGGTTATTGATTAGCGTTGCTGCGGAGGCGGGGGTGGGGCGGCCGGTACAGGCACTAGTGCCAAATCGGGGCCTCATGGGTCACCATGGCCTGGACGGTCACCGAACAAGCACGTCATGGGAGGCGTCATGAAGCTCGGCAAGGCACTCGCCACCGGTGTCGCGGAGGAGCAACTCCCCGTCCACGACGAGGAACTTCAACTGCCCGACGAAGTGCGGGAGTCGGAAGCTTCCGTGGAGGTCGAAGAAGCCCCGGTCGCCCGGTGAGGCTGCGGCTCCCCGAGGAACGTCCGGCGGAGCCGCCGACCGGCTACAAGATCGCCCACCCGGTGCTGTCCCAGGACGGCACCCGGGCCGGGTTCACCGGGGTGTCGCTGGGCGGCGCGCTGCCGTACGGCGCCCTCGCCGACGCGTCCTGCGTCTACGGTCTGCGGCACCGCGCGCCGCACCGCCGCTGCGACTGCGGGTTCCACTGCGTGCATGACCGGGCGACGGCCGAGGGGTTGCTGTGCACCGGTGAGCACCGGGCCGCCGTCCTGCTCGACGTCACCGTCCTCGGTGCCTACATCCGCTTCGAACTCGGCTTCCGGTACGCCCGGCAGCGGGTGCGCGTCGCGACCGTCGGGCCCTGCGCCTGCGGCGCGGTCGCCGTCGCGCTCGCCGACGCGGGCTGGGGCAGGCCCGGTTGGCGGGGGCTCGCCGCCGCGTGCGCGGGCTGTGTGCACGGGCGTACGTCCGTGTCGCTCGCCGGGTTCGCCCGGCTGGCCGGGGACGGGCTGCGCGTCGTGGCGGGGAGCGGTCACGGTGTGGTGGCAGGGGTCGGTCACGGTGTGGTGGCGGGGGCCGGCCTTCGACCGGGCGTGGCCCATGGGCTCGGGGTGCCCGAACTCGTCGCCGAGGCCGCCCTGTTGCAGGCCCGGCTCGACTGGTTCCAGAGCCGGTTGGCGGGGCTTGAGGAGCGCGGGACGGACAACCGGCCCAAGGGGTAGGGCAGTTGGCCTCGGCCCTTGGTGGGCCTTGACCTCAATCCTGGTCGAGGTCGGAGGCTGGTCGGCGTACACCCGTCGCCGATCGAGCGGAGGCCGCCATGGCCCGTCGTACCCACACGCACCCCGACCTCACCCGCCCGGACGCCCCGGCGCGCTTCTTCAGCACCTGGCGGGTCGGTACGCCCGAGCGGCAGCGGGAGACCGTCGAGGCCGTCGCCAAGGTCTGGGAGCGGCGGCCCTGGCCCGCCGAGGGAGGGCTCGGCTACTTCATCTACGCCGGGCACGACGGGACCACCCTGCTCCATCACTCCCAGTGGGCCCGCGAGCAGGACTACGAGGCCTTCCTCAAGACCCAGCGGCAGGAGCGCGTCGACGAGATCGACACCGTCGTACCGGGGATCGAGCGGGTCGCTCTCGACCGGTACCGGCGGTATCGGAGTCGGGAGCGGGTCGGTGGTGACACGCGGGTGGCCGGGCTCGTGGTGCTCGTGCGGATCGACTTCGTGGCGGGCGGTGGCGAGGAGCGGCGTCCCTGGGTCGACCTGGTGGCCGACGCCCTCGTCGAGCCGCCCGAGAGCGACCGCGGGCTCATCTCCGCGCACTTCCATCTGAGCCAGGACGGCACCCACGTACTGAACTACGCCGAGTGGGAGAGCGCCGAGTCCTACGACGCCGCCATCGCCGCGCCGGGGGAGGGCATCGGCTCGCCCGGCCCGGAGTGGGAGCGCATCCGGACGCACCCCGCCGTGAAGTCGTTCACGGCCGGACGGTACTCGTACGCCCTCGGGCTCGTCCCCGAGTGACCTGGCGCCGTCCGGAGAGTATTTTGTTCTGGACAAAAAAAGTGTTCGGTGAGACGGTGGAGTCATGTTGGACGTCACCGTGATCGAGGACCCGGCCGCCGCCGCCGTCTCGCTGGACCCGATACGCGGGCGGCTGCTCGCCGAGCTGGCCGCCGGGCCCGCCTCTGCCGCCATGCTGGCCGGGCGGGTCGGGCTGCCCCGGCAGAAGGTGAACTACCACCTGAAGGCGCTGGAGCGGCACGGCCTGGTCGAGTTGGCCGGGGAGCGCCGCAAGGGCAATGTCACCGAGCGGCTGATGCGGGCGACCGCCGCGTCGTACGTCATCTCGCCGCTGGCACTGGCCGCCGTACAGCCCGATCCCGAGCGGTTCCGGGACCAGCTCTCCGCGCGCTGGCTGCTGGCTGTCGGGGCGCGGCTGGTGCGGGACGTCGGGGCGCTCATCACCGGCGCGACCAAGGCCCGTAAGGGGCTTGCCACTTACGCGCTGGACGGTGCGGTGCGGTTCGCCTCCGCCGCCGAACGGGCCGCGTTCATCGAGGAGTTGACGGCGGGGGTCAGCGCGCTGGTGCGCAAGTACGACTCGCCGGACGCCGAGGCCGGTCGCGACCACCGGATCGTCGTGGCCGTCCATCCCACCCTCAAGCAGACCGAGTTGGAACAGTCGGAACAGCCGGAACAGTCGGCGCAGCAGCCAGGAGTTCGTCATGCCCAAGGAATTTGAGATCGCCCGCGAGTTCGAGGTCGACGCCACGCCCGAGCAGGTGTGGGAGGCGATCACCACCGGGACCGGTGGGTATCTGTGGCCGATGGAGCCGCCGGAGCCGCGGGTCGGTGGCAAGGGGCCCTTCGGGTCCGAGGTCGTCGCCTGGGATCCGCCGCACCGCTACACCAACCGCGTCGAGGACGTCGAGGGCATCTCGGAACAGAGCCTCAACCAGCTCGACTACACCGTCGAGCCGCGTGACGAGGGCCGGCGGGCCTGGGTGCGGTACGTGCACAGCGGGATCTTCGTCGACGACTGGGACAACCAGTACGACGGTGCCGCCCGGCACACCGACTTCTATCTGCACACCCTGCGCGAGTATCTGGTCCACTTCGCGCCCCGGCCGGTCGCCTTCGCGACCTTCGACGGGCCCGACGCCTCCAAGGCGCCGGACGCCCTCGAAGCCGTGGCACGGGCGCTCGGGCTCGGGGACGACGTGGCCGCCGGTGCGCGGGTGACCGTCCGGGGGCCGGACGTGTTCGAGGCGGTGCTCGACTTCCGTAACCCGTACTTCATCGGGCTGCGGACGGACCGGGCGCTCACTCGTATCTTCGGGCGCAACCACTGGGGTTACCCGGTCGGCGTCTCCCTGCACGACTTCGCGCCGGGTGCCGGGGGCGGCGAGATCAAGGAGTGCGAGGCCGAGTGGCAGGCCTGGCTGAACGGCGTGTTCAGCCAGACCTGAGCCAGGTTTCGTACTACCGGCGGGAGTTACGGCTTGAAGCGCAGCACCTGCGGGTCGTGGTCGCTGATCTGGTCGTTGAACTCCGAGTTGATGTGCACGGAGTCGTAGTCGAAGTCGCAGCTGCGGCTGATCGACGGGCTGACCAGGATCTGGTCCAGGACCTGGCTGTTGCCCTGGTAGTCGTAGGTGTAACGCTCGCTCTTCGGCAGCGACTTGATCGCCGACCACAGCGCGCCGCCGCTCTCCAGCAGCTTGGTGGTGTCGGAGAACTCGAAGTCGTTGATGTCGCCGAGCGTGATGACGTGCGCGTTCTTCTGGACCTTCAGGATGTCCTTGACGAACGAGTTCACCGCGGTCGCCTGGAGGTGACGCTGGGTCTCCGAGCTGCGTGCCGGGGGCTGGAACTGCGAGGTGAGACCCTGGTCGCCGCCCTTCGAGGAGAAGTGGTTGGCGATCAGGATGACCGTCTGGCCGCGGAAGACGAACTCGCCCGCGAGCGGCTTGCGGCTGTTCGTCCAGGCCGCGTTGGCCGGGTCGACGCGGCCGGGGGAGAGGGTCAGGGCCGCCTTGCCGTGGCTCTTGGTGACACCGGTGGCGGTCGTGGCGTCGCCGCCCGGGCGGTCGGTGAAGGAGACCCGCGCCGGGTTGAACAGGAACACCTGGCGGATGTTGCCGCCGGGCTCGCCGCCGTCCGCGAGGTCGACCGGGTCGATCGAACGCCAGTCGTACGCCGGGCCGCCCGCGGCCACGATCGCGTCGATCAGCTTCTTGACCGTCTGGTCGGCGGCGACCGTACCGTCCTTCGTCGCGCCGTTGTTGTCCTGGATCTCCTCCAGGGACAGGATGTCGGGCGACTGCAGGTTGTTCACGATCGCGGCGGCGTGCTCCTCGAACGAGGCGTCCGACGGGTCGAGGTTCTCGACGTTGTACGTCGCGACCGCCAGCTCGTTCCGCGACTGCTTGCGGGTGATGTCGCGCTTCAGGCCGCCCTGCTTCAGGGTGCCGATCTCGTTGGCGACGAGGGTGTAGCCGCCGAACTGGTTGTAGTCCAGCGGGCCGGTGGTGGCGCCCTTGAGGCTGTCACCGACGTTCGCGGCCGGGAAGTCGGCGACCGCGCCCAGGGACTGGATCTGCAGCCGGCCGGTGTTCTGCGAGGTGTACGAGCCGTACACCGTGCCGCCGCTGCGGTTGGCGTTCTCGTGCGGCTTCACCGTGACCCACAGCTCGGTGTACGGGTCGCTGGCGCCGACCACCCGGGCGTCCTTGACCTGGACGTTCATGCCCTCAAGGGACTCGTAGTAGTCCAGGGCGTACTTCTTGGGCCGCAGCGTCAGCCCGTTCACCGAGTTGCTCGCGGCGGTGTCGCCGGCCGGGGTGTAGGCGGCCGGTACGGATCTGGCGTCGACGACCGTCGCGGCCGGGACGGCGTTGCCGCTGGAGACGACGGTGACCGTCGGCTTGACGATCTCCGTCACCGACTGGTTGCCGGTCGAGGCACCGCCCGGCACGAACTCCGAGACCGTGCCGGTGACGGTGACCGAGTCGCCGACCGCGACGGTCGGCTTGGAGCTGGTGAAGACGAAGACGCCCTCGCTGGTGGCCGGGTCGGCGTCCGGGGTCGTGTCCTGGATCCAGAAACCGCGCGACGAACCGTAGGTACGGACGCCGGTGACGATTCCCGCCACGTCCGTGACCTTCTCGCCCGCGAGCGGGGAGAGGCGCGTGGTGCCCTGGATGTCATGAATCTGCACGGTGTCCGCGTGCGCGGCGGACGGGACGACCACCAGGGTGGCGACCGTGGAGCAGACGGCGGCGACAGTGAGCGCGCCGAGGCGCGCGGAAGACTTGCTCGGCAACGGGATCCCTCCGGGGACAAGCATGGGTGCCGGGACGAAGGTGGTGAAGGACGTGCTGAAGAAGGTGACAAGGGTGGTGCCGTGGGGGGAACGCGACCTGCTGGGCGGCTGGCGACGCGCGTAGACATCCGGTGAACACTCGGTGCGAATTGTCGCGCACCGAGGGCTCGCGCGCCGGGCGATCGGCAGTGAACGCCAGGCTTCGTCTTCTACGCGCGTCAATCTCCTGCCTGATCAGGTCAGTTGTCAAGGTTTCAGCCATCTACCTCCTGTGACAGGTACATGAACCGGGCGGCATGGGGCCAAATCCGTCTAGGCTGAGTGGCTGTGTCGTACGGCCTTCAACGCAACGTCGTACGGTCGTCAGACGCCGTCGTCGGACTCCGGGCGCCAACCGGATGCCGTCGTACGGCCTTTCGGGCGCCTGAGGAGAAAACAGCCGATGTCAGACAGCTCCCCCCTGCCGCCGGTGCGACTGCACTCCGAAGCGGAACTGGCGCGGGACGCGCTCGCCGCCCCGCTGGTCTCCCGCGCCGCCCGGCTCGCCCGCTGGGCCGGGCCGGACACCCGGGTCGGGGCCGGTGGCGAACTCGTCGAGGAGCAGCTGCCCGCGGCGGCGGAGACGCTGGGGCTTCTCGCCGACGGGACCGCGGGGGAAGGGCTCACGGTCGAGGACGCGCTCGCGTACGCCGCCGAGGCCTGGCGGGTCGCCGTGGACACCGGGCTCGTCGAGGTCGTCGACGAGGACGAGGGCACCGTCACGGCGGGGGAGGACCTGGCGCTGCTCACCTCCGGGGCACCGCACGACGTCCTCGCGGTGTGGCTCGGGGCGCTGGAGACCGTCCTCGCCGACGCGAGCGTGCCCGACCTGGACGATCTCGTCAGCGCCGTGGAGGACGACGCCGAGGTCGACTTCTCCCAGCTGGACTGGGACCCCGAGGCGGAGGCCGACCTCCTCGACGGGGTGCTCGCCAACCTGTACCTGCTCAGCGTCAGTGAGGGCGGCCCCGCCGACAGCCCGGTGCCGCTGCCCGCGCTGGCCGCGTCCATGGTCGTACCGAGCGACATGGGCGAGCCCACCAACGACGTCCTGGAGCAGGTCTCGGACACGATGATGCGCCTCGACGACCAGTTCAGGCTGCTCGAACCCATCGGGCTCGTCGCCTACCGCCCCGTCGACGAGGCCCTCATGGCGGACACCGACGAACCCGCCGAGGGCGCCCTCACCGGCGACGACACCGACGTCTCCCGCTACGGCATGGTCCGGCTCACCCCGCTCGGCCTCTACGGCGTACGGGCCCGGCTGCTGGAGTCCGGTTTCGACGCGCCCGCCGTCGGTGACCTCGCCGACAAGGGCGCGGACGCGCTGCTCGACGGCACGGCCGCCTTCCCCGCGACGGCCGCGCAGGCCGAGACCGAGCAGTGGCTGACCCGCCGTGAACCCCTCGCCGCCGCAAGGGAGTTGCTCGCGGCGGCGCGGGGCGGCGACGCGGGCGGTCCGCTGCGGCGGCTGCGCTGTCAGCAGGCACTGTCCCTCGTCGGCGCCGAGGCCGAGCCCGCGCTGCGCGAGGTGCTCGACGACGCCGAGCTGGGCGGGCTCGCCCGGGTCTGGCTCAGCGAGCACGGCGCGGCGGACGTGCCCGCGCCGTCCGAGGCGATGGTGTTCTGGCTGACCATCGACACGGTGGCCGCGCAGCTGGCCGCCGAGGGGAACTCGGCGGAGCTGCGGGGTCTTGTGGAGGGGTTGGCTCGGCAGCACGGGGGGTTCTTCGAGGCGGCCTGGCGTGTGGAGCATCCGGCCACGGCGGATGTGCTGGAGGCCATGGGGCGGTTGCATCCGGACAAGCGGGTGGCCAAGGAGGCTCGTAAGGCGGCGTTCAAGGCGCGGTCCCAGCAAGGGGGTTGAGCAGCGGGGGCGGGGGTCGTGGGGGGTGGTGCGGAGCGTTGCCGGGTGCGGGTGCGTCGTGGCTTGTCGCGCAGTTCCCCGCGCCCCTGCGGCGCTGCCCCTGCGGGGCAGCTGCCTCCCGGGTAGTCGTCTCCCGGGCGTTGGGGTGTGTTTAACCGGGATTCAGACAACGGCGGGACGGTTGCGGCGGAATGAGTGTGGTGCCCTCCATACTCCATTTACGGCACGCCCACCTTCCCAGGAGGCATCACCATGTCGCTCACCCGCAGGGACTTCGGCAAGCAGTCCGCGATCACCTCGGCCGGGGTCGCGCTGGCGGGCAGCGTCGGTGCGCTCGCCACCGCGCCGAACGCTCTCGCGTCCACCGAGACGGCTGCCGCTGACGCCGACGACCGGCACGGTGGGGGTGTCGGATACGGGCCGCTGGTGCCCGACCCGAAGGGGCTGCTGGCGCTGCCCGCCGGGTTCAGGTACCGCGTGATCACGTACAGCGGGAAGACCAAGCTGGAGTCGGGCGAGATCACCCCGTCCAACCATGACGGGACCGCCGCCTTCGCCGGGCCCCGCGGCACCACCCTTCTCGTCAACAACCACGAACTGAAGGGCCCGCGCGCCAACTGGAAGTACCCGGTGCCGCTCACCGAGGGCCTGGTCTACGACCCCGCCGCGTCCGGCGGCTGCACGGTCGTCGAGGTGCGGCCCGGCGGGCAGGTCGCCGAGTGGGTGGGCATCGCCGGTACCTCCACCAACTGCGCGGGTGGCAGCACCCCTTGGGGTACGTGGCTCACCTGCGAGGAGAACTCCGACCGCGCCGGCGTCAACGGCATGACCAAGGACCACGGGTACGTCTTCGAGGTCGACCCCTGCGACAAGCGCGCCAACAGGAACCCCAAACCCCTGAAGTTCTTCGGGCGTTACGACCACGAGGCCGTCGTCGTCGACCCCAAGCGCGGCCACGCCTACCTCACCGAGGACGCCGCCGCCCCCAACGGCCTGCTCTACCGCTGGACTCCGCCGCAGCACTTCCACTACGGCCACGGCACCTTCCGCACCCTCTCCGACACCGCGGGCACCCTCCAGGCCCCCAAGTGCTTCGACTCCGCCGGCAAGTTCGTCGACGACCTCTCCCGCGCGACGAAGATCGGCACGGTGTACGGGGTCAACTGGGTCGACGTACCCGACCGCGACGGCAGGACCGTCGACGTGCGCAAGCAGTTCGGCGCCGGGGAGATCACCCGGGCCCGCAAGCTCGAAGGCATGTGGTGGGGCGACGGCGGCGCCTACATCGTCTCCTCGTACGCCCGCTCCGAGAGCCCCGTCCAGCACGACGGCCAGGTCTGGTTCTACGACCCCAAGCGCCGCACCCTCACCCTCAAGGTCCTGCTGGGCGTGAACCCCGACCCGTCGGTCGACGGCGCCTTCGACGGCCCCGACAACATCACCGTCTCCCCGTACGGCGGCCTGATCATCGCCGAGGACGGCGAGGGCGTACAGCACCTGTTCGGCGCGACGGACAGCGGCCGGACGTATCCGATCGCCCGGAACGAACTCAACGTCGGCACCGAAGAGGAGCCCGAATACAGTGAGTTCACGGGCGTGACCTTCTCGCCGGACGGGAAGACGCTGTACGCCAACATTCAGGCGCCTGGGATCATGCTCGCCATTACTGGGCCGTGGAAGCGGCAGCAGCGCGGCTGATTAATTGGGTCGCTCGGCCCGCGGTACGCCTCCTAGAGTGATGAACGTCCAGGTGCGAAGGCAGGACCTACTTCCACTGATAATGGGGCGGTCGCGGGTTCGAGTCCCGTCACCGGCACAACACGCCGGTGTAGCTCAGGGGTTAGAGCACCTACGTCGGTTCCGCCGGCTTCGATCTCTGGACACCCAGAACTTCATGCACCTCTCCGGTGCGCGATCTGAACTCGGGGAGGCGCGGCAACAGGTGGGTGCCCGGTGCGAAGGCAGCGGATACTTCGGGAACTGGTGGGGTTGACTCCTCATGCGGGTTCGAATCCCGTCATCGGCCCAGAGTCGGTGTGGCGGAACGGAAGACGCGCCAGTTTATAAGCGACCGTCGCCGAATTCGATCTCGGCCACCTTCCTGTTGCCGCGCCTCCCTCCACAACAACCGTTCCACGCACGAAGTGCCGGCGAATGGGGGGGAATTCATCATGGCGCGATTCAACACCAAGGCCAGCAAGGCGCAGCCCACTTCGCGGGTCACCTCGACCGGGCGGGTGCTCCGGACGTATGAGGGCGGCCGAGGCCGTGAGCGGGACGAGCGTTCGGAACTGTTCCTGCTGTCGCTCGCCAACTTCGTGGCGCAGAAGACGTTCTACGAGAGCGGTGAGGACCGCGACGACCGGTTCGCCTCGCTCGTGCGCCGACTCGCCGTCACCGACCCGGCGTGGACGGCCGGCCTGCTCGGCTGGCTGCGCGGCGAGGGCAACCTCCGTACGGCCGCCATCGTGGGCGCCGCCGAGTACGTGAAGGCACGCCTCGACGCCGACGTCACCGACGGTCCAACCAACCGGCAGGTCATCGACTCCGTACTGCGCCGCCCGGACGAGCCCGGTGAGCTGCTCGCCTACTGGACCTCCAGGTACGGCCGCAACCTGCCCAAGCCCGTCAAGCGCGGTGTCGCCGACGCCGTACGACGTCTCTACAGCGGCAAGTCGCTGCTGAAGTACGACACCGCGTCCAAGGGCTACCGCTTCGGCGACATCCTCAACCTGGTGCACGCGGCGCCGGATCCGGCCAAGCCGTGGCAGGGGGAGCTGTTCCAGTACGCGCTGGACCGGCGCCACAACCCGGACACGGCCGTCGTGCCCAAGTCGCTGCCCGTGCTCACCGCACACCGTGACCTGATGGCGCTGCGGCCCGCGAAGCGCCGCAGGGTCGTGACCGGGGCGGGCGGCGCCGAGCGGCTGGCGGACGCGGGTATGACCTGGGAGGCGCTGGCCGGCTGGCTGCAGGGGCCGATGGACAGGGCGGCCTGGGAGGCCGTAATCCCGTCCATGGGCGCGATGGCGCTCGTCAGGAACCTGCGGAACTTCGACGCGGCGGGGGTGAGCGACGAGGTGGCGGCGCTGGTCGCGGCCAAGATCAGTGACCCGGCCGAGGTCGCGCGCTCGCGGCAGTTTCCCTTCCGCTACCTCGCCGCGTACCGGCACGCGCCCTCGCTGCGCTGGGCGTACCCGCTGGAGCAGGCGCTCGGGCACTCGCTGGCCAACGTGCCGGCGCTGGGCGGGCGGACGCTGGTCCTGGTCGACCGTTCGGGCTCGATGTTCTTCTCCCGGCTGTCCGAGCGCTCGGAACTCACCCGGGCCGACGCGGCGGCGATCTTCGGCTCGGCGCTCGCACTGCGGGCGGCGGACGCGGATCTCGTCGAGTTCGGTACGTCGAGCAAGCGCGTGGCGTACCGCAAGGGCGAGTCGGTGCTGAAGATCCTGGACCGCTTCGGCGACCTGGGCGGCACCAACACGACCAAGGCGGTCCGGCGCCACTACAGGAAGCACGACCGGGTCCTGATCGTCACCGACGAGCAGTACGCGTACAGCCGGCACGGCGATCCGACCCGGCAGGTGCCGGCCGACGTCCCGGTCTACACCTGGAACCTCGCCGGGTACAAGGCGGGCCACGGCCCGTCCGGGACGGCCAACCGGCACACCTTCGGGGGGCTCTCGGACGCGGCGTTCCGGATGGTTCCGCTGCTGGAGAGCGCGCGGGACGCGGACTGGCCGTGGGTCGGCTGAGTAGGCCAGGCATGGTGTGAGTGGGTGTGGCCCGTACTTCGGTACCTCGGTACTTCGGTGCGGGCCACACTCTTGTGCGTTCTCATGATTGACATCTAACATTTCAGTTGTGGAGGCGACGCGACCGGCTATACGACCCGTCCCCCGGACCCTGCTCAGGGACCGGGCGTACGAAGCGATTCGGGACGCCATCGTCGCCGGGGAGATCGAGCCCGGCGCGGTCGTGCGTGATGCCGAGCTGGCGGAGCGGCTCGGGCTGTCGCGGGCGCCCGTGCGGGAGGCGTTCTCGCGGCTCGTCGACGAGGGGCTGCTGGAGAGCAAGCCGCAGAGCTATACGCGGGTGACCGCGGTCGTGGCCGCCGAGGTGCGGGACGCCGCCGCCGTGGTCGGGGCCATGCACGAGTTGGCGGTACGGGTCGCCGTACCCCGCTTGCTGGGCGCGGACGTTGACGTCATGCGGGCCGCCAACGCGCGGTTCGCCGACGCCGTGCGCACCGGTGACGTGGACGCGGCCCTGCACGCCGACGACGAGTTGCACGACGTCCTCGTGCGCGTCAGCGGCAACCGCGCCGCCGCCGCGACCGTCGCCCGCTACACCCCGCTGATCCGCCGCCTGGAACGGCGGCGCTTCGGGGAGGGCGGCAACTGCCGTTCGGCCGGGCTGCACGAGCAGTTGATCGAGGCGTGCGCGGCGGGTGACACGGACAGCGCGGTCCGGGTCACCGTGGAGATCTGGCGGGGCCTGGAGCGGCTCGCCGACGAAGCCGACGAAGCCGATGAAGTCGATGAAGTCGATGAAGCAGGCGAAGCCGGTGAAGCACGCGATGCCGGCGATGTCGACCAAGAGGCTCACCAGGTCCACTGATACCGGGAGGAACCCCATGTCCCTTTCCTCGTACGAGCGTTACCCCCTTCTCTTCGGGCCCTCGCCCGTGCACCCCCTGGAGCGGCTCACCGCCCACCTCGGCGGTGCCGCCCTCTGGGCCAAGCGGGAGGACTGCAACTCCGGTGTCGCGTACGGCGGCAACAAGACCCGCAAGCTGGAGTACCTCGTCGCCGACGCGCTGGCCAAGGGGTGCGACACGCTCGTCTCGATCGGCGGGGTGCAGTCCAACCACACTCGGCAGGTCGCGGCCTGTGCCGCCCGTGCCGGGCTCAAGTGTGTGCTCGTGCAGGAGAGTTGGGTGGAGTGGCCCGACTCCGTCTACGACAAGGTCGGCAACATCCTGATCAGCCGGCTCGCCGGGGCCGATGTGCGGCTGGTGCGGGCCGGGTTCGGGATCGGGTTCAAGGAGAGCTGGGAGCTGGCGCTGCGGGAGGTCGAGGAGGGCGGCGGCAAGCCGTACGCCATTCCCGCGGGCGCCTCCGACCATCCGCTGGGCGGGCTCGGGTTCGCCGGGTGGGCGTACGAAGTCGCCGAGCAGGAGCGGGAGTTGGGCGTCTTCTTCGACACCGTCGTGGTGTGCTCGGTGACCGGGTCCACCCAGGCGGGCATGGTCGCCGGGTTCGCGGCGCTGGAGGAGGCGGGCGGGCGGTCGCGCCGGGTGCTCGGCATCGACGCGTCGGCCGCGCCCGCCCGGACCAAGGAGCAGATCGCGCGGATCGCGCACAACACCGGGCAACTCATCGGCGTAGAGAGGGAGTTGACGCAGGCGGACGTCGAGCTGGACGAGCGCTACCACGCCGGTGTGTACGGCATCCCCGACGAGACGACCCTGGACGCGATGCGGCTGGCCGCCCGTATGGAGGGGATGGTCACCGATCCCGTGTACGAGGGGAAGTCGATGGCCGGGATGGTCGATCTCGTCGCGCGCGGGGAGATCGGGCGGGAGTCCACCGTGCTGTACGCGCACCTGGGCGGGCAGCCGGCACTGAACGCGTACAGCGCCCTGTTCTAGTCCTCGTCTTCGTCTTCGTCTTTGTCCTTATTCTTTGTGTTCCAGGAGCGCGGTTCCGTTGTGGTGAAGGCCAGTTCGGCGAAGCGTTCGCCGATGCGGCGGTGCGTGGCCGCGTCCGGGTGGAGCTGGTCGGGGAGGGGGAGTTCGGCGGAGTCGGACTCGCCGTAGAGGGCCCGGCCGTCCAGGTGGTTGAGGTTCGGGTCCTCGGCCGACCGCTGCACCACGATCCGGGCCAGCTCCTCCCGGATGACGTTGAGCGTCAGCTTTCCGGCGGCCACCTCGGCCGGGTCGCCCATCGGCTGGAAGCGCAGTCGGCCCGTTTCGAGGGTGGTGAAGTCCAGGGCCGTGGGGCCGGGGGTGTCCTCGTGGATCGGGCAGTGGAGGGGCGAGACCACCAGGAGCGGTGTGGTCGGGTGGCCCTCGCGGATGGTGTCCAGGAAGCCGTGCACGGCCGGGGTGAAGGCGCGCAGCCGCATCAGATCGGTGTTGACCAGGTTGATCCCGATCTTGACGCTGATCAGATCGGCGGGGGTGTCGCGCAGCGCGCGGGCGGTGAACGGGTCGAGCAGGGCGCTCCCCGCCAGCCCCAGGTTGATCAGCTCCACACCACCGAGGGACGCGGCGAGGGCGGGCCAGGTGGTCGTGGGGCTCGCGGCGTCCGAGCCGTGACTGATCGAACTGCCGTGGTGCAGCCAGACTCTGCGGTTCCGGTCGTGGGTCGGTACGGGTTCGACGGGGGCGTCGGTGCGGAGGGCCACGAGTTCGGTGACCTCGTTGTGCGGCAGCCAGATCTCGATGTTCTTCGAGGTGTCCGGCAGGCCGGTGAAGCGGAGGGTGCCTGGCGTGCCGGGGTGGTGGTCGGCGGTGCCCGCGGCCATGTCGATGGTGACGGTGTTGCCGCCCGGCACACTGCCCTGACCGGCCAGGCGGCCGTCGACGAGCAGGTCGTACACGCCGTCCGGGCGCGGCGGGGCGCCCACGTAGGTGCGCTTGGTGGGGAGGGTGTCCAGTTCGATGCCGGTCGCCCGGGTGCGGAAGACCAGCCGTACGCCCGAGGGCTGGGCCTCCGCCATGGCCAGCTGGGGGTCCGTGTTCTGGGCGCGGGCCCGGGCGGGCAGGCGGTGGGGGAGCACGCCGTGGGGGGTCTGTTCCAGGTCCAGTGCGCCGCGTACGAGATCTGCCGTGATGGGGGTGTTCGTGGTGAGGGGGGCGGGGGTCCGGGCGGGGTCCGTGTGCATGGCCGTCCTCTCCTTGGCTGTGCTGTGGGTCAACGGGTGGGCGGGGTCGGCCAGTTGCGCAGCAG
Organism: Streptomyces geranii; assembly: GCF_002954775.1. Classification (GTDB taxonomy): domain Bacteria; phylum Actinomycetota; class Actinomycetes; order Streptomycetales; family Streptomycetaceae; genus Streptomyces; species Streptomyces geranii. Next base: position 38,611 of record NZ_PJME01000061.1, read on the forward strand.
GGCGTCGAGGGCGTCCATGGTGCGGGTCCAGGTCTCCTGGGAGTCGGGGGCGCTGTGGCTGAAGCCGCCCGCCAGTTCCAGGCTGACGTAACCGTGGAAGACGCTGCCCAGGAGGCGGACCGCGTGGGTCTGGTCGGGCTCCGTGAGGTCGTAGCCGCGCAGGATCGCGCGGGTCATCTGGGCGTGCCGGACGCCCGCGCTGGCCGCCGCCGTCTCGGGGTCGAGGCTCATCCGGGTGGCGGCGGCGCGGCCGGGGTGTTCGCGGGCGTAGTCGCGGTAGACGTTCGCGAAGGCGGTCAGGGCGTCCTTGCCCGCCCGGCCGGCCACGGCGTCGGAGGCGCGGTCGGCGAGTTCTTCGAGGGCGAGGAGGGCGATCCTCGTCCTGAGGTCGTGGGTGTTCCTGACGTGCGAGTAGAGGCTCGCGACCTTGACGTCGAAGCGCCGGGCCAGTTCCGAGGCGGTCACATGGTCGAAGCCGACCTCGTCGGCGAGGTCCGCGCCGGCTCTGGTCAGGCGTTCCGTGGTGAGTCCCGCGCGTGCCATGACTTCGCCCTCCCTCCTGTTCGGCCGGTGTGGCTAAGCCGATTATGCGTTTGCCTAAAGCGTTTAGGCAAATTAGCCTGCCGTTATGGAGCCGCTGACCGAGCAAGAGATACGTGCCGCGTTCGTCAACTGCAGCAAGGGGGAGGCGACGCGCCTGTCCGTGCCGCGCGATCTGGCCGACCGGCCCTGGGACGACCTGGACTTCCTGGGATGGCGGGACCCGCAGGCCTCCGACCGCGCCTACCTCGTCGCCGAGCTGGAGGGCCGTCCGACCGGCCTCGCGCTGCGGACCTCGGCGCCCGCCTTCGGGCAGACCCGGCGCAGTATGTGCTCGATGTGCCTGACCGCGCACACGGGCGGCGTGGCGCTGATGGTCGCGGCACGGGCGGGGAAGGCCGGGAAGCAGGGGAACTCGGTGGGGGCGTACATGTGCGGTGATCTGTGCTGCTCGCTGTATGTGCGCGGCAGGAAGGACGCGGGGGCCGGGGCGCGGCTGCACGAGACGATCACTCTGGAGGAGAAGATCCGGCGGACCGTGGGGAACCTTGCCGCGTTCGTCGCCAGGGTGACGGCTTGACGGCTTGACGAGTGCTGTTGTCGCCCCACGGTCCGCTTCCGCGGGTGGTCAGAGTGCTTGCGCCGCCGGCTTCACCATGCCCCTGACCGTGCGGGACTTCACGAAGTCGCCGATCGCCGTCATCTCCCACTCGCCCGAGAACTGCTTGATCATCTTTGCCATGATCACGCCCGTCTGCGCTTCGGCGCTGGTCAGGTCGAAGCGGACCAGTTCCTCGCCGGTCGCCGCGTCCAGGAGCCGGCAGTACGCCTTCGCGACCTCGGTGAACTTCTGGCCGGAGAAGGAGTTGACCGTGAAGACCAGACCCGTGACCTCCTGGGGGAGGCGGCCCAGGTCGACCACGATGACCTCGTCGTCGCCCCCGCCCTCGCCCGTGAGGTTGTCACCGGAGTGCTTGATCGCGCCGTTGACGATGGAGAGCTTGCCGAAGTAGCAGCTGTCGATGTGGTTGCGCTGCGGGCCGTACGCGATGACCGACGCGTCCAGGTCGATGTCCTTGCCCCGGAACGCGGGCTCCCAGCCGAGGCCCATCTTGACCTGCGAGAGGAGGGGACGACCGCCCTTGACCAGGGACACCGTCTGGTTCTTCTGGAGGCTTACGCGGCCCTTGTCGAGGTTGATCTTGCCTGCGCCCAGGGGCGGGGCGGGCGGCGCCGCCGGGGGCGCCGGGGGAACGGGGGGCTGGACCGGGGTGGGCTGTGCGACCGGGGCCGGCGCGGCGACCGGGGTGGGCGCCGGTGCCGGTTCCTCCACGCTCACGCCGAAGTCCGTAGCGATGCCGGCCAGGCCGTTGGCGTATCCCTGGCCCACCGCGCGGGCCTTCCAGGCGCCGTTGCGGAGGTAGATCTCGACGATCACCAGGGCGGTCTCGGTGCCGAGCTGCGGGGGCGTGAACGTGGCCAGTACCGAGCTGTCGGTCGCGTTGCGGATCGTGGCCGTCGGTTCGATGCCCTGGAAGCTCTGGCCCGCGGCGTCCGGGCTCGCCGTGACGACGATCTTCTCGATGCCCGGGGGGACCGCGGTGGTGTCGACCGTGATCGAGTCCGGGGTGGTGCCGCCGCCCGAGCGGTAGGTCACGCCGGGGCCGGTCGGCTGGTTGTAGAAGATGAAGTCGTCGTCGGAGCGCACCTTGCCGTCGGCGGTGAGCAGCAGGCTCGATACGTCGAGCCGCACGGGTGCGGTGACGTCCACCGTCACGCGTGTGGTGGGAAGAGGGATGTTCGAGCCGGGGGTCATAGCTGTCATGCCGGATGAACGACCGGGCCCGTTTTACCGTTCCCTTACTCGCCGTCCGATTGGGGGAAGCCCGGGTGCAGCCGTGGCACCGAGCTGAGCAGCAGCCTCGTGTACGGGTGCTCGGGGTGCCCGAAGACCTCGGCCGTCGGGCCCGTTTCGACGATCCGTCCCTACGGGGGTGAGTCGGCCCCGGAGGGTGGACTTCCCGCAGCCGGACTCCCCGACCGGTCCGAGCGTTTCGCCGGGGGCGAGTTCGAGGTCGACGCCGTCGACCGCCGTCGTCACGTGGGGGTCGGTCCCGGTCAGCCGGTCGCTCCAGCCGCGGGGGTCAGTGCCGGATCGGCCGCCTCGTAGTGTGCGTCGGCGAGCGCGCAGCCCTCGGCGAAGCCGCAGCCGGTGGGCGGTGTGATGAGGTTCGGCGCGAATCCCGGGAAGGCGAGCAGCCTCCCCTCCGGCTCGTCGGGGTCGGGGTTCGCGCGGAGCGGCGCGAACGGGTGACGTCCAGGGCCGTGGTGGGCGCGTCGACAGGGCGGTCGCGGGCGGCGGTCCGGCTCATGCCGGGCTTGTGGCGGGGCGACTCCGCGATCCGGTCGCCGACGCGCATCACCGGGTTCAGCGCGGTCAGCGAGTCCTGGAACACCATGCCGAAGGTGTCCGTGAGGACCTCGCGCCGTCGTCTGTCGGGCAGGCGGTGCCGATCGTGCGGCGGGGTGTCGGCAGCGGCGCCGACCAGGCGGCCCGGCATGTGCTGCTCCTGGAGGCCGCGATGACCGGACAGCGCGACACGTTCGTCGCGGCGCTGGAGCAGCACTACTACCAGGACGGACGGCGGTAGGCCGCCCTGTACCAGGACGGGCAGCGGTAGCCGCCTCGTTACGGCACCACCACGATCTTCCGCCCCACCCCTGACGCGAACTGCTCCAACGCCTGCGGGTAGTCGGCCAGCGGCAGCCGGTCGCTGATGAACACCTCCGGGTCCAGCGCCCCCGCCGCGAACAGCTCCGCCGCCCGTTCGAAGCTGTGCAGGACCGCCATCGAACCGGTGATGGTGATCTCCTGGTTGTAGACGCGGTACGGGTCGATCGTGACCCGCGTCGCGTAGTCCGCCACCCCGAACTGCAGGAACGTGCCGGCCTTCGCCACCCGGTCCAGGCCGTCCTGGATCGCCGCCGCGTTGCCCGTCGCGTCGATCACCACGTCCCAGCCCTGGGGGCGGTCCAGCTCGGCCGCGTTCGTCGCCGATCCGGACACGCCCAACAGCTGGGCCGTGGACAGGCGTTGGGCGTTGATGTCGACCACGTCGACACTCGCCGCGCCCGTCCGCTTCGCCAGCTCCAGCATCATCAGGCCCATCGTCCCCGAGCCGTAGATCAGGACGTGGGCGCCCAGACGGGTTCGGAGTACGTCGTAACCCCTCACCGCGCACGACAGTGGCTCCACCAGCGCCGCGTCCTGGGTGCGGATGTGCTCCGGGAGCCGTACGCAGTTGGCGGCCGGGGCCACCGCGTACTGGGCCGCGCCGCCCGCCGTCGTCACGCCGATCGCCGCCCAGCGTTCGCAGAGGTTGTTGTGGCCCGTGCGGCAGTAGCGGCACTCGTGGCAGTAGAGGGAGGGGTCCACCGCCACCCGGTCGCCGAGCGACAGTTCCGTGACCTGTGTGCCCACGCCCACCACCTCCCCCGCGAACTCGTGCCCCGGCACGATCGGCAGCGTCGGGGCGAACTCGCCCTGGAGGATGTGCAGATCGGTGCCGCACAGGCCGCAGGCCGCCACCTCGACGACGACCTCGCGGGGGCCGGGAGTCGGGTCCGGGACCTCCATGACGACGGCCTTGCCCACGGACTCGATGACCGCTGCCTTCACTTCACGGCTCCCAGTGACAGGCCCTGGACCAGTTTGTCCTGGGCGGCGAACCCCGCGGTGAGCACCGGCAGGGAGATGACGAGCGACGCGGCGCACACCTTCGCCAGGAACAGGCCCTGGCTGGTGATGAAGCCGGTGAGGAAGACGGGGGCCGTCTCGGCGACGACTCCCGTCAGCACCCGGGCGAACAGCAGCTCGTTCCAGCTGAAGATGAAGCAGATCAGGGATGTCGCCGCGATGCCGGGGAGGGCTATCGGTGCCACCACCCGGGTCAGGATCGTCGGCAGCCTCGCGCCGTCGATCTGGGCCGCCTCGATGATCGCCACCGGGACCTCGGAGAGGAAGGAGTGCATCATCCACACCGCGATCGGCAGGTTCATGGACGTGTAGAGGACGACCAGCAGCCAGATGTTGTCCAGCAGGCCGGTGTTCTTCGCGAAGAGGTAGATCGGCAGCAGGCCCGCCACCACCGGCAGCATCTTCGTCGACAGGAAGAAGAACAGGACGTCCGTCCACTTCCGGACCGGGCGGATCGACAGGGCGTACGCCGCCGGGAGGGCCAGGAGCAGCACGAGCAGCGTCGAAGTCAGCGACGCCACCGTCGAGTTGACCAGCGACGGCCAGGGGCTCGCCCCGCCTCCCGTGCCGAAGAACTCGCGGTAGCCGTCGAGGGTCAACGCGGCCCCGAAGGACGGGGGGTTGGTCGCCGCGTCCTCCTCCGAGTGGAAGGAGGTCAGGGCCATCCAGGCGATCGGGAGGAAGAAGAGGATGCCCGCCAGCCAGGCCAACAGGCCGAGGCCCAGGCCCGTTTGCCGGGTGCGGCGCGGACGTACGACCGCAGCGGTGTTCTCGCTCATGATCGGGACGCCTCCTCGCGGAACAGGGACGACACCACGCGCAGCGCGAAGGTCGCGATGACGATCGAGCCGATGACCACCAGGACGCCGGCCGCCGATGCCAGGCCGTTCTCGTGGGCCTGGTAGAAGCTCTGGTAGACGGTGTAGGGGAGGTTCGCCGTGCCCAGGCCGCCCGAGGTGATCGTGAAGACCGCGTCGAAGTTCTGGACGATGTAGATCGAGCCCAGCAGCGCGCCGAGTTCGAGGTAGCGGCGCAGGTGAGGGAGCGTCAGGTGGCGGAAGATCTGCCAGTCGTTCGCGCCGTCGACCTTCGCCGCCTCGATCTGCTGCTGGTCGCGGCTCTGCAGTCCCGCCAGCAGGATCAGCATCATGAACGGCGTCCACTGCCAGACCAGCGCCGCCTCCACCGCGAGCAGCGGGGTGTTGGAGATCCAGTCCGGCTGCGGGCCCCCGACGTAGTGCAACAGGCCGTTCAGCAGGCCGTATTCGGGGTTGTAGAGCACGTGCTTCCAGAGCAGGGCCGCCGCCACCGGGACCACCAGGAAGGGCGCGATGAGGAGGGTGCGGACCAGGCCCCGGCCCCGGAACCTGCGGTCCAGGAGGAGGGCCAGGCCGAGGCCCAGGACCAGGCTCGCCAGGACCACGGCCGCCGTGAGCAGGATCGTCGTCCACACCGAGTGGCGCAGGTCCGCGTCGGTCAGGACCTCCGTGTAGTTGGCGAGGCCCGTGAAGCGGCGGGCGTCCGGGTAGAGCGCGTTCCAGTCGAAGAAGGAGATCACCAGCGTGGCCACGAAGGGGAGTTGGGTCACGGCGATCATGAAGATCAGGGCGGGCAGGAGCGGGGCCCGGGTGGCCCAGGCGCGGAGGCGGTCCGAAGGGGGCTTCTCCGCGCGTGCGGTCGGTGCGGCTGTCGGTGCGGCTGTCGTCGTCGCGGTCATCGTCCCTCGTACTCCTCGGAGATCTCCGCTGCCAGCTTCTGGGACTTCCTCAGGGCCGACTCGACGGACTGGCGTCCGGCGATGGCCGCGCTGATCTCCTGCGAGACCTTGGTGCCGAGATCGGTGAACTCGGGAATGCCGACGAACTGGATCCCGGGCGCCGGGCGTTGCTGCACCCCGGGGTCGTTCGGGCGGGCGCCCTCGATGGCCTCCTTCGTCATCTCCTGGAAGGCGGCGGCCTCTTGGCGGTAGTCGGCGTTCTCGTACGTCGAAGCGCGTTTGCCCGCAGGGACGTTGGACCAGCCGATCTCGTCGCCGACCAGCTGCTCGTACTCCTTGCTGGACGCCCAGGACACGAACTTCCAGGCGTCGTCCGGGTTCCGGGACGCCTTCTGGATTCCCCAGGCCCAGGTGTAGAGCCAGCCGGAGGACTCCGTCTTCTCGACGGGCGCCGGTACGTAGCCGATCTTCCCCTTGACCGGGGAGTTCGCCGACTCCAGCGAACCGGCCGCGGAGGTGGCGTCGTACCACATGGCCACCTTGCCCTGGGTCATGTTGTTCAGGCACTCGGCGAAGCCGGACTGCGGGGCGCCGGACTCGCCGTGCTCGCGCACCAGGTCGACGTAGAAGGTCACCGCCTGTTTCCACTCGGGGGAGTTGAGCCGTGCCTTCCAGTCCTTGTCGAACCAGGTCCCGCCGAAGGTGTTCACCACCGTCGTCAGCGGGGCCATCACCTCGCCCCAGCCCGGCAGCCCGCGTAGACAGATGCCCTTCATGCCCGACTCGGCGCCGTCGACCTCCGCCGCCAGGTCGGCGACCTCGGTCCAGGTGGGGTGCGGGGGCATGGTGAGGCCCTTCGCCTCGAACACGTCCTTGCGGTACATCAGGAAGGACGACTCGCCGTAGAAGGGCTGGCCGTACAGCTTGCCGTCGTCGCCGGTGAGGGACTCGCGCATCGGCTTCAGGACGTCCTGTTCGTCGTACGCGACGTCCTTCGCGACGTACGTGTCCATCTCGTGCAGCCAGCCGTTGCGGGCGTAGATCGGTATCTCGTAGTTGGAGAGGGTCGCGACGTCGTACTGGCCCGCCTGGTTGGCGAAGTCCTGGCTGATCTTGTCGCGGACGTCGTTCTCGGGCAGGACGGTGAAGTTGACCTCGATGCCGGTCTCTTCGGTGAAGTGGGCCACGGTGAGCTTCTGCAACTCCACCATCTGCGGGTTGTTGACCATCAGTACGTTGATGGCGTCGCCGCCGGAACCGGACCCGCCCGCTCCGGCCCAGCAGCCGGAGAGCAGCGGGGCGAGCAGCGTCCCTGCGGCGGCCAGGGCGAGCGTCGCTCGCGGCCTCCGTCGGCTCGGGGTTCGCATGGATCGCTCCTGGATGTATGGGTACATAAGGGGCATTGGTGGGTGTGTGGGGGTAGGGCTTGGGGCTTGGGGCTTGGGGCTTGGGGTCTCGGGCGGGTCAGACTCGGATGACCTGCGGTCCTTGCAGCGAATAGCGGTGTGCCTCCGCCGTGGGCAGCAGCGTGCTCGTGACGATCGTCTCCAGGTCGCCGATCTCGGCGAACCTGCAGAAGCTCACCGCCCCGAACTTGGTGTGCACGCCCGCGAACACCGTGCGCCGCGACGCCCGGATCGCCTGCGCCTTGACCTCGCTCACGGCGGGGTCGGGGGTGGTCAGGCCGTGTTCGCGGGAGATGCCGTTGGCGCCGATGTAGGCCAGGTCCAGGACGAAGCCGGCCAGCATCTTCGTCGTCCAGTGGTCGACCGTCGCGAGGGTGCCCGGGCGGACCCGGCCGCCGAGCAGCAGGACCGAGGTGTTCTCGGCCTCCGCGAGCGTGCCCGCGACGGGCAGGGACGCGGTCACCACGGTCAGCGGCCGATCCCTGGGCAGGGCCTCGGCGATGAGCTGCGGGGTGAACCCCTCGTCGACGAAGACCGTTTCGGCGTCCCCGAGCAACTCGGCCGCCGCGGCGGCGATCCGGCGCTTCTCGGGGACGTGGCTGGTGGCGCGGAAGGCGAGGGTCGTCTCGAAGCCGGCGCTCTCCACGGGGTAGGCGCCGCCGTGGGTCCTGCGGACCAGACCGTGGTCCTCCAGGGCGCGCAGATCCCGGCGTACGGTCTCCTTGGCCACGCCCAGTTCGGCGGCGAGCGTGCTCACGTCGACCGAACCGGTGGTGCGGGCGGCGCGCACGATGTGCCGCTGGCGGTCTTCCGCGGTTCCGGTCATGCGCTCACCTGCCCTGCCGCGCTGTCTGCCCGTTCGGGCCTCATGGGGGAAGTTCTACAGCGGGTGGGGGGCGGCGACCAGGCCTGTTACGAGGGTGATGGTGCCCGCGTGTGCCCGTTCGGGCGGAGGGGGCCGCTGGCTCGATCGGTGCGGTCGGGTCGCGACCGACGGTCCGTCGTGGCTGGTCGCGCAGTTCCCCGCGCCCCTGACTGTGCGCTGTCGCGCCACAGTCAAGGGTCGGCGGCCGTGCCCGAACAGGGCTGCGGACGGGCCCGTTCGGTGCCCGTCCGCCGTATCGGGGCTGTCGTGGGGGTGTCAGTACGGCCAGATCGGCGGGTCCGTCACGAAGGCGCCGCCCAGGTTGGCGTGCGCCTCGTTGCCGGGCTGGAGTTCGCCCTGTTCGGCGATCAGTTTCTCGGCGTACGGCTCGGAGTCGTCCTGCGGGTCGTAGCCGAGCGCCCGCGCGCTGCCGAGGTCCCACCAGAGGCGGGTGTTGGCGGAGGAGCCGTAGACGACGGTGTGGCCGACGTCCTCGGCGGTCAGGGCCGCGTGGAGGAGGCGGGCGCCGTCCGCGGGGCTCATCCAGATCGACAGCATGCGGACGGTCGTCGGCTCGGCGAAGCAGGAGCCGATGCGTACGGAGACGGTCTCCAGGCCGTGCTTGTCCCAGTAGAGCTGGGCCAGGTCCTCGCCGAAGGACTTGGAGAGGCCGTAGAAGGTGTCCGGGCGGTGCGGGGTGTCGACCGGGATCAGCGGATCGGTTCCCTCGGGGCGGGGCGTGTAGCCCACGGCGTGGTTGGAGGAGGCGAAGACGATCCGTCCGACGCCCTCCTCGCGCGCGGCCTCGTACAGGTTGTACGTCCCCTCGATGTTCGCCCTGAGGATCTTGTCGAAGGTCGATTCAAGGGAGATGCCCGCGAGGTGGACGATCGCGTCGACGCCCCGCACGGCCTCGCGCAGTGCCGCCCGGTCGGTGAGGTCCGCGGTGATCGCGTCCGGCTCGCCCTCGATGGGGAGTAGGTCGAGGAGGCGCAGGTCGTAGCCGTAGGACGGGAGCAGGTCCCGCATCAGGGTGCCGAGTCCGCCGGCGGCGCCGGTGAGCAGAACGGTGCGGGGAGCGGTTCGGGGAACGGTGCGAGGGGCGGGCATCCCGGTTCTCCTTGGGGTCGGACTCCTGGAGGGATCTCCTCGACGGGTAGCCGCATGCATGTACGGCATTCATATCCGTGGACACGCTATGAAGGGGTGCCGGGTGTCGTCAAGTGTGACGCAGTCCTGCGAATTCCGCCCCCTGCTCGGTCGTCGACCGGCTTGACCGGCCCCGCGGGGGCCCTTAGCGTGAATGTGTTCAGAAATGTAGATGCCGGTCAGATTCATGTACGGCTGCATGCCCAGGGAGACCCCGTGACGCCAGCGCCCCTCGCCACCCGACTCACCGTCCCGAGCGGCCCGCTGTTCTTCCCCGTCACCGCCTACGGCCCCGACGGCTCCCTCGACCTCGACGTCTACCGCGCGCATGTGCGCCAGGGGGTGGAGGCGGGCGCCGCGGCCGTCTTCGCCTGCTGCGGCACCGGGGAGTTCCACGCGCTGACCCCCGAGGAGTTCCAGGACTGCGTACGGGCGGCGGTGGAGGAGACCGCCGGGCGGGTACCCGTCGTCGCGGGCGCCGGATACGGCACCGCACTCGCCGTACGCTTCGCGCGGTTCGCGGCGGAGGCCGGGGCCGACGGGCTGCTCGCCATGCCGCCGTACCTGGTGGTGGCCGGGCAGGAGGGACTCCTGCGCCACTACCGGGAGCTGGCCGCGGCCACCGACCTGCCGGTGATCGTCTACCAGCGCGACAACGCCGTCTTCACACCCGGGACCGTGGTGGAACTGGCGCGCACGGACGGGGTCATCGGGCTCAAGGACGGGGTCGGCGACCTGGACCTGATGCAGCGGATCGTGAGCGCGGTACGCGTCGAGGCGCCCGGCGACTTCCTGTACTTCAACGGCCTGCCGACCGCCGAACTGACCGGCCTCGCCTACAAGGGCATCGGCGTCACCCTGTACTCGTCGGCCGTCTTCTGCTTCGCTCCCGAGATCGCCCTCGCCTACCACCGGGCGCTCAACACCGGCGACGACGAGACCGTCAACCGCCTGGTCGACGGCTTCTATCGGCCGTTCGTGGAGCTGCGGGCGCAGGGGCGCGGATACGCCGTGTCGCTGGTCAAGGCGGCGGTACGGCAGGCCGGGCTGGACGTGGGCGAGGTCCGGCCGCCGCTGCACGAGCCGGGCGAGGAGCATGTGAAGCAGCTGGCCCGGCTTGTCGAGCGGGGGTACGCGCTGGTGGGTGGGGCGACCGGCGCGGGGGTAGGTACGGGGGCTGAGGTGGCCGGTTCCGCGGCCGGTTCCGAGTTCGAGGAGCGTGTGTGAAAGCGTCCGCATTCGTCTATCCCTGGGACGTCAACGGCGATCCCGACGCCGCCGGGCGGATCGCCGCGCTCGGCGTGGAACAGGTGACGCTGGCCTCCGCGTACCACTCCACGCGCGCGTTGACCCCCCGTCACCCCCGCCACCGCATCGTCACCGCCGAGCACGCGGCCGTGCTGTATCCGCCGGACGAGCGCTGGGCGGGCCGTGAGCTGCGGCCGTACACCGCCGGGGCGTGGGCCCCTGGGGACGCGTACGGCGAGGCCGCAGCAGCCCTCGCCGACGCGGGCCTCGACGTGCACACCTGGGTCGTCCTCGCGCACAACTCCCGCCTCGGCGCCGAGCACCCGGACACCTCCGTGGTCAACGCCTACGGCGACCGCTACCCGTGGGCACCCTGCATCGCGCAGCCCGCCACGCGCGCGTACCTCGTCGATCTGGCGGCGGAGGCGGCGGTACGTCCCGGGGCGGGCGGTACGGAGCTGGAGTCCCTGGGCTGGTACGGGCTGACGCATCTGCACGCCCACGACAAGACCGGCGGTGTCGGGCTGGGCGACGCGGGCCAGTATCTGATGGCGCTGTGCTTCTGCCCGTCCTGCCGGGCGGGGTACGCCGGACAGGGCCTCGATCCCGACGAGCTGGCGGCGGCGGTGCGGGCGGCGCTGGAGCCGGTGTGGCGGGGCGAGCCGGACGACGGGAGCTGGGCGGGGGTCGAGAAGCGGCTCGGGGAGGAGAAGGCGGGCCGCACGCGCGCGTGGCGCGAGGAAACGGCCCGCACGCTCCAGGAGACGGCGGTCGCGGCCGTCCGGGCAGCGGCTCCGGCCGGCTTCCAGGTGCTGCTGCACGCCGACCCCGTCGGCTACCACGTCGGCGCCAATCCGGGGGTGGACCCCGTGCACATCCTGTCCGTGGCGGACGGGGTGGTGGTGCCGTGCACGGGTGGGGCGGGGTTGTTGACGCCGTTCGCCGAGGTGGGGCGGGCGGGGGCCGTGCTGGCGGCGAACTTCGTGGTGGTGTCGGGGATGGGCGGGAGTCCGGGGACGCTCGCGGGGGATGTGGAGCGGGCGGTGGGGCTGGGGGCGACGGAGGTTCGGCTGTACCACGCGGGGCTGGGGTCGGAGGAGGACTTGGGGGCGGTGCGGGGTGCGCTCGCGCGGCGCTGATTTTCCTCGCCCCCGCCGCCCCTACCCGTCCCATCCTTCTGGGGGCTGCGCCCCCAGACCCCCGCCATCGGCCTGAACGGCCTCGTCCTCAAACGCCGGACGGGCTGGGGGTGGCGGGCGTTGCGGGGGTGGG
>NZ_PJME01000062.1 GCF_002954775.1 Streptomyces geranii
CCGCACCGGCCGTCCCATCCGAGGCGGAACCAGCAGCGGCTCGATCACTGCCCATGCCTGATCAGTCAGCTCATGACGACGCACCACGAACAGACCAACGCGCCAACCACTTTGCGGACACGACCTAGGGGGTGGGCTCCACCTCCCTGTGGGGGAGACGTCCCCCCGGAGTCGTACGGGGTGATGACCCCGGTTCGCCCCGCAGGGTGATGGAAACGCGGGCCCCGGGCGCCACCCTGGATACATGAGCGCAGCAACCCTCACCCCCGCGTCCCTGTCCGCCCGCCGCCCCGGCGCCACCGCCGTGCAAGCCGGCCACAGCCACCGCCTCGGCGACGCCCTCCGCGCCGTCCGGGTGTTCACCGGCGCCGCCCTGAGCGTCGTACTCCTCGGCGAGTACGGAGAGGAGGCGGGCGTGCGCCGCAGCCGCAGGTGAGCTTCCGTCCTGCCTGCTTCCCTTCCGGTCGTCTCGTTGTCGACGGATTGTCCGCGGATTCTCTATCCCCTGTGGAGAAGGGCCCGACGGGACGTTGCATGGACTGCGGCGCCGCTGCCCCGCGCGTCGTACGACTGCGACTCCCGTACCGAAGGGACCCCTCCTCACCATGTCTGTCAGACGGGTCGTGCGGCTGCTGACCGCCGCGCTGGCCCTCACCCTGCTGCCGCTCGTCGCGGCCTCCCCGGCCCAGGCGGCCAGTTTCAGTCCCGTGGATGCCCAGCCGTGGGACCAGGGACTCCCCCTTTTCTGCTCGGACAACCTGGTCATCGGGGCCCGAGGATCGGGTGAGAACTCCCCCGAGAACCCGCCGCTGCCCGGCCTCGAACACATGGGCGACCGTGTGGGTGCCTACCTCCGCGAGGCCCAGATCGCCGGCCTCAGCGGATCGTCGACCGAGTACTACCCGCTGCCCTACCCTGCCGCGGACGTCAGCTTCGACAACATGGTGACGAGTTCGACCTGGGTCGACTCGCGCAACACCGGGACCAGGCAGATGGTCCAGGTCGTACGCAAGTGGGCGAGCATGTGCCCCTCCTCGCGCATCGGTCTCGTCGGCTACTCCCAGGGCGCCAACGTGGTGCACGACGCGATCGACAACCTCTCCGCCGACGAGCGAAGCCACATCGGCGCCGTACTGATGCTGGCCGACCCGCACAGCCCCGCGGGCCGGGCCTCCTACGCGCTGCACGTGGACTACCGCACCGGCGAGGCCGGCAAGAACACCGAGGGCGGCCTCCTCGAACCACGCCTCCTGCCGTCCGACATCGCCGGGCGCAGCCTCGACTTCTGCGTCGTCGGGGACATGGTCTGCGACCCGCGGCAGAGCGAGAGCGACGCACTGGGCGCCGAGATCCACACCAGCTACCAGTCCTGCTGCGGCAACATCGACTACCGCCGGAGCCTCGGTACCTGGTTCGCCAAGCAGATGGAGGGCATCAGCGGCCCGCCGCCCACTCCCACCTGGAACCCCGGCCGCGACTGCGGAATGACGGTGGTCGCGCCCAACGACGCCGCCGCCCGGGCCGTCGACTGGGCGTGCCGCGAGGTCAGTATCGGTACCTGGTACAGCTGGGGCGGGGGACACGGCCCGGCGCCGGGAGCGTCCTACGGATTCGTGGACACCGGCGATCCCGAACGCAGCAAGAACGATCCGTACCGGAAGGGGTTCGACTGCTCGGGCTTCGTCCGCTACGCCTGGGCGAAGGCCGTCGGGTACGACGTCATGGGGCAGCGCACCGCCGCCCAGGAGTTCCAGCTGCCGGCCACCAACCGCTTCTCCGCCGCCCAGGGCATCGCGCCGCTGCAAGCCGGCGACCTGGTCTTCTTCGGCTCGCCCATCCACCACGTGGCCATGTACCTGGGCGACGGGAAGATCGTCGAGGCGCGTGAGTCGGACACCCACATCATGGTGTCGCAGTTCTCCAGCCACAATGGTTACACCGGCGCCATCCGCCTCGCCGCCTCCGGCGGGACCGGCGCGGGCGGCGACCACAGCACCTGGGGCGACCATGTGAACGTACGCGCCTCCGCCGGGCAGTCCGCCCCCGTCGTGGTGACCCTCGACGGCCCCACGGCCATCAAGGTCCAGTGCCAGCAGCACGGCGAGTCGGTGACCGCCGAGGGCTACACCAACGACGCCTGGTCGTATCTGCCCGACTACGGCGGCTGGGTCAGCAACATCTACGTCCAGGGCGCGGCCTGGCTCGACGGCGTACCCGCCTGCGACGGCTCGGGGGGCGGCGGGTCCGGACGGTTCCAGACCTGGGCCACCGGAGTCAACGTACGTCCCCTGCCCTCCCGTACGGGGACACCCGTGGCCACCTTCTCGGCACCCATGTCGGTGGCGATCCAGTGCCAGAAGCGGGCCGAGTCCGTGACCGCCGAGGGCTACACCAACGACGTCTGGTCGTATCTGCCCGACTACGGCGGCTGGGTCAGCAACATCTACGTCCAGGGCGCCGACTGGCTCGTGGGCGTGCCCGCGTGCGACGGGAACACGGGCGCGGGCAGCGGCGGGTTCTCCACCTGGGGCACGGACGTCAACACCCGTCAGCGGCCCTCCGTCTCGGCGCCGCTGGGGCCGGTCTTCGCCACCCCCACCAGGGTGACGGTCTCCTGCCAGCAGCACGCCGAGTCCGTGACCGCTGAGGGCGTCACCAACGACGCCTGGTCGTACCTGCCCGACCAGAAAGCCTGGATCAGCAACATCTTCCTCCAGGGTCCCGCCTGGCTCGACGGCGTTCCGCCGTGCGGCCCCGGCAGCGCCCCGGTCGCCGATCCCGGCTTCAGCACGTGGGGTTCCGGTGTCCAGGTGCACGCCGACTCCTCGACGTCCACCGCGACGGTGCACACCTTCAGCGGGCCGACCAACGTGCGTATCCGCTGCCAGACACGCGGTGAGTCGGTGACGGCCGAGGGACTCACGAACAGCGCGTGGTCCTACCTGCCGGACTTCGGCGGCTGGGTCAACAACATCTACCTCCAGGGCCCCGCCTGGCTCGACGGCGTACCGTCCTGCGGCACCAGCAGCCCCGGCAACCCGCCCAACCTCGACTGAGGCCGTCGGGTCGGTCGAGGTGATGAGTCACCGGGCGCGCCCCGCCTGTACGGGGCGCGCCGTTCGGTGGCGGAGTCTCAGCGCTGTGCCCGTGCCCCGGCGTCCGCGCAGGGCGCCGGATACGAACTCCGCTCGACCTCGTAGGGCAGACACGTCCCGGGCGTGGGCGCGTAGTCCAGCAGATGACCGCGCACGCGGCGGATGTACGGCAGCAGGCGGGCCGGTACGCCGTTCTCCTGCTGTACGACGAACGTGGCCGTGCGGTAGGAGGCGGCCAGGTTCATCACCGGGTCACCGGCGACGCCCTCCAGCTGCGGAGCCAGCGAACACAGCATCCGGCCGAGGGCCAGGATCGACTCCTCGGGGTCGAACGGCGGCACCGGGACCCGGCCCTGCTGGTCCGGGGGCAGGTAGTACCGCAGGACCCGTGGCGTCCACCGCGCGATCCCGTACTCCTGCGCGGCCGGATCGGCCAGATCGGGGTCGAAGCCGCTCTCGGCGGCGAGGATGGCCGCGACCAGGGCGGGCGTGATCTGCGGCACCGGGCACATCGTGCCCGCGCGGACGATGGCGGGCCGGAAGCGGTCCGGTATCCCGGCGCGGGGATTCAGCCACCTCGCCTCGTCGGCCCGGTCCGAGAGGGGCGTCGCGGCGGTCGAGGAGGACCGGGAGGACGGGGAGGTGTCGTGTGACGCGTTCACCTCCGAGGCGCAACAGCCGAACAGGATCAGCCCCAGGACCGTGACACGCCACCACCACGCACCCCCGCGCCGCGCCGGCCGCCGCACGGCCTCGGGCAACGGGAACAGGGGCGGCGCGGGTACGGACGGAACCACAGGCGCGTCCGGCACGGCTGACACAACCGGCCCGGCTTCCCGGGAGACGGGCTCGGCGCTCGCCGCGATCGGCCCTGGGCGCTCCCCGACCGGAGTGCCCTCGCCCTCACCCTCGCCCGTGTCCAGCCGGATCCTCGTACGGACGCGGCGGGCCTCCCACTCCGTGACGTCGCCCCCGCAGGCCCGCACGTACGCCTCCAGCACGGCGGCGCTGGGCAGCCGCTTGCCGGACGCGCAGGCGGCGAGCGTGGAGGAGGCGAAATGGGTGTGCGCGGCCAACTGCTGGTAGGAGGGGGACCCCGCCTGCCGCCGCAACAGACGGAGGTCGTGGGCGAACCGCTCCAGGACCCCTCTCGTCGGATCGATGCTGCTCTCGCGCCGTCCCACGTCTCCCCCATGACACCGTGCGGGTACTCCGTCACCTGGTCACGGCGACGCCAGCCGATTGTGCATGTACGTGCGAATTCGCGCCACTGTCGACGTCGACAGTGGCAGTGGCCTCAGCCCCCGGCCAGCAGCTCGTCCGCGTCCATGATCCGGTAGGCGTACCCCTGCTCCGCCAGGAACCGCTGCCGATGGGCCGCGAAGTCCTGGTCGATGGTGTCGCGCGCGACGACCGAGTAGAAGTGCGCCTTGTGGCCGTCGGCCTTGGGGCGCAGGACCCGGCCCAGCCGCTGGGCCTCCTCCTGCCGTGACCCGAAGGTGCCCGAGACCTGGATGGCGACCGTCGCCTCCGGCAGGTCGATCGAGAAGTTCGCGACCTTGGACACCACCAGCACGCTGATCTCGCCCTGCCTGAACGCCTCGAAGAGCTTCTCGCGCTGCGAGTTCGGGGTCTCGCCCTTGATGACGGGCGCGTTCAAGTGCTCGCCCAGTTCGTCCAGTTGGTCGATGTACTGGCCGATGACGAGGATCTGCTGCCCGGCGAATCGGCGCACGATCGCCTCCGTGACCTTGCGCTTGGTCGCGGTGGTCGCACAGAAGCGGTACTTCTCCTCCGTCTCGGCGGTGGCGTACGCGAGCCGCTCCGATTCGGTCAGGTTCACCCGCACCTCGACGCAGTCCGCGGGCGCGATGTAGCCCTGCGCCTCGATCTCCTTCCAGGGCGCGTCGAAACGCTTCGGCCCGATGAGGGAGAAGACGTCCGACTCGCGCCCGTCCTCCCGGACCAGGGTCGCGGTGAGGCCGAGCCGCCGCCGGGCCTGCAGGTCGGCCGTGAACTTGAAGACGGGCGCGGGCAGCAGGTGCACCTCGTCGTACACGATGAGCCCCCAGTCGCGGGAGTCGAACAGCTCCAGGTGCGGGTAGACGCCCTTCCGCCTGGTCGTGAGCACCTGGTACGTCGCGATGGTGACCGGGCGGATCTCCTTGCGCGTACCGCTGTACTCCCCGATCTCCTCCTCGGTCAGCGACGTCCGCTTCACCAGCTCGTGCTTCCACTGCCGGGCCGAGACCGTGTTCGTGACGAGGATCAGCGTCGTGGCCTTCGCCTGGGCCATCGCCCCGGCTCCGACCAGCGTCTTCCCCGCACCGCAGGGCAGGACCACCACGCCACTCCCGCCGTGCCAGAAGCCCTCCACGGCCTGCTGCTGGTACGGGCGCAGCGCCCAGCCGTCCTCCGCCAGCTCGATCGGATGCGCCTCGCCGTCCACGTACCCGGCGAGGTCCTCGGCCGGCCAGCCCAGCTTGAGCAGCACCTGCTTGATCTGGCCGCGTTCGGAGGGGTGCACGGCGACCGTGTCGGGGTCCAGACGGGCGCCGACGAGCGGGGTGACCCGCTTCGAGCGGAGGATCTCTTCGAGGATCGGGCGGTCGGTGGTCGTCAGGACCAGACCGTGGGCCGGGTGCTTGGAGAGGGTGAGGCGGCCGTAGCGGTCCATCGTCTCGGCGATGTCGACGAGCAGCGCGTGCGGCACGGGATAGCGGCTGTACTTCACGAGCGCGTCGACGACCTGCTCGGCGTCGTGCCCCGCCGCCCGCGCGTTCCACAGCCCCAGCGGGGTCACCCGGTAGGTGTGGATGTGCTCCGGCGCCCGCTCCAGCTCCGCGAACGGCGCGATGGCCCGACGGCACTCGCCCGCCTGCTCGTGGTCGACCTCCAGGAGCAGGGTCTTGTCCGACTGGACGATGAGTGGACCATTCACGTACGTACACATCCCTTCCGTACGGTCAAACGTCCAGTGTGCCCCATCGTGCGGGTGACCCCCGAGCCCCCGCCGGTTACGAAAGGCTGTGCGGGGGTCACGGAGTGGGTTGTTGTTCTGGATCAGGCGTCCGAGTCCCTATACGCTGCGACAGGTTTCGCGTGCCACGGACCTCGACAGCGCACGCGTATGTGTGAAGGATGCCGATGGATGCCAGCGCCGCCCGTATCGACTCGTGTCTGCTCGATGTCACGGAGCTGAGCATGGAGGCGCTGGACGAACTGGTCGAGAAGCTGCCCGGTAACGCGCTCGGTGCGTTGCTGCGGCGGGTGGTCGACGAGGCGGTCAATCCGGTCGGGGTGCCGTATGCGGCGTTCGACTCCTCGATCTGATATTCGAGATCGGGTTGGGCAGCTTGGGGCGGCATCCCTCTGGGTATGACCCGGACGTGTTCCGGCGTCAGGCGGCATGCCGCCAGGTCAGCCCGTCGGGTCAGCCCGGGAGGTATCGGGGGGCGCTTTGGTTCAGGAGCCGTACTTCTTCCTCAGCTATGCGCGGAAGGACGATCGCGACGAGTTCGTGAAGCGGTTCTACGACGACCTCGCGCTGGAGTTACGCGACATAGGCGCCGATCCGGCCGCGCAGCCGCCGTTCCGGGACGTCGAGCGGCTGGGCCTCGGCTCGGACTGGGCCCGGGTCCTCGGCGGCGCCGTCGGGCACTGCCGGGCGTTCGTCGCGCTGTACTCCCCCTCCTATCTGAGCAGCGAGTACTGCGGCAAGGAGTGGACGGCGTTCCGCGAGCGGCTGGACAAGTACCGGCAGGAGACCGAGATCGACGTCCCCGCCCTCGTGCCGGTGCTGTGGGTGCCCATGGAGGGCGAGCTGCCCGACGGGATCGGCCGGTACCAGTACAACGAGGCCGGGATGGGGCAGGAGTACGCCACCCACGGGCTGATGCACATCCTGCGTACCGATCCGACCGGGCCCGTGTACCGCAGGGTCGTCGAGCGGGTGGCCGCGCGGGTCCGGGTGGCCGCCGACCGGTTTCGGCTGCCGCTCACGCCCGGCCTCGACCTCACCGAGGTGCGCGGGCTGTTCCCGGCGGCCGAGCAGCCCCGTACCGCCGAACCCGGCACCGGACACGTCCAGGTCTTCCTCGCCGCCGGGGTCGCCGACCCGCTGCCGGAGGGGCGGCGGCGTACGGAGTACTACGGGCGCTCGCCGCGCGAGTGGACGCCGTACCACCCGCCGAAGTACCCCACGGTCGCCCACCGGGCGCAGAAGGTGATCGTGGAGGAGGGGTACACCAGCAACATCGAGGTCGTCGACGCCGGGCTCAGCGGGCGGCTCGACGAGACGATGGGCAACAACCAGACGAGCATCCTGCTGGTCGACCCCTGGGCCGTGCGCTCCGAGGCCTACCGGGACGCGCTCGCCGAGTACGACGGCGAGTACCGCCCGGCCACCGGTGTTCTGGTGCCCTGTCACGACGCCGACGAGGAGTCGGGCGACGACGCGATCTGGCAGGACCTCAGCCAGGTGCTGTGGCGCAACTGGCGGCGGCGCAACGACCCGCACGACGAACTGTTCCGGGTGCGGGTGGACGCGGAGGACTTCGACGACCGGCTCGCCGTGATGCTGGCGGTCGCGCAGAACCGGCTGATGGAGATGGAGACCACCACCCCCTTCCGGCTCCCGGAGGGCCCGCCCCCGCCGCCGCTGCACGGCCTCACCGTCCCGGGCCCGGGCCCCTCCGCCCCGCAGGAACCGCCCCCGGAGCGGCTCCGGGACTTCGACAGACACGACCCCGACGACCCCGAGGAGCCCGGCGGACCGCCCGCGCCTCGCTACTAAGGACATACGACGATGACCAGTAGGCCTACCGGACCGGCTGCCGGACCGGGCAAGATCGTCACGTTCTACTCGTACAAGGGCGGCACCGGACGCACCATGGCGCTGGCCAACGTCGGCTGGATCCTCGCCGCCGCCGGCCACCGCGTCCTGCTGGTCGACTGGGACCTGGAGGCGCCCGGCCTGCACCGCTATCTGCACCCGCTGCTGGTCGACCCCGAGCTGCGCTCCTCCAACGGTCTGATCAACATGGTGCAGTCGTACGTGCGTACGGTGCTGAGTCCGCAGGAGCCGGCCGTCCGCGCCACGCCCCCCGGCGGCGTCCCGCAGCAGCCCCGCCCGGACGGCACCGCCGCCGCCTCGGCGACCGCCACCGCCGACGACTGGCTGCGCGCCTCCGCCGACCTGGGCCCGTACACCATCGGGCTGCTCCTCGAACTGCCCTCCGGCGGGCGGCTCGACTTCGTGCCCGCCGGACGGCAGTCGGCCGCCTACTCCGCCGCCGTCACCAGCTTCAACTGGCACACCTTCTACGACCAGCGCGGCGGCGGCCACTTCCTCCAGGCGCTGCGCGAGGAGATGATCTCCTCCTACGACTACGTCCTGATCGACAGCCGGACCGGCGTCAGCGACACCTCGGGGATCTGTACGATCCTGCTGCCCGACATCCTCGTCGACTGCTTCACCATGAGCGTCCAGAGCATCCGCGGCGGGGTCGACGCGGCAGCCGCCGTACAGCGCTCCGCGCCCCGCCCCATCAAGGTGCTGCCCGTCCCCATGCGGGTCGAGGAGGCCGAGACCGAACGCCTCGAAGCCGGACGGGACTTCAGCCGCACCGAGTTCGGGCCCTTCCTGTCCTGGCTCGGCGAGGAGGAGCACGCCCGCTACTGGGGCGAGATCGAGATCCCGTACAAGGCGTTCTACGCCTACGAGGAGATCCCCGCCACCATCGCCGACCGGCCCCGCCAGGAACGCTCGCTGCTCACCGCCTTCGAACGCCTCACCGAGTGGATCTCGGACGGGCAGGTGCGCCGGCTCGCCCCGCTGCCTCCCGAGCGCCGCGCCGAGCTGCGCACCGCCTACCTCCGCGTCCCGCGCACCCTGCCCACGCAGATCTACGTCAGCTACGCGCCCCTCGGCCGCATGTGGGCCGAGTGGGCCGCCGAGGCCCTGGAGTCGGTCGGCTACCAGGTCTCCCTGCACAGCACCGTCGGCCCGGTCGGCGGCACGCTGCCCGAGGTGGCCGGCACGCTGAGCGGCCAGGGCCGGGTACTGGCCCTGCTGTCCCCGGAGTACGCGGCGCAGCAACGGGCCGCCGCGGTCCGCTTCCAGCTCGCCGGGCACGAGACCACCGGCGGCCCCGGCCTGGTCGCCGTCCGCCTCCAGGACCTCGACCCGGCCGCCGCCGAGCCCTACCTCGACAGCACCGCCGCCGACCTCGGCCGCTCCGGCCCCGCCGAGGCCTTCGACCAGCTCGTCGCCGCCCTCGGCCTGCCCCCGGGCCGCCGCCCCGCCGACGGCACCACCCCGGCCCCCGGCGCCCCGCTGGCCGGCTTCCCCGGCTCGATACCGGGCGCCCAGCGCCTGCCCTCCCGCAACCTCACCTTCACCGGCCGCGGCCCCCTCCTGGAGCGGCTGCGCGACCACTTCACCGCCGGACCGGCCGCCGCCGTGCCCAGCCAGGTGCTGTACGGCCTCGGCGGCATGGGCAAGACCCAGACCGCCCTGGAGTACGCCCACCGCTACAAGTCCGCCTACGACGTGGTCTGGTGGATGAACGCCGCCCAGCCCGGCTACATCCGCTCCGCCCTCGCCGACCTCGCCCCCTACCTCGACCTGGAGGCCGGCGAGGACGTGCGCGGCACCGCCGAGGCCGTGCTGCGCGCGCTCGGGCAGGGACGGCCGTACAAGCGCTGGCTGCTGGTGTACGACAACGCGGGCAGCCCCACCGAGCTGGAGGGCCTGCTGCCCGAGGGGCCGCCCGGCGGGCATGTGCTCGTCACCTCCCGCGACCGGGCCTGGGTCAACAGCGTGGGGCGGGCCGAGGTGGAGGTGTTCACCCGGGCGGAGAGCGTCGAACTCCTCAACAGGTTCAGCCCGTTGCTCGCCACCGAGGACGCCGAACAGGTCGCGCACGAACTCGGCGACCTGCCGCTCGCGGTCGGCCAGGCGGCGGTCTGGCTCAGCCAGAGCAGCATGCCCGTCGACATGTACCTCGCCCGGCTGCGCGACCGGCCCACCGACATCCTCGACGACACCTCGCTGCCGCCCCGCGAGTACCCCACCTCCGCCGCCATGACCTGGAAACTGGCGGTGGCCGAGCTGCGCGAGCGCAACCCCGCGGCCGTCGAGATGCTGGAGATCTGCTCCTTCTTCGGCCCCGACCCGATCCCCATGCGGCTGCTCTACAGCCGGGCCGTCACCCGCGCCCTCACCCTCGCCGACGACGAACCCCGCGACGACATGGCCGTCGCCAAACTCCTGCGCGCCCTCAGCCGGTTCGGGCTGGCCCGCAGCGACCAGGGCAGCGAGACCCTCACCGTGCACCGGCTGGTCCAGGCGGTCATCCGGGACGACATCGGCGCCGCGCGCTGGAGCGGACTGCGCGGGGTCGTCCACGCGGCGCTCGCCGACGCCAACCCCGGCAACCCGGAGTCCACCGCCGACTGGGACGAGTACGACGAACTCCTCCCGCACCTGGAACCGTGCCGCGCACCGGCCAACCCCAGCCCCGACGTCCGCAGACTGATCACCGACTCGGTGCGCTACCTGTGGCGGCGCAGCAACTACGGCCCCGCCCACGGCCTCGCCGTCCGCACCCTGGAGCACTGGGAGCGCCCCGGCTTCCCCGGCGGCGGCCCCGACGACCCGCACACCCTGATGCTCCGCACCCAGCTGGGCAACGTCCTGCGCTCGCAGGGCAAGTTGACCGAGGCGTACGAACTCGACTCCGACGTGCTGCGGAGGTTCACCGAGTCCAAGGGACCCGAGTACCCCGCCACCCTCGCCGCGGCCGGGAACGTCGCCGCCGACCTGCGCAACCTCGGCCGCTACCGCGAGGCCCGCGAACTCGACCGGCAGACCTGCGAGGTGGCGCTGCGCGAGTTCGGCGAGGACCACCAGCGGACCCTGATGTACCTCAACAACCTTGGGATGTCGGAGTACTTGGCGGGCGACCGCCGGGCCGCCCTCGACCTGCACCGCGCCGCCTACGAACGGCAGCGGCAGAACCAGGGCAGCATGAAGCCGCGCACCCTGAACCTCGCCAACAACTACGCCCGCGACCTGCGCGAGGCGGGCGAACTGGCCGAGGCACTACGCCTGTTGGAGACGACCACCCGCCTCTACCAGCAGGTGCTCGGCGACGGCCACAGCGACACCCTGCGGGCCCGCAAGAACCTGGCCGTCGCCCTGCGCCGGGACGGCCGCTACGGCGAGGCCCACGACATCGACCAGGACATCTACAACCGCCTCCTCCTGGTGCACGGCCCCGACCACTACGACACCCTCGCCGCCGCCTGCAACCTGGCCAGCGACTTCGCCGCGCTCGGCGAGACCGCGCAGGCGCTGGAGCTGGCCGAGCGGGCGCTGGGCCGCTACAAGGACTACCTCGGGGAGGAGCACCCGGTCACCCTGGTCTGCGCCAACAACATGGCGGTGTACCTCAGGCTGCTCGGCCGGGTGGAGGAGGCGCTCGCCTTCTCGGGCCGCACCACGGAGCAACTGCGCGCCGTGCTCGGGGAGTCACACCTGTACACGTACAGCTGCATGCTCAACCACGCCAACGACCTGGTGACGGCCGGCCGCACCGGCGAGGCCGTCGCCCTGGAGACCGCCGTACGGGACGGCCTGCTGCCCGTCCTCGGGCCCGACCACTACGACGTCATCGGCTGTACGTCCAACCTGTCGCTCACCCTGCGCGCCCTGGCCCGCACGACGGAGGCGGACGACCTGCGCGACGACGCCCTGGAACGGGCCAGGCGCACACTGGGCCCGGAGCATCCGACGACCAGGGCGATCGCGGCCGGGGTGCGCCTGGACTCGGACATCGAGCCGCCGACGACCTGAGCGGGCGTCAAGGGACGCAACCCGGGCGGCAGTCGACAGCCTGTAGGCTGCCGCAGATCCGCGACCACCCCTGATCCAGCGAGGCCGGACCATGGTTCCCTTCCGGCAGTTCCTGCTGAAGATCCACAGCCGTTGCAATCTCGCGTGCGACTACTGCTACGTCTACGAGTCCGCCGACCAGAGCTGGCGCGACCGCCCCCGCACCATGGACCCGGAGACCGTACGCCGGACCGCCGACCTCATCGCCGGGCACGCCCGCGCGCACGGCCTCGCCGAGGTGCACGTCATCCTGCACGGCGGCGAACCGCTGCTGGTGGGCGCGGCCCGGCTGGAGGCCATGCTGCGGGTGCTGGTCGACGCCCTCGACGGGGTGGCGGCCCTGCGGCTCACCCTCCAGACGAACGGCCTGCGGCTGACGGAGGACCCCGCGCTGTTACCCGTCCTGGCCCGGTACGGCGTACGGATCGGCGTCAGCCTGGACGGCACCCCCGCCGCCCACGACCGCCACCGCCGCCGCCCGGACGGCAGAGGCAGCCACGCGGACGTGGCAAAGGCACTGCGCCTCCTCGCCGACGGCCCGTACCGCCCCCTGTACGCGGGCGTCCTGTGCGCGATCGACCTGACGGCGGACCCGGTGGAGACGTACGAGGCCCTCCTGGAGTTCGCCCCGCCCCGCCTGGACCTCCTCCTCCCGCACGCCACCTGGCACACCCCACCCCCGGGCCTGCCGGACCGCCGAACCCCGCCCCGCGAAGCACCCGGAGCGGAACCGGAGAAGGAGCCGGTGCCGGTGCCGTACGCACGCTGGCTCTGCACGGTGTTCGACCACTGGTACGGAGCCCCGACCCGGCGGACCGGCATCCGCCTCTTCGAGGAGATCGCCGTCCTGCTGCTCGGCGGCACGGCCAGCAGCGAGTCGGTCGGCCTCGCCCCGGTGGACCTGGTCGTGGTGGAGACGGACGGCACGATCGAACAGGCCGACTCCCTCAAGGTCACCTACCCCGGCGCCCCCGCCACCGGCCTGGACGTCTTCACCCACACCTTCGCGGACGCGGCCCGCCACGAGGCGTTCCGCGCCCGCCAGCGAGGCAGAGCGGGCCTGGCCCCACCGTGCACGACCTGCCCCCGCGCCACGATCTGCGGCGGCGGCCTGTACGCCCACCGCTACCACCCCGGCACCACCACCCCCTTCGCCGCCCCCTCCGTCTACTGCGCGGACCTGGCCACCCTCATCGACCACATCGCGACCCGCCTCAACGAGGACGTCCCCGAGCTTGTGGCGGCGGTGCGGACGGGGGCGGGATGAGGGTGAGTTCGCTGGGGGGCCTGGGTGACTGCGGTGGGGCCGCCGTCCGTACGGCCGGTCCCGAGCTGGCGGTGCTGACCCGTGTTCGCCTCGAACCGCGAGGAGCAAGACCCCGTGTCCGACCCAGCCTCCCTCCCGCCGTCCGGTCCGACCCCTGACACCCCCTCCGCCATCGACCCCGGTCTGTTCGACGCCGTCGCCCGGGCCCGGGGCGGGGCCGGGGCCGTCGCCGTGCTGGGGCGTGGGCAGGTCGGCAAGCGCATGCTGCTGGCGGTGGCCGTGCGGCGGGGGCTGGCTGGCGGTGGGTTCGAGGGGGACTTCCTGCGGCTGTCCGAGCTGCGCCGCGAGGACCCGGAGCGCTGGCTGTCGACGATGCTCCACCCCTACCTCGACGAGGGGCTCGCCCGCGCGCTGGCCGAGGTCGCCCAGGGCGGGCGGCCCGATCTCGGCTGGTTCGGGGAGCTGGTCCGGGGCGGGCCCGCCGCGCTGTCCGGGCCGTTGGTGCTGTCCAGTCGGTGCGACGGCCTCGTGCTGCGCCTCCGGCTCGACGACCGCGGTCCCTTCCGTGCCGTTCACGGGCATCCGCCGGCCGGGGCGCAGACCCCCGACGAGGTCCAGCACTGGCAGCGGCTGCTCGACGGGGCCTGGGAGGTTCTCGTACGGCGTCATCCCTGGCACGCCCGAGCCGTCGCCGCCTGTCTGACCACCCTCGTGCCGCTGCGCCCCGGCCCCGGCGGGACCTCCGTGAGTTCCGCCGCCCGCCGGGCCTACGGCGCCGTCGCGCTCTCCCCGCCCGGCGACCCGGTGCTCCTCGCGCTCACCCTCGTCCACGAGTTCCTGCACGTCCAGCTCGGCGCCCTGCTCGACCTCGTCCCGCTGCACGGCCCGCCCACCCCGGCCCGCTACGACGCCCCCTGGCGCCCCGACCCCCGCCCCCTCGACGCCCTCCTCCAGGGCACCTACGCCCACCTCGGCGTCTGCGACTTCTGGCACACCGAACTGGCCGCCGCCGAGCCCGACCCCCGGGCCGAGCAGGAGCACACCACCTGGTACGGCCACACCCGCACCGCCGTCGACACCCTCCTCCGCAGCGGCGAACTCCTGCCCCCCGGCCGCCGTTTCGCCGAGCGGATGCGCCACGCCCTCCGGCAACCACGGCAACCATGAGCGCCCCGCGGCTGTCTGAACAGGCGGACCCGCGCGGTGCGCACGGGCCGGGAGGAGTTCGCGGTGACGTCGGTACGCGTACGCGTGTGGGCCCCCGGTGGCGCGGCCCTGGCCGTACTGGTGGCCATGGGCGCGTGGGTGCTGTGGCCGCCGGGCATCGACTCCCGCCTGTGGGGCGAGGTACGGCCGGTGATCGAGGCCCGCCTCGTGGCCGACTCCCGGGGCGACGGCTACGGCGAGACCGTCCCGGCGCTGAGGGCGCGCTGGTTCTGCCGGGCGGAGGCACTGGACCTCCGGACGGACCCCGACGGCGTCGTACGGGCCGGCGTCAACACCCTGTGCGTGGAGTACGGGGTCCGCGCGGGCGCCCTCCTGGAGTGCGGTGGCGCCGCCTACCCGCAGGTCGTGCGGCTGGCCCGGGAGGCGGACGGCCACTACCGCGTCGTGTCGCGTCAGGAGCCGCCGGACGGCGAGGGCTACTCGGCGTGGACGCGGGCCCACTTCAGCCACTTCGCCGAGTCCGCCGCCGGCGACCCCCTCTCCGCCACCCCCCTGGAGACCGCCGCCCGGGCCCACTTCGGCCTCCCCCCGGACGCCCCCGTCACGGACTGCTGACCGGCCCCGGCCCGGCTACCTCCCCAGCGGCAGGGTCAGGTTGTTGACCAGCGGCCCCTCGATGGTGACGCCCTCGGTGACCAGCGACTCCACCCCCGCGACCGGCAACGGCAGCGGCAGCGACAGCGCGGCCGGGGCCGCCGAGGAGTCGGGCGCGAGGACGACGACCAGCGCGGCTGCGGAGAGCAGCACGGCGGTCGTGGCCATGACGACGACGGAACGGGTGCGGGCGGGGGGTTTCGCAGGCATGGGGAGGTCAGGGGCCTTTCCGAGGGTGGTTGCCAAGGGGGAGGGTGAGGAGGGGGGAGGAGGGGGTTCGTACACGCGGGCCGGGCCCGGGGATGCCGGGCCCGGTCCGCGCACCGGCCGTGCTTCGCGCGTGGTCGGGATCAGATCGGCGGTGTCTCGATGACCAGTCCGGCGATGTCGATGCCGATGGCCGCGGCCTGGGTGGTGAGGGCGCCCAGGAGCAGGGCGGTGGCGGCCAGCAGGGTGGCGACTCGACGGGCAGCACGCATGGGACGGAACTTCCTTTCACTGCGCTTGACCAGGACGTTCCGTGGCTGCCCAGCGGTCCGCGCGGGGATGCCGGAAGGGCCCCAACCTCCCTCGTGCGTAGGAAGTTCCCGGCGTGGCGCGCATGGATCAGGGACGCCACCCGTACGAGTGAGCGGCGCCGTTACGACTGCTCGTCCGCCAGCTCCGCCACGCCCGTGACCCGGTGCAGCGGATACGTCCGCACCTCGTCCGCGGTGTGGTCGTACGCCGTCACGAAGCCGCCCTCCACCCGGATCGGCGCGATGACGCGCTGACTGGCGGCGCCCTCCGCGTTGACGTACCCGATCCACACCGCCTCGCCCGTCATCACGGCCGCCTGCATGGTGGCGAGGGTCTCGGCGGAGCTGGTGCGCGGGAGGTCGCCGTTCGCGGCCGGGGTGTCCGTCGGTTTGCGCGGGGTCGTCGAGGCCAGGTCGCCCGCCCTGATCGCCCGGATCGCCGCCGAGAGCAGCGTGCCGTCGGGCGCGGGCGGACCGTCCGGCACCGGGTCGGGGGCCGTGCGCGGCGGTGTGCGGTGGGCGTGCGCCCGGGTGATCAGTACGTCGCCCTCGGCGGACTCGGCGGCCGGCGCGAACCCCATCGCGCGCAGCCCGTCGAGCAGCGAGGCGGGGTCGGTCTGCGCGGCCAGCACCGTCGGCGCCAGCCGCCGCAGCCGCAGATTCGCGGACCGCTTGTCGGCGAGGATCTCGCTGAGCACCGAGTCGTCGTCGCAGCGCACGTACGCCGAGGCCGCGCCGATCCGCAGATGCCCGTGCCTGCGGGCCACGTCGTCGATCAGGTAGGCGAGGGGCTGCGGCACCGGCGTACGGGAATGGGCGGTCAGGAAGTCGTGCAGGTCGGAGGCGGAACGGCCCGCGTCCAGGGCACGGCGTACGGAGCCCGGTGTGAAGCGGTAGACCGTCGCCCCGCCCTTCGACTCGACGTCCGCGAGCACGTCCAGCACATCGGCCAGCGCGCGCTTGAGCGGGCCGGGGGCCACCGCCGTCAGGTCGGCCTGGAGGAGGACGTGGTCGAGCGGCTCGGGGAGGAGCGGGGTGAGCAGCCGGGCGGCGGTCGCGGAGGCGGCGGCCTGCTCGGGGCCGGTGAGCGGCTCCGGGGCGGGATGCCGGTGATGGTGCACCGGGAGTTTGTCGCCGGGGCCCGACGGGTTGTCCTGCTTCTGCGGCGCGGCGGCCGGGGCGCCGATCAGGGCCCGCCCCTGCGCGGAGAGGGCCCCACGCCCCGTGACACCCAGCGACTCGGCCTCGGAGAGGGTCCAGCGGGCGAGCCGCGTACGCAGATCCTCCTCGCCGTCCCGCTCCCGGTCCTGCTGCGGGCCGCGCGTCGGACGCTCCCAGTGCAGCCGCGCCAGCACCGAGTCGACGGTCGGCGAGGAGCCCTCCGGGAGCGCGGCCAGCAGGGCCAGCACCCGGTGCCGTACCTCCGGCGCCGCCGAGCGGTCCAGACCCGGGCCGAGGGCGGACAGCGTACGGTCCTTGGTGTCCCGGCCGCCGATCACCCCGGCCGTCCGGGTCGCCGTCAGCCACGCCTGCGCGAGCCGCGCCCAGCGCGTCGCGGCGGGCTGCTCCAGCCACTCGTCGTACGCCGGGGTCGCCGCGTACCGCTCGTCGGCCTCCCCGTCGGATGCCAACAGGCCCGCCGCGTAGGCGAGTTCGACCCAGAAGGCGGCCACAGGCTCGGCGAGGTCGAGCGCGACGGCCGTCCGCTTCAGGTCCCGGACACTGAGCCCACCGGCCCGCAGCACGGCAGGCCCGCCCTCGTCCCACTCCTTCAGCAGCTCCTCGACGGTCGCGAGAGCGGTGTACGCCTGCCCGGCCGCCGCGTTGTCCACAACCTGTGGACGATGGACCGCGGCCGGCTCGACCCCCGGCGGCAACGGCTCGGTCGTGCGATGCGCCAGACCGCCGCGCAGATGCAGGGCCACCTCGCGGGGGAGTACGACGGTGCCGGGCGCGGTCGGCAGCAGGAGCCCCCGGTCCAGCAACCGCCGCAGATGCGCGGCCGGTTCGGCGGTGACCTGCCCGTACGGCGGCCCCCAGACCAGCCGCCGCAGCACGTCGACGGACTCCTCCGAGACGCTGTCGAGCAGCGCGCCCATCCTCTTCCGGTCGGTGAACAGCGAGGTCAGCGAGGCCACCGCGCTCACCGCGTCGTGCGTCGAGGTGAGCCCCGCCGCCGCCACGATCTCCTGGATCCGCCCCGGCGACATCCCCGCCGTGGCCTCCGCGACCGTCGGCCCGAGCCCCGTCGGCGACGGATGCTGCGGCGAGGGCGCGAGCAGCTCACGCGCGGTACGCACGAGCCGCAGCCGGTCGGTCCCGCCCCACACCAGGGCCTGCTCGCGCAGCACGGTCAGGGCCCGGGGCAGCGCGGCGGCGACCGCGGGATCGGCCGCGTCACCGGCCAGCAGCGCCAGCAGATCCTCGTACGCCGCCGGTTCCGGGGCCACGGCCAGCGCCTGGGCCGTCTGCAGCGCGAACCTGTCCAGCCGCTCCAGTGCCCGCACGACCGACGCGCGCGTGCCCGCCCGGGTGGCCAGCTGGGTGAGGTCGGTCGGGACGGGCGTGATGAGGTCGGGACGGCTGCGCAGCAGCGCGGCCAGCGACGCGTCGTCCCGCGCGCGAAGCGCTTCCGCGAGAGAACGCGGCGCCGGTGTCTCCTCGGTGCTCATCCCGCCCACGGTAGCGGGTGGGTACGTCGGCGTGTCTTTCGTAGGTGCGGGGAGTAGGTGCGGGCGTCGCTGGGGGCTGCGCCCCCAGACCCCCGCCTGTCGCGCTGAACGCGCTCGTCCTCAAACGCCGGACGGGCTGGAGATGCCGGCCGGCGCTGAAAACTCAAGCCACGGCCGGCAGCCCCCAGGGATGGGAACGGGTAGGGGCGGCGGGGGCGAGAAAAACGCGGTCTGGGCTGGAGATGCCGGTAACGTCTCGCTTCGTGGGTATCGAGAGCGACCAGGTCGTCTACGAGTATCTGAGCAAGGTCGGAGACCTGGCCCAACAGCGCCAGTTGCCCTCCGGCGACCGCATGCGCCTCGTCTCGGAGCTGCGCGACGAGATCGACCGCCGCCGCGCCAAGGCCCCGGTCGACAGCCCGGCCTCCGTCCGCCGCATCCTCGACCGCATCGGCACCCCCGACGAGATCGTGGCCGGCGCGGGCGGCTCCGGTCCCGCCGAGGCGCCGCGGGCCGCAGTGCCCGTACAACGTGACCGTGACGAACCGCCGCGCAGGGGCAAGGGGCTAGGGCGTCTCGTACCCCGTCCGCGCCCTGCTGAGCGCGGCGCGGGCAAGGACGCGGAGCCGTTCGCCCCGTTCCCCGCCGACGGCGACCCCGCCCCGCCCCAGCTCGCGGACGGCGGCGAACCCGGCGGCGGGGACTGGTGGTTGTCGGGGCGCCGGGTCCCGCTCACGGATTCGGACTCGGACAGCCTGCCCGCCGGGTTCGTCGGTGGGGTCGAGATCCCCGATCTGCTCAGGCGGCCCTCCGCACCGCCGCAGAGGGCCCGGCCCGCCGACGAGGCCGTCGAGCCCGACGAGCCCGTCGAGCAGGCGCCCGCGTCCGAGGAAGCCGGACAGGGCACCCCCCGCCGACGGCTCCGACTGCGCGTACCCCTGCCCTCCGGGAAGTGGAGCAACCCGCTCCTCCTCCTCGCCGCCGGACTCCTCGTCGCGGGCGCGGTCCTCGGCAACCTCTTCGCCCTGCTCCTCGGCTGGGCCATCGCCTACGCCTCCCGCCGCCTCTCCCAGGCCGAGACGAAATGGGCGGTCGTCTACCTCCCGGGCGCGGCGCTCGCGGCCGGTGCCGGGTGGCTGTGGGGACGTACGCAGGGCCGCTGGGGCGATCCCATCGTCGAGGGGCACATGAACGAGGCCATCGGCCAGACCTGGCCCTGGGTCGTCCGGGGCGCCGCCATCGCCTCCGCCCTCTTCCTGGTCTGGCGGTCGCAACGGCCACGCTGAGGGCCGGGATCCGCCCCTCCCGCACAATGGTGCATATGGCATCCACACCCCCTGGCCCGTTCACCGTCGGGTTCGACCTCGACATGACCCTCATCGACTCCCGCCCCGGCATCCACGCCTGCTACGTGGCGCTCGCCGAGCGCACGGGCACGTACATCGACGCCGATCTGGCGATCACCCGGCTCGGGCCGCCGCTCGCGGACGAACTGGTGCACTGGTTTCCGGCCGATCGCATCGCGGAGACGGCCGATCTCTACCGTGCGATGTATCCGGCCATCGCCATCACCGCGACGCCCGCGATGAGCGGCGCCCGCGAGGCGATAGCGGCCGTACGGGAGTCGGGCGGGCGGGCGATCGTCGTCACCGCGAAGTACGAGCCGAACGCCAAGCTCCATCTCGCGCACCTCGGCATCGAGCCCGACGCGGTCATCGGGAACCTCTGGGCCGAGCAGAAGGCGGTCGCGCTGCGCGAGCACGGGGCGAGCGTGTACGTCGGCGACCACGTCGGGGACGTACGCGGTGCCCGCACCGCCGGTGCCCTGTCCGTGGCCGTGCCCACCGGGCCCTGCGACGCCGCTGAGCTGCGCGAGGCCGGCGCGGACGTCGTCCTCGACGACCTCACGCACTTCCCGGCCTGGCTGGCCGCCCACCCCGGCTAGCGGAACCCGCTACTCGGGCACGACCACGGCGCGCGCCTGCCGCCGCCCCTCGGCCACCGACCGCAGGACACCCGCGCCCGCGACGAGGAAGCCGACGCCCATCAGCATGCTCAAGCCGAACATGAACGTCGGGAATGGCGTCGTACCGAGGAGGAATGGGGCCACGGTGACCAAAGTGGCCACCGCACCGACGAAGAAGACGATGGCACCGACACGGATCAGCCGATCTCCGGCCGCGGCGGAATTCGTTTGGGTTTTGTCACGCACTGGACCAGGGTAGTTCCCTGCCCGAAGGAACAAGTCGGCGACGTCTTGTCACCTGCCTGCCGCCCACTAGCCTTGGTACCGGCGGGTCAGCGACCCGCCCGAGTGCTATCAAGACCCGTTTTCCCGAAGCGTTTTCCCGAAGCAGTTTCCCGACGAGTACGAGGACGAGGAACAGACGTGCCCACCGGCAAGGTCAAGTGGTTCAACAGTGAGAAGGGCTTCGGCTTTCTCTCCCGCGACGACGGCGGTGACGTCTTCGTCCATTCCTCGGTCCTGCCCGCCGGAGTCGATTCCCTCAAGCCGGGCCAGCGCGTGGAGTTCGGAGTGGTCGCCGGGCAACGCGGTGACCAGGCACTCTCGGTCGTGATCCTGGACCCGACCCCGTCGGTCGCGGCGGCGCAGCGCAAGAAGCCGGACGAACTGGCCTCGATCGTCCAGGATTTGACGACCGTTCTGGAGAACATCACCCCGATGCTGGAAAGGGGCCGCTACCCCGAGAAGACCTCGGGCGCGAAGATCGCGGGCCTGCTGCGCGCGGTCGCCGACCAGTTGGACGTGTGACGGGCAGGGGATTCCCGGAGTTTCCCGGGGTTTCCTAGGGGAAGTCGAGCGCGTCCGGCCGGAGGGGCGGCACCAGCCCCTCCGCCGCCGCGCGGGTCAGCAGACCCCGTACCGCCGCGTAGCCGTCCTCGCCGAGGTCGGCGGTGAACTCGTTGACGTACAGGCCGATGTGCTGGTCGGCGACCTTCGGGTCCATCTCCTGGGCGTGTTCCAGGACGTAGGGCCTGGAGGCCTCCGGGTCGTCCCAGGCGGCCTGTACGGAGGTGCGGGCTGCCTGGGCCAGCTGCTCCAGTTTCGCGGCGCCCAGCGAGCGCTTGGCGATGATCGCGCCCAGCGGGATCGGGAGGCCGGTCGTCGACTCCCAGTGCTCGCCCATGTCCGCGAGCTTGTGCAGGCCGTAGTTCTGGTACGTGAAGCGGGCCTCGTGGATGACCAGGCCTGCGTCGACCCGGCCGTCCCGCACGGCCGGCATGATCTCGTGGAACGGCATCACGACCACCCGTCCGACTCCGCCGGGGATCGTGTCCGCCGCCCACAGGCGGAACAGCAGGTACGCCGTCGACCGCTCGCTCGGGACCGCGACCGTGCGGCCCGTCAGGTCGACGTCCGGCTCCCGCGTCAGTACCAGCGGGCCGCAGCCCCGGCCCAGCGCGCCTCCGCAGGGCAGCAGCGCGTACTCGTCGAGGACGTACGGCAGGACGGCGTACGACACCTTCAGTACGTCGAACTCGCCGCGCTCGGCCATGCCGTTGGTGATGTCGATGTCCGCGAAGGTCACGTCCAGCGCGGGCGCGTCCGGTACGCGGCCGTGAGCCCAGGCGTCGAAGACGAAGGTGTCGTTCGGGCAGGGGGAGTACGCGATTCGCAGTCGGCGTTCAGTTTCCGGGGTGCTCATGTCGGTTCCAACTCTCCAGTACCGGGGTCAGCTTCCCGAACGCCGCAGTCAGGGCCTGTAGTGCCTCGCCGATGCGCCAGGCCGCCCGGTCCCGGGGGCCCACCGGGTTCGACACCGCCCTGATCTCCAGTACCGGCACTCCGTGCGCCGCGGCGGCCTCCGCGACGCCGAAGCCCTCCATCGCCTCGGCCAGGGCGCGGGGGTGGCGGGTGCGGAGGTCGGCGGCGCGTTCGGTGCTGCCGGTGACCGTGGAGACGGTCAGGATCGTGCCGGTGCGGGCGCCCGTCGCGGTCGTGACATCTCGTACGAGTGATTTCGGCGGGGTGTGGGTGACGGTGCCGAAGCCGAGCGCGGTGACCGGGGCGAAGCCCTCCGGGGTCTCCGCGCCCAGGTCCGCGACGGTGATCTCGTCGGCGACGACCAGCGAGCCGACCGGGGCCTCCGGCTGGAAACCGCCCGCGATGCCCGCCGAGACGACCAGGTCGTACGGGGTGCCGCCGAGGGCGGCCGTGGTGAGGGCGGTCGCGGTGGCGGCGGCGGAGGCCGCAGGGCCCACTCCCACGGCGAGGACCTCGATGCCCGCCGAGCCCTCGAATGCCTGTGCCACCGCGTCCCGTTCGACGGATACCGCGGTGGCGATCAGGACTCGTACGCCCGACGTGGTCAGGAGTCCTTCTTCA
This sequence comes from Streptomyces geranii, assembly GCF_002954775.1. Lineage (GTDB taxonomy): Bacteria > Actinomycetota > Actinomycetes > Streptomycetales > Streptomycetaceae > Streptomyces > Streptomyces geranii. Next base: position 22,621 of record NZ_PJME01000062.1, read on the forward strand.
GGCGGAACGACCACAGGCCGTTGACCTCGTTCTCGCCCTCCTTGATGGAGACGAGCGTCGAGTTTCCCTGGGCGCCGTACTGGGCGTTGAAGAAGACGCTGCCCGGGATCGTGCGGTACGTCTTGGTGCTGGAGTCGGTCAGCGGCTGGCCGTTCAGCAGGATCGTCCAGCCCTTGTCGGCGATCTCCGGGTCGACGCCGAAGCGAACCGTCTCGTCCGGGTCCACCTTGATGCTCTTGATGTCCGTGTCCTTGAGGCACGCGGCCACGTCGGCGGTCTTCAGCTCCTTGCCGTCGTCGTAGCAGGAGGCCTCCGAGTTCACCGAGGCACGGCCGACGGTGACCGTGGAGATCGGCGTCGGCTTGTCGCAGGCGGACAGGACGAGCAGTCCGGCACCAACGGCGCCGACGGCGGCAACAGCGCGGCGACGGCGCGCAGTGGAAGCGGAACGCAACGAGGTCATGGCCGAAGGCTATCGGGCACCCGGGGCGCGGCTGTCACGTGGGTCGTGGGTACGGCGTGCCGTACCCGGGCGGGTGGACCGGCCCCTCCTCACGGTCAGGCGACGCGGGGGTGGGCCCGGCCGCCGTGGCGGGCCGAGCCGATCAGGCCCTTGGCCGTGGTCAGCCAGCCCGTGGCGACGATCGCGGCGGCCACCCCGAGCCCCAGCTCGCCGACCAGCGGCAGCGCGATGCCGACCGCGCCGCCGAGCACCCAGGCCATCTGGAGCATCGTCTCCGAGCGGGCGAACGCGGAGGAGCGGACCAGCTCGGGCACGTCCCGCTGGATCAGCGCGTCCAGGGACAGCTTGGCGAGGGCCTGGCAGAACCCGGCGACCGCGGCGAGGCAGGCCACCAGGGCGGCGCCGAAGAAGATCGCGGCGACGATCGAAGCGCCGAGGACCACGGCGACGACCGTCACCACGATCAGCTCGGGCGCGCGTTGCTTCACGGCCGCTCCGACCGCCGTACCGAGCGCGTTGCCGACGCCCGCCGCGACGGCGACCATGCCGAGCGACCAGGCGGCGCTCTCGCCGGTCAGCGGATGCTCGCGCAGCAGGAAGGCGAGGAAGAAGGTGAGGAAGCCGGAGAGGCAGCGCAGGGCGGCGTTGGCGGCGAGGGCGTGCGTGACGGCCGTACCGACCGTGCGCAGGCCCGGGCGTTTTACGGGGTGCAGGTGCGGGCCGTGCAGATGGTCCGGGTCGGCGGCCAGCAGGGCCGTGTCCTCGCCCTTCGCCGAGTCCACCTTGGACGGGAGCGTGAAGGACAGGAACGTACCGGCGATGAAGATCACGAAGGCGCCGTAGAGCGGCCAGCGTGGGCCGAGGGCCTGGAGGCCGGCGCCGATGGGCGCGGCGATGCCGGTGGCCAGCAGGCCGCTTAGCGTGACCCGGGAATTGGCCTTGACCAGGGAGAAGCGGGGTGGGAGGAGGCGCGGGACGACCGCGCTGCGGACGACGCCGTACGCCTTCGAGGCGACCAGGACGCCCAGTGCGGCCGGGTACAGCTCGATGCTGCCGGTGGCGACCGCGCCCGCCAGGAGCAGGGCGAGGAGGGCGCGGGCGAGCATCGCGCCGGCCATCGCGGCGCGGCGGCCGTGCGGGAGGCGGTCGAGGAGGGGGCCGATCACGGGGGCGAGGAGGGTGAAGGGCGCCATCGTGATGCCGAGATAGATGGCCACGCGCCCGCGTGCCTCGTCGGTCGGGACGGAGAAGAAGACGGTGGAGGCGAGGGCGATGGTGATCATGACGTCGCCCGCGCCGTTCACCGCGTGCAGTTCGATGAGCTTGCCGAGGCCCGACTCGCCCGCCCCGTGCGCGTGCGTCGCCTTGCGGATACCGCGCGCGGTGCCGGTCACCGGGAAGTGCAGGGCGCGGCCGACCGAGCGCACGGACCCGTTCACCCGGTCCCGTACGCCACGCCGGTTGCTCCCCTGGACCCCACCGATCCCGGTGGCGCCGTGGGGCGACCTCTCGCTCGCCACCCCGCAATAGTGCCCCGAGAAGGCCGTACCTAGTGCCGTTACCGCGCGTATACCGTACGTATGGGGCCGAGTGGGGTGGGGGAGGGGAGGGGGAAGGGGCGTCGGGCGGGGTGTTTTCCGGCCATCGGGGGCTGGGAAGAGTGGCGGGAGAGGCGCGTCGGAACGGGGCCGTAGAGGGGGCGGAGTTGGCACAGTTGGATGTCGGTCGTCGCGAACCGTCCCGTCGGTGTGGGCCCCGGGCGCTGGAGAAGGTAGCGTGCGTAGCGCGCAGTGGCGGTTGTTCTCGGCCGCGCGCCTCTCGGCCATCCCGCAGAATGGATGACGTAGGTGCGCCCGAGCGCGATCGGGCGCGAACGTCGACGCGGTCCTCCGGTCCGCTCCGTTCGCAACCGTTCGCACCCCGTCGGGACGGGCGCACTCGTGAGACGGCGTAGGAGAGAAGCGATACCTGTGAGCGCAGCGACAACGCGAAGCCGCACCCCCGACCGCCTGTGCGCCGAGGCTGTCGACCTCGCCCTTTCAGCGGCGGAGGAGGCGGCGGCACCAGGCGTGGTGGGCGAACACTCCGGCCTGGTCTCCGAAGGGGACCGTGTCGTCACGCACTTCTTCGAGTGCAAGGAGTTCGGCTACCGGGGCTGGCGCTGGGCGGTGACGGTCGCCCGGGCGTCCCGGGCCAAGCTGGTCACGCTGGACGAGGTGGTCCTGCTCCCCGGCCCCGACGCCCTCCAGGCCCCGGAGTGGGTGCCGTGGAGCGAGCGCCTGCGCCCCGGCGACATGGGCCCCGGGGACCTGCTGCCGACGGACGCGGAGGATCTGCGCCTGGAGCCGGGCTACTCGGGCGAGGACGAGCCCCTGCCGAACTCCGTGCTGGGCTCGGGGTCCGGGTCGGATTCGGTGGCGCTGGCCGCGGATCTGGCGGACGCCGAGGACGCGGACATCACGGCGGGCTCACCGGCCGACTTCACGGTCGTACCGGCGCGCGGTTCGATCGCGGCGGTGGCGGAGGAGCTGGGCATGCGCCGGGCGCGTGTCCTGTCCCGCTACGGCCTCCACAGCGCCGCCGACCGCTGGGAGGACGCCTACGGCCCCGCGACCCCGATGGCCCAGGCCGCGCCCGCGACCTGTGTGAGCTGCGGGTTCCTGGTGGCGATCGGCGGTTCGCTCGGACAGGCGTTCGGCGTGTGCACGAACGAGTTCGCTCCGGCGGACGGGCGTGTGGTGTCCCTGGCGTACGGCTGCGGGGGCCACTCGGAGGCGGCGATCATGCCGAAGCCGCCGGTCCCGCCGCCGCACGTGATCGACGAGACGATCGTGGACCCGTTCCCGCTGCGGCCCGCCGCCGACTCCGGCTCGGTGTCGGTGGGCGGGGCGGACGCGGACGCGGCAGTGGCGGAGCTGGGGCACTCCTAGGGGCCTGCGCCCCTAGGGGCAGGGGCCTACACCCCTAGGGGCGCGGTCGCCGGGGGCGGCGGTCGGTGGCCCTGCTTCAGGGCGGTGATCACGGCGGCGACGGCGGTGATCGCCGCCAGGCTGCCCAGCATGATCATTCCCACGCCGATCACGTAGAGGCCGCTGCTGTCGTCCGACCAGTCGTAGAAGGCGGCGGCGGTCAGACCGGCCGTGACGCCGGGCAGGGCGGCGAAGTGGCGGCGGGACGCGGCCCAGTACACCGGCGCCAGCAGGGTCAGCACCAGGCCGATCACCTGCCAGGCCGCGTACGGTCCGGTCGTCGAACCGTCGGCGTGCACATCACGTTGCTGGTCCCAGCCCAGCCAGGCGGCCCACATCGCCGATGAGACCAGGGCCAGCAGGAGGGCGGCGGACAGCCGGCGGAGGACTTCTCGTTGTCGCATGCCCCAAGAATCCCGGCCCGCGCGGGGACCGGACAGAGCGCAAGTACTCAGCTGGGCCTGGGTACTTCTCTCGTACGGCTCGGCACTCGTACGGCTCTGCCGGTGCCCGCGTGCGACGGGTACGGGCTATTTCTTGGTGCTGTCCACGATGACCGGCGTCCCGTTCGCGTCCGTGCCGCACGGCACCGCGTACACCGCGTTGTACTTGGCGGCTTCCTTGTAGGCCTCCAGGCACTGGTTGTACAGCACCTTGTCGCTCAGCGACTTCGCGAGGATCTCGTTGGCGCGGGCGATGCCCTCCGCCTCGATCCGCTTGCGCTCGGCCTCCGCCTTGGCCGTACGCGCCGCCTCGACGGCCCGCTCGGTGTCCTGCTCCTGCTGGATCTTCTTGTCGATCTGCTCCTGCAGCTTGTCCGACGGCTTCACATTGCGCAGATTGACGATCGTGATGTCGATCCCGCGCGGTGCCAGTCGCTCCTTGACGAGGGCGGCGACCTCGGAGCCGATCTGCTCGCGGGCGGAGGCGTAGCCCTCCTCGCTGGTGTGCTTCGCGAAGACGTTACGGATGATCTCGCGGCTGTCCGGTACCACCAGCCGCTCCTCGACGGCCTCCTCACTGCCCGCGAGCCGGTACAGCTCGACCGCCTTGGCGGGTACGACGGACCACTTGATGGTGAATTCCGCGTACAGCACTCCGCCCTGCGAGGAGCGGACCTCGACCACGTCCTTGCCATAGAAGTTGAGGTCCACGGGACGCGTCGAGAAGGAGGTGACGTCGGTGAACGGGGACTTGAACTGGATGCCGGAGTTCAGCGGCTTCCCGATCTTCCCGAAGGTCACGGGTACCCCGACCTCGTAGGCGCGCACGACATGGACGCACGCGAAGATCCCGGCCAGCACGGCGGCGACGGCGCTGAGCGCCGCCCCGATCTTCCAGCCCCCGGCGTCCTGGCTGCGGCCGACGAAGAAGAGCACGACTGCCGCTATGAGCAGCAGGATGGACAGCACGAACACGAAAACCCCCCTGAGTGACAGCTACCTGACAACTGGTACCTGGTATCTGGTACGTGACGTCGGGTGCCCGGTGTCCGGTTGCGGGTACAGGCACCGGATTCATGGATCCGCGCCGCCCCGGGCGTGATCCGGAGGGAATGGCAAGGGGCGCCTGTTTCGGGCTCGGGTGGGCGGGGGCCCTGTCCGGCGCGCGGTACCTTCTTGCTCACGCCGATGAGGAGAGTGAACGTACGTGAGCAAGTTCGTGCGACCGGCAGCTGAGGGCGCGGACCCTTTCGGTACGGCCCGCCTGCGGCGGGGGGTTCTGGACGCGTGGGCCACCAGCCCCGCCAGGTTCCGTGAGGACGCCAACGCCGAGGAGGATCTCGTCCTCGGCGGGTACCGGGACCGGCTCGTCGTCGAGCTGGCCCAGAACGCCGCCGACGCCGCGGCCAGGGCAGGCGTGCCGGGCAGGCTCCGGCTGACTCTCCGCGAGGGCGTCCTCGTCGCCGCCAACACCGGGGCCCCGCTGGACGCCACCGGTGTGGAGTCCCTCTCCACGTTGCGCGCCTCCGCCAAGCGCGAGGCCCAGGACGGCAAGGAGAGCACTGGCGCCGTCGGGCGGTTCGGCGTCGGGTTCGCCGCCGTGCTCGCCGTGAGCGACGAGCCCGCCGTCGTCGGGCGGCACGGGGGTGTGCGGTGGGCGCTCGCCGAGGCCCGCGAACTGGCCGCCGAGACCGCCAGGCACAGCCCCGGTCTCGGTGACGAGATCCGCCGCCGCGACGGCCATGTGCCCCTGCTCCGGCTGCCGTTCGCCGCCGAGGGCACCGCCCCGGACCCGTACGACACCGCCGTCATCCTCCCGCTGCGCGACACCGCCGCCGAGGCTCTCGCCGAGCGGCTGCTGAGCGGTGTGGACGATGCGCTGCTCCTGACGCTGCCTGGGCTCGAAGAGGTCGTCATCGAGGTGGGGGAGCAGGCTCCGCGTACCTTGCGGCGGCTGCTCGACGGTGCCCTCACCCTCGTCGAGGACTCCCGGGACGGTACGAGCCGCTGGCGTACCGTCTCCGCCCACGGGCCCCTGGAAGCCGCCCTGTTGGCCGGGCGGCCGGTCGAGGAGCGGCTGCGTCCGCACTGGTCGGTCACCTGGGCCGTGCCCGTCGACGCCGACGGGGCTCCCGTGCCGCCCCGGACCAGCCCCGTCGTGCACGCGCCCACACCGAGCGACGAACCGCTGGGCGTACCGGCGCTGCTCATCGCCTCGCTGCCGCTGGACACCGCCCGCCGGCATGCCGCGCCGGGCCCGCTCACCGACTTCCTGGTCCAGCGTGCCGCCGACGCGTACGCCGAACTCCTCGCCGACTGGCGCCCGGTGAGCGAGGGCGTCATCGCGCTCGTGCCCGGTTCGCTCGGCAAGGGCGAGCTGGACGGGCAGCTGCGGCACGCGATCCTCGAAAGGCTGCCGCGAACCGCCTTCCTGCCGCCCGCACTTGACCCGGGCGACGACGAGGAGCTGCCCTCCGCACTCCGCCCCCGCGACGCCGAGGTCGTCGAGGGCGCCGGGGCGGAGACGGTCCGCGTCCTCGCCGAGGTGCTGCCGACGCTGCTGCCCGGCGGGCTCGAACGCCGGGTGGAGCTGCGGACGTTGGGCGTGGCCCGGGTCCCGCTGACCGACGCCGTGGACCGGCTCGCGGGCCTGGAGAAGGCACCCGAGTGGTGGCACCGGCTGTACGACAGCCTGGCGGGCGTCGACCCCGACCGGCTGACCGGGCTGCCGGTACCGCTGGCCGACGGGCGTACGACGATCGGCCCCCGGCAGGTCCTGCTGCCCATCGGCGGGGAGACGCACGGGGCTGCTGGTGGTGAGGGGCAGGGGGCCGCCGCCCCCGAGACGCTCGCCCGGCTCGGTCTCAAGGTCGCCCACCCGGACGCCGCGCACCCCCTGCTGGAGAAGCTGGGCGCCCTCCCGGCCACCCCGCGAGCCGTCCTCACGACTCCGCAGGTACGGGCCGCCGTCGCCGCCTCCCTCGACGAGGACGCCGCCGCGATGGCGTGGGACGACGAAGACGCCCCGGACGCCGAGGAGTTGGCCGACACGGTCCTGGCCCTCGTCCGGGACGCGGGCCTCGAACCCGGCGACGAGCCCTGGCTGGGCGCCCTCGCCCTCCCCGACGAGGACGGCGAACTGGCCCCCGCCGGTGAACTGGTGCTGCCCGGCAGCCCGTTCGCCGAGGTGATCAGGGAGGGCGAACTGGCGTCGGTGGACGGAGAGTTGGCGGACCGATGGGGCGAGCAGCCGCTGGCCGCCTGCGGTGTCCTGGCGAACTTCGCGTTGGTCCGCGCCACCGACGTGGTCCTCGACCCGGACGAACTGGAACCCAGGGACAGCGACTTCGCCGAACCCGACGACGCCGGTCTGCTGGACGCCGTGGACGTCTGGAGCGAGGACATCCTCGACCGCTTCCCGGACTCCCCGGTGCCGCCGGTCGCCACGGAACTGGTCGCAGTACGGGACCTGGACCTGGTGGACGAGGACCGCTGGCCCCAGGCCCTGGCCCTGCTGGCCCGGCCGCCGCTGCGGGACGCGATCGTCCAGCCGGTCCGCGTCCTGCTGCCCGACGGCACGCACGAACTCGTACGCCCGTACACGGCTTGGTGGTTGCGCGGAAACCCGGTGCTGGACGGGAGGCGTCCCGCCGGTCTCCTGGCAGCCGGCGGCGACCCGCTCCTCCGGGGCCTGTACGAGGAGGCCGACGCCACCGGCTTCGACGACGAGCAGGTGCTGCGGGCGCTGGGCGTACGGACGTCGGTGGCAGCCCTCCTCGACGAGCCGGGCGGCGCGGCCGAGCTGCTGGACCGCCTCGCGGACCCCGACCGTGAGGTGAGCGGGGTCCAACTGCACGCCCTCTACGGGGCGTTGGCCGACCTCGACCCCGAACAGGTCACGCTGCCGGACGACTTGCGGGCGGTGGTCGACGGTCACGTGGAGGTGGTGGACGCGGCCGACGCGGTCGTCGTCGACTCACCCGACCTGCTGCCCTTCACAGCGGGCGTCCCGCTGCTCCCCGTACGCCCGGCGCGGGCGGCCGAACTGGCGGAACTGTTCCAGGTACGGCGGCTCAGCGAGTCGGTGACGGGCGAGGTGACGTCGGAGGGCGCGGAGCACGACGTACCGGAGTCGGTACGGGTCCTGCTGGGCCCGGGGACACCGGCGACGTACGTCGAGCACGAGGAGCTTGTCGTGGACGGGGTCGAACTGGACTGGCGCCGGACCCGGGACGGGCTGGTGCACGCCTCGACGGTGGAGGGCGTCGCGGCGGGGCTCGCCTGGGCGGCGGGGCAGTGGCCGCGGCGGTTCGAGGTGGCGGCGCTGCTGGAGGATCCTTCGCGGACTACGGAGCTGGCGCGGGATCGGTGGTTCGACTGAGGTGAGGAGGGACGGGAGGGCAAAGCGGGCTCAAAATTTGCATGCTCTCCGCAAACTTCCGCAACTTCCGTACAACCATTCCCATCCGTCACGGATCTGAGCGGGCGAGTCAACAGACTCCAAGATCATTGGGTCCGGGTGCGACCACGATCCGTGACGGATGGATTCCGTACGGACGGCCACCGCCGGACCCCTTTCTCCACTTGGGGAAACGCATGCGCATACGTGCCACCGTGGCCGCCGTCTCCGGCGCCCTGGCCCTTTCCGCCCTTGCCGTGCCCGCCGCGCACGCCGCCGCGGCGCCCGACGTCACCTTCACCAAGGTGACGATCAACAACGGCAAGCCGATCGTCGCCCGCGCGGCGGCCACGACCTCCGTGCCGGTGACGTACACCTTCAAGCACGCCGCCGGGCTGGACATCAGCTCGGACAAGCTCCTCACCGGTCCGGCCCTCTACGTCGGCGCCGGCCTCAACGTGGACAGCGTCCGCCTGATCGGCGACGAGCCGGGCACCTGCACGGCCACCTCGTCCACCACCGCCAGCTGCAAGGGCTTCATCGACCTGCACGCGGGTGGCGACGAGGCCAACCTCCGCAACACCGACGCCCGTACGTGGAAGGTGGGCGCCATCGCCATCACGGACGCCGACGACGTCAAGATCCAGAACGGCCTCGGCACCACCCAGGTCAAGTTCCACTCGAAGCTCAACACGGACGCCACCCCGGAGCCGGTCAGCAAGGGCGCGACCATCACGGTCAAGGGCACGCTGACCCGCGCCAACTGGGACACCGGCAAGTACACGGGCTACGTCAACGCCCCGGTGACCCTCCAGTTCAAGAAGAAGGGCGCCACCGCCTTCACCACCGTCAAGACGGTCAAGGCGGGCGCGGCCGGTGCCCTCAAGACGACGGTCAAGGCGACGGTCGACGGTACCTACCGGTTCGCGTTCGCGGGGTCGGCTACGACTGCGCCTATCAATGCGGTCGGGGATGTCATCGACGTGAAGTAGGCCGGGCGGCCGGTACGGCCCGCAAGGTTCGACGGCGAAGGCCGGTGCCGCCCAGCCAGGGCGGCACCGGCCTTCGTACTTCGCATTCTGGTCAGTCGGCCTCGGCCTCGATGAAATATTCGTAGTGGTCCAGGTCAAGGCCGATGCCTATCAGCCGCCGGAGCGCGTCCGCGTGTGAACCCTTCAGCGGATACACATCGGTGAATCGGGCCGGCGGGATGCCCAGCAGTTCGGACACGTCGTCCAAACTCATGGCGACGACGTCCACGACCGAATCCGGGGTGTCGGCGCCCTTCTCATAGCGGGTGATGAGGAACCTCACTTCTGAACCTTTCGACGGAAGGTGACGGACGCAATGTGCAAGGCGACTGCTGGATTTTCGCCCGCAGTGCACTATTCTCGGCCGTCGCGGATTCGAGCGTCAGGGGCAACTGATTCGACGATCGCTTGGGTCCCCAGGTATGCGACAAGCTGCGAGAACGATCACCATCGCCTCCTTCCTCACTTGGGGAAGGAGGCGGAGCCGGGCCGGGCAGCATAGGCGGTACGACGTTGGCCCCGACGGAAGGTATTCCGTCGGGGCCAACGTCTGTTGCCGAGTTCTACAACGTAGCCATCGAACGCGCGAGAGTCGCCTTTTCCCTTGCGAAGGCGTCCTTGTGCTCTGGCATGAGAGGAATTGATCCCCCTGCTCGATCCAGCAGGACGAGCGACGTCAGCAGTAACCCGTGTGCCAGCCCGTGCAGTAGCTCGCTCTGGGTCGAGGAGTAGGTGCGGTAAAGGCTCTCGACGAAGGCTTGGAAGGCATTCGGGTCCACGTCACAGCCACCTTGCGCGTTTGGTGTCAGCCCAGATGGCAGTTCCAGGAACTCGGCTGTGCCTCCAGCTAGGGAGGCATACAATTTTCCGCTGTAGTAGCCCGCGTCCCAGAGTGTCTCGGCGCCGTACTCGAAGGGATAACTCAATCTGCAATCTCCAGTCGGAGGTCCAGCCCTGGGTATTCCTGTCTTAGCTTCTTAAATCGGGCTTCCAGGGAAGTTCTGAAGCGAGCATCCATGCCGGATGTCGTGAACCGGAACCCGATCGTCGCGTTCTCGTAGCCGGGAAGGAGCTCTCGGCACCTCAGGTAGTTGGCGAGCTTCTTATCAATGTGCTTGTCGAGCCAATCAGTTCCAGCATAGATGGCGGACTTCAGCTCCCACATCTGATCGTTCTCGAAGAGATCAATGTCGGTGATGATGTCCCCGGTGTCGGGGTCGTAGACGTTATGGTCCTTCTTACCTTCGAGGCATCCGAAGTTTCCGCTCGCCTGCACCGCCGATGCTGGGAGCACCGCGGATGGCCCATTTGTCGTGAACGATGCGCGTGACACGGCGGCCAAGGGCGCCTTGCCAACGATCTTGCAGGCGCGCTTCAGCAGTTCCAGACCCTCGAAGGCCCTCGCCAGCGCCCGGAGCTTAGCGCCGATGAGGACGTCCACCGCGAGACCGCTGCAGTGTTCGAAGTCCTTCTTCTGCATGCAGGCTTCGAGTTCACCCAGGCCGAGGATTTCCTTCTCGATGTTCCAGAGGGTCTCCATCGCGGCGCTGAACTCGTCGCTGTAGGCCAGGATGTCGCAGTAGGTCTCGTTGTGCTGGCACCAGCGGGCAGCGCCCGCGGGGTCGCACGGAATGTAGCCCTGCTGGCAGCGGTACATCTCGCGGGCGCGGGCCCCCGGGTCGTTCTTCGCCTTCTCCTTGGCCGCTACGGCGGCCTTGCGCCGGGCTTCGGCCTCTTCCCGCTCCTTCTGGACCGCGATGGTGAACGCCTCGGTGGCGGCCTTGCGCGCGGCCTCGGCATCCTTGCCGGCGTCGATGGCTGACTGCTTCGCCTCGTCGGCGTAGTGCCATGCCGTGGACGCGCTGGCCTGGGCCATCTCCGAGGAGAGCGTGGCATCGGCCGCAGACCTGGCTGCGTCGGAAGCTGCCACGTCCGCGCTGTTGGCCGCGTCCCGAGCTGTCTTCGCGGATGCGGCGGCGCTTGCCGCGGAAGCCTCGGCGGCCTTGGCGTGCTTGGCGGCCTCGTCGGCGTACGTCTTGGCCTTGGCCGAGGAGTCGCTCGCCTTCTTCGCCCACTCGGTGGCCTCGGCGGCTGCCTTGCGTGCGGTCGCGGCCACCTTCTGGGCGGTTGCGGCGTTCTGCTGCGCGGTTGCCGCGACCTTCGCCGCGTCCGCGATCATCTTCTGGATCTGGGCCACGTGGGTGGCGGCCAAGTAGTCCTTGCGCTGGGCCTTGTACTGGCCGGAGACGATGAAAGTGTGCAGCGACTGAGGGGAGCCCTCCAGCGCGATCCGGGCCGCCGACCTCACCTCCGGGCTGCCGGTGTCGAACAACTGCGCCGCACGGACCCGCTCGTCCTGCGTGCGCGCGGTGAACTGAGTCTTCGTCAGGAACTTGCTGAACTTCTTGGGGTCGTCCGAGTTGAGGGCGGCGAGGCCGGACTCCTTGAGGACGGGACCGGCATCACCGATCACCTGGGCGATGGCGACGCGCATGCTCTGTGCGGCGACCTTGTACTGCCCGTTGTCGATGAACTCGGTGACGGTGGCGGCGTTGCCGTCGAGGGTGGCCTCGGCGGCGTTCCGTACCTCCTCGGTCTCGCTCTCCTCTGCCAGACGCTCGACGTAGGAGCGGTCGTCGCCCTCCTCGGTGGTCGTCCAGCCGTCGCGCAGATAGCCGATCACGTCGTCGTCGGTGCCGCCGAGGACGTCCTCGGCGGCGGCCCGTCCCCAGGCGGTGCCGTTCTGCATCACGAGGACGGCCAGCTTTCGGCCCGAGGCGGCGATGGCGGAGAGGTCGGCTCCGGGCTTCGCCGCCTCGGTGACCAGGCGGTTGCGTTCGGTCTCCCGGTCCTTGGCCGACTGCTCCAGCGCGGCCTGTTCAGCCGTACGGGCGTTGGCTGTCGCCTGGTCGTCCCGGGCGCGCTCGATGCCCGCGTTGGTACGGCCGAGCAGTTCCTCGGCCTCCACCTCTCGGGCGATCTTGTAGATGTCCTGGGCCTTGGCCACGGCGGCGGTGGCCACGTTCGCGGCGTCGGTGGCCGCTTTCGCGTGGTTGGTCGACCTGCCTGCGGCCTTCGCGGCGTTGCCGGCGTCCTTGGCCGCCTCCTCCGCGAAGTCGGCCGCGTTGTTCGCGTGGGCAGCCGCCGATCTGGCGGCTACGCCTGCCTCGCGGGCCGCTTTGGCGGCCTTGGCGGCCAGGGCTTCGGCGGCGGCAGCCGCGCGGTTGGCCTCGGCGGCATGGCGCCGGGCGGTCGCGGCGGCGGCGCGCGCCTGTGCGGCTGCGGCACTGGACTGGCCCGCGTAGCCGCTGGCCTCGACCGCGGCGTCGGCGGCGAGTTGGGCGTTGGCGCCCGCGCTCGCGGCGGAGTGGGCGGCCTTGCCCGCCTCGTCGGCCGCGACGGCCGCCTGCTCGGCGGCGGTGGCGGCGAGAGTGGCACCGTCGGCTGCGGTACGTGCGACCTGGGCGGCCAGGTTCGCGGCATGCGCGCTACCCGCGTCCACCGCCGCGTCGGCGGCTGCGTTACGGGCCCTGGACGCGGCCTGCGAGGCACCGGCTGCGGCGGCAGCGGCCTGGGAGGCGGCGTTCGCGGCTACCCGCGCCGAGCTGTTCGCGGCGCGGGATGCCTCGATCGCGGTCTGTGCGGAGGCGGCGGCCTGAGTCGCCGCGTCGGCGGCCTGCCCCGCGGCTCTCGCCGCCTTGGCGGTGTCGCCCTTGGCCGCCTCGGCCTCGGTGGCGGCCTTCAGCGCGGCTTCCTTGGCGAGCTGCGAGGCCTGCACGGCCTTGGCGGACTCGGCCTTGGCAGCCGCGGTCTCCTTGGCGGCCAGCTTGCCGGCTTCCTTCGCCTGCTGGGCGAGTTGGGCGACGGTGGCGTGCTCCTGGTCCTTGGCGAGCGCGACGTACTGGCCGACCTCCAGGAACTCCCGGATGTCGGCGGCGCTGCCGCTCAGCGCGAGGCGCGCGGCGAGCTGCGTGTTCGTGCCGCCGGTGCCCATGATCTGGGCGACCTGGACCCGCTCGTCCTGCTCGCGCTGCTTGTACTGGCCCTCGCGGAGGAACTTGAGGACGTCTTCGGGCGTGCCGTTGAGGGCGGCGCGTGCCGCGTCCTGGACGTTGGGGCCGCTCACGCCCATGATCTGGGCGGCTCGGACGCGGTTGTCCTGCTCCATCGGAGCTTCCCAGCCGTCGTCCAGGAAATCGTCCAGTTCGGCGGCGGTGCCGAACAGAGCTGTGCGAGCCGCGGTCAGCAGCTCAGGCCCGCCCGCCGAAGCGATCCGGGCGGCGGCCACCCGCTGGTCCTGAAAGGACAAGCCGTCCGCGACCGTGAGGAAGGCTGCTACATCGGCGTTGCTACCGCTCAGAGCGGCCTGAGCCGCCTCCTTGACGATGGGCCCGCCGTCTCGCCAGTAGTCGACCACCATGATGCGGTCGGCTGAGATCACCTCCGATTCCGAGACTGATTCCGCCGCCCCCGCACGCAGTTCTGCGGCTGCAGTGGGTGTGGAGCTCAGCAGTCCAGCACTGAGCGCCAAAGGCAACAAACCCAAGGCTGTTCTGCGTATCAGATGTGCTGCTTTCCCGGCAGCCTCGAACTGGTCAGTTCTTCGATTCACTGGGTACCTGTCTCGGTCATTGGTGACGCCCCCGAGTGTGTGTCGCCGGGTATTGGAGGGGCGAGCATAGCTCTCGAAAACCGGGTGATCGAGTCAGATATATGAACCCCGAATGAGCGGACGGGCAGATTGGTCGAGATGGCCGTATTGGGTGCTTTTGTGTTTACGTCAGAGTGCGGGCTCGATCTGATGATGGATCGTCAGTCGCGATGTGAAGGAAAGTTGTTGACGGCTGTTGAATCTATGGTTATGGTATGCACTGACTTTGCTTCCACTTTGCCCTGCTGGGTGTGGCATTCGCCGGAGTAGTGCTCTGACCTGGCACTTCTTCCCTGGGGATCGTTGTGGTGACGGCAAAGGGTGGGCCTCCGTGCCCGCTTGGGGAGTTCGTTGTTCTATTGCATCTTGGCGAGGATCCCGTCTGGGATGCCTGCGTCCGAGGGGGTTTTCGTTGTCTTTCCGTGCCCGGAGTTTCGCTATTTCCGGAGCCTTGGGATTCCTTGTCGTTCTGGCTGGCATCTCTATTGCTTCTGCTGATGATCCACCGCAGCCTTCTGCTTCCGAAGTCCCGCCTGCGGCGATCGAGAACTACGACTATCCCGGTGCCAGTCGAATCCTGACTGAAAAGGGAATCAAGTTGAAGAAGGGTGACGGCGGCATCCTGCTGGCCGAGTGCGACCAGGCGGCCCAGCAGATTCGGGTTCTGACCGTCGCGGACGATTCCGTCGGCCGCGAGGGAACCTACTGCTTCAAGGCCCTTGGTAAGACCGGCCACCTCACCCTGGAACTGCCCAGAGTCTTTGTGGTTCAGGCCGCGGACCACCCGATCAGCGCCGACCTCACCGCCAACGGCCGGACCACGACGGTCGACGTGGCCAAGGGCGAGACCGAGTCTGTCGGAGAAGCCACTTCCGGGGGTGCCCGGTCGGTGCTTGTCGAACTCCGGGTGACTGGCTGATCCGCCGCCCTGTGCCGGTGCGGCGCTGCTATGCGCCCAGAAGAAACTCTGTGATTCGAGGGGAACGTAATGAATACCCGCCCGCGCAGGACGCGCACGGTGTGGACCACTGGATTCCTGGTGGCCGGCCTCACGACCGGCCTGCTGGTCGCTCCGTCGGCGCAGTCCGTCACGGGTGACCAAGTCGGTGACACCGAGGACCGGTTCGCCGTCAAGCTCCACATTGGCACCGGTACAGACAGGGAGCGGAGTTGCTCAGGCGCGCTGGTCGACGAGCAGTGGGTGCTCACTGCTGCCAGTTGCTTCGCGACCGATCCCCAGCAAGGCTTCAAGATCAGCAAGGGAGCGCCGACAGAGACGACCGTGGTGACCCTTGGCGGCTACCGCCCGACAGCCGCGGAGAGCGCCAAGCAGAAAGTTCTGGAACTGGTTCCGCGCCCGGACCGAGACCTGGTCATGGCCCGCATCGGCGACGCGACCACGACTCAGGACCCGCTTGATGGGCCGTTCCCGGCAACCGAGTCGCCAGTAGGCGTCGGGACCGGCCAGATGGCCGAGGGCGACCAGTTGAGGGCGGTTGGTTTCGGGCGCACGAAGGACGAATGGGTCCCCGGCCGTGCGCACACTGGCGCCTTCGCCGCGGACACCGTGAACCCGTCCACGCTCGCCATCTCGCCCGCGTCCTCCGGAGGGGTCGCCCTCTGCAAAGGCGACGCCGGAGCTCCGGTGCTGCGCGACGGGGAGGTGGTCGGGGTGGTTACCGCTGCGTGGGACGGCGGTTGCTTCAACTCCGAAGAGACCCGCACCGGGGCACTCGCCACCCGCGTCGACGATGTCGAGGGTTGGGTGCAGCAGGTGCGCCTTACCTCTCGGAAGGCGCACGTTACCGATATAATGTCGGCGGCCGACTTCAACCGTGACGGTCGTACCGACATTGTGACCCTCTTCGCGAATGGCAGTGCGCAGGTCTTCTATAGTCGTCCGGACGGCACTCTCGAGTTCGGAAGAACGTTGTGGATCGTGAGTCGTTCCGCGCGGGCGCTCATCGCGGGCAACTTCCTGCAGGGGACAGACGCTGAAGTGATCACTGTTGAGCATGACGGCGATCTCTTCGTGGAGAAGTCGCCCTTCGTCGATATTTTCCAATCGGGGCGGGGCCGCGACAAGTTGTGGACGGACACTACTTGGAAGACTGATCTTCCCGTCGCCTCCCTTAAGTCCGGTGCCGCCGGACTCGACACGCTGCTGTTCCAGTGGCCCGATGGATCCCTGTACACGTACAAGAGGGATGCCAACGGAAACCTGGTCAACCAGAAGCAGTCGATGTGGCCCGACAAGACCTGGAAGAAGAAGCACATCGCCACGGCCGACTTCAACGGAGACGGCCGCGACGACATCGCCGCCGTCGCTGCCGATGGCGCACTGCATCTCTACCCGGGCAAGGCCGACGGCTCCTTCGACACGCCCCGCTCCATGTGGCCCGACAAGACCTGGACCAGCGAACGCCCCGTCCTGGGCGGCGACTTCAACGGTGACGGCAAGGCCGACATCGCCGCCATGCGTACCGCGGGCGACCTGCGGTTCTACGCCGGTGACGGCAAGGGTGGGCTGGCCGCGAGCCGAACCATGTGGCCCTCCGTCTAGGAACGCGGGCCGAGCGGTGCGGGTGACGGACGCCACGTGCGAGGAGGACCGAAATCCGTGCCGTTTGGACAACCATTCACATCTGTCACGCATCTGAGGGTGCGAGTCAACAGGGCTCAGTGATCACGATGTGGGGAACATCAATGCGTATACGTGCCACGGTGGTTGCCGTCTCCGGCGGCCTGGTCCTCTCCGCCGTCGCTGTTCCCGCCGCGCACGCCGACGACGCGGCCAAGCCGTACGCCCTGGACGTCTCCTTCTCCAACGTCAGGATCAACAACGGCAAGTCGATCGTCGCGGGCACCACCGGCACGCTGACCGTGCCGATCACCTACACGCTCACCCACGGCGCCGACGTCGACATCGCCGCCGAGGACTTCTTCACCGACGTCGAGCTGTACTACGTCGCTTCGCAGGACGTCCCGCAAGGCGACGCCGACTACACCCTGTTCGGCGACGACTGGGCCCACTGCACGGCCACCTCGGCGACCGTTGCCAAGTGCACGCAGTCCATCGTGATCCACCCGGCTCTCGACCTTTTCAACGCGACCGCCGGCAAGTGGAAGGCGTACGCCTACGCGAGAGCGCTGAACGGCCAGGACATGGGTAGTGACGACTATGACGTGACCAAGGTCGGAGTCGTAGAGAAGGAGAGCCTCCCCGGGCCCAACCTCCTGCGCCAATCCAAGCTCTCCGTCAACGCCACCCCGGAGCCGGTGAAGAAGGGCAAGACCATCACCGTCACCGGCAAGCTGACCCGGGCCAACTGGGACGGCGGCAACTACACCGGGTACGCCGGTCAGCCGGTGAAGCTGCAGTTCCGTAAGAACGGGACCAGCACCTACACCACCCTCAAGACCGTCAAGACGACCACCAAGGGTGATCTGAAGACCACCGTCAAGGCCAACGTCGACGGGTACTTCCGGTACGTCTTCGCGGGGACCGCGACCACCGCCGCACTCGGTGCCGTGCCCGACTTCGTCGATGTGAAGTAGCCGTTTGCAAGGGGTGCGCAAAATTACGGGCCCTTCGCACAACCAACCACCCCCGCAATGAATCTGATCATGGGGGCCAACAGGCTCCACGATCACTTCTCCTCTTGGGGAACACGCATGCGTATACGTGCCACCGTGGCCGCCGTCTCCGGCGCCCTGGCCCTCTCCGCCTTCGTCGTGCCGGCCGCGCAGGCCGATGTCCACGCCTCCGGCGCCGACTCCGCCTATCACACGGCCGCCGCGAAGATTCTGGGGAGCGGCAAGTCCGCGTTCATCACCTCGCCCGTCGCCGCGCCGGCCGAGCTGAACGTCAGCTTCTCCAACTTCAAGGTCGCCAAGTCGATCAACGCCGGAGCCGGCGGCCACCTCGTCGTGCCGGTCACCTACACGCTGACCCACGGCGTCGAGGTCGACATCAAGGCCGCCGACTTCGACAGCGGGCCCTACCTGTACCGGGGCACCTTCGCCGAGCCGGAGAACGTGATCTTCGGCGAGAAGGCCGGCACCTGCACGGCCACCTCGACGACGACCGCCAACTGCAAGGCCAACCTCGACATCTACCCGGGCGAGGGCGACCTGACCAACACGGACGCCGGGGCCACATGGACGGCCGGCGGTATCGCCATCGCCTTCAACGGGCAGGACCCCGAGAGCGACACCTTCGACCCGTCCAAGATCGGCGTAGCCCAGCAGGGCGACCTCGGCACCACCACCGTGCGGCGGCTCGCCAAGTTGACGGTCAATGCCACGCCGGAGCCGGTGAAGAAGGGCAAGACCATCACCGTCACCGGCAAGCTGACCCGCGCCAACTGGGACGGGCCCAACTACACCGGGTACGCGACCCAGCCGGTCCAGCTGCAGTTCCGTAAGAACGGCAGCAGCGTCTACACCGTCGTCAAGACCATCAAGACGACCACCAAGGGTGATCTGAAGACCACCGTCAAGGCCAACGTCGACGGGTTCTTCCGGTATGTCTTCGCCGGGACCAAGACGACCGTCGGGGCCAGTGCCGCCGCCGACTTCATCGACGTCAAGTAGGGGCACGCGCACAAACGCTTCACGCCGGGGAGCGGCGGTCCACCCATCTCCAAAGGAGTTCCAGGGTGGCCGCCGCCACCGCCGCTATACCCACCGCGATCCACGGCATCGTCGTCCCCACCAGCTTCAGTGCGAAGAACTCCTGGAGCGGCGGCACGACCAGTACGAGCAGGAAGCCCGCGCCCATCGACGCGACCAGGGCGATCCGCCACCAGGTGTACGGGCGGGCGATGATCGCCAGTACCCACATCGAGATCAGGAACAGGGTCAGCGTCGCCGCGCTCGTCTCCGCGTCCAACGAGCCTTCCCCTGTGTAGTGGTGACGGGCTATCAGGTATGTGGTGAACGTTGCCACGCCTGCCAGTACGCCGCCCGGGATCGAGTAGCGCATCACCCGGCGTACGAAGTGGGGTTTCGCGCGTTCCTTGTTGGGGGCCAGGGCGAGGAAGAAGGCCGGGACGCCGATCGTCAGGGTGGAGAGCAGCGTCAAGTGGCGGGGCAGGAAGGGGTATTCGACCTGCCAGCAGACCACCAGGACGGCCAGCAGGACCGAGTAGACCGTCTTCACCAGGAACAGCGTCGCCACTCGCGTGATGTTGCCGATGACCCTGCGGCCCTCCGCGACCACCGAAGGCAGCGTCGCGAAGCTGTTGTTGAGCAGGACGATCTGGGCCACCGCCCGGGTCGCCTCCGAGCCCGAACCCATCGCCACGCCGATGTCGGCGTCCTTCAGGGCCAGTACGTCGTTCACGCCGTCGCCCGTCATCGCCACCGTGTGGCCGCGTGACTGCAACGCGCCGACCATGTCCCGCTTCTGCTGCGGAGTCACCCGGCCGAAGACCGTTCCCTCGTCCAGGGCCGCTGCCATCTCGCCCTGAGTGGCGGGGAGTTGGCGGGCGTCCACCGTCGTGCCCGTCAGGCCCAGTTTGCTTGCCACCGCGCCCACCGACACCGCGTTGTCACCCGAGATGACCTTCGCGTCGACGTCCTGCTCGGCGAAGTAGCGGAGGGTGTCTGCCGCGTCGGGGCGCAGGCGTTGTTCCAGGACGACCAGGGCGGTGGGGGTGGTGGCGGTGGCGACCTCCGGGTGGTCGAGTTCGTGGGTGGTGCGGGTGAGGAGGAGGACGCGGAGGCCCGCCTGGTTCAGGCGGTCGGTTTCGGCCAGGGCCGGGTCCTCGGGGGTGAGCAGTACGTCCGGGGCGCCCAGGAGCCACGTACTCGTCTCGCCGTTGCCCTCGCTGAACGATGCCCCGCTGTACTTCCGCGCCGAGGAAAAGGGCAGGGACTCCGTGCAGCGCCAGTCCTCGTTGTCCGGGTAGGCGTCGATGATCGCCTGGAGGGAGGCGTTCGGGCGCGGGTCCGATTCGCCGAGGGCGCCCAGGACACGGCGTACGTACGTCTCGTCACTGCCGCCCAGGGGGCGCAGCTCGGTCACGTCCATGCCGCCCTCGGTGAGCGTGCCCGTCTTGTCCAGGCAGACCGTGTCGACGCGGGCCAGGCCCTCGATCGCGGGCAACTCCTGTACGAGGCACTGCTGTCGGCCGAGCCGGATGACGCCGATCGCGAAGGCGACGGAGGTGAGGAGGACCAGGCCCTCGGGGACCATCGGGACGATGCCGCCCACGGTGCGGGCGATCGAGTCCTTCAAGTCGTTGTCCTTGACGACCAGTTGAGTGATGACCAGGCCGATCGCGGCCGGCACCATCATCCAGGTCACGTACTTGAGGATCGTCGAGATACCGGTACGGAGTTCCGAGTGGACGAGGGTGAAGCGGGAGGCCTCTTCGGCGAGTTGGGCCGCGTACGCCTCGCGGCCGACCTTCGTGGCCGTGAAGGCGCCGCCGCCCGCTACCACGAAGCTGCCCGACATGACCTGGTCGCCGGGTTGTTTGACCACGGGGTCGGCCTCGCCGGTGAGCAGTGACTCGTCGATCTCCAGGCCGTCGGCCTCCACGCACTCGCCGTCCACGACGATCTTGTCGCCGGGGCCGATCTCGATCAGGTCCCCGAGGACGATCTCGGAGTTGCTGACCTCGGTGGCGACGCCGTCGCGGCGGACGGTGGGCTTGGCCTCGCCGATCACCGCGAGGGAGTCGAGGGTCTTCTTCGCCCGCCACTCCTGGATGATGCCGATGCCGGTGTTGGCGAGGATGACGTAGCCGAACAGGGTGTCCTGGAACGGGGCGACGAACATCATGATCAGCCAGAGGACGCCGATGATCGCGTTGAACCTGGTGAAGACGTTCGCGCGGACGATCTCGGCGATGCTGCGGCTGCTGCGGACGGGGACGTCGTTGACCTCGCCGCGGGCGACGCGCTCGGCGACTTCGGTGGCGGTGAGGCCGTGGGCGCGGGGTTCTTCGCTGCCGCGGGGGGCGCTGGGCAGGGGTAGTGGTACGGGGTGCACAGGATCGAGTTCGGCGCCGGCGTCGATGTGCGTCATGTGTTCGACGGTACGTGCGGATTTATGGCTTCACCCGCTGAGTGCGGCAAAGATCCGACCTGGGGAGGAGGGGTGGGGTGGGAAATGGTGCGGTGGTTGTAGTCGGGGGTGCGGGTAGGGGTGGTGCGGGTAGGAGGGGGTGCGGGTAGGAAGGGTTCGCCCCCGCCGCCCTTACCCGTTCCCATCCCTGGGGGCTGCCGCCCCCAGACCCCCGCTGTCGCGCTGAACGCGCTCGTCCTCAAACGCCGGACGGGCTGGAATGTGCCCGCCTGATCGCCGCGTCCCGCTTCCTGACGTACCAGATTCCGATCAGGCCCAAGCCCGTCCCCGCCAGGCACGTCCACACCCACCACTCGTGGTTGTGGTCCTCGTACCAGCCGTAGAAGGGGAGCTGGGCCAGGAAGAGGACGAACCAGAGGATCGTGCCGCCCGTGATGGTGGCGACGACGGGGCCCTCCAGGGGCGCCGGCGCCTCGTGCTTCGGTGTCCACTTCGCCATGGGCACAGCTTACGAGGCCCGATTCGTCAATCCGGCCTCATATGTTCATACTGAAACGACTTGAGATCGGCCTGTTTCAGTCGTATGAAGATCCAAAGGGACCCCAAGAGATCCCAAGAGATCCCAAGAGATCCCAAGAGTCAAACCTCCCCAACAGAAACACGAGCGCGCATGTCCACCTCGGCCCCCGCCACGGCCGCCCTCGACCGCTACTTCAAGATCTCGGAGCGGGGCAGCACCCTGTCCCGCGAGGTCCGCGGCGGTTTTGCCACCTTCTTCGCGATGGCCTACATCATCGTGCTGAACCCGATCATCCTCGGCAGCGCCAAGGACATGTACGGCCATCAGCTGGACAACGGCCAGCTCGTCACCGCCACCGCCGTGACCG
Source organism: Streptomyces geranii (assembly GCF_002954775.1). Taxonomy (GTDB): domain Bacteria; phylum Actinomycetota; class Actinomycetes; order Streptomycetales; family Streptomycetaceae; genus Streptomyces; species Streptomyces geranii. The sequence continues at coordinate 44,503 of NZ_PJME01000062.1, forward strand.
CCGCCTTCACCACCCTGCTCATGGGCGTCGTCGGCAACGTCCCCATCGCGCTCGCGGCCGGGCTCGGGGTCAACACCGTCGTCGCGCTCCAGCTCGCGCCCCGTATGTCCTGGCCGGACGCCATGGGCATGGTCGTGCTGGCCGGGTTCATCGTCATGCTGCTTGTCGCCACGGGGCTGCGGGAGCGGGTCATGAGCGCCGTGCCGCTCGGGCTGCGCAAGGGCATCTCCATCGGTATCGGGCTGTTCATCATGCTCATCGGGCTCGTCGACTCCGGGTTCGTCACCCGGATCCCGGACGCCGCCCAGACCACCGTCCCGCTCCAGCTCGGCGGCGACGGGCATCTCAACGGCTGGCCGGTGCTCGTCTTCGTGCTGGGCGCGCTGCTCACCCTCGCGCTCATTACCCGCAAGGTGCCCGGCGCGATCCTCATCTCCATCGTCGCCATGACTGTGCTCGCCGTCGTCGTCAACGCCGTCGCCTCCGTGTCCTCCTGGGGGCTCACCACCCCCAAGTGGCCGGGGAATCCTGTGGCCAGCCCGGACTTCGGGCTCATCGGCAAGGTCAGTCTCTTCGGTGGGTTCGACAAGGTCGGCGTGCTGACCGGCACCCTCTTCGTCTTCACCGTGCTGCTCTCGTGCTTCTTCGACGCGATGGGCACGATCATGGGCGTCGGGGACGAGGCCAAGCTGACCGACGCCCGGGGCAATCTGCCCGGCATCAACAAGGTGCTCTTCGTGGACGGCATCGCCGTCGCCGCCGGTGGGGCCAGTTCCTCCTCCGCCACCACCTGCTTCGTCGAGTCCACCGCCGGGGTCGGCGAGGGCGCCCGGACGGGGTTCGCGAACGTCGTCACGGGCGCGCTCTTCGCCGTCGCGCTGTTCCTCACCCCCGTGGCGACCATGGTTCCGTCCCAGGCCGCCACCCCGGCCCTGCTCGCCGTCGGCTTCCTGATCCTGGCCGGCTCGGTCAAGGAGATCGACTGGGCCGATCACACGATCGCGATCCCGGCCTTCGTGACGATGGTGATGATGCCCTTCACCTACTCGATCACCAACGGCATCGGCATGGGCTTCATCACCTTCGTGGTGCTGCGACTGGCGGTCGGGCGGGGGCGTGACGTCCCGGTGGCCATGTACGTCGTCGCCGCCGTCTTCGGGTTCTACTACCTGATGCCGGCGCTGGGGCTGACGTGATCACCGGTCACGGCACCCCGTAGAACTTCTCCGTCTCCTCGACCGCGGTCTGGAACCGCTCGTCGAAGTCGTCGCGGATGAGCGTCCCGACCACGTAGTCCTGGACGCTCATTCCCCTTTTCGCCGCATGGTCCCGGAGCCGGTCGAGCAGCTCCCCGTCTATCCGCAGGCTGAGCACACTGGTCCCCATGGGACGAGGGTCGCGGGCCGGTGCGGGGCGATGGGGGGCTTTTTGCGTTCGACTCACTCGTATGGGTGACGTGGCGGTTCAGTGGCCCTTCTCACGGGCATTTCGGCGCGTCGCGGGTGGTCTTTAGTCAGAGTAATGAGTTACGCTAAAGAACATGCCGGATCTGACCCATGGCGACGACGCTGCCGCCGTGAACTCACTGCGCTCCGCCGTGATGCGCCTCTCGCGCCGACTCAAGCACCAGCGGGTCGACGAGTCGCTGAGCCCCACCGAGATGTCGGTGCTGGGCACCCTCGCCCGCTGTGGCTCGGCCACCCCGGGTGAGCTGGCCCGCAAGGAGCATGTGCAGCCGCCCTCGATGACCCGTATCGTCGCGTTGCTTGAGGGCAAGGGGCTGGTCAGTCTGGAGCCGCATCCCGAGGACCGGCGCCAGAAGGTCGTCACCCAGACCGAGACCGCCGAGGCGATGCTCGAAGAGAGCCGCCGCAAGCGGAACGCCTGGCTGGCCGGTCTCGTCGAGGACCTCGACGAGGACGAGTGGGCCAAACTGCGCGCCGCCGCCCCCGTGTTGGAGAAGCTCGCGCATCTGTAGCCATAGCCCAGCAGCAGCATTCAGCAACATCAAGCAGTGCTCAGCAACATCTCAAGCAGTGCTCAGCAGTACCCAGCAGTGCTCGGTACCCAGCAGGACCTAGCAAGGAGGCGAACCGTTTTGAGTTCGGGACCCGGAGCAGATTCCGCCCCCGCACCAGCCGCCCACGACTCCCCGCCCACCCCTGTCCCCGCACCCGAGGGACGCGCCCGTAAGTCCGAGATGTTCAGCTCGCTCAAGGTCCGGAACTACCGGCTCTTCTTCCTCGGCCAGGTCGTCTCCAACACCGGTACCTGGATGCAGCGCATCGCCCAGGACTGGCTGGTCCTCAGCCTCACCGGCTCCTCGACCGCCGTCGGGATCACGACAGCGCTCCAGTTCCTGCCGATGCTCCTCTTCGGGCTGTACGGCGGTGTCCTCGTCGACCGGCTGCCCAAGCGCCCCACGCTGCTCGTCACCCAGACGCTGATGGCCCTCACCGGCCTCGCGCTCGCCGTGCTCACGCTCTCCGGCGACGTCGAGGTCTGGCACGTGTACCTCGCCGCCTTCGCCGTCGGTCTCGCCACGGTCGTCGACAACCCGGCCCGGCAGTCCTTCGTACCCGACATGGTCGGGCCCGAGCTGCTCCAGAACGCCGTCAGTCTCAACTCCGCGAACTTCCAGTCCGCCCGCCTCGTCGGACCCGCCGTCGCCGGTCTGATGATCACCGGCGTCGGCACGGGCTGGGCCTTCCTCGCCAACGGGCTGTCCTTCGTCGCCCCCATCGCCGCCCTGCTGCTCATGCGCACCCGCGAACTGAACGCCGTGGAGCGGGCGCCGCGTGCCAAGGGGCAGTTGCGCGAGGGGCTGCACTATGTCGCCGGGCGGCCCGAGCTGATCTGGCCGATCGTCCTCATCGGGTTCATCGGCACCTTCGGCTTCAACTTCCCGGTGTTCCTGTCGGCGTACGCGGACGACGTCTTCCACGCCGGCGCCGGCGCCTACAGCCTCTTCAACACCCTCATGGCGGTCGGCTCGCTGACCGGCGCCCTGCTCGCCGCCCGACGCGGTACGGCCAAGCTGCGCATCCTCGTCGCGGCGGCCGTCGCCTTCGGCGCGCTGGAGATCGTGGCCTCCATGGCACCCTCCCTGTGGCTGTTCGCGCTGCTGATGATCCCGATCGGGATCGCCGGCCTCACGGTCAACGTCACGGCGAACACCTCGGTCCAGATGGCCACCGACCCGGCCATGCGCGGGCGGGTCATGGCCCTGTTCATGATGGTCTTCATGGGCGGTTCGCCGCTGGGTGCGCCGATAGTCGGCTGGATCACGGACACGTACGGTCCCCGGGTGGGCCTTGCCTTCGGCGGCGTCGTCGCCACGACCGCCGCCCTGACGATCGGCCTGGTCCTGACCCGCGTCGGGGGCCTGAAGGTCTCCGTCGTCTGGAACTCCGGGCATCCGCGCGTTCTTCTTCTCAAGCAGGGGCAGGGAGAGCAGCAACAGGGGGAGCAGCAGCAGGAGGAGGGTGAAGGGCGGCGGGAGGCTGTTACCTCCGCCGCCTGAGCGGGGTGCGTCCGGGCGGGCTCGGTACGGTGAGCGCCATGAGTGCCTTGAGTGCCATGAACACCGTCAGACTGTTCGCCGCCGTGCTGCCGCCCGAGGACGTCTCCGGTCAACTCGCCGACGTGGTCGCCGGGTTGAGGAGCCTGCCGGGATCGGACGGGCTGCGCTGGACCGGCGTACCGGGCTGGCACTTCACCCTCGCCTTCTACGGCGAGGTCGCTGAGGACGTCGTACCGGAACTGTCGGAGCGGCTGGCGCGGGCCGCGCAGCGGACGGAGGGGTTTGCGCTGTCGGTGCGTGGGGGTGGGCAGTTCGGGCACGGGCGGGCCTTGTGGGCGGGGGCCGGTGGTGAGGTGGGTGTGCTGCGGGTGCTGGCCGGGTTGGCGGAGGAGGCGGGGCGCGGGGCGGGCGTCGAGATGGGGGAGCACCGGCACTACAAGGCTCACCTCACCGTGGCCCGCAGCCGGGAGGCCTTCGAGACGCGGCCTTACGTGGAGGTGCTGGACGGGTTCACGAGTCGTACGTGGACGGTGGGTGAGTTGGCGCTGGTGCGCAGCAATTTGCCCAGGGCGGGGGTGGTGGGGGAGCAGCCTCGGTATGAGGTGGTCGGGCGGTGGGTGCTGGGGTCTGGGCGGCGGGGTGGGGTGTAGGGGCGTTTTTTCGCCCCCGCCGCCCCTACCCGTCCCATCCCGTTCCTGGGGGCTGCGCCCCCAGACCCCCGCTAGTCGCGCTGAACGCGCTCGTCCTCAAACGCCGGACGGGCTGGGTGGGTGGTGGCGGCCAGGTGGGTGGGCG
>NZ_PJME01000063.1 GCF_002954775.1 Streptomyces geranii
CTTTTCTTCGCCCCCGCCGCCCCTCCCCGTCCCACCCCCGGGGGCTGCCGCCCCCGGACCCCCGCTTTGTCCTCAAACGCCGGACGGGCTGGTGGGTGGGCGCCTGGGGCGGGTGGGCAAAGCGAGGACGCGCAGGTGTGCAGACCGCGCTGAACGCGCTCGTCCTCAAACGCCGGACGGGCTGAGCAATGCCGACCTGGGCTGCATGGCGCCAGCCAACGCTTGACTTACCAGCCCGCCCGAGGCCTGGCTTTTTAGCCCGTCCGGCGTTTGAGGACGAGCGGGGGGTCTGGGGGCGGCAGCCCCCAGGGATGGGTATGGGTAGGGGCGGCGGGGGCGAGGGGCTGTTCTGGTTACGGGATTCTTGGGAAGCGGGACTGGAGGGTCCAGATCGCTGGGTTTTCCGCCAGGGGTTCGTGCAGGTCCGTCAGGTCTGCCAGGACGTCGTGGAGGAAGTCCCTTGCCTCTCTGCGGAGTTCGGTGTGGGAGAAGCTCAGTGGGGGCTCCTCCGCCGACATCCAGTCCGACTCGATGTCCACCCAACCGAAGCGCCGCTCGAACAGCATGCGGTCGGTGGACTCGGTGAAGTCCAGTTCCGCGTACTGGGGGCGGGCGGCGCGGGAGCCCGCGGGGTCCTGGTCCAGTTGCTCCACGATGTCGCACAGGGCCCACGCGAAGTCCAGCACCGGCACCCATCCCCAGGCTGTGGACAACTCCCGGTCCGCCTTGGTGTCCGCGAGGTACACGTCGCCGCAGAACAGGTCGTGGCGGAGGGCGTGGACGTCCGCGCGACGGTAGTCGGTCTGCGGGGGGTCCGGGAAGCGGTTGGAGAGGGCGTAGCCGATATCGAGCACGGGGGTGATGGTGTCACGGCGGGATCGCCGCCCGTGAACCCGGTTTCGACCTGCCTCCGGGCCTAGGCGTCGGCGGGTGGGCGTGGGCCTCCGAAGCCGTGTTCCGAGAGGTCGAACCAGTTGCCCTCCGGGTCCATCGCGCGGTACTCCGCGAAGGGGCGGTTCGTGAAGCGTTCCGCCGGTTTGTCGGCGCCTCTTTCGACCAGTGCCGCCGACGTGGCCGCCGTATCGGCTATGTGGAAGCCGAAGTGGTTCATGCCGAGGGGGGTGTCGCCGTCCAGCCGGTGCTTGATGAGGGCCAGGGAGAGGTGGCCGTCGGAGAGGAAGCAGCTGCCGTCGGGGTCACGGTGGAACAGTTCCATCGAGAAGACGGAGCTGTAGAACTCGGCGAGGTTCTCCGGGTCGCGGGCCACGATTGCGAGGTGCCGCAGCTTGGGGTGAGCCGGGTGGGTGGGGTGAGCGGGGTGAGTGGGGTGGGTGGGTTGCGTGGGGGTGCCTGCCGTCTCCTTGGCGGGCTCGGTCGGGGCTTCCGGTTCGGGCTTCGGTGTTGGTGTCGGGTTTTGTGTCGGTGTGAGCATGTTGTTGTGGAAGGCGATTATCTGCCACAGGTCCGGGCCGTTGTGTGTGCCCGTTCGTTCCGCGATCGCCAGGGCGTGGGTCGATGCCAGCGGTGTGCCGTCCGTTGCGTGGATCGTGGACTCCGCCTCCACCGTCGCCAGGCCCGGGCGCAGGTGGCGGATCGCCGTCACCCGGGCGTCCAGGCGGGTTCCGGCGTACTGGGTGCGGAAGAGGGTGGCGTGGCCTGCCTCGATGCCCGCGCGGCCCGGCGGCTTGTCGCCGCGTACGGTCGTGAAGTCGCAGTCCTCCGCGAAGCTCGCGGCGAACAGGGCCGCGTCGCCCGCCGCCCAGCCGCGGGCCATCGTCTCCCACAGGGCGCGGATCGCTTCCTCGGCCGTCGCGCTGCTGGTGTGTGTCGTCATCGTGGTTACACCCCGACCTTGGTTCGTGTGCGTGCGCGTGTGCGGATGCGTAGGGGGAGTTCCGTGCAGTTCGAGTCCGGGGCCCAGGCGGCCAAGGCGTGGTAGAAGACGTCTTCCCGGCGTTCCAGGTAGCAGACGATGTTGATGGGCCAGGCCGTGTTGCGGAACGTGTGTTCGTCCATCGGGGTGGGGCGTTCGCTGAGGACGAGGGTGCGTTCGTGCGGCGGGCCTATCCGGTGCCAGTCGGGGTGCATGTGGATGGAGCCGAGCAGCTCCAGGCCGAGCGCCTCGGCCTCGTGGGCGGCCTTGAGGAGGTCGCGCGAGTCGATCCACCAGCCGCGGTGCTCGTTCTCGTACGCCGGTCCGAACCGGGGGACGATCGTCTCGCTGAACTCCAGGCGGGCCGCCGGGTCGGAGGCGCGGGCGTTGCGGCCGAAGGCGACGCGTTCGACGTGGAGGGTGCCGGGGCCTGGGGTGCCGAGGAGGAGGGCGAAGCAGGGGAGCGGGGCCTCGGGGGTGAGCAGCTGGTACTCGCCCACCGCTGCGGTGAGGAACTCGTCGAGGGCCTGGTTGTCCATCAGGACGGTGGGGGGAGCACTGCCGGGGCTGATTCCGGGCTGACAGTGTTCGTCCGATAAGGACGGCATGGGTGGCTTTTCTCCGTTCTCGTGCGAGTGTTCCGTACGGGACACTCGTTCGGGGGCTTACGAGTTCGGAGCGTAGGGGGGCTGTTCTTGAAGTTTCTAGCAGCTGTTCCCTAATCTGGGGTTATCCCTATGTGCGAGCCGTGTCCGGGCATGCGAAAGCCCCCGGACCAAGCGCCAACTCGCGCTCGGCCGGGGGCTTTTCAGCCGCAGTGTGCGACGGCTCGGACGACTCAGACGTTGACGCCGAAGTCCTGGGCGATGCCCACCAGGCCCGAGGCGTAGCCCTGGCCGACCGCGCGGAACTTCCACTCCGCGCCGTTGCGGTACAGCTCGCCGAAGACCATCGCCGTCTCCGTCGCCGCGTCCTCGGAGAGGTCGTAGCGGGCGATCTCGGCGCCGCCCGCCTCGTTCAGGATGCGGATGTACGCGTTGCGGACCTGGCCGAAGTTCTGCGAGCGGTTCTCCGCGTCGTAGATCGAGACCGGGAAGACGATCTTCTCGACGTCGGCCGGGAGGCCGGCGAGGTTGACCTTGATCGCCTCGTCGTCGCCCGCGCCCTCGCCCGTGCGGTTGTCGCCGGTGTGGACGATGGTGCTGTCCGGGGTCTGCTTGTTGTTGAAGAAGACGAAGTGGCCGTCCGAATAGACCTTGCCCTGCGGGTTGACCGCGATCGCCGAGGCGTCGAGGTCGAAGTCCGTGCCGGTGGTGGTGCGGACGTCCCAGCCGAGGCCCACGGTGACGGCGGTCAGGCCCGGAGCCTCCTTGGTGAGCGAGACGTTGCCACCCTTGGACAGGCTTACAGCCATTGTTGGGAGTCCTTCCCTCGTATTTGGCGTACGTGCGAGCGTGCGGTGCGGAGCTTCGTACGGGACGAAGCTACCCTCACCCCCTTGAACGCCGACCACGGTCCCAAAGGTTCCGCGCGCCTTTACTTTCTTTACCTGAGCCGATGACGCGTCGTGGCGAAAACGGGGTGACGTGGACCGGACAGCCGCGCGACCATGGTGGGCATGTCCGGTCCCTACCTCATCCGTGGCTCCGTCTCGCTCCCCGAGGCCGAGCTGATGTGGCGTTTCTCGCGGTCCGGCGGGCCGGGCGGGCAGCACGTCAACACCAGTGACTCCAGGGTCGAGCTGAGCCTCGACCTCGCGAACACCGAGGCGCTGCCCGACGTCTGGAAGCGCCGCGCGCTGGAGCGCCTCGCCGGACGGCTCGTCGACGGCGTCGTCACCGTCCGCTCCTCCGAACACCGCTCGCAGTGGCGCAACCGGGAGGCAGCCGCCGTACGCCTGGCCGCGCTGCTCGCCGAGGCCACCGCGCCGCCGCCCAAGCCGCGCACGCCCACCCGTATCCCGCGCGGAATCAACGAACGCCGTTTGCGACAGAAAAAGGCCCGCGCGGATGTGAAGCGCGGCCGTACGGGACGGGACTGGGGTTAGGGGTCCGGGAGCCCGGCGCTCACGTCAGTTTCAGTACCCCGACCGTCTGGCCGCCGCTCGTCTCGCCGGTGGGGGTGAAGCCCAGGGCCAGGTAGAAGGGTTCGGGGCCGGTCGGGCCCGGGTGCCAGGTGACGTAGAGGTCGGTGCCGCCGCGGCGGCGGATCTCCTTGGCCACGGACTCGACGGCGAAGCGGCCGTAGCCCTTGCCCTGTTCGTCGGCCGCGATGTTCAGGCGCCAGAGGCCGGAGCGCAGGTCGGCGCCGGTGCCGTCCCAGGCGATGTCGAAGAAGGCCATCAGGAAGCCGACCGGCCGCTCGCCGTCGAGGATCAGGCGGGGCCAGGCGGTGCGCGCGTGGACGTATGCCTCGGCCAGGGATTTCACGACCGGGTCGACCGCCTCCTCCTGGTCCGGGCGGACCCGGACGGCGACCGCCGCGTCGAAGTTCTCGGAGCTGATCCGCTCCAGCCTGAGCGAGGCGTTCGTCACGTTCGGCTTCGGCGCGTTCGTCATACGGGCAACCTAAGCCGCCCGACACCACCGTGACCAGCGAGTTTCGCGTCAGCCGGGCTTCAGCCCAACTGGCGGTAGCGGCCCCGGAAGTACGCCAGCGGGCCGCCGTCCGCGCTCGGGGTCGTCGACGTCAGGACGCGGCCGATCACCAGGGTGTGGTCGCCCGCCGGGACCCGTTGCTCGGTACGGCACTCCAGGGTCGCCAGGGCGCCGCCCACCAGGGGAGCGCCGGACGCCTGGCCCCTGACGTACGGGATGTCCGCGAAGAGGAGGCGGTCGCTGATGCGGCCCTTCATCGCGAAGCGGCCCGCGATGTGGCGCTGGCTCTCGGCCAGGACGGAGACCGCCCACAGGGGCTGTTCGGCGAGCAGGTCGTCCATCCGGGAGCCCTCGCGGACGCTGACCATGACCAGCGGCGGGTCCAGGGAGACCGACAGGAAGGAGGTCGCCGTCATGCCCACGTCCTCGCCGCCGGGGGCGTGCGGGTCGTCCGGGTCGAGGGACGCCTCCTGTGCGGTCACCAGCACCACCCCCGAGGCCAGGCGGGACATCGCGGCGCGGAAGTCGTCGTTGCTCACGCCCCCAGGATGCCCGCCGGGCACGGAGACGGGGGCGACTGGGGTGGCGGAGGCGACTGGGGTGGCGGGGGTGGCTGGAGAGACCGGGGTGGCTGGGGGAGTCGGCACATGGGGAACGTATGCGTCGGCCGTGCCCCGCCGCATCGGGCCAGAGCCCGAACCGGGACCTAGGACTCCCGACGGACCGCCGCTCGCCGTCCGGCCGGTGGTGTCAAAGGGTGGTAATGATCGGGAACGGCCCCGCCGACTTCCGCGCCCCCGTATCCTCGCTCGTAGTATCCGCACAGATACAAAGATTTCGTTCAGTAAACGCATAGGAAGAACCCAGAAACTCCACTCAATTGCTCATCTTTCGCTGTGACTTGAGTCACAGGAGCCCCTTTTTGTTGACCCTGTGTACCGAGTGGGCAGCGCGCTGTGATTCAGTGGCGGGGATGGTGGGACCGGCGGAGGGAGGGCGAATGGAGACCGACCAGGAGCCGTACGTCCGTCTCGCGACCTTGCGGCAGCTGCACCAGGTCATGGCGGACATGAACACCGCGCGCAGTCTGGCGGACACCCTCCAGACCGTCGCCGACGGAGTCGTGAACGGCCTCGGTTACGAGCTGGCGTGCGTCAATCTCGTCCGCCCCGACGGCGACCTCGTCGTCGCCGCCTTCGCCGGGAACTCCGCCGCCGAGGCCCTGATCACCGGCCGCGTCGGCTCCCGCGACTCCTGGGAGCGCCGGCTCGCGATGGGCGAGACCTGGGGCGACCTGATCTTCATACCGCACACCGAGGGCTGGGTCCTCGACGACGACGACGTCCCGCAGTGGTACACCGACGGCCCTGCCCCCCGCTTCGAGGACGAGTGGCATCCGTCGGACCGGCTCTTCGCGCCCATGTTCACGCCGGGCGTGCCCGGCGGCAGCTGCGGCGAACTGATCGGCGTCCTGTCCGTGGACCGGCCGCGCAACGGCCGCCGGCCGGGCGCCTGGGGCAAGGAAGCGCTCCAGATGTACGCGTTTCAGGCGGCCATAGCCATCAGCAACGCACGTCTACGCGCGAATATGCAGCGGGCACTGGTCAGACTCGAACGCGAGCAGCAGGCGCTGCGCGCCAGCGAGGAAAGCTTCCGGCAGGCCTTCGAGTACGCCCCCTCCGGCATGGCCATCGCCGAGATGGGCGGCGACCAGCACGGGCGAATACTCCGGAGCAACGACGCCCTGTGCCGCCTCCTGGGCCGCACCGCCTCCACGATGCGCCGGTACGCCTTCTCCGACCTCGTGCACCCCGAGGACATCGGCACCCTGCTGCGCACCTCCGCCGAGGGCGGACGCGCCGAACTCCGGCTCGGCCGCCGCGACGGCTCGTACCTGTGGGTGTCGCTGCGCAACTCCGTCGTCGCGGACGCCACCGACGGCCCGCGCTTCCTGCTCACCCACGTCGAGGACATAGAGGAGCGCAAGCGCCGCGAGCTGCAGCTCGCCCACCGCGCCTCCCACGACTCCCTGACCGGCCTGCCCAACTCCGCCGAGCTGCGCGCCCGGCTCAGCTCCCGCCTGTGCCAGCGCCCGCAGTCGACGGTGCCCGGGGCGGCCCCCGGCCTGGTCGAGTCGGTCGACGCGGCCTACGGCCACGCCCAGGTGGACGCCTACGGCACGCACGACCAGTACTCGGCGGCCCCCGTGCCGGTGCCGGTGGCGGACAGCGGGATCCAGCCGTACGACGTGAACGGCCACGGGTTCGACTTCCGCGGCGTCCCCGAGGCGTACGGCGCCTACGACCACCATGTCCACGCCGTGGCCCCCGAGGGCGACCACGACGACGGGACGAAGGGGCTCGCGGTGCTCTTCTGCGACCTCGACGGCTTCAAGTCGATCAACGACCGCTTCGGGCACAACGCCGGGGACGCGGTGCTGATCGAGGTGGCCCGGCGGCTCGGCCGCGCCGTGCGCGACGGTGACACGGTGGCCCGGCTCGGCGGCGACGAGTTCGTGGTCCTCGCCGACGGCCTCGGCCGCGCCGACGCCCAGGATCTGGCCGTACGCCTGCGCAACGAGATCATCCAGCCCGTCCGGGTCGACGGCCGCGCGATGCGGGTCGGCGCGAGCTTCGGCATCGGGTGGGCGCAGTGCGGGATGACGGCGGACGAGGTACTGAAGTCGGCGGACGAGCGGATGTACGTCGAGAAGCGGTCGCGTCCCAAGCAGCACCGCCGCGCCGGCTGACCACCGGCTGACCACCGACCGAGCACCGGGTAAGCGCCCTGTAGCGATCTTGTAGCCGCTCTGTGCCACCGGAGTCACCCGTTTGGGTCAGTGGGAGCGGGTAGGCTCGTTATTCGCATTGCATGTTTTGCAGGACCGCGCAAGATCTCGCGGTCCTGCCCCCGCACCAGTCCCACCCGTACCTGTTGAGGAGACCAAGGGATGACGCCCGGCAACAGCGGCGCGAGCACGCCCGAGGACGACGATCCGTTCGGCTACCTGTACGAAGACGGCCGGGCCAACGGCGCCCAGCCGCCGAGCAGCGGCTACGGCTACCCGAACTCGGTCGGCCGGACGCGGCCGGTCGGCGAGCGCCAGTACAGCCCGCCGGCGGCCCCGGCCCAGCAGCAGCCCGCGTACGGCCAGACCGCCCCGACCGCGCAGTACGGCCAGGCGGTCCCGCAGCAGCAGGGGGTGTACGGCGGCCCGAACGCCCACTACCAGGCCCCCGAGAACTTTGGCGGCCCCGGCGGCCCCACGGCTCCCCAGCAGCACGCGTACAGCGGTGGCAACGGCGGCGGCAGAGGCGGGCGGGGCAGCGGCCCCAACACGAAGGGGCTGCTGATCGGTGCCATCGCGGTCGTCGCGGCGGTCGTCATCGGCATCGGCGTGGCCATGATGGGCGGCGACGACGCCAAGGACACGGGCGCCGACGCCAGCGCGTCCCCGTCGACGGGTCAGAGCGCGTCACCGTCCGCGTCGGCCAGCGCGTCGGCACCCGCCGAGGGGGAGCTGCCGGCCATCGACGCGAAGGCCCTGCTGCTCGGCGGCGGCGCGGCGACGACGTCGGACGTCGAGGGCGCGACAGCCGCCGGCGGTGTGTATGTCGGCAACTTCAACAACGTGGGCGCTTCGGCCACCTGGAACGTGAGCGGGATCGCGAAGGCGGGCGAGTACCGGCTGTACGTCAACTACGGCGTACCCGGCAAGGACGCCACCGCGACGCTGACGGTCAACGGCACGGCCCAGTCCCGTCCGCTCAACATGGAGAACTTCGCGAAAGCGGCGGAGGGCGACTACGCGAAGGGGTGGACGAACACCTGGGCGTCGGTCCGGCTGAACAAGGGCACCAACACGATCAAGATCTCCTGCGAGCAGGGGAATCAGTGTGATCTGAATCTGGATCAGCTGTATCTGACGGGTGCCGCCGGGAACTGACCGGCTTCCGCGCGGACTTCGGGTGCGGGTTCGGTGGGGGCCTGTCGCGCGGTTCCCCGCGCCCCTGAAAGCCAAAAGCGGGGCACGCTCACGCTGCTGTTGCCTCAAGCGTCACTGTCACCCGGTCCAGCAGCTGCTCATACGCCGCCCGGTCGAACTCGCCCGCCACCGGCGCCAGTACGGTCGCCGCCGCGAGGGCTGTTGCCCTGGCCAGGCGTTCGGGCCACGGGAGTCGGTCCACCAGGCCCGCGAGCAGGCCCGCCACCACCGAGTCGCCCGCGCCTGTCGGGTTGCCTCGGACGCGGGCCGGCGGAGTTGCCCGCCAGTGGCCCTCCGGGGTCGCCGCGAGGAGGCCGTTCGGGCCCAGGGAGGCGACCACTGCCCGTGCGCCGCGTCCGCGGACGTCCTGGGCGGCCCGTGACGGCTCGTGGGAGCCGGTGAGTTCGGCCAGTTCGGCGGCGTTCGGCTTGACCAGGTCGGGGCGGGCCGCGACCCCGCGCCGCAGCGGCTCCCCGCTCGTGTCGAGCAGCACCGGCACCCCCGACGCCCGTGCGACACGCACCAGTTGGGCGTACGCGCCCACCGGAACACCCGGCGGCAGACTGCCGCAGAGGGCCACCGCGGAGACGGACGGCAGCAGTTCCTCGTACACGTCCTGGAAGGCGGACCACTCGGCCGGGGTGATGTGCGGGCCCGGTTCGTTGAGGTGGGTCGCGTCCGTGGCGTTCGGGGCTCCGGCGCCGTCGTCGACAACCGTTATCGTGCGGCGAGTCGAGCCCGACACCGGGACCAGGGCGTCCAAAACCCCTGGCGTGGCCGTGAGTTGCTCCTGCACCGCCCGGCCGGTCCGGCCGCCCGTGAAGCCGGTGACCGTCACCTCGTGGCCGAGGGCGGCCAGGACACGGGCCACGTTCAGCCCCTTGCCGCCGGGGTGTTCGGTCACCGAGGTGACGCGGTGGGAGGCGTAGGGGCGTAACTCCCCTACGCGGTACGTGATGTCGAGCGCGGTGTTCAGCGTGACCGTGAGGATCACCCGGCCGACCTCCCCCCCCGTATCGCCCTTGCGAATCAGGGCAGTTGGGGTTTCACTACCCAACTCCCCTTGCGCATCACTCCCTTGACCCTGAAGTCCGCGTCCAGCAGTACCAGGTCCGCGTCCTTGCCCGGTTCCAGGGAGCCCACCCGGTCGTACATGCCCAGCAGGCGGGCCGGGTTGGCCGACAGGGCCGTCACCGCGTCCGGTACCGGGATGCGGTCGATCGTGACCGCCCGGCGGAAGGCGCGGTCCAGGGTCAGGGTCGAGCCCGCGATCGAGCCGCCCTCCACCAGCCGTGCCACGCCCTCGCTGACCTCGACCTCCAGCGGGCCCAGCAGATAGCGGCCGTCGCCGAAGCCGGCCGCGTCCATCGCGTCCGTGATGAACGCCACCCGGTCCGCTCCCGCGTGGTGGAAGGCGAGTTGGAGCGCCGCCGGGTGCAAGTGGGTGCCGTCGTTGATGAGTTCGACCGTCACCCGGTCGTCCTCCAGGAGGGCGGTGATCGGGCCGGGGTCGCGGTGGCCCAGCGGCGGCATCGCGTTGAAGAGGTGCGTGGCGACCGTCGCGCCCGCGTCGATGGCGGCCACCGTCTGCTCGTACGTCGCGTCCGTGTGCCCGATCGCCGCGATGACGCCGTGCTCGGCGAGCAGCCGTACGGAGTCGAGGCCGCCGGGGAGTTCGGTCGCCAGGGTGACCATCCTGGCGTGGCCGCGCGCCGCGTCGATCAGTTTCCTGACCTCCGCCGGGTCCGGGTCGCGCAGCAGCGCCTCGGAGTGGGCGCCCTTGCGGCACGGGGAGATGAAGGGGCCCTCGAAGTGGACGCCGGCGAGGTCGCCCTGTTCGGCCAGTTCGGAGAGGAGGCCGGCCTGGGCGGTGAGGGTGTCCATGTCGCCGGTGACCGTGCTGGCCACGAGGGTGGTGGTGCCGTGGAGCCGGTGGGTGTGGATGCCCTTGAGTACGTCTTCCGGGGTGCCCGAGGTGAAGGAGGCGCCGCCTCCGCCGTGGTTGTGGAGGTCGACGAAACCGGGGATCAGCCAGTGGTCCGTTACGTCGATCTCGTGGGCGTTCTCGGGGGTGTGGGCGGTGAACTTGGTTCCCTCGACGGCGAGTTGGGTGCCGGTGGTGATTCCTGTGGGGAGTACTACTCGGGCGCCTTTGAACACCAGGTTGTGTGTTCGGTGCGGGTCGGTGGGGGCTTGTCGCGCAGTTCCCCGCGCCCCTGAGTGGGTTGCCGCTGGGTGCGTTGCCAGTGAGCCGGTGTCCCCTGGGTGGGCTGTCGCTGGGTCCGTCGTGTGCATCAGGCGGATACCTCCGTGGGGTCGAGGTCGGTCGTGGTCAGGAGGTCCCAGGCCAGGAGGCCCGCGCCCAGGCAGCCTGCCGTGTCGCCCAGGGCCGCGGGGACGATGTCCGGGAGTTTCTGGAAGGTGATCCGCCGCCGCACGGCCGTGCGCAGCGGGGTGAACAGGGTTTCGCCCGCTTCCGCCAGGCCGCCGCCGATGATCAGGGTGCGGGGGTCCAGGAGGGTGAGGGCGGTCACCAGGCCGTCGGCCAGGGCGTCGATTGCCGTCTGCCAGACCTCGTGGGCGCGCGGGTCGCCCGCGTCCACCGCTCGGGCGCAGTCCGCCGCGTCCGCCCCGGGGGTGCCGGTGGCCGTCGCCCACGCCTCGGTCACCGCCGCCGCAGACGCGTACCGCTCCAGGCAGCCGCGCTGGCCGCACGGGCACGGGGTGCCGTCCGGCCGTACGACGATGTGGCCGATCTCGCCCGCGAAGCCGTGCGCGCCCGCCTCCACCCGGCCGTCGACGCCGATCGCGCCCGCGATGCCGGTGCCCAGGGCGATGAAGAAGAAACGGTCGGCGCCCCGGCCCGCCCCGATCCGGCCCTCCGCCAGGCCGCCCGTGCGGACGTCGTGGCCGAGGGCGACCGGCAGGCCGAGCCGTTCGGTGAGCAGGTCGCGCAGGGGTACGTCGCGCCAGCCGAGGTTGGCCGCGTAGACGGCGAGGCCGCGGTCGGCGTCCACGATGCCGGGCACGGAGACCCCGGCCGCGGCGGCGCTCTCGCCGAGGCGGTCGATGCCGTGGGCGCGCAGGTCGGCGGCGAAGCCGAGGATCGCCTCGACCACGGCCTCGGGGCCGCGCTCGCGCCCGGTCGCCCGGCGTGCCTGGTGGAGCAGGGCGCCGTCCGGCCCGATCAGGGCGGCTTTCATCGCGGTGCCGCCCACATCGAGGGCGATGACATGTCTCACGGGGACAGTGTGGCCCGTCGACCCGGAAGAGGTCTAGTCCACTCGCGTGGTGTAGACGTTGAGGGTTCAGATCAATGAACGTACCAATGGACACATGTGTGAACGACTAGTGGAGTTACTGCGTTGCAGCGGCACGGGACAGGGCACGGGACAAGCCATAGGACGGGTCGTAGGGCAGGCCGTGGGACAGGCGTGATCGCGGCGTTGTCCGCGCTCGGGATGACGGCCGTGCTCGGGGGCTGTGGAGCCGCCGGCTCGGGTGATGTCACCCTGAGACTGGTCGCCGCCGACTACGGCGACTCCGACGCCAACAGCTCCCGGAAGTACTGGGACAAGCTGGTCGAGGAGTACGAGGACGGCCACCCCGGGGTGAAGGTCGACGTCAGCGTCTACTCCTGGAACGACGTCGACCGCGAGGTCAAGGAGATGGTCGCCGCCGGTGACGCGCCCGACCTCGCCCAGATCGGCGCGTACGCCGAATACGCGGCCGACGGCGAGCTGTACCAGGCCGACGACCTGCTCTCCATCCCCACCCAGGCCGACTTCGTCGCCCAGCTGGCCGACGCGGGCGAGGTCAGGCGCACCCAGTACGGCATGCCCTTCGCCGCCTCCACCCGCCTCCTCTTCTACAACAAGAAGCTCTTCACCGAGGCCGGTCTCACCCCGCCCGGCACCTGGAGCGAGCTGGCCGCCGACGCCGCCGCGCTGAAGGAGGCGGGCGTGGAGTATCCGTACGCCCTCCCGCTGGGGCCCGAGGAGGCGCAGGCCGAGACCATGCAGTGGCTGCTCAGCGGCGGCGACGGCTACACCACCGCCGTCGGCACCTACGGCATCGACTCCCCGCAGAACGTCGAGACGTTCACCTGGCTCAAGGACGAACTCGTCGACAAGGGCCTGACCGGTCCCGTCGCCCCCGGCAGGCTCAACCGGGCCGCCGCCTTCGCCGCGTTCGCGCGCGGGCAGGTCGGCATGCTCATCGGGCATCCCTCGCTGATGAAGACGGCGCTGGCGCGGGGTGTGGACGTCGGCATGGTGCCGATGCCGGGGCGGGAGCGGCCGACGCGGGCCGCGATGGGCGTCGCCGACTGGATGATGGCGTTCAGGAAGAACGGCCACCGCGCCGAGGCCGGCGACTTCCTCGACTTCGTCTACGAGGAGAAGAACGTCCTCGCCTTCTCCCGCGAGTACGACCTGCTGTCGGTCACCACCTCGGCCTCCGCGACGATGGCCACGGCCGCCCGGGACAAGGACCTCGCCCCCTTCCTCGCGGAACTCCCGGCCGCCCAGCTCTACCCCGTCGACAAGACGTCCTGGGCCCAGGTCAACGCGGACATCAAGGCCCGTATCGGCACGGCGTTCGCGGCGAACGGCAGCCCGGCTGCGGTGCTGGGGGAACTGCAGACGCGGGCCAACTCGGCGCAGAGCGAGGCGGAGAACGACGCGGAGAACGAGGCGGACGGCGCGGAGTAGCGCTCGGAAATGTTGCATGGCCGAAACGCCCGGGGCATTGGACCCGGCCGCCCGGTGCGGGAGGCTCTACGCGCGTCCACGAACGTGACGCGTGTGCCTCCCTGAGGAGCGGTCTGCCGTGCGAGAAGTGTGGGGCGGGTTTCGGGTACCGGTCTTCGCCGCCGTGACGGCGCTGAGTCTGGGTACGGTCCTGGCGCTGGGCGGCTGCGGCACCGGCGAGGGCGGTGAGGGGTCCGGCGGTGTCACCCTCACCGTGGTCGCCACCAACTACGGTGACGACGTCGTCAAGAACTCGCAGTCCTACTGGGACCGCATCGACACCGCCTTCGAGGCCGCCCACCCCGGTATCCGGATCGACGTCAAGGTGTACGAACCCGCCGAGGCCGAGGCCCAGGTCGCCAAGATGGTCGCGGCCGGCGACCCACCTGACATCGCCCAGATCGGCAACTACGCCGACTACGCAGCCGACGGCCTCCTCCACTCGGCCGACGACCTGCTCTCCATCCGCGTCCAGGGCAACTTCCTGCCCAACCTCGTGGACGCGGGCACGACGAACCGCACCCAGTACGGCCTGCCCTTCCTCGCCTCGACCCGCCTCCTCTACCTCAACAAGACCCTCTTCGCCGAGGCGGACCTCGAACCCCCCACCACCTGGGCGCAGTTGAGAAGCGCGGCGGAGGTCCTGGCCGAGCGGGGCGTGAAGTACCCGTACGCCCTCCCGCTGGGCCCCGAGGAGGCCCAGGCCGAGACCCTGCAGTGGCTGCTCGGCGGGGGCGGCGGCTACACCGGTGACACCGGCCAGTACGACATCGCCTCCGCCCGCAACATCTCCACCCTCACCTGGCTGCGCGACCGCCTGGTGGCCGAGGGCCTGACCGGCCCGGTGCCCCCCGCCCGCCTCAACCGCGAGGCCGCGCTCCAGGCCTTCGTGGACGGCGACGCGGGCATGGTCAGCGCGCCGGCCGCGCTCGTACGGGAGATCGCGCGGTCGGTCGATCCGGTGGCGTACGAGGCTGTCCCGATGCCGGTGGGTACGCCGGGGGCGGCGACGGCGTCGGCGACGGTCGGTACGTCGGACTGGATCGCGGCGTTCCGGCACGGGGGCCATGCGGAGGAGATCGGTACCTATCTGAACTTCCTGTACGAGGACCGGAACATGGTGGACCTCGCGGGCACGTACCAGCTGCTGCCGGTGACGTCGTCGGCGTCGGTCGCGATGCGGGCGAACAGGAAGTACGAGGACCTGTGGGCGGGGCTGGACGCACTCGGCACGGCCCAGCTGTACCCCCTGGGCAAGCCGTCGTGGACGGCGACCAGTCGGGACATTCAGGAGCGGGTGGGTGGGGCTGTGGGGGTGGGTGGGGATCCGGGGGCGGTGCTGGGGGCGATACAGGGGGCGGCGGCGGTGGCGGAGGAGACAGGGGACAAGTGACGTGACGGCGCCGGGTGGGTGTCGGTGGCTGGGGCTACGGTTTCTCTCATGGGTGTGGACGGGGATGGGGAACGGCTGGGTGGGCCGGGGGAGCTGGGGCGTCGGGAGCGGGACATTCTCGCGCTGGAGCGGCGGGGGTTCTCGGGGCCCGGGGCGAAGGAGCGGGCCATTCGGGAGGAGCTGGGGCTGGTGCCTGTGCGGTATTACCAGCTGCTGAATGCGTTGCTTGATGATGAGCGGGCGTTGGCGTGTGATCCGGTGACGGTGAATCGGTTGCGGAGGGTGCGGGAGGGGAGGCGGGGGGAACGGTAGGAGTTTTTCGCCCCCGCCGCCCCTACCCGTACCCATCCCTGGGGGCTGCCGCCCCCAGACCCCCGCCAATTGCGCTGAACGCGCTCGTCCTCAAATGCCGGACGGGCTGAAATGCCAAGCGCCGGCCGGCGTTTGAGGACAAGCGGGGGTCTGGGGGCATCGCCCCCAGGGGTGGGACGGGTAGGGGCGGCGGGGGCGAGGGAAAAGGGTCCGCCCGGCGGATAGGCTCGGGTCATGGACTCCCTGCCCACGCCCGTCACGTCGGCCGGCCGGGACGGGCTTGGTGCCGTTCTCTCGCGGGCTGCCCGTGCCATCGTCGTCCTCGACTTCGACGGCACCCTCGCCCCCATCGTCGCCGACCCCGAGCAGGCCCGCGCCCACCCCGACACCCTCCCCGCCCTCACCTCGCTCGCCCCGCACGTCGCCTCCGTCGCCGTCCTCACCGGACGCCCGCCCGGCGTCGCCGTACGTCTCGGAGGGTTCGCCGGTGTTCCCGGGCTGGAGCATCTCGTCGTCCTCGGCCACTACGGCGCCGAACGCTGGGACGCCGCCACCGGCGAGGTCACCGCCCCCGCCCCCCACCCCGGTGTCGCCGCCGTCCGCGCCGAACTCCCCGGATTCCTCGACCGGTTCGGGGCCTGGCAGGGCACCTGGATCGAGGAGAAGGGCCGGGCCGTCGCCGTGCACACGCGGCGTGCCGCCGATCCGCAGGCCGCGTTCGAGGCGCTGCGCGAACCCCTCGCGGACCTCGCCACCCGGCACGGCCTCATCGTCGAACCGGGGCGGCTCGTGCTGGAGCTGCGCCCGCCCGGCATGGACAAGGGCGTCGCCCTCCAGAGCTACGTCCGCGAGACCGGCGCCACCGCCGTCCTCTACGCCGGCGACGACCTCGGCGACCTCCCGGCGTTCGCGGCCGTGGAGAAGCTCCGGCAGAACGGCGTCCCGGGGCTGCTGGTCTGCAGCCGCAACAGCACCGAGGAGGTTACGGAACTGGTCGAACGCGCCGACCTCGTCGTCGACGGGCCCGCAGGCGTCGTACACCTGCTGCACACCCTCGGGGAGACCCTCGCTAGCCGTTGAGCGCGTTCAGCTGGTCCAGGAACCACTGGGCCGGCGGCAGTGCCGTCGCCGCCGCGGCCAGGCGTTTCGTGCGTTCCGCGCGCTCGCCCGGCGCCATGTTCAGCGCCTCCTCCAGCGCCCGTGCCGTCTCGATCACGTCGTACGGGTTCACCGCGATCGCGTCCTCGCCCAGCTCCTCGTACGCCCCCGCCTCCCGCGACAGCACCAGCGCGCAGCCCTCGTCGGAGACCACCGGGATCTCCTTGGCGACCAGGTTCATGCCGTCGCGGATGGGGTTGACCAGGGCCACGTCCGCGAGGCGGTAGGCCGCCAGGGAGCGGGCGAAGTCGTCCTTCACGTGGAGGACGACCGGGGTCCAGGTCGGGGTGCCGTACGTCGCGTTGATGTCGTCCGCGACCCGCTGCACCTCGGCCGTGTAGTCGCGGTAGACCGCCAGGTCCTGGCGGGACGGGTACGCGAACGCGACGTGGACGACCCGCTCGCGCCACTCCGGGCGGTCCTCCAGCAGCTGCCGGTACGCCAGCAGGCCCCGCACGATGTTCTTCGACAGTTCGGTGCGGTCGACCCGGACGATCGTCCTGCGGGGAGAACCGGCGTCCCCGCCGATCTCCGCCCGCAGCGCCGCCATCCGCTCCGCCACGTCCGGCTCGTGCGCGCGCCTGCGCAGGAAGTCCGCGTCCGCGCCCAGGCCGTGCACGCCGAGCCAGGTCCGGTGACCGGGCCCCTTCCAGTCGGGCACGTACTGGAACGCCTCGGGCACTCCCGACTGGGCCAGACGCGGAACCGCCTCCACGATCGTGTCCCTGACGCACGCCGCGAAGGCCGCCGACCACCGGTGGGTCAGGAAGCCCAGCCGGTCCGCGCCGAGCATGCCCAGGAGCAGCTGCTCACGGATGTCCTGCGGCAGCATGCGGAAGTAGTCCGGCGGCGCCCACGGGGTGTGGGAGAAGTGGCCGATCTTGACGTCCGGGCGCAGGGCGCGCAGCATCCCCGGCACCAGGCACAGGTGGTAGTCCTGGACCACCACCGACGCCCCCTCCGCCGCCTCCTCCGCCAGCGCCTCCGCGAACGCGCGGTTGTAGGCCTCGTACGACGCCCACTGGCGGCGGAACTCCGCGTCGAAGACCGGCTCCAGCGGGGTCTGGTACAGCATGTGGTTCACGAACCACAGGACCGAGTTCGCGATGCCGTTGTACGCGTCGGAGTGGACGGTTTCGTCGATGTCCAGCATCCGTACGTGCTGCCCGCCGGTCGCGTCCACGGACAGCCGCCGTCCGCCGTGCGAGCGCCGTACCGCCTCGCGGTCGCCGTCGGACAGTGCCGAGCACACCCACAGGGAGCCCGCGTCGGGGCCGATCGCGGACAGGCCGGAGACCAGCCCGCCGCCGCCGCGCCTGGCGGCCAGCGAGCCGTCCTCCCGCACCTCGTACGAGACCGGGCCGCGGTTGGACGCGACCAGTACCTGCATGGAAGCCGTGGAAGCCATACGCCTCAACCTAGCCCGGCCCGGAAACAATCAAACGTACGCACGTATGCGGCAGCCGTATACAAGCCCCTGCGAGGCCGCTGCGCGTGCTACGCCGCCTTCCTCCGCGCGTACTCCGCCACGTCCGCCATCGGAGGCCGTTCCTCCGTGTCCACTGAGTACGTGCGTGGCTCGAAACCGTCCTCCCCGCGTTCGAACTGGGTGAGGGACGGGCGGATCAGGTGGCCCCGGGCCAGCCGGAGCTGGGCCGTGCGGTAGATCGCGGCGGACATCCGGCCCAGGGCCTGGCCGTCCTGGTGGCGGTGCTTGCGCACGCCCACGTCCACCTGGGCCAGCGCGTCCAGGCCGACCAGGTGCAGGGCGTCGATCAGCATGCCCAGCTCGACGCCGTAGCCGACGGGGAACGGGAGCTGTTCGAGGAGCGAGCGGCGGGCCGCGTACTCGCCGCCGAGCGGCTGGACGAAACCGGCCAGCTGCGGCCAGTGCATGTTCAGGAGGGGGCGGGCCATCAGTTCGGTGACGCGTCCGCCCTGGCCCGCCGCCTGGCCCAGCGGGCGGTCGTACATCGCCTTCACGAGGTCGACGCCGGGGTCGGTCAGCAGCGGGCCCACTATCCCCGACACGAAGTCCGACGAGAACTCCTTCAGGTCCGCGTCGATGAAGCAGACGATGTCCCCGCTGGTGACCAGGAGGGAGCGCCACAGGACCTCGCCCTTGCCCGGTACCGCCGGGAGGCGCGGCAGGATGTCGTCTCGGTGCACGACCCGGGCGCCCGCCGCGGCGGCCACCTCGGAGGTGCGGTCGGTCGATCCCGAGTCGATGACGACGATCTCGTCGACCAGCGGGGCGTTCAGCATCAGGTCGCGGCGGATGACGGCGACGATCTCGCCGACCGTCGCCTCCTCGTTGAGCGCGGGCAGGACGACACTCACGGTGGCGTTCGAGGAACGCTTCGCGGCGATCAGCTTCTTGAGCGGGCGGTCACCAACGGACCAGGAGCGCGTGCTCAGCCAGCGCTCGACGTCTTCCAGCACGTGCGGCTCTCCCTTACGTTGCATGGGGGGAAGCGCGATCTTCTATCTCGCGGTTCGGACGGCTTCCACCACCATCCAAGCCTTCGGTTACAGTCTTGAACAACGCGGATGACCATCGCATGTCGTAGGTCGTCGGTGTTCACAACCTCACAACTTCATACCGCTCATCCAGAGGGGCAGAGGGATACGGCCCGATGAAGCCCCGGCAACCCTCCAGCCGGTCTTGACGCATGTTCGATGCGCGAGGCTGCCGGCTCGGGAAGGTGCCAAATCCGTCTCACGGCGAGATGCGTCGTGAGGAAGATGAGGAGAAAGGGCCTCCCCTCCATGGCTGCGCAAACTGTCGAGAGCGCCACGAACAGCTCCGTCACCCCTGTCGATCTCGGTCCCGCCGTCGCGCTCTCCTGTCGGGAATGCGGCCACCGCGTCCCGCTCGGCCCGGTCTTCGCCTGCGAGGAGTGTTTCGGCCCGCTGGAGATCGCCTACGACTTCGGCGTCGAGTCGGCGGCCGACACCGAGGAACTCCGCAAGCGCATCGAAGCGGGCCCCGCGAACATCTGGCGTTACGCGCCTCTCCTGCCCGTCCCTGCCGACGTGGCCACCAAGCCGAACATCAACCCCGGCTGGACCAAGCTCGTCCAGGCCGACAACCTCGCCCGTGCGCTGGGCGTCGACGCCGGCAAGCTCTTCGTCAAGGACGACTCCGGCAACCCGACCCACTCCTTCAAGGACCGCGTCGTCGCCCAGGCCATCGAGGCCGCGCGCGCTTTCCACTTCACCACCCTCTCCTGCTCCTCCACCGGCAACCTCGCGGGCGCCGTCGGCGCCGCCGCCGCCCGGGCCGGCTTCCGCTCCTGCGTGTTCATCCCGCACGACCTGGAGCAGGGCAAGATCGTCATGGCCGCGGTGTACGGCGGTGAGCTGGTCGGCATCGAGGGCAACTACGACGACGTGAACCGCTTCTGCTCCGAGCTGATCGGCGACCCGGCGGGTGAGGGCTGGGGCTTCGTCAACGTCAATCTGCGGCCGTACTACGCCGAGGGCTCCAAGACCCTGGCGTACGAGATCTGCGAGCAGCTCGGCTGGCGGCTGCCCGACCAGCTCGTGGTGCCGATCGCCTCCGGGTCGCAGCTCACGAAGATCGACAAGGGGCTCCAGGAGCTGATCAAGCTCGGGCTCGTCGAGGACAAGCCGTACAAGATCTTCGGTGCGCAGGCCGAGGGCTGCTCGCCGGTGTCGGTGGCGTACAAGGCGGGGCACGACGTCGTACGGCCGCAGAAGCCGAACACGATCGCGAAGTCGCTGGCGATCGGGAACCCGGCGGACGGGCCGTACGTCCTCGACATCGCCCGGCGTACGGGCGGGGCCGTGGAGGACGTCAACGACGAGCAGGTCGTCGACGCGATCCGGCTGCTGGCGCAGACCGAGGGGATCTTCGCGGAGACCGCCGGTGGGGTGACCGTGGGGGTCGCGAAGAAGCTGATCGAGAACGGGCTGCTTGACCCGACGCTCACGACTGTCGTGCTGAACACCGGTGATGGGCTCAAGACGTTGGACGCGGTTGCCGATGTCGGGCTGACCGCGACGATTCGGCCCAGTCTTGAGTCGTTCCGGGACGCTGGGCTCGCGTCTTAAGAGGTTGTTGTTCGTCTGCGGGTCTGTGGGGGCTGGCCGCGCCCACGCGGCGGTAGCCGCAAATTCGGCACAGCCCCGCGCCCCTAGGTAAGTCACCCGACCGGAGGTTGGAAGTCATGA
Source organism: Streptomyces geranii (assembly GCF_002954775.1). GTDB lineage: Bacteria > Actinomycetota > Actinomycetes > Streptomycetales > Streptomycetaceae > Streptomyces > Streptomyces geranii. Next base: position 20,267 of record NZ_PJME01000063.1, read on the forward strand.
GCGTTAGCGTCCGCATCCCCACCATCCTGCGTACCTACACGGGCGGCCAGGCCGAAGTGAGCGCCGAAGGCGGGACCCTCGCCGAGGTCATCGCCGATCTGGAGAAGAACCACGCGGGGATCGCCGCCCGGGTGCTCGACGATCAGGGCAAGCTGCGTCGGTTCGTCAATGTGTACGTCAATGACGACGACGTCCGGTTCGAGCAGGGGCTGGAGACGGTGACGCCGGACGGTGCCGGGGTCTCGATCATTCCCGCTGTCGCGGGTGGTTGATACCCGTCGGTAGTAACCGTCGGTAATATCGATTACCGAGAGTTCATCGAATTGCCCCCTCCGTGAGAGAAGCGGAGGGGGCAATTCTGTATGGTTGAGCGCGGTACAGTTGGGGAAGCCGCACCACTTCGCTTGCCGCACGAGTATTAATTCCTGCCGCGCACCCATTGAGAAGTAGCCAAAGTGTGCAGGCTTTTTGCGTTTTTTGCTCCATTTGTGGGGCCCGACTTGCCCTGAATTCGCGTGAATTCTCCGCATATTCCATGACCTGGTGTGCCCGGATTTCTCGTCCGATTGACCTGTTGCAGAGGGCAGTTGGACAGATACATTCGGCCGCGGTCGACGCGTTCCGGCGCACACTCCCACCGGTTGGGGGGGTGAGGTCTGACCCGGATTCGCGAAGTGCGGATCCGTGCAAGGGCCAGTAATAGGGGAGTTAGGCATGGCTCAGGGCACCGTCAAGTGGTTCAACGCGGAGAAGGGGTACGGCTTCATCGCGGTCGACGGTGGTGCGGATGTTTTCGTCCACTACAGCGCGATTCAGATGGACGGCTACCGCACCCTCGAGGAAGGTCAGCGGGTCGATTTCGAGATCTCGCAGGGCCAGAAGGGGCCGCAGGCGGACATGGTCCGTCTGGCGACCAGCTGAAGCACGCGCCGGCGCACCGCAGCGACGTTCTTCTTCCTTCATCGCTTCATCGAAGGATTCGAAGGGCTCGTACCCCGTGGGACCTCACGGGGTACGAGCCCTTCGGCGTGTCCGCCCAGTGGCCTACCGGCCCGTAGGTGTCCCCCTGTTCACCTGCGGATCTTCGAGAGCCGCTTGCACTCGGCAGGGGCGAGTGCTAATCATTGGCGTTAGCACTCTGAAGGTGAGAGTGATAACGAAGGACCGGGTGGGTGAGGCCCGCAGGCCAGGTGGTGCAAGGAATCACCGAGGCAGGCAGGCCGTCCGTCGCGGGCGCCAGCGCGGTCCGGAGCAATCCACCCCAGTCCGGGAGGACCACTTCACATGGCCAAGATCATCGCGTTCGACGAGGAGGCACGGCGCGGCCTCGAGCGCGGCATGAACCAGCTCGCGGACGCCGTCAAGGTGACGCTCGGCCCCAAGGGCCGCAACGTCGTCCTCGAGAAGAAGTGGGGCGCCCCCACGATCACCAACGATGGTGTCTCCATCGCCAAGGAGATCGAGCTCGAGGACCCGTACGAGAAGATCGGCGCCGAGCTGGTCAAGGAAGTCGCGAAGAAGACGGACGACGTAGCCGGTGACGGCACGACGACCGCGACTGTCCTGGCCCAGGCGCTGGTCCGCGAAGGCCTGCGCAACGTCGCGGCCGGTGCGAACCCCATGGCCCTCAAGCGGGGCATCGAGAAGGCCGTCGAGGCCGTCTCCGGTGCGCTGCTCGACCAGGCCAAGGAGGTCGAGACCAAGGAGCAGATCGCTTCGACCGCCTCCATCTCCGCCGCCGACACCCAGATCGGCGAGCTGATCGCCGAGGCGATGGACAAGGTCGGCAAGGAAGGCGTCATCACCGTCGAGGAGTCGCAGACCTTCGGTCTCGAGCTTGAGCTCACCGAGGGCATGCGCTTCGACAAGGGCTACATCTCGGCGTACTTCGCGACCGACATGGAGCGCATGGAGTCCTCGCTGGAGGACCCCTACATCCTCATCGCCAACTCCAAGATCTCCTCGGTCAAGGACCTGCTCCCGCTCCTGGAGAAGGTCATGCAGTCGGGCAAGCCGCTGCTGATCATCGCCGAGGACGTGGAGGGCGAGGCCCTCTCGACCCTGGTCGTCAACAAGATCCGCGGGACCTTCAAGTCCGTCGCGGTCAAGGCCCCGGGCTTCGGCGACCGCCGCAAGGCGATGCTGAACGACATCGCGATCCTCACGGGTGGCGAGGTCATCTCCGAGGAGGTCGGTCTCAAGCTGGAGAACACCTCCCTGGACCTCCTGGGCCGTGCCCGCAAGGTCGTCATCACCAAGGACGAGACCACGATCGTCGACGGCGGCGGCTCCGCCGACCAGGTCGCCGGCCGGGTCAACCAGATCCGCGCCGAGATCGAGAACAGCGACTCGGACTACGACCGCGAGAAGCTCCAGGAGCGCCTGGCGAAGCTCGCGGGCGGCGTGGCCGTCATCAAGGCCGGTGCTGCGACCGAGGTCGAGCTGAAGGAGCGCAAGCACCGCATCGAGGACGCCGTTCGCAACGCGAAGGCGGCCGTCGAGGAGGGCATCGTCGCCGGTGGTGGCGTGGCCCTGCTGCAGGCCACCTCGGTGTTCGAGAAGCTTGAGCTGACGGGTGACGAGGCGACCGGCGCCAACATCGTGCGTCTCGCCCTGGAGGCCCCGCTCAAGCAGATCGCCGTCAACGGTGGTCTTGAGGGCGGCGTCATCGTCGAGAAGGTGCGCAACCTTCCCGTCGGCCACGGCCTCAACGCCGCGACCGGTGAGTACGTCGACATGATCGCCGAGGGCATCATCGACCCGGCGAAGGTGACGCGCTCCGCGCTGCAGAACGCGGCGTCCATCGCCGCGCTCTTCCTCACCACCGAGGCCGTCATCGCCGACAAGCCGGAGAAGGCGTCCGCGCCGGCCGGCGGCGGCATGCCGGGCGGTGACATGGACTTCTGATCGACCCCGGTCGATCACCGTCCTACGTTCCACGTTCCGAGGGCGGCACCCTTCTCCTTACGGGGAGGGTGCCGCCCTCGGGCGTTGCGGTGTGCGGCGCGACACCGGCCGGGTCACTGGGCGGGCTGGACGGTCTCGTCCTGCCAGTGGTCCCCGAGGGTCTGGGAGAGGCCCCTCCGCTCGTACCGGGTGCGCTCCTTCTTCAACGCGTTCTTGAAGTGCTTTCCGTGTGCGGTGGTGGCGTTGGAGATGAGGATATTGGCGTACGCTGTCCGGCTTGTCGCCTCCAACGCGCTGGTCAGGGCCGCCTGGTCGGCGACGGAACAGGTGCGCACCACGTGGTGCAGGACACGCGAGACGACGTACCAGGCCAAAGGCTTCTTGTCATCGAGTGTGTCCAGATCCAGCAGCAGTTGTGCCACCCCCGTCGCTGACGACTGCATGCACACGCTGTGCACCACGGCGTCGAGCCGCTCGTTCAGCGAAGCTGATTCGAGGGCCAGCAGCAGCCTCGCGACCTCCGGCACCAACGCCGCACCGGCCCGTTCGCACAGGGCCTCCCTGCCGACGTAACGTGATCCGGCCTGGTCGAGAGCGCTCAGAAACTCCCCCAGGTGTCTGATGCCGTGCTCCATCATCGTCTGCTGGAAAACGGCCTTGGCGTGGAAGGGCAGCTCGCACCTTTCCAGGCAGATGAGGAAGGCTGCGACATCCTGCGGTTTGCTCGTCCTGGCCGCTGTCCGCACTATCGACCGCGAGCCGGGGAAGACCCGGTCCAGCGCGCTGATCAGCTCACGGATCTGGGACGTGCTCCTGGCCTGCACGGCGAGGACCAACAGTTCCGCCGCGTTCTGGTGACGTCCCGTGCCGTAGAAGTCGGCGATCAGAAAGACGATGTCTTCGGTCGGGCGGGTTTCCGCGGCGCGGCGCAACACCGTCCACGCGTGGTCGTAGCGGTGTGCCTGAAGCAGTACGTAGACGAACGCGACCAGATGCGCGACACCTCTGCTCTGTGTGCTGGCGAAGACGTTCTCGGCGTCCTGGTTCAGCCCTAGCAACGACAAGGAGTCCGAGAGGCGCACGACGTCCGAGGCGGATCGCTCGGCTGCGGCCGTCAGTTGAAGGGTGTCGGCGAACTGGTCCAGACGTGCCTCGCGCAGCGCGTGGCTCAGCTCCGAGAGGTCGGCGACGTCGCGCCGGCCGGCGGCTGTGGACATGGCCGCTGTCATGGCGACATCGAGTTCGCTGTTGGCCAGAGCCCTGGTCGCGGCGACCAGATCGTCGACCGGCCTGACCGTGGCCACCGCGCCCAGCAGGCTCTCGGCGTGCTCGTGGAGTCCGGCACGATGCAGTGCCAGGCCGAACGCGGCCACGTCTTCGGCCTGGTGGTACTCCACCGAAGCCCGTAAGAGGGTCAGGACAAATTCCTCCAGCTCCTCCCGGAACAGCGCCCGGGCCAGGGCACTGGTGTCGTCGACGGAGCGTGCCATCACCATGGCCGGTAGCGCGGCCTGAACATGCGCCTCGAACCCTGCCTGCTGGAGTGCGGCCAACAGACCCGCGACCTCTTCGATCGTGCGGGACTGACTGGCAGACCTCACCAGCTCACTGGCCATGGCCTTCCGCGTGCGCAGTTCGAGGTCCCCGACGGCCTGCACCAGTTCGGGCACCGAGGCGGTACGGTCCGCCTCTTCGAGCACGAACATCAGTGAGGGCGTTCCGTCCTGGTCGAGCTTCTGGAGGGTCTCCAGCCGTGTCTCCAGCTGGTGGCACTCCTCTTCGGCGGCGATCAGTTCGGCCCGGGTCTCCGTCAGCGCAGCCTGAAGGCAGTTCACCTCCTGCCTCAGGTCGTCGCACTCCTCCTCCAAGCGCCTGTACTCGCCCTGCCACACCTCGATCTCGGCGGACTGAGCGAGTTGCTCGCCTTCCAGCCGCATTTCGAGGTTCCGGCACCGGCCCTGGGTCTTCGCCAGCTGTGCCTGCCGGTCGTGCAGAGCTTCCTCCAGCACTCGCTGCCGGGTCCCTATGCGCCGGGTCTCCTCGTCGGCCTCCGCCAGCTTGTCCTGGAGCACCTGGACCTCGCTGACGCGCCGACCGGTCTTCTCGGCCGCGCGGTGCAGGTCCCGGAGGGTCGACTCGGCCGCGGGGGTCAGCGGAACCCGGTCCTCCTGTAGGTCCGCGACGACACCGGCGACGAAGCTCCAAGGCGGGACCCGGTCGCCGCTGAGGTATCGGGTCACCGAACTGGCATCCAGGTGCCGTCGTGCGGCGTAGCGGCGCACACTGATCCCCAGTGAGAGGAAGACACTGCGCAGGTCTTCCGCGAACGCCCGCCTGGTCGGGGGCAGACCGTCCTTCAGCGGAGCCAGCTGTGGCTTCCGCGCCGCGCAGCCCACGGACGCCTCGTCGGCATCCGGCACCTGTCCGTTGTGCATCCGGCCAGTATCGCGGTGCCGCAACTTCATGGGGGCGAAAGGCTGTTGCCACCTCGGTTGGCAACAGGAGTCTGTGCTGCCGCTTTGAACGGCAACGCCTGATCCGGTCCCGAAGGTTCACCGCTCGGCCACGATGAGTTCGGGGCGCACGCCCAGACCCTGAGCGGGAGGACATCCGGTATGACCATCTCCGAAGAGGACACGACGCGGGATCCCGCACGACGGCCGTTCTGGCGCCGTCTCGTCGGCCAGGCCGCCCTTGGGGCAGCTGGAGCCATTGGTTCGGCATTCGTCACCGGACTGCTGTGGTGGCTGCGCGCTCGCTGACGACTCGGCGAACCTCCGCCTCCACCAACCAGAACCACCGGTGCAGAAGGCGGCACCCTTCTTCCAAAGGGGTGCCGCCCTCGGGCGTTTGCGGGAGCTTGGACGGGTGCTGTTCGGGGGGTCACCGACCGTGGCCGGGACGGGGACTCCCCGGGCTACCGCCAGGGCCTGTCCGGCGGATCAGGCCGGAGGACAGCTGCGGTGCCGAACAAGCGCAGACGGGCGTGCCAAGCCTCACGTCGGACCGTGTACCGGTGCCGTCGGACGGCAACGTCTGCCTTCTGAACAACCGGCACCGCATTGTCGTCCTCTGCAACACGAATGCCTCGAAGATGGAGGGCACTGCATCGGCGTGGGCGGCGGTGTGGGCCGCAGCAGCGGACGAGGACTCCCTGGACTGGTAGGCCCGTCGAGGCCTGTGGACGTGGCCGGGATCACACCAGCCCCGCCCCCGGTGTCGGAATGAGCGGGCGCTCAGTGGCCGTTGATGTGCATGCGTATGCACACAAGCGCAGGTTCTGACCACTCCGACCGCTCTGTCCCCTTCCCCAGGAGCCCCCACGTGACAGCCCCCGCCCCCGCCCACACCTCCCGCGCTGCCCAGGTTCTCTCCCGTCCCCTCTCGATCAACGGTCTGACCGTGTCGAACCGGATCGTGATGGCGCCGATGACGCGTGCGTTCTCGCCCGGTGGTGTTCCCGGGGCGGACGTCGCCTCGTACTACTCGCGTCGGGCCGCCGCCGGTGTGGGGCTGATCGTCACCGAGGGGACGTACGTCGGGCACGACTCCGCCGGGCAGAGCGACAGCATCCCGCGGTTCCACGGCGAGGAGCAGCTCGCGGGGTGGGCGAAGGTCGCCGAGGCCGTGCACGCGGCCGGCGGGAAGATCGTGCCGCAGCTGTGGCACATCGGCATGGTCAGGCAGGCCGGGCAGCCGCCGTACGCCGATGCCCCGGCGGTCGGTCCGTCCGGGCTGCGTCTCGACGGCAGCGCCGGCAGCGGCAAGGAGATGACGCAGGACGACCTGGACGACGTCATCGACGCGTTCGTCGAGGCCGCGGTGGCCGCCGAGCGCATCGGCTTCGACGGGGTCGAACTGCACGGCGCCCACGGCTACCTGCTCGACCAGTTCCTCTGGGCCGGCACCAACCGCCGCACGGACGCGTACGGGGGTGACCTGGTCGCCCGTACGAAGTTCGCGACCGAGATCGTGGCCGCCGTACGCGAGGCGGTGTCCGCGTCCTTCCCGATCATCTTCCGTTACTCGCAGTGGAAGCAGGAGGCCTACGACGCCCGGCTCGCCGAGACTCCGGAGGAGCTGGAGGCGCTGCTGGCCCCGCTCGCCGCGGCCGGGGTCGACGCCTTCCACGCCTCCACGCGCCGCTACTGGCTCCCGGAGTTCGAGGGCTCGGACCTCAACCTGGCCGGCTGGACGAAGAAGCTGACCGGCAAGCCCACCATCACCGTCGGCTCGGTCGGCCTCGACGGCGACTTCCTCCGGGGCTTCGCGGGCGAGGGTGCGCCCCTCAAGAGCGTCGACGATCTGCTGGACCGGCTGGAGGGCGGGGAGTTCGACCTCGTCGCGGTCGGCCGTGCGCTGCTCCAGGACCCGGAGTGGGCGGCGAAGGTGCTGGCGGGCCGGACCGGTGAGCTGAAGGCGTACGACGCTGCGGCGCTGGGTTCGCTGAGCTAGAGCCGGTAGTAGCTGGATCCGTACCCGTCAGGGGGGTGGGTCGGTCGCCCGTAAGATTTCCGCCAAAATTGCTGACAATTTTGCGGGCGATTGGTTCGCTTTGCTGGTTGCTTGCCGGCCAGCCCCTTCCAGCGTCACTGGAGACACACAGACGGTCTTAAGAAACTGCTGTTGAACTGTGCGGCGTCCGAACGAGCCGTGAAGACAGGAGACAGCAGTGAAGCGCAGGTCAGTGGTCATGGGACTCACCGCCGCGGCCGTCGTGGTGCCCGGGATACCCGCGATACCGGCGGTCGGACTCCCTTCCGGCGCCCGAACCGCAGCGTCCCTCGTCTTCGACCCGTCCGCCCACACCGAGCAGACGATCAGCATCACCGACACCACCGGCACCGCCCACGAGGTCGTCTACCGCTTCTACAAGGTCGCCTCCTACGTGGCGAACCCGGTCGACGCGACCTACCAGTCCCTGAACATCTGCGAGCCGGTGAGAATCGACGGCGCGGCGGTCGACGCGAGCGGGGCGCCGATCCTGCTCGCCAACGCCGTCGGCGGCTACGCGCCGTCCTCCGTGTCGGCCAGGACCGGGATCACCGCCACCGGCATGGGCGGCGCCACCACCCGCCAGGCGCTCGCGCTCGCCGCCGGGTACGTGGTCGTGGAACCGGGTGCGCGTGGCCGTACCCTCGTCGACGCGACGACCGGGGTCTACTACGGGGTCGCGCCCGCCGCGATCGTCGATCTCAAGGCCGCCGTACGGTACTTGAGGGCCAACAAGGGGCGGGTGCCCGGGAACGTGCGCCGGATCGTGTCGTCCGGTGTGAGTGCGGGCGGGGCGCTGTCGTCGCTGCTCGGTGCCTCCGGTGACAGCCCGCTCTACGAGCCCTACCTGGAGGCGATCGGGGCCGCCGACGCGAGCGACGCGATCTTCGCGACCGGGGCCTGGTGTCCGATCACGGACCTCGAACACGCCGACATGGCGTACGAGTGGTGCTGGGGGACGAACCCGCTGGGCGGCGGCGCGCAGGTGGACCAGACGCTGTCGAACGAGTTGAGCACGGCGTACGGCGAGCATGTGGCGTCGCTCGGGCTGCGGGCGAAGGGGTACGGCAGGCTCACGGCCCGCAATCTCGACGACTATCTGCTGAAGACGTTCATGGAGCCGTCGGCGACGAAGTACCTGGCGGGGCTGTCGGACGAGGCCCGCGCGGCCTATCTCGCCGCGAGGCCGTTCATCGACTGGTCCGGCGGCCGGGCCCGCTTCACCTGGGCGGACTTCCTCACCCACGTCGGCGCCCGCCGCAAGAACGTGCCCTCCTTCGACACCCTCGACCTGGCCAGCCCCGAGAACAACCTCTTCGGTACGGGGACCACGCGGGCCCGTCACTTCACCCTCTGGAGTCTCCGGCACGCGAACGGCGACAGCGCCCGTCTCGACGAGGACATCCCGGAGAAGCTCGCCCTGATGAACCCGATGCACCACCTGGTCGGCAAGGCGAACGACCGGCGCTCCAAGCACTGGTGGATCCGCCTCGGGACAAAGGACACCGACACGTCCCACACGGTCGCGGGCAACCTGCACGCCCGGCTCGATCAGCTGGGCGACGACGTCGACACGTCGTACTACTGGGACGCGGGGCACGGGGCGGACCAGGACCCCGGGGAGTTCGTGAAGTGGATCGGGGAGGTGTCGGGGTATTCCGGGGGCGGGGGGCGAGCGGCGGGTCAGTCGGCGTAGTCCTTGAGCTTCTCGGTGTCGAGGGTGATGCCCACGGGGTGGGGGATCGCCACGGCGGCCCCCCACGGGTGGGACGAGGACTGCTGGTACCGGCCGTCCTTCGGCTCGCTGAACACGGTGACGGTGTTGTTGTCGCGGTCGACGAGGAGGTAGACGGGGATGTCGGCCGCCGCGTAGCCGAGGGGTTTGTCGACGCGGTCGCGCTGGTCGGTGTCCCGGTCGTGGGAGGTGATCTCCACGGCCATGAGGGCGCCGTCGGGGTTGGACCACTCGCGGTGGCCTGTGAAGTGGTCCACGGGCGCCAGGAAACCGTCGGTGCGGGCGCGGCCCTTGCGGTAGGCCTCGGCCTTGACGCCCCGTTCGGGCGCAAGGTCGAGGTCGGGGCGCTGTTGCATGCACTGGCGGAGCAGCCACATGAAGATCGATGTGTGGGTGCCGTCGGGCATGGCCTTGACCTTTACTTTTCCGTTGATGTACTCCAGCCGCACGGTTTCGGGAGCGACGGCGGCAAGCTCCTCGAATTCGTCCACGTCGAGCGGACCGTGGCGGATGCACAGCCTTCCGCCGAGGAACTCCAGCCGGTTCCGCAGCTCTCGCGGAGCCCTGCGGACGAGTTCTTCGAAGTCCTCGACGGACATCTGCGGGCGGTCGGCGGTGTCAGGGGTCATGGCATTGCCTCCTTCCTCACATCGTGCCCTGGAGTGGCCTTGGCGGACGTTGGAGCCGTCATACGAGTGGCCTTTCTTGCTTCTTGTGGGCCATCGCAGCGCGGATTTCCGCAGCACGGGCGTGGATTGTCGGTGCGGGCAGGGGCGCACTGCTGTGAGCGGGGGCGTACTCGCCCCGGCACTCCCCGCACACGCCCCCCGGCAGCGCCTCCGCCCGCCCCGGCGCCCCGCACTTCGCGCACTCCAGCATTCGCAGCGCTGGCCGTGCGGGGGCGGGCCTCGGGGGGAGTTTGCCGGTCAGGCGGGTGCGGACCAGGGCGAACGGGGAGTGGACCGGGTTCGGCAGGCCGACGGTCAGGGCGTGTCGTACGGAGTCCTCGTCCGCGCCTCGCTCGAACCACTCCGCGACCAGCGGGGCCAGCGTCGCGCACTCCGCCTCGGAGAGGGACAGCGCGGAGGCGGTACGACCGAGAGCGGCGAGCAGGATGAACGCGCGTGAGCGCGTCTGGTGGCCCCCCTGCCCGTGCCGCTCCGGGGACTCCGCCGGTACGTCGCCCCGCGTGAACGTCGCCCACCAGTCGTCGTCCCGTGCCGTGCGGGTGAACCACGTTCGGGTGATCCAGAGTTGGCTTCCGGTGCCGGTCAGGTGTTCGCGGCCCCGGCGCAAGTGGCCTGCCCGCTGGAGGTTGTTGAGGGCGGTGCGGAGGGCGCACTGGCCGTACGTCATGTGCTTGGCCAGCGTCTTTACGCTGACGTCCGCCCCGTTCGGCAAGCGGTCGATGTACGAGGCCACCGCGGCCTCGCGGGGCGGGAGATGTGCGAAGTCGTGGTTCGTGCGGGGGCGTTGGCCGGGGGCGTCGCGTTTGCCGTAACCCGGATTGGCCATCGGGTGGGGCGGGGTCGCGTGCGCGGGCGGGACGGCAGCACTAAACTTGGCTTCAGCCACGGGATCGTCCGTTCGATCTTTGAGGTCAGGCCCCCGCAGGTGTTCCAGCACCTAGCGGGGGTTCGTTCTTTGGGCACGCTAGCCCCTCGTGACTCTGCGTGGCAAGCCGAACGCGTCAAGTCAACAGGTGGGGAGGGAGGGCGGGTTGAGACCCGCCTCCCATTCCAAAGAAGGAGGGCTCGGAGCTGGCCGCTTGAGCTTCGGGGCGCACCCGGCAGGGGTCAGCCGGCCACGTCCACGTGCACGTTGAAGCGCACGCCGTTGATCTTCACCAGCAGGTTGCCCTGGACCTGGCGTGTGTCCAGCGTGGCGCCGACGTTCCCCTTGCCCAACGCGGCCTTGTCCTGCGGGGGATGGCTCACGAACTCCGTGAACACCCCGGCGCCGCCGGCGTACGTGGCGATCTCGGTCCAGAGGGCGCGCAGGGCGTCGTAGTTGGTCGGGGACATCTTCTTCTTGCCGCCGAGCCCCAGAGCGAGGTTCACGCGCTCGCCGCCCACGTAGGCGTCGGCGCAGAGTTTCAGGGCCGTGTGGGCGAGGGTCTCGTTCAGCTCGGGATCCCCCGTGATCGTGTCCAGCAGGTTGTCGGTGTCGGCGGTGAGGGCCAACTTGCGCTTGGACTTCGCCACGCCTCCGGCGATGTCGAGCATGTCCTGCTGGATCGTCCTCTCGGCGTCCTCCAAGCCGAAGTTCCCGTCGCAGGCGATGTCGATGGTGGTCTCCCACTTCTTCGTGGTGATCCACTCCGGGTCGAAGCCGAGGTCGGCGCAGTACTTGGTGAGGTGGGTGTTGGCTTGTTCGCGGCTCTGGGCGATGGTGGGCACCGTGAACCTCCTCCAGGCGGTCGGTTGGTGCCCAAGCTCGCAGCGCGGGGGCGGGTCGTCACCGGGTAGCGCATGTTCCGGTGGCAAATACGCCCGATGAGGTCGGCAGTCGGTTCAGCCCTGCTTGAGGCTCCCTACGAACGCCGTCCAGGCACCCGCCCGGAACGCGAGCTTCGGCCCCCGGCGGTTCTTGGAATCCCTGATGGGCACGAGGGTGGGGTGGCCGGCGGCGACTTCGAGGCAGTCGCCGCCGTCGCCTGCGCTGTACGTCGACTTGTACCAGGTGGCCGAACTCAGGTCGTACTCACGGGTGCTGTTCTTCATGCTCGTAATCCTGCGCCACGGCCTCGATGAGGGCCAGTGAATCCTGAGGCGAGAGTGCCGCCGCCTGGAGCAGGCTGAACGTGAGGCTGTGGCGGGCGACCTTGGCCGGGTCGTCGATCAACTTCCCTGTGTCCAGCCCTTCGACGAAGCAGAGCGGGGGAGCGTCCGTGAACTCCATGAGCTTCAGGGAGCCGCCCATCGCGGCGTGTGCCCCGGCACTGAACGGCAGCACCTGCACGATGATCCGGTGACGGCGTGCCATGTCCACCACATGGCGAAGCGCCTTCGCCATCGTTGCTGCTCCGCCGACCGCCCGACGGAGCGCTGCTTCGTCCAGGATCGTCCAAAACAACGGGGTTGTTGGATCGTCGAGGAGGCGAGTGCGTTCCACGCGGATCGCCACCAGTTCCTCGATCTCGGACTCCGGGGCCAGCGGCCGGTAGGTGCGGAACAACGCCGCCGCGTATTCCGGCGTTTGCAGCAGGCCGGGGATCAGCAGCGGGAGGTAGTGCCTGATCGTCGTTGCGATCGCCTCCGCCTCCGCTGCCTCCGTGAAGTTCTCGGGGTATTTCGACTTGGCGAGCGCTGCGCAGTTGCGCTCGAAGAAGTCCTTGGTGTCCAGCATCTTGTCGAACTGGATGGCGTACTCGTGCATCATCCGCCTTGTACCGGCCTCCAGTTGGCCGATGAACGAACCGCTGACGAACAACGGTCGGCCCAGTTGGTCCTGGCTCATGCCCGCCGCCTCGCGGGCGTGGCGCAGCTCCGCGCCGAGGAAGGCCCGGGGTGAGGAGGCCGGGTCGAGGTCCTTCGGTCCTGCCATGGCAGCAACTCCCTGTCGCACACATGGGGTTGTTGGGATTCCGCTTCTGGCCAGGTTAGACACGTACCCGCCACTCTGTGTGGAGAACGCGAACACTCAGAGTGGAGAGGTGCGGACGGATGCAGACGACCGACGAAGTGGTGATCCGGTTGCGGGCGGCGTTGAGGGAGGTCGGCGTCGCCCTGCCGTCGCTGGGCGTCGACCCGGTGACCGGCGCCAGCGACGAACCCTTCGCGCTGGTGCGCCTCGGGCGCTGCAACGTCCGTACGGCGACCCGGCTGGCCGAGGTGCTGGAGGGCGTGACGGTGGGCGTCGGCGGCGACGGTGAGTGAGGTGTCGTACGCCCTTGATGTGCGCGACGGGCGGATCGGCGAGGTCATGGGGCGCGAGGGCGGGTACGTACAGCTGCGGCCCATCGGTGGGGGGTGCGAGTGGGACTGTCCGCCGGAGGCGTTGGGGGAGGCGGCGCCGGGGGAGGTGCTGCGGGCGCGGGTGCGGCGGGTGAACCGGGAGGGGCGGCTGCCCTGAGTGATTTGGACACCACTATCAGTGGAATCCATGCATACTGGTAGAAGGGAATTGTGTGTCTGGAGGATGCCATGTCGCGTACCATGATCGACCTCGATGATGCACTCATTGCCGAGGCCGCGGAAATACTGGGCACCACGACCAAGCGAGCCACGGTGAACGGTGCCTTGGCGGAGTTCGTGGCGGCGGCGAAGCGGCAGCGGTTCATGGACATGCTGGAGGACGGGGTCTTCAGCGACCTCGGGGATCCGGAAGTGATGGCGAAGGCGTGGCGGTAAAGCGGTATCTCGTCGACAAGAGCGTGTGGGCGCGTACCGGAAACCCGTCGGTCAGGGCTGTGCTGATGCCGTTGGTGCAGCGGGGGCTGCTGGCGACGTGCGCTGTTGTCGACCTTGAGATCCTGTTCAGCGCTCGGAACGGGGAGGAGCACGCGGCGGGACGGTCGGTCCGCAAGGGTTTCGAGTGGCTGCCGCTCACCGACGAGATCGGCGCTCGGGCCATCGAGGTCCAAGGACTGCTGGCGGAGAAGGGCATGCACCGCGAGGTGTCCATCCCGGACCTGCTGATCGCCGCCACGGCTGAGCGGCACGGGGTGACGGTGCTGCACTACGACGGCGACTTCGAGCGCATCGCCGAGATCACCGGGCAGCCCGTCGAGTGGGTCGTGGAGCGTGGGTCCGTGCCCTGAGCGGGGCTGCTTCGGTCAGTGACTCGTCACGGCGCGGGGATTCGGGCGTGGACCTCCCGGAGCACGTTCCGGATCGCCGTGCGGAAGATCTCTGCCTGGTGGTCGCCGAGGAAGTCCGTGTGGCCGAAGACCTCCAGGATGACCAGGCCGTGCAGTTGGCCCCACGCGATGAGGAAGAGTGTCGTCGCGGCGGGTGGCAGGGCCCTTTCCGGGGTGTCCGCCGGCATCTGGTCCAGGTGGGCCCGGAGTGCCGGTGAGAGTGGGGGCAGGTCGGCCCCGGTGAGCTGGGCCGTGGTGTAGCCGGCGAACAGTTCGCGCTGGAAGGTCGCCGCCATCCGGCGTACCGCCTGGGTCGTCGGGCCGTCCTCGGGGGCCTCGTAGTACCGCAACGGCGTGCCGTAGAGGAGCTGGAACCGCTCGGGGTTGTCGATGGCCCAGCGGCGGTAGCCCTCGGCCGCGGCCAGCGCGCCCGGCAGCGGTGTGCCGTCCGCTTCGGAAACCCCGGTGTGCACGGCGGCTTCCACCGCGTCGGCCAGGTCGTCGTACGCGTTCGTGATCAGCGCCGTGACCAGGGCGTCCCGGCTCGGGAAGTAGTGGTAGAGCGCCTGCACGGTCATGCCCAGGCCGCGGGCGATCGCGCGCAGGGACAGCGCGTGCGGGCCGTGTTCCGCGAGGTACTCCTCGGCGGCGTCCAGGATCTCCCGCACGGCGGTGGAGCGGCGGCGCTCGCGCAGGGAGGCGGGTTCGGGCCGGGCAGGGCTCTCGTGTGCGGGCATGAAGAAAATCTAACACTGCCAAATCTTTTTGCCTCCCGCTAACTTCGGTTGTGGCGCGCGCCGGTCACCTCTCTTCCTGTCAACTCCCTCCCCCTTCAAGGAGAACGGTCATGTTCGACCGCATAGCCGAGCTGGCGATCCGCCGGTCCCGGCTGGTCCTCGTCGTCGCCGTCCTGGTCACGGCCCTCATGGGCGCCCTGGGCGCCGGCGCGTTCGGCAAGCTGCTCGGCGGCGGCTTCGACGACCCCGCCTCGCAGTCCACCCGTGCCGCGAAGGTCATCGACGAGAGGTTCGGCGGCGAGACGAACCTGGTCCTGCTGGTCCGGGCCCCGGACGGGCCCGTCGACGCCCCGGCCGCCGAGCGGAGCGGCCGGGAACTCGTCGCCGACCTGCGCGCGGAGAAGAGCCTCGCCAACGTCGTCTCGTACTGGGACACCGACCCCGGCAGCCCGGACCTCCGCTCCCGGGACGGCCGCGAGGCCATCGTCCTCGCCCATGTGAAGGGCGACGAGACCCAGCAGCAGGAGAACGCCCGCGCCGTCATCGACGCCTACACCGGCACGTACGGGAAGAAGGGGGAGGCCCTTGCCGTGCGGGCCGGAGGGGGCGCCGCAGTGGGCGGTGACATGTCGAAGCAGGTCGTCGACGATCTCGTCCTCGCCGAGGCCATCGCCGTCCCGCTGACCCTCGTACTGCTCCTCTTCGTCTTCGGCAGCGTGGTCGCGGCCCTGCTGCCGCTGGTCATCGCGGTCATCGCCATCCTGGGCTCGTTCGCCCAGCTCTCCCTCCTCGGCAGCGTCACCGACGTCTCCGTCTCGGCGACCAACCTCACCACCGCGATGGGCCTCGGCCTGGGCATCGACTACGCCCTGCTGATGATCAGCCGGTTCCGGGAGCAGCTCGCCACGGGCGCGGGCGTGGAGGACGCGGTACGCCGGACCGTGCACACGGCGGGCCGTACCGTCGCGTTCTCCGCCGCGACCGTCGCCGCCGCGCTCGCCGCGCTGCTGGTGTTCCCGCAGTACTTCCTCCGCTCGTTCGGCTACGCCGGGGTCGGCGTCGTCGCCGTCGCGGCCGTCGGCACGCTGTTCGTGATGCCCGCGCTGTTCGTGGTCCTGGGACACCGGGTCAACAGCGGACGGCTGCCCTGGCTGAAGGAGGCGCGCACCACCGCTCGTACGTCCGTGTGGGGGCGGCTGGCCCGTACCGTCATGCGGCGGCCCGCGCTCACCGCGCTGCCCGTGCTCGCGGTTCTGCTGGTCGCGGCGAGTCCGCTGCTCGGCATCACCTTCGGCACCCCCGACGAACGCGTCCTGCCGACCGGCGCCGAGAGCCGCCAGGTCTCCGTGGCCCTGCGCGAGAACTTCAACGGCAACGACGAGTCCGCCCTCCACGTCGTGATCGACGGGCCGGTGGCGCAGGGGCCCCTGGGCACGTACGCGGCCGAGCTGTCCGGGCTGGCGGGCGTGGTGCGGGTCGAGAGCAGTGCCGGTATCTATGCGGAGGGACGGAGGTCCGCCGATTCGCCCAGCTCCGCCCTCGGGCGGCCCGGTGCGCAGCGGATGAGCGTCGTGAGCGACCTGACACCGCGGTCGGACGAGGCGCAGGACCTGGTCCGCGCGGTGCGGGCCGTCGACCCGCCCGCCGGGTCCGACCCGCTGGTCGGCGGTGTGGACGCCGTACTGGTCGACTCCAAGGACTCGATCAGCGGCCGGCTGCCGCTCGCCGTGGCGCTGGTCGCCCTGACGACCTTCGTCCTGCTCTTCCTGTTCACGGGGAGCGTGGTCCAGCCCCTGCGCGCGCTGCTCCTGAACGTGATCAGCCTGGGCGCGACCCTCGGCGTCATGACCTGGATCTTCCAGGACGGCCACTTCTCCTCCCTGCTCGGCTTCTCGGCGCAGCCGATGGAGGTGTCGATGACGGTGCTGATGTTCTGCATCGCCTTCGGCCTGTCCATGGACTACGAGGTGTTCGTCACCAGCCGCATCAAGGAACTCCACGACCTGGGCGAGGACAACGAGTCAGCCGTCGCCAACGGCCTCGGCCACACCGGCCGCATCGTCACGGCGGCGGCCTGCCTGCTGGCCGTGAGCTTCTTCGCCTTCGGCACCTCGAAGATCAGCTTCATGCAGATGTTCGGGCTGGGGAGTGGGCTGGCGATCCTCATCGACGCGGTCGCGGTGCGGGGGGTGCTTGTCCCCGCGGCGATGCGGCTGCTGGGCGGCGCCGCCTGGTACGCGCCCGGGTTCCTGCGTGCGGTGCACGGGCGGTTCGGGCTCAGTGAGGGGGGCGAGGGGGGACCTGCGGCGGCCTCCGTGGCCGCGCCGGGGGACGGGGCGGAGGCCGAGGTGCAGTCTCCGTACGCGAAGAAGACGACGACCGGGGCTTGAGCCTCGGGCCGACCAGACCACGCGAGAGGCCCCGGGCGCCGAAGCCAACTCTCAGTTCTCAGCTCTCAGTTCTCAGGAGTGATGGCTCAGGACTCGGGGTTCTCCGCAAGGCGGTCCAGGTGGTTCAGAGGGTCTAGGCGGTCGAGTCTCTTCTTGTGCGCCGGGGGCAGTTCGACCCGGCGCGCCGCCACGTTCTCCTCCAGGTGCGGGAGCCTCGCCGTGCCCGGGATCGGGAGGATCGCCGGGGAGTGGTGGAGGAGCCAGGCCAGGGATATCTGGGTCGGGGTGGCGTCGAGTTCGCGGGCGATCGCGGCGATCGTCTCCTGCTCGCCCGTCGAGCCCCACGCCACCGTCCGCCACGGCAGGAACGCGATGCCCGCCGCCTCGCAGGCCCTGAGCACGGGCTCGTGCTCGCGGTCGAGCAGGTTGTATCTGTTCTGGACGCTCGCGATGTCGACGATCTCGCGGGCGTCGGCCAGTTCCGCGACCGTCACCTCCGAGAGACCGATCCGGCCGACCTTGCCCGCCGACCTCAATTCCCGCAGCGCGCCCAGCTGTTTGGGGAGCGGGACCTCCGGGTCCAGGCGGTGCAGCTGGAGGAGTTCGAGGCGTTCGACGCGCAGTCGGCGCAGGGCCTCGTCGACCTGTGTACGGAGGCTGTCCGGGCGGCCGTCGTTGCGCCACTCGCCGGACGACGGGGAGCGGGTGAAGCCGACCTTCGTGGTGATCAGCAGGTCGTCCGGGTAGGGGTGCAGGGCCTCGGCGAGGAGTTCCTCGTTGGCTCCGCCGCCGTAGAGGTGGGCGGTGTCGATGAGGGTGACGCCCAGTTCGACGGCCCGCCGGGCCACGGCGACGGCGTTCGCGCGGTCGGCGGCCGGTTCGGTGGGCAGGTGCATGGCGCCGAAGCCGAGCCTGTTCACCGTCAGGTCTCCGGCGATACGGAACGTGCCGGATGTGTCGGAGGTGTTGGATGCGTCTGAGGTGCCGGATGCGTCGTAGGTGCCGGACGTGCTCACAGGTTGCCCATCGGCTCGATGTCCACCTTCACCGGCGTACCCCAGATCCGCAGCACTTCGTAGTCGGTGAACTCGTGGACCAGGCGGTAGGCGATTCCGGGGCGGGGGCCGCGGCGCTCGGCGGAGAGGTAGCGCTCGGCCTCCAGGCGGTCGCGGCGCGGGGTGCCGCAGAGCTGCCAGACCTGGCCGGTCCAGACCTCGGGGAGCCAGCGCTGCTGGGCCTGGGGGCGGTCAGGGCGGATGCCGTACCGGGACATCGTGCGCTCGGGGGACGTCGACTCGGGGTCTGAGGGGCGGGACTGCGGGTAGCCGCCGTTCTGCTGGCTGCGGCGGGCGCTGCGGCGGCGCGTCTCGCAGAGCAGGCACAGGTCGACGGCGTCCTCGTCGACCGGGCCGTTCGGATGCTCGGCGCAGCGGGTCGTGGGCGCCGAGCCGCTCACCGTGTCGTCCAGGATCGCCAGGGCCCGCTGGAGGTCGGCCTTGATCTCGTGCAGTTTCGTGTCGGGGGTGTCGGAGCCGAGCGCGTCCCCGTGCTCGCCGAGGACGCGCAGGGCTCGCCCGAGAGCGGTCAGCTGGGCGTGGTTCACGTAGGTCGTCCCTTCGGCGAGCGGTGTACTGAGCAACACCAACCGTCGCACACGCCACTGACAACGCGAGTAAGTGCGAGGTGCCTACGCCTCGAACTCCGTCAGGTCGATCGCGTGGACGAACAGCTGATGGCCGTACACCGGATGTGTCGTCACCCGTTCCTCAGTGAGGCCCAGCTTGCGGATGATGTTCTCGGAGGCGTCGTCGCCCGCCCTGCTGACGCTGACCACGCGGTCGAGGCCGCGGTCCTGGAGGGCGAACTCCAGGGTGGCGTGGGCGGCCTCGGAGGCGTACCCCTGGCCCCAGAACTGCGAGCCGAGCAGCCAGCTGATCGCCACGTCGTCCGCGACCTCCGGCAGGAACCCGGGCACGAACAGGCCTACGGCGCCCGCCAGTTCACCCGAGGCGAGCAGTTCGACGGCGAAGATGCCGAAGCCCTCCTCGTCCCACTCCTCCTCCCACCGCTCGATGGTCTCCGCCGTGTACTCCAGGTCGCGTACCGAGCCGTCGTCGATCCAGCGCATGACCTGGGAGTCCGCGTGGATCTCCGAGAGCGGCACGAGGTCGTCGTCGGTCCAGCGGCGGAGGAGGAGCCGGGGGGTGTGGATCTCGGTCATGGCGCCCATCCTGCCCGACGGGAGGACGGGCCCACGCATCAGTGGGGTGCCGCTGCGAGCGCTGCCCGCAGGTGACCGTCGCTCTCGGCGAGGAGCCGGGCCGCCGTGGGGCCGTCCACGCCGCCCAGGACGACGAGGATCGCGTTCTTCGTCTCGCCGTCCGTCGCCGCGAGCGCCGCCTCGATCTCCTCGTCGCCCGCCCCGGTCGCCAGCGCCACGATCCGCCGCGAACGGGCGCGGAGCTTCTCGTTCGACGCCCGTACGTCGACCATGAGATTCCCGTACGTCTTGCCGAGCCGGATCATCGTGATCGTCGACAGCATGTTGAGGACCAGCTTCTGCGCGGTCCCCGCCTTGAGCCGCGTCGACCCGGTCAGCAGCTCGGGCCCGACGACGATCTCGATGCCGTGGTCGGCCGCCGCCGCGAGCGCGCTGTGCGCGTTGCAGGACAGCCCGATCGTCAACGCCCCCTGCGCACGGGCGTGTTCGACGGCTCCGATCGCGTAGGGCGTACGGCCGGAGGCGGACACCCCGACCACCGTGTCCAGGGCGGTGACGCCGAGCGCGTCCAGGTCGTCGGCGGCCAGCTCCCTGGAGTCCTCGGCGCCCTCGACGGAGGTGACCATGGCTGCCGGTCCACCCGCGATCACGCCCACGACCCGCGCGGGGTCGGTGTTGAAGGTGGGCGGGCACTCGGAGGCGTCCAGCACGCCGAGCCGGCCGGGGGTACCGGCGCCCGCGTAGACCAGCCGTCCGCCGCGTGCCATCCGGGCGGCGAGTGCGTCGATCGCGGCGGAGATCTCGGGGAGCCGTGCGGCGACGGCGGCCGGGACGGTGGTGTCCTCGGCGTTCATGAGACGGGCGATGTCGAGGGTGGGAAGCCGGTCGATGTCGGCCAGCTCCGGGCGGAACGCCTCGGTCGTCAGCGACTCCAACTCCTCTTTGAGGTCCTTTTTGAGGTCCTTCAGGGCGCGGTTGTTGGAGGAGGCGTCAGCGGTGGAGGTCATGGCGTGCGGCTCTTTCTGGTCTAACGGTCCAACGGCCTAACGGTCTTTCGATCCACGGTCTTTCGATCCACGGTCTTTCGGTCCAACGGTCTTTCGGTCCAACGGTCTTCAGGTCTTTTCAGGTCTTCCGGCGCTACCGGCGGGATGTCGTGTTGTTGCCGCTGCGCGGGGTGTGACGGTGGGCCAGGGCCTCGTAGGAGGCGGAGAGGGCCGGGGCGGCGGTCTCGTACGTCTTCTGCGCCACGCCTATGAACAGGCAGTCCACGACGAGGAGTTGACTGGTCCGGGAAGACATGGCGGCCGGGCGCAGCTCGCTCTCGCGGGCCGTGGAGGTGGTGAGGATGTGGTCGGCGTACTGCGTGACGGGCCCGTCGGGCCGCCCGGTGATCGCGACGGTGGTGGCCCCGCGTTCGAAGGCGACGCGGAGCGGCTCGATGACGTCACCGGTCGACCCGGAGTGGGTGATCGCGACGGCGACGTCCTTCGCGCGCAGCTGCACGGCGTTGGTGACGGCGAGGTGCGGGTCGCTGTGGGCGTGCGCTATCAGCCCTATGCGCAGCAGCTTCTGGGTGAGGTCCTGGGCGACCAGACCGGAGGCGCCGACGCCGTAGATGTCGATGCGCCGGGCGGCGGCGAGCGCGCCGACGGCGGCGGACAGCTGGGCGATGTCCAGCCCGGCGGCCGTGTCGGCGAGGGTCTGCTGCTCGTCGTACGCCAGTTTCGCCACGACGTCGGCGAGGGGGTCGTCGACCGCGATGTCGGCGGTGACGGCGGGGGAGCGCCCCGACTGCTGCTGGGCGGCGAGTCCGGCGAGCGCGAGCCGCAGATCGCGATACCCCGGGTAGCCGAGCAGCCGTGCCGTACGGACGACGGTCGCCTCGCTGGTGCCGGTGAGTTCGGCGAGCCCGGTGACCGTGAGGGCGGCGCAGCCGGCCGGGTCGGCGGCGACCGCCTCGGCGACGCGCTGCATGGAGCGGGTCATCGTGGGCGCGAGCGTCCGCACCTTGGCGGCGAGGGCGGCGGGCGCGGGCGGGGTGACACCGAGCCCGCTGGGTGCGGTGGCGGCTGATCCGAAAATTTCCTTCACTTCGTGGGTCACATGATGAAAGATATTTTCCATTCGGACCTGTGGTCAAGAGTGCGCACAATGGGTGCATGACCCCCATCACCCCCTTGGAGCAGGCGCTGCACACGGCCCGCGCGCTCGTCCTCACCGACCTGGCCGAGGGCGAGGTCGCCGAACCGGACGTCGTGTCGATGGTGGAGGCGTCGGTGGCGGAACGCCGCTGGTGGGTCGAGCAGTGGCCCGAGGGCTCGGAGTACGTGGCGGGCCTGATCGCCCAGGACGTCCAGGACGCCCTCCTGGAACGCCACGGCCGCTGGCCCCTGTGCCCGGTCTGCGGCTCGGGCGACCCGCACGCCCTGGACGTGGAACCGGAACTGGGCCCCGACCCGCAGTGGGTGTGCCACAAGGCGGGGGTACGGGTGGCGGCGCTGGGCTCACTGGGCACGGCGACCACGGGCGGCCCCGACGAAGGATTCACTTCATCGTGACGGTCTACATAGACCCACCGGTCTGGCCGGGCCACGGCAGGCTCTGGTCCCACCTGGTGAGCGACGAGTCGTTCGAGGAACTGCACGCGTTCGCGGAGGAGTTGGGGGTTCCTCGACGGGCCTTCGAGCGGGACCACTACGACATTCCGTCGCATCGGTACGGGGATGTGGTGGGGGCGGGGGCGGTGGAGGTCAGCAGCCGCGAGGTCGTACGACTGCTGCACGGGGCGGGGCTGCGCAGACGTAAGGCGGCGGGCGGGTCACGCTGACCAGTACTGACAGGGAGCGGGGTCAGGGGCGCAACTCGTAGGCCTGGAGCCCCTCTTCGTCCAGTTCCTCGCTCACCTTCGTGAATCCGGCGCGGGCGATCACCGCCTGGGACGGGGTGTTGTGCGGCTCGACGGTCGCGAAGAGGGACCTTACGTCGTCCCGGGCCAGTGCCCACTCCGCCAGCTTGCGCAGGGCCTCCGTGGCGTAGCCGTTGCCGCGGGCGGCCTCCGCGAGGTCGTAGCCGATCTCGGCCTTGCCGTCCTCGTCCGGGACGCCGTGGAAGCCGATGCCGCCGACCGCGCGGTCGTCCTCGCGGCGTACGAGGACGTACAGGCCGAACTCCGGGCGGTGCACGCCCGCTTCGTACGCCTTGCCCACCATCCCGGCGGCCTCGCGGGTGCCGTCGAAGGGGCCGCCCTCGATCCAGTCGAAGCCGCCGGTGCCGCCCGTGCTCAGGTCGGCCGCGGCGGCCGGGCTGACGCCCTCCAGGCGGAGGCGGGTGGTGTCGAGGACGTGGTTGTTCGTCCAGTGCCACTCGGTGAGTCGGGGCCGGCCGGGGAGGTCGGCGCGGCCGGTCGCCCAGAGGAGGGTCTGCCAGGGGTCGGGGCCCGGGCGGACCTCCGGGAAGATGCGGGTGAGGACGAACTCGGCGAGGTGGGCGGGGGGTTCGTAGGCCAGGTCCAGGCCCTGCGCGATGTCGTACGCGTGCAGCAGCACTTCGGCGATACCCATCGCCGCGAAGCCCTCGCGGTTCGCGCTGCGGAAGGGGTACGGGTGGAAGCCGCGCGCGTTGCGGGGGGCTGTGCGGACGGCGGCGCCGAGCAGGGCTCCGGTCGTCGTGAGGACGTCCAGGATGCCCGCGTTGTCGGCGGGGGCAAGACCGCCCTCACGGCCGTCGATGCTGATGAGGAAGGGGACGTACGCGCTCTTCGCCTGGCCTGCCAACTGCCCGGCGTACGCGATGAGATCGCTGGCGATGTGCTCGGCCGTCCGTCGGCAACTCCACTCCAGCGGCCCGGCGCCGGTCTTCGCCCAGTCGCGGTCCAGCGCCGGTCGCAGCAGCGCCACCAGGCCCGCGACCGCCTCGGTTACTTCGTCTCCACCCGTGCTCAGCATGCGGTGAGGATAGGGGGTGGGGTGGGCGTACGGACACGCATTAAATCGGCCCGGGCGCTGCTTCCAACCGCTTCAGCTCCGCCGTGATGTTGGCGCGCGCCGGTTCCTCCCAGTGGTCCGTTCCGTACGGCGTGCGGAACAGCCTTGGCAGGGCGAGGAGTTGGTGCAGTACCGCCGCCCGGCCCTCCCGGAAGGCGTCCGGGGGGATGAAGGAGTACTCCTCGCGGACGGCGGCCGTGTAGGCGGCGTACGTCTCCTGCGGCGCGGCCAGGATCGCGAGGTCCGCGTCGCACAGGACCTGGCCGTTGCGGTCGTCGGGTGCGGGGTCGTGGGTGACGGTGAGGCGGACCAGGCGGGCCACCTCGGCGGTGTCCGCCGCCGAGAGCCCGGCCTCGGGGAGCGCGCGCTCGGCGAGACGGGCGGAGCGTTCCTCGTTCTCGGAGCGGTCGGGGGCGTAGACGGCGTCGTGGAACCAGGCGGCGAGGCGGACGGCATCGGGGTCCGCCGCGTGGCCCTCCAGTACGTCGATGTGGTCCAGGACCGCGGTGAGGTGGGTGAGGGTGTGGTAGCGGCGGTGGGGTTCCTGGTAGCGGGTGAGGAGGTTGTCGGCGTAGGGGGTGGGGTCGGGGGTGGGTTCCTGGGGTTCCTGGGGTTCCCGGGAGTCTGTGGCTTGGGCTGCTCTCAGGGCTTGGGTCCAGCGGGTGCGGAGGGCGTCGAGGGCGTCGAGGGCGTCGAGGGTGTCTGGATCGGCTTGGTCGGGCATGTGGGCATTCTCCCGGTCGGCCGCTTCCGCCCCTAGCGTGGGAAGCATGACTTCTTCTGCCGATGTACGTGACGTACGTGACCCCGAGCTGCCCGGGCGGCTCCTGATCGTCGAGCGCGACGCGCTGATACCGCTGCTGCGGGCCCGGCCCGAGGCCGACTTCGGGATTCTGACCGCTGGATGCCCCGAGTGGACCGTGCGGGATGTGCTCGCGCACTGTTCGGCCGTGCTGCTGAGGGTGGTGGAGGGGCGGCTGGAGAAGGGGGCCTTCTCGCCCGAGTCGAACGCCCGGGACATCGCCGAGCGGGGCGACTGGACGAACGCGCAGGTCCTGGACGAGCTGGAGCGGGTGATGGGCGAGGCCGGGGCGGTGATCGCCAAGGCCGGGGGGAGGCTGGACGGGGCCGCGCTGGGGGAGTGGGTGCACGCCGGTGACGTACGGGAAGCCCTTGGCGAGCCGGGGGCCTATGCGGGGCCCGGGCTGCCGTACGCGCTGCCGCTGCTCGCTCGGTTGAGCCGTGAGTACCGGCTGGTGCCGCTGCATGCCGACGTCGATGAGCTGGACGAGCCGTTGCGGCTGGGGGATGTGTCGGGGGCGCGGACGCCGGGGCGGTTCATCGGGGGTGCGGCGACGCTGGTGCGGTTGTATGCGGGGCGGCCGGTGGAGGGCTCGGGGGCAGGGGTGGGGGCTGGAGCTGGGTCTGGCTCTGGGGCGGGGGCAGGGGCGTATGAGTTGGTGGGGGTGGAGGAGCGGGAGTTGAACATGTTCGGGGGGTGAGCGGTGGGGTGGGGGCCGGGGCGGGGCGGGCGTACTCTTGGGTCAGATTGGACTAGACCTGTTGTAGCCGCTCCGAACGGAAAGGTGTGGACCCGATGAGCCAGCGCGCAGTCCTGGAGGTGATCGCCCTCGACGTCGAGGACGCCGTCGCTGCCCAGGAGGGAGGTGCGGACCGGTTGGAGCTGGTGGCCGACATGGCCGCCGACGGGCTGACTCCGTCGGTCGCCGTTTTTGCCGCGGTTCGGGGCGCTGTCGATATTCCGGTGCGGGTGATGTTGCGGCTGGTGGACGGGTTCGGGGCCGGGGATGTGGAGGGGCTGGTTCGGGTCGCCGGGGAGTTGCGGGGGGCCGGGGCGGAGGAGTTCGTGCTGGGGTTTCTGGGGGCCGACGGGGGTGTCGATCTCGGGGCCGTCGAGCGGGTGGTGGCCGGGTTGGACGGCTGCAGGTGGACGTTCCATCGGGCGATCGACCATGCCGCCGACCGGGATGCCCTGCGCAAGCAGCTCGACGGGTTGCCGGGGCTCGATACCTACCTCACCGCCGGGTCGGCGGAGGGGGTGGATGCGGGGCTTCCTGTGCTGGTCGCGGAGGCGGGGCGGGGTGGGGAGGCCGGGTATGAGCAGCGGTTGTTGGTGGGGGGTGGGTTGCGGCTCGATCATGTGGCGGGGTTGGTGGCTGTGGGGGTGGATGCGTTTCATATCGGGGGGGCTGCTCGGCCTGGGGGGTGGGGGAGGGCGGTTTCGGTGGGGGCTGTTGCGGAGTGGCGGGGGGTGTTGGACGGGGGGTGAGGGGGGATTTTCCTTCGCCCCCGCCGCCCCTACCCGTCCCATCCCCGGGGGGGGGGGCGCCCCCCCCGCCCGCCCCCCCCCCCCCCCCCCCCCCGGCCGGGGGGGGGGGGGGGGGGGGCCGGGGGGGGGGGGGCATAGGGTGGGCCGGTGGGGGGGCGATCGGCCTGGACGGCCTCGTCCTCAAACGCCGGACGGGCTGGAGATGCCGGCCTGCGCTGAAAACCCGAGCCACGGCCTGCACCCTCAAGCCACGGCCGGTAACCACTTGCAGCCCAGCCCGGCACCCTCAGCCCGTCCGGCGTTTGAGGACGAGCGCGTTCAGCGCGATAGGCGGGGGTCTGGGGGCGCAGCCCCCAGGGATGGGTATGGGTAGGGGCGGCGGGGGCGAAAAAACTCCCCCCGACCCCTCAGCTCAGCCCAACTCCCCCGGCAACACCCCCACATGCGTAACGATCAACCCCGACACCGCCCTCGTCAGCGCCACATACAGCCGCCGCAACCCCGTCCGCTCGTCCGGCTCGCCGTCCACCACCGCCCTGGGCTCGTCCAGGACCACGTAGTCGTACTCCAGGCCCTTCGCCAACGACGCCGGTACCAGGGTCAGTCGGGTTTCCTCGGTCGTCTCCTCGCCGGGGGACAGGAAGCCGATCCCCGCTGCCCCCAGCGCCTCCGCCAGCGCCGGGATGCGCGCGTCCGCCGCGATCAGGCCCGTCGAGCCCTCGTTGCGCAGCAACTCCTCGCAGGCGGCCACCACTTCTGCATCCGGAGCGGCCGTCCCGCCGATGTCCCGTACCTCGAAGAAGCCCGGGTTCTCGCGGACCGACGCCACCGGCGTGAGGCCCGGGGCGATGTGCGGCAGCAGCCGTGACGCGTACGTGATCACGTCCGTCGGGACGCGGAAGCCCGCTGTCAGTTCCTCCACCACCGCGTCCGACTTGCCCAGGTGACCCAGCGCCTCCTCCCAACTCCGCGTCGCCCAGGGCGTGGTGCCCTGCGCCAGGTCGCCGAGGACCGTCGCCGAGCCCGTCGTGCAGCGGCGGCCCACCGCGCGGTACTGCATCGGGGAGAGGTCCTGCGCCTCGTCCAGGACCACATGCCCGAGCGAGTGCGTGCGCTGGACCAGGTCGGTCGTCTCGTCGATCAACACCGCGTCCGCCGCCGACCACTTGGCCGACTTCACCGAGCGGATCGGCTTCGCCCAGAGGATCTCCTTCTGCTCGTCCTCGGTCAGGACCTCCGCCGCGTGGACGGCCAGGAAGTCCGCGTCCGTCAGGAGGCGGAGGACCAGTTTCGCGGGGTCGACCGGCGGCCAGAGCGTCTTCACCGTCGCCTTCACCGCCGTGTTGCGGGCCACCGCGTCCTGGACGCGGTCGTCGGGGGCCTCGCCCGAGCGTTCCATCTGGACCAGGACCGCGTGCGCGATCCGCTGCGGCAGAGCCTCGCGGGCGGCGCCGTAGCGGATGCCACGGTCCAGCAACTCCCGGACGATGACTTCGAGTTCGTACGCCGGGACGCGCCAGCGGCGCGAGCCCCGTACCACGACCACGGGTTCCGTCGGCAGGGTGACGTGGGAGTACACCGCCCTGCGCAGCACCTCCGCCATCCTCGCGTCGCCCTTGATGACGGCCGCCGGTGCCGGGTCCGTGCCGCGTACCTCCACATGGGCCACCAGGTCGTCGACCGTGGCCTGCTTGACCTCCAACTCGCCCAGTGCGGGCAGCACTTGCTCGATGTAGTGGAGG
The DNA here is from genome assembly GCF_002954775.1 of Streptomyces geranii. Taxonomy (GTDB): domain Bacteria; phylum Actinomycetota; class Actinomycetes; order Streptomycetales; family Streptomycetaceae; genus Streptomyces; species Streptomyces geranii. The sequence continues at coordinate 47,570 of NZ_PJME01000063.1, forward strand.
AAGGAGCTGTTCGGGCCGATGACGAGGGTGCCGGTGCGGGCGAGGCGCTCGCGGTGGGCGTAGAGGAGGTAGGCGACGCGGTGGAGGCCGACCGCCGTCTTTCCGGTGCCGGGACCCCCTTGCACGCACACCGAGCCGCCCAGCCCACTCCGTACGATCTCGTCCTGCTCGGGCTGGATGGTCGCCACGATGTCGCGCATCGGGCCCACGCGCGGGCGCTCGATCTCCTGCTGGAGCAGCTTGCTGGTGGCGGCCGTCTCGGCGGGGTCGGAGAGGTGCTCGTCCTCGTAGGCGGTCAGGTCGCCGGCCGTGTAGCCGAAACGGCGGCGCAGGGCGATGTCCAGCGGGTCCTTCTTGGAGGCCCGGTAGAACGGCTGGGACACCGGCGCGCGCCAGTCGATGACCATCGGGTCGCCGTCGGCGTCGTGGACGTGCCTGCGCCCGATGTAGAAGCGTTCCCCCTCCGCGCCCTCCGCCTGGTCGGCGCCGGGGGCGTGGAGGTAGTCGAGGCGGCCGAAGAAGAGGGGGGTGTGGCTCAGGTCGGCGAGTGCCTTGATCCGTTCCTCGATCTGGCGGGAGAGGACCGCCGCGTTGACCCAGTTCGCGGTGACGTCCTTGATGTCGAGGGCCTCCGCGTCCTCACGCATGGCGCGCAGGGCCGCCCGGGAGTCGGTGAGGTGGGAACGTTCGCGGCCGAGGGGGTCGTCGGCGGGTGTGGGGGCGGCGACGGGGACGGGGACGGAGCTGGACAAGGGGGGTGCCTCCGGATGCGGGCCGATACCTGCTGCGTAGCCGCGTATCGGCTTCTGCTGCTGGGTGTGACGTCGGGAGCCGACCGGTTTCCGTCCGGGCGGCGGCACTCCGTGAGGGGGAGGCGGGCAAGAGCGGAGATCCTAGAGGAGGGGAACGGGTGGAGGCCAATCATTTTCGGGGCCCACGCGGTGGACCACCGCCCACGCCACCGCCTACGGCATCCGTCGTCCCCTAGGTCGTGTCCGCAATGTCAGGGGAGCCAGAGTCGTAGGCAGGCGATGGTGACCAGGGCTTGGTAGTGGCGGGCGCGTTTGTCGTAGCGGGTGGCGAGGGCTTTGTTGTGCTTGAGCTTGTTGAA
>NZ_PJME01000064.1 GCF_002954775.1 Streptomyces geranii
CCCCCGAGCCCTCACTCGCCTGTCCCCCGACCCCGTCGTTCTCCACCGTCAGCACCACACACCCGTCCCCCACCCGCACCCGGACCCCGCACCACCCCGCATCCCCGTGCCGCAGCACATTGGTGGTCGCCTCCCTGACCACCCACCCGAGCGCCGACTGCACCTCGCCCGGCAGTCCTACCGCCGACCCGGTCACCTCGCAGGAGATGCCGGCGGCCGTCAACACGCCCTGTGCGCCCAGGAGTTCCGTGCCGAGGTCGGCCTCCCGATACCCCCGTACGACATCCCGTACCTCCCGCTGCGACTCGCGCGCGATCCGCTGCACCTCGATCATCTGGTCGACGGCCTCGGGGCGTTCGCGGCGGGCGAGCTGGACCGCCAGTTCGCTCTTGAGGGCGATCACCGCGAGGTTGCGGCCCATCACGTCGTGCAGGTCGCGGCCGAACCGGAGGCGCTCCTCGGCGACGGCGAGGCGGGCCCGGGTCTCGCGGGCCTCGTCGAGTTCGTACACGACCTTGAGCAGCCAGACCGAGAGGGCGCTGGTGAAGGTGATGAACCCGGCGGTGAACAGCACCACGCCGCCCGTGAAGAAGGCTTCGTTCGCCGGGAAACCCACCAGGAGGGACATGGCGACCGAGCCGACGGCCAGGCCGGTGACCATCGCCAGCATCCGCCTCCGGCCGCTGATCCCGAGGGTGATGCTGCCCGCGCCGAAGCACACCACCCCGATGAACAGCGAGGCCGCGCCGGTCTCCAGCTCGTCGCCGCCCTCCCAGTGCCTGCCCAGGAAGAGGGCGCCGGTCCCGATCAGCGCGGTGACGGCGCCGAGCACGGCCAGCAGCCGTACGGGCTGTTCCCGGGTCCCGCAGATCCAGTCCAGCGCCCGGGAGGCGGTGACCGCGCTCAGCACGGCGTGCGCGCACACCAGCAGCGACAGCCAGAGCGCGAGCCGCAGGTCCAGCAGCCCCAGCACGGGCAGCCCGATCGCGCTGACCTCGACGAAGGCGATCATGTGGAACGTCCAGCGGGTGTACGTCTCCACCTTGGCCGGCGTGCTCTTGCGCCGCCACCAGCTCCCGGGCCTGCGCATGTCCTGTGCTCCCCGTCCCGTCAGTGCCGAGGTTCCCAGCGGAACCACCGTCGTACAGCAAACACCGACAACACGGTCCAGGCCAGGCCGGTCAGTACGGCGCCCAGGGCCTCGTACGCCGACAGGTCACCGGTCCAGGCGCCGCGTACGAGGGTGATCGCGGGCGTCAGCGGGAGCAACTCGCAGAAGGACGCGAGCCGTTCGGGCAGCACCTCCAGCGGGACGGTGATCCCGGAGCCGAGGAACGAGACCAGCATCAGCGGCAGCGAGGTGACCTGCGCGCTCTCGGTGGTCCGGCTGAGCGTGGCGGTGAGCGCGGCCAGCGCCACACAGATCGCCAGGCCCAACAGCAGCCCGATGAGCGCGAGTTGGGGCGCGGGCGGCATGCCAAGATCGAGCATGACGGCACAGCCGAGAGCCAGCAGCACACTCTGTACGAAGCCTGTCACGACCGCCGGGAGCGCCGCCCCGGTGAGTATCTCGACGTCGCGCAGCTCGCCGGTGCGCAGCCGCTTGAGGACGAGTTCCTCGCGCCGGGCGGTGTAGACGCCGACGAGGGCCGCGTACACGGCGAACAGCAGCGAGAAGCCGACCGAGGCGGGCAGGATGACCGTGCCCGCACTGAGCCCGGTCTCCTTCAGGTCCATCCCGTCGGAGGCGGACCACACGCTGAACGGCAGCACCAGCGGCACGAACAGGGCCGCGACGAGCGTCCCCTTGTTCCGCAGGAAGAGCGTGGCCTCGGCCCGCGCCAGCGCCCGCATCCGCCCCGCCGGAGTGGTCCTGCTCTCCGTCGTACCGGCATCACCGACGTCACCGACGCCATCGACAACCGTACTCACGCGACACGCTCCTCGACCACGGTGGAACCCTGGGTGTCCGCGGACGCCTCCCGCGCGATCCGCAGGAACGCCTCCTCCAGCGACGCCGACCGCACGTCAAGACCCCGCAGCTCGACCCCGGCCTCCTCGGCCCACACCAGCAACCGCGTTGCCGCGAGCTGGAGTTGGTGGGTGCGCAGCCGTACGACGCGCCCCTCCTCCTCGTACCCGCTCACGCCGAGCGAGCCGAGCGGCGGCAGGTCGCCCACGAAGTACCCGAGGGGCAGTTCGAAGGAGATCCGGGACGGCTGCGAGGCGGTCACCTCGGCGGGCGTACCGGCGGCGGCGATGCGCCCCTCGTGCAGGATGGCGAGCCGGTCGGCGAGATCCTCGGCCTCCTCCAGGTAGTGCGTGGTGAGCAGTACGGTCGTCCCGCCGGCCTGCAGTTCCCGTACCAACTCCCAGGTGTCGCGCCGCCCTTCGGCGTCGAGACCGGTCGTCGGTTCGTCGAGGAACAGCACCTCGGGGTTGCCGAGGAGAGCGAGCGCGAGGTCGAGCCGCCGCCGTTCGCCGCCGGACAGCTGCTTCACCCGTACGCCGGTCCGCCGCTCAAGGCCGACGAGCGCGAGCGCCTCCGCCTCGGGGCGTGCGCCGCTCGTGCAGCCGGCCCACATCCGCGCGGTCTCGCCGACGGTCAGGTCGGACGGAAAGCCGCCCTCCTGGAGCATGACGCCGGTGCGCGGCCGTACGGCGGCCCGCTCGGTGTAGGGATCGTGGCCCAGCACCCGCACCTTGCCCCCGGCGGGCGGCGCGAGGCCCTCCAGCAGTTCGACGGTCGACGTCTTGCCCGCGCCGTTCGTGCCGAGCAGGGCGAAGATCTCCCCGCGGCCCACGGAGAAGGACACCCCGCGCACCGCCTCGAACCCGCCCCCGTACACACGCCGCAGGTCAGTGACCTCAATCACGTGTCCGTGTTCGTTGGTTTCCATGACTTCAGCTTCCCGGCCGGGAGGCGGGGTCGGCAGTGCGTGGTGTCATCACTGCACATGACAAATGTCAGACGTAGAGGAAACGTGCACACGAAGAAGACCCCGGTCCGATGGACCGGGGTCTTGATCTGGAGCGGACGACCAGGTTCGAACTGGCGACCTCAACCTTGGCAAGGTTGCGCTCTACCAACTGAGCTACGTCCGCATTGCCTCCAGCCAGCTTTCACTGACTGGCGCGAGCACCAGCGTACCTGATCGACAAGACCGACCAGACCGGCGATGCAGAGCGGGTGACAGGAATTGCACACTGCGCCTTCCCCCTGGAAGGAGGATGTTCTGCTACTGAACTACACCCGCAAGCCTCCGTGAGCCGGGCCTTTCGGCCTTGCCCCTCGGCGTGCTCCAGACTCTAGCTGATCAGCAGGGGGGCAACGCAAGTCGGTTGCGCCGAGGGGCTCCTGAGGCACTACTGGCCTGCCACCCGCCGCCTACTGGGCGGCGGTGAAGGCCTCGTACACCTTCTTGGGGATACGACCGCGAGTCGGCACGTCCATCTTGTTGGCGAGGGCCCAGGCCCGCACCGCCGAGGGGTCGGGCGCGACCTCCGTCTGCTTGTACGCCTTGCCGGAGCGCGACCGCTTGCGACCGGCCTCCACGTACGGCTCCAGGGCCTTACGCAGTTTCTTGGCATTGGTTTGATTCAGGTCGATCTCGTACGACTTGCCGTCGAGTCCGAAGGCGATCGTTTCCGCCGCTTCCGAGCCGTCGATGTCGTCTGAGAGTGTGACCACGACACGCTGAGCCACGAATATCGGTCCCTTCGTACGGCTGTTATTGGGCAAAGTATCGGCTTTTGCCTTTTCCTTTGTACAGTGCCCGGCATTGCAATGGGAAGCCCGACTAAATCTGCCCGCGTGTCTCCCTGCAATAGACATCCTGGGGCCGAACTCGGATCTTTCCCAGAATTTTTGGCGATGACCCCGCTCTGATACCGGATCGTGATGCCTGCCACACGGCCGTCCGTAGTTTCCTACTAATCTACCCGCGTAGAAATTTTGTGCGGGTAGTCTGAACCCACCTGTAGGAACCTCGCCAGGGACCTTGCTCAGCACCACAACACCGGGAGTGCCAGTGGCACGCGTCGTAGTCGACGTCATGCTCAAGCCGGAGATCCTCGACCCCCAGGGCCAGGCGGTGCAGCGTGCACTGCCGCGTCTCGGTTTCGAAGGTGTCTCCGACGTACGTCAGGGAAAGCGATTCGAACTGGAAGTTGACGGACCGGTGGACGACGCCGCGCTCGCCCGCATCCATGATCTTGCGGAATCCTTCCTCGCCAACACCGTGATCGAGGACTTCACCGTGAAGGTGGAGGAGATGGTGGGGGAAGAGAAGTGACTGCTCGTATTGGAGTCGTCACCTTTCCGGGTTCGCTGGACGACCGGGACACTCAGCGCGCGATCCGTCTGGCGGGTGCCGAGCCGGTAGCACTCTGGCACAAGGACAAGGACCTCAAGCAGGTCGACGCGGTGGTTCTGCCGGGCGGTTTCTCGTACGGCGACTATCTGCGCGCGGGTGCCATCTCCCGTTTCTCGCCGGTGATGGAGTCGGTCATCGAGCAGGCGAAGTCGGGCCTGCCGGTTCTCGGCATCTGCAACGGCTTCCAGATCCTCACCGAGGCGCACCTCCTCCCGGGCGCGATGCTCGGCAACAACCACCTGCACTTCATCTGCCGCGACCAGAAGCTGCGGGTGGAGAACGCGGACACCGCCTGGACGGCTGATTACGAGGCCGGCCAGGAGATCCACATCCCGCTGAAGAACATGGACGGCCGGTACGTCGCCGACCAGCACACGCTGGACGAGCTGGAGGCCGAGGGCCGGGTCGCGTTCCGTTACGTCGACTTCAACCCGAACGGGTCACTGAACGACATCGCGGGCATCACCAACGCCGCCGGGAACGTCGTGGGCCTCATGCCGCACCCGGAGCACGCGGTCGAGCCGCTGATCGGCTCCGGCCGCACCGACGGCCTCCCCTTCTTCACCTCGATCCTCAAGAAGCTGGTCAACGCATGAGCCGGACGCCTCTGGACACGGTCGAGCACGCGGCCGAGACCCCCGACGTCGAGCTGCCCTGGGCCGAACTCGGCCTGAAGAAGGACGAGTACGAGAAGGTCGTCGAGATCCTCGGCCGCCGTCCGACGGGCGCCGAGCTGGCGATGTACTCGGTGATGTGGTCCGAGCACTGCAGCTACAAGTCCTCCAAGGTCCACCTGCGCCAGTTCGGCGAGAAGGCCCCGCACTCCGACGCCCTGCTCGTCGGCATCGGCGAGAACGCGGGCGTGGTCGACGTAGGCCAGGGCTACGCGGTCACCTTCAAGGTCGAGTCGCACAACCACCCTTCCTACGTGGAGCCTTACCAGGGCGCGGCCACGGGCGTAGGCGGCATCGTGCGCGACATCATCGCGATGGGCGCGAGGCCGGTAGCTGTGGTGGACCCCCTCCGTTTCGGCGCGGCGGACCACCCGGACACCAAGCGCGTCCTCCCGGGCGTGGTCGCGGGCATCGGCGGCTACGGCAACTGTCTGGGCCTCCCGAACATCGGCGGCGAGGTCGTCTTCGACGCCTGCTACCAGGGGAACCCGCTGGTCAACGCCGGTGCGATCGGCGTGATGCGGCACGAGGACATCCACCTGGCGAAGGCGTCGGGCGCGGGCAACAAGGTCATCCTGTACGGGGCCCGTACGGGCGGCGACGGCATCGGCGGCGCGTCGATCCTCGCCTCGGAGACCTTCGACGACGCGAAGCCGTCGAAGCGCCCCGCGGTGCAGGTGGGCGACCCCTTCCAGGAGAAGCTGCTCATCGAGTGCACGCTCGAAGCCTTCAAGGAGAAGCTGGTCGTCGGCATCCAGGACCTGGGCGCGGCGGGCCTGTCGTGCGCGACAAGCGAGTTGGCGTCGAACGGCTCGGGCGGCATGCGCGTGACCCTGGACGACGTACCGCTCCGCGACTCGACGCTCTCGCCCGAGGAAATCCTCATGAGCGAGTCGCAGGAACGCATGTGCGCGGTCGTGGAGCCGGAGAAGGTGGACCGGTTCCTGGAGATCTGCGACAAGTGGGATGTCATCGCGACGGTGATCGGTGAGGTCACCGACGGCGACCGCCTCGAAATCTTCTGGCACGGCGGCAAGATCGTCGACGTCGACCCGCGTACGGTCGCGCACGACGGCCCGGTCTACGAGCGCCCGTACGCCCGCCCGGACTGGCAGGACGCCCTCCAGGCGGACGACGCCAACAAGCTTGCGCGCCCGACGACTTCGGAGGACCTGAAGGCACAGGTCGTCCAGCTGGTCTCCTCCCCCAACCAAGCCTCCAAGTCCTGGATCACCTCCCAGTACGACCACTTCGTGCAGGGCAACACGGTGTTGGCCCAGCCCGAGGACTCCGGGATGATCCGCGTCGACGAGGCGACCGGCCTCGGTGTGGCCATCGCGACGGACGGCAACGGCCGCTACGCCAAGCTGGACCCGTACGCGGGTGCCCAGTTGGCGCTGTCGGAGGCGTACCGGAACGTGGCGACGACGGGCGCGAAGCCCCTCGCCGTGTCGGACTGCCTGAACTTCGGTTCGCCCGAAGACCCGGCGGTGATGTGGCAGTTCGCGGAGGCGGTACGTGGACTCGCGGACGCCTGCCAGCAGTTGGGGACGCCGGTGACGGGCGGCAACGTCTCGCTCTACAACCAGACGGGTGACGTCGCCATCCACCCGACGCCGGTGGTAGCGGTCCTGGGCGTGATCGACGACGTCGCCCGCCGCACCCCCGTCGCCTTCCAGGAGGAGGGGCAGCTGCTGTACCTCCTCGGGGACACGCGCGAGGAGTTCGGCGGCTCGGCGTGGTCGCAGGTCGTGCACGACCACCTCGGTGGCCTGCCTCCGAAGGTCGACCTGGAGCGCGAGCGCCTGCTGGCGGAAATCCTTATCTCGGCCTCCCGCGACGGCATGATCGACTCGGCGCACGACCTGTCGGACGGCGGTCTGATCCAGGCGGTCGTGGAGTCGGCGCTGCTGGGCGAGAAGGGCGCGCGTCTGGTCGTACCGGACGGCCTCGACGCCTTCACCCTCCTCTTCTCGGAGTCGGCGGGCCGCGCGCTGGTCGCGATCCCGCGCTCGGAGGAGCTGCGCTTCAACGACATGTGCGGGGCGCGGGGCCTGCCGGTGACCCGGATCGGCGTCGTGGACGGCGATTCGGTGGAACTGCAGGGCGAGTTCACGCTGACGCTGGCGGAGCTGCGCGAGGCACACGAGGGGACGATTCCGGCGCTGCTGGCGTAGTCGGCGGCGGGATCAACTCGGTTGGCTGAGGCCCCCGTTCGGACAGCTGTCCGAACGGGGGCCTCTCCGCGCGCGGGCTCAGGACGGGCGTACCGGCAGGGTGACGGTCGCCGGTCGCAGCCCCTCCGCGCTCGCCGTGAGGGTGAGGTGGCCCGGGGTCTTGGCCGGGCGGAGGATCGCGATGGCGCGGCCGTGCCAGGTGTGGCGGTAGATGCCGGGGGTCGGAGTACCAGCGGCTGTTCTGCCCGCTGCTTGCGATACCGGCAGACCCCGCCGACCGTGTACCCGGTCGAGCCGCCGTTCTGACTGCGCCGGGGGTCGAACGGGCCGATCACTGTCGGACGTTTCGAACTCCTTCGCCGACATGCGTGCGCCCGTTGCCAACCGTCACGCCGTACCTACCGTGGTTCGTCATCGGGATACGTGAAGACATACACGCCCCAGTCCGTCAGCAACTGGTACCCCAGCCGCTGGTAAAGGGCGTTGCTCGTCGGGTTGTTCGGGTCCGTGTACAGCACGACGTCCGTGGCGCCCGCCGCCAGCGCCGCCCGGGTCACCTCGGCCGTCGCGGCAGCCGCGTAACCGTGTCCGCGCAGGTGGGCCGGGGTGTAGACGGGGTCCACCCGGACCTGGCCGCCGACCAGGGGGTTCACGCCCGCCATGGAGACGGGGGTGCCGTCCGGGGTCTCCCAGTAGGTGTAGGTCTTCTCGGCGAAGCGGGTGCCGGCCCAGGTGTCGGCGTCGATGGTGACGTCCTCACCGAAGAACTCCGCTGCCTCACGGCACCACTGCATCAGGTGCTCGTGGTCCGCCTCGCCCACGGGCCGGCCCCGTCCCGCCGGTACCGGCTGCGGCGGGGTGAGTGTGCCGAGGCGGTACAGGTGGATCCGGGTGCGGAAGGTGGACGTCGAGCCCGTGTGCCGCTGCCAGGCCTCGGCGAAGGTCGTGGCGGTGTCGATCACCGCGCTGACGCCGGGCGGGCGTTGCCCCACCGCGACCAGGTGGGCGGCGAGCCCGTCGGCCTGGTCGTAGGTGAGGGGAGTGACGCTCAGGAGCCTCTCCGGGGTGAGCCGGAAGAAGGCGGCGGTTACCTCGCCGCCCTCCTCCAGCCGGCCGAAGACGGGGTCCTGGGCGACGCTCGCGCCGGGCCCGTTCGTGCGCACCTGCTCGATGGTCGTCAGGGTGGTGGTGTGCAGAGCGGGCCTTGAGCGGAGGAACTCCCCGGCCCGGTCGCAGAATTCATGGACGTCTTCGGTGAGGTGCCAGCCATCCGATCGCATGGTTCATGATTTCGGCTCCACGTGATCACCGGCAACGCGATTGTTCACGCCGAGGCGCAGGCCGCGCACGTGTACGTGGACCGGCCCGGCCCGGTGCCCTGGTCGACGGTGGACACCGCGACCAGCGGTGCGTTGCCGGGCTGCTGGCAGCGGGCGCAGATGTTGGTCTGGTGCAGGCACTGCGAACACATCCGGCCGGTGTTCTCCAGGGTGCCGTAGCGCAGGAACGGGGCGCGGCCGACCTTGCAGATGTCGCAGAGGGGCTCGGTCACGACCCTGGCGGTGACGTCGCCGGCCCGGCACTGACGTTCGGTGCAGTCGGCAAGACGAACCCAGAGGATGTCGTCCTCGCCGTCGCCCTCCGGGTAACCGGAGCCGACCTGCACGACGACACCCTCGACGGACTCGGGCGCGGCACGTCTGCCGAGGGCGGGCGGGACGTAGGAGATGCCTTGGACCTGGTCGCCCACGGCGAAGGGCTGAGGGGTTGTCATGGGGACAACGGTTCCCTCGTTCCAGCGGCGACGCAATCGAACGTAGAAATTCCACGAGAACTGGCAAATGCCGGAAAGTTGGCATGTGGCTGCGCAAGGACGGAAGTGACTGTCACACTCGGTGCACAGGCCGTGACTTGGCGGGCACAGGGCGTCAAGTGGCAGGCATAGTCGTACTGTTGGCGGGCATGACCGCAGAAGGGGCGGGCACGGTGGCAACGAAGACGGGGCCGACGATCCGGCGGATGCAACTCGGTCAGGAGCTGCGGAGGCTGCGCCAGAACGCCCTTCGGGATGACGGCGAAGGCAACGGCATGACGTTGGCGCAGGCGGTGAAGGGGCTCGGGTTCACGGAGTCGAAGCTGTACCGCGTGGAGAACGGCCTGACGGGTCTGCCCAAGGTCCAGGACCTGAAGGAACTCCTCGACCGGTACGGGGTGACCGATCCGGACGACGTCGAGTTCCTGCTGGAGATCCACAAGAACTCGCTGCACCGGGGGTGGTGGTCGCCGTACCGGAGCCTGATGCCTTCGGGGTTCGGCATGAGCGTGGGGCTGGAGGGCGACGCCAAGATCCTGCGCGTCTACCAACCGGACGTGGTGTACGGGCTGTTCCAGACGCAGGCGTACATGCGGGCCCAGTTCGAGGTCGCCAAGCCGGTGGACGAACGCACCACGGAGTTCGTCGAGCGGAACATCGAGATCCGTATGCGCCGCAAGGAAGCGATCACGCGCTCCGACCGGCCGGTGGAGGTGCACGCGATCCTCGAAGAGGCCGTGCTGCGCCGGGTGTTCGGTGACGTGGACGTCATGCGTGAGCAGTACGAACACCTGGCTGAACTCGCCGCGCTGGATCACGTGACCGTGCAGATCCTGCCGATGGCCGAGCCCGTCTACCGGGCCAGGGACAACTTCGTCCTCATGGAGTTCGAGCCGCCCCTGCCCCGGGTGGTCAGCATGGACATCCAGGACACGGTGAGTCTCACGGACAAGGACACGGACATCTGGAGGTACGCCCGCAGGTTCGATGTCATGCGGGCCGGAGCCCCCGGACCTCGGGAAACCTCAGGCGTCCTCGAACGACTAGCACAAGAGATGGAACAGAGATGAGCACCCACCACGGCGTCTGGTTCAAGTCCTCGTACAGCAGCGAAGCGGGGGGCAACTGCGTAGAAGTAGCCCCCCTGACCCCCACCCACATAGGCATCCGAGACTCCAAGCACCCCGCCGGAGGCCCCACCCTCCTCCTCCCCCCAAAAGCCTTCACCGCCCTCCTCACCCACCTCCGGAGCTGACGCCCCCCATGCCCCCCGCCAGAAAACCAAAACCCCGCACCTACGACCCCGCCAAAACCCGCGGAGCGGTCCTCACCCAGTACGCCAACATCCGCACCGCCGCCCTCACCCTCACCCCCGCCCAACTCGCCCTCCCCACCCGCCTCGGCGACTGGACCGTCCGCGATCTGGTCGCCCACATCACGATGGCCGTCGGCAGCGTCAACCGTGCCCTCGGTCAGGACGAGCCCGCGAAGGCCGACATCAGTGTCGTCGACTACCCCTCCGCCACCGCCGCCTTCGCCGAGGCCATCGCGGCGGGCAGTCACGCACTCGCCGAGCGCACCCCCGACCTCAACACCCTCCTCACCGACACCGAGGAACACCTCACCGAACTCCTCGAAGGCGTCGCCGACACCCGCGTCCTCGCGGTGCGCGTCGGCGCAGTCACCCTCACCGACTTCCTCGTCACCCGCACCGTCGAACTGGTCGTCCACACCGACGACCTGAACGACGCCGTCCCGGGACTCGACATCCCGTACGACCGCCAGGCCCTCGCCACCTGCACCCGTCTCCTCGCCGACGCCCTCGCCGCGAAGGCCCCCGGCGGCTCGACGGAGGTGCGCGTCCCGCCGTACGCCGTCGTGCAGTGCGTCGAGGGACCGAGGCACACCCGTGGCACCCCGCCCAACGTCGTCGAGACCGACCCGCTCACCTGGATCCGCCTCGCCACCGGCCGGCTCACCTGGACCGACGCCCTCGACAAGGCCCAGGTCAGCGCGAGCGGCGAACGCGCCGACCTCGGCGAACTGCTCCCCCTCATGTCCTGACGCCGAAAAGCAGCCGGACGGGAACCGCCCACCCGCCCCTTCCGTCCCAACGGCATGACAACGCAGCAGCGCGCGAAGGCGCGGCGACTCACGAGCGTGAGCCTCGGCATCCTGACCCTGACCGTGCTCCCCCTCGCCGCGGCCTGCGGCAGCGAGAAGGACGGCGGCGGCAGCCAGACCATCGGGACGGGAGCCGGGACATCGGATGTCACCGGTGTCCGCTGGACCGTCGACGACCTCACCCTCGACGGGAAGAAGTCCGAGGCCCCTTCCAGTGCCTGGCTGAAGATCGACAAGAACGGCAAGGTCAGCGGCAACCTCGGCTGCAACGGCTTCGGCGCCCAGGCCACCGTCGACGGTACCGAGGTCTCCTTCGCGCAGTTCCTGTCCACCGACATGGCCTGCGGAAACGACCCGATGACCTTCGAGAGCAACTTCTCCAAGGCGCTCAGGGACGGCACTCTCACCGCCAAGTCCACCGAGACCGCCAAGAGCACCCAGCAGCTCACCCTCACCACCAGGGCCGGCGCCACCATCCACCTCACCGAGGAGAAGGCCGCCCCCCTCTACGCCACCAAGTGGACGATCACGACACTCGGTGCCACCAGCGACAGCAGCGACACCGGGGACAGCAGCGGCACCGGCACTGACGACAGTCAGGCCGTCTCCCCGCTCCCCTCCTCCGCCGACGCCTACCTCGTCCTCGACCAGGAGAAGGGGACCGTCACCGGCAAGGCTGGGTGCAACAACGTTTCTGCCGATGCGACCGTCAGCGACGGCACTATCACTTTCGGCAGCCCGTCGACCACCCGAAGGATGTGCGACGCCTCACTCATGCAGGCGGAGAAGAAACTCCTCGGCCTCTTCGACGGAACGGCGACGTACAAGATCGACCACCGCACCCTCTCTCTGACCAGCGCAAACGGCACCACAGTCAGCGCGACGGCCGCCGACTGAGCCCCTACCGCAGCCGACGGCCCCGCACGGCCCCCGAGTCACAGTCCGGTTCCCTAATTCGGACCAGTGGTCGATCTCGCCTACACTCGGTGCCGTGCCACGTGGTGACGGTCGACTCAGTCATGATCTGCTCCCCGGCGAGAAAGGCCCTCAGGACGCTTGCGGCGTCTTCGGGGTCTGGGCCCCCGGCGAAGAGGTCGCCAAGCTCACTTACTTCGGGCTCTACGCCCTACAGCATCGAGGCCAGGAATCCGCGGGTATCGCGGTCAGCAACGGCTCGAAGATCCTCGTCTTCAAGGACATGGGCCTTGTCTCCCAGGTCTTCGACGAGACCTCGCTCGGCGCCCTCAAGGGTCATATCGCGGTCGGTCACGCCCGCTACTCGACCACCGGCGCCTCCACCTGGGAGAACGCCCAGCCGACGTTCCGCGCGACCGGCCACGGCTCCATCGCCCTCGGCCACAACGGCAACCTCGTCAACACGGCTCAGCTCGCCGAGATGGTCGCCGACCTGCCCAAGCAGCACGACGGCCGCACCCCGCGCGTCGCCGCGACCAACGACACCGATCTGCTGACGGCCCTCCTGGCCGCCCAGAACGACGACGACGGCAAGCCCCTCACCATCGAGGAGGCCTCCGCGCGGATACTCCCGCAGATCAAGGGCGCCTTCTCCCTCGTCTTCATGGACGAGAACACGCTCTACGCCGCCCGCGACCCGCAGGGCATCCGCCCGCTGGTCCTCGGCCGGCTGGAGCGCGGCTGGGTCGTCGCCTCCGAGTCCGCCGCCCTCGACATCTGCGGCGCCGCCTACGTCCGCGAGATCGAGCCGGGCGAGTTCGTCGCCATCGACGAGAACGGCCTGCGAACCTCCCGATTCGCGGAAGCGAAGCCCAAGGGCTGTGTCTTCGAGTACGTCTATCTCGCCCGCCCCGACACCGACATCGCCGGCCGGAACGTCTACCTCTCCCGCGTGGAGATGGGTCGAAAACTGGCCAAGGAAGCCCCGGTCGAGGCCGACCTGGTGATAGCGACCCCGGAATCCGGCACCCCGGCGGCCATCGGCTACGCGGAGGCCTCCGGAATCCCGTTCGGCGCCGGTCTGGTCAAGAACGCGTACGTCGGACGTACGTTCATCCAGCCCTCCCAGACCATCCGCCAGCTCGGTATCCGGCTCAAGCTGAACCCGCTGAAGGAAGTCATCAAGGGCAAGCGGCTGGTCGTCGTCGACGACTCGATCGTGCGCGGCAACACCCAGCGCGCCCTCGTCCGCATGCTCCGGGAGGCCGGCGCCGCCGAGGTCCACATCCGGATCTCGTCCCCGCCCGTCAAGTGGCCCTGCTTCTTCGGCATCGACTTCGCGACCCGCGCCGAGCTGATCGCCAACGGCATGACCATCGACGAGATCGGCACCTCGCTCGGCGCCGACTCCCTCTCGTACATCTCCCTCGACGGCATGATCGAGGCGACCACCATCGCCAAGCCGAACCTGTGCCGCGCCTGCTTCGACGGCGAGTACCCGATGGAACTCCCGGACCCCGAACTGCTCGGCAAGCAGCTCCTGGAGACCGAGCTGGCCGCGGGTCCCGCAGCCACGGCCGCGGCCGACGCGATCCGTCGCCCGTAAGCAGCCGCAAGAGCAGCCGTAAGACCTGCTCCACGAGCAGTACGACACGAAAGTTCTCACCCTCATGTCTGAGACCACTGGGACCCCTGGTGCCAGCTACGCAGCCGCAGGCGTCGACATCGAAGCGGGCGACCGCGCCGTCGAGCTGATGAAGGAGTGGGTGAAGAAGACGCAGCGCCCCGAGGTCCTCGGTGGCCTCGGCGGCTTCGCCGGCCTCTTCGACGCCTCCGCCCTCAAGCGCTACGAGCGCCCGCTGCTCGCCTCCGCGACCGACGGCGTCGGCACGAAGGTCGACATCGCCCGGCAGCTCGGCGTGTACGACACCATCGGCCACGACCTGGTCGCCATGGTGATGGACGACATCGTGGTGTGCGGCGCCGAGCCGCTCTTCATGACCGACTACATCTGCGTCGGCAAGGTGCACCCCGAGCGCGTCGCCGCGATCGTCAAGGGCATCGCCGAGGGCTGCGTACTGGCCGGATGCGCTCTGGTCGGCGGCGAGACGGCCGAACACCCGGGCCTCCTCGGTCCGGACGACTTCGACGTCGCCGGCGCCGGTACGGGCGTCGTGGAGGCCGACCGGCTGCTGGGCGCGGATCGTATCCGTACGGGTGACGCGGTGATCGCCATGGCGGCCTCCGGGCTTCACTCGAACGGGTACTCGCTGGTCCGGCATGTGCTGCTGAAGCAGGGCGGACTGTCCCTGGACGCGCACATCGAGGAGTTCGGGCGCACCCTCGGCGAGGAACTCCTCGTACCCACCAAGATCTACTCGCTGGACTGCCTGGCCCTCACCCGCACCACCGACGTGCACGCCTACTCGCACATCACCGGCGGCGGTCTGGCGGCCAACCTGGCCCGGGTGATCCCGGACACCCTCCACGCGATCGTCGACCGCTCCACCTGGACCCCGGACCCGGTTTTTGACCTGGTCGGCAGGACGGGCGCGGTAGAACGCCTGGAACTGGAAAAGACCCTGAACATGGGCGTAGGCATGATCGCCATCGTCCCCGAGGACTCGGCGGACGCAGCCCTGACCACCCTGGCGGACAGGGGAGTCGAGGCCTGGGTGGCAGGCGAAATCACCGAACGAGCCGACCACAAGACGGGCGCAGAGCTGGTAGGTGACTACGCAAGCAACTAAGCGGCCAGGGAACGGCCAGGGGACGGCCAGGCGGCGCAGCCGCCGGCCGTCAGGGGCGCGGGGAACGGCGCGAGAAACCACAACGTACCCGCACCCGCCAAACCCACAGCACCCCCCGCCCCACTGGGCGCCCCCGCCCAACCCAAGTGGAACGGCAACGCACCAGAACCCGGTCCGGCTAAACGCCCCGGACCGGGAGAGGTGCAGCTGATGCCTACAAGTACAGGATCTGTGTCGACATGTTCAGCGCGCCGCAGGCAGACGTAAGACGTCAAGCCCCACGGCGTTGTTGCGACGAGGGGCCTGAGGACTGGTCGTCCTCATCCTCATCGTCGTCGTTGTACAGATCCGCGTACTGAGCGTACGGGTCGTCTTCTTCCTCGTCGTCGTCCTCGAACGGCTCGCCATTCGGCGGCTGGCTCGAAGTCGAAGCGCCCAGCTCATTGGCCAGACGCGAGAGGTCAGTCCCGCCGCTGCTGTACTTCAGCTGGCGGGCGACCTTCGTCTGCTTGGCCTTTGCCCGGCCGCGCCCCATGGCTCGACCCCCTCGGATACGGGGCTCGGTGGCCCCAGAGTCTTGACACGCGTTCATGATCTGGAACGGGCTCTCCGCAGAGAGACCGGTCCGTAGGGCTTCCACGGTACCTGAGCCCACGCCCATACGGTACGTCGCCCGCAGCACGTGCCTGTGCACAGAACCCGCGAGGCGCCCTGTCCCCGCTGGTCAACCGCGATTTTAACCACTTCTTGGCAGCCGACCCGCCGACGGGGGTGAGAGTTCTCTCCAACACCCCGCCGGCAGGTACCTCCGGGCTCCGCGGACCTACCGCTTCCGCCGGGCCTCCGCCATCCGCTGCTCGGCGATCCGGTCGGCCGCGGCGGCCGGCGGAATCCCGTCCGCCTTCGCACGTGCGAATATGGCCAGCGTGGTGTCGTAGATCCCGGCCGCCTTCGCCCTGCACCGCTCGAAGTCGAACCCGTGCAGTTCGTCGGCCACCTGGATCACGCCACCGGCGTTCACGACGTAGTCGGGCGCGTAGAGGATCCCGCGGTCCGCGAGGTCCTTCTCGACACCGGGGTGCGAGAGCTGGTTGTTGGCCGCGCCGCACACGATCTCGGCGGTCAGCACCGGCACGGTGTCGTCGTTGAGGGCCCCGCCGAGTGCGCAGGGGGCGTAGACGGACAGCCCGTCGACCCGGATCAGCTCGTCGGTGTCCGCGACGGCCAGGACCTTGTCATGCCGCTCGGTGATCCGTCGTACGGCGTCCTCGCGCACGTCGGTGACGAAGACCTCGGCGCCCTCGGCCACCAGGTGCTCGACGAGGTGGTGCCCGACCTTGCCGACGCCCGCGATGCCGATCCGCTTGGCGCGCAGCGACGGATCGCCCCACAGGTGCTGAGCGGAGGCCCGCATCCCCTGGTAGACGCCGAAGGCGGTCAGCACGGACGAGTCGCCGGCGCCGCCGTTCTCCGGGGACCGCCCGGTCGTCCAGCGGCACTCGCGCGCGACGACATCCATGTCGGCCACGTAGGTGCCGACGTCGCACGCGGTGACGTACCGCCCGCCGAGCGAGGCCACGAACCGGCCGTAGGCGAGGAGCAGTTCCTCGCTCTTGAGGGTGTCCGGGTCGCCGATGATCACGGCCTTGCCGCCGCCGTGGTCGAGACCGGCCATGGCGTTCTTGTACGACATCCCGCGCGCGAGGTTCAGCGCGTCGGCGACGGCCTCCGCCTCGCTCGCGTACGGGTAGAAGCGGGTACCGCCGAGCGCGGGGCCCAGGGCGGTGGAGTGGATGGCGATGACGGCCTTGAGGCCGGAGGGCCGGTCCTGGCAGAGCACGACTTGCTCATGACCCCCCTGGTCCGAGTGGAACAGGGTGTGCAGTACATCAGCAGACGCGCCGGTTACGTCGGTCACTGTGGTGACTCCAGGGTAAGTAGCGGCGGTTGGGGCCGGTGCCCGTACGGGTGGCGGGCTTCCGTGGGCATGAGAGTAAAGCCCCTTACCGGCCTCCGTACGCCATCCGTCCGCGCAGTGCCGAGGATCACCCACCGGTGGCACGGGACCGTACGACGGTTTGCATAATTTTCCCGTGCTGCTGTCTGCGGGTTCGGCTCGTCACGTGGGTTTTCCTGGTCGTCCAGGGGGGAGGGAGCAGGCGTGCCCAAGGTGTCCTCGGTGATCGTTCCGTACGCGGCCTACTTGCGCGTCTACGAGCCGCTGGCGGCGTTTCCGGAGCCGGAGCGCGGCCACTGGGCGCGCTACGCCCGGCGGCCCGACCGGCCCTCGTACCAGGACGAACTGCGCCGCTCCCTGGCCGACCTGCTGCCCACGCCGCCGGTCGCGGTGCCGGTGCACGAGAGCGCCGACGCGTTCGTGACCGAGGTCGACGGCGTGCTGTGCGTCTGCCCCTGGCGGACCCGGCTGCGCGGCTGGCAGGCGCTCGGAGAGCTGGCCGGGGAGCTGCCCCTGCCGGTGCTGGACGCCGTCCTGCCGCCCCTCGTGCGCGACCAGGCGACCCAGGACTACGAGCGCTGGCTGGCCCGCAACCCGGACGCCCGTCCCTGGATCCGCACGGCGACCTGGCAGGTGCCGCTGAACTGGTTCGTGCTGGTCACGGACGAGGAGCGGGAGTACGCCAAGGGCTCGGGCGCCGACGGCGGGGTGCCGCCCGTGCTGCGCTACCGGACGCCCATGGTGCAGGCGCGGCGGCGGGTGGCGCGGGGGCTGCGGACCCTGCGGGACAGCCTCGACGAGGGGCCGCTGATCGACGGTCTGGTGGACGTGGGGCGCTGGCTGGAGGAGTTCCATCCGCGGTCGCTGGTCGAGCTGGACTACGGCGGGCTCGTGCATGTGCTGCCGGCCGGTGATCTGGCGGGCGACCACTCGGCGGCGGACGTGGCGGCGGGCATCGAGGCGCTGCGCGAGGGGGACGGCGAGGCGGCCGGGGAGGCGTACGGGCGGCTCGTGGAGCGGTGGCGTGCGGTGCGGGACCGGCGGCAGGCGAACTGACGGTTCGTCAAAAAAAGGACTCCCTGGAACGTGAGTTCCATTTGTATGGGACGCTCTTGGGGCTGCCGTGGGACGTAGGTCCCGATCCGGGCGTTTGTGTCAAGCGTGACGGACCGCACGTACAGGTGGCTTGCGTCCCTTGCCCCTCCTCGTGCCAAAATAGGACAAGGAGTCCGGGGGAGGCTCTATCTGCCCAGCTATGGGTGGAATCTCGGCATTGCGCGCTATGGGGGGTCTCGTGACTCCTGATCGCCACTGTGACTGATCGTCACAGTGGCGTGACTGTCCGCTATGGCATGGTCCATTGGCTTCCGTCGCCGATGGACGCCTGGGAGGGCAATTCCATCGGTTTGGCCTACGCGGTTGGACAGATGGTGTAGTTGTAGTGCCGAGGACAAGCCGTTCGTCCTATAACCGACTCGACCCGCGTCCGCCATTTCGGGCAACGCGGGTCAAGGTGCAGAATTTAGAGGAATGAACCGAGAAGGTTCGGTTCTCCCGAGGAGGCCGCTCATGACCGCTCGCACCCCTGATGCCGAGCCGCTGCTGACCCCGGCTGAGGTCGCCACCATGTTCCGCGTCGACCCGAAGACGGTCACGCGGTGGGCGAAGGCCGGCAAGCTCACATCCATCCGCACGCTCGGCGGACACCGCCGCTACCGCGAGGCCGAGGTTCGTGCCCTGCTTGCGGGTATTCCGCAGCAGCGCACCGAGGCCTGACCAACTGAATAGTCGGACGAACCGGCAGGTCCCCCAACTATCGGCCGAGTCGTCCGGCGGGCAAGACCAGCAACAACAGAGTCACCTGCAACACCCGAGTCACCAGCTCCACCAGCAACAGCTTCAACGACGTGGGTCTGCCCCAACAGACCTGACGCTCAAGGCAGTTCCATCAGTTCCATAGCTTCAAGCGTGCGTCGTAGAGATCGCGCTGGACTCCGCCGGGTCCAGCGCGATCTTTTTTGTGCCCATCGTGCGGGGTGGCACGGGGTGCTGTGAGCGGGCTTGTTGGAGTCTGGGGAAGGTAGTGCAATTGCACATATTAAATTGACCGGTTGTAGGAGGTCGGTAAGAACCCAGGTTTTGAAAACTCATGCAGTGACACCCGTCACAGGCCGCACGCCTTGTTAACGGTGTGGCAGGAATGCTAATGGGAGGCCCTGTTGGCACCGGGTGCCTCGTCGGTCTCGTCGGCCTCGGTGTCCTTCCCGGCGTCCGCGTCGGAGTGCTCCATGGCGAGCCGCTGTAACCGATGGCAGATCGGACAGTGCCGCGTGAGATGGCGGTACCCGCTGGCGGCCGACAGATGTGCCCGAAGCAGGGCGCGCGTCTCGTGCCGCCGCGTGGATGCCGCCATACGCCACCTCCAGAGGGGGGACAGGGCGTCGGGGCCCCTGTTCCCTGGGTACCCGGGGCGCACGGCTCCGTCAATACGGCGACAACGCGAGAGGGCCCGAGTCGTGAGACTCGGGCCCTCTCGTACTTCACTGCGGTCCTGACGGGATTTGAACCCGCGGCCTCCACCTTGACAGGGTGGCGAGCACTCCAAACTGCTCCACAGGACCAGGTTTCGCGGCACTTGATGTTGCGCTGTGCTGCGAAAAGAGACTGTACAGGAGGGGGAGCCCAGGGTCGAACTCACCCACCGTGGCGGGGGCGTTACGGCGCCTGGGCGTCGATCGCCTTCACGATCCGCTTGTCCGACACCGGGTACGCCGTGCCCAGCGCGTGGGCGAAGTAGCTGACCCGCAGCTCCTCGATCATCCAGCGGATGTCGGTCACCGCAGAGGGCACCGGGCGGCCCTGTGGCAGCTGTTCCAGCAGCCAGGCGTACTCGTCCTGCATCTCGTGCACCTTCTCCATGCGGGTGGTGTCCCGCTGGACGTTGGTGGGCATCTGCTGCAGGCGCCGGTCCACGGCGACGAGGTAGCGCATCAGGTCGGGCAGCCGGCGCAGACCGGCCGCCGTGACGAAGCCGGGCCGTACGAGGGCGTCCAGCTGCTTGCGTACGTCCGTCAGGTTCGGGAGCAGGACAGCGCTCCGTACGCCCTTCAGGCGGCGCTCACAGGCCTGCCAGGCGGCCAGCACCTGCTGCACCTGGCCGACCGCACGGACCGTCGTGTCGACGATCTCCGCGCGCACCTTCTCGTAGAGCTTCCGGTGCGACTCCTCGTCCCACGCCGGGCCGCCGAAATCGGCGATCAGCTTGTCGGCCGCGGCCATCGCGCAGTCGTCGAAGAGTGCCTGGATCGAACCGTGCGGATTCGCCGACAGCGCGAGCTTCTGAACATTCGTCAACTTCTCGGAAGCGAACTTCGCTGGATTGACCGGGATGTTGCGCAGAATGAGCCGCCGGGCGCCCTTCCACATCGCCTGCTGCTGCTCCGCCTCGGTGTCGAAGAGGCGTACGGAGACGGTGTCGCCGTTGTCCACCAGCGCCGGGTACGCCTTCACCGGCTGGCCGGCCCGGCGTGTCTCGAAGAGGGGGGTGAGGGTGCCGATCGACCAGTCCGTGAGGCCGGTGCGTTCCAAGGACTCGCCGCCCGCGCGCTCCGCGGTGGCCGCGGCGGCCTGGGAGATGGCCTGGCGGGCCTTCGGTTTGAGCTGGAGGCGCAGCACCTCAAGGTCCTTGTCCTCGGCCAGCTTTCGGCGCCGCTCGTCGACGATCCGGAAGGTGACGCGGAGGTGGTCGGGGACCCGGTCCTGGTCGAAGTCGTCGGCGGAGAAGGGGACTCCGACCATGAGCCTCAACTCGCGGGCCATGGTGGTGGTCAGCGGCTCCTGGAGGGGCTTCGCGGTGTCCAGGAAGCGCTTGGCGAAGTTGGGCGCCGGGACGTAGTGGCGGCGGATCGGCTTGGGGAGGGAGCGGATCAGCTCCGTCACCAACTCCTCGCGCAGGCCCGGGATCTGCCAGTCGAAGCCCTCGTCGGTGACCTGGTTCAGCACCTGGAGCGGGATGTGGACGGTCACCCCGTCCGCGTCCGCACCCGGCTCGAACTGGTACGTCACCCGGAACTTGAGCGGACCCTGCAGCCAGGTGTCCGGATAGTCGTCCTTGCTGACGTCCCCGGCGCGCTCGTTGATGAGCATCGCCCGCTCGAAGTCGAGGAGTTCGGGCTCCTCGTGCCGCTTGTGCTTCCACCACGAGTCGAAGTGGGCGCCGGACACCACGTGTTCGGGTACCCGCTGGTCGTAGAAGTCGTACAGCGTCTCGTCGTCGACCAGGATGTCCCGGCGCCGGGCCCGGTGCTCCAACTCCTCCACCTCGGTGAGGAGTCGGCGGTTGTCGGCGAAGAACTTGTGGTGCGTCCGCCAGTCGCCCTCGACCAGCGCGTTCCGGATGAACAGCTCGCGGGAGACCTCGGCGTCGATCCGCCCGTAGTTCACCTTCCGCTGGGCGACGATCGGTACGCCGTACAGCGTGACCTTCTCGTACGCCATCACCGCCGCCTGGTCCTTCTCCCAGTGCGGCTCGCTGTAGGTGCGCTTGAGGAGGTGCTCGGCGAGGGGCTCGACCCACTCGGGTTCGATGCGCGCGTTGACCCGGGCCCAGAGCCGCGAGGTCTCCACCAGCTCCGCCGACATCACGAAGCGCGGGGGCTTCTTGAAGAGCGCGGAGCCGGGGAAGATCGCGAACTTGGCGTTGCGGGCGCCGACGTACTCGTTCTTGCCGGAGGTGTTGCGGGGGCTGTCGCCGGTGGTCGTGGAGGCGCCCCCGGTCGCGGCCTTCGTCGGTACGTCCTTCATCCCGATGTGGGAGAGGAGACCGGCCAGGAGGGAGACGTGGACGCTCTGCTCGGGGGCGTCGTCCTCGTTCGGGTTGATGCCCATCTGGCGCGCCACCGTGCGGAGTTGGCTGTAGATGTCCTGCCACTCGCGGATCCGCAGGAAGTTCAGGTACTCCTGCTTGCACATCCGCCGGAACGACGACGAGCCGCGCTCCGCCTGCTGCTCGCGGACGTACCGCCAGAGGTTGAGGAACGCGAGGAAGTCGGAGGTCTCGTCGCGGAAGCGGGCGTGCTGCTGGTCGGCCTGCGTCTGCTTCTCGGCGGGGCGTTCGCGCGGGTCCTGGATGGAGAGCGCGGCGGCGATCACCATGACCTCGCGCACACAGCCGTTCTTCTCGGCCTCCAGGACCATCCGGGCCAGGCGCGGGTCGACGGGCAGTTGGGCGAGCTTGCGCCCGGTGTCCGTGAGGCGCTTGCGCGGGTCCTTCTGGGCCGGGTCGAGGGCGTTGAGTTCCTGGAGGAGCTGGACGCCGTCGCGGATGTTGCGGTGGTCCGGCGGGTCGATGAAGGGGAACTTCTCGATCTCGCCGAGCCCGGCGGCGGTCATCTGGAGGATGACGGAGGCGAGGTTCGTCCGCAGGATCTCGGCGTCCGTGAACTCCGGGCGGGTCTCGAAGTCGTCCTCGCTGTAGAGCCGGATGCAGATCCCGTCGGACGTACGCCCGCAGCGGCCCTTGCGCTGGTTGGCGCTGGCCTGGGAGATCGCCTCGATGGGCAGGCGCTGGACCTTGGTGCGGTGGCTGTAGCGGGAGATGCGCGCGAAGCCCGGGTCGATGACGTACTTGATGCCCGGCACGGTGAGCGAGGTCTCGGCGACGTTGGTCGCCAGAACGATCCTGCGCCCGGTGTGCTGCTGGAACACCCGGTGTTGCTCGGCGTGCGAGAGGCGGGCGTAGAGGGGGAGGACCTCGGTGAACCGGTAGTTCTTCTTCGTCAGCGCGTCGGCGGTGTCGCGGATCTCGCGCTCGCCGGAGAGGAAGACGAGGATGTCGCCCTTGCCCTCGCCCTGCAGTTCCTCGACGGCGTCGCAGATCGCGGTGATCTGGTCACGGTCGGAGTCGTCCGAGTCCTCTTCGAGGAGGGGCCGGTAGCGGACCTCGACGGGATAGGTGCGCCCGGAGACCTCCACGATGGGCGCATCGCCGAAGTGCCGGGAGAAGCGCTCGGGGTCGATGGTGGCGGAGGTGATGACGACCTTGAGGTCCGGCCGCTTGGGGAGCAGCTGGGCGAGGTACCCGAGCAGGAAGTCGATGTTGAGGGACCGCTCGTGGGCCTCGTCGATGATGATCGTGTCGTATGCGCGCAGCTCGCGGTCGGTCTGGATCTCGGCGAGCAGGATGCCGTCGGTCATCAGCTTGATGAAGGTGGCGTCCTGGTTCACCTGGTCGGTGAACCGCACCTTCCAGCCGACGGCCTCCCCGAGGGGCGTGTCCAGCTCGTCGGCGACCCGCTCCGCGACGGTTCGGGCGGCGATACGACGGGGCTGCGTATGCCCGATCATGCCGCGCACCCCGCGCCCCAGCTCGACGCAGATCTTCGGGATCTGGGTGGTCTTGCCCGACCCGGTCTCACCGGCCACGATCACGACCTGGTGATCGCGGATGGCGTCCGCGATGACGTCCTTCTTCTGGCTGACGGGCAGCTGCTCGGGATAGCTGACGGCGGGCACCCGGGAGCGCCGCTCGGCCATCCGCACCTCGCCCTTGGCGACCTCCGCCTCGATCTCGGCGAGGACGGCGGCACGGGCTTCCGGTTTACGGATCCTGCGCGCACCTTCGAGCCTGCGCCCGAGCCGGTGCGCGTCGCGCAGGGACAGCTCGGCCAGGCGGGGGGCGAGATCGCCGAGGGCGCCGGTGGCACGGGTGCCGGTGGCGGCGTGGGCGGGAATCCCGGGGGCGCCGTCGCCGGGGCCGTGGCCGGGGGCGGAGGCGGGGTGCGTAGACATACGCGGTCCAGGATCTCACCTCGGCCAAATTCCTGGCGAACCCTTTTGCCTTGTCTCAGCCGCCGGACGGGGAGGCCTGGCCGCCGGACTGCGCGGGGACAGGGGCCGCGGGCGCTGCCGGGGCGGCCGGCGCCGCCTGGACCGGCGGGGGCATCGTGCGGGCGCTGGTGTCGCCCAGGGCGATCGACTTCGCGGTGTTGGAGATGGCCTTGATGCTCAGATACGCCGTCGTCATCGTGCTGACGGCCGTGAACGCCGAGGTGAGGATGCCGACGATCACCGCCGAGTCGCCGTGCAGCCGCCATACGCCGACGATCGCGACCCCGCAGATGACGACGTTGCTGACGACCACGGCCACGAGCCCGTACCGGGCGCGGCTCGTCTCCAGCGCGTCATGGTCCTGTCTGGTTCCTGCCTCGCCCTGACTCATGCTGCCCGCCCCGCCTCATCGCTCAGCCAATACGACGAAGGCCCCGTCCAATCGGACGGAGCCTTCGGGTTGTGGCTGGGGCCGGGGTCGAACCGGCGACCTATCGCTTTTCAGGCGATCGCTCGTACCAACTGAGCTACCCAGCCACGAGGTTTCACGTGAAACATGTAACCTCAGCGGTCCTGACGGGATTTGAACCCGCGGCCTCCACCTTGACAGGGTGGCGAGCACTCCAAACTGCTCCACAGGACCTTGCTGTTGTGTGCGAAGCAAGTCTCGCACACCGTGTCGCGTGCTCCCAACGAGATTCTCGCTGTGGTGCTTACGCTGACCGCGACCCCTGAACTGCCGAAGTCGCTGGAAAAGCGTATCAGACCACGAGGGCTGCTCCGCGCACCCGACAGTACGGGTGGAAGCGCAGGTCGGGGGCAGGTTGCGGGCCTCGGGAGGCTTGTCGTGAGGGGTGGTGGGTACTCCCCGTCCCATGCGAATGAGCGTGCTTGATGTGGGTTCGAAGACGGTTCGACTGATGGTCGCGGACACCGGGAGCGGTGTCCCCCTCCCGGTGCACACCGAGAAATGGAAGCTACGGCTCTCCGAACAGCTGGAACCAGACGGAGCGATACCCGAGCAGTCCGTGCGGCAGCTCGTGAGAGCGGTCTCGGCCGCCGACGCGACCGCCCTGCGCTGGGGCGCGGGCGGGCCGATGGCCTTCGCGACAGCCGTCGTACGCGCCGCCCCGAACCGGCTCGACGTGCTGCGGACCGTCCGCGGCGAGACGGGCGTACGGCTGTGCACGCTGCCGGGGGAGGTCGAGGCGGACCTCACCTTTCTCGGTGCCCGGCGGTGGATGGGCTGGCGGGCCGGTTCCCTCGCGCTGTTCGACATCGGCGGCGGCTCCCTGGAGGTGGCCTTCGGGCGGGGCAGGCTGCCCGACTTCGCGGCTTCGCTGCCGCTCGGCGCGGGCCGGCTGACCCGGGAGTTCCTCGCCGACCAGGACCCGCCGTCCGAGGAGGACCTGAGGGCGCTGCGCCGCAGGGTGCGCCATCAGCTGCGGGATGTCGCGGCGCGGCTGCGGTGGGAGGGGCCCCGGATGGCGGTGGCGACCTCGCGGACCTTCCAGCAGCTGGCCCGCCTGTGCGGGGCTGCGCCCGGCAGACAGGGCGTGTTCGTGGCACGGGAGCTGTCGCGGAGAGACCTCCGCAGGAGCCTGCCCCGGCTCGCGTCCCTGACGGCGGCCGAGCGGGCACGGCTGCCGGGGGTCTCGGAGCCCCGGGCGCTGCAGAGTCTCGCCGGCGCGGTGGTGGGACACACGCTGATGAAGCTGACCGGCATCAAGACGCTCACCATCTGCCCCTGGGCCATCCGCGAGGGCATGCTGCTGCGCTGCGTCGAGGACGGCGGCTCCTGGTGGTCGGAGATCGCCCAGGACAGTGACGTAGAGGTGCCCATGGGCATGATTCCGGCGCAGTCGCGGGTGGTGGCGCCGGAGACCGGGGCCGAAAGCACGAAATGACGGTCATCCCACTGATCGCTCAGGGATGCCGCCAGTCGTACGCGCAAGTACCCCCAACGGGATTCGAACCCGTGCTACCGCCTTGAAAGGGCGGCGTCCTGGGCCACTAGACGATGAGGGCTGGGCCGCAAGAAGCATAGGTGATGGCGGGGAGGTTCACCAAAACGGTTTACCGGGGCGGGGCGGAGGTGCGGGAGGGGGTGAGCGCGGGGGTGGGAGCGGGGGTCGCGCCGGGCTGGTTCTCCTTCGGGAGGTGGCGGCTGACCTCGGCGGTCGTGAGCCCGAGACCGCCCAGTTTGATCTCGTCCCAGGCCTGGAGGCGGCGGGTGTCGCGGTCCAGGTAGAGGACGGAGGCCTCGATCTGGTCCGGGTTGCGCTTCTCCAGCGCGCGCAGCCCGCTGCCGCCCGTCGAGCCCTCGATCCGCAGCCGGGTGCCCTTCGGCATCACCTCCATCTCCGCGTGGTGGAGGTGCCCGGCGAGGACGAGGGGGACCGTGCCGTCGGTCCGCCGGGCGGCGTCCGGCTCGTGCACCATCGCGATGTCGACCGGCGTACCCAGGGTCCGCTGG
This sequence comes from Streptomyces geranii, assembly GCF_002954775.1. Classification (GTDB taxonomy): domain Bacteria; phylum Actinomycetota; class Actinomycetes; order Streptomycetales; family Streptomycetaceae; genus Streptomyces; species Streptomyces geranii. Next base: position 26,091 of record NZ_PJME01000064.1, read on the forward strand.
TCGCGGATCGCCGAAGCCAGCCGGTCGCCGGCCACCTCCTGGTCCGCGCCCCCGTCCTCCTCGCCCGCCGAGCGGTCCGGGGTGAACGCCGGGTCGCCGATGCCCGCGAAGCGCAGCCCGCCGACGGTGACCGAGTTGCCGTCGTCCAGGACGTGCACGTTCTTCATGCGCTCCAGATAGCGCTGGGTGAGCCGCGAGTCGTGGTTGCCCCGGACCCAGACGTAGGGCGCCCCGAGGTCCGGGATCGGGTCCAGGAAGCCGTTCTCGGCGGCGGTGCCGTGGTCCATGGTGTCGCCGGTGTCGGCGATCACGTTGATGTCGTACTGCTCCACCAGCGAAGCGATGATCTTCCAGCTCGCCGGGTTGAGATGGATGTCGGAGACGTGCAGGACCCGGATGGTCGCCGGGTCGGGCTGGTAGGTCGGGAGCGTGGACGTGGCGTCGTAGAGCTTCGTCACGTTCGTGACCAGCCGGGCCAGCTCCTTCTGGTAGACGTCGAACTCGGTGACGATGCTGCGCGCGTTGCCCACCAGGGAGGGCGCCGAGGAGAGCAGCCCGGAGAACTTCGGCTCCAGGACCGACTTGGGGTTCCAGGTCGCGTACGCCGTCGCTCCCGACGCCATCAGGAGCGTGAGGGCGAGGCCGCCGGCCGCCAGGGCCCGGCGGGGGCGGCGGTAGACGGCGAGGCCGAGGGCGGTGGCGCCGGAGACGACGGCGACGCAGGAGCGTACGGCCAGGTCGAGGGTGCCGTGGCCGACGTCCTCGGCCACCTCCCGCTGGAGGCCGGAGAGGCGTTCCGGGTGGTCGACGAGGGCCTGGGCGCGGACCGGGTCCAGCTGGTCGACGTTGACGTCGAGGCGGACCGGCGCGGTGTGGCTGCTCAGCTCCAGGGCGCCCAGCGGGGAGACGTTGATCTTCGTGCCGCCGGTGAGGGAGGGGCGCAGGGTCATCGTCGTGTCCATCGGGCCGACCGGTGTGCGTACGTTGCCGACGATCAGCAGCCCGAGCCAGGCACCCATGAGGACCACCGCGACCAGGCCCAGCGCCCGGGTCCAGGGGTGCGGCGGATGCACCAGCTCGGCGGCCGGGTGCGCGCGGCGGGCGCGGTAGCGGCCGGTGAGAGCGGTGAGGGGACGGGGCAGCGGGCGGCGGGCGGTGGTGCGGGGGCTGGCGGGGAGCGGGGAGTCGGCGGGTACGCGTGCCATTGGTCCCGTATGCCCAAGGTGCGGTGCGGCTATGCGGGGCGGGGCCGGTCGTACGGCCGGTTCGTACCGGACAATGGGCGTGTGCTGGAGATGACGCGTGAGGAGTTCGAGGAACTGGTCGCCGAGGCCCTCGACCGGATTCCGCCGGAGCTGACGCGGCTGATGGACAACGTCGCGGTGTTCGTCGAGGACGAGCCGGAGGCGGACGATCCCGAGCTGCTCGGACTGTACGAGGGGACGCCGCTGACCGACCGCGGGGAGTGGTACGCGGGGGTGCTGCCCGACCGGATCACGATCTACCGGGGGCCCACCCTGCGCATGTGCGAGACCCGGGACGACGTGGTCGCGGAGACGGAGGTGACCGTCGTGCACGAGATCGCGCACCACTTCGGGATCGACGACGAGCGGTTGCACGCGCTGGGGTACGGCTGACGGGGTGGTCGTCGGGCCCCTCTCAGGCCCCTCGTAGTCAGGTCGCGGGCCGGTCGCGGGCAAGTCGTGGGCCGGTTGTAGGCGTGTCGGTGGCCCGGGGCGCGCGGGAGCTGGTGTGGGGCGCGTGTCTTCTTGTGGGCGACGGGAGTTGAGCACGTTGACTCCTCGACTCTCCTCCGGAGGTGGCTGCCCGTGCGCCCCTTGCATGTACCTGTCCGACTGGTCGCCACCGTCGTGGCCGTCGCCGCCACCGCCGGATGCATGAGCGTGGGTGACGACGACGGCGCCCGGGTCAAGCCCTCCCACTCCGCTGGGCAGAAGGGCGGCAAGGCACCCGACGGCGGCACCGACGTGACCGGCGGCGGGGGTTCCGGGTGGGCCGGCGGGTCCGCGGGCGACGGCAAGCACGGGCACGAGGAGGGCAAGGGGGGCGCGAAGGGGGCCAGCGGGGCGCCCGCCTCGCCGGGCGCCTCACCGTCCGCCGGGCAGAGCGCCCCCGCGACGGCGCCCGCCAAACCGGGCGGTGGCAGCCCCGGGCCCGTCGAGCCAGGGGCTCCCACGCCGACGAAGGTGCAGCCCACGCCCACCAAGACCGCCGAACCCGAGCCCGAACCGCCTGTGGAATCGCCCACACCGCCGCCGGTCTCCCCGGAGCCGACGGTCGCGGAACCGTCGTCCTCGGTGCAGCCGCAGGCCCAGGCGCAGCTGATGACGCGGGAGCCGGCGCCCGAAGCGGGGGAGCCCGTCTGACGGGCGGTCGGAACCGCGCTGACCTGCGCCGACGGTAGCTGGTTTGCCTAAGGCGGTGGTGGGTGCGTATGGTGGTAGATCGTTTGATCCCATTGCCTGGCGCCTAACAGATGCGCCGCGTGTGGCGCGTACTCTCCCTTGCCGTGGCTGACCGCATTGAGGCGGTCGAATTGCGAAATCACGGAGTTGACGGGCGCGTGCCGACGAGACTCCGGAAGGTTTCGCATTCGCATGTCCATTTCCAGTACTGATCACATCGTCGTGCCCGAGAACGACGAGGTTGTCGACCTCGACGCCGTCGAGACGACCGACACCGCCGCCGACGTCACCGACGTCGACGTCGAGGCGGGCGAGCCGCAGGTCACCTTCGGTGACCTCGGTCTCTCCGAGGGCCTCGTCCGCAAGCTCACGCAGAACGGTGTGACCAGCCCCTTCCCGATCCAGGCGGCGACCATCCCGGACGCCCTGGCCGGCAAGGACATCCTCGGCCGGGGCCGTACCGGCTCCGGCAAGACCCTCTCCTTCGGTCTGCCGGTGCTGACCCGCCTCGCCGGCGGCCAGACCGAGAAGAAGAAGCCCCGCGCCATCATCCTCACGCCGACGCGTGAACTGGCGATGCAGGTCGCGGACGCCCTCCAGCCCTACGGCGACGTCCTCGGCCTCAAGATGAAGGTCGTCTGCGGCGGTACGTCGATGGGCAACCAGATCTACGCCCTGGAGCGCGGCGTCGACATCCTCGTCGCCACCCCGGGCCGCCTGCGCGACATCATCAACCGCGGCGCCTGCTCCCTGGCCAACGTCGAGGTCGCCGTCCTCGACGAGGCCGACCAGATGTCCGACCTGGGCTTCCTGCCCGAGGTCACCGAGCTGCTCGACCAGATCCCCGGTGGCGGCCAGCGCATGCTGTTCTCGGCCACCATGGAGAACGAGATCTCCACGCTGGTCAAGCGCTACCTGACCAACCCGGTCACGCACGAGGTCGACAGCGCCCAGGGCAACGTCACGACGATGTCCCACCACATCCTCATCGTGAAGCCCAAGGACAAGGCGCCGGTCACGGCCGCGATCGCCTCCCGCAAGGGCCGCACGATCATCTTCGTCCGTACGCAGCTCGGCGCCGACCGTGTCGCCGAACAGCTCATCGAGTCGGGCGTCAAGGCCGACGCCCTGCACGGCGGCATGACCCAGGGCGCCCGCACCCGGACGCTGGCCGACTTCAAGGACGGTTACGTCAACGTCCTGGTCGCCACCGACGTCGCCGCGCGCGGCATCCACGTCGACGGCATCGACCTGGTCCTGAACGTGGACCCGGCCGGCGACCACAAGGACTACCTGCACCGCGCGGGCCGTACGGCGCGAGCGGGCCGCACCGGCACCGTCGTATCCCTCTCCCTGCCGCACCAGCGGCGCCAGATCTTCCGGCTGATGGAGGACGCGGGCGTCGACGCCGGGCGGCACATCATCCAGGGCGGCGCCGCCTTCGAGCCGGACGTGGCCGAGATCACCGGTGCCCGTTCGATGACCGAGGTCCAGGCGGAGTCCGCGGGCAACTCCGCCCAGCAGGCCGAGCGTGAGGTCTCGCAGCTCACCAAGGAGCTGGAGCGCGCCACGCGCCGCGCCGCCGAACTCCGCGAGGAGGCCGACCGCCTGACGGCGCGTGCGGCCCGCGAGCGGGGCGAGGACCCGGAGGCCGCCGTGGCCGCCGTCGCGGCGGTGGCCGAGGCCGCCGCTGTCGAGGCCGCCGCCGCTGCCGAGGCGCCGGTCCGCGAGGAGCCGCGCCAGCAGCGTGACGAGCGGGGCAACTACGAGCGCCGCGAGCGCCCGCAGGGCGGCTTCAACCGTGACCGCGACGACCGTGGCGGCCGTTCCTTCGAGCGCCGTGACGAGCGTCCCTCGGGCGGCTTCCGCCGCGACGACCGTCGTGACGGTGGCGACCGTGGCGGCTTCCGCCGGGACGACCGCCCCTCCGGCGGCTTCAACCGTGACCGCGACGACCGTGGCGGCCGTTCCTTCGACCGTCGTGACGAGCGTCCCTCGGGTGGCGGCTTCCGTCGCGACAACGACCGCCCCACCGGTGGCGACCGTGGCGGCTTCCGCCGCGACGACCGCCCGTCGGGCGGCTTCCGCCGGGACAACGACCGCCCCTCCGGCGGCGACCGTGGTGGCCGTTCGTTCGACCGTCGTGACGAGCGTCCCTCGGGTGGCGGCTTCCGTCGCGACAACGACCGCCCGGCCACCGGCGGTGACCGTGGCGGCTTCCGCCGCGACGACCGCCCGGCCACCGGCCACCGAGGCAGCGACCGCCCCTTCAACCGCGACCGCCAGGGCGACCGCCCCGCGGGCGGCGGCTTCCGCGCCGGCGGCCACGACCGCCCGTACGGCCGCCGCGACGACCACCGCGGCACGGGTTCGGGCTCCGGCTCGGGTTCGTCCGTCGGCCGCCGCGACGAGAAGCCGCGCTGGAAGCGCAACGGCTGATCGCCGGCCGACCTTCATCGGCTGATCGCTGACTGAACACCGAAGGGCCCGTACGACTCCGGTCGTACGGGCCCTTCGGCATTGCCGCGCCCGCGCCCGCACCGGACCCGTCTCCGGCAGGCCGGAAATCCCAACTCGCTTACGTGCAGCGGCTGTTACGCTCCGGCGCGGAATCGGATGATCTGGCGGGTAGCCGGATCACGGGGGAGGGAATCCGTTGAGGTCATTGAAGCCGTTGTCCCGTCATGCCTTCGTACGGTGCGGAGTCGCCGTGGCGCTCGCGTCGTCGGCGGTCGTCGGCACGCCGTGGGCGGCGTCCGCCGCCGCGAACCAACCGCCTTCCCAGCCAGCACAGTTGGAGCTGACCACCGGGGGCAAGGCGTGCGCCGACGGCGCGGACCGGCCGTACGTCGGTACGCGGCCGACGCTCACGGCGGTGCTCCGCGACCCGGACGGGGGCCGGGTGAGCGCCGGGTTCGAGGTGTCCTGGACGGACGCCTCGGGCGTACGGCAGGTGCTCGACTCGGTGCAGACGACCGCCAAGTCCAGCGGTTCGACGTTCAGTTGGACCGTGCCGGCCGAAGTACCCGCGTTCACCGAGGTGAGTTGGCGGGTGCGGGCGAACGACGGCACGCTGTGGGGGCCGTGGAGCTCCGAAGGCGGTAGCGGGGCCTGCGAGTTCGTGTACGACACCGAGGCGCCCGCGAAGCCCACGGTGACGTCGCCCGAGTACCCGGACGACAACGGCACTTGGCACGACGGGGTGGGCGTGTACGGCACGTTCACCGTCGACTCCGCGTCGGAAGACGTGGTCTCGTACGTCTACAGCTTCCTTGGCGGGCCGCAGCGCAGAGCCGTACCCGAAGAGCCCGGCGGGCCGGTGGAGCTGAGCTGGCTGCCGCAGTCGGCGGGCCGCTATCTGCTGGACGTCCAGGCCGTCGACCGGGCGGGCAACGTCAGCGCGTCGGCCACCTACTCGTTCCTGGTGGGCGAGGGCCGTACGCCCGTCGCCGCCTGGAGGCTCGCCGACGCGGCCGGTTCGAGCGAGGCGTCGGCGGAGGCGGGCGGCAGGTCCGCGGTCGCGGGCGACGGGGTCGCCTTCGGCGCGGCGGGTCCGGCGCGGACCTCGGTGCCGGGGGCGGTCGTCCTCGACGGTTCGGCCGGCGCGTATCTGACGAGCGGCGCACCGGCCGTCGACACCGGCGGGGCCTTCGCGGTGAGCGCCTGGGTGCGGCCGGAGACGGCCGACGCGGACATGACCGCCGTGAGCCAGGGCGCCGGCGGGGCGGCCGGGTTCGGGCTCGGGACGGCGGGCGGTGCCTGGTCGTTCGGGGTGGGCGGTTCGGTCGTACGGGGTGGGGTCGCGGAGGCGGGTGACTGGGCGCAGCTCACCGGGGTGTTCGACCCGGTGGCCGGTACCGCCCGGCTGTATGTGAACGGGCGGGAGGCGGGCGTGGCCGAGAACGTCACCGGGGCCTCGGCGCCCGGGGACCTCCAGATCGGCCGCACGCTCTCCGGTGAGAGCGGGAACTGGCGCGGGGCGCTGGCCGGCGTACGGGTGTGGGACCGGATCGTCGTGGGCGCCGAGGCGGCCGGGGCGGCGAGGCGGGCCGCCGTGAGCGAGGGCTACTGGGCGCTCGACGAGGCGGTCGGCGGCGGCAGTCCCGAGCGGGACGGCGGGCTGCCGCTGACGCTGGGCGGCGACGCGTCGATCTACCGCGACGACGAGCCCTGCGACTGGCTGGACCCGGACTGCCTGCCGGGCCAGTCCCCCCTCTTCGGCGCAGGCCACCTCCTGCTGGACGGCGAGGGGGACTACGCGGAGACGGGCGGTCGGGCCGTCGCCACCGGGGAGAGCTTCTCGGTCGCCGCGCACGTCCGGATCGACGGGGCGGCGCAGGACCGGCCGATGACGGTGCTGTCGGTGCCGGGGGCGGACAACTCCCTTGCCGAGGTGCGCTATTCGGGGGCGACACAGCAGTGGGAGGTGGGCCTGACGGACGCGAACGGCGAGTCGGTCACCCTCACGGCGGACGCCGCGTGGGCCTCCCCGGACGACGTCCACCACCTCGCGCTGGTGTACGACGACGAGGCCGACGAGATCCTGCTCTACGCCGACGGCCAGCTGTCGGCGCGGGCGTCGTCCTACCGGCCCGGCTGGACGGCCGCGGGTGAGCTGCAGATCGGCCGGTCGCGGGGCGAGTCGGGCTGGGGCGGTCATCTGCGGGGGGCGGTCGACGAGGTGCATGTCTACGCGGGCGTACTGAGCGCGACGCAGGTGGCTCAGCTGGGGGCGGGCGCGACGGACGTCTGACGGCGCGGCGAGGGCAGATACGTTTTCGGCCAAATGAATTGGCCTGTGACGCATGTCATACCCCCAGTCAGGGAATTGCTGGGGGCATGACAGATGACGCCAGAACGACCGGGCTGTCGGACGAGGAACGGCTTGCCCAGCTCGGTTACACCCAGGTCCTCGCCCGCCGTATGTCGGCGTTCTCCAACTACGCGGTCTCCTTCACGATCATCTCGGTCCTGTCGGGCTGTCTGACCCTCTACCTCTTCGGCATGAACACGGGCGGCCCGGCCGTGATCACGTGGGGCTGGGTCGCGGTCGGCCTGATGACGCTCTTCGTCGGCCTGGCGATGGCCGAGATCTGTTCGGCCTACCCGACGTCGGCGGGCCTGTACTTCTGGGCCCACCGCTTGGCACCACCCCGTTCGGCCGCCGCCTGGGCGTGGTTCACGGGCTGGTTCAACGTGCTCGGCCAGGTGGCCGTGACCGCCGGCATCGACTTCGGGGCGGCGTCCTTCCTGGGCGCCTACCTGAACCTCCAGTTCGACTTCGAGGTCACGCCGGGCAGCACGATCCTGCTCTTCGCCGGCATCCTCGTCCTGCACGGCCTCCTCAACACCTTCGGCGTCCGCATCGTGGGCCTGCTGAACAGCATCAGCGTGTGGTGGCACGTGGTGGGTGTGGCGGTCATCGTCGGGGCGCTGACCTTCGTACCGGACGAACACCAGTCCGCCTCCTTCGTGTTCACCGAGTTCGTGAACCACACGGGCTGGGGCAGCAGCGTCTACGTGGTCGCCCTGGGCCTGCTGATGGCCCAGTACACCTTCACGGGCTACGACGCCTCCGCCCACATGACGGAGGAGACCCACGACGCGTCGACGGCGGGCCCGAAGGGCATCGTCCAGTCCATCTGGACGTCATGGATCGCGGGCTTCGTCCTGCTCCTGGGCTTCACCTTCGCCATCCAGTCGTACGACGGCGCCCGGGAGTCCCCGACGGGAGTACCGCCGGCGCAGATCCTGCTGGACGCGGTGGGCGCGACCGGAGGCAAGCTGCTCCTGCTGGTGGTCATCGGCGCCCAACTGTTCTGCGGCATGGCGTCGATCACGGCCAACTCCCGCATGATCTACGCCTTCTCCCGCGACGGCGCCCTCCCCTTCTCCCACATCTGGCACACGGTCAGCCCCCGCACCCGTACCCCGGTGGCGGCGGTCTGGCTGGCGGCGTTCGGGGCACTGCTCCTGGGCCTCCCGTACCTGATCAACCTGACCGCGTACGCCGCCGTGACGTCGATCGCGGTGATCGGCCTCTACATCGCGTACGTCATCCCGACCCTGCTGCGCCTGCGCAAGGGCGAGGCCTTCCAGCGGGGCCCGTGGCACCTGGGCCGCTGGTCGCGGGCGATCGGGGTGGTGTCGGTGGTGTGGGTAGCGGTGATCACGGTCCTGTTCATGCTGCCCCAGCTCGCTCCCGTCACCTGGGAGAACTTCAACTACGCCCCGATCGCGGTCCTGGTGGTACTGGGCTTCGCTGCGGCGTGGTGGGCGGCATCGGCACGGCACTGGTTCCTGAATCCCGAGCATGAGCGGACGCGGGCGCGGGAGGAGGCTCGGAAGGGGGTGGGCAACGGGGTGGCCAAGGGGGTGGATCCGTAACGGGGGCGCTGTTTTCTCAGGTTCCCCCTGCCGGACTCCGATACCCGATCGGAGTCCCGGCCGGGGGCGGCTATGCTCGGGGAAGCAACATCGCCAGGGCCCTTAGCTCAATTGGCAGAGCAGTGGACTTTTAATCCATTGGTTGTGGGTTCGAGTCCCACAGGGCCTACGGCTCGACCCCAGGTCAGGGACTATCCGACCTGGGGTCGATGCGTGTTTCAGGGGTGGCGGGAGCCGAGGAAGATCACGAAGGGCTCTCGATGTTCCGTCTCCGGTGTGCAGGACGATGGGGACCTGTGGTCGCTCATCAGTGCAGCGGCAGATACAACTCCCATGGCCATACCAGCCCGTATGCGTGCAGGGCGTAGGTCAGCAGGTGCCAGAGTGGCTCGATCGCCACGGCAGCCGGAAGCGCGCAGAGCATCGCGATGCCCCACTCCTGCCACCAGGACGGCGTCGTACGTCGGACGTGCCTCTTCATGAGTGCCGCACTTCCTTCATGTCTTCATGGCCGGGGATCGTCCCCGTCGCCATAGACGGGGCGGCCTTTCTGCGCGTTACCGACGCCACCCCTTCCGCCGATCTTCGCCCGAATGGGTGATGGCGGAGCAATCCGGTAACGCTTCGCGGTACGGGCGCGTCATGGGTGGAGTCGATCGGGTCACTGTCAGGCAAGGAGCAGCGCGCCCATGACTCCAGTTCCCCGTAAAAGAGCGCGAGGTAAACCAATTGCGACGTGGGACGACTTCTTCACCGAATACGCCGAGTCGTTGTACCGGTATGCAGGCTATCTGTCGTACGGCAGCGATGGATTCGAGGGCGAGGGGCAGATGAACGTGATTCTCGCCAGGATAAAGAACGACTGGGACAGCATCGACCCGGTGACGGCGAGCGGTTATGCCCGGCGGGCGCTGCTCAATGCCCTGATCTCGTACAAGCGTGTGAACCGCCCTCATATGGTTCCGCTCCAGCAGACGTCGCGGAGCGGCCAGGTGTACTCCGTTGACCTTCCTGATCCGGCCCCCACGCCGGAGGATTTGACGGCCAGCAACGACCTGCTCGCTCGCGCCCTGGAGGTCATTCACGGACTGACCCCCGAGCACAAAGAGGTGCTGATCATGATCTACGCGGGACATACCTCGAAGCAGATCGCCGAGTTGCTCGAACAGAAGCCGGGCACCATTCGCCAGCGGCTGCGCCGGGCCCGTCAGGAGTTCGACCAGGCCTGCGACAGCGAGCTGCTGCGGACCCTGACGCAGAAGGTCACGAAGGGGGTCCGATGATGGCGCCCCGGAACACGGCACGGCCGTCCGCCGATCTCGGCTCCGCCAAGCGATGGGGATGGCGGTTCTCCCGGCTGGAGAGGGCGGTGCGGGCAGCCGAGAAGAGGTACGCGGTCGACCGGGCGGAGTCCCGGCGCAGGCGGGATCAGCTGCTCTCGGAGGCGCTCGGGTCCGGGGTCAGGACATGGGGGGCGGCGGAGTTGGAGCGCAAGCGCGCCGAAGTGAACCTCATGGCCGACCTGATGGCGACGGTGAAGGATCCTGCGACGGCAACTCAGGAAGAGCCGGTCACCCAGGCGTTGCCCTCCCGGCGGAGTTCGGCGGCCGACCGGCAGAAGGTGTCGGCGGGGTCGCCTCCCGCCACTGGGGCCCGGTCGAATGTGGGTGTAATCGACCAGGACTCCCCCGACCGGGCCGAGGAGATGACGAGTGCGCCTGCGGAGAAGTCGTACAAGCCGCGCCGGCATCTGATTTCCGTGATGGCCATCGCAGCCAGTCTCCTCAGTATTCTCTGGGTGACTCACCAGGGAAAGACCGCACGCCACGAGGGTTCGACGCCGAGCGACTCGCCGGGTTTCGCGGTCCGCCCCTACGAGCGCATTCCGATCTCGAACCATGTCCTGGAATTCTCGGCGACCCAACGCCCAGGTCCGGCAGGTGCCTACGCGGCGGCCCTGCAGATCCAGAACGCCGAATACCAGGGCGCGAGCCGAGTGTGGTGCGTGCTCGCTGACCCGAGGTCGAGGGACTGCGCGCGGACCATGAGTCAGAGTTTCCGAACTCACGAGGACTCCCGCCGTACGGTCTTCCTCGTCACCACGTCGGTCGGAAAAATGAACCCCGACCGCACTTCCGCCGAAATAATGCTCCGGCTGGGAGAAGCGGAGCGCCAGGTTTTCCCGTTGGAATGGATCGATGGGCGCTGGCAGGCCGATCCGGTGATCATTCCAGCCGCCAAGGAGAATGGCGGAATTTACACCACGGTCGTGGCGCACGCGAGGTTCAGCCTTTGCGTAGCAGCGGATTGCTAGGCGGTTTCTTCGAACGATCGTGATCGGTGGATCACGGGCTGGGGATCTGTTGCCCTGTCCCGGAGTCGGTCCCTGGCATCGGCTGTCCTGGTGGGGTCCACGCATGGCGCCTCCACCCGTGTCCGCAGCTCCTCGGCAGTGGTCGGCGGGGGCGGGGGTACCCCTGTCCCCGTCTCACCCCGCCGCCGCACCCCCCTGCCGAGCCAACTCCGCGTCATACTCCAACCCCAGCAGAATCGCCAGATTCGTGATCCACAGCCACACCAGGAAGATGATCACGCCCGCGAAAGCCCCGTAAGTCCGGTTGTACGAGGCGAAGTTCGCGAGGTACACCGCGAAGCCCGCCGATGCTGTCAGCCAGATCAGGAGGGCCAGGAAGCTGCCCGGGGTGATCCAACGGAAGCCTCTGCCCTTTGCGTTGGGTGCTGCCCAGTACAGGATCGCGATCATCACCGTCACCACCACCGCCAGCACCGGCCACTTCGCGAACGACCAGACCGCCAGCGTCCGTTCGGAGACGCCCAGGGCCGTGCCGAGCTGTCTGGCCAGGCCGCCCGTGAAGACGACGATCACCGCGCTGACCACCGCCAGCACCATCATGACGGCCGTCACGCCCACCTGGACGGGCAGTGCCTTCCAGGCCGGGCGGCTCTTCGGGACGGCGTAGACCACGTTGGCGCTTCTGAGGAACGCGGCGACGTAGCCCGACGCCGACCACACCGCCAGCAGCAGGCCCACCGCCGCCATCACCGAGCCGATCCCGGAGGCGCCCCGCATCTGGGAGACCGCGTCCCGCAGGATGTCCCGTACCGAACCCGGGGCCAGGTTCTGGATGTTGTTCAGCACCCGTTGCGACGCCGACGGGCCGATGAGGCCCAGCATGGAGGTCAGCAGCAGCAACGCCGGGAACAGCGCCAGGATGCCGTAGTAAGTCAGCGCTGCTGCTCGGTCGGTCAGCTCGTCGTTCCTGAACGCCCTTGCCGTGCCCTTCAGTACCGTCCACCAGGAGTGGCCGGGCGGCACGGCTGTGGTGCGAGGGGCAGGCGCCTGCTCTTCCGTCTCCTCGTGCGTTCGTCGCATCCCGTACAGGTATCCGGCCGGGCGCCGGACATACCCGTACGGCTCGAACTGGGCTCAGCCCACGCTGAGTTCGGTCAGGCCGCCCAACTCCCCCAGCGGCAGCGTGTGCTGGGTCTGCAGGACCTTCGCGCGGAGGTAGCGGACGTTCGCCGGAGTCGTGAACACGCCCGTCGGGACGCGGTCGTGGACGTCCATGCCCAGCGAGCGGAGCTGGTTCGCCTTGTCCGGGTTGTTGGAGAGGAGGTCCAGGGAGTCGATGCCCAGGGCCCGCAGCATCTGGGCCGCCGCCGTGTAGTCGCGGGCGTCCTCGGGCAGGCCCAGGGCGGCGTTCGCGGCGTAGGTGTCGAGGCCCTCGTCCTGGAGGGCGTACGCGTCGAGCTTGTTGTAGAGGCCGATGCCCCGGCCCTCCTGGCGGAGGTAGAGCAGCACGCCCCCGTGCTCGGCTATGCGTTCGACCGCCTCGCGCAGCTGCGGGCCGCAGTCGCAGCGGGCCGAGCCGAAGACGTCGCCCGTGAGGCACTCGGAGTGCAGCCGGACCAGCGGGGTGGTGCCGGGCGCGGGCTCGCCGAGGACCATCGCCACGTGCTCCAGGCCGTCGGTCAGGCCGTGGAAGGTGACCAACTCGGTGTCGACGCTGTAGCCGTCGTGGAAGCGAAGCGGCACCTTGACGCGGGAGCGTGTGGTGGCTGCGGGGAAGTCGGGCATGCGGGTCTCCCGGGGTGGTCCTTGGTCCTGGCCTCTGAAACCTCGGATCTGCTTCAGTTTTGAAGCAGATCCTCACTCGAACAGTGACCCTACCTCATGCTTCAAAGTTAAAGCAATCGATTTCCGGTGCGGCTCACGACCCGCACGACGACGACGGCGGCGATGACGACGATGGTGGCGATGGCGGCGACGATGACGACCGGCGCAGCCATGGCAGGCCCTCCGGCGCCGGTGCCGCCTCCGACCCGTCCCCCTGCAACGCCCGCTCGACCGCCGTGCAGATCTCCTCCAGCTGGCTCACCTGCTCCGGCGTCAGATGGTCGAAGAGCGTCGCCCGGACCGTGGCGACATGCCCAGGCGCGGTCCGCTCCAGCACCGCCATGCCCTCGTCGGTCAGCGCGGCGACGGTGCCCCGCTTGTCCCACTTGCAGGCCTCACGCCGTACGTGACCGTCCTTCTCCAGCCGTGCCACCGCATACGTCAGCCGACTGCGCGTGATCTTCAGCTTCTCGGCGAGATCGGTCATCCGCAGCCGTCGCTCGGGCGTCTCGGAGAGGTACGCCAGGATCGTGTAATAGAGGTGCGGCATCCCGGCGTCCTGCTGGAGCTGCCGGTCGAGCGTGTCCTCCAGCAGCAGGGAGGCCGCGACGTACGCGCGCCACGCGCGCTGCTCCTCGGGGGTGAGCCAGCGGGTCGTCATGCGACCAGTGTAGGTTGTTTAAAACTTGAACCAAAGGTGCCGGGAAAACCGGCACCGGAGGACCGGAAGAGCCGGAGGAAAGCGCGCCCATGCCCCTTCCCTACGTCCTGTTGTCCGCCGCGGTCTCCCTCGACGGCCACCTGGACGACACCGGCCCCGATCGGCTGCTGCTCTCCAGCCCCGCCGACTTCGACCGGGTCGACGAGGTACGGGCGGCCAGCGACGCGATCCTCATCGGCGCCGGCACCATCCGCGCCGACAACCCCCGCCTCCTGGTCAACTCGCCCGAGCGGCGGGCCGCGCGCGTGGCGGCCGGGAAGCCGGAGTACCCGCTCAAGGTGACCGTCAGCGGCTCGGGCGAACTCGACCCGGCCGCCAACTTCTGGCACACCGGCGGCGGGAAACTCGTATACACGACGGACCAGGGCGCCGAGCGGGCCCGGCGCACGGATCTCGGGCCCGACACGGATGTCGTCTCCCTGGGGCCGGGGGCCCTCGACTGGCGGGCGCTTCTCGAACATCTGCACGACATTCGTGGCGTACGGCACCTCATGGTCGAGGGCGGCGGCACCGTCCACACCCAGCTCCTCCAGCAGGGCCTCGCTGACGAACTCCAGCTCGTCCTCGCGCCCCTCCTCGTCGGCGACCCCGCCGCGCCCCGCCTCTTCGGCCCCGGCGCCTACCAGGGCGGACGCCTGCGGCTGACCGGCACCCGGCGGATCGAGGACGTCGTCCTCATGCGGTACGAGCCCACCGCACCCGGCACCGGCCCGCTCCCCGTCGCCGCCGACCGGCACTGGCTGGCGCTCGCCTGCGAACTGGCCGAGCTGTGTCCGCCCTCCCGCACGGCCTTCAGCGTCGGCGCGGTCGTCGTCGCGGCCGACGGTACGGAGCTGGCGCGCGGGCACTCCCGGGAGGGCGGCGACCCCGTCGTGCACGCCGAGGAGGCCGCCCTCGCCAAGCTCGACCCGGCCGACCCCAGGCTCCCCACGGCCACCGTCTACAGCAGCCTCGAACCCTGCGCCCGCCGAGCCTCCCGCCCCGCGCCCTGCGCCCGGCTGATCCTCGACGCGGGCGTCCGCCGGGTGGTGACCGCCTGGCGCGAGCCGGACACCTTCGTGGTCGCGGCCGACGGGAACGGCCTGCTCACGGACGCCGGCGTCGAGGTCGTCGTACTCCCCGAGTACGAGGAGCGGGCCAAGGCCCCCAACACCCACCTCCCCGGCTGATGCGCAACCAGCTGATCGACCGGGTGATCAATCGTGGTGATGGGGATCCCGCAGATGGCGTATAGTTGTGTTCAGCGGCGCGGGGTGGAGCAGCTCGGTAGCTCGCTGGGCTCATAACCCAGAGGTCGCAGGTTCAAATCCTGTCCCCGCTACTGAAGGCCCAGGGCCGGAAACCAAGAAATTGGTTTCCGGCCCTGAGTCATTTCCGGACCCGCCCCACTTTTCCCCCACTTTTCTCCTTAGCCCGGTCGGTCCACCCGGCTCGCCCGCCGTACCCGCGCCCGAAAGCCTGGACGGACGGTACGGAACGGGACGGGTGATCCGGCGGGAGACGAGACGAGTGGCGCGGTCGGGAGAACCGGAGGCGGAGGCCGAGACCGAGGCGGTCGCGGTGTCCCGGGTGCGGACCCTCGTCCGCGTCCTGCCCGCCTTCCTGATCGTCACCGGGGTCGTCTACGACGTCGCCACCCCGCGCGACTTCACCGCGGTCCCCTTCTTCACGGCCGCCCCGCTCATCGCCGCCCCCCTCTCCTCGCTGCGCACCACGGTCGTCACCGGCGTCGCCGCGCTCCTCGCCGAGTACGGCGTCCACACCCGCTTCGGTTTCTCCCTGGACGCCGACACGCTCACCGAGACGTTCACCGTGGCCACGGTCGTCGTCCTGGCCGTCGTCATCAACCGCGTCGTACGCCGCGGTGACCGCCGCCTCGCCACGGCCCGCGAGATCGCCGAGGCCGCGCAGCGCGCCGTACTGCCCGAACCGGCCGCGCGCATCGGCGGGTTCGAGATCGCCGCCCGGTACGAGGCCGCCCAGGAGGGTGCCTTCATCGGCGGCGATCTGTACGCCGTGCAGGACACCCCGTACGGCGTGCGGGTCGTCCTCGGTGACGTGCGGGGCAAGGGGATGGGGGCCGTGGCCGCCGTGGCCGTCGTCATCGGGGCGTTCCGGGAGGCCGCCGAGCAGGAGGTGAGCCTGGAGGGGGTCGCGCAGCGGCTGGAACGGGCGCTGGCCCGCGAGGCCGCCCGGCGCGGCGGGCTGGAGATCAGCGAGGGCTTCGCCACCGCCGTGCTCGTCGAACTCCCGCACGGCGACGGCACCGGGCGGACCGCCGGGATCGTACGCATCGTCAACCGAGGCCACCCGGCGCCCCTGCTCCTCGCCGCCGACGGCACCCTGCGCGTCCTCGCCCCGGCCGAACCCGCGCTGCCGCTCGGCATCGGCGACCTAGGGGATCCAGGGGATCCAGGGGATCCAGGGGATCCAGGGGATCCAAGGGGCCCAGAGTGCCTCGGAGGGGGCCTCGGGGGCCTTGGGGGCATCGGGGGCCTCGGCGGGTGGCCCGGCCGGGCCGAGGAGACCCCCTTTCCCGGAGGCGCGACCCTGCTCCTCTACACCGACGGGCTGTCCGAGGCCCGCGACGGGCGCGGTGTCTTCTTCGATCCGGCCGCCCGGCTCACCGGACGGGTCTTCCGTGACCCGGCGGCCCTTCTCGCCGCCCTCGCGGCCGAGGTGCGCCGGCACTCGGGTGGCGGCACCACGGACGACATGGCGCTGCTCGCCGTACACCGTCTCTCATCAATTGTCACCAAGGGTGAGTGAACGATCCCGCTCCGCATAACATCTGACACACAGTCAAAACTCAGTAGTCACTTAGGGCACGGCCAACTCGCCCGATTTTCACCGGTGGTGACCCGGAACGTCCTCGGGAAAAGCGTTAACGATCAACAGGAACAGCTTGGAATCCGGTGCTCAGGTCTATTAACGTTCGATAACGCAGCGCGGTTGTCCCAGCCGTCACAAGAGTCGGCTCCGTGCGCATGCGCCGAATCCCGCGAGGGAACCGGGGAACCACCAACTTGGGGTGAATCGCTCGTCCGCCCGCCGTGGCAGCACGGTGGGTATACGCGCGTAGGAGACCTTCCTGCTCCGAACCCGTCAGCTAACCCGGTAGGCGAGAAGGAAGGAAAGGAGCACGCCCACGTGGCGTCAAACCCGGCTGCCCCAGAAGCCCCCTTCGTGCCGAGTCAGCGCGGCAGCGACACCGAGGACGGGAAGATCCCGACCTTCGGCTTCGCGAGCCGCCGCACCGACGAGGGCCCCTGGGAGGAGTGGAATCCCAGCGCGGACACCACTCGTCCGGTTCGCGGCCGGCACCGCGTCGGCAAGCAGCGCGGCGGCGGACTCGCCCGCAGCTCCACCGTTCTGGGCGTCGGTGTCATAGCCGCCGTCGGCGGGGCCGGCATGGCCACCGCGCAGACCGGCAAGCCGCCCGTCTCCATCTCCATCCCCGACCTGCCGTCCGTCGGCTCGCCCTTCACGAGCGACGACTCGGACGACGAGCCCCAGGGCTCCCCGAACGCGCTCAGCAGCGTCGGGGTCACCCCCGAGGAGACCGAGCAGGGCACGAGCGACGCGGGTGAGGCCCTGCGCGCCCGGATCATCCTCCAGGCCGAGCAGCAGAAGGACCAGGCCGAGGCCAAGGTCCAGCAGGCCGCCCAGGACGCCGCCGCGAAGAAGGCCGCCGCCGAGGCCGCCAAGGTGAAGCGCGAGGCCGCCGAGAAGGCCGCCGCCGCGAAGAAGAAGGCGGCGGACGAGGCAGCGGCGAAGAAGGAGGCCGCGCGGCTCGCCGAGCTGTCCACCCAGTACACGCTCCCCACCTCCTCGTACACGATCACCTCGACCTTCGGCCAGGCCGGTTCGCTGTGGTCCTCCGGCTACCACACCGGCCTCGACTTCGCTGCTCCCACCGGTACCCCGCTGAAGGCGGTCCACACCGGCACGATCACCGAGGCGGGCTGGAGCGGCTCGTACGGCTACCGCACGATCCTCACCCTCGACGACGGCACCGAGATCTGGTACGCCCACCAGTCCTCGATCAACGTCAGCGTCGGCCAGAAGGTCGCCACGGGCGACGTCATCGGCCGCGTCGGCGCCACGGGCAACGTGACCGGGGCCCACCTCCACATGGAGGTCCACACCAGCAGCTCCGACACGGCGGGCATCGACCCGGCGGCGTGGCTGCGCAGCATGGGCCTCAACCCGTAACTGGTATCCGGGCATCCGGCAACCCGTAAGCGGTACCCGGGCATCCGGTAACCCGTAAGTCGTACGTTCTCTGATTCCGGCGTTCACACGATGTTCGTGAACCGCCGGAATCAGTGCGTCCGGGGTCGTTGTTGACGTTGAGCATGACTGCTACTGCTCTTCGCAAGCTCGGATCATCGGACCTCGAGGTCTTCCCGCTCGCCCTCGGCGGCAACGTCTTCGGCTGGACCGCCGACGAGAAGGCGTCCTTCGAGGTGCTCGACGCCTACGCGGCGGCCGGCGGCAACTTCCTCGACACCGCCGACTCCTACTCGGCCTGGATCGAGGGCAACTCGGGCGGCGAGTCCGAGACGATCATCGGCAAGTGGCTCAAGTCGCGCGGCAACCGCGAGGACGTCGTCGTCGCGACGAAGGTCAGCCAGCACCCCGACTTCCCCGGCCTGTCGGGCGCCAACATCAAGGCCGCCGCCGACGCCTCCCTCCGCCGCCTCGACACCGACCACATCGACCTCTACTTCACCCACTTCGACAAGACCGAGGTGCCCGTCGAGGAGATCATCGGCGCCCTCGACGAACTGGTGACCGCGGGCAAGGTCCGGTACATCGCCGCCTCGAACATCTCGCCCGAGCGGCTCCAGGCCTCGCTGGAGTTCTCCGACCGCGAGGGCCTGGCCAAGTACGTCGCCCTCCAGCCCCACTACAACCTGGTCTCGCGCGACACCTACGAGGGCCCGCTGCGCGACCTCGCGTCCCGTACGGGCCTGGCCACCGTCCCGTACTTCGCGCTGGCCTCCGGCTTCCTCACGGGCAAGTACCGGCCCGGCGCGACGGTCGAGGGCGCCCGGGCGGCGGCGGGCGCGGGCAAGCACGGGGAGACGGAGCGGGGCAGGAAGGTACTGGCGGCCCTGGACGAGATCGCCGAGGCGCGCGGGGTGGCGGTGGCCACGGTGGCCCTGGCCTGGCTGGCCGCCCAGCCGACGGTAGCGGCCCCGATCGCCTCGGCCCGCACGGCGGAGCAGCTCCCGCCCCTGCTCGCGGTCGCGGAACTGGAACTGACGGAGGGCGAGGTGGCCGGCCTTACGGCGGCTTCGGCGTGAGGCGCGTGTGACGCCCTGCCGGCGGCTTGGGTTGGCGTGGGCTTGGGCTTGGCGGGCGGGTGACGTCTGGCGGCTGGGGGCGCCGTGCGGGTTGCGGCGGCTTGGGGCGGCTTGGCGTTGCGGGGTGCTTGCCTGCCGGTGGGGGCGTGGTGCGGCTGCGTGACGGGGGTGGGCTGCGGGCCGCGCCCCTGGCTCAGGCGGGATCCGGACGGCGGGGGCGAAGGGTTGCTTGGCGGATGAGGTCGCGGGGACTCATGGGCGCCGTATCCGTGCTGGTGAGCGGGGTGTGGTGCGTGCGGGCGGCTGTGGCGGGGCGGGGGCGTGAGTCGGGCGGCAGGGGTGAAGGGTGTCCGGCGGATGGGGTCGTGGGGACTCATGATCGCCGTAACCGTGCCGGTGAGCGGGGCGTGGTGCGTGCCGGTGGCTGTGGGGCGTGGGCGCATCGCCCGCCCGCCACGCCCTGTGGTCTAGGCGCGATCCGAACGACAGGGACGAAGGGTTGTCCGGCGGACCAGGTCGCGGGGGAATCACCGGCGCCCCATCAGCTCAGGTGAGCGGAGTGTGGCGCGTGCAGGCGCCTACGAGGCAGGGGCGGGACGCGCAGCAGCAGCGGACCTGAGCGAGGCGTGGTGCGTGCACCCCGCGACGCGGCGGCTGGCGTCGACGCGTAGGCGAGTCGGCGACCACGCCACCGCCATCGCCCCGAGGCCCCCTCCGGCGGCGGGCAGACGAGCTGCCGGACCGGCGTGTGGTCCTACGACCGGTACGGGTTGTAGGTCGCCGGGTACGGCGTCGTCGGGCCATAACCCTGGTGGCCGTACGGCTGCTGTACGTAGGGCTGCGGAGCGTACGGCTGTGCCGCGTAGGTCTGCTGTCCGTACGTCGGCCAGGTGGCCGGCGGCAGTGGCAGCGGAAGCGGAGCCGGAATCGGAACCGGGGCCGTCGCGCGGGCCGCGTGGTCCAGGGCCGGGCGGGCCACCGCCCGGCGCTCCCACAGGGCGCCCAGCAGCTCCCGCTCCCGGACCACGAAGTCGGCGCGCGCCCGGCCCAGCCGCCCCCGGTGACGGAGGAACGCCAGCGAGGTGGCGTACGCCTCGTACTGCGCCACCGCCCGCGCCGCCTGCCTGCCCAGATGGCGGCGGGCGTACTCGCGGGCGAGGCGGCGGGCGCGCATCGAGCCGAGGGCGTAGGGCTCGCCGGGGGCCAGCCAGCCGGCCAGCGCGTACGCCGGCAGCTCGGCGCGCACGGTACGCAGCTCGCGCTGGCGGGTCCAGATGACCAGCCAGGTCAGCAGCCCGAACGCGGGCACCATGAAGGCGGCGTACACCGCGAAGAACCCGTACTCCCCGAAGGACGACGAGCCGTTCCAGAAGGCGTGCATGCTCATCGCGAGCAGCAGTCCCGACAGCGGCAGCAGCACCCGGCGGACGTGCTGGCGCTCGCCCGACAGCGCGGAGATGCCGAAGCCGATGCCGGTGAGGACGGTGAACAGGGGGTGCGCGAACGGCGACATGACGATGCGTACGAAGAAGGTCGCGGCGGTGACGGACGCGATACCGCTGTCGCCGGTCAACTGGTCGGTGCCGAAGGCGGTGCCGAGGTAGAGGATGTTCTCGGTGAAGGCGAAGCCGGTCGCGGTCACCCCGGCGATGACGACCCCGTCGACGATCCCGGTGAAGTCGCGCCGCCGGAAGAGGTAGATGAGCAGTACGGCGGCTGCCTTCGCCGACTCCTCGACGATGGGCGCTATGACCGTGGCCCCCAGGGTGTCCGCGCTGGACGGGTCGGCGGTGGCCGTCGCTATCCATCTCGTCGCGAAGCTGTTGGCGACGATCGCTATCAGCGCCGCCGCACAGGCGCCCCAGGCGAAGGCGAAGAGCAGGTTCCGCCAGGGCCCCGGCTCGACCCGGTCCAGCCAACGGAACGCGGCCACGAGCAACGGCACGGGGAACACGGCGAGCCCGAGCCCGACCAGGAACCCCTCGGTGCCGGTCTGTTCACGGACGAGGGCGAGGATGACGAGCCCGGAGAGCGAGAGCAGGCTGATGAGCGCGCCGTAACGCACCCACGACCGCTGCCACCAGTGAGCGTGCCGCAGCGCCCCGCCGGCGGGTCCCTCGGTGGGACCGCTGGGGTGCGTCGGGTACGGGGGAAAGGTGGCCACGGCATCGACCTTAGCGGCGGGTGCTCCACAAATGTTCTACGAGTGCTGTACGCGACGGAACAGCAGGTCGTTCACGACATGTCCCTTCTCCAGTCCCTGGCCCTCGAAACGGGTCAGGGGCCGGAACTCCGGACGCGGCGCGTATCCGCCCCCGGGCAGGGTGTTCTCGAACTCCGGGTGCGCGTCGAGCACTTCGAGCATCTGTTCGGCGTACGGCTCCCAGTCCGTGGCGCAGTGCACCAGCGCGCCGGGCCGCAGCCGGGCGGCGGCAAGATCGAGGAACTCGGCCTGGATCAGCCGCCGCTTGTGGTGCCGCTTCTTCGGCCAGGGGTCGGGGAAGTAGACGCGGAGGCCGTCGAGGGAGTCGGCGCCGAGCATCTCGCGGAGCAGGATGATGGCGTCCCCGTTGGCGACGCGGATGTTGGTCAGACCCTGCTGGTCGGCGAGGTTGAGCAGGTTGCCCTGGCCGGGGGTGTGGACGTCGACGGCGAGAATGTTGACGCCGGGATCGTCGGCGGCCATCCGCGCGGTGGCCTCGCCCATCCCGAACCCGATTTCGAGTACGACGGGCAGGTCGTCCCCGAACAGCTCGCCGAGCCGGAGTTCGTGCCCGTCGATGTCGAGCCCCCACTTGGGCCACAGCCGCCGCAGCGCGTCACCCTGCCCGGCGGTGACCCGGCTCCGCCGCGGCTGAAAGCTCCTGATCCGCCGCTCGAAATGCGACCCGGCGGGATCGGCCTGCGGCCCACCGGGAAACCTGGGGGTGCCCTTGGGGCGAGAAGAGTCAGACACAGTGCCCTTAATTTACCGCCCCGGTTTCCTCGCCCCCGCCGCCCCTACCCGTTCCCATCCCTGGGGGGTGCCGGCCGGCGCTTGGTTTTTCAGCCCGTCCGGCGTTTGAGGACGAAGGGGGGTCTGGGGGCGCAGCCCCCAGGGATGGGA
>NZ_PJME01000065.1 GCF_002954775.1 Streptomyces geranii
GGATGCGGTAGGCCACGGCCCGGTTGGCCGCGACGCGGTCGGCCCACTCGGTGCCCCGGTGCGCGAACGCGACCCGGCAGGCCAGCACGTACCGGCCGTGCGGGGCGTTCGCCAGATGCGCGAGCGGGGCCGGGAGTTTGAGGCTCACCTCACCATCCGGGCTGATCCGGATCGTCTCATTGCCGTAGCGCTTGCCGGACTCGCCGTCCGCCTGACAGAACCAGCGCTCCGCCTCCCACCGCTCACGCCACTCCGACTCCGTGAGCTGGGCCGAGTCCAGGTGATGCCGGGCACGGGCCAGCCGCTTGCCGCCGCGTACGACGTGCACGGTGCCGGCCTCGCGGTCGGCCCGCGCGGCAGCCAGCCGGTCCTCAAGCACCCGTAGCCGCCTCGACTTCGCATGCCACTCCCGCCGGGACCGGTAACCCCCGGGCGCCTTCTTGGTTCCCTTCTGCCTGACCGGCAGGGATAGCCGGTGCTCGATGGTGCGGATACCGGCTTCCAGGTTCTGGAGGTGTGCCGACTGGCAGCGGCGGGCCAGTGCCCACTGGTCGTGCGTGGCTTTGGTGATGGATCCGGCCCACCGCGACGACGAGAGTGGCGTCAGCTCCCGCTTCCGCACCGCCCACGTTTCGGCGGAGTGCTCCAGGCCGTCCCGGCAGCGCGTCCTGAGATCCTTCGAAGCCAACGACCCCAGATGCGCACCCATCAGGCGCAGCACCTTCTCATCGCCCGGCGTCAGCTCTTTGAGACGGGTCCGGACGGCCACACCAGTGGGACGGGACGCGACGAACGACGCCGCCACACTCCGCAGCTCACCCACCCCTGTGACCCCCTACTCGATGCCGCCCGAAGATTCCGCCGTCATGAGAAACGAGCACCACCCGCTAAGGTCACGCATTCGACGAGGGAACGTCAGTTCCCCACCGAAACCGACCTCACAGCCAAGGCCATGGCATGACACGGGCCGGCAGTACTCGCTCCCACTCACCAGAACGCTCTTGACACTCCAGTGACGGCAGCTCCAAACCCCTGTTCCTCGGGGCCTGATCACTCATGCCTGGCCGCTCGCGGGTACCGTGGCTCCGCCGGACGCGCGGCAGCGGCAGTGCGGTGGCAGCGGCCGGGAAGCAGGCTACGTACACGGCTGGCGGGACCAGTAGCGTGGTCACTGCATGTGGTCACTGCATGTGGTCACTGCATGTACTGAGCGAATAGTGGAAGGTGGGGGATTTCGTCGTGCGAGCGGCGGAAGAACCGCGGAATGTGAGCTTCGGCGCCGTGGTTCGTCCGTTCGTACACGTCTGCCGTTCCGCCCGCTGGGTAGGCCTGCGAAGGAAACCCGCCAACAAGGAGGCCTCCGTGGCCGTACCGGCCTACATCTTCAGCGCAGAGAGCGTGGATGCCGAGGCGCCGCTCACCAGTGAGCCGCCGCTGCCCGCCGCCGAGCCGCTCACCAGCGAGCCCCCGCTCGCCGACGCCGAGGCGATGACGAGCGAGCACGCCGACGCCGAGGCGGACCCCACGGGCCTGTACGAGGGGCCGGTGCCGGCGCTCTCGGACCTCGCGGGGCTGTAGATGTCCGCACCCGCCGGGTCCCTGGAGGGGCTCCCCGAGGAGCGGCTCGCGCTCGCCCGGCTCGCCGAGCTGCACGGTGTCGCCCCCGCCTTCCAGCCCTCCCCGGACCGTACGGTCGCCGCCTCCGACTCCGCCCTCGTCGCCGTCCTGGCCGCGCTCGGCGTCGACGCGGGCACCCCGGACGCGGTCATGGCCGCCCTCGCCGCCCGCGAGCGGGAACTGGCGGCCCGCCTGCTGCCGCCGACGGTCGTGTGCGGCGCCGACGGCACGGCGACCGCGCTGGCCGCACTGCCCGAGGGCACCCGGCTCAGCATCCGCACCGAACAGGGCGAGACCTGCGACTCCGTCGACCGACTCGCCCCCGGTGTACACGAGTTGGACGCCTTCGCACCCGACGGCCGCACCGCCCGCGCCCACCTCGTCGTCGCCCCCGCCCGGCTGCCCACGCCCACCGGACGCTCGTACGGCCTCCTCGTCCAGCTCTACTCGCTCCTCTCCCGGCGCTCCTGGGGCATGGGCGACCTGGGCGATCTCGCCGAGCTGAGCGCCTGGGCCGGGCGGGCGTTGGGGGCAGGGTTCGTGCAGGTCAATCCCTTGCACGCCGCCGTACCCGGGGCGCCCACCGACCCCTCCCCCTACCGCCCCTCCTCCCGCCGCTTCCCCGACCCCGTGCACCTGCGGGTCGAGAGCATCCCCGAGTACGCGTACCTCGGAGGGGACGGTGAACAGGTGCGCGGGCTGCTGGAGCGGGCCCGGCGGCTGCGGGAAGCGGTGCTGGACAAGGGCGAGTTGATCGACCGGGACGCCGTGTGGGAACTCAAGCGCGAGGCACTGCAGTCGGTCTGCGCCGTGCCGCTCGGGCCCGGGCGGCAGGCCGAGTACGCCGACTTCCTCGCGCGTGCCGGTGCGGCGCTGGAGGACCACGCCACCTGGTGCGCGCTCGCCGAGACGCACGGCTCGGACTGGTCCCGCTGGCCGGCCGGTCTCCAGGACCCCCGGTCCGCCGAAACCGCCCGCGCCCGGGGCGAGTTGATGGACCGGATCGACTTCCACTGCCACCTCGCCTGGCTCACCGACACCCAGCTCGCCGACGCCCAGCGGGCCGCCCGCGACGCGGGCATGCCGGTCGGGATCGTGCACGACCTCGCCGTCGGCGTGCATCCCGGCGGCGCCGACGCCTGGGCGCAGCAGGAGTACTTCGCGGCCGGCATGTCGGTCGGGGCACCCCCGGACGCCTTCAACGCGCGCGGCCAGGACTGGGGCCTGCCGCCCTGGCGACCCGACCGCCTCGCCGAGTCCGGCTACACCCCGTACCGCCAGCTCCTGCGCGCCCTCTTCGGCTACGCGGGCGCCCTGCGCATCGACCACGTCATGGGCCTGTTCCGGCTCTGGTGGGTGCCGCAGGGGCAGGCGCCCACGGAGGGCGCGTACGTACGGTACGACGCCGAGGCCATGCTCGCCGTGCTCGCGCTGGAGGCCTCGCGGGCCGGGGCGATCGTGATCGGCGAGGATCTGGGGACCGTCGAGCCGGGGGTGCGGGAGACGCTGCACGAGCGCGGGGTGCTCGGTACGTCCGTGCTGTGGTTCGAGCGGGACTGGGACGGTGACGGACGGCCGCTGTCCCCGGACCGCTGGCGTGCCGACTGCCTGGCCACCGCCACCACCCACGACCTGCCGCCCACCGCCGCCCGTCTCTCCGGCGACCACGTCGAACTCCGCGACCGGCTCGGCCTGTTGACCAACCCGGTGGCGGAGGAGCGGGCCGCCGCGTCCGCCGACACCGGCGAGTGGCTGACCCTGCTCTCCCGTCTCGGCCTGCTGAAGGGCTGCAGCGGCGGGCACTCGGGGGAGGCGGAGGAGGCCGAGATCCAGGCCGTCCACCGCTATCTGCTGCGCACCCCGGCCCGCATGATCGGCGTCTGGCTCCCGGACGGCGTCGGCGACCGCCGCCCGCAGAACCTGCCGGGCACGTGGGACCAGTACCCGAACTGGCGGCTGCCCATCGCCGACGCGGAGGGCAGGCCGGTGACGCTGGAGGAGCTGGCGGGGTCGGCACGGCTTCGGGCGCTGATGGAGGTGCTCAGGGAGGGTGCCCCCTGAGCCGCGGCGGGCGTCCGGGGCCTTGCCGGACGCCCCGATCGCCTCGTACGGGCACCCCGGGCGCGCGGCCCCGCCGGGCGTTCGCTACTTTTGCACCGTGGACAACAAGAACGCCCTGCGCGCCGGTGCACTGGTCGCCGGTACGACGCTGATGATGCTGCTCATGACGTCTCCCGCGCTCGCGCTCACCCGCGACGACGGTGACGACCCAGGCCACGGCCTGAGCGTCATCGACACGCTGGGTCTCTACGTCGTCGCCCCGATCGCCCTGTTCGCGGTCATCGCGGGCCTGGTGATGGTCCTGGACAAGTCCTCGGACCGCGCCCCGAAGGCCGCCAAGCCCGGCAAGCCCGCCAAGGCCTGACGTCCTCTCCCTACCTTTGAACTCTCCCTCTGATCGTTCTGAGGGTGCTGTTCTCTATGGCTGCCGCGGGCCCTCCGCCGCTGTCAGCAGTTCCCGCAGAAGGCCGGCCAGTTGGTCGGCCTTTTCGGTGTCCAGGGCGGCCAGGGCCTCCGTCTGGGCGGCCAGGCCGACGCCGACCGCCTCGTCGACGCGGGTCAGTCCCTCCTCCGTGAGGGTGACCTGGAGGCCGCGCCGGTCGTGCGGGTCCGGGGAACGGCGGACCAGCCCGGCCCGCTCCAGCTTGTCCAGCCGGCCGGTCATCCCGCCGGTGGTGAGCATCAGCGTCGACGACAGCTGACGCGGCGAGAGCGTGTACGGCTCACCGGCCCGGCGCAGGGTCGCCAGCACGTCGAACTCGCCACGTCCGATCCCGAACCGCGCGTACGCCTTCTCCGTCCGGTCGCCCATCGCGCGCGCGAGCCGGTAGATACGGCCGAAGACCTCCATCGCGGCGGTGTCGAGGTCGGGGCGCACCGCCGCCCACTGGTCGATGATCGCGTCGACGGGGTCCGTGCGCTGCGGGGGCGGTTCTGCGCTCATGCGCCGATTATCCGGCCCTCGGAAGGTCACCCGCAAGAAAGTAGCCCGACGGCAAGTAGATGGACGGCAAGTAGATCAATGCTAAGTGGCTTGACGGCAAGTTGCTTAGCGCTAAGCTACTTATTGCTGACCTACTCGAAGGGTGCGCCGTCATGCGCGTCATACTCCTCACCGCCCTGGCCCCCATCTCCTGGGGCACCACGTACGCCGTCGCGACCGAGTTCCTGCCGCCCGACCGCCCCCTCTTCACCGGCCTGCTGCGCGCCCTCCCCGCCGGTCTCTTCCTGCTCGCGTTGACCCGGGTGCTGCCGCGCGGCGCGTGGTGGTGGAAGGCGGCGGTCCTGGGCGCGCTCAACATCGGCGCCTTCTTCCCGCTGCTGTTCCTGTCCGCGTACCGGCTCCCGGGCGGGATGGCGGCGGTCGTCGGCTCGGTCGGCCCGCTGTTCGTCGCCGGGCTCGCGACGGTGTTCCTGGGCGAGCGGCCGACCGTACGGACCCTGCTGACCGGGGTCGCGGCGGCGCTCGGCGTCAGTCTGGTCGTGCTGAAGGCGGCCGGGGCGCTGGACGCGGTCGGCGTGCTGGCCGCCCTCGCCTCCACGGCGTCGATGTCGACGGGGACGGTACTGACGAAGCGCTGGGGCCGCCCGGAGGGCGTGGGCCCGCTGGCCCTCACCGGCTGGCAGCTGACGGCAGGCGGCCTGCTCATCGCACCCCTCGCCCTCCTGATCGAGGGCGCCCCGCCCGCGCTGGACGGCCGGGCGGTCGCCGGGTACCTCTACCTGGCGCTGGCGAACACGGCGGTGGCGTACTGGCTCTGGTTCCGCGGCATCGGCCGCCTCACCGCGACCCAGGTCACCTTCCTGGGCCCCCTCTCCCCCCTGACCGCCGCGATCGTCGGCTGGGCAGCCCTGGGCCAGGCCCTCACGCCGGTCCAACTGGTCGGCATGGGGCTGGCGTTCGGGGCGACGGTGGCGGGACAGCTGGGGGTACGGGGGCGGGTGGTGGGGGTGGCGTCCGGTACGGCCGCCGCGGCAACGGGGGCGAAGGGCGGGGCGCCTTTGCGGGCGGCGCGCCTGTGAGGGGAGGGGGAGGGGGTAGGCGAGCCGGCGTTCAAGCCAGCAGGGCGGCGACCTCGTCGCGGATTGATGGCATGGCCGTGTACACCGTGCCCGGGCACTCCGTGGACGCCCAGTGGCGGTGGCCGCCTATGACCGGTGCCGGTCTGCTGACCCCGCTCACCGGGTTGACGTAGACGACCTTTCCCAAGGGGGCCAGCGTGTGGCGGGACGCGAGGTCGGCCAGGAGTTGGACCAGGGCGGTGCGGGCGGCGGACGTCGGGGGTGTGGTCGTCAGGGTGCCGAGCAGGGCGATGCCGAGGTTTCCGGAGTTGTACCCCGCCACGTGCGCGCCGGTGACCATCAGGCCCGAGGCGTCGTGTGCGGGGGTGCCGTCGGTGCCGGACCAGCGGCCCTCGTACACCAGACCGTCCTTGTCGATCAGGTAGTTGTAGCCCATGTCGCCGTAACTGGCCGCCGCCGTACGGTAGATGGCGCGGACCACGGCGGCGGAGTCCGGGTCGCTGCTGCCGTCGGCGGTGTGGTGGACGACGAGCGTCTGGACCGGGTAGTAGGCGGAAGGCCACAACTCCGTGCCGTCGGCGGCGAATCGCAGGCTCTCGTCCGCGCCCCAGTCGGCGCGCGACAGCAGGGTGTACGCGGCGGACTCCGCGGACGCGGGGGCGACGGGCAGCGCGAGCGACGCGGCGCCTGCGCCGAGGGCGGTCAGTAACGTTCGTCGGGGCAACGGGGCCATGGGGGTTCCTCCTGCTCGCTGTCAGGTTCTGGCGGGCCGCCGGACGTGGCTAGATGGCGCAGGCGTCCATGGGTGTGTACAGCCGGGGCCAGGTGCTGGGGCCGACTATGCCGTCCGCGCCGCCGGCCGTCCCGTTGCAGGTCTGCACCCACTGGACGCCCGCCAGCGTGCGGGAGCCGTAACTCCCGTCCTCCTCCAGCCAGTTGGGGTAGCCGCTGTAGTAGTTGATCAGGCACTGCACCTGGCGGACCGCGTCACCTGTGCTGCCCGGGTTGACCGTCGGTCGCGCTGCGTCGTCGATGTAGTTGCAGTTGGACTCGGCGGCCACGGTTGCTGCGGCGTTCGCCGGAGGGGTGCCGAGGAGCAGTGCGCCTCCTGCGGCCAGTGACACGACTGCGTGGACCAGGGCCGAGCGGTGGACACGGGTGCGCATGATGCCTTCCCCAGGGTGAGTGACCGACCGGTACAGGGCGGTCAGATCATAGGGAAAGCTAGGGCTCCTGGTACGCCGAACGGCGCGCTCCGGCGGACCGGGACGCGCCGTTCGGCTGAAACAGCACCCAAGGGGGGCCAGTCGGCCAGGGGGCTAGGACGCAGCCGCGTCCGCCGCCTGTGCCCTCAGCGCGCGCTCGATGCCCGAGCGGGACTCCGAGACGAGCCGACGCAGCGCGGCGTTCGGCTCGGCGGCGGCCAGCCAGGCGTCCGTCTTCGCCAGGGTGTCCTGGGAGACCTGGATCGCCGGGTAGAAGCCGACGGCGATCTGCTGGGCGATCTCGTGCGAACGCGAGTCCCAGACCTCCTTGACCACCGCGAAGTACTTGTCGGTGTACGGCTCAAGCAGCTCGCGCTGGTCGGTCTGCACGAAGCCCCCGATCACCGCCTCCTGCACGGCGTTCGGCAGCTTGTCGGACTCGATGACCGACGCCCACGCCTCCGCCTTGGCCTCCGCTGTCGGACGGGCCGCCCGCGCGGTCGCCGCGTGCCGCTCACCGGCGGCGGTCTTGTCGCGCTCGTACTCGCCCGCGATCTCGTCCTCGTCGAACCGCCCGACGGCCGCCAGCCGCTGCACGAACGACCAGCGCAGCTCGGTGTCGACGGCCAGGCCCTCGATCGTCTGCGTGCCTTCGAGCAGGGCGTCGAGGAGGTCCAGCTGCTCCGGCGTACGGGCCGTGGCCGCGAACGCGCGCGCCCAGGCCAGCTGGTGGTCGGAGCCCGCCTCGGCCGCCCGCAGGTGGGCCAGCGTGGCGTCCGTCCAGCGGGTCAGCAGGGCCTCGCGGGCGGCCGGGTCGGCGTACAGGTCGATCGCCAGCTTCACCTGCCGCTGGAGCGACTGCACGACGCCGATGTCCGACTCCTTGCCGATGCCCGACAGGACGAGGGAGAGGTAGTCGTGCGTGGCGAGTTCGGCGTCGCGGGTCATGTCCCAGGCGGAGGCCCAGCACAGCGCGCGCGGGAGGGACGCCTCGAAGTCGCCGAGGTGCTCGGTGACGAAGGCGAGCGACTCGTCGTCGAGGCGGACCTTGGAGTAGGAGAGGTCGTCGTCGTTGAGCAGGATCACGGCCGGACGGCGCCTGCCGACCAGCTGCGGTACGGCCGTCAGCTCGCCGTCGACGTCCAGCTCGATACGCCCGCTCTCGTCGTCGCGCAGCAGCTTGCCGCTGTCGTCGTCGAGGTCGTACAGGCCGACGGCGATCCGGTGCGGCCGGAGAGTCGGCTCGCCCTTGGCACCGGCGGGCAGCGCGGGCGCCTCCTGGCGGATGGCGAAGGAGGTGATGACCCCGTTCGCGTCCGTCTCGATCTCGGGGCGGAGGATGTTGATGCCGGCCGTCTCCAGCCACGAGTTCGACCAGGCCTTCAGGTCGCGCCCGGAGGTCTCCTCCAGCGCGCCGAGCAGGTCGCTGAGCCGCGTGTTGCCGTACGCGTGCTGCTTGAAATAGGCCTGCACGCCCGCGAAGAACGCGTCCATGCCGACGTACGCGACGAGCTGCTTCAGTACGGAGGCGCCCTTGGCGTACGTGATGCCGTCGAAGTTGACCAGGACATCGTCGAGGTCGCGGATCTCGGCCATGATCGGGTGGGTGGACGGCAGTTGGTCCTGGCGGTAGGCCCACGTCTTCATGGAGTTGGCGAAGGTGGTCCAGGAGTGCGGCCAGCGCGAGCCGGGGGCGTACGCCTGGCAGGCGATGGAGGTGTAGGTGGCGAACGACTCGTTCAGCCACAGGTCGTTCCACCACTCCATGGTGACGAGGTCGCCGAACCACATGTGCGCCAGCTCGTGCAGGATCGTCTCGGCGCGCACCTCGTAGGCGGCGTCGGTCACCTTGGACCGGAACACGTACTGGTCGCGGATGGTGACCGCGCCCGCGTTCTCCATGGCGCCGGCGTTGAACTCCGGTACGAACAGCTGGTCGTACTTCTTGAAGGGGTACTGGTAGTCGAACTTCTCCTGGAACCAGGAGAAGCCCTGCCGGGTGACCTCGAAGATGGCGTCGGAGTCGAGGAACTCGGCGAGCGAGGGCCGGCAGTAGATACCGAGGGGGACTGTCTGGCCGTCGGCCTCGTACACGCTGTGGACCGAGTGGTACGGCCCGACGATGAGCGCGGTGATGTACGTCGAGATGCGCGGCGTCGGCTCGAAGCGCCAGACGTCGTCCTTGGGCTCGGGTGTCGGCGAGTTGGAGATGACGGTCCAGCCGGACGGCGCGGTCACCGTGAACTGGAAGGTCGCCTTGAGGTCGGGCTGCTCGAACGAGGCGAACACGCGGCGGGCGTCCGGGACCTCGAACTGGGTGTAGAGGTACGCCTGCTGGTCGACGGGGTCGACGAACCGGTGCAGGCCCTCACCGGTGTTGGTGTAGGCGGCGTCGGCGACGACACGGAGGACGTTGCGACCGGCGAGCAGTCCCGGCAGGGCGATCCGCGAGTCCTTGAAGACCTCGTCGGGGTCGAGGGAGTCGCCGTTGAGCGTGACCTCGTGGACGGCCGGGGCCACCAGGTCGATGAAGGACTCCGCGCCGTTCTCGGCGGAGTCGAAGCGCACCGTGGTCACGGACCTGTAGGTGCCGCCCTCCTGCGCGCCGGAGAGGTCGAGTTCGACCTCGTACGAGTCAACGGTGAGCAGCTTCGCCCGCGCTTGCGCCTCTTCGCGGGTCAGGTTTGTGCCAGGCACGCGGTCATCTCCTCGTATGTGTGGGTTGCGCCATCCTTCCATGGGACCCGTGGCCGATGCGATGTCCGGAACCCGCCGGTGGGCGGGGTGGGACGGCATGGGGCCACCGATCTTGAAAAGGGTGCGTTGTGCTGACGATGCGGGGGGCGAGTTGGTTCCCCGTTCCTCGTTCTCCGTCCCTGGGGGCTGCGCCCCCAGGGACGGGACGGGTAGGGGCGGCGGGGGCGAGGAAACCCCCGTTACTTCGCGCCCAGCTCCGCCGCCACCAGCTCCGCGATCTGTACCGCGTTCAGCGCGGCGCCCTTCCGCAGGTTGTCGTTCGAGACGAAGAAGGCCAGGCCGTTCTCCGACGTCTCGTCCACGCGGATGCGGCCCACGAAGGACGGGTCCTGGCCCGCCGCCTGGAGGGGGGTCGGGATGTCCGACAGCACGACACCCGGCGCCTGGGACAGCAGCTCCGTCGCCCGCTCCACCGACAGCGGGCGCGCGAACCGCGCGTTCACCTGGAGCGAGTGGCCCGAGAAGACCGGGACCCGGACGCAGGTGCCCGACACCTTCAGTTCCGGGATCTCCAGGATCTTGCGGGACTCGTTGCGGAGCTTCTGCTCCTCGTCCGTCTCGAACGAACCGTCGTCCACCACACTGCCCGCCAGCGGTACGACGTTGAACGCGATCGGGCGCTGGTAGACCTGCGGCTCGGGGAAGTCGACCGCCGAACCGTCGTGCGTCAGCTTCTCCGCGTCGGCGACCACCTTCTGCGCCTGCCCGTGCAGCTCCGCCACGCCCGCCACCCCGGACCCGGACACCGCCTGGTACGTCGCGACGACCAGCGCCTCCAGCCCCGCCTCCGCGTGCAGCGGACGCAGCGCCGGCATCGCGGCCATCGTCGTGCAGTTCGGGTTGGCGATGATGCCCTTGGGGCGGTCCGCGATCGCGTGCGGGTTCACTTCGGAGACGACCAGGGGGACCTCCGGGTCCCGGCGCCACGCCGAGGAGTTGTCGATCACGACCGCGCCCTGCGCGGCGACCTTCTCGGCCAGCGCCTTCGAGGTCGCGCCGCCCGCCGAGAAAAGCACGATGTCGAGGCCGGTGTAGTCGGCCGTCGCCGCGTCCTCCACCGTCACGCCGTCGAGGACCGAGCCCGCCGAGCGGGCGGAGGCGAACAGGCGCAGTTCCTCCACCGGGAACTCGCGTTCCACGAGGATCCTGCGCATGACCGTGCCGACCTGACCGGTGGCCCCGACGATTCCGACCCTCACGACGACTCCTTCTGTTGCATGCGTGCGGCTTTTTCCATCATGCGGCCGACCCCGGCCAGCCTGTCCAATTCTTTGCGTGTCATGCCCGGGGTGTGGGACGCGCCTCGGCGGTCATCGGTGGTGGAACTGCGGTGCGTACCCCGCTGACCTGGAGATATTCGTCCCGCTCGGGGCTCGTGCCGCAAGCTGTGCTGCCCGGCCCGGCGATGTGACGTACACCTCTGAAACACGCCTCAGAAAAATTTTCCGCCGCGCCGAACGTTT
The DNA here is from genome assembly GCF_002954775.1 of Streptomyces geranii. Lineage (GTDB taxonomy): Bacteria > Actinomycetota > Actinomycetes > Streptomycetales > Streptomycetaceae > Streptomyces > Streptomyces geranii. The sequence goes on from NZ_PJME01000065.1 coordinate 11,126, forward strand.
CGGGCGCCCTCGGCGTCGTAGGAGAAACGCGGCGAGGGGGAGGGTGCTGTGCTGCGCAGAAAGGCCCGGCGCGTCGGTGAATTCCGGGAGGGCGACCACGGCGATCCGCTGGACCCGGTGCAGGAGCGCCGCGTCCGGGCGGTGCTCGCGCTCGGCGGCGTGCCGCAGGCGGACCTGCTGGACGGGGTACAGCAGGTACGGCTGCGGCTGCTGGAGCGGACCGCGAGCGGACGGGAGGCGCCGCGTGACGTCTCGGCGTGGGCGGCGGTCGTGGCGTCCAACCTCGCCATGGACTGGCACCGGGCCAAGCGCCGCCAGGAACGGCTGGGGGAGCGGCTCGCCTCCCTGCGCCAGCCGGTCGCCCACCCCTCCGGCGAGGAGACGAGCCTGCTCTCCCTCGCCGTCGCCCGGGGCCTGGACGACCTGCCCGACCCGCAGCGCCAGGTACTGGTGCTGCGCTTCTACGCCGACCTGCCGGTGCGCGGGATAGCCGAGGAACTGGGCATCCCGGAGGGCACCGTCAAGAGCAGGCTGCACACGGCGGTACGGGCACTGCGCGCCCGCCTGCACGAGGACGAGGTGGTGTGACCATGCCCCCCGAGAGGGACACCTACGACGCCCACGACGCGTACGACGGCCCGGGCGGCCTCGACGCCCTGCTGGCGGCGATCACCGACGAGCCCCTGCCCGCGCACGCCCGCGCCGACGCCGACTTCATGGCCGAGCACCGGTCCGCGAAGGCCGATGTGGCGCTGCTGCGCGAGCAGTTGACCCTCCTCGGCGAGACCCTGGCCCCCGAGCACACCGTGGAACATCCGGCGGACCACCCGGCTGACCACCCGGCGGCGCAGGCCGCCGCAAGGGCAACGACCGAGGTACGGCGTCTGGTTCCCCTGCGGGAGCGGACCGCCGTACGCAGGCTGCGTGCCGTCGGTCTCGGCGTCGCCGCCGTGGCCGCGGCCGGGGCCCTGATCAGCGGCGCGGGCTGGCTGGTGACGCACGCCTCGGTCGGCACCGACGACGCGTCGTCGTCCACCGCGGCGGACCGGCACAGCGGTGAGGCGGGTGCCAAGGACGGGGACGCCTCGGACTACCCGAGCCTCTCGACCACGGACGGCGGCGTGGGCGTCGACGCCGGAGGCACCCCGGGCGCGCTGAGCAGTCCCGCGTACCTGGCCTGCGTACGCCTGATCGTCGAGGGCGACGTCACCGCCGTGGAGCCGGGACCCGACGCCGGCCAGGAGCGGGTCACCCTGCGCGTGACCCGCTACTACAAGCCGGACACGGGCCCGGCCGAGGTGACGTTCGTGATGGACCGGGAGGCCGACCCCCGGCCGGCCGTGGGCGACCACGCCCTCGTCGGCATCCTGACCGACGCGACGTCCCCCGACATCTGGACCACCGACGAGCGGGAGATCGCCGTACAACGGGCCAGGATCACGGCGGAGTTGCCGCGCTCACGCACCCTCTCGTGCGAGTGAGGCGGGCGGGGCGCGTCCCGGAGAGCGAGAAGGGCGCCCGCCGATTCGGCGAGCGCCCGCCCCGGTCGTCGTACCGGGCGAAACGTCTTCCTGCAAACTCGTGCGGCAGGCTCTACGGGTGGAGCTTGTCCCAGACCCAGCTGCCGGTGGGGTCGCCGGGCTTCGGCTTGGGGCCGATCGGGTCGCCGAACTCGTCCACGCCGGAGTCGGGCGTGGTCTCCGTGGCCTGTACGGAGTAGGTGCCGGTCGCGGGCCCGGTGTGCAGGGTGCCGAGCACCAGCGGCAGCGCCAGTGTCGCGAGGGCTGCCGCACTGCCGAGGGCGGTCCGTGCGGCTCGTGCGGTGATACGTCTCATTCTCTGCCTCTGCAATTCTTCGTTCCGGTTGACGATCGTGTGCCGAGATCGATCCTCCAGGGTGCCGGTGCCCCCTGTCAGGATGTTTCGGCTGGCCTCAGGCGGACATGGCAGTGTCATGCCAGCCGTCCATCGGTCGGCAGGGCCCGAGCGGTGGCGCTCAGATAGCGGTCGGCCCGGCATTCTCCGAGGGCCCAGCCCGGAAGCAGTCCCGGGAGGCTCAGCCAGCGGCTCCAGCCGGAGCGGGCCCGCGTCACCGCTTCGTCGAGACCGGCGGCCTCGACGAAGGTCATGCCCACCAGCCGTCCGCCCCACCTGGTCAGCGTGACGTGGGCGATGCCCGGCTGCGGTGCGATCCGGGTGTACTCGGCGATCACGTCGAGCCGTTGGTCACCGGGCATCGCCGAGGGTGGGCCGGGCCCGTCGGAGAAGCCGGTGTCGGGGGAGGGCAGGAGAACGACCTTGACTGCGTACACGCGCCCGACCCTAGGCAGCGCACCGGGCCGGATCAGCGCCGCGAGCTGTCAGCCCCCGGCCATGGCAGGGGGCGGCCAGGCAGCGAGAGGCCGGGCCGCGTGCCGGTACGGTCACAGCCAGCCGCGCCGTACCGCCTCGGCGCCCGCCTGGAACCGGCTCTGCACGCCGAGGCGTTTCTGCAGCTCGGCCGTGTTGCGGCGGACCGTGCGCAGGGAGATGCCCATCTTGCGGGCGATGCCCTCGTCGGTCAGGCCCGCCGCGAGCATCCTGAGCAGGGCGGCCTCCCGGTCGCTCGGCGCGTCCTCGGGGGAGCTCTGCGGCGCGGTGCCCAGCGGCACCGCGCTCTCCCAGACCAGGTCGAACAGCTCCTCCAGCGCCCTGACCATCCCGGGGTACCGGATGAGCAGGGCTCCCTGTCTGCTGTTGTCGGCGTCGATGGGGATCACGGCCGCCGAGCTGTCGCAGAGGATCATGCGCATGGGCAGCGCGGGGACGGTGCGGGTCTCGCCGCCCTGGGCGGCCAGCCAGGTGGCGTACTCGACGGTCGGGGTGTCGTTGCGGACGCTGTCCAGGTAGACGGTCCGCATCCGTACCCCGCGCGTGAGGTTCTGCTCGTCCAGCGGCCGGCCCGCTTCCAGTGCCGCGGCGCTGAGCGCACCGCCGGGCACGAAGGTGCGCACCTCGGAAGTGGCCCGGTGCGCCAGTTCCATCAGCCGGACCCGTACGGCGTCGAGGCCTTCGAGGCGCTCCACCCCGCTGTCCCCGCGATGGGCGGCGAGGGTCGCGTACTCGGAGGCGAGCGTGGCCAGGGCGGCGCGGTCCTGGGACAGCCGTGCCCGTTGCTCGTCCAGCTCGGCCTCTCTGCGCAGCAGCAGCGGCGACAGGATGACCTCGGGGCTGACGGGGACGAACTGGTGGTCGGCGGCCTCGTGCAGGAGGGACAGCTGGGTGAGCCGGTCGAGCGCCGAGCGGACCTCCGGGGACGTGAGCCCGGTCTGCCGGCCGACCTCCTCCAGCGTCCAGGACGGGTGGAGCAGCAGGGCCCGGTAGACGTCGTGGGTCGATCGGTCGATGCCGATGGTCTCCAGCATGGGGCCCCCGAAAGACGGTGTGTGACGGCTGGTGGTCGAGTCGCTCAAGCTGACGTTATCCGATCTTTTGTTCGGGGCTGGAGGGTCGGGGGTGGGCCGAGTGAGGGCTGGGGGCGAGCTGGGGGCGGGCTGAGGGAGGGCCGGGGAGAACCGGCGGGGACCGGTGAGGTGCCCGGCTGGCAGCCAGCGGCCATGGCCACCGGGTGCCAGACGAGAGGGCTCACCGGGCGTCCGGGCGGCCCTAATGTCGAGTGCACCGGGAAGCGGAGAGCGGATTCCGCCGGCCCTCCCGGGACGCCTCACTTCAATCCCCCATCTCCGAAAGGGAGTTCAGCATGTCCAGGAACAAGCCCGCGTCTGTCTGGCGCACAGCCGCCCGGGCCGCGGTGACGGTCACCGCGGTCGCCGCGATGGCCTCCGTGATGCCGGGTGCCGCCTTCGCGGACGACACCGACCCGGCCGCCGACGAGGTAGTGGTGGGCACGGCGCCGCCGGCCGTACCCGAGGAAGCCGTCGTCGACGTGCCCGAGGCGGAGGCCACCCAGCCGCCGAGCACCGATCTGGACGACGACCTGGAGCTGCCCACCCCGAAGCCGCCCAAGTCCAGTGACGACGTCAACCGGCCCTACTGCGACCGGGCCAACATCTACACGCCCTCGACCAAGGGCGCGCAGTACCACAAGGGTGTCGGCCCGACCCTCTCCAACTACAACAACACCTCCCGCACGGCCAGATCGACGTTCACCTCGGAGGTCTCCGGCACGGTCGGTGTCAGCGTCACGGCCGGCCTCACGGTCAGTGTCCAGGCGATGATCGCCAAGATCGAGGCCAAGTACGAGGTGAACCTGTCGGCGTCGATGACCGCGAAGCTCGGCAACTCCATCAGCGTGGACACCCCGTCCAAGAAGACGACCAACGCCAAGTACGGGGTCTTCCGGCTGAAGAACACCGGTACCAGCTACACCATCTACGACAACTGCGAGGTCTCGGCGAAGAAGACCGTCACCAGCTACACGCCGCTGAAGGTCGGCTGGTACCTGTGGGAGGGCTGAGCACCCGCCGCCCCGGCAGGGCCGCCGTGCTCGCGGTGGCCTGCCTGGCGGTGGCGTTGAGCGCCGGTTGCACGGGCGGCGACAAGGGGAGCGCCGGCGCGGAGCGTACGACGGCGGCCGGGAGCACGGAGTCCCCGGACCCGTCGGAGAACCCGCCGAGTCCGTCGCCGACCACGCAGCGGGCGGAACACGTCGAGGGCGAGACGGTGACCAAGGCGCCGCAGGTCGTCGACGGGAAGGTGCTCGCGGCGGTGGCGGACGCCAGAGGCGGCCAGGTGCTGCCGCTGGGCGGGTTGCGGTCCGGACCGGTGTCCATCGCGGTGAACTGCCAGGGCAAGGGCACGCTGACGGTGGAACTGAGGCCGGTGGGCCTGAGCTTCCCCCTGGAGTGCGTCGCCGGCGAGGTCAGCAGCACGTACAACCAGATCGCCCTGAAGAATCCCCGGACGGACGCCGTGGTGCAGGTGACGGCCAGTTCCGGAGTGCGCTGGGCGCTGTCCGTCGGACAGTGAGCGCGATCACGGACACCGGCCGGCACCGCGCGGGGGGCGGTACCGGCCGGGGAGGGGCGGTGGGGTGGGCGCCACAGGGGAGTGCCCACCCCGCCGCTCTGTGTTCCGCGGTGTTATCCGGTGACCTTCTCGATGACGACGGTGCCGGTTCCGGCAGCCGTGCCACGGCCGTTGATCAGGTGGACCTCGCCGAAGAGCTGGCGGCCCTCAGGACCCGCGGACCGGGCGACGACATCGCCGGAGATCTTCGCGGAGGCACCGCTGGCGATCGAGACCGTCGCGGAGGTGTCGACCTGCACCGTGCCGAGCGCCGAGGAGAAGTAGACGTCCTTGTAGGAGAACGTCGTCGTGCCCGCCGGGACGGAGTAGCCGTCGACCACGACGGTGTACGTCCCGGCCGCGGGCTCGGTGAGACTGACCGACTCCTCCGAGTCGCCGTCCGCGGACTGACCGACGACGACCCCGTCCTTGAGAACGGTCAGGTCGAGGTCGGCGCCCTGGTCGGAGGGGCTGCCGATGGAGACGTCGAACCGCTCGACGCCCGCGGGCACGACGACCGTGCTCTGCTGCGTCTCCTGGTGACCGATGGTCGGCGTCGCCAGCTTCGCGGAGCCCAGCGAACCGCCCTGCAGCTTGCCCGCCAGCGCGGCGAAGTTGTTGGTCACGGTCCAGTCGGCGGTGACCGGCGTACCGACCTTCGCCTCGGCGACGGTCCGCACGGCCGGGTCGAAGACCGTACCGAGCACCGAGACGTCCAGCTTGTACGGGTTGTCGAGGAACGGCGACGTACGCCGCGACTCGACCTCGATCTCCCAGACACCGGGCAGCGGGTCGGTGTACGTCCGCAGGTCGGGACGGCACGTGTTGGGGCTGCTGGGGCTGGAGTAGTTCGAGTAGCAGTAGATCGTGGAGGAGTCCTCCACGGGCAGCCCGTACGGGTGCAGGGAGATGAAGCGCGTCTGGCTGCCGGTCTTGAGACCGCCGAGGGCGACCTCAAGCGTCTTGGCGCCCTCGGGCACCGTCACGAAGTACGACTTGGAGCTGTTGCGCTGCACCGACGCGGAGTCGGAGAGGGAGTACGCGGGCGAGGCCAGCGGGCTCGAGACCACCACGGTGGTCAGGATCTGCTTGTCCGTGCCCTCGGTGCGCTCGTCGTCCAGCTCCAGGATGGCGCTGTGCACGCCGGCGGTCTTCGCCTTGGCCTGGACCTTGACGGTGACGGGCTTGTTCAGCGGCAGCACGATGTCGTCGTCGCCGAGCAGCCGGAAGGTACCGTCGTCGTTCCGCCAGTCCAGCTCGTGGCGGACCGGACGGTCCGGACCGGTGGTACGGGTGATGGTGACGTCGTACGTCTTCTTCTGACCGGTCTTCAGGCCGCCCTCGCGGTCGTAGAGACCGGTGCCGAAGCCGGGCGTCTTGAGCGCGAAGTCGATCGCGGTGTCGACCGGTGCCTTGACCGTGTAGTCGTGGGCGGTGGCGCCGTCCTTGATGGCGTCCCAGGCCTGCACGATGCGGATCAGACCGGCACCCTGCACATGTGCGGGGACGCCCTTGATCTGCCGCGCGGTGCTGGTCAGCGCCGTGCGCAGGGTGAGCGGGGAGAGCGCGATGTGCCGCTGCTTGGCGGCGGAGATCAGCAGCGCGCTCGCGCCGGCGGCCTGCGGCGAGGACATCGACGTGCCCTGGAGCATGGCGTAGCCGGCCGGGAGGCTGTAGCCGGCCTCGGCGGTCGGGGCGCCGGGGGCCCAGGTCTGGATGGTGTTGATCGACGCGCCGGGCGCGGTCAGGGTCGGGACGAAGCCGCCGTCCTCACGCGGTCCCGCGGAGGAGAAGGGCAGCATCGCGTACTTCTTCGCGACGACCGAGCCGTAGTTGGCCGCCCAGGTCTCCTTGGAGATGGAGGCGCCGACGCTGATGACCTTGTCGGCCAGGCCGGGGTCGCCGATGGTGTTGGTACCCGGGCCGTCGTTGCCCGCGGAGATCACCAGCTGGACGCCGTACTGGTCGATGAGCCGCGTGTACAGCTCCGCGCGGGCGTTGTTGCCGTCGTTCAGCGGCGGCAGACCGCCGATCGACATGTTGACGATGTCGACGCCGCGCACGGTGACGAGGTCGATCATGCCCTCGGTCAGCGCGATGTTGGTGCAGCCACCGGTCCAGGTGCAGGCCCGGGACGAGACGATCTTGGCGCCGGGAGCGGCACCGTCCATGGCGCCGCCGAAGAGCCCGTTGGCGGCCGTGATACCGGCGACGTGGGTGCCGTGCCGGCCCTCGATGACACCGATGTTGACGAAGTCGGTCTTGGCGCCGGCGGCGTTGTAGGTGACGTCCTTGCGGATCTCGACGACGAACGGGATGCGCTCGGCGATCTCGGTGGCGGGGTTGTCCGTACCGAAGTAGCCGATCTGGAAGCCGTCCTTGTACGGCTTCAGCGCCTCGTTCCCGGTGAAGTCGCCGTCGTTGTCGAGGTCGACGCGGACGGTGCCGGCGGCCGGGTCGTAGAGCACGCCCCAGACGTCGGTCGTGTCGCCGTCCCGGTTGAGGTCACCGGCCATGTCGCCGCCGGCGGTGGTGGACTCGGCGAAGAGCCGGAACCCGAACGTGCCCACCGGGGCCTTCCAGGTGCGGCCCCCGGCCGTGAACGTGGGGCCGGTCACCTTGGTGGTCATCGGCAGCCAGGTGCCGTCCCGGTCGGTGACCGGGTCGGTGGCCGTCACCCAGTCCACGATCTTGCGCTCGCCGGTCGTGGTCTTCTGCAGCGCGGGGTGCCCGAGGTCGACACCGGAGTCGAGGATGCCGATGGTGACACCGCGGCCGTCCGCCTTCGGGTGGTCCTCCACGAAGCTGACGGCACCCGTCTCGAAGGACGGGTTGTACGGGTTCTCGGCGGGCGTCTTCTTGCCGGGCGCCGGGTAGGTGGCGGTGCCACTCGTCCGGGAGGCGGTGGAGGCGGTGGCGGATGCGTCCGGCGCCGGGTCGTCCAGCGGAATGTCCTGCCGCAGGTCGATGCCGTGCACGGCGGAGAGCTTCACGGCGGCGGCGATGGCCGAGTCGGCCTTCGCCGTCGGGACGGTGGCCCGGACGTACCCGAGCTTGTCGTAGGTACGGCCGACCAGGCCGCCCTGGACCGCGTCCAGCTGCTCGGCGACCTGCTCGGTCTGGCCCGGCGCGGTGGCGATCATCATCGTGACGGTCTTGGTGCCGTCGGTCTTGGCCTCGGCGAGCAGCTGGGCGTCGTCCGAACCGAGCTTGTCCGACGCCGACTTGACGGAACCGTCGGCCGGAGCGGTGTCCGCCGCGCTGTCCGCCGCCGTGTCCGCGGAGAAGGCCATGGGTACGGGCCCGGCCGCGGAGAGAGCGGCCACCAGTCCGGCGGCCACGGCTATGCGCGCCACACGTCTCGCGCCCGAGATCGGTTCGCGCTGGGGGGTGAGGGTCATCGGCATCCCTTGTAGGTAAAGGAGCGTGCGTAAGTGAGGGAACGTGCGTCCAGTGGCCGAGTTGCTCGACCTTGACTAAGAGCGTCCGGAATACGACCCCGGACGATCACATAGCTTTACGTAAGGGACGGATGTTTGGGGATGGTTGACCGAAACTATATGAACGAGTGGGGAAAACCCGCGATGCGCTTTGGCCGGATGCAGTACGGATCGCGTCGCTTCATGGGTAATCCACAGGAACATTCCCGGCCCGCGCGCTAGCGTCCCCGTATGCGCGAAACGCTGAGGGTCGCGGCCTACGCCGTCGTCGTCCGCAACGGTCAGATACTGCTCGCCCGCAGCCCGGACGGCCGGGGCGGCCACGAATGGGTGCTGCCGGGCGGTGGCATGGAGCACGGCGAGGACCCGTACGACACGGTCCGCCGCGAAGTGCTGGAGGAGACGGGCTACCGCATCGACGTGACAGGTCTGCTGGGCATCGACTCCCGCCGCAGCACCTTCACCCGCCGACTGCGCCGTCCGAAGGACCATCAGGGGCTGGCACTGGTCTACGAGGGCCTGGTCACCGGCGGCGAGCTGCGCCCGGAGGTCGACGGCTCGACCGACCTGGCCGCCTGGCACGACCTGGGCGCACTGGCGAAACTGACGAAGGCGCGGATGGTGGACATCGGCCTGGAACTCTGGCTGGAGCGGCCGATCACGGGCCGGGCGGAGAAGGCGGGCACGAAGAGCTGAGCGGTCGGTAGGCCGGCCGGGTGGCCCTGTGGGGGACGGGTTACCCCGTCAGATGAACACGGAGTGACCGACTCCGGGCCGTTCGCCGTGCGGTCGTGAACGGGCCGGGTGGCCCAAGATCCACGTACGGTGATCGGCGTCGCGCGTTGCAGCCTCGTTCACGCGCAGGTCATGCCAAGTGCCAAGCATCCAGAGTGAGCGGGACGTTCGCGACTGCGATCGCCCGCGACCACTTCCGACGCGTTCGCACTCGGGGAGACCGCGCCATGTCGCGCACACGCTCTGTCGTCAGCTCCACGCCGGGCATCAATCGTCGTACGGTACTCGCCGCGGCCGGGGCGGTGTCCGTCTCGGCGGGCGTCGGCTACGCGCTGCGGCCCAGTGACAGCCAGGCCGCCACGACGGCCGAATCCGCAGCCGCCGAGGGCCCGGTGGCAGTGTCCCGCCAGGCGGCACCGGCCGCGCTCGCCCCCTTCACCCGGGGCACCACCCTCAACTCGGTCTCCGCACCGCTCGGCGCGGGCGGCTACCGCCGACTGGGTGACGGCCCGGCCTGGGGGAGGGTGGTGCGTACGGAGCTGGCGTCGGCGCACGCCGCCCGAGCCGCCCGCCGGACCACGATGGCGGCGTTCGTCCAGTTCACGGACCTGCACCTGACCGATGTGCAGCACCCGCTGCGCCTGGAGTACATGCGCTCGGCGGACCGGCACGCGTGGCGCCCGCACGAGGCGCTGTCGGTACAGGGCGCCGTGTCGCTGGTGGAACGGATCAACGCGCTGCGCGGAGCCCCGGTGACCGGCTCCCCGCTCCACTTCGTGATGACGACCGGCGACAACACGGACAACAACGCGCGGTCCGAGCTGGAATGGTTCATGAAGGTGATGAGCGGCGGACGCCTGACACCCAACACAGGCGACCCGCGCCGCTACGAGGGCGTCCAGAACAGCGACATCCCCCTCTACTGGCAGCCGGACTCACCCGCCCGTGACAGCGACAAACAGGACGGCTTCCCGCACATCGAGGGCTTCCTGGAGGCGGCGATACGAGAGGTCCGCAGCCCCGGCCTGAACCTGCCCTGGTACTCGACGGTCGGCAACCACGACTCCCTCCCGCTGGGCTGCTACGCCTCGCACAGCGACCCGTTCCTGACGGACTTCGCGGTCGGCGGCAAGAAGCTGATGGATCTGCCGGAGGCCCGCAGCAAGGCCCTCCAGGACGAGATCAGAAGCGCCGACGACCCGAGGGGCATCCGCTTCCGCGAACTGATCCAGGCCCACACCCGGGACCTGCGCTCGGTCACCCCGGACGAGAACAGGGCCCCCTTCACAAGGGCGGAGTACCTGAAGGCGCACCTGGACCCGGCGTACGCGGGGGTGGGCCCGGCAGGCCACGGCTACTCGACGGCGAACCTCGACGCGGACACGCAGTACTACACCTTCCGCATCTCGGACGACGTGATCGGCATCAGCATCGACACGACCGACCCCGGCGGCCACTACCAGGGTTCGATCGGAGCGGCCCAACTGCGCTGGCTGCACCGGACGTTGAAGGAGACCGCGAAGGACGGCTCGTACGCGATCGTCTTCAGCCACCACACCAGCCAGTCGATGACGAACACCCACCGCGACCCGGCCCACCCGAACGAACGCCGCCACGACGGCGGAGACGTGGTGGCCCTCCTGGGCAGCCACAGCAACGTCCTGGCCTGGGTGAACGGCCACATCCACCGCAACGTCATCACCCCGCACTCGGCCCCCGACGGCCGATCGTTCTGGGAGATCTCGACGGCCTCGCACATCGACTTCCCCCAACTGGCCCGAGTGATCGAACTGACGGACAACAAGGACGGCACGATCTCCCTGTTCACGACGCTGGTCGAATCGGCGGCCCCGCACAGAACGGACTACGAGGACCTGTCCCAGACGGGCCTGGCGGCGCTGTACCGGGAGTTGTCGTTCAATGCGCCGGGGGCGCGGATGGATCTTTCGGGGGGTGCGGGGGATCGGAACGTGGAGTTGGTGTTGAAGAAGGGTTGAGGAGGAGGGGTAGGGGATCGTCGTCGGGCGTCGGCGGATAAAGATCCAGCACGACATCGATCCCGAGCAGGCCGATCTCCTTCAACAGCCCGGCGGGCAGCACACACCCACCCTGCCCGCCCTCGCTGCCGAACCCGAGGACCAGTTCGACCTCGCAGTCGGCGGCGAGTCGGCCGAGCGCGTCATGACGTCCGTCCAGCAGCCTGATGAGCGCGGCGATGTGCTCGTCGGGCCAACGGTCGTTGCCCAGACCGCTGGTACGGATCCACACGGAGCCTTGTTGGGCTGTGCGGTGCGGCTCGATCCCCAACACCTCGGAGATGTCGTCCGCGCTGATCGTCCGGCTACTGATCCGCAACGCCCCGGCGGACCACTTGCCGCTCGGCATCGACAAGAAGGGCTCCCGTCCTCAGAGGTGCGCGACGAAGGCGGTCCAGGTGGCGGGGGTGAGGTGGAGGGCGGGGCCGGTGGGGTTCTTGGAGTCGCGGATCGCTATGCCGGGGGCGGGGGAGAGGGGGGCTGCTTCGAGGCAGTTCTGGCCCGCATCGCTGTAGGAGGACTTGAACCAGGCGTAGGTGGAGGGGCGAGTCTGCATCGGCTACAGCTCCTTGTGGAGGTGCGTGACGAATGCCGCCCAGGCGGTTGCCGGGAGCAACAGGGCCGGGCCGGTGGGGTTCTTGGAGTCCCGGACGGCGATGTCGACGGCCGGAGCGCGATCGGTTGTCTCGACGCAGTTGGTGCCGTTGCCGTCGCTGTAGGACGACTTGCGCCAGGCTTGGTTGGCGGCGAGGACGGAAGCGTTCGGGTGAGTGGGCATGGATCTACAGCTCTCGTTCTAGTTGGTGCAGGAAAGCGGGGGTGTCCTCGGGAGGCAGCGCCGACGCGACCATCGCATCGAAGCGGCGGGTGAAACGGTCGACCTCGCGGGGCTTGTCCGAGGTGGACACCGCTCCCCAGGGACTGTCGACCTGGACCCTCGGGGGGAGTTCGTCGCCGAAGTCGAGGATGGCGAAGTCGTCCGTGGCGCGGTAACTCCAGCGGAATGGCAGGACTTGGATCGAGACGTGCTCCAAGGCCGACAACTCCTCGATCTTCGCGAACTGATCGCGCATCACATCTGCGCCCCCGACTGGATACCGCAGTGCGGCCTCCCCCAGGACGACACGCAGCTTGACCGGGTCCTCGCGGGTAAGCACCTCCTGACGCTTCATTCGCACCTCCACGCTTCTGCGGATGAACTCCCAGGTGGTGTCCTCCATGGGCTTGTGCACTTCGTGCAGCGCTTCTGCATACGCCTGCGTCTGGAGCAGGCCGTACACCAGTGTCGGGTGGTACGCCCTCATATTGTGGGCCTCCGGTTCGAGGCCCACGAAGCCGGGCATCCCGGCCGGCATCACGCCTCGGTACTGCGTGATCCAATCCTGGTTGGCCGACTCCTTGTTGAGGTTGATCAACGCCTCAATGACATCGTCGTCGGTGACGCCGTACCTGTCCAGCAGCTTCCGAAGGTCGCCCACGTTGCGGAAGTTGAGGGAGCCGGTCTCGATCCTCTGCAGCGCGGCCTCGGAGATACGCGTGCCCTGGATCGCCTGCTTGCGTGTGAAGCCTGCCCCTCGGTCCCCGAGACCGCAGTTCTCGCGCAACTGACGTAGCTGAAGCCCAAGTTCGAGTCGCTGTCCCGTCCGCCCGCGCTTGGCTGCCATGTGCACCGTCCTTGTGTCCCTGTGCGCGCTACTCACGCTGTGCGGCGAGTCTGGCACCCTGTGTGCGCGTCACGCAGTCGATTGCGTAGAACTCTGCATATTCCACTTTCAACCACGTTGAATATTCGAGCGGGTTTCGATTGCAGGTGGGCTGGAAGTAAGGCCACCTTGGTTGGGCAACCCAAGCCGAAAGGTGCCCCCATGCTCGACCTCCCCCAACCCATCCCCGCCCTCCTCGTGCACAACTGGACCCTGGGCTACCCCATGACCCCACGAACCGTCCGCCTCGCCCGCCTCCACGTCCACCGCCGCCTCACCATGTGGAACTGGCCCGGCGACATCGAGGACGCCGTCCTGGTCACCTCCGAACTCGTCGCCAACGCAGTCGTGCACGGCAGAATCCCCGGCCATGAACTGCGCCTGCGCATCGCAGAGGCGGACGACCACCTCCTCACCATCGAGGTCTCCGACCCCGTCCCCACGTTCCCCGAGGTCAGGCCCCGGAGTCTCGGTGAACGAGGGCGCGGACTGATCGTCGTACAACAACTCGCCGACTCTCTCGACTGGTTCCTGCGCGCCGGCGTGGGCAAAACCGTCCGTGCCCAGCTCAGTGGGCCAAAAGACTGAAAAGCGCTCAACCGTCCCGCCCCCGGGCAACCTCACGCCCGCCCGCCGGGTCCCTCCCCCCGACCACCACAGGAACAAGGGGGAAACCGCATGTCAGTCACCATGAGGCTCGTGGGAACGGCCGTAGCCGTCGCCGTCACGGCAGGAACATTCGCCGCGCCCGCCATGGCCGCCGAACACCGCGTCGGCCACGAAGCCACCCGGAAGGCCATGAACGCCACCGTCAAGGACGGCGTACCCGGTGTGGCCCTCCAGGCCAAGGACCGGCACGGGGTCTGGAAGGCGACCGCGGGCGTCGGCAACCTCAGGACCAAGCAGCCCCGCAGCGCCCACGACAACTTCCGCGCCGGCAGCATCACGAAGACCTTCGTCGCGACCGTCCTGCTCCAACTGGAGGCCGAGGGACGGGTGTCGCTCGACGACACCGTCGACACCTGGCTCCCCGGAACCGTGCGCGGCAACGGTCACGACGGACGGAAGATCAGCCTCCGCCAGCTCCTCAACCACACCAGCGGCATCTTCAACTACACCGACGACGAGTACGTCCAGAGCGAGATCTTCCTCCCGGACAACTTCTTCAGGAACAAGTACCGCACCTGGGCCCCTGAAGAGATCGTCGGCATCGCCATGGGGCACAAGCCCGAGTTCGCCCCGGGCACCGCCTGGGGTTACTCCAACACCAACTACACCCTCGCCGGGATGGTCATCAAGAAGGTCACCGGCAACTCGTACGGCGACGAGGTCCGCGCCCGCGTCATCGAGCCGCTCGGCCTGCACGGCACGTACATGCCGGGCACGGACCACCGCGTCCCCCAGCCCAGCAGCCGCGCCTACTCGCAGCTCGCCGACAACACCACCGGCAAGATCTACGACGTCACGGAGTTCAACCCCTCCGCCGCCAACGCCGCGGGCGAGATCATCTCCAACCCCGGTGACCTGAACCGCTTCTACTCGGCGCTCCTGCGCGGCAAGGTCCTGCCGCCCAAGCAACTCGCCGAGATGAAGACGACCGTTCCCGCCGAGGTGGTCGACGGCCGCTACGGACTCGGGCTCATCGAGAACGAGTTGAGCTGCGGAGTCACGATCTGGGGCCACAGCGGCGGCATCCACGGCTCCAGTTCCTTCGCGGGCACCACGGCGGACGGCAGGCACTCCCTCGCCTTCAACTTCAACGGCGACTGGAGCGGCGACCCGGTGAAGGTCGTCGAGGCGGAGTACTGCGGAAAGTGACGGCTCCAGTGGCGCGATGAGGAGGGGCCCCCGGTCGCCCGGCGGCCCCTCCTCTCCCCTCCTGATACCGCCCGGTCCGTCACGGTTACCGGGGCAGCACCACGACATACGCCGCCGGCTCGCGGTCCCCCGACGCCATCAACGCCGTCCGTACCACCGTCGCCTGCTGCTCGATCGCCTCGCGCAGCTTGCGCGGGGTGATGTGGACGACCGTGATGCCCAGCCGCTCCAGGTGCTCGCGCTTGCGGGCGTACTCCGACCACAGCGCGTCGTCCTCCTGCCCGGACGGGCCGGACGGCCAGGACTGCCGGTAACCCTGGCGCGGGGCGCGGGTGTCCAGCTCCACCGCCACCGCCTGGTCGGGCCAGTAGGCGTCGAGGCCGCCGAGGCACGGGCCGCCGGGCAGCCGCAGATCGACGTTCCAGACCGGGTCCGGGAGGCCGTACTCGCGCACCATCCGGTAGAGGCGGTCCTCCGCGATCGCCCGGCCCTCCGCGAGCAGGGAGTCGACCGCGTCCACGACATGCGGCCGGCCCAGCAGCCGGGCCTGGTTCAACTCCCTTACCACCGCAGCCGGTTCACAGTGCCCGCCGCGCACCGCGTCGGTCAGCAGCCGGCGTACGGCGCCCGCGTCCGTCAGGCCTGCCACCGCGTCGGCGAGGGCGCGCGGGACCGGGGCGACCGGCAGCCCGTCGATCACCTCGGGCCTCGGCAGCGCCGAGGAACGGACGATGCGGACGCAGCCCGTCGAGCGCAGACGGCGCAGCCGGGGCACCAGGACGTCGACGGTCTCCAGGGACAGCAGCGCCGGCGCGGCCGAGAAGCCGTGCAGGGCGAGCGCCGCCAGGCCGGTGATCATCGCCTCGGTGTAGACCGGCCGGCCACGCTCCCGGTACGGCTCCTCGCAGTCCGGCTGGGCCGGGACCCCCGTCGTCACCGCCCGCTCCTTCGCCGCGTACAGCAGCACCGCGTGCAGCCGCTCCTCGCCGGTGGGCGGCGCCGGGTGCAGCAGGAACACCCCCGGCAGGAACTGCTGCCAGGGTCCGCCGGGCCGGCACTGCTCGTTCGCCTCGGCGACCGTGACGCCGTGCGCCCGCAGTTGGGCGGCGGTCAGCACCCGGCGCTGGACGCCGGAGAGGTGGCGGAGGGGGCGGGGGCTCGGGGAGAGCGGGGTGTTGTGGGTCATGACTCCGGCATTCCCGTGTCCGATCCGTCCCCTAACCGCTGTTACACGCTCGTCGACAATTCAGGACAAGCTCGCCCTAAAGTGCAAGCGTTCGAGTGCCGAAAGGCGCTGGTCCATCCAGGGGTTACGGGGGTGAGTGGCCGGGTTCGGTAACGGGTCCCGGTAGTTCTCACCGAAGAGACAACGCCATGCCGTGCGGCGGCCTCGATCAGCTGACCCGCGAGCAGTGCCCGGTCGCCCATGCGGCGCCGCCCGGGCGTAGGAGGTTGACGGACCTCCTCGGCGGTGTGCCGCTCTCCCCGGAGAGCGGCGTGGACCTGAGTGCCACCGGTGAACCCGTCATCGTGCAGGAAGACACCCAGGTCCCTATCGGTGTCCCGTCCCAGCGACTCGGGGACGACCGGTGCTGGGACGGTGGTCGCGGGACCTTCCGTTCTCCGATCAGCGGTTGGTGGTGCACGCCTTCAGGTTGACCCCCAAGGTCTTCCAGGAGATTTCCGCCAAGTTTTCCCGTCGGAGTCGGTCCGCGGTCCCGTACATGACCAGGTAGCCAAGGCTGTCCTGGCACCGCACGTACACGAGGGTGTATGCGGGCACGTACCGGTTCGTGGCCCTGTAGTGGCGGTCGTACACGCGAGCGTCTTCCGTCAGCCTGCCCGCGTCGGCGCTGGAGTCCGGCCGGCTCGGCACCGGGTACTTCTTGTACTCGCGGTCGTGTTCGTCGACCCCCGGCGAGGCCGGTACGGCGGTGACCATGGCCTCCGGCTCCTTCACCTCGCCACCGGGCGGGGTCGAGGGGTGCGCTTCAGTCTCCGGCGACAGCCCCGTGCTGACCAGACAGTCCCTGCTGGTGCACCTGTCGTCCTGGCGAGTCGGAGCCGCATCGCGGGCAGCTTCAACCCAGGTGCATCCCGCCCCGATGATGATGGCCACGATGATTTTGAACAACGGCCCAGGCGTCTGCTTCCCCACCCGTTGGGTGGGCACGTTGTACTTGACCCCCACAGGGTTGATCACCGGTGGGTGGATGACCGGCATCGTCCGGCTGTCGCTGTTCGACGGCCGAGGGCGGTCGACCTTGGCCAGGCATCGTCGGATCCACTCTTCGTCGCGCCCTGCCGCCGCGGCACCTGCCTCCCATGCCTTTCGGAACCATTCGGTGCACGGCTCGGGCTTGAGGACCTTGACGACGGCGAGGACGTTTTCCAGTTCCGGGTAGCTGCCCTTGCCGTTCAGCAGCTGCGACAGCTGCGTCGTACTGGTGAACGCCCGCGGAGCCAGTTTCCGGTATGTCAGTCCGCGCACCTCGTACGCTTCCCGGATGGGCACCAGCCATTCACGGTGCTCTTGGACAACGTTGTCATTAAGCGGTGTGAGTCGTCGTCCGGGGCGGCGCGACTGCCCCGACTCCTTCACTTGCGAGACGGTCATACCATCGGCCTTTCGGTGCGGCCCTCGTTCTTCACCGTGTCCGTCTCGGTCTCCTCGCCGACGGAGGGGGCGGACGGCAGTGTGTGGGGCGGCGGGACGCGACGGTCGAGGTCGCGGCGTCCGAGTCCGTCGATGGCCTGGAGCAGTTGCGTCACGCCCAGCACGATCGCCAGGATGAGGCTGCCGATGACTGAAGCGGGCTGTCCGATGCAGATCATCAGGAGTGCCAGCGCGGTGAATACGATCAACCCGGTGATCGCGAGTATGAGCCTGTTGCGGTGGGACATGGCTGGGGGTGCCTCCGTGAGATCCGTCGTGCCCTGTGTCGCTTGTCCGGAAATGCGGTGACTCCGACATCGCCGTTGCCGGGTGGCGGGTGATCCTACGACCACAACCAGTCACCAGTATCAGGATGCAGGCACCCTGCATGTCCCCGAAAGGGAAGAGTCCAGCCCCCATTTGTCGGTTATCGCTGCTGGTTGACGTTCTGCCAGTTCAGAGGGTGTTTTCGTAATGTTCCGAATCCAGCCCTTGCGGTCTGGCCGTGGTTGACCCTCAATGGGAGCAGGTGCTCTGCCCAACCGGGGCACCGTCGTGTCCTCCTTGTCCGGAAGACAACGGCACTCAACGGCCCCTTCGTTCGCCGCGAGGGGGCCTGCCCGTTTCCGTCCTGCCGTGGACGGCGCGTGTCACCGACGACTCCGTGCTCTCCATGGCCCCTCTGGAGCCCATGGCCTGACCTGCGACTCAGTTACCGGGTGGCCAGTGCCGGATCAGGGCGGCGGTGCCGTGCAGCGCGTCGGCGAGGCGGCCCTCGGATGTGGGGTGGGCCGGTCTGGTGCGGTACAGGTCGTCGAGTTCCAGGACGGCTCGGGCCAGCATCTCGAAGTCCCGCAGGATCGTTTCGAGCCGGGGTAGCGCCGCGTCCCCGTGCCCGGCGGCCAGCACGGCCGCGTTCCACTGCGCCCGCTCCAGCTTCCGCTCCAGTTCGTGCCGGTCGGGCAACTGGCCGCCGCCGAACAAGTCCCCCCGGACGGCGCGGGTTTCGAGGATCGCCCGGGAGGCGTGGAGCATCCGCCCTACCAGTCGGCCCGCATGGCTGTCGAGGTCCCGCATGGTCACGTAGTGATGGCGCATCCGCCGTACGACCGTCGCGCTCGACGCCACTCCCCAGCGCACGGGTCTGCCGAGGTGGGGCGTCGGGTCGTTCCAGTAGGGCGCGGAGTCGAAGGCGGCCGGGCGCCGGTAGGTGAGCCGGTGCAGATGCCGCCACTTCTCGTACGGCAGCTCAGGGTCCAGCAGGACGGGCCGGGCCGGACGGTGCGCGTGGTCCGGCGGATAGCGCTCGACGAGCGTGCCGATCGCCGTCGAACCGGTGGGCACGGGGGCGGGCGGCGCGGCGTCCTCGGCCTCCGCCGCCGCACCGACGTCCTCGTCCAGCCGGGGGAGCACATCCGTGGTCAGGACGCTTGCCGCCAGGGCGAGTTCACGCGCCCGTCCCCTGTCCGGATGTGCCGAGGCCATCACCAGCAGACCGCCCGTGATACGCCGCAGCCCGCGCACCAACTCGTCCACGCGCGCGTCGACTTCGGACTCGATCACTCGACTCCCCCTCGCAGGTCCTTCACTTCTTTCGCGACATCACCGTCCCCGGCACCCCAGGGGCACACCTGCTCCAGGGGCGCCCGCTCAAACCAACGAATTTCACATCAGGAAACGACCGCGACGGAGCTGCCGGTCAGCGCGCCGCCGCCCCGTCGCACGCCTGCGCCCGCAGTGCCCGCGCCAGGTCGTCCCGTGCCTCCAGGACCAGCCGCCGCAGCGCCGGTGCCGCGTCCGCCCGCTCCGCCAGCCACGCGTCCGTCGCCGCCAGGGTCGCCGGGGAGTCCTGGAGCGACGGGAAGAGGCCCCGTACGACGTCCATCCCGATCTGGATCGAGCGGTCGGTCCAGATCCGCTCGATCACCGCGAAGTACTTCTCCGCGTACGGCGCGAGCAGTTCCCGCTGCGAGCCCTGGACGAAGCCCGAAATGGTGGCCTCGACAAGGGCGTTGGACAGCGCGTCCGACTCGACGACCTGCGCCCAGGCCTGGGCCTTGACGGCGGCCGAGGGACGGGCGGCGAGACAGCGGACCTGGTGGCGCTTGCCGGACGCCGTGTCGTCGCGCCCGAGTTCGGCGGCGAGCGTCTTCTCGTCGGCGACGCCGTGCGAGGTGAGCGGTTCCAGGAACGCCCACCGCAGCTCCTGGTCGACGTCGAGGCCGTCGATCTTCGCCGTGCCCTCCAACAGCCCCTGGAGCAGCTGGAGATCGGCCTCGCTGGATGCCACGGCCGCCAGGAAGCGGGCCCACGTCAGCTGGTGCTGGCTGCCCGGCTCGGCGAGCCGTAGTTCCTTCAACGCGCCCTCGGCGAGCAGGCGTTCACCGGTCGCCCGCCAGTCGGGGGCCGCGTAGAAGGTGAGCGCGGAGCCTGCCCAGGCGTGCAGCATCTGCAGGACACCGATGTCCGACTCGCGCCCCGCGAACCGCAGCACCAGGTCGACGAAGTCCCGGGCCGGCATCAGCGCGTCACGGGTGAGGTTCCACAGCGCGGACCAGCACAGGGCGCGGGCCAGCGGGTCGGTGAGGTCGCCGAGCTGCGCGCGGAGCGTGTCCAACGACCCCTCGTCGAAACGGATCTTGCAGTACGTCAGGTCGTCGTCGTTGACGAGCACCAGCTCCGGCGCCTCGCTCCCGACCAGCTCCGCCACGACCGTACGCGGCCCGTCGACATCGACCTCGGCACGCGCGTACCGCTCCAACGCCCCCTCGGGGGACCGCCGGTAGAGCCCGACCGCCACCCGATGCGGACGCAGCTCGGGATGCGACTCGGCCGCCTCCTGCAGCACCGCCAGCTCGGTGATCAGCCCGTCCGCGCTCAACAGCACCTGCGGGGTGAGGGAGTTGACCCCGGCGGTCTGCAGCCAGGCCCGCGACCAGGAGACCATGTCCCGCCCGCTCGTCTCCTCCAGCACCGAAAGCAGGTCACCGAGGCGCGTGTTGCCGTACGCGTGCCGCTTGAAGTACCGCCGCGCGCCTTCGAGGAACGCGTCCCGGCCGACGTACGCTACCAACTGCTTGAGGACGGACGCGCCCTTGGCGTAGGTGATGCCGTCGAAGTTGAGCTTGGCGTCCTCCAGGTCGCGGATGTCGGCCGTGACCGGGTGGGTGGAGGGGAGCTGGTCGGCGCGGTAGGCCCAGGACTTACGGTTGTTGGCGAAGGTGACCCAGCCGTTGGTGAAGCGCGTCGCCTCGACGAGCGAGAAGGCGCCCATGAAGTCGGCGAAGGACTCCTTGAGCCACAGGTCGTCCCACCACTCCATGGTGACGAGGTCGCCGAACCACATGTGGGCCATCTCGTGCAGGATGACGTTCGCCCGCCGCTCGTACGACGCCTGCGTCACCTTCCCCCGGAAGATGAACTCCTCGCGGAACGTGACGAGTCCGGGGTTCTCCATGGCACCGAGGTTGTACTCGGGGACAAACCCCTGGTCGTACTTCCCGAAGGGGTACGGGTAGTCGAAGTGGTCGTGGAAGAAGTCCAGCCCCTGCTTGGTGACGAGGAAGACGTCGGCGGAGTCGAAGTAGGGCGCGAGCCCCTTGCGGCACATCGCGCCGAGGGGGATGTCGAGCGTCGTACCGTCCGCGAAGGTCCGGGAGTAGGTGTCGGTGACGTAGTGATAGGGCCCGGCCAGGACGGCCGTGATGTAGGTCGAGATCGGCTTGGTCTCGGCGAACCGCCAGACACCGTCGACCAGTTCGCCGAGCCCGTTGCTCCAGGCGACCCACTCCTGCGGGGCCCGCACCTCGAAGCGGAAGGGCGCCTTGAGGTCGGGCTGCTCGAAGTTGGCGAAGACGCGGCGCGAGTCGGCGGGCTCGTACTGCGTGTACAGATACACCTCGCCGTCCTCCGGGTCGACGAAGCGGTGCAGGCCCTCGCCGGTGCGGGAGTAGGCGCACTGGGCGTCGACCACCAGCTCGTTGTCCGCGGCGAGGTCCTCCAGCAGGATGCGCGTACCGTCGAAGACGGCCCCCGGGTCGAGATCCCGCCCGTTGAGGGAGACGGCCGTGACGCTCGGCGCGACGAGGTCGGCGAAACTGGCGGCACCGGGCTCGGCGCACCGGAACCGGATGGTGGTCACGGACCGGAAGGTCCGCACCCCGCTCCCACCAGCGGTGTCCCCCACGGCGGAGCGCACGTCGAGGAACACCTCGTACCCGTCGACGGACAGCAGGGCGGCCCGCTCCCGGGCCTCGTCGCGGGACAGATTCTCACCGGGCACCGAGCACTCCCTAGATCGTCATCAGTTGTCGCCATAGGCGGTTCTCACAGGTCGTCGTCAGCACGGCCGACCAGCACCGATCCTGCCACGCACCACTGGCGGCGGACACCGGGAATGCGACGGCGCCGGGCATGCGTTGCCTCTGGCAAGCGCATCTTTCTCTAGGGAGACCCATGTCCGAGACGACCTCGACCAAGACCCCCGTCGACTTCTGGTTCGACCCGCTCTGTCCCTGGGCCTGGATGACCTCCCGCTGGGTCCTGGAGGTCGAGAAGGTCCGGGACATCGAGGTCCGCTGGCACATCATGAGCCTGGCGGTGCTCAACGAGGACAAGCTCGACGAGCTGCCCGAGGAGTACCGCGAGATGCTCGCCGTACAGGCCTGGCAGCCCGTACGCGTGGTGACGGCGGCCTGGCAGAAGCACGGCGCCGACGTCCTCGGCCCGCTCTACACGGCCCTGGGCACCCGCATCCACAACGGCGGCGAGGGCCCGACCCTGGAGGCGATCGCCGGCGCCCTGGCCGACGTCGGCCTGCCCGCCGACCTGATCGACTACGCCGAGCAGAAGGACTTCGAGTTCGACGCCGAGCTGCGCGCCTCCCACAAGGAGGGCATCACCAAGGTCGGCCAGGACGTCGGCACCCCGGTAATCGCGGTCCCCGGCGCCGACGGCGAGCAGATCGCCTTCTTCGGCCCGGTCGTCACCCCGGCCCCCAAGGGCGAGGAGGCCGCCAGGCTGTGGGACGGCACCCTGCTGGTCGCCTCGGTCCCCGGCTTCTACGAGATCAAGCGCACCCGGACGAAGGGCCCGGACTTCAGCAACCTCTGATTCCCAGGTGACCGGCCGGTCATGATGTGGAGAGGCCCCCGCGAGTCACGTCCTCGCGGGGGCCTCCCGTCATTCCGCCTGCCGGTGAAGGTTGAGAAGACGATCACGAGGCAGGACGCTCACCGCCGCGGGCTCAGGGCGCCAGCAGCAGGACATCCGTACGGGACTTGGCGGCGGCGTAACGCTTCGCGACGTCCTGCCAGTTGACGACCGCCCACATCGCCTCGATGAAGTCGACCTTCTGGTTCTTGTACTGGAGATAGAAGGCGTGCTCCCAGGCGTCGAAGACCAGGATCGGGGTCGAGCCCTGACCGGCGTTGCCCTGGTGGTCGTACACCTGCTCGACGATCAGGAGTCCGCTGAGCGGCTCGTGGGCGAGGACGCCCCAGCCCGAGCCCTGCGTGGTCGCGGCGGCCTTGGTGAGCTGCGCCTTGAAGCCGGCGAACGAACCGAACGACTCGGTGATCGCGTCCGCGAGGTCACCGACGCCGTCGGCGGCGAGCGGCTCGCCGCCGCCCTCGCCGGTCATGTTGTGCCAGTAGATGGAGTGCAGGATGTGCCCGGAGAGATGAAAGGCCAGGTTCTTCTCCAGGCCGTTGATCGAGCCCCAGGTCTCCTTGTCGCGCGCCTCCGCGAGCTGCTCCAGCGTGTCGTTGGCACCCTTCACGTACGCCGCGTGGTGCTTGTCGTGGTGCAGCTCGATGATCTCGGGGCTGATCACGGGCGCGAGCGCGGAGTAGTCGTACGGCAGCTCGGGAAGCGTGTACACGGGCATGCGGGGTCCCCTCGACCTCTTATTGCACATTGCTTGCAACTACACGCTAGCAATAAAAAGACCCTCGCGCGGTATGCGCGAGGGTCTTTGCCGAGGGATGGGGGAGCGTGGCCTACTCGGCGACGGAGGTGTAGTGCGAGGCGTCCCCGGCGATCGAGTAGCTCTCCTTGCCCTCGATGCCGACCGGGATGTCACCGGCGATGGTCACGCGGTGCAGCCGGCGCGGCTGTCCGTCGTAGTTGTCGATGGCGTAGTGCTGGGTGATGCGGTTGTCGAAGAGGACGAGCTGGTTGGGGGACCAGCGGTGCCGCAGGATGTTCTCCGGCCGGGTGACGTACGCCTGGAGCAGGTCCAGGATCTTGCGAGACTCGCCCACCGACAGCCCGACGATCCGCTGCGCGAACCCGCCGATGAACAGCCCGCGTTCACCGGTGAGCGGGTGGACGCGGACCACCGGGTGCGCGGTACGGAACTGGATCGACGTGAACTGGGCTCGCTGGGCGGCCTGTTGCTCGTCCAGCTCCTCGTCGGGGACGGCGTAGTCGTAGTCGTTGGTGTGCTCGGCCCAGAGGTTGTCGGCCAGTTGCCGCAAGGGCTCCGGCAGGTCCCGATAGGCAGCCGCCGAACTGGCGATGAGGGTCTCGCCCCCGTACGGCGGGATCGTGATGCTGCGCAGGGTGCTGGCCTGCGGCGGGTTGAGGACGAAGGTGACGTCGGTGTGCCAGTGGTTGGCGGCCCGCCCGCGCTCGCTGTCGACGGGCAGCACGTTCGGAGCGCCGTCGACGGCCGACACGGTCGGGTGCGCGGTGGTCAGCTCACCGAAGTGGCGTACGAAGGCCTGCTGCCCCTCGTCGTCCAGGTTCACCTCGTCGAAGACGAGCGCCTTGTGGACGTTGAGGGCCTCGCGGATTGCGGCGATCTGCTCCTCGTCGAGGGGCTTGGCGATGTCGACGCCGGACACCCGGGCGCCGATGTTGGCGGTGACTTTCTGAATCTCAATGCCGGACATACGGGGGTTCCTTCCGGATCAGGGTTGCGGTGTTCGTCAGACGAGAGCGGGCTTGGCGGCGTACTGGTTGGCGGGGCGCGGGAGGCCGTACCTCTCGCGCAGGGTGCGGCGCGGGCCGTATTCCGTTCGGAGCAGACCGCGGGCGCGCAGGATCGGGACGACGTGGTCGACGAAGGCGTCGAGGCCGGAGGGCAGGACCGCGGGCATGATGTTGAACCCGTCGGCGGCACCCCGCGTGAACCAGCTCTCGATCTCGTCGGCGACCTGCTCGGGCGTACCGGCGAAGGTGAGATGCCCGCGCCCGCCGCCGAGCCGCCCGATGAGCTGCCGCACGGTGAGCCGCTCACGCCGGGCCAGCTCGACGACGAGCGTGTACCGGCTCTTGGCCCCCTCGATGGCACTCTCGGGCGGCAGATCGGCGGGGAGCTGGGAATCCAACTCCAGTGTCCCGGGCGGCAGTTGGAGCAGACTCTCCAGCCGCTCCACGCCATGCGTGTAGACGATGTGGTCCTCCAGGACCTGCTCGGCGGCCAGCGCCTCGGCCTCGGTCGACCCGAGTACGGGCACGATCCCGGGCAGCACCTTGATGTGGTCGGGGTCCCGACCGGCAGCCGTCGTACGGGACTTGAGGTCGGCGTAGAAGGCCTGCGCGTCCTCGATGGTCTGCTGGGCGGTGAACACGGCCTCCGCGTACCGGGCGGCGAACCCCTTGCCGTCCTCGCTGGACCCGGCCTGCACGAGCAGCGGGTAACCCTGGGGAGCGCGGGGCACGTTGAGACCGCCCTCGACGCTGAAGTACTTCCCCCTGTGCCGGGGCGGATGCACTTTCGAGTCGTCACCCCAGACCCCGGCGGCCTTGTCGGCGACGATCGCGTCGTCCTCCCAGCTGTCCCAGAGCTTGCCCGCCACTTCGAGGAACTCGGCGGCCCGGGCGTACCGCTCGGCGTGCGCGGGCTCGGCGTCGAGCCCGAAGTTCCGCGCGGCCTCGACACCGGCGGTGGTGACGATGTTCCAGCCGGCCCGCCCGCCGCTGATGATGTCGAGGGAGGCGAACTTTCGGGCGAGGTTGTAGGGGGAGTTGTAGGAGGTGGAGGCGGTGGCGATCAGCCCGATGTGGGTGGTCGCTGTCGCGAGGGCGGTGAGGAGGGTAAGGGGTTCGAGGGCACCGGCGGGTCGCTGGGCGATGTTGCCCCAGAGCTGTGGGCTGTCGGCGAGAAAGAGCGAGTCGAAGGTGCCGCGCTCAGCGATCCGGGCGAGCCGTATGTAGTGGTCCAGCTCGACGTGGGCGTATGGGTCGCTTTCCGGGAGCCGCCAGGAGGCTTCGTGGTGTCCGGTGCTCATGAGGAAGGCGTTGAGGTGGAGTTGGCGGGGCATGGGGATCCTTTACGTCTTGAGGGCGGGGCTGCTGGGGCGAGTACTTTTCCCACCCACCCACCCGTTTACTGCGTCCTCCCAGCCGAGCCCCAGGCATCTCAGCCGACCCGGCGCTTGAGAGCGGGCGGGGCTTTCCAGCCGGTCCGGTGTTTGAGGGCACCTGGGCATTTCGGCCGGGCTGGCGCCTGAGAACGGGCAGGGCGTTTCGCCCCGTCCGGCGCCTGAGGCCGGCCGGGGCAATTCAGCCGGGCTGGTGTCTGCCTTTCAGCCCGTCCGGCGTTTGAGGACGAGGCCGTTCAGGCCGATTGGCGGGGGTCTGGGGGCGCAGCCCCCAGAAGGATGGGAACGGGTAGGGGCGGCGGGGGCGAGGAAAAGGACCGTTCACCGCACGTCCGACGTAACCCCCAACGCCTCCAGCAGCACCCCTCTGTACTCCTCCCGAGGCCGCCCATGATCGACGACCAGATCAACCCCGATCCGCCCCGCCTCCAACACCAGCACCCGATCCGCCAGCACAACCGCCTCATCCACGTCATGCGTCACCAACAGCACCGACGGCTGATGCCTCCGCCACAACTCCCGAAGCAACGCGTGCATCTTGATCCGCGTCAACGCGTCCAACGCCCCGAACGGCTCATCGGCGAGCAGCAGTTCGGGCTCCCGCACCAACGACCGCGCCAGCGCGGCCCGTTGCGCCTCCCCGCCCGACAGCTCACTGGGCCAGGCCCGCTCCCGCCCCTTCAACCCCACCTCGGCAAGAGCCTCCCGCCCCTTGGCGGCGGCCTCCTTGCCCTCAAGTCCCAGCAGTACGTTGTCCAGCACCCGCCGCCACGGCAGCAGCCGCGAGTCCTGGAACACCACCGACACCCGCTCGGGCGCCGTGAGCTGCCCACTGCCCTCGACCTCGTGGTCGAGCCCCGCGACCGCCCGCAGCAGCGTGCTCTTGCCGGACCCGCTGTGCCCGAGCAGGGCGACGAACTGCCCGGCGGGGATGTCGAGGTCGAGGGCGTCGAGGACCGTCCGTCCGTCGAACGACCGGGTCAGTCCCCGGAGTTGGACAGCGGGCCGGGCCAGGGTCAGTTGCTCAGCGTGCGTCGCCATGACAGCACCCTCCGTTCGATGAGGCGGACCGCGCTGTCGGAGGCCAGGCCGAAGACGCCGTAGACGACCAGGCCGACGAGGATGACGTCGCTCTGGCCGTAGTTCTGGGCCTGGAACATCATGTAGCCGAGTCCGCTGGTGGCGTTGATCTGCTCCAGGACGACCAGCCCCAGCCAGGAGCCGGTCACCCCGAGCCTGAGGCCCACGAAGAAGCCGGGCAGCGCGCCGGGCACGACGATCTGCCGGACGAACTGGAGCTTCGACAGCCCCTGCACCTCGGCGAGTTCGACGAACCGGCTGTCGATGCCGGACAGCGCGGCATGCGTGTTGAGGTAGATCGGGATGTAGACGACGATGGCGATGATCGCGACCTTGAACGTCTCGCCGATGCCCAGCCAGAGGATGAACAGCGGGATCAGACCGAGGGTCGGGATCGCCCGGTTGAGCTGGACCGTCCCGTCGATCAGCGCCTCGCCGACCCGGCTGAGCCCGGCGGCCAGGGCGAGGACGATCCCGGCGGTCAGCCCGATCGCGAAGCCGGAGGCGGCCCGCCGCAGCGAGGTCAGGATGTCGTTCGGCAGGGTCCCGTCGGTCCACAGATGGACCCCGGTCCTCAGCACGGTCCAGGGTGCCGGGATCGCGGCCGGATCGAGCTGCCCGGCGGCGGAGGCACCGGCCCACAGGGCGATGAAGAGGGCCGGCCCGATCAACTGCGCGGCGGGCAGCCGCTTGCCCGGGGACAACCGACGACGCCTGCGCACCTGGGCGAGTTCAGCGCCCGAGACCGCCGAAGCGGATACCGATGCGGCCGTAGACGCGGACCCGGACGCGGACCCGGACGGGGACGCGGACCCAGAGGTGGATGGGGGGGTGGATGAGGACGTGGATGTGGATGTGGTCACGGCGGTCACCTCCGGTACTCCGCGCTCACGGACTTCGCCGCGATGCCCTCGAAGCGGTGGTCGAAGAGCGAGCCCACGTCGAACTTCTTCACGAAGCCGCCCTCCGCGAGCAGATCGGCGGTCTCCTGCTCCCACTTGATCGCCTCGTCCCAACTCGGCGGGAACAGCGGCTTGTTGGCGAGCGCGGTGATGGCCTGCGCCTGCGGGAGGGTCAGGTTCTGCGTCTTGACGTAGAACTCCTCGTTCCAGCTGTCGGGGTTCTCGTACGCCCACACCTGGCCCTTGGCCCAGTACGGGATGTAGGCGGCGACCGCGGCGGCCTTCGCCGGGTCGTTCAGCACGGCGGCCGGCGCCCACAGCAGGTTCAGCAGGTCGACCACGTCCGTCGCGATGGTCCGGGCGCCCTTGGCCTCGTACTGCTGGAGATACGCGGGCGCCTGGCTGTTGCCCAGCGGCGCGATGTCCACCTGGCCCGACTGGAGGGCGGTGAGGAACTGGTTGCTGGTCAGCGGGACGAGGTCGACGTCGTCGTAGGCGAGCCCGGCCTCCTTCAACGCCCGCAGCAGTACGACGCCCTGGGCCTGGCCCTGCGAGAACGCGAGCTTCCTGCCCTTGAAGTCGGCGACCGACCTGATGTCGCTGCCTGGCTTGGTGGCGAACAGATAGTTCGGCTTGCGGGTGACGTTGATCGCGACGATTTTCGCGTCGTATCCCTGATAATGCGCCTGGATCGGCGGAATACCCGCGTTGTTGGCGACATCGAGCGAGCCCGCCCGAAAGGCGTTGATGACATCGGGACCGGCGCCGATGTTCGCCCAGCTCGACACCTTGAACGGCAGATCACCCAACTTGGCGAGCTTGAACTGCAGTTGCTGGGTGTTCAGATACGAGGAGATCTTCAGACTCGTACCGGCCGGGACCTTTTCGGCGAGCGGCGCGGTCGAGGCACCCTTGCTGCTGGCGGCGGCACTGCTGTCGGCGCAGCCGCTCAGCCCGGCGACACCGGCCGCGGCGCCGAGGAGAGAGGTGAGGAAGAGCCGTCGGTCGACTGACATGGTGATACTCCGTGAGTTCGAAAGGCGGGAACGCATACGGAATTCAGGGCGCGAGGAGGCCCGGAAAAGTGAATTCACGCAGGAAGAACAGGGGGAAATGAGCGCTTCACACGCGGCAACGTGTCAGCAACAAAGGGTGCGACAGCTCACGAAGGGGCTCATGAGAACGATGCTGCTGGCCACGCCCGACCCTGTCAACATTCGGAGTTTCTGAATTAAATAGCCTGAGGTGAAGCCGCCAGCGGATCCCGGTACAGGACGTCGAGCGCCACCGAACCGCCCGCCACCGCGAGCACCGAATCCGGGAAACTCGTCGGCACGACAAAGGCGGCGCGTTCGGTGCCGACCCCCTCGCGCAGCGCGGCGAGGCAGTCCTCCCGGTGGATGATCCCGATCTCGGTCACGACCACCGTCTCCGGGTTCAGTACATCGAGCAGCAGCCGTGCCGCCCGGCCCACGGCACCCGCCCGCCGCACCAGCAGCGCCACGGCGTCCGGGTCGCCCCCGGCCGCCGCCGCGACCACGTGCATGGGATTCGTACCCTCGACGACACCGGCCTCCCGGGCCCGTCGGCACAGCGTCCGCTCGCTCAACTCGGCCTGGAGGCAGCCGACTCGACCGCAGTCGCAGACCTCCGTGCCGCCCGGCACCGGGAGATGGGCGATGGCCCCCGCCTGCGAACGCGGCCCGTGGTGCACCTCGTCGTTGGTCGCGAACGCCGCGTCGACCACATTGCCGACGAACAGATGCAGCACGCTCCCGCCGCCCCGCGCAGGCCCGAACAGTCGCTCCGCGTTCACCAACGCCCTTGCGTGCCCGTCCACATGGACCGGCAGCCCGGTACGGGCACCGAGCACGTCCCGCACCGCCACGTCCCGCCAGCCCAGCATCGGGTGCTCGACGACGGTTCCGGACTCCCGGTCCACCCAGCCGCCCACGGCCACCCCGACCCCCAGGGGACGGCAGTCGGGCACGCCGTCCAGCAGCGCCCGCAACGCCTCGGCGGCCCGCGCCAGCACCCACCCCGGGTCGGTGCGCTCGTGCTTCAACTCCCGCCGGGCCAGCACCCGTCCGCGCAGATCGAGCAGCGCGACCGTCGTGTACGGCACGGCCACATGCACACCCGCGACCACGAACCGCGAGGCGTCCAGATCGACGGGGACATGCGGACGCCCCACGCCGTTCGACCGCCGGGGCGCCGACTCCTCACGGATCAGGCCGAGTTCGGCGAACCGCGCGCAGTAGTCCGTCACCGACGCGGGCGACAGTCCCGTAAGCCGGGCGATGGTGCTGCGCGCCACCGGCCCGTGCTCCAGCACGGACCGCAGCACGACACTCGCGCTCGTCCGCCGCCGGTCGGAATCGGCGGCACGAGGAATCCGAGAAGAAGAAGAGGAAGAGGAAGGGGAGGGACGAGAGGAAGAGGAGGGAGAAGGGGAAGCAAGGGTGGGTGCCGCGGCACGGGGCATGGCGATCATCCTCGGGGAACGGGTCCGACACTGCGCCGTCTCGTGAGGACCCGGGAAGCCGTCGAAGCCGTCGAGGCCGGCGGGTCCTGTGGAGCGAGGCGTGCCGGAGCCGCCTCACCCGGGGCGGCGACAGGTGGCCGTGCCCACGCGTCGCAGGTCGACATAGCGACGCGACGAGAAGTACCGGGACTGGGCGACCATGCTCACGAAGCTAGCAAAGCGGTCCGCCGCTGCCCAGATGGCGACCAGCGGGCGAGACGGCACTTGTCCACGCGGCCACCGGGATTGGCGGAACCCTACAGTTCCCGTACCGCTCCCGCCCGCCGCACCCCGTATCCCGCACCACGCCACCGCAGTGACCGGCATCACGCCGAACCAGGTGTAACCCCCATCGTTTGTCCGGAGCCCACCAAGCCGCCGTCGCCCCCTTTGTCGAGCGCTGACGGTGATCGGCCCGAGGGCGCTGGGATAGCGTCACGATGTCCCTTGCCGCTCACATCCCCGCGGAGTAGTCCCCATGGCAACCGCCGTCGCCCCCGCCCGCCCCGGCCTGGTCCTCGCCGACCTGCTCCCCGCCTCCCGCGTCCGGGACGCCGCGCTCGTGCTCGGCGGTGCCGGGCTCGTCGGGATCGCCGCCCAGATCGCCGTCCCCGTGCCCGGCTCGCCGGTGCCGGTGACCGGGCAGACCTTCGCCGCGCTCCTCGTCGGCACCGCCCTCGGCGCCGGGCGCGGCCTCGCCGCCCTGGTCTTCTACGCCCTGGCCGGCCTCGCGGGCGTGCCGTGGTTCGCGGAGGGCGGCTCGGGCACGTCGGTGTCCTTCGGCTACATCCTCGGCATGCTGCTGGCGTCGGCCGCCGTGGGCGCCCTGGCCCGGCGCGGAGCCGACCGCTCGGTGGTGCGCATGGCGGGCACGATGCTGCTCGGCGAGGCGATCATCTACGCGATCGGCGTCCCGTACCTCGCGCTGGCCGCCGACCTGAGCCTGAGCGCGGCGATCGCGGCCGGCCTCACCCCGTTCCTGCTCGGCGACGCGCTGAAGGCGGCGCTGGCGATGGGCGTACTGCCGACGGCGTGGAAGCTCGTCGACAAGGGCTGAACAAGCACTGAGAACAAGGGTGTTGGTGGAGGGGGAGGCGGACACCGCCTCCCCCTCCACCGTCTACCGACTACCGATCAGCCCTGAGGCCGCCGCTGGGACCACCACAGGCCCGCCGCCCCGGCGGACAGCAGCGCCGCGCCGGCCCCGCCGAGCGGGAGCAGATTGCTCGCCGGACCGGTGCTCGGGAGTTCGTCACCGCCGGGTGCCACCGGGGTGTTGTCGGTGCCGAGCAGCAGCGGGGTGGCCGGAGCGTTCGGCGACGGGTTCGTCGTACCGAACGGGACCGGGCCCTGCTGCCAGTACGTCTTCGAGCCGTCCGCCGTCTGGACGGGCAGGCAGATCTTGCCCGTCTTTCCGAGGTCGAACGTCGCCTCGACGTCGTACGACTTCGACTTGCCTGCCGCGAGATTGCCGACGGCGCAGTTGAAACCGCTGTTCGAGCCTTCCGGAAGATCCCCTTCGGGAATCTCCGCACAACCCTGAACGTTCTTGACCGTCATTCCATCGAATCCGACGACCAGAAGCCGGATATCGCCGCTCTCCTTGCTCCCCTCGTTCTTTACCGTGGCGGTAAGCGCGGTTTCCTTCGAACTGTTGTCGACGGAGATGCTCTCGGGCAACTCCGTGGTCAGCTCGACGCCCGCGGGCGCCGGGTCGACGGCCTTTCCCCCCTTGCTGCTTCCGGGTCCCTGGTCTTCCGCGCTGGCGGTGAAGGAAAGGATCATCACGGCCGAGAAAGATGCCGTGAGCAGCGATCCCGCGATGACCGTCGTGCGACCAGAACTCATGTTCGTCCCCCTTGGATCCCCCTGGACTGCGCCTGAATTCGCAGTCCTTGAAGAGGTACCACAAGATTTCCCACCACTATGCTGGTACGGCACGAAGTGTGACCATTGTGGTTCTGGTGGGGCGTGCGTTGAGGGGGTGCAGAGGATTGCCGGGGAATATGGGCGGCGGTGCTTCAGGTCTGGTGGTGACGGGCCGATATCGGCTGGTCGAAAGTATTGGTCAGGGGGGAATGGGGCGGGTGTGGCGGGCCGCCGACGAAATGCTCGACCGGCCGGTGGCCGTCAAGGAAATGCGGATCGACGGACTCGACGCGGAGGACACCCGCACCCGCCGCGAACGCACACTCCGCGAGGCCAGGGCGACGGCCCGGATCGACCACCCGAACGTCGTGCGGGTGTACGACGTCGTGGACGAGGGTGAGCGCCTGTGGATCGTCATGGAGCTGGTCGCCGGCCGCTCCCTCGAACAACTCCTCGTCCAGGAGGGCCCGTTGGGCCCGACCGACACGGCCCGTCTGGGCCTCGGCCTGGTCTCCGCACTGCGCCAGGTGCACGCCGGGGGAGTGCTGCACCGCGACATCAAACCGGGCAACGTCCTGGTGGAGCGGCGCGAACAGCGGGTCGTCCTCACCGACTTCGGCATCGCCGCCATCCAGGACGCGAAGGCCCTCACGATGGTCGGCATGCTCGTCGGCTCGCCCGACTACATGGCCCCCGAGCGGATCTCGGGGGCGCACCAGGGCCCGCCGTCCGACGTGTGGTCCCTCGGCGCGACCCTCTGCGCGGCCCTGGGCGGCCGTTCCCCGTTCTCCCGCGAGACGACCCTGGCGACACTCCACGCGGTCCTGTACGAGGACCCCGAACTCCCCGCCTCGGCGGGCCCGTTGCGCGAGATCCTGGCCGCCCTCCTGGCGAAGGAACCGTCGGCGAGGCCCGAACTGGAGTCCGTGGAAAGGGAACTGCGGCTGGTGGCGTACCCGGAGCCAGAGCCGGCGCCCCCCGAGCCGGTGGCCCCCGAGCCGGAGCCGGAGATACCGGCCCCCGCGCCCCCACCTCCCGTACGTCCGCTCCAGGACACCCCGACCCCCGCCTACCTGGACGCACCGCTCGTACGGGCCGCACGGCAGCCACGGGAGCACCCGCAACCCGGACCCGAACCCGAGCCCCCACCACTGCCGTTGGAGCCGATGGACGCGATACAGGCATCCAGCGCCTCCACCGAAGTCCCCTCCGAGATGCGGTCCGAGGCCGGTTCGGCGATCCCCACCCGCAAGACCGGTGTCTCCCTGGTCCGGACGAAGGAGCGGGAACACACCCAGGCACGGGCACAGACCCAGACCCGCCCCCAGCCACCGGCGCCAGTGCTGGCGCCCCCGCAGCCGCCGCCCGGCGAACTCCCGGGCCCCGCGCGCCCGTTCGACCCCGACCCCGACCCCGACCCCGACCCCGACCCCGGGCGCGGGAGCGACCGACGCCGAGGCCGTCGTCGTACGGGCATGGTGGCGGCCGGTGTGGTCACGGCGGGGGCGGTGGTGGGTATCGTCCTGGCGTCGACGGCGGGTTCACCGGAGGACAAGAACACGGCAACCCCGGGAACGTCACGGGGAACTTCGGCCACCCCCACCACCCCCGGAACCACTGCCGAGCCCACCCCCGAACCCACGGTCGAGGGCACCTCGCGCCCGCGCAGCCTGCCGCCGGGCGCGCACGAGGAGGCGGGCGGGTACGCCTGGGCGACGCCCGAGGGCTGGCGCCGGGACGTGAAGACGGGCGCCGAGGTGCACTACACGTCCCCCGACGGCAGGCAGGAACTCCTCGCCAAGTCCGCCCTCGCGCGCGGCGACCTGCTGGAGACCTGGGAGGAGTCGGAGCGCAACGCCCGCCAGGGCCAGGACTACCGGAAGATCACCCTCGCGGAGACGACGTACCAGGGCCACCCGGCGGTCGTCTGGGAGTACACCTTCACCCTGGACGGCACGCACTGGCACGCGCGGCTGCTCGGCTTCGACGTGCAGGGGAAGTCGTACCAGATAAGCACCTGGTACCACGAGGAGATCGAGGAGCAGGCGGTACGGACCTACGAACGGGTGCGGGAGTCGTTCACGGTGCTGTGAACGACTCCCGCACCACAGGGGACTGTCGTCAGCCGACCTTGACGACGCCGTCGACGTCCTCGGCGTCGTCCGGAGCGGGACCGCCGGAGGTCACGACGACGCCCCCGCGCCCGGTCCGCTGCCGTACGACGGCGATGGCGAGGACGACGGCCGCGACCAGCAGTGAGAGAAGCACGGTCTCGCGTCCGTCGTGCTCGGTGTCGGTGAGCATGTAGCCGAGGACGAAGACGATGAGGGCGGCGGTCGCCCAGGTCAGGTAGGGGTACAGCCACATCTTCACGACGAGCTTCTCCGGGGACTCGCGCTCGATGATCTTCCGCATGCGCAGCTGCGAGAAGCAGATGACCAGCCAGACGAACAGGGCCACGGCGCCGGAGGAGTTGACCAGGAAGAGGAAGACCGAGTCCGGGAACTCGTAGTTGAAGAAGACGGCGACGAAGCCGAAGACGACCGAGGCGACGATCGCCGCGAGCGGTACGCCACGGGAGGTGGTGCGGGCGAAGGCCTTGGGCGCGTCACCGCGCTGTCCGAGGGAGAAGGCCATGCGGGAGGCCGTGTAGAGGCCGGAGTTGAGACAGGACAGCACCGAGGTCAGCACGATGAAGTTCATGATCTGACCGGCGTGCGCGATACCGAGGGAGTCGAGGGCGGCGACGTACGAGCCCTTCTCCTTGATCGAGGGGTCGTTCCACGGCAGCAGCGTGACGACGACGAAGATCGAGCCGAGGTAGAAGACGGCGACGCGCCAGATGATGCTGTTGGTCGACTTGGTGACCGCCCGCTGCGGGTCCTCGGACTCACCGGCGGCCAGCGTGGCGATCTCGCTGCCCATGAAGGAGAAGACGACGAGCAGTACGCCGGTGAGGATGGCGCCGGCCCCGTTGGGCAGGAAGCCACCGGAGTCGGTGAGATTCGACAGCCCGGCCTTGTCACTGTCGACCCCGGGAAGCACACCGAACACGGCGAGCCCGCCGATGATCACGAAAGCGCTGATGGCGACGACCTTGATCCCGGCGAACCAGAACTCGAACTCGCCGTAGGAGCCGACGGAGACGAGGTTGGTGGCGGTCAGGACGACCATCACGATGAGCGCCCAGGCCCACTGCGGTACGGCGGGAATCCACCCTTCGAGGATGACGGCACCGGCGGTCGCCTCGACGGCCAGCACGACGACCCAGAAGAACCAGTACAGCCAGCCGATGGAGAACCCGGCCCAGCGCCCGAGCGCGCGGTCGGCGTGCGCGGAGAACGAGCCGGAGGTCGGATTGGCGGCGGACATCTCGCCGAGCATCCGCATCACCAGCACGACGAGGGTGCCGACGAGGGCGTACGAGAGCAGGATGCCGGGCCCGGCGGTCTGAATACCGGAACTGGACCCGACGAAGAGCCCGGCACCGATGACACCGCCGATGGCGATCATCGAGAGATGCCGGTTCTTGAGCCCGGCCTGAAGCCCGGAGGACGGAGAGGCGGTCATGGGGGGGAATTCCTTTGCGCCGGGTGAACGGGGAAGCACGGGGAAGCGCGCCGGTGGGGACGGCGTAAACAGTCGGTCCAGTGAATCGGAGGCAAAGCGATTCCTGAACCTTTGAATCCAGATCGTTACTTGAGGTTTCCTTGAGGTTCTGTAGTGTTGCGGTCAGTTTTCGGGATCAACCCCCGAGGCTGCTGCCCCGAAACAGTCGTGTCACACTCGACGCATGCGCGTGTATCTCGGCTCCGACCATGCGGGCTTCGAACTCAAGAACCACCTCGTCGAGTGGCTCAGGGAGGCCGGCCACGACCCCGTGGACTGCGGCCCCCACATCTACGACGCCCTCGACGACTACCCGCCCTTCTGCCTCCGCGCAGCGGAGCGCACGGCGGCCGACCCCGACGCCCTCGGCATCGTGATCGGCGGCTCGGGCAACGGCGAGCAGATCGCCGCGAACAAGGTGAAGGGGGTGCGCGCGGCGCTGGCCTGGAGCGAGGAGACGGCGTCGCTGGGCCGCCAGCACAACAACGCGAACGTGGTCGCGGTGGGCGCACGCATGCACACCCAGGACGAGGCGACGAAGTTCGTGGAGACCTTCCTGGCAACCCCGTTCTCGGAAGACACCCGCCACATCCGCCGCATCGACATGCTCGCGGCGTACGAGGCGACGGGCGACCTCCCGGAGATCCCGCCCCACCACCCTGCCCAATAGCCCGTACGCCACTTGAGGACGGGCGGGCCCTTTCAGCCCGTCCGGCGTTTGAGGACGAGGCCGTTCAGGCCGATTGCGGGGGTCTGGGGGCGCAGCCCCCAGGAAGGGATGGGACGGGTAGGGGCGGCGGGGGCGAGAAAA
>NZ_PJME01000066.1 GCF_002954775.1 Streptomyces geranii
GACGGGCTGGGTAGTCAGCCCGTCCGGCGTTTGAGGACGAGCGCGTTCAGCAAGCGTCAGTCGACGTACCGCGACAGTTCCGCCCGCTTCGGTGGCATCCCGTCCCCCGACGACCGCCCCGTCAGCCGCCGCCCGATCCACGGCAGCAGGTACTGGCGGGCGAACCTCGCGTCCGCCACCCGGCGCGCGCCCCAGCCGGGCGGCGCCGTCGGCGGGGCCGGGGTGCGCCACTCCGGGTCCTCGGGCTCGTGGCCGAGGGTCTGCCAGACCGCTTCCGCGACCCTCCGGTGGCCCTCGCCGGTCAGGTGGAGCCGGTCCACGTCCCACATGCGGGGATCGCCGAGCGACGGAGCACCGTACAGGTCGACCACCACGGCACCGTGCCGGGCCGCGAGGTCGTCCACGCAGGCGAACAGTTCCTCCATGCGGGGCTGGAAACGCTTCAGGACCGGGCCCTGGCGGCCGGGGCTGCGCATCAGCACCAGTTGCTTGCAGGCGGGGGCCAAGCGCTCCACCGACTCCTCCAGGAGGGCACGCACCCTTCCCATGTCGCACTTCGGGCGCAGCGTGTCGTTCAGGCCGCCCACCAGCGTGATCACGTCCGGCTGCATGGCCGCCGCCACCGGCACCTGCTCGGCGGCGATCTGCCCGATCAGCTTGCCGCGCACGGCGAGGTTCGCGTACCGGAAACCGGGCGTACGGGCGGCCATCCGGGCCGCGAGGAGGTCGGCCCAGCCGCGGTACGTACCGTCCGGCAGCCGGTCCGACATGCCCTCGGTGAAGGAGTCGCCGACCGCGACGAGGCTGGTGTATGAGGGGTTCTTCTGCATGGCGACAGAAATAGTAGCCCGTACACATACCCGGCGGTCGGTCGGCCTCTTCAGGGTCTCCTGTGGGCCTCTCCCAAGCCTTCCCCGGCTGCTACGCCCGCTGACCGAACAGCTCCCGCAGCACGTCCTCCATCGTCACCATCCCCGCGAGCAGCCCGTCCTCGCCCTGCACCGCCGCCAGGTGCGTACGGCTGCGCCGCATCGCCGTGAGGACGTCGTCCAGGGGAGTGTCCGCCCGTACGCTCGCGATGGTCCGCATGTCCCGGACCTGGAAGGCGAGGTCCCGGGGTGTCGCGTCCAGGGCGTCCTTGACGTGCAGGTAGCCGGCGATCCTGCGCTCCTCGTCCACCACCGGGAAGCGCGAGAAGCCCGACTCGGCCGACAACTGCTCCAGCTCCTCCGGAGTGACGCCCACGCGCGCGTAGACGACGCTTTCCAGCGGGAGCACGACGTCACGTACCGGCCTGCGGCCCAGTTCCAGGGCGTCGTTGAGGCGTTCCCGCGCGCGGGCGTCGATCAGGCCCGCCTCGCCGGAGTCGCGGACCAGACGGGCCAGTTCGGCGTCGGAGAAGGTCGCCGTGACCTCGTCCTTCACCTCGACGCGCAGCAGCTTCAGGAGTGTGTTCGCGAACGCGTTGATCGTGAAGATCACCGGCTTCAGCGCCCGGGCCAGGGCCACCAGGGGCGGGCCGAGC
Organism: Streptomyces geranii; assembly: GCF_002954775.1. GTDB lineage: Bacteria > Actinomycetota > Actinomycetes > Streptomycetales > Streptomycetaceae > Streptomyces > Streptomyces geranii. The sequence continues at coordinate 1,526 of NZ_PJME01000066.1, forward strand.
AGCAGTGCGCTGCGCACCGGCTCCGCGAGCGCGATGTTCTTCGGCACCATCTCGCCGAGCAGCATGTGCAGATAGGTGGCCAGGGCGAGGGCGATCACGAAGGACACCGCGTGGCCCGCGCTCTCGGGGACGCCCACCGCGTGGAACACCGGTTCCAGCAGGTGCGCGATGGCCGGTTCCGCGACCACACCGAGGATCAGCGTGCACAGCGTGATGCCGAGCTGGGCCGCCGCCATCAGCGCGGACACGTGTTCCAGGCCCCACAGGACGCTCTTCGCGCGCCGGTCGCCGTCCGCGCGGTCCCCGTCGGCGCCTTCAGCACCTTCTTCTACGTATTGCTCGATCTGGCTGCGGCGTACGGAGATGAGCGCGAACTCGGCGCCCACGAAGAAGGCGTTGACGACCAGTGTCGCCAGACCGATCAGCAGCTGGACGGTCGTCACTTCGCCTCCTCGTTCTCTTCGTCGCTCTGCGGGAGCGGTGCGTGCAGCAGGACGCGTGCCGCCCTGCGGCCCGACGCGTCCACCACGTCCAGGCGCCAGTCGGCGACCTCGACCGTGTCACCGGCCTGCGGAATCCGGCCCAGCTCGGTCGCCACGAGGCCCGCCAGCGTCTCGTACGGGCCCTCCGGCAGTCGTAGGCCCACGCGCGCGAGCTGGTCGGTGCGGGCGGCGCCGTCCGCGGAGTAGAGGGCGCGGCCGTCGTCGTCCACGCCCGCCGGGTCCAGGTCGGACGTCTCGTGCGGGTCGTGCTCGTCCCGTACCTCGCCCACGACCTCCTCGACGATGTCCTCCAGCGTGGCCACGCCCGCCGTACCGCCGTACTCGTCGATGACGACGGCCATCGTGCGCTTGCCGGAGAGCCGGTCCAGGAGCCGGTCGACCGTGAGCGACTCGGGGACCAGCAGCGGCTCGCGCATCAGCTCGGAGACGGGTACCCGGGTGCGTCGCTCCGCGGGCACCGCCAGACAGTCCTTGATGTGCGCGACGCCGACGACCGAGTCGAGGTTGCCGCGGTACACGGGGAACCGGGACAGCCCGGTCGCCCGGGTCGCGTTCGCCACGTCCTCGCAGGTCGCCTGGGCGTCCAGGGCGACCACCTGGACGCGCGGCGTCATCACGTTCTCCGCGGTCAGGTCGGCGAGGTTCAGGGTCCGTACGAACAGTTCCGCGGTGTCGGGCTCCAGAGCGCCCTCCTTGGCGGAGTGGCGGGCCAGCGCCGCCAGTTCCTGGGGACCGCGCGCGGAGGCCAGCTCCTCGGCGGGCTCCAGGCCGAACATGCGCAGCATGCGGTTGGCCGTGTTGTTCAGGTGCGTGATGAACGGCCGGAACAGCGCGCTGAACCAGCGCTGCGGTGTCGCCACCCGCTTGGCCACGGCCAGCGGTGAGGAGATCGCCCAGTTCTTGGGCACCAACTCGCCCACGACCATCAGGAACACGGTCGACAGCGCCGTACCGATCACCAGTGCGAGCGACGAGGACGCCGAGGCGGAGACGCCGAGCGACTCCAGCGGGCCCGAGATCAGCACGGCGATCGACGGCTCGGAGAGCATGCCGACCACCAGGTTGGTGACCGTGATGCCGAGCTGGGCGCCGGAGAGCTGGAAGGTGAGGTTGCGTACGGCCTTCAGGGCGCTCGCGGCACCCCGCTCGCCGCGCTCCACCGCCCGTTCCAGCTCGCTGCGCTCGACCGTGGTCAGCGAGAACTCCGCCGCGACGAAGGCGCCACAGGCCAGGGAGAGCAGGACCGCCACCAGGAGGAGCAGCACTTCCGTCATCGGGTCACCTCCGTCCCATGGTCGGGCAGGGTCGGGAGGATCGCTCGATATCGAGGGTTGCTGGTGCTACTGGGAGGCTCGCCCATGGGCGGACGCTCACACCTTTCCTGGAAGAGTTCGGAGGACTTTCGGAGGACCTGGGGAAGCAATGATTCCGACAATAGTAAAGGATGCGCAAAGTGGCTCGGAAGCTCAGCTGCTCAGCGGCTTCACCCAGCGCCGCCACTGCTCCTCCCGCCCGTACCCCGCCGCCCGCCACGCCTGCCGGCCGCTCTCGTTGCGCTCCAGCACCATCGCGTCCGCGCGCCGCCCGCCCAGTCGTACGAAGCGTTCCTCCGCGGCGGCCAGCAGCGCCGTGCCGATTCCCTGGCGTCGCCGGTCCGGATGCACCGCGAGCCGGTAGAGGTGGCAGCGCCAGCCGTCGAAACCGGCGATCACGGTACCCGAAAGGACCCCGTCGCGCTCCGCGAGGAGGAGCGCTTCGGGGTCCCGGTCGACCAGTCGGGCCACGCCGTCACGGTCGTCGCTGATGCTGGTTCCCTCGGCGGCCTCGCGCCAGAACCGGAGCACGGTGTCGATGTCGGCGGGGGTGGCGTGGCGGATGTGGAGATCGCTCATGCGACGAGCCAAGCAGAGCGCTCGCCCGTCTGGCGAACCGTTTCCGTCAGGCCGGCAGCTGGAACCGCTGGTTGGTGGTGCCGGTGCAGGACCAGATCTGCAGACGGGCGTTGTTCGCGGTGGACATGTCGGTGACGTCCAGGCACTTGCCCGACACCGGGTTCACCAGGGTGCCGCCGCTACCGGGCCGCCACACCTGGGCGGCGGTGCCGTTGCACTGGAACAGCTGGACCTTCGTCCCGTCCGCCGTGCCCGCGGAGGCGACGTCGAGGCACTTGCCGAGCGCGCGGAGTGTGCCGTCGCCGCCCACGGTCCACTGCTGGGCGTTGGTGCCGTTGCAGTCGTACATCTGAACCGGGGTGTTGTCCGCGCTGTTGGCACTGTCGATGTCCACGCACTTGCCCCCGAGGCCGGTGATCGGCCCGGTGGGCAACTGGGTGCCGGGCTCGATGGGGTTGTTCGCGTTGGTCAGTGTCTCCCAGGCCACGAACAGGTAGTTCGTGCCGGCCGGGCGGCTGCGCTCGGTCAGCGCCTGGGTGTTGGCCATGGCGATGCCCTGCCGTGTGTGCAGGGCGTTGAACCCAGTCTCGGTGACCGGGCCGAGCCCGCGCGCCAGCGGTCCGTCGCCGCACAGGTTCGCCGGTTCCGGAGCCGCGCGGATCTCCTGGGTGGCGTGCCACCCGAGAACCTGCCGGAGCCGCTCACCGACCTGCGGATAGAGATCCGTGCCCTGCATGAGCGCGGTCTCGGCGATGTGCGACATCGAGGCGATGCTGTAGCCGGTGTGCACGAAGTCCCGGCAGGTCTCCTGCGCCATCCCGGTGATGTACCGCGTCGCGGACTCCCAGTTGAAGCCGCCGTCCGGGCTCCGGTGCGGTGTCGGCCCGTCGGACGCGAGGTAGACGAAGGCCGGAACACGCGCCAGATACTGGCTGACGGCCTTGTCGAAGGTGACCCCGTCATTGGTGAAGACGGCGATCCCGATCGAGGCCTCGGCCTCGACGAGGTCCCAGTTGCTGGTCCGGTCGTCGCCGTTCACCACGACGGGCAGGTAGACCGAACGCAGCATGTTCGCGAAGCGGCCGGCGTTCGGCCAGTTCTGGTACTGGTACCTGATGAGTTCGGCGGCCTTGACCCACGAAGCGGCCGACCACGCCGTCTGGATTCCGGTGTTGAGGCCCGTGTGGTTGGTGATCGTGGCCGACCAGGCGTCCATGATCTGGATCGCCTTCCGGGCGTACCGCTCGTCACCGCTGATGGCCCAGGCCAGCGCGTCGGTGTACGCGGCGATGGCGTCCTGCCGTTCGTCGGTGCAGCCGTTGTTCGGATCGCTGCCCATTCCGCAGTCGACGACCGGCCGGGGCGCGGGCACCCGCGAGAGCGAGGCCAGCGGATCGCCGACCATGTCGTCGTAGGCGGCCTTCCAGGGAGCGGCGCCCTGTTGGACCTTGGTCCGCACGAACTCCAGTTGCGTCGAAGTGATGTTGACCCCGGGATGCGCGAAGGTCTGCGGAGCGAACCGCTGTTCGGCCACGGGCGTCGGCGCACTCGGCGCTGCCGCCGAGGCCGTGGTCGTGGTCGTCGAAGTGGCTGAGAGAGACAGCAGTCCCAAGACCGTCGCCAAGGCACAGCGTCTCAGCATCGTGCTCATGTGGGGGAGTTCCCGTCTGTCGAGGGCGAGAGTAGGCGAGAGGAAGCGAAGGACGGTGAGCGCAAGCGCGAGGAAGTCGGGCCTCAGCAGTAGAGGTTGGCGCCCGGGGCGACCCCGAGGATTCCGGTGAACTTCTGGTACGCGCTCACCCGGGCCTGCACCTGCGCGGGGTTCCTGCCGTCGCACTCAAGAGCGCCGTTGATGGCGCGGATGGTCTGGCCGAAGCCCGCCTGGTTCACCATCGCGTTGTGCGGGGTCATCGTCCCGGCGCCGGTCGAGGTGTTCCAGAACCACAGGCCGGTACGCCAGGCCACGGCGGCGTTGTTCTGCACCAGCCAGGGGTTGCCCAGCAGGTCGATGCCGAGCGCGTCGCCCGCCGCCTTGTAGTTGAAGTTCCAGCTGAGCTGGATGGGACCGCGCCCGTAGTAGGCGGCCTGACCGGCCGGGCAGCCGTACGACTGGCTTGCGTCGCAGTAGTGCGGGTAGTTGGCGGTGTTCTGCTCCACCACGTAGACCAGGTGACCGGTCTCGTGGTCGACGTTGGCGAGGAAGGCCGCGGCCTCCTGCTTCCTGACCGTGTCACTGCCGGTCTTCGCGAACCCCGGGTAGGAACTCAGCGCCTGCACCAGCCCGCTGTAGGTGTAGAAGCTGTTCCGGTTCGGGAACATCTGGTTGAACTGGGCCTCGCTGACCACGAATCCGGCAGGGGTCGTACCGCCGCTCGCGGGCGCCGTCCACTTCTGGTTGGGGTTGCCGGAGCAGGTCCAGATCTGCAGCCGGGTGGCGTTGGTGGAGTCGTTCCCGCGCACGTCCAGGCACTTGTCGGCCGCGGGGTTGACGATGTCGCGCGCCGCGGTGACCACCCACTGCTGGTTGGCGCCGCCCGTGCAGTCCCACAGCTGGACGGACGAGCCGTCGGCCGTGCCGTGTTCGACGACGTCGAGGCACTTGCCGAGCGCGCGGAGGGTGCCGTCGCCCGGGTTCGACCAGAGCTGGGCGTTGGTCCCGTTGCAGTCGTAGAGCTGTACGGCGGTTCCGTTGGCGCTGCTCGCCCCGGCGATGTCGACGCACTTGCCGGCCAGCCCGGTGATCCGCCCCTCGGCCGCCGAGGCGGTCGGAGCGGTCACGAACAGGGCGATGACCAGCGCGGCGAGCACGGTGAACACCGCGGACCTGCCGAACAGGCCGTGCCTCGCGGGCAGTTGTCTGAGAGCGGAAAAGGGCATGGCGAACTACTCCTTGTTGAGGACGTGTTGGGGTCGTGCTGCAGTGGTGTCGTTGGGCGGGCGTGGGCCGGCGGGCTACTTGCCTGCCCTGTCCGCCAGTTGGATCAGTTCGAGCGCGGCCGGTCCGGAGGACGCCGGGTTCTGGCCGGTGGCGAGGAGACCGTCGGTCACGACGTACGGCTCGAAGTCGCCGATCTTGGTGAAGTCGGCGCCCCTGTCGATGAGTTCGTCCTCCACGAGGAAGGGCACGACCTTCGTCAGACCCATCGCCTCCTCCTCACCGTCGGTGAAACCGGTGAGCCGTCGGCCCGCCACCAGCGGAGAGCCGTCCGGTTTCACGCAGTGACGCATCGCGCCCGGCGCGTGGCACACCAGGGCCAGGGGTTTGCCCGCCCCGACGATCCGCTCGATCAGCCCGATCGACGTCGGGTCCTCGGCGAGGTCCCACAACGGGCCGTGTCCGCCCGGGTAGAAGACGGTGCCGAAGTCGTCGGCGGACACCGAGTCGAGCCGTACGGTCGTGTCCAGCCGCGCCTCGGCCCGGGCGTCGGCCCCGAACCGGCGGGTCTGGTCGGTCTGGAAGCGCGGCTCGTTGCTCTTGGGGTCCAGCGGCGGGCGTCCGCCCTTCGGGGACGCCAGGGTGATCTCCCACCCCGCGTCCTCGAAGTGGTAGTAGGGCGCGGCCAGTTCCTCCAGCCAGAACCCGGTCCTGCGTCCGGTGTCGCCGAGCCGGTCGTGCGAGGTCAGTACGATCAGGATCCTCATCTGCCCGCTCCCTCCGTCCCGTCGGCCGTGCATCCGTCAGACATCGACGGCCATGACTTCCAGCTGGATGTTGTCGATGTCCCGGAAGACGACCGTCGAGAAGACGAACGGCTCCTTGTTGCTCTGGATGCCGGAGTGCGCGACCCCGATGCTGTCCAGCCAGTCCGCCCACGCCTCCAGACCTTCACGCCCCTCGACCCGCAGGGAGACGTGGTCGAGGCCGGTGCGTACCTCGTCGAACTCCTCGCCCCGGTTGCCGTCGTTGTGGTGCAGGCCGATGGCAAGGCCGGTGCGCGGCTCGATGACCAGTCGGGCGAACCCGGTCCACTCCCGGCCGTAGTGCGGCAGGACGCCTTCCACGAGCGTTGCCTGGAAGACCTTCCGGTACCAGGCGACACTGGCTTCGAGGTCCCGGACGGTGAACGCGAAATGGTGCAGCCCGCCGATGGGCGGCGCGGTCGACTCACTCATGTGTGCCTTCCTGCGAGGTCGGTGAAGCGGAGAGCGCGTGGCGGCTCCCGCCCCACCAACGCAACCGCCCGGGCGTCCACGGCCTGTTGACGGCCGCTCCACGGACGATTGACATCCGTTTCGCCCGTCGGTTCAGGTCGATTCCGGTCGGTTCACGTCGGATCGTCGAGCCGGCGCAGTCTGGTGCGGAGCTGCTCGGCGTCGACATGGGCGAGCCGCTCCAGGATGTCCAGCCCCTCGGCCCACGCGGCGCGGGCCGCGTCCGGGCGGCCGGCGCTCAGATGGGTGTCCCCGAGGCGCATGAGGGTGCCGGAGACGAACCAGTGCATGCCGTCGTGTCTGCGGTAGCGGGCAAGGGCGTTGCCGAAGCCGGTGACTGCCTCGTCGTACTGTCCGAGGTGATGGTGGGCATGACCGATGCTGTCCCAGGTGTGTGCCGCGTGGATGTCGTCCCCGAGTTGCTCGTGCAGGGCAAGCGCCTGTTCGCAGTGGTCGAGACCCTCCCGGTGCTGTCCGAGCAGTACGTGGCACCAGCCGACCGAGTTGAGCGCGGATGCCGTAGCCGTCCGCAGGCGGCGGTCGTCGGCACCGGGGCCGTCATGGGCCCGCAGGAGTGCGAGGGACCGCTGGGCGGCGCCGAGCGCGGCGTGCGGATCGCCCTGCTGCTCCGCCACCCAGGTCAGGACGCGGCAGCTCTCGGCGCAGGCTCTCGTGTCCCCCGATCCGGCGTGCAGCTCGACGGCCCGCTCGACATGGACCCGGGCTTCGTCGAAGCGGCCCAGCCCCGTCGTGGCGGTGCCGAGACCGAGGTGGGCGTATGCCAGGGCGGTCCGGTCGTCCAGCCGGAGCGCCGCGTCCATGGCGGTGCGGTGCACGGCCTCTTCCTCCCGCCACATGCCCTGGAGGTGCAGCTGCTTGGCCAAGGCCCAGGCCAACTGCCAGGTGTGGACGTCGTACCGTCGGCCCGCTGCCTGTTCGACGGTCGCGAGCAGCACCGCCTGCTCCGCGGTGAACCAGGCCGCCGCCTGCCCTGCGTCCTCGCCGAACTCCTCGGCACGCACCCCCTCGGCCGGACGGGGCAGGGAGATCAACGCGCGCGCACGGTCGGTCAGCGCGACCGCCGCATGGGCGGTGTGGAGGTAGTGGTCGAGTATCCGCTGCCGGGCCGCCCGCACCTGCTCGGGCGGATCTTCGCTCTCGCTCAGCTCGGTGGCGTAGGCGCGCAGCAGGTCGTGGGAGGCGTAGCGGCCGGGGGTGGTCTCGTCCACGAGGTGGGCCTGGACGAGTTCGGACAGCAGCCGCCGGGTGTGCGGGCGGGGGAGACCGGCCAGGCTCGCCGCAGCGGGCAGCGAGGTGTCGGGGCCGGGGTGCAGGGCGAGCAGCCGGAACAGGCGGGCGGCATCGGGGGTGAGCGCGTGGTAGGACCAGGAGAAGACGGCGGGCACATCGGCAGCGGTGTCGCTGTCGTGGAACGCGTCGAGGCCGCCGGCGTTCTCGCGCAGCTCGGCCGCGATCACCGCCAGGGGGATGACGGACCGGGTCGCCACGCGGGCCGCGGTGACCGCGAGGGCCAGCGGCAGCCGGGCGCACCGGGCGATGATCTCGTCCACGGCGTCGGGTTCGGCGGCGATCCGGGCGGGCCCGAGGCGCCGGGCGAGCAGCGCGCGGGACTCCGCGACCGAGAGCACGTCGAGGTGCAGGGGGTGCGCGCCGTCCACGGCGACCAGTCCGGCGAGCCGGTTGCGGCTGGTGACGACGACCAGGCAGCCGGGTTCCCCGGGCAGCAGGGGCCGTACCTGCGCGGCGTCGCGGGCGTTGTCCAGCAGCACCAGTACGCGCTTGCCCGTGAGCAGCGTGCGGTAGCGGGCCGCGAGCGCGTCGACGCCCTGCGGCAGTCCGCGCGGGTCGGCGCCCAGGGACTCCAGCAGGGTGCGCAGGGCGTGCTCCGGCGGGACCGGCTGGCCGACCGGGTCGAAGCCGCGCAGGTTCAGGTAGAGCTGGCCGTCCGGGAAGCCGTCGGCGGCCCCGCGTGCCCAGTGCACCGCGAAGGTCGTCTTGCCGACGCCCGCCGTGCCCGCGATGGCGCTGATCACCACGGCACCGCCGAAGGGCAGTCGGGCCACTTCGGCAAGCTCGGCTTCCCGGCCCACGAACACCGGCAGATCGGCGGGCAGTTGGGCGGGGACGGGCACGGGGGCGGCGCGAAGGGCGTGCTCGGGCGGGGCGAGGTCAGGGGACGGGGACAGGAGCCCGGTGTCGGCTCGCAGCACGCGCTGGTACAAGGACTGCAGCGCCGGGCCGGGATCGACCCCCAGCTCGTCCGCGAGCAGCGACTGCGCCTCACGGTAGGTGTCGAGGGCCGCCGCCTGCCGTCCCGAACGGTAGAGGGCGAGCATCAGCAGCTCCCGGAACCGTTCGTCCAGCGGGTGTTCGGCGACCAGCCCGGTCAGCTCCGCGGCCGTCTCCGTGTGGGCGCCGAGGCCGAGTTCGGCGGTGAGCCGGGCCGCCTCCGCGGACAGCCGCAGCTCGTCGAGCCGCTGCCGCTGGGTCTGCGCGTACTCACCCCGCACCCCGGCCAGCGCCGTCCCCTGCCACAGAGCGAGCGCGTCCCGCAGCCGGGCCGCCGAGCCCTTGAGGTCCCGGTCGCGTCGCGCCCGCTCACCCCGGCCGAGCAGTTCACGGAAGGTACGGAGGTCCAGTTCGGCCGCCGACGTACGGAGCTGATAGCCGTCCCCGGTGGAGCGGATCATGGACGACGCGGTGTCCCCGGCGGGTTCCAGCGCCTGCCGCAGCCGGTGGACGTACGTCCGCAGGATGCCGAGCGCGGAGGCCGGCACCCGCGTCCCCCACACCGCGTCGACCAGTCCGCCCGCCGGGACCTGCGCCCCCTCCGCGAGCAGCAGCACCGCCAGCAGCGCCCGTTGCTGGGGCGGACCGAGTTCGATCTCGTCCTCGCCGCGCCACGCTCTCACCGGCCCCAGCAACGAGAACCGTAATCGCTCTTCCACCGGACTGCTCCTCGGGGAACGCGCGTCCGGAGCCGACTTCGACGGCCGGTTTCCGGGCCACCCGAGCGGATGGCTCCCGGAGTGTAAGGCAACCGCACGCCCGGGTTGTGCGCCTTCCTCCCGCCCATGGACGGCAACGCGCCACACGACGGGCGGCACGGTCAAGAGCCCTCCCGCACAGGCGGGTGACCGTTTCCGTGCACGAACGCGAAGGGTTCGCGCACGGAAACGAACCGAACGGTCAGCCTCGGTCGAGGAGTGTCGAGAGGGCCTCCCGCAGCACCGCCCCCGGATTCGCCGCCGCCCCCTCCGAACGCCAGGCCACGAACCCGTCGGGCCGCACCAGCACCGCCCCGTCCAGGCCGACGCCGTGCACCTCCGCCCACTCCAGATCGCTCGCCGAGGACAGCTCGGCGTCGGAACCACTGCCGATCCGGTACGAGGCCAGCGGCACCGCCAGCTCCCGCGCGACGTCCGTCGCCGCGCCGTGCCAGTCGCCGCCGGCGCCCGCCGAGCTGAGCAGGACCAGCGAGCCCTCGTACAGGTCGAGCGTCGAGATCCGGGTGCCCGCGCGGTTCAGCCACATGTGCGGCGCCCGGCTCCCCGGCTCACCCGTCAGCCGTACGCCCTCGGGCACGACCGGCACCGCCGGGTCCGCGCCCACCACCGCGCCCGCCGGATAGCGGTAGCCCAGCGCCACGTTGAGGACACCGCCCCGCTTGCCGCCAGGACCGCCTGGACGACCGCCGGGTCCACCGGGACCGCCAGCTCCACCGGGTCCACCGGGTCCACCCGGCCGGCCCGTCGCTTCGGGCGCCGGTGTGTACCCGGGGTGGCTGTGCTCGACCGACCGTGCCGAGGCCCGGGCGCTCGTCGCCTCCGCGACCGGGCGGCGCTCCAGGTCGTACGACCTCAGCAGCCCGGGACCCGCCCAGCCGCCCAGCACGGCGGCCAGCTTCCAGGCGAGGTTGTGGGCGTCCTGGATACCGGTGTTGGAGCCGAACGCGCCGGTCGGGGACATCTCGTGGGCCGAGTCGCCCGCGAGGAACACCCTGCCGTCCGCGTACCGTTCGGCGACCCGCTCGGCGGCGTGCCAGGGCGCGCGGCCGGTGATCTCGACGTCCAGGTCCGGTACGCCGACGGCCCGCCGGATGTGTTCGCGGCACCGCTCGTCGGTGAACTCCTCCAGGGTTTCGCCGTGTTCGGGGTGCCAGGGCGCGTGGAACACCCAGCGCTCCCGGTTGTCGACCGGCAGCAGCGCGCCGTCGGCGTCGGGGCTGGTCAGGTAGCAGACGATGAACCGCCGGTCGCCGACCACGTTGGCCAGCCGACGCGAGGTGAAGGTGATGCTCACGTTGTGGAACAGGTCGCCCGGACCGCTCTGCCCGATGCCGAGCTGCTCGCGGACGGGGCTGCGCGGACCGTCCGCCGCGACCAGGTAGTCCGCCCGGATCGTCGTGTGCTCACCGGTCTCCCGGCTCTTGACCTGAGCCGTCACTCCCTCCGGGCCCTGCTCGAACGACATCAGCTCGGTGGAGAACCGCAGATCCCCGCCCAGCGCCCGCGCGCTCTCCAGCAGCACCGGCTCCAGGTCGTTCTGGCTGCACAGGCACCAGCCGCTCGGGCTGAACCGGGCAAGGCCGCCACCCGGGTCGATCTCCTTGAACAGCCACTCGCCGACGTCGCCCGCCAGGCCCGGCGTCTGCAGGATGCCGTGGTTGTCCGCCAGGACCGACGCGGCCTCCTCGATGCGCCGCTCCACCCCGGCCACCCGGAACAGCTCCATGGTGCGCACGTTGTTGCCGCGCCCACGGGGGTGGATCGAGGTGCCCGAGTGGCGCTCGACGAGGGTGTGCGGGACGCCGAGACGCCCGAGGAACAGGGAGGTGGACAGGCCCACCAGGGAGCCGCCGACGATCAGGACGGGTGTGCGGTGGCCGACTGCGCCGTCGGCCTCTTCCGTTTCCGTGCGGTTCATTGACTGCCTCCAGTTTCTGCCGGTGTCTGCCGGGACGTGGGTCGGCGAGGGGACGCACCTGCACAGTGCGGGCCGGGAAACCGTTTCGCCCGTCAGGGGCACCCAGATGGCGCACGGTTCACTCGCCCGACCCCGTGGAAGTCGCGCACAGCGCAACTCCCGTCAACTATCGGCTCATGGCGGCCGGTCCCCGACGGCCACGAAGGCAGCACGACCGCCCTCGGAGCACGACCGCCTTCCACCACGAATGGCCTTCCACGACGAAGAGGAGAGGTGCGCCGGATGACCAACACGGGACGCATATCGCAGTCAGCGTTCGACGGCTCCAGGCTGCGGGTGATCCTGCTGCTCGACCTGTACGAAGGAGCCCAGCAGCAGTTCCTGGACGCGTACGAACTCATGCGCAACCAGGTCGCGTCCGTCCCCGGTCACCTCAGTGACCAGCTCTGCCAGTCCATCGAGAACCCCTCGCAGTGGCTCATCACCAGCGAGTGGGAGAGCGCCCCGCCCTTCCTCGCCTGGGTGAACAGCGAGGAGCACGTCGAGACCGTACGGCCGATGCACAGCTGCGTCCGGGACACCCGGTCGATGCGCTACAGCATCCTCCGCGAGACCACGCCCAACGCCCCGCTCACCCCGGAACAGGCCTCCGCGGCCATGCAGGTCACGGCCCGCGTCGGCGACGGAGTCGCCCGCCACGCCCTCACCTTCACCGTCAAGCCGGGCTCCGAGTCCAAGGTCGCCGAGATCCTTGCCGGCTACACCTCGCCCGAGGCCCAGGTCGACGACACGACCCGGCTGCGCCGCACCTCCCTCTTCATGCACGGCAACCGGGTCGTCCGGGCCGTCGAGGTCGAGGGCGATCTGCTCGCCGCCCTGCGCCACGTCGCCCGGCAGCCCGAGGTGCGGGCGGTCGAGGAGGCCATCAACCCGTACCTGGAGCAGGACCGGGACCTGTCCGACCCCGACTCCGCGCGGGTCTTCTTCACCCGGGCCGCGCTCCCCGCCGTCCACCACGTGGTCTCCGGAGCCGAGCCCCCCGCCGGACTGCGCCGGCACGCGCTGTACTACCCGGCGAAGGAAGGCCGGGGCATGGACCTGGCCAAACTGCTCGCCCACCAGGACGAGGAAGCCGCCGACGACCCCACCTCCCCGGTGTACGGAAGCACCGTCTTCCAGCGGGATGACATCGTTGTCCGACTCGTCGACCTCACCGGCGAACTCGACGCCGACCCCGTCTCCTCCCTCGGCCTCAAGGGCCCCGGGAAGGCGGCCGAGCTTGAGCGGCTCCTCGACGGTCCCGCGATCGGTGTCGAGGGCTCCTTGGAGACGGACCGCAACATCAACCGCCTCCTGTCGCACGCCGACATGATGCCCGTCACCGACCGCAGCTCCGCCCGTTCCTGACGGACCGCTGCCCTCCCCGCCCGGACGACGTCCCTGCCACCCCCGGAGGTGTCAACCATGAACAAGCAGCACCCATGCATCGTGGACCTGAGCGAGACCGAACCGAACCGCAGACGCGGCGGCGACCTGCGGGCCATGCTCACGCCCGCCACGGTGGGTTCCACCAGCGGCTTCATGGGCCTGGCCATCGTCCAGCCCGGTGAGCGCATCGGCGAGCACTACCACCCGTACTCCGAGGAGTTCGTGTACGTCGTCGCGGGGGCCCTCGAAGTCGACCTGGACGGCGAGACCCACGCCCTGCGGCCCGACCAGGGACTCCTGATCCCCATCGACGTACGCCACCGCTTCCGCAACGTCGGTGACGTCGAGGCCCGGATGGTCTTCCACCTCGGCCCGCTCGCCCCGCGCCCCAGCCTCGGGCACGTCGACACCGAGGTGACCGAGACAGCCTCGCCCGGCACGGAGTTCGCCGTCGGCGGGCCGGACCACGGACAGCTGTCCGAGCGAAGCGGGGCCATACGGTGACCCGCCGGGTGGCTGTCACCGGCATCGGTGTGGTCGCTCCCGGCGGTACCGGGACGACGGCGTTCTGGAACCTCCTCTCCAGTGGCCGTACCGCGACCCGAGGCATCACGCTGTTCGACCCGGCGGGCCTGCGCTCACGCATCGCCGCCGAGTGCGACTTCGACCCCCTCGCCCACGGACTCGACCCGACGCTCAGCCAGCACGCGGACCGCTACATCCAGTTCGCGATGGTCGCCGCCGACGAGGCGGTCCGCGACTCCGGGTTCGCCACCGGCGCCCAGGACCCCTGGCGGGTCGCGGTCTCCCTGGGCAGCGCCGTCGGCGGCACCACCCGCCTGGAACACGACTACGTCCAGGTCAGCTCGGGCGGACAGCGGTGGGACGTCGACCACCGCGCCGCCGACCCGGAACTGCACCGGGCGTTCTGCCCGAGCACCCTCGCCGCCACCGTCGCCGAGCAGTTCGGCGCCCAGGGCCCGGTGCAGACCGTCTCCACCGGCTGCACCTCCGGGATCGACGCGGTCGGCTACGCCTTCCACACCATCGAGGAGGGCCGCGCCGACATCTGCATCGCCGGGGCCTCCGACTCGCCGATCTCACCGATCACGATGGCGTGCTTCGACGCCATCAAGGCGACCTCGGACAACAACGACGACCCCGAGCACGCCTCCAAGCCCTTCGACGCCCGCCGCAACGGCTTCGTCATGGGCGAGGGCGCGGCGGTCCTCGTCCTGGAGGACTACGAACACGCCCGGGCCCGGGGCGCGCACATCTACTGCGAGATCGGCGGCTACGCCACCTTCGGCAACGCCTACCACATGACCGGTCTGACCTGCGAGGGACTGGAGATGGCCCGGGCGATCGACTCCACGCTCGACCAGGCCCGCCTCGACCCCACGCTGATCGACTACGTCAACGCGCACGGCTCCGGCACCAAGCAGAACGACCGGCACGAGACCGCCGCCGTGAAGCGGTCCCTGGGCGCGCACGCCTACGACACCCCCATGAGCTCCATCAAATCCATGGTGGGGCACTCCCTCGGCGCGATCGGCGCGATCGAGGTCGTCGCCTGCGTCCTCGCCGTCAAGCACCAGGTCGTGCCGCCGACGGCGAACTACGAGACACCGGACCCCGAGTGCGACCTGGACTACGTGCCGCGCACCGCGCGTGAACGCAGGCTCAGGAACGTGCTCTCCGTCGGCAGCGGCTTCGGCGGTTTCCAGTCGGCCGTACTGCTGACCGGGGTGGGCGGGAGGAAGCGATGAGCACCAAGGGCATGAGCAGCAAGGGCGTGAACAGCAGGGGGAGGACCCGCGGCTCACGCGCGGCCATCACCGGGATCGGGGTGATCGCCCCCAACGGTCTGCGGGCCGACTCCTACTGGAAGTCCGTCGGCGAGGGCCTCGTCGTCCTGGACACGATCTCCCGCGAGGGCTGCGACCATCTTCCGCTGCGGGTCGCGGGCGAGGTACGGGGCTTCGACGCGGCCGGTCTCATCGAGGAGCGGTTCCTCGTCCAGACCGACCGGTTCAGCCACTTCGCCATGGCCGCCGCCGCCCTCGCCCTCGACGACGCCGGCATCGGCCGGGGCGCGCCGGAGGAGCCGTTCGACATCGGCGTCGTCACCGCCGCCGGGTCGGGTGGCGGTGAGTTCGGGCAGCGCGAGCTGCAGAAGCTGTGGGGCCAGGGACCGCGGTACGTGGGCCCGTACCAGTCCATCGCCTGGTTCTACGCGGCCAGCACCGGCCAGATCTCCATCCGGGGCGGCTTCAAGGGCCCCTGCGGGGTGGTCGCGAGCGACGAGGCGGGCGGTCTGGACGCCGTCGCGCACGCCGCCCGGGCCGTCCGGCGGGGCACCGGCGCGGTGCTCGTCGGGGGAGCGGAGGCACCGCTCGCCCCGTACTCGATGGTCTGCCAGCTCGGCTACGCCGAACTCAGCACCGTCGAGGACCCGTCCCGCGCCTACCGCCCCTTCACCGAGGCCGCCTGCGGCTTCGTACCCGCCGAGGGCGGCGCCATGCTCGTCGTCGAGGACGAGCACCGCGCCCGTGACCGGGGGGCGCCCGTCCGGGCCGTCGTCGCCGGACACGCCGCCACCTTCACCGGCGCCTCCCGCTGGGACCGGTCCCGGGAGGGGCTCGCGCAGGCCATCAGGGGCGCTCTCGACGAGGCCGGATGCGCCCCCGAGGAGATCGACGTCGTGTTCGCCGACGCGATGGGCGTACCGGAGGCCGACCGCGCCGAGGCCGGGGCCATCGCCGACGCCCTCGGGGCGCACGGCTCCCGGGTCCCCGTCACGGCGCCCAAGACCGGCATCGGGCGGGCCTACTGCGGGGCGCCCGTGCTGGACATCGCGGCGGCGGTGTTCGCCATGGAGCACCGGCTGATCCCGCCCACTCCCAACGTGTACGACATCTGCCACGACCTCGACCTGGTGATGTCCCGCGCTCGCCCCGCCGAGCCGCGCACGGCCCTGGTCCTCAGCCGGGGACTGATGGGTTCCAACGCGGCGCTGGTAGTGCGCCGCGAAGACGACTCCGCCCGGTAGCACCGGACGGGACGAAGGAGACACCCGCATGATCACCACCGCAGTGACCTACGACGAGCTGGCCGACCTCATCAAGAGGGGCGCCGGAGTCAGCGTCGACCCCCGCGAACTGGAGCGCGCCTCGGACACCCCCTTCGGCATCCTCGGCCTCGACTCGCTGGGCATGCTCGGCATCGTCGGTGAGCTGGAGAACCAGTACGGGACCTCCCTGCCCCCCGACACCGAGCGGTGCAGGACGCCCCAGGAGTTCCTCGACCTCGTCAACAGCACCCTGAAGGCTGGAGCCTGACCGTGTCCGGACACACCGAGAACAGCATCACCGTCGACGCCCCGCTCGACCTGGTCTGGGACATGACCAACGACATCGAGAACTGGCCGAACCTCTTCACCGAGTACGCCTCCCTCGAAGTGCTCTCCCGGGAGGGCGACACGACGACCTTCCGGCTGACCATGTTCCCGGACGACAACGGCAAGGTCTGGAGCTGGGTCTCGGAACGCACCGTGGACCGCGCCGCCCGCACCGTCCGGGCCCGCCGCGTCGAGACCGGCCCCTTCGCCCACATGAACATCCGGTGGGAGTACACGGAGCTGCCCGGCGGCGTCCAGATGCGCTGGACACAGGACTTCGCGATGAAGCCCGAGGCCCCGGTCGACGACGACTGGATGACGGACAACATCAACCGCAACTCCCGTACGCAGCTGGCGCTCATCCGGGACAAGATCGAGCGGGCCGCCCGCGACCGCCAGAACGCGCCCCTGCCCCGCTGACCCCCTCGGCCAGAAAGGACGACACCCGATGCACCACGCCCTGATCGTCGCCCGCATGGCACCCGGCTCCGCGCCGGCCATCGCCGACCTGTTCGCCGGCTCCGACAGCGGTGAACTCCCGCACCTGGTCGGGGTCACCCGCCGCAGCCTCTTCCAGTACGGCGACGTGTACCTGCACTTCATCGAGGCCGACCAGGACCCGGCGCCGGCCATCGCGAAGGTGGCCGGGCACCCCGAGTTCCGGGGCATCAGCGACAAGCTGTCGGCGTACGTCTCCGCGTACGACCCGCAGACCTGGCGCGGCCCCAAGGACGCCATGGCGCACTGCTTCTACCAGTGGGAGCGCGACGCCCGCTCCTGAGCGACACAAACCCCGAGGCCGGTACCGCGACATTCGCGGTACCGGCCTCGGGGTTTGTACCGGAGGGGGGCTGATCAGCCGGGGATCGTGCACTCGAAGGCGTGCAGATACGCGTTGACCGGGCGGATCTCACCGATGACGAGGCCCGCGTCCGTCAGCCGGTCGACCATGCTCTGCCGGGTGTGCTTGGCACCGCCGACGTTGAGGAGCAGCAGCAGGTCCATGGCCGTCGTGAACTTCATCGACGGGGTGTCGTCCACGAGGTTCTCGATCACGACGACCCGCGCACCGGGCCGCGCCGCCCTGCGGACGTTGGCGAGCGCCCTGCGGGTGCTGTCGTCGTCCCACTCCAGGATGTTCTTGATGATGTAGACGTCCGCCTGTACGGGGATGTCCTCCCGGCAGTCCCCGGGCACGATGCTCACGCGAGCGGCGAGCGAACCGCCCTCGCGCAGCCGAGGATCGGCGTTGCCGACGACCCCGGGCAGGTCGAGCAGCGTGCCGTGCATCCCGGGGTGCTTCTCCAGCAGGCTGGCCACGACCTGGCCCTGACCGCCGCCGATGTCGGCGACCGAGGACACCCCGGTCAGGTCGAGCAGGTTGGCGACGTCCCGTGCGGACTGCTCGCTGGACGTCGTCATCGCCCGGTTGAACACGTACGCCGACTCGGGGGCCTCCTCGTTGAGGTACGAGAAGAACTCCCGGTCGTACATGTCCTCGAAGACGTTCCGGCCGGTGCGCACGGCCTCGTCGAGCTGCGGCCAGACGTTCCACGTCCACGGCTCGGTGCACCACAGGGCGATGTAGCGCAGGCTGTGCGGGTCGTCCTCGCGCAGCAGGCGGGACATCTCGGTGTGGACGAAGGTGCCGTCGGGGCGCTCCTCGAAGACGCCCTGGCAGGACAGCGCGCGCAGCAGCCGGCGCAGGGTCTTCGGCTGGGTCTTCACCGCCGCCGCGAGGTCCTCGACGGTGGCGGGCGTGTCGCCGAGGGCGTCCGCGAGGCCCAGCCGGGCGGCGGCGCGGACGGCGGCGGCGCAGGCCGCGCCGAACACGAGTTCACGCAGCCGCATGGGCGGCGGGGGAGCAGGGGAAGCCAGCGGAGCCGGGGGAGCCGGATCGACGGTTGTCATGTGTTGCCTCGCCTTCGTCGTTGTGCCGTGCAGGGGTTCGGGGGAGCGGGCGGACCGGTCAGCACAGTCCGGCGGGTGCGGAGACGCCGCAGGTGTTGTCGCGGAAGGTGTTGTTCCGGCCGGGGTCATGGTCGGCGAGATCCGCCGCGCCGTTGCGCAGGACAACGTTGTCGCGGATCTCGTTGTTCTCGTTCGAGGCGCCCACGAAGCTCTTGAACAGCACGATGCCGCCCGACAGCGGGGAGTCGCCCACGTTGTCCTCGACCCGGTTCTTCGTCACCAGCGTCTTCTCGGTGCCGGTGAGGACGATGCCCGAGCCCTGGAGGAAGGGCAGCCGGGGGGTCTTCGGACACAGCTTGTTGTTGGCGTGGATGTGGTTGCGGCGCACGGTCATCGCCCCGGCGCGCGGGGTGCCCTCGTCGCCGACGACGAACACGGCCGCGCAGTTCCCGGTCGCCTCGTTCCGCTCGACGGTCAGGTTCCGCAGCCGCCGCACCGTGACGCCGATCCGGTTGCCGGTCAGCCGGTTGTTGCTGACGACGGTGCCCTTGGAGTCCTGGGCGCCGTCCTCGCGGTCGATGGTGTTGGCGACGAAGAGCCCGGCGTCGCCGTTGTCCCTGGCGACGTTACGGCTGAACACACCGCGTACGGACCTCTCCTGGGCGAGGCCCCACTGGCCGTTCTGCTCGGCGGTCACGTTCTGCACCTTCAGCTGGTCGGTCCAGGTCGCCCACAGACCGTTCTTGGCGAAGCCCCGGATCGTCAGCGAGCGCAGGGTGATCCGCTTGACGGGGCTGTCCTTGGTGCCGATGACACAGATGCCGTTTCCGGCTGTGGCACAGGCGTTGTCGGCGGCGGCCGGGCCGGGCACCAGGACGGCGGGTCCGGCGACTGAGCCCCGCAGGGTCAGGTTCGACACGGTGATGCGGACGCTCTCCCGGTAGGTGCCGGGGGAGAGGACGACCGTGTCCCCCGGCCGGGCGGCGTCCACCGCCTTCTGGATCGACTCGCCGGGCTGTACCCGGTGTATTCGGAGTGCCTTCGGCGCCGTACGGGAATCCGCCGGCGCCGCGGCGCCCAGCCCCGAAACCACGACTGCCGCGACGCACACGAGGTGGGTGATCTGTCGTCTGGTCATATGCCGAAGCTAGGAGCGGGTGTTCCGGCCCGCCACCGCTGATCACCCAGGTGGGCCCCCGCCCGGCCCCGGGGGGTCAGACGAGATGGGCGAAGACGACCAGGTTCTCGGTGTAGTCCCTGGCCTTGTGGTCGTAGTCGCCGGCGCAGGTGATCAGCCGGACCTGGGCCCGCGGGGTGTCGGCGTAGACCCGCCGGTCCGGGAAGTCGTCCTTCTCGAACGTCTCGGCGCTGTCGACGAGGAAGACGGCCCTGCTCCCGTCGGACCGCTCGACGGCGAACCGGTCGCCCCTCTCCAACTCGCTCAGCTCGGCGAACACCGCAGGAGAGGTCGCCGTGTCGACATGCCCGGCGATGATCGCGGTGCCCGTCTCACCGGGGGACACCCCGTCGGCCTGCCAGCCCACCAGGTTGATGTCGTCGGCGGGCGGGGGTTCGAGCTGTCCCTTGCCGTTGATGGCCAGGCCGACGAAGGGGGCGTTCACGCCGATGGCCGGGATGAACAGCCGCAGCGGCCTGGCGCGCGGCAGATGCTTCCCGACGGGCCGTGGCGCGGCCGAGGCCTTCGGTGCGGCAGAGGCGGACGCGGTGGGTGCGTGCGCGGCGGCGCGGGGTGCGCGGGCGTCGTCGGACGGCTCGTCGTCGCCGGAGAAGGCGATGACCGCCGGGATCAGCAGAACGACCGACCACGCGGTCAGACGTACGAGAAGGCGCCGCTTCGACGGCACCGACGGGGACTCGACGGAGGAGGGCAACCGGGTTGCCATCGGGAACCACCTAACTGGAACACGGGCTGTGCGGGGGAGGGCCGAACCGGCCGGGCCGCCGCAGTGCGCACAGGCGGATGTGCGCACGCGACGGCCCCGGCTGCTATGACAGGCATCGGTTACGACACCCCGTCGGCCGCGTTCCTGCGGCGCATCGCGAAGGCACCCGCGCCGACGACCGCCAGGGCCGCCAGCCCGCCGGCCGTGACACCCGGGTTCGCGAGGGCGCCGCCACCGGTGTGCATGCCACCGCTGGGCTTCTCGTGCTTGGAGCCCCAGTCGCCCTTGCCGCTGCCCTCTTCCTTCGCGCTGGAGTCCCAGTCGCCGGAGCCCTTGGCGGCCGAGTCCTCCTTGCCGGCCTCCCAGTCCTTCTTGGTGTCGTCCGCCGCGGCGGTGTCGCCCTTGCTCCAGTCGTCCGCGTTCACCGAGGTGAGCGCGCCGCCGCCGGTGTGCATTCCACCGTTCGGCTTGTCGTGCTTGCCGTCCTTGTCGTGCTCCTTGCTGTAGGAAGAGTCACCGTGGTCCCAGTCGCCGCCGTCGGCGGCGAAGGCGCCGGGGGCTGCGATCGCGAGAGCGGCCGTGGCCGTCGCGGTAGCGAGGAGCAAGCGGGCAGAGCGCATGGTCTAGTCCTTCCGCCGCGGCCAGGACGCTGACGTGATGTCAGCCGATGGAACCCGACCCCGACGTGATCCACCGTCAGCCAGTCCCGCCCGACGCACCACTCGAGCCACCCACCCGACTGACCCGCACGGCGGCACCCGACCCACCGTCAGACCCCGCCAGCGGAGCGGATGACACACCGCTGACCAGGCATTTGATCGTCTGATCAGCAGTCACTTCCCGCCCGGGCCAGCCCCCGTACGCACAACCCGATCGGCGGCGCCACGAATGCGCCCCTGGGGTGGGAGGGGCCGCAGGCGCCCTCCCACCCCAGGGGCGCGGGGAACTGCGCGCCCAGCCACGACGAACCCGCACGGGCAACACAACCCGAGCCGCCCCCTCCGGGTACCGCCGCACGCCTGCTCACTCGTGGGAGATGGCCGCCAACACGTTCATCCGCGAAGCGCGAAGTGCGGGCAACAACGCCGCCGCGATACCGACGAACGCCGAACCCACCACCACCGCGACGATCGTGTTGAGGGGAATCGCCAGCACCTCCATCCCCTGCAGCGCCAGCACCCGCTGGATGCACACGCCCCACACCAGCCCGAGCCCGAGCCCCAGCACCGCGCCGAACACGGCGATGACCACCGACTCCAGCCGGATCATCCGGCGCAGCTGCCGCCGGGACAGTCCGATGGCCCGCAGCAGTCCGATCTCACGGGTGCGCTCCACGACCGACAGGGCGAGCGTGTTGACCACGCCGAGCACCGCGATGACGATCGCGAGCCCGAGCAGGGCGTACACGAGGTAGAGCAGGACCGCGATCTGGTTGCGGATCAGTTCCTTGTAGTCGGCCTGGTCACGCACCTTGACCTGCGGATACGGTTCGAGGGTCCGCTCCAGCGCGGGACGCAGCCGGTCCGCGCTCGTGCCGTCCGCCGCGTTGATGTACAGCGCGGAATCCTGCCCGCCTGGCACGTACTTCTCGGCGACGGCGATCCCGAAGTAGATCCCGCCCTGGGTGCCGAACCCCTCGGCGTTCTCCTGGTCGGTGAGGGCGCCGACCGTCAGCTCGGTCCGTTCACCGTCCGGGAACTCCACCGGCAGGACGGTGCCGACGCGGACGCCGTGGTCCTCGGCGTAGTCGGCGGACATCGCCAGGTGGCCGTCGGCGAGCGCGGCGGCCGTGTCGCCCTGTTCGTACGCGACCTTGGCGACGTCGTCCAGCCGCGGGTCGTACCCGGCGGCCGTCGTCTGCAGCCGCTTGCCGTCCGGTGTCCGCACCGCGACCGGCACGAACCGCTGGCGTACGACGAGCCCGACCCCGTCCGTGGCCCGCACCTTCTCGGCGACCTCCAGCGGGAACGGCAGGAAGCTGTCGTTCTGCACGACGAAGTCCGCGCCGAGCGTCTTGTCGATCTGCTGGTCGAAGGACGCGGTCATCGAGGCGCTGGCCACCGACATCCCGCCGACCAGGGCGAGGCCCACCATCAGCGCGGCGGCCGTGGCCCCCGTACGGCGGGGATTGCGCAGGGCGTTGCGCTGGCTCAGCAGGCCGACCGGGCCGTAGATCGCCGGGAAGGCGCCGCCGAGGACCCGGATGACCGGCCGGACCAGCAGCGGGCCCGCGATGACCGTGGCGACGAGGGTGAGGACGACGCCGAGTCCCAGGAGGGAAGCCGAGGTCGATGTCTCGGTGGCCGTGACACAGCCCGCGAGGGCGGCGACGCCGAGGGCTCCGACGATCGTGCCGACCACCGCCCGTACCCGCAACGGCCGTCCCACGCCCGCGATCTCGGCGTCCGAGAGGGCGGCCATGGGGGATACCGAGGCGGCCCGCCGGGCGGGTAGATAGGCGGCCACGAAGGTGACCCCGAGCCCGACCGCGTACGCCGACACGGGAGTTGGCCAACTCACCACCATGTCGGCCGACTTGAGGTTCATGCCGAAGGCGCTCATCAGCCGGATCAGCCCGGCCGCGAGCCCGATCCCGACGGCCAGGCCGAGCGTCGAGCCGACCAGCCCGAGCAGCACCGCCTCGGTCAGCACGGACCGGCGCACCTGCCTCCGGTCGGCGCCGAGCGCCCGCAACAGGCCCAGTTCGCGGGTGCGTTGGGCGATCAGCATCGAGAAGGTGTTGACGATCAGGAAGACCCCGACGAGCACCGCGATCCCGGCGAAGCCCAGCATCACGTACTTGATCACGTCGAGGAAGCCGCCGAGTTGCTCGGCGGCGGACTCGGCCTGCTCGGCGGCCGTCTCCAACTCGTAGTCGGTGGTGCCGATCCGGCTTGCGATACGGGCCTTCAGCTGCTCGTCGGTCACCCCGCTCGCGGCGGTCACCGAGATGCTCGTGGCCCGGTCCGGTGCGCCGAGGAGCATGGTGGGCGCGGTCTTCGGGTCCAGGAAGACCAGGGCCGCGCCCGGGTTGGTGGTGGTGAAGGTGGCGATGCCGACGATCTTCACCTCGAAGGACCCGGGCTGCGCCTGGACGGTGAGCGTGTCGCCGATGCCGACGTCCTTGCTGTCGGCGGTGTCCGCGTCCAGCAGGGCCTCGCCGTCGCCCTCGGGGGCGTGCCCGGAGGTGAGTTCGACCGGGCTGCGGTCGGTGAGGTACCAGTCGGTGGCGATGGTGGGGGCGCCCGAGGTCGGGGAGACCGACTCGTTGCGGTCGTCGACGACGGTGATGTTCTGGACGGAGGCGTCCGCGTGCGCCTCCTCGACGCCGTCGACCCCCGCGACCTCCTGGGCCAGCGAGGCGGGCACGGTCAGGGCCTCGCCGGAGGGCACCTGCGAGGTGAAGTCCTCGCGCGGGCCCACCGTGACATCGGCGGAGGTGGAGGCGAAGAGCCGGTCGAAGGTCCGGCTGACGGTGTCGGAGAAGATCAGGCTGCCCGCGACGAACGCCACGGACAGCACGATGGCGAGCGCGGAGAGCAGCAGCCGGCCCTTGTGCGCGAGGAAACTTCTGAGTGTTGCCTTCAGCACGGGCGGTCAGTCCTCGTCGGTGGGCTCGTCGGTGGCTTCGGTGACGGGCGTCCCGTCGGGCGCGGGGGTCTGCGGCTGGGACTGTCCGCCGGAGAACAGGCGCATGCGCTCCAGGACCGCCTCCGCCGTGGGCTCGGGCATCTCGTCCACGATCCGGCCGTCGGCGAGGAAGAGCACCAGGTCGGAGTGGGCGGCGGCGCCTGGGTCGTGGGTCACCATGACGACGGTCTGCCCGAGGTCGTCGACGGCCTCGCGCAGGAAGCCGAGGACTTCGAGCCCGGCGCGCGAGTCGAGGTTGCCGGTCGGCTCGTCCGCGAAGATCAGCTCGGGCCGGGAGGCGAGCGCCCGGGCGCAGGCCACGCGCTGCTGCTGACCGCCGGACAGTTGGGCGGGCCGGTGCTTCAGCCGGTCCCGCAGGCCCAGGGTGTCGATGACCTGGTCCAGCCACTTCTGGTCGGGCTTCTGGCCCGCGATGTCCATCGGCAGGGTGATGTTCTCGACGGCGTTCAGTGTCGGGATCAGATTGAACGACTGGAACATGAACCCGATCCGGTCCCGCCTGAGCCGGGTCAGCTCGCGCTCCTTGAGTCCCGTGATCTCCGTGTCGCCGAGCCACACCTGCCCCGCCGACACGGTGTCGAGCCCCGCCAGACAGTGCATCAACGTGGACTTACCCGAGCCGGAGGGCCCCATGACGGCGGTGAAACGCCCGCGCGCGATGTCCACGTCGACCGAGTCGAGGGCGAGCACGGCCGTCTCTCCCGAGCCGTAGGCCTTGGTCAGCGCACGGGCGCGGGCCGCGGTGCCGCCCGCCTGCGCGTGACCCGGGGCGTGCTCCACAGCGGAAGTGGACAAGGCTGCCTCCTTCGGTGGCTCTCCCGTGTTCCTTGTCCCGGCCGAGCGTAGTGTGACGAGGCGCACACCAGGTATCCCTTTTCCGTCTTGGGTACCCTTGCCGGTGCTAGCACTCGCGCGCTAGCGTCTAGGTATGGCGAAGACTCAGCTGAACGTCCGGGTCGAAGAGGGCACCGCCAGGGCGGCGCGCGAACAGGCGCTGGCCCGCGGGATGAGTGTCAACCGCTACATCGAAGAGCTGGTCAAACAGGACACCGGCGAGGCGGGCCACACCTTCGTGGAGGCCGCCGCCGACTTCATGAAGCAGTACGAGAACGTCTTCGCCGAGGAGTTCGGCGCGAACCGTGAGGGCAAGCGCGAAGGTCGTCACTGACCCCTTGGACAACAACGACCAGTTCCGGATCGACCTCGCCTGGCTCCTGATGATCGCCGAGCGGAAGACGCCCGGAGACCCCCAGGTATCCGACTGGGGCGCTCTCGTCGCCGCCGTCGCCCGCCACGAGGCCGAGATATTCGACATCCCCGTCTACGACAACCCACACGCCCGGGCCGCCGCCCTCCTCCAACTCCTGCTGCACGTACCGGCGTTGGAGCGCTCCAACGCGCTCTTCGCCTCCGCGGTCGCCTACGCCTACCTGATCGCCAGCGGGGTCAAGGTCGTCACCTCGCCCGAGCAGGTGCGCGACCTGGCCCGCCTGGTGAAGAGCGGCGACGCCTCGGTGCACGACATCGCGCGCGAACTGCGCCAGTGGAGCCTGTGAGCCGCCTCGGACGGTGCGCGGTGTCGCCCTGCGCGACCGCGCACCGTCCGCTGTCGTCCTGCGGCGCCCGCGATCAGGCGACGAAGTCGCGGACCTGCTCGTAGACGCCGTGGTCGTTGTTCATCTCGTCGTGCGAGATGCAGCCGACCTCGACGTTCGTGGCGCCGCTCAGGATCGCGGTGGTGTCCGGGGTGAGGGCCTCGTCGCAGTTCGACCAGTAACTCGCGTACGACACACTGCCCGGCGTCTCGTCGCCCGAGTTCAGCGCGGTCAGGAATGAACTTCCCGTGTACATTTCCGCACACGAGGTGTACAGCCAGGAACACCAACCGGCCACCGTCGTCCCGTGGTTGGTGCCCGCGGTGGAGACGAAGTCGTCGACGTACGCCGTCCCGCCGAGGTTCTTGAGGTAGTAGCGAGCGCTGAGCGCGCCCATCGAGTGGACGACGAGGTCGACCTTCGAGGCACCCGTCGCGGCCAGAACTCTCTTGACCTCCGTGGCCAGTTGCTGGGCCGTCGTGACGTTCGACTGGGACCACGAGTACGACCAGGCGTCCAGCTCGGCGGCCGTGTAGCCGTCGGCCTTGAAGTCGGCGACCCAGTCGTTCCAACTGCTCGACGAACTGCTGAGACCGTGCACGAAGACGACCGGATTGTGGGTTGCGGCCTGGGCGGGCGTCGCGGTGAGCGAGAGGGACAGGACCATCGAGGACACGACAGCCGAGACGGCTGCCGTGACGCGTCGCATGCGGCGCTGCATGGTGCCTCCTGGTATGGGCGGGGTTGGCTGGAGTGTCAGGCCGGGTCTACGCGCGCCGCATCGGTGAAATCGCCGGTCTTTACGCACCTTGTAACTCGCCAGTAACGTGAGTTGTGTGGTGACCTCGGTGAACCCCCCGCCTCTGCCGCACACTTCGCCACCGCAGCTCACGGACGCGTGGCAGCAGCTCGGCCCCCCGCTCCCCGAAGGCGTCCGCGTGCGCGTCCTCTGTGCCGCGTACGGCGATCCGCGCGCCGCCGCCGAACTGGTCCCGCTGCTCACCGAACGGCAGGCGGCCGGACTCGACCCGCTCCCCGCCGAACCCGCCGCCCTCGCCCCCGAACTCCTGCGCGCACACCGCCGGGAGATCCGCGCCCTTCCCGACGACACCCGCGCGCTGCTCCTGCTCGCCGCCGCCGACCAGCACCCCGTACAGACCCACGCCTTCCTGCGCGCCGTCACCGCCGCCTGCCTCGACACCCGTGCCCTGGACGCCGCCGAGACCGCCGGGATCGCGCACGCGGGGGTCAGCGGTGTCGTCTTCCGCGACGCGTGGACCCGCATCGCGGCGTACGAGTCCGGGTCCTCGGCGGACCGACGGGACGCGCACCGGCTGCTGGCCCGGGTCCTGCACGGCGAGGGCGAGATGCCCCGCCGCTCCTGGCACCGGGGCGCCGGCGCCCTCGGCCCCAGCGCACGCCTCGCCGCCGAACTCGGCACCGCCGCGAACGAGGCCCGCGCGCTCGGCGACCACGCCCTGGCCGGCGCCCTCGGCGAACGCGCCGCCGCCCTCGCACTCGACCCGCGCGAACGTTCCCGCCTCCTGTCCCGGGCCGCCGCCGACGCCTGGCACCGGGGCGCAGGCGACCGGGCCCGAGGCCTGCTGACCGCCTCCGACGAGAGCGCGCTGAACGGCATGCTCGCCCTGCGCGCGGGCAACGCGACCGAGGCGTTCGACGCCCTGCTGTCGGCCGCCGTACGGCATGCGCGGGCCGCGTTGGAGCAGGGGAGCGGAGGCGGGCGCGGAAGCGGGCGCGTGCCGAATCGTTCCGCTGAGGATCAAGGGCCTGGCGATGGCCGGACGGAACGATTCGGCACGCCGGACGACCCGTACCCCTACCCGTACCCCTCCCGGTACTCGCCCTCGGACTCACAGTCCCCGCGCGGTGTCCCGAACCCCGCCCTGGACGTCGCCGTGCACCTACTGGCACGTGCCACCGAGGCCGCCGTCTACACCGGCGACCTCCGCCGCTGCCGCGAGGCGGCCACCGTCGCCGCCCGGCTCGGCATCATCCCGCCCGGCACCCTCGCCGGACTCGCCGCCGCCGTCGAGGGCCGGTACGAGGACGCCCGCAACCTCCTCAAGGCCGCCGCCGGGCGCTGCGGTCCCGGTGGCGACCCCACCCTGCTCATCCACTCCGGCATCGCCTCCCTGCTCCTCGGCGACCACTCCGGCGCCGAACGCGCCACCGTCCGGGCCGCCGCCTCCGCCCGCGCCCGGGGCGAGACGGTCACCGTCCCGCAGGCCATGGAGTTCCGGGCCTACGCCGACTTCTGGACCGGACGCTCGCACGCCGCCGAGGCCGCAGCCGCCGACGCCCTCTGGCAGGCCTACGCCACCGGCCAGGACAACGGCGCCTGCCATCTCCAGGCCGCCCTCGCCATGTTCGCCGCGGTGACCGGCGACGGCGAGGTCTGCCGGGAACGCGCCACGGCGGCCCGCACCTACGCCCGCGCCCACGGCCTGGGCCTGCCCGCCGCCCTCGCCCTCTGGGCGCTCGCCTTCCTGGACCTCTCCACCGGCCGCTTCGAGAGCGCCGCCGCCCGGCTGCGCGCCCTCGCCGGCTTCGGCCCCGGGCACGGCCACCGCGCCATCCGGCACCTGGCCACCCCGCACTACGTCGAGGCCGCCGTCCGCACCGGCGACACCCGCGTCGCGCGGGCCGCCCACGCCGACTACGACCGCTGGGCCGTCGCCGTGCGCAGCGCGGACGACCTGGCGCTGAGCGCCCGCTGCCGTGCGTTGCTCGCGCCTGGCGCGGAGGCGGTCGACCACTACCGCACGGCTCTCGACCTGCACGCCCACGGCACGCGTGACTTCGAACGGGCCCGTACGGAGTTGCTGTTCGGGAGTGCGTTGCGGCGGCTGCGGCAGCGGACGGAGGCGCGTGACCGGCTGCACAGCGCGCTGGAGGCGTTCGAGACGTTCGGGGCGCCGCACTGCGCGACGCAGGCGCGGGCGGAGTTGCGGGCGCTCGGGGCGCCGGTGACTGTTGTGGCGGGGGTGGTGGATTTCGCTGCGCGGCTTACGGCGCAGCAGTTGATGGTGGCGCGGATGGCTGCGGACGGGGCGACGAATCGGGAGATCGCTGTGCGGCTGGCGTTGAGTCCGCGGACTATTGATCACCATCTGCGGGGGGTGTTCTCGCGGTTGGGGATTCGGTCTCGGATCGAGTTGGTGCGGTTGCTTGGGGAGGAGGGGTTGTGAGTCGGCTTTCCGCCGGTGGGGGCTGGGCGCGCAGTTCCTCGCGCCCCTAAAAGCAGCCTTCCCGCGCCGTGAAATCCAGGGCACCCCATGTTCCGCCCAGCGTCGGGGCCAGCCAACTTGGCGCCAGTGTGCGGAAGTCGGTCGGGGGTAGTGTCCCGGACCCCGCTGGTACCGCACCTAGCAAGGGTGCTCCCGCCACCACCGGCAGGTCCGCCAGGTTGCAACGGGATGCCAGGTCCGGGGAGTTGGGCCAGCTGCCGATGACCACGCCCGTCAAGTGGATGTCTCTGCGGGCGAGTTCACATGCCGTCAGCTCTGTTGTGTTGAGAGTGCCCAGGCCCGCCGAGGCGACAACCAGTACCGGAGCGCTCATGAGTTGGGCGGCGTCCGCCAAGGTCGTGCCCTCCTCGTCGAAGCGGACCAGCAGGCCGCCCGCGCCCTCCACCAGGACCAGGTCGTACTCGGCGGCCAGTTTCGCCGCCGCCTCCGCCACCTCCGCCGGGCGTACCGGGGGCATCGAGGCTCGGCGGGCCGCCGTCGCGGGGGCCAACGGGTCGGGATAGCGGGCGAGTTCGAGGGTGTGTACCTGGCCTGCCAGGCGGGCCACCTCGTCGGCGTCGCCTCGCTCGTCCGGGCGTAGGCCTGTCTGGGCCGGCTTGAGCACGGCCACCGTTCGGCCCGCCGCGAGGGCTGTCGCGGCCACGGCGGCTGTCGTGATCGTCTTGCCGACCTCTGTGCCCGTGCCCGTGATCACCAGGATCGGCATGGTCATCCCTCCTGCGCTGCCGCGCACACCGCGCGCGTGATCCGGGTCAGGTCCTCGTCGCCGGTGACATACGGCGGCATCGTGTAGACGAGGTCGCGGAACGGGCGCAGCCACACGCCCTCGCGCGCCGCCGCCGCCGTGGCCGCCGCCATGTCCACCTCGTGGTCGAGCTGGACCACTCCGATCGCGCCCAGCACGCGTACGTCCCGGACGCCGGGAAGGTCCGCCGCCTCCGCCAGGCCCTCCCTCAGGCCTGCCTCGATCCGTTTGATCTCCGCCCGCCAGTCCTGGTCGAGCAGCAGGCCGATCGAGGCGCACGCGACGGCAGCCGCCAGGGGGTTGGCCATGAACGTCGGGCCGTGGGCGAGCACCGGGACCTCGCCGCGCGAGATGCCCTCGGCCACCCGGGGTGTGCACAGGGTCGCCGCCATCGTCATATAGCCGCCGGTCAGCGCCTTGCCCACGCACATCACGTCCGGGGTCACCGCCGCGTGCTCCGCCGCGAACAGCGCGCCCGTGCGCCCGAACCCGGTCGCGATCTCGTCGAACACGAGCAGCACGCCGTACTCGTCGCAGGCCTCGCGCAGCACCCGTAGATAGGTGGGGGAGTGGAAGCGCATGCCGCCCGCGCCCTGCACCACCGGCTCGACGATCACGGCGGCCAGTTCGTCGGCGTGCCGCTCGATCGTCGCGCGGAGGTGGTCGGCGTACGACTCGTCGAAGTCCGTCGGTGGGGCGTCCGCGAAGATCTGGTGGGGCAGGACGCCCTGCCACAGTTCGTGCATGCCGCCCTCGGGGTCGCACACGGACATCGGGTGCCAGGTGTCGCCGTGGTAGCCGCCGCGCCAGGTCAGCAGGCGCTGCTTCGACGGGCGGCCGGTCGAGCGCCAGTACTGCAGGCACATCTTGACCGCCACCTCTACCGACACCGATCCCGAGTCGGCGAGGAAGACGTGTTCGAGGCCGTCCGGTGACAGGTCGACAAGGAGTTTCGCCAGGCGTACGGCGGGCTCGTGGGTGAGGCCGCCGAACATGACGTGGCTCATCCGGCCGAGCTGCTCGCGCGCCGCCTCGTTGAGCACCGGGTGGTTGTAGCCGTGGATCGCCGACCACCAGGACGACATCCCGTCGACCAGCTCGCCCGAACCGTCCGCCAGCCGGAGCCGCACCCCGCTCGCCGACTCCACGACGAGCGGTTCGACCCGGCCCGGCATCGGCCCGTACGGATGCCAGACGTGCCGCCGGTCCAGGTCGAGCAGCTCCGACAGGGGAAGGTCAGGCATTGGGCGCGAGGTCCGTTCCGGCACCTCGGCGGCGTACGGTGACCAGGTCCGTACGGGGTTCGCTCAGCGTCGGCGTGGCCGGGGCGGCCGTACCGCAGACACCGCCGCCACCCTCGTGCGAGCCGCACCCGCCGCCCGTGGACCCGGCGGATTCGTGGGAGCCGCAGCCGCCGCCCACCGTCGCCCGGTGCTCCGGCAGTGTCACCTGGCCGGTGCCCTCGATCTCGAAACCGGCGTCGGCGATCATGTCGAGGTCGGCCTGGCCTGCCTGGCCCTCGGTGGTGAGGTAGTCGCCGAGGAAGATCGAGTTGGCGAGGTTGAGGGCGAGGGGCTGCATCGTGCGCAGATGGACCTCACGGCCGCCCGCGATCCGGACCTCCACGTCCGGGCAGACGAACCGGACCATCGCCAGGATGCGCAGACAGCGCTGTGGGGTGAGGTTCCACTCCTTGGCCAGCGGGGTGCCCTCGACCGGGATGAGGAAGTTGACCGGAACCGAGTCCGGGTCCAGGGCGCGGAGCGAGAAGACGACGTCGATCAGGTCCTCGTCGGTCTCGCCCATGCCCGCGATCAGGCCCGAGCAGGCGGACAGGCCGGCCGCGTGCGCCTTCTGGACGGTGTCGACCCGGTCCTCGTAGGTGTGGGTGGTGGTGATCTCGCCGTAGGTCGCCTCGGACGTGTTCAGGTTGTGGTTGTAGGCGTCCGCCCCGGCCTCGCGCAGGCGTTCGGCCTGGCCGTCGGAGAGGAGCCCGAGACAGGCGCACACCTCCACGCCCTCGTTCTGGTCCTTGATCGCCTTGATCGTGCCGGCCACCCGGTCCACGTCCCGGTCCGTCGGACCCCGCCCGGACGCCACGAGGCACACCCGCTTGGCACCGCCCGCCAGCCCGGCCGCCGCGGCCTTCGAGGCCTCGTCCGGCTTCAGCCAGGTGTATTTGAGGATGCCGGTGGTGGAGCCGAGGCGCTGGGAGCAGTAGGAGCAGTCCTCCGGGCACAGGCCCGATTTGAGGTTGACCAGGTAGTTGAGTTTCACGCGGCGGCCGAACCAGTGCCGGCGCACCTTCCCGGCCGCGGCCACCACATCGAGCAGATCGTCGTCGGAGGTGGCCAGCACGGCCAGCGCCTCTTCACGGGTCGGCAACTCGCGCCGCAGTCCCTTGTCCACCAGCGTCGTCAGCAGGTCCATGGAAGCCGATCCTGACGTATTCGACGGGCTGAGGGAAAGGCGAGTTCGTACAAGAGAGGGGCTTCGACGTGTGGGTATTGCCACATCATGGGTGACGGGACCGCCCGCTAGTGTCTGTCCACTGCCTACAAACGTGTCGCTGCTCGGAGGACCCATGGCGTTCGGCTGGATCGACGAGCAGGCCGAGGCGCGGCGGCGGGCCGGGCTCGTACGGAGTCTGCGACCGCGGCCCGCCGACTCGCCGCTTCTCGACCTCGCGAGCAACGACTATCTGGGCCTGGCCCGGCACCCCGAGGTCACCGAGGGCGCCGCCCGGGCCGCCCGGCGGTGGGGCGGCGGAGCCACCGGATCGCGGCTCGTCACCGGCAGTACGGAACTGCACGCGGAACTCGAACGCGAACTGGCCGATTTCTGCGGCTTCGAGGCCGCCCTCGTCTTCTCCTCCGGCTACGCGGCCAACCTCGCCGCCGTCACCGCCCTCGCGCCGCACGGCTCCCTCGTCGTCTCCGACGCGGGCAACCACGCCTCCCTGATCGACGGCTGCCGCCTGGCCCGGGGCACCACCCAGGTCGTCGCGCACGCCGACCCGGACGCCGTCCGCAAGGCGCTCGGCACGCACACCGGGCCCGCCGTGGCCGTGTCCGACACCGTCTTCTCGGTCGACGGGGATGCCGCTCCGCTCACTCGACTCGCCGCCGTCTGCCGGGAGTTCGGCGCGGGGGTGGTCGTCGACGACGCGCACGGGCTGGGGGTGCTCGGCGAGGGCGGGCAGGGGTCGGCGTACGCGGCCGGGCTCGCGGGGGCGCCGGACGTCGTAGTGACCGTCACGCTGTCCAAGTCGCTCGGGAGTCAGGGGGGTGCCGTGCTGGGACCCGCTCCGGTGATCGAGCACCTCGTCAACGCGGCCCGGACCTTCATCTTCGACACCGGACTCGCCCCGGCCGCTGCGGGCGCCGCCCTCGCGGCCCTCACACTGCTGCGCCGCGATCCCGAACGGGCCGCACGCGCGCGTGCCGTGGCGCGCGAACTGCACACCCGGCTGACGGATCTGGGGCTGTCGGCGGTGAGGCCGGACGCGGCCGTCGTCTCCGTGCGCGCGCCGTCCCCGGAGGAAGCCGTGCGCTGGGCGGCCGACTGCCGGGCCGCCGGAGTGGGCGTGGGCTGCTTCAGACCGCCGTCCGTGCCCGACGGGATCTCCCGGCTGCGGCTGACCGCCCGCGCGGACCTGTCCGAGGAACAGATCGCACGGGCGGTACAGGTGATCGGCGAGAGCCGACCGCAGATCCGCGGTCCCTTGTCTTCGTGATGCGGTGCCTCTAGCGGTGTCTCTGTGACGCGGTGTCTCGGTAACGCTGTTGATCAGTGACACGCGACCATGAGTCGGCGGACCACGGCCGTGCGTCCTGGGGCGATCACCTGAACGCGGTGAGGAAGCCTGTCCAGCTCTCGGGGGAGAAGAGCAGGACGGGCCCTGACGCGTTCTTGGAGTCGCGTACGGCGAGCGGTCCGGACCGGACAGCCATGTCCGGGCGGGCCGTCTCCACACAGTTGTTCGCGCCGGTGCTGTAGCTGCTGCGCAGCCATTGCACACCGGGCGGTTCGACGACGGACGTTATGTTCCGAGGCAGTGCGGTCATGGTGCCTCCTCACACGCCGTGTTGCAGACCGGCGATGAAATCCAACGAATCCTCGGGCGAAAGGGCGTGGATCTGAAGGGTGTTGAAGGCCTCGCTGTAGGCCTGGAGGTCTTCTTTCCGTTCGAGGTAGAGGCTACTCATCATCTGGTCTAGAACAACCACATCCAGGTCAGAAGTGCTCGGAAAAGAGAAGATAACGAAAGGACCGGTGATGCCGATGTATGCCCCTGCGGCGAACGGCAGGATCTGAAGCCGCACTTGGGGCAGGAGTGCCGCGTCCATGAGCCGTTCCAGCTGACGCGTCATCACCTCTGGGCCGCCCACTTCACGGCGCAACACCGCTTCGTCGAGGACCGCGCTCAGGGCCAGCGGCGGATCGGAACGCAGTACGTCCTGCCGGGCCAGCCGGACCTCGACCAGGGCGTCGAGCCGGGTCTCCTCCAGGCCGTCCACGGCGGCCCGGGTCACCGCGCGGGCGTACTCCGGGGTCTGCAGCAGCCCCGGGACCACCGAGGTCTCCAGCGTGCGCATCGTGCTGGCCTGCGACTCCAGGCTGATGAAGTCCCGGTAGGTGGGCGGCAGTACGCCGCGGTAGGCGTGCCACCAGTGGTGCCGGCCGCCCTCGTCACCGCCCGCGAGGACGAGCAGCAGCTCGCGCGACTCGTCGTCCGGAACCCGGTAGGCGTCCAGAAGTAACCGGACGTCCGCGGGCTTCACCCCGCTGGCGCCGGTCTCGATCCGGCTCACCTTCGACTGGTGCCAGCCCACCAGACGGGCCGCCTGGCCGCTCGTGAGGCCGGCCCTGGCACGCAGCGCGCGCAGTTCGGCACCCAGCTTTCGACGGCGCACGGCGGGTCCGTACTGCATGGGCCACTCCTTACTCCTATTGAGCCGCCCAAATACGCTCTGGGGTCGCAGAGTTCACCGCTTCGAGCGACAGATATATGCATATCTTGGTGGATCGCACCCCGTGACCGGCGCGGGAATGGCAGTCTGGCGCGAAGCACCAGTCCGGGACCGTACTCGAACCAGCCGCTCCGTGTCGGGATCCGGTTCCGTGGGAAAGGGACGACCTCGCCATGGCAGACCACCTGGAAGCATCCGTCACTCTGCCGAGCGATCCCGCCTCGGTCTCCGCCGCCCGCGCCTATGTGGCCGACGTACTGGCGGAATGGGGTCTGCCGAGTGACAGCGAAGCCGCCGACAGCATCCGTCTGATCGTCTCGGAACTCGCCACCAACGCCGTACAGCACACCTTCGGGTTGTCACCCACCTTCACGGTGGACATCGCCCTCGACCGTGACGAACAGCTCCGCATCGGGGTGACGGACAGTCACCCCCGCTTCCCGAAACGCCTGCCCGCCGCCGTGCAGCAGGACAACGGCCGGGGGATGGTCATCATCCGCTGTCTGACCGCCGAGTCGGGCGGCAGACTGCGCGTCCACCCCACGCGCGAGGGCGGCAAGACGGTCTCCATCGAACTCCCGTGGACAGCCCCGGCCAGGCCCCCGGTACCGGTGGCGGGCCAGCAGGAGCCGTAGCGGTTCGGCCTACGAAGGCTGCGAAGCACCGCCGTGCGCCCGCCCGAAAGCGCCCCGCAGCAGGGCCCGGAAGGCGTCCGCCGCCGGTGCCGTCTCGCCCGTGCGGCGCACGACCGAGATCGTGCGGCGCAGATCGCCCGGTTCCAGCAGGCGCGTGCCGACCGGGGTGACCGCCGTCCGCGCGACCATCTCCGGTACGACCGCCACCCCGAGGCCCGCGCTGACCAGCGCGCACACCAGGGCGTACCCAGGGGTCGCCACCAGCACCGACGGGGTCGCGCCCGCCCGGGCCAGGGCCGCCTCCACGCCCCGGCGGGGCGGATGGTCCGGCGCCATGCTGACCAGCGGCTGGCCCGCCAGTTCGGCCAGCGGCAGCCTCGACGCCTCCCCGGCCAGCACATGGCCCGGCGCGGTCACCAGGACCAGCTCCTCCACGAGGACCGGCTCGGCGGTCACCGACGCGGGCAGTGGCGCGGGTGGCGCCGGTTCATAGGTGTGCGTGAGCGCGAGATCGACCTCCCCGGCGGCTACGGCGGCCACCCCGGCCGGCGGTTCGCAGTCCGCGACCGACAGCTCCACGTCCGGATGCGCCCGGCGGAACGCGCTCAGCACCGGCGGCAGCAGCTGGATCCCGGCCGACTGGAAGGTGCCGAGCCGGAGCCTGCCGCCCGACAGCCCGGTGAGCCCGGCCAGTTCGTGCCGGGCCCGCTCCAGCTCGTCCAGCACCCGGCGGGCCCGCGCCACCAGCAGTTCGCCCGCGGGTGTGAGCCGGGCGCCCCGGTGATGCCGTACGAGAAGTGCCGTGCCCGTCTCCCGCTCCAGCTTGGCGAGTTGCTGCGAGAGCGCGGGCGGGGTGTAGCCGAGGCGCTCGGCGGCCCGGGTGATGGACCCGGCCTCGGCGACCGCCACGAGAGCGGCGAGGCGGGTGGGGTCGTACATCCGGGCGCTCCAGGCTTAATGATTGCTTAAGGCAGACCCAGGATATTCGACATACCTGTTTAAGGCCCGGCCGATGCACGCTGGACGTCATGGACGCACAGCTCATCGCCTTCACCGGGGTCGCCGCGGGCATGGTCGCCATGCCGGGGGCCGACTTCACCGTCGTCGTGCGCAACTCCCTGGTCTCCCGCCGGGCCGGGGTCGCGTGCGCGCTCGGCGTCGCCGGCGGGCTGCTGCTGCACACCGCGCTGGCCGTCGCCGGGGTCGCCGCCGTGCTCACGGCGGTGCCCGCGCTCTTCCGCGCGCTGCAACTGCTGGGCGGGGCCTATGTGCTGTATCTGGGGGCGCGGACGCTGTGGTCGCTGCGCGGGCCCCGGAAGGTCGTGGAGGGCGGTGCGCCTGTCGCCGTACGTCCGCTGCGTCAGGGCTTCGTCACCAACGCGCTCAATCCCAAGGCACCCATCACGTTCCTGAGCCTGCTGCCGCAGTTCGTGCCGGCGGGCGCTCCCGCCCTGCCCCGGACGCTGCTGCTCGCGCTGATCATCGTGGCGCTGGCCCTGGTGTGGTTCCCGGCGGTGGCGCTTCTGGTGGACCGGCTCGGCCGGTGGCTGCGCCGGCCGCGGGCCGCCCGGGCCGTCGAGACGGTCACCGGCACCGCGCTCACGGTCCTCGGGGTGCTGCTCCTGCTGGAGCCGCTGCCGGGCCTGTGAGGGGCCGGCGGGCCCCGGGGCGGTACGGCGGCTCCGGAAACCGCCGTACCGCTCCGGGCGGGTCAGCTGACCCGGCCGTACCAGACGCTCTTCGTCCAGATCTTCTGGAGCCGCACCACATCCCCGGTCTTGGGGGAGTGCCAGATCTTGCCCTTCCCGGCGTAGATGCCCACGTGGTAGACGTTCGAGCCCGAGTGGAAGAAGACCAGGTCCCCGCCGCGGCGGTTCTTGGCGGAGATGTGCTTGGTCTTGTTGTACTGGGCCGCCGCCGTACGAGGCAGGGACTTGCCCGCCTTCTTGTACGAGTAGAGCGTGAGCCCGGAGCAGTCGAACCTGTTCGGTCCCGCGGCGCCGTACTTGTACGGGGAGCCCTTCTTGGAGGCCGCGATCTGAAGTGCCTTCGTCGACGGTGCGATCGCCGCGGCTTCGGTCGCGACTCCCGGGATCACCAGGGTGCCGCCCACTGCGGCGAGCGTGAGGGCCGAGGCCGTACCGGCCCGGGTCATCATCGACGGAACACGATTGAGCGCAGACATGCGCAACCCTTCGTCAGCCGCCTGTGAAGGATGACCTGTCGGATTCGGGCTGGCGAAGTTGCCCGGCCGCTGACGCGGCTTCACCCCAAGGGCTGCTCGGCGCGGTCATGGCGTGACCGTTCCGGCGACCCGTCGTGCTTGGGTCCTCCACTCCTGCCGATGCACATCTGTCGACCAATCATCCGGGCGGCGGCAGGACTCGGCGTCCGCCCGGATCGCCCCACCGTTGTGGCGGGGGCTTGTCGTCAGGAAGGGATCTTGGCTCATGGAAGTAGGAAAATCCCAATGGAATCAGGGCTTTGTGGCGTTACTCACCCGTGACCCATTCGGGTGGACACCCGTACCCCCGGGCCGATTTGACGGCGGTCGCGCACCCCCGGACCAGCGCGGAGACCTCGCGATTGCGACCGTGTACCACGCGCGTCGCGCAAGTCGGGCGGGCCGGTCGGGGGACCGGGGACTACGCCGAACGGGGGATCTCGTCCGGTCACTTCCCGGCTCGTTCCGGACAGGCCGTCGCCGGGACGGACGGGCCCGGCCGATGCGGGTCCGCCGACCGGGTGGGTCAACCGGCGGGCTCGCGCGGAACCGTGACACGCGCCGTGCGGCGCTCCCCGTCGAGAACGCGCAGCGCACGCGCCAGCGTATGGGCATGCACCTCCGCCTCGCCACGCTGATGCATCAATTCGAGCGCGTCCCGCAGCGCGACCGCCTTGGCGACGAGCGCCTGCGCGGCCCGCAGTCCGCGGTAGGTGTCGCCGTGGTAGGCGGGGTTGATACGG
Source organism: Streptomyces geranii (assembly GCF_002954775.1). Taxonomy (GTDB): domain Bacteria; phylum Actinomycetota; class Actinomycetes; order Streptomycetales; family Streptomycetaceae; genus Streptomyces; species Streptomyces geranii. Next base: position 39,498 of record NZ_PJME01000066.1, read on the forward strand.
CCGAGCAGATCGGCCACTTCGAGGTAACGGTCGATCAACTCGCCCTCTGCGCGGGTCAGTGCGGGCAGCGGAGGCAGTTCGGGCGGAAGCATCGGCGGCTCACCTCGTGCCGGGGGAGGGGTGCGAGGACGACTTGCGGCTGGGCACGATCCGGTCCACCAGCCCGTACTCCAGGGCGGCCCGGGCGTCGAGGATCTTGTCCCGCTCGATGTCCGCGGTGACCTGCTCCGGGCTCTGTCCGGTGTGCCGTACGAGCAGTTCCTCCAGCAGCCTACGGACCCGGCCCAACTCCCGCGCCTGAATGGCGAGATCGCTCACCTGCCCCTGGACGGGGCCGGACAGCGAGGGCTGGTGGATCAGCATCCGGGCCCCCGGCAGCGCGCTGCGCTTGCCCGGCGTACCGGCGGCGAGCAGCACGGCCGCAGCGGAGGCCGCCTGGCCCAGACAGACGGTCTCGATGTCGCAGGTGACGTACTGCATCGTGTCGTAGATCGCCGTCATCGCGCTGAACGAGCCGCCGGGGGAGTTGATGTACAGCGAGATGTCCCGGTCGGGCGCCAGGTATTCGAGATGCATGAACTGCGCCATCACGTCGTTCGCCGAGACGTCGTCGACCGGCGTCCCGAGAAAGACGATCCGGTCCTCCAGGAGCCGGGAGTACGGATCCATCGTCCGGGTCCCGTTGCTCGTGCGCTCGGTGAACTCGGGCAGGACATGGCGGGCCGACGGATCGTCGATGTCGTTCATGGCGTGCGCCTCCTCGATGGCTTCCGTAAGAAATGTACAGGACGTACAGAGTCTGGTGGAAGGAGGGCGGGTCTAAGCTGGAAGACATGGCCTACGAGATTCCGGTGACGCAAGCCAGGGCTGAACTCGCCGAGCTGATCAACAAGGTGGTGTACGGCGGTGAGCGCGTCGTCGTGACGCGGCACGGCAAGCCCCTCGTCGCCCTGGTCTCCGCGGCCGATCTGGAACGGCTCGACGAGCTGGACGCGGCGGACGAGCAGGTCGTCAGTGCCGTCTCCAGCGTCCGGGAGGTCGCCGCGGCGCCCGTCGAGCGGCAGCGGTTCGGGATCGCGGCGGAGCACCGGCGGCCGGGGGCCCACTGATCACGCCCGTGGGCTGTCCGGGCGGCCGGGGATGACCCGGTGAACGAACGGGACCGGGTGCCCCCGTCCGCTACGGCGGGGGCACCCGGTCGGTTCTCTGGGTGGGCGGTCAGCTCGCCAGGGCGGGCTCCCGCTCGGCGGCCGGTGCCGGCTCGCTGTTCCCGTCCCGCGTACGGCGCTTGAGCGTCTCGCCCAGCAGGATCGCGCCGAGGCCCAGCGCCGCCCACCAGGCCAGGGTCAGGGCCGGACCCAGCGCCGCCGCGCCGTCGAAGAACGTCACCGAGCGGAGCAGCGAGGCGCCCGCACCCGGCGGCAGCCACTGGCCGATCGCGCCCACCGGCTCGGGCAGCAGCTGCGGGGCGCCGGCGGCTCCGGAGAACGGGTTGCCGATCAGGACGACGGTCAGGCCGCCGAGGCCGATCCCGGCGTTGCCGAGCAGTGCCGCCAGTCCGGCGACCGCGCCGCTCACCGCGAGCGCCGTCAGCCCGAGCGCACCGGCCTCGGCCCACCAGTCGCCGGTGAGCACGCCGAGCCAGCTGTGCGCGATCGAGGCGGCGACGACACCGACCAGCGCGGCGCTGCCGACCAGGGCGCCCACCGCGCGTACCCCGCGCAGCCCGAGCAGGGTGACCACCGCGCCTGCGGCCACACCGGCCAGGGCCAGCGGCAGCACGCTCGCGCCGAAGGCGGCGCCGCGCGGGTCGTTCGTGGCGGCTGGGACGACGTCCACGGTGGTGACCTGGGCGCCGGATTGCGCCGCCTCCGTGGTCACCGCCTGCTGAAGGAGCTGGGCGACGACGGGGCTCGCGGCGGACGCGGTGAGCAGCTTCGGGCCCTGGGCGGTGACGACGACCGCGCCGTATACGGTCCGGTCCTCGATGGCGTCCCGGGCGGCGGCCTCGTCTGTGTACCGGTGCAGCTCGAAGGCGCCCTCGTGGGCCGACAGCTGCTGCTCGACCTGGGTGACCGCGCTCGCCGGGCCCGCCACGCCGAGCGGCAGGTCACGGGGTGCGGTGCGGGCGGCGGGCCAGGCGAAGGCCCAGAGCGCCAGCGCGACCAGGACGGGCACCAGGACGATTACGGCGATCATGTGGCGGCGGTGCTCCTGCGTGGCCGCGGCGGACGTGGTGGGCATGGTTTCCCCTCGAATCGGTTAGACCCTGGTGGATCTAAAAAGAAGGATCGTTCGTTTTAGGTGCGTCACCACAGTCCTGCGATCGGCGTCCCTTGTCAAGAAGGAATGTTCGTTTTACTTTTGACGGCATGGCTCGCGTATCCCAGGAACACCTCGACGCCCGCCGCCGTCAGATCCTCGACGGCGCGGCCCGCTGCTTCGCCCGCAACGGCTTCCATGCCACGTCCATGCAGGACGTGCTCAAGGAGGTCGACCTCTCCGCAGGGGCCGTCTACCGCTACTTCAGCGGCAAGGAGGAGCTGATTTCCGCCATCGTCACCGAGGTGCTGACGGAGGTCCGCGACACCTTCGAGGCCGCGGGCAGGCAGAGCCCACCTCCGCCGCCGGAGGTGATGGTCGGCGAGGTGATGGGCAGGATGCTGAGCCTGCGCCCGGGGCTGGTAGACGAGGGCAGGGCCGTCTTCCCCCGGTTGATCGTCCAGGTCTGGGCCGAGACCCTGCGCGACGACGAGCTGTCGAAGGTGCTGAACGAGGGGCTCGCCAAGGTCAGCACGGTGTGGGTGGGGCTGGTCGAGCGGTACCAGGAGAACGGGATGATGCGGGCCGACGTACCGGCAGCGAGTGTCGCCCGGACCATGATCGCCGCGGCCCAGGGATTCATCGCGCAGATGGCCCTCTTCGGCAGCGCGCCGGTGGAGGTGCTTCAGGAAGGTCTGCGCGGTCTGATGAGCTGGGACGGGCCCGACGTCGTCGGTCCGGATGGATCACTGGGCGGTTAACGTCCTTGAAACTCCGGCCAACTAGCGTGCCCATTCGCGCCACCTGCGGTTTTGGTGGCATCGGCAACCGGACCCCGCACGGTCCGGAGCGAGGATGTGAGGTGTGACGCCGTGCAACTGACTCCGCACGAGCAGGAGAGGCTGCTGATCCATGTGGCGGCGGACGTGGCCGAGAAGCGCCGGGCCCGAGGGCTCAGGCTGAACCATCCCGAGGCGGTCGCGCTGATCACCTCGCACATCCTCGAAGGCGCCCGTGACGGCCGCACGGTCGCCGAACTGATGTCCTCCGGGCGCAAGTTGCTGACCAGGGCGGACGTCATGGAGGGCATCCCCGAGATGATCCACGACGTCCAGGTCGAGGCGACCTTCCCGGACGGCACCAAGCTCGTCACCGTCCACGACCCGATCGTCTGAGGGGGCCCGCCGTGATTCCCGGAGAGATCCTGTTCGCCGACGGACCCGTTGTGTACAACGAGGGCCGCGAGGTGACGTCGATGACCGTGCTGAACGCCGCCGACCGGCCCGTCCAGGTCGGCTCCCACTACCACTTCGCCGAGGCCAACCCCGGCCTGGAGTTCGACCGCGCGGCAGCGCGCGGCAAGCGGCTCAACATCGCCGCGGGCGCCGCCGTGCGCTTCGAACCCGGGATCCCCGTCGACGTCGAACTCGTCCCGCTCGCCGGCGCGCGCATCGTGCCCGGACTGCGCGGGGAGACCGGAGGTGCCCTCGATGCCTGAGATCTCGCGTGCCGCGTACGCCGACCTGTTCGGCCCCACCACCGGCGACCGCATCCGGCTCGCCGACACCGACCTCCTCGTCGAGATCGAGGAGGACCGCAGCGGCGGCCCCGGACTCGCCGGTGACGAGGCGGTGTTCGGCGGTGGCAAGGTCATCCGTGAGTCCATGGGCCAGGCACGCGCTACGCGCGCAGACGGCACCCCGGACACGGTCATCACGGGTGCGGTGATCATCGACCACTGGGGGATCATCAAGGCCGACATCGGCATCCGCGACGGCCGGATCACCGGCATCGGCAAGGCCGGCAACCCCGACACGATGGACGGCATCCACCCCGACCTGGTCATCGGCCCGGAGACCGAGATCATCGCGGGCAACGGCCGGATCGTGACGGCGGGCGCCATCGACGCGCACGTCCACCTGATCTGCCCGCAGATCGCCGACGAGGCGCTGGCGTCGGGCGTCACGACCCTCATCGGCGGCGGCACGGGCCCGGCGGAGGGCTCGAAGGCGACGACGGTCACCCCGGGTCCCTGGCACCTGGCCCGGATGCTGGAGGCGATGGAGCAGTACCCACTCAACTTCGGCCTGCTCGGCAAGGGCAACACCGTCTCGCACGACGCGATGCTCTCCCAGATCCGCGGCGGCGCCCTCGGCCTGAAGATCCACGAGGACTGGGGCTCGACCCCGGCCGCGATCGACGCGGCCCTGACGGTTGCCGACCGCACGGGCATCCAGGTCGCGATCCACACGGACACCCTCAACGAGGCCGGTTTCGTGGCCGACACGCTCGCCGCGATCGCGGGCCGGGGCATCCACGCCTACCACACCGAGGGTGCGGGCGGCGGGCACGCGCCGGACATCATGTCCGTGGTCTCCGAGCCGCACGTCCTCCCGAGTTCGACGAACCCGACACGCCCCTACACCGTCAACACGGCCGAGGAACACCTCGACATGCTGATGGTCTGCCACCACCTGAACCCGGCGGTACCGGAGGACCTGGCGTTCGCCGAGTCCCGTATCCGGCCGTCGACGATCGGGGCGGAGGACATCCTCCACGACCTGGGCGCGATCTCGATCATCTCGTCGGACGCGCAGGCGATGGGCCGGGTCGGCGAGGTCATCATGCGCACGTGGCAGACGGCCCATGTGATGAAGCGCCGCCGGGGAGCCCTGCCGGGCGACGGCAGCGCGGACAACCACCGGGTACGCCGCTATGTCGCCAAGTACACGATCAACCCGGCGCTCGCGCAGGGTCTCGCGGGGGAGGTGGGCTCCGTGGAGACGGGCAAGCTCGCCGACCTGGTGCTGTGGGCACCGGCGTTCTTCGGCGTGAAGCCGCACCTGGTCATGAAGGGCGGCCAGATCGCGTACGCGCAGATGGGCGACGCGAACGCCTCGATCCCGACCCCGCAGCCGATCCTGCCGAGGCCGATGTTCGGCGCGATCGGCCGCGCACCGGCTTCGAACTCCTTCAACTTCGTGGCCCAGTTGGCGATCGAGGACGGGCTGCCGGAGCGGTTGCAGCTCGGGAAGCGGTTCGTGGCGATCGAGTCGACGCGGGCGGTGACCAAGGCGGACATGCGGGAGAACGACGCGCGTCCGGAGGTCCGGATCGACCCCGACAGCTTCGCCGTGCACATCGACGGGGAGCTGGTCGAGGCGACTCCGGCCGCCGAACTGCCCATGGCCCAGCGTTACTTCCTCTTCTGATGGGGAGGCGGTCGCGATGAGCAGGGCGGCGTTGCTGGTACTGGCGGACGGCCGCTTCCCCGCCGGGGGTCACGCGCACTCCGGTGGTGCGGAGGCCGCGGTCAAGGCCGGGCGCATTACGGGTGCGGCGAGCCTGGAGGAGTTCTGCCGGGGTCGGCTGCACACGGCCGGGCTGGTGTCGGCGGCGCTGGCTGCGGCTGCGGCAGCGGGCGTCGACCCGGTCGCCCTGGACGGCGCGGCGGACGCTCGCACGCCGTCACCGGTGCTGCGGGTCGCCGCGCGAAAGCTGGGGCGGCAGTTGATGCGGGCGGCCCGGGCGACGTGGCCGTCGCCGGAACTGGACGCGCTGGCAAGGGAGTTCCCCAAGGGGGCACACCAGCCGGTGGTGCTGGGGCTGACGGCCCGGGCGGCGGGGCTGGGGGCGGAGGAGGCGGCGTACTGCTCCGTGTACGAGTGCGTGAGCGGGCCCGCGTCGGCGGCTGTGCGGTTGCTGAGCCTTGATCCGTTCGATGCGACGGGGGTGTTGGCTCGGTTGGCGCCGGAGTTGGACCGGGTGGTGGACCGGGCGGTGGAGGTCGCGGGGTGGGGTGAGGTGGAGAGGCTGCCTGCGGCTTCGGCGCCGATGCTGGAGGTGGGGGCGGAGGGGCACGGGGGGTGGGCGGTACGACTGTTCGCGTCGTAGCTTCCTTCGCCCCCGCCGCCCCTACCCGTACCCATCCTGGGGGG
>NZ_PJME01000067.1 GCF_002954775.1 Streptomyces geranii
CCGCACCGGCCGTCCCATCCGAGGCGGAACCAGCAGCGGCTCGATCACTGCCCATGCCTGATCAGTCAGCTCATGACGACGCACCACGAACAGACCAACGCGCCAACCACTTTGCGGACACGACCTAGGGGCTCGCTAGGGCGCGAGGATGTCCAGTTCCTGAAGGGCGCCGACCGTGATCTCCCGGGTGAGGCGCTCCGCGCGCTCGCCGTCGCCCTCGCGGACCGCCTCGGCGACCTGGACGTGCAGGGTGACGGCGGCCGGGTCCGGGTCGTCGAACATGACCTCGTGATGGGTGCGGCCGGCCAGGACCTCCGCGACGACGTCACCGAGCCGGGCGAACATCTCGTTCCCGGAAGCTTCCAGGATCACCCGGTGGAAGGCCACGTCGTGGACGAGATAGCCCTCCAGCCGGTGCCCGCGCGAGTTCGCGACCATGCCGACGGCGCACTCGGTGAGCCGCGCGCACTGCTCGGCGGTGGCGAACTTGGCGGCGAGGCCCGCGGCGACCGGTTCGATCGCGGAACGCAGCACGGTGAGCGAGCGCAGCTGGTGCGGGCGGTCGGCGCCCGCCAGCCGCCAGCGGATGACCTGGGGGTCGTACACGTTCCACTCGGCCTTGGGCCGGACCGTGACGCCGACCCGGCGGCGGGACTCGACCAGGTGCATCGATTCGAGGACCCGGACCGCCTCCCGCATCACCGAGCGCGAGACGTCGAAACGCTGCGCCAGCTCGTCCGTGCGCAGAACGCTGCCCGGCGGGTACTCGCCCGCGGTGATCGCGGGCCCGAGGGTGTCCAGTACATGGCCGTGCAGCCCTCGACCCGGTGTGCTCATGCACTCAGAGTACGGGGCGCGTCACACCTTCAAAAAGTCAGACTTATTTGGTCCTGACTCTTGAATTTGTCTTACCTAATGCGTTTCATTGCGTTCATGCAGCAGACGCGAACCCCCCACGTCGTCGTGGTCATGGGCGTCGCGGGCACCGGGAAGACCACGATCGGTCCCCTGCTCGCCGCCCGGCTCGGCGTTCCGTACGCCGAGGGCGACGACTTCCATCCCGCGGCCAACATCCACAAGATGACGGCCGGGACCCCGCTCACCGACGAGGACCGGTGGCCTTGGCTTGACGCCATCGGCGAGTGGGCGCACGGGCGGGCCGGGCTCGGCGGGGTGGTGAGCAGTTCGGCGCTGAAGCGGTCGTACCGTGACCGGCTGCGGGCCGCCGCGCCCGGCGTGGTCTTCGTGCACCTCACCGGCGACCGGGCGCTGATCGAGGACCGCATGGCGCACCGCCAGGGCCACTTCATGCCGACGGCGCTGCTCGACTCGCAGTTCGCCACACTCCAGCCGCTCGAAGCGGACGAGGCGGGCGTCGCGGTGAACGTCTCCGGCAGCCCCGCGGAGATCACCGCGCGGGCGGTGGACGCGCTGTCCTCGCTGCAGAACGCCTGACTTCCTGAACGCCCGACTTCTTCCTGACCTCCTGAACTCCTGAAGCACTCCAAGACAACAAGGGAATCCCCGTGACCAGACTCAGCGTCGAGATGCTGGCGGCGGACAGCGTCGAGCCGATCACCTCGGCCGGCCATGCCCAGCTGGGTGTCGCCGTACTGGCGGGCATCGCGCTCATCGTCCTGCTGATCACCAAGTTCAAGCTGCACGCCTTCCTCGCCCTGACCATCGGCTCGCTCGCGCTGGGCGCCTTCGCGGGCGCCCCGCTCGACAAGGCCATCGCCAGCTTCACCGCCGGGCTCGGCTCGACGGTGGCCGGTGTGGGCGTCCTGATCGCCCTCGGCGCGATCCTCGGCAAGCTGCTCGCCGACTCCGGCGGCGCCGACCAGATCGTCGACACGATCCTGGCGAAGGCGTCGGGCCGGACCATGCCGTGGGCGATGGTCCTGATCGCCTCGGTGATCGGCCTGCCCCTGTTCTTCGAGGTCGGCGTCGTCCTGCTTATCCCGGTCGTCCTGATGGTCGCCAAGCGCGGCAACTACTCCCTGATGCGCATCGGCATCCCCGCGCTCGCGGGCCTGTCCGTGATGCACGGCCTGGTCCCGCCGCACCCCGGCCCCCTGATCGCGATCGACGCTGTCGGCGCCAACCTCGGCGTGACCCTGGCGCTCGGCGTGCTCGTCGCCATCCCGACGGTGATCATCGCGGGCCCGCTGTTCTCGCGGTACGCGGCCCGCTGGGTGGACGTCCCGGCGCCCGACCGCATGATCCCGCAGCGCCCCTCCGAGGACCTGGAGAAGCGCCCAGGCTTCGGCGCGACCCTCGCCACGATCCTCCTCCCCGTCGTCCTGATGCTGTCCAAGGCGCTGGTCGACATCGTCGTCGACGACCCGACGCACCTGGTGCAGCGCGTCTTCGACGTGGTCGGCTCGCCGCTGATCGCCCTGCTGGCCGCCGTCCTCGTGGGCATCTTCACGCTGGGCCGCCCGGCCGAGTTCACCAAGGAGCGGATCTCCCGGATCGTCGAGACGGGCCTCGCGCCCATCGCGGGCATCCTGCTGATCGTCGGCGCGGGCGGCGGCTTCAAGCAGACGCTGATCGACTCCGGGGTCGGCAAGATGGTCCTGGAGATCTCCGAGGACTGGTCGATCCCGGCCCTGCTGCTGGCCTGGCTGATCGCGGTCGCGATCCGCCTGGCGACGGGCTCGGCGACGGTCGCCACGGTCTCCGCGGCGGGCCTGGTGGCCCCGCTGGCCGCCGACATGTCGACGGCCCACGCGGCCCTCCTCGTCCTGGCCATCGGCGCGGGCTCACTCTTCTTCAGCCATGTCAACGACGCCGGATTCTGGCTGGTCAAGGAGTACTTCGGGCTGAGCGTCGGCCAGACCCTCAAGACCTGGTCGGTCATGGAGACGATCATCTCCGTCGTCGCGGGGGCGCTGGTCCTGCTGCTGTCACTGGTGATCTAGAGCAACGAGACGATCTGTACGAGACGATCCAGGAGTACGGGAATGAGTCATCCTCTCTTCGACATCAGTGGTCGTACGGCCCTGGTCACCGGGTCCAGCCGGGGCATCGGGTTCGCCCTGGCCCGGGGTCTGGCCGAGGCCGGCTGCACGGTCGTCCTCAACGGCCGCGACGTCGACCGCCTCACCAAGGCCGCCGCCGAGCTGTCCGGCGACATCCACACCGCCTCCTTCGACGTCACCGACGGCCCCTCGGTCGCCGCCGGGATCGCGGACATCGAGGAACGGGTCGGCCCGATCGACATCCTCGTCAACAACGCGGGCATGCAACTGCGGGCGCCGCTACTGGAGTTCACCGACTCCGACTGGCACCGCATCCTCAACACCAACCTCACCAGCGCGTTCCTGGTCGGCCGTGAGACGGCCCGGCGGATGACGGAACGTGGCCACGGCAAGATCATCAACATCTGCTCGGTGCAGAGCGAGGTGGCCCGTCCGGGCATCGCGCCCTACACGGCCACCAAGGGCGCGCTGAAGATGCTCACCAAGGGCATGTGCGCCGACTGGGGCCCGCACGGCGTCCAGGTCAACGGCCTCGGCCCCGGCTACATCGAGACGGAACTGACCCAACCCCTGGTCGACGACCCGGAGTTCAGCGCGTGGGTGCGCAAGCGGACGCCGGCGGGGCGCTGGGGCCGTACGGAGGATCTGATCGGCGGGGTGCTGTTCCTGGCCTCGCCTGCGGCGGACTTCGTCGGCGGGCAGGTGCTGTACGTCGACGGCGGCATGACCAGCGTTCTCTGACACCTCTGGCTCCTCTGGCTCCTCTGACTTCGGCGTTCTGTGAATAGGGAGGGTTTCCTCATGCTCGGTTGCGTGATCCACGGTGAGGGCGACCTGCGGGTCGACGAGTTGCCGGTGCCGTCTCCCGGCCCCGGTCAGGCTCTGGTCGCCGTCCGGTACGGCGGGGTCTGCGGCTCCGACCTGCACTACTGGCGGCACGGCGGGGTGGGCGACTTCCGCCTCAAGGAACCGATGGTGCTGGGCCACGAGGTCGTGGGCACGGTCGTCTCCTACGGTGACGGTGCGTCAGGTCCCGTTGTCGGTACGGAGGTTGCCGTGCACCCCGCCACCCCGTGCGGGGCGTGTCCGGAGTGCGTGTCCGGTCGGCGCAACATCTGCCGGGACACGCGTTACCTCGGCAGCGCCGCCCGCACGCCCCACGTCCAGGGTGGCTTCGCGGCACAACTGGTCGTCCCTGCCGACCAGTTGAGGGCCGTCCCGGCGGGGCTGCCGCTACGCCGGGCGGCCCTCGCCGAGCCCCTCTCGGTCGCCATCCACGCCGTCCGCCGGGCCGGGGACGTGACCGGCAAGCACGTACTGGTCACCGGGGCCGGGCCGATCGGATGCCTGGTCGTCGCGGCGGCGAAGGCGGCGGGGGCGGCGCGGGTGACGGTCACGGATCTGCTGCCGCAGGCGCTCCGGTACGCGGTTGTCGCCGGGGCGGACACGGTCGTACGGGCGGATGATCCCGGGGACGCGGGGTGGCCGACGGAGGTTGATGTGGCCGTCGAGGCGTCGGGGGTGGCCGCGGGGCTGGATACGTGCCTGCGGTTGGTGCGGCGGGGTGGGGTGGTTGTGCAGTTGGGGCTGCTGCCGCCCGGGCCCAGTCCGTTCGCGGGGAATCTGGTGGTCACTCGGGAGATCGAGTTGCGGGGGGCGTTTCGGTTCGACGCGGAGTTCGATGAGGCGTTGGGGTTGTTGGCGGGGGCGCCGGGGCTTGACGGGTTGGTGAGTGCGGTGGTTCCTCTCGGGGAGGCGGAGTCGGGGTTCGCGTTGGCGGCGGATCGAGGGAGGTCTTGCAAGGTGCTGCTGGATTTCGGGGCTGAGTAGGCGGTTCGTTCGCCGCGGGTGCGTCGTGGTCGGTCGCGCAGTTCCCCGCGCCCCTGAGTCTGTGGGTGCGTATGGCGTTCGTCGCGCGGTTCCCCGCCCCCCCCTGAGTGGGGCTGCGCGGCCGACGCACAACCCGTACCCGGTTCAGGGGCGCCACAGCGGATGCTCCCGTTCCGCCCACCTCCTGCTCACCGAACCCGTCCGCAGGCCCCTGCGGGCCTCCGGGTCGCCCAGGGCCATGCCGATGTGGCCCGCCAGGACGATGCCGATCGTGAGGGCCAGCCAGTCGTGGACGAACGTCGCGCTCGTGCGCCACATCAGGGGCGTCAGGTGGGTGAACCACATCAGTAGGCCCGTGCCCAGCATGACCAGGGTCGCGCCCGCGATCCAGGACGCGTAGATCTTCTGGCCCGCGTTGAACTTGGCCGCCGGGCGCGACGCGCGGCGCTTGTCCCGGCGCAGGGCCGCGCGCAGCCAGGTTCTGTCGTGGGGGCCGAAGCGGTTCAGGGCGCCCAGGTCCGCGCGGAAGCCCCTGGAGAACAGGCCGAACAGGACGGGGAACGGCAGCGCCAGGCCCGCCCACTCGTGGACCCGGACCACCAGTTCGCGGCGGCCCACCAGTTCGGCGAACTGGGGGATGTACAGGCACGCCGCCGTCGCCACGCACACGCCCATCAGTGCGGCCGTCGCGCGGTGCACCCATTTCTGGGAGCGGCCGAAGCGGCGTACCTCCGAGGTGGGCGTCGTGGGCGCCGGGGTGTCAGCTCGTAGGCTCATCGTCGCGTCCGTTCGATTTGCCGACCCAGGCGTCGATGTCGTAGCCGCGTTCCTCCCAGTAGCCCGGCCGCACGTTCTCGGTGACCGTGATGCCGGAGAGCCACTTGGCGGACTTGTAGAAGTACATGGGGGCGACGTAGAGGCGGACCGGGCCGCCGTGGCTGTGGCCCAGGTTCTTGTCCTGCATGCGCAGCGCGACCAGGACGTCGGCGCGGCGGGCCTGGTCGAGGGTGAGGCTCTCGGAGTAGGCGCCGTCGAAGCAGGTGAAGCGCACGGCGCCGGCGGAGGAGCGTACGCCCGCCGCGTCCAGGAGGCTGGACAGCCGTACCCCTTCGAAGGGGGTGCCCGGCACCCGCCAGCCCGTGACGCACTGCACGTCCTTGACCATCCTGGTCTGGGGCATCGCCCGCAGGTCGGCCAGGGTGTAGGTGGCCGGTCTGTCGACCAGGCCGTCGATCTTGAGGCGGTAGGTCTCCGCGTTCTTGCGGGGGACGGACGACGTCACCGAGTAGTAGCGGAAGCCGCCGCCGTTCGGGAGGAGGCCGGTCAGGCCGGTGGGGTCGTTCTGCGACGCGCCCGCGAGGAAGGACTCCATCCCGCGCTGGAGGGTCGGCGCCGCCACCACGCCGAGGGCGCCCAGACCGAGGGTGCCGAGCAGGACCCGGCGGCCGATGGGTGCGCCTCGCTCCTGATCCTCCTGGCCGGGCTGGTCCACCCGCGACGCGGGCTCGGCGGGTTCCGTCGGCTCTTCGGGGTGTGCGGGTCGTTCCGGTCGTTCGGGGTTCACCTACTCATTCGAACACCCGCGACCCCTGTCGAGCCAGGAATCGCGGGTGTTCGTCAGGCTTGGGTACCGCTTCTCACCTTCTTCTCACAAGGCGGACGCCGCCTCTCACGAGGTGGACTCGGCCTCCTCCGCCGCCTTGTCCAGCTGGAACGCCTCGTTGCCGAGCCCGATCCGGGCGTGCGCCTCGGGCTTGCGGGACTTCAGGATCAGGCCCTGGAGCAGGCCGAGGACGATGGCCGCGCCGATGATGCCGGGCAGCAGCCAGTTGAGGTAGGAGTCGGGGCCGGTGCCGACCAGGATGTCGAAGTCCTTGACCGTGTAGAAGGCGATGACGAGCAGGGCGATGCCCGCCAGCGCGGAGGTCACCAGCCGTCCCGCCTGGGCGCCCGCGGCGCCGCGCCGGACGAAGAAGACGATGACGGAGAGGGAGGCCGTCGCCATCAGCAGGATCACGCCGAGGGCGCCGATGTTGCCGAGCCAGGTGAACAGCTTCAGGACGGGCGTGGTCGGGTCGCCGACCGGACCGTTGTCGGAGACCGCGAAGGCGCCCACGACCAGCACGGATATCACGGTCTGCAGCAGCGAGCCGGTGCCGGGGGCGCCGCTCGCGCCGGTGGTGCGGCCGAAGGTGGCGGGCAGCAGGCCCTCGCGGCCCATGGCGAAGGCGTAGCGGGCGACGACGTTGTGGAAGCTGAGGAGCGCCGCGAACATACCGGTCACGAACAGGACGTGCAGGACGTCCGTGAAGGTGGCGCCGAGCCGGGACTCGGTGAGCGAGAACAGCAGCCCCGCGCTCTCCTTCTGCGCGGTGCCGATGATCGCGGACGGGCCGGCGGCGACGGTGAACGCCCAGGAGCTGATCGCGAAGAAGACGGCGACGAAGCTGACGGCGAGGAACATCACGCGCGGGACGAGGACGTGCGGGCGGCTCGTCTCCTCGGCGTACACGGGGGCCTGTTCGAAGCCGGTGAAGGCGGCGATGCAGAAGCAGAGGGCGGTGCCGACGCCCGCGCCGGTGAGGGTGTCCGGGTTGAAGGCGTGCAGCGACAGGCCCTCCTTCGCCGGGTCGGCGATGGAGGCGATGTCGAAGACGACGACGAGGACGACCTCGATGACGAGCAGTACGCCGAGGACCTTCGCGTTGACGTCGATCTTCAGCCAGCCGAGCCCGCCGACGGCCAGCGCGGCCAGCAACGCCGGTATCCACCAGGCTATTTCGGTGTCCAGGTAGGTGGCGAAGAGGTTGGACACCTCGAAGCCGAAGATGCCGTAGATGCCGATCTGCAGGGCGCTGTAGGCGACCAGCGCGAGCAGTGCGGCGCCCGCTCCGGTGGTGCCGCCGAGGCCGCGCGAGATGTACGCGTAGAAGGCGCCCGCGTTGTGGACGTGGCGGCTCATCTCGGCGTACCCGACGCTGAAGAGGACGAGCACGACGCCGAGGATGACGAAGAGGAGGGGCTGGCCGACGATGCCCATCACCGCGAATGTGGTGGGCATGACACCAGCGACCACCATGAGGGGGGCGGTCGCGGCGAGCACCGAGAGCAGCAGCCCTCCGGTGCCGAGGCGGTCGGCGCGCAGCGCGCGGTCCTGCCCCTTGAACGTACTGATGCCGCCACTGGTGTCGGCCGTGGGTCTGCTCGTGCTCGAACTGCCCGTCGTCATCGCGGGGTTGTCCTTTCGGGCGTACGGAGTTGCTGTTGCGGAACTGCCGTTGCGGAATTGCTGTCCTGTAATGCGCTTTGTGCTGGTAACGCGGGTAATGCCGGTAACGCGTTGGGTGTTACACCGTGCCGAGCGCGCTGTCGCGGGCGGCACGGAAGGCGGTGTGCGGGTCGCGGTCCGGGTAGGACCACGGGTCCGGGGTCTGGTGCTGGCCGATCCGGTGGAACAGGGCGGCGGCCTCGGCTCCCCGGCCCTCGCAGAACTTGGCGTGGGCAAGGAAGTTGAGGTCGATCAGGCGGCGCGGGTGGTCGTCGCGCTCCCACTCCAGCCACCAGTCGAAGGCGGCCTTCATCACCTGGCGGGCCCGGCGGCCGACCCAGTGCCCGGAGGAGGCGGGATCGGCGGACTCGATGCCGGCGCCGGCCAGGACGCGGTAGCGCTCGGCGTGCGCGACGACCGGCAGGATCGCCAACGGCGAGTCGGCGGGCGCCTGTTCGACCGCCCAGTTGGCGAAGTCGTACACCTCGTGCAGCGGGTCCTGCCCGGCGGCGGCCCGGCGTTCGGCGAGCCGGGCGACCATCAGGTGGTGGGCGTGGTGGTGGTCCGGGTAGCGGTGCCTGACCTCGTCGAAGAGCTGGACGACGGTCTCCTCGGCGCCCACGTTCCGCTCCAGCTGGAGCAGCCCGAGCCAGGGCGTGGGATCGGCGGGCGCGAGCGCGGCGGCGGCGTGGCAGGCGTCGCGGGCCCGGGTCGGCTTGTCCTTGCCGATGAGGGCGCGCTGGACGGTGGCCGCGGCGAGCAGGACGGAGGCGTCGGCGGAGTCGGGCTCGGCCAGCAGCCAGTCGCGGGCCCAGGCGGCGGTGCCGGACTCCAGGGCGAGGACGGTGACCCGGTGCCCCCGGCGGTCCCAGTCGTCCCCGGTGGTGGTGAGCAGCGTACGAACTGCCTGCCAGCGCCCCTGGGCCAGCGCCGAGCGCGCGACGACGAGTTCGGCGTCGTCCAGCGCGGCGTCGAAGGCCTGGGCAGCACGCTTACGGCCCCGGCCAAGGGGTGGTGGAGGTGGAGACACCGCGGGGAACTTCCTCACACGACGCGGTCCGCTGACGGCGATCGATCGACTGCCATCGGTTGATCACGGACAGCAAACCCTCCACGAATGCTTCACGTCAAGGCCGAATTCGTGCGCGACACGTGTCAATTACGCATCTGTATAGGACAGTTGACCTGTCCGACCGACAAACCGTGCTACGCCCCACCGCGTCACGTAGATGACGTTAAGTCGCGACAAGAACACCCTCAGGCGCGGGTACGTGACCCGGGCTACTCCTCGATTCGGTCACATCCCCGGGGCGGGGCCGTCCGGCGGCGGCTACAGTCGCCTTACCCACACCCCATCGAGGTAAGCCGCGTGTCCGTCCTGGTTCTGACTCTCGCCGTGAGCGCCGCCTGCTGCCTGGGCCTCGGCTTCGTCCTCCAGCAGAACGTGGCCCGGCAGGCGCCCCTGAGCGACTTCCTCTCCCCGCGCCTGCTCCTGGACCTGATGCGGGTGCCGCGCTGGCTCGGCGGCATCGGTCTGATGGTCGCGGGCATGGTGCTGGGCGCCATCGCGCTGAGCCAGGGCGAGATCTCCCTGGTGGAGCCCCTCCTCTCGACGAACCTGCTCTTCGCGCTCGCCCTCTCCCGCCACCAGACGAAGCAGCCGCTCGGCCGCCAGGGCTGGACCGGTCTGCTGCTGCTCGCGGGCGGGGTGACGGCGTTCATCGTGGCGGGCGAACCGCGCGGCGGCACGGCGGTCTCGGATCCCTGGCGGCACTGGCTGATCATGGGCGCCATGCTGGGCCTCGCCCTGCTCCTGACGACGTACGCGAAGCGCTCCCGCCTCAGCTCGGGCCCGGTCCTGCTGGCCCTGGCCGCGGGCCTGCTCTACGGCGTCCAGGACGCCCTGACCCGGGTCAGCGGCCAGCGCTTCGCGGAGGGCGGCCTGACCCACCTCCTCACCGGCTGGCAGCCGTACGGCGTGCTGCTCCTCGGCCTCACCGGCCTGATCCTGGTCCAGAGCGCCTTCGAGACCGCTCCCCTGCGCATGTCGCTGCCCGCCCTCACGGCGGCCCAGCCGCTGGCCGGCATCATCTGCGGCGTCGGCTTCCTCGGCGACCGGCTGCGCACCGACACCGGAGCGCTGGCGTGGGAGGCGGCTGGCCTCGCGGCGGTGGTCGTGGGCATCGTCCTGCTGGGCCTGCACCCGGCGATGCCCAGCGGCTGTGCCCAGGGCGCGATGGGCTTGGATGACAGACATGAGCACTCCCCCCGACAGCACTCCCCCCGACAGAAGCAGCCGGTCCGCCGACAGCACGCCCGCTGACGGGACCGCTCCCGCCCTCGGGACCACTCCGGCCGACGAGATCCTCGACATCGTCGACGAGAACGACGAGGTCGTCGGTCAGTCCCCACGCGGCGAGGCGTATGCACGCGGCCTGCGCCACCGCTGCGTCTTCATCCTCGCCAGGGACGCCGCCGACCGGATCTTCATCCACCGCCGCACCCCCACCAAGCTGGTCTTCCCCTCCCTCTACGACATGTTCGTCGGCGGGGTCGTGGGAGCGGGCGAGTCGTACGACAGCGCGGCCCTCAGGGAGGCCGAGGAGGAACTCGGCGTCACGGGCCTGCCCCGCCCCGAGCCCGTCTTCAAGTTCCTGTACGACGACGGCGCCGGTCAGACCTGGTGGTCGGCGGTGTACGAGGTGCGCTGCGAACTGCCCGTCCACCCGCAGGTGGAGGAGGTCGCCTGGCACGCCTTCCTGCCCGAGGACGAGGTGGAACGGCGGCTCGGCGAGGGCGGGGGCGCGGGCGGGGACGGCTGGGAGTGGGTGCCGGACGGCCGGGCGGCGTACGAGCGCCTCAGGGCGTTCCGCTCTCCGGACAGCCCGTAAGGTCGTGCGTGTGATCGATTTCGTACAGAACGTCCGGCTGTGGTTCGCTCCCCGGGAGATCGCCGAGGAGGGGCGCACTCCCGACTACCGTTTCTCCCTGGCCAACGAACGCACCTTCCTGGCCTGGCTGCGCACCGCGCTCGCGCTGATCGGCGGCGGTTTCGCCGTGGACCAGTTCCTGCCCGACCTGCGCTGGGGCTGGCGCGTGGGCCTGGCGCTCGCGCTGCTGGCGGCGGGGGTGCTGTGCTCGCTGCGGGCCGTCAACCACTGGGTCCGCTGCGAACGCGCGATGCGCCGCGGCGACGACCTCCCGGTGTCCCGCTTCCCGGCCCTGCTGAGCCTCGCGGTGGCCGTGGTCGCGGTCGCCATGGTGGTCGTGGTGCTGGTCCGGGGGAACGGGTGAGCGAGGGCGAGGTACATCGCGACCCCGGGCTCCAGCCGGAGCGGACCCGGCTGGCCTGGCGGCGTACGACGCTGTCGGCCACGGTCGTCGCCGTCCTGGCCGGGAAGAGCGCGCTGCACGGCGGCCCGTCGCCGACGGGGGTCGTCGTCTGCGCGCTGTACGGCGCCCTGTGGCTGACGTTCCTGGCGGTGGCCCACGGCCGCATCCGAACGCTGACGAGCGCGACCGCCGCCGCCCCTCCGGTACTGGCCGCCACCCTGTGCGCGGTCGCCCTGGCGGTGTGCGGAGCGGTCCTGGTCCTCTGACTACTCCCAGTCCACAGTCACGACGATCTTGCCCCGAGTACGCCCCTCCGCGTTCAGCCGATGCGCCTCCGCCGCCCGCTCCAGCGGAAACGTCTCGGACACGTGCAGCGAGATCACCTCGTGTTCCGCCAGTTCGGACAGATGCTGAAGGTCCGCCGCGTCCGGCCGCACGAAGTAGTACGTACCGCCGAACCCGACGACCTCCGGGTCCGCGATCGACACCAGCCGCCCCCCGGGCACCAGCAGGTCCACGGAGTCCCGCAGCGTGTCCCCGCCGACGGTGTCGAACACGGCGTCGACGCCCCCCGGGGCCAGCTTCCGCACGCGGTCGGCCATGCCCTCCCCGTACGTCACCGGATCGCCGCCCAACTCCCGCACGAAGTCGTGGTTGTGCACGCTCGCCGTGCCGATGACGTGGGCCGCGCCCAGGTGGCGGCGGGCCAGCTGGACGGCGACCGAGCCGACGCCGCCCGCCGCCGCGTGTACGAGGACGGTCTCGCCGGTGCGGACGCGCAGCGCCTTGGCGAGCACCTGGTAGGCCGTGAGCCCGACCAGGGGCAGCCCGGCCGCCTCCTCGAAGGAGAGGTTGCGGGGCTTGCGGGCGAGGGTGCGCACGGGGGCGGCGACGTACTCGGCGAAGGTGCCGCGTGAGAGGAAGTCCTCGCGGACGTAGCCGATGACCTCGTCGCCGACGGCGAACTCGGAGACGGAGACGCCCGGGCGGACGACGACGCCGGAGACGTCCCAGCCGGGCACCACGGGGAAGACGGGGTCCAGGAGGCCGTCGAGGTAGCCTTCGCGGCACTTCCAGTCCACCGGGTTGACCGACGCCGCCCGCACCTTGATCAGCACGGAGTCGGGCCCGACCTTGGGGTCCGGGGCGTCCTCGGTGTACTCCAGGACGTCGGGACCGCCGTACCTGCTGTAGGTAATGGCTTTCATATGTCTGACCCTCCGGTTTCCTAATCTTCGACACTCCGGGGTGTGCGGACGCGACGCAAGTCGAATGGCCGGATATACATGGATTCCATGAGCACCCCCACACTGCACCAGGAACACCCGACCCACGAGCACCCGCACGGCCCCGACTGCGGCCACACCGAGGTGCCCCACGGCGACCACGTCGACTACGCGCACGACGGTCATCTGCACCGCGCGCACAGCGGCCACTGGGACGAGTGCGAGCCCGGCGGACACGTGGCGCACGAGGCCCACCAGCATGTGCACGGAGACGGCTGCGGACACCCGTCCGTCCAGCACGGCGACCACGTCGACTTCCTGCACGACGGCCACCGGCACGCGGCGCACCAGGACCACTGGGACGACCACTGACCGTTTCCGGCCACCGGAACCGCTCCCCCTTGCCCCGTTCTTACCCCGCTCTACCCGGCCGACGTCTCCTTCCGCACACTGGAAGCGAGACGCCGGTCACTTTTGGTCCACCCACTGGACGACATACCGACCGGTCGGCATCATGATGCAGGTCCTGTTTCCGTACGCGTAGGAGCGATGATGCCCTCGGACGACCTGCCAGGTCTCGATCTCGACCGGCTGCGCGCGCTGCTCGACGGCGAGCGCCCCGGACTCGTGCACGGCCCCCTGACCGGCCGGCTGATCGAGGGCGGCCGTTCGAACCTCACCTACGCGGTCACCGACGGCACCTCCCGCTGGGTCGTACGACGGCCCCCGCTCGGCCATGTCCTGGCCACCGCGCACGACATGCGCCGCGAGCACCGGGTGATCAGCGCCCTGCATCCGACCGCCGTCCCGGTGCCGCGTCCGGTGCTGCTGTGCGAGGACCCGGAGAACGAGGCGGCGCCCGGAGCGCCGTTCTACGTCATGGAGTTCGTGCCGGGCACGCCGTACCGCACGGCGGGGCAGCTCGCCCCGATCGGCCCTGAGCGGACCCGGGACGTGGTGCTGTCGCTGGTGGACACGCTCGTCGAACTGCACGCGGTGGACCCCGCCGAGGTGGGCCTCGCCGACTTCGGCCGGCCCGAGGGCTTCCTCGACCGCCAACTGCGGCGCTGGGGCAAGCAGTTGGCCGCCTCCCGCAACCGCGAGCTGGCGGGCATCGACGAGTTGCAGGCGGCGCTCGGCCGCGAACTGCCCCGCTCCCCCGCCCCGGCGATCGTGCACGGCGACTACCGGCTGGACAACGTCCTGATCGGCGGCGCCGACGACCGGATCACGGCGATCCTCGACTGGGAGATGTCGACCCTCGGCGACCCGCTCACCGACCTGGGCCTGCTGGTGATGTACAGCATGCCGCTGGGCGCCCCCGACTCCCCCGTGGCCACGACCGCCGAGGCCGCCGGACACCCGTCCCCGGCCGAGCTGATCGAGCGGTACGCGGCGCGCTCGGGGCGGGACGTGTCGGCGGTCTCCTGGTACACGGCGTTCGCCTGGTTCAAGCTGGCCGTGATCCTGGAGGGCATCCACTACCGCTACACGCTGGGCCAGACGGTCGGCGCGGGCTTCGACCGCATCGGCGACCTGGTCCCCGTGTTCATCGGCCACGGCCTGACCACACTTCGCACCGGGCTGCCCGGTCGCACAGATCTCCCAGACCTCCAGGAAGGCTGATCCGTCATGGACTTCGCGTACGACGCGCACACCGAGGAACTGCGCGCCAGGCTCCTCGCCTTCATGGACGAGTACGTGTATCCGGCGGAGCCGGTGGCCGAGGAGCAGCGGGCCGCGCTGGCCTCGCCGTGGGACACCCCTGCCGTGGTCGGCGAGTTGAAGGCCGAGGCCCGCCGCCAGGGCCTGTGGAACCTCTTCCTCCCGGACGCCCGGCACGGCGCCGGTCTCACCAACCTGCAGTACGCGCCGCTCGCCGAGATCACCGGCCGTTCCCCGCAGTTGGCGCCGACCGCGCTGAACTGCGCGGCGCCGGACACCGGCAACATGGAGGTGCTGGCCCAGTTCGGCGACGAGCAGCAGAAGAAGCAGTGGCTGGAGCCGCTGCTCGCGGGCGAGATCCGTTCGGCGTTCGCCATGACCGAGCCGGAGGTGGCCAGTTCGGACGCGACGAACATCGAGACGCGGATCCGCCGGGACGGCGACGACTACGTCATCACCGGGCGCAAGTGGTACATCTCCGGTGCGATGAACCCCGACTGCCGCATCTTCATCGTCATGGGCAAGACCGACCCGGACGGCGCCGACATCCGCCGCCAGCAGTCGATGATCCTGGTCCCCCGGGACACCCCCGGCGTCACGGTGAAGCGGGCGATGCGGGTCTTCGGTTACGAGGACCACTCGCACGGCGGTCACGCCGAGGTGCTGTTCGACGAGGCTCGGGTACCGGCGTCGAACCTGATCGGCGAGGAGGGCGGCGGGTTCGCCATCGCGCAGGCCCGGCTCGGCCCCGGCCGGATCCACCACTGCATGCGGCTGATCGGGATGGCGGAGCGGGCGATCGAGCTGATGTGCCGGCGGGCGGTTTCCCGGCAGGCCTTCGGCAAGGCGCTGGCCCAGCAGGGCGTGGTCCACAACTGGATCGCGGACGCCCGGGTGACGGTGGAGCAGCTGCGGCTGCTGGTGCTGAAGACG
Organism: Streptomyces geranii; assembly: GCF_002954775.1. Lineage (GTDB taxonomy): Bacteria > Actinomycetota > Actinomycetes > Streptomycetales > Streptomycetaceae > Streptomyces > Streptomyces geranii. The sequence goes on from NZ_PJME01000067.1 coordinate 15,240, forward strand.
GCCTGGATGATGGACACCGTGGGCAACAGGGGCGCCCACACGGAGATCCAGTCGATCAAGATCGCCACGCCGCGCGCGGTGGTCGACATCCTCGACAAGGCGATCCAGCTGCACGGCGCGGGCGGCGTGAGCCAGGACTTCCCGCTGGCGGAGCTGTGGGCGAGCGCCCGCACCCTGAAGCTGGCGGACGGCCCGGACGAGGTGCACCAGCGATCACTGGCGCGACGGGAGCTGAAGAAGTACGTCTAGCGACGGCCACGCACGGCTCGGCCCGGTGTGTGAGGGGTTCCCCCGTAACCCCTCACACACCGGGCCGTGTGCGTTACCGCAGGAGTCAGCTGCAGGTGCGGTAGTTGTAGCCCGCGATGCGGCCGGCGCCGGTGCCGTCGGTGAAGTGGTAGTAGCCGTCGTTGTCACGCGACAGGCTGATGTCGCGGCTGCTCCCGCTGTAGTAGGACACGATGATGCCGTAGCTGCCGCCCAAGTCGTTGCGCAGGTAGTTGCCGGCCTCGGTCCAGGTGTTCCGGCCCGCCGAGCCGTCGCTGGTCAGGCCGAACCTGGCCTGCCACCTCGCGGTCGCCGCCGCGGTGGTGCTGCCGAAGTCGCCGTCGATGTCGGAGGCGGCGAGTTCGCCGTCGGCCCACAGGATCTTCTGCCACAGGCAGGTCGCGTTGGACTGCTTGTTGTTGTTGATGTCGACGATGCCCTCGTTGTCCCAGTCGTCGGCGAAGACGTCCGCGCCGTAGACATACGCCAGACCGCTGTAGTTGCCGCTCGCGGACGCGGGGGTGGCGCTCAGGGCGAGGACACCGGCGGTCAGGGCACCGATCGTGCCTGCAGCGATCCTGGATCTCTTCGACGTCACTGCGTTTCCTCCTGGTTCGGGCCACGGTGGACCATCGAATTCGGGCCATCGTGGCCAGTTGGCCTGGCCGAACCTTTGCAGGGACCCCGCAGCGGCGACACACTCTTGCGGCTGAGGGCAAACACGCAGGTCTCCGGGGAGGAATCACGTGCTCCGCATTCACTTCACCGAGGTCGATCTGGCCCGGGTCCGGGTCGCCGCGGAGCCGGACCCGATGTGGGAAGTGCTCGCGGCCCTGCACCGCCTCCAGTCCCGTTCGGGCCGCTGGCAGTTCGCCGCCTGGCACCGCACGGTCCGCGCCGACCTGTGCGCGGCCGGGCTGTCCCGGCCCGTACGCGAGGTGCTGTTCCCGCTGTACGCCCTCGGGCCCTACCAGCCCGACTTCCTGACCCCCCTGGAGTCCGAGGGCGGCCTGGAGGCGAGCCTCGACGGCATCCTGCGGCTGCCCCGCAAGGACGTGCTCACCGAGATACGGCTGCTGGACCGGGTCCGCGGGGTGCCGTCCTGGGCGCTGCGGCTGGGGCACCAGGCCGAACGGCGGGAACTGACCGAGCTGATCCGGCGCTTCCACACGGTCGCGGTCGCGCCCTTCGCGGAGGGCATGGACGGCGAGGTCGTCGCGCACCGGAGCCTGCTCGGCCGCGCCCTGCTGACCGGCGGGGCCGAGGGGCTGCTGGCCAACCTGGGACCCCGGATGCGCTGGCAGCGGCCGGTCCTCGAAGTGGACTACCGCACGGACCGTGACCTGCATCTGCGCGGGCGGGGCATCAGGTTCGTACCGACGTACTTCTCGCTTGGCACCCCGGTCGCACTGGCCGACGCCGACCTGCCGCCCGTCCTGTCGTATCCGCTGAACCACGCGACGGCACCGGAGGGGCCTCCGCCCGGCGAGAGGCCGTCCCTGGGAGCCCTGCTCGGGGCCACCCGCGCGCGTGTCCTGCGGTGCGCCGCGGACGGCCTGACCACGGGCGAACTCGCGCACGCCGCCGGCATCTCGCTCTCCGCCGCCAGCCGGCACGCCTCGGTCCTCCGGGACGCCGGCCTGACGACCGCCCGCCAGCTCGGCCCGGCGGTCATCCACACCCTGACCCCGCTCGGCGCCGCCCTGCTGCGCCAGGACGCCGGCGGGGCGGACGACGCGTCTACGGCCGCAGCGCGCGCAGCAGCAGGTCCGCCAGTTGCTCCGCGACCTCCGTCGGCGTCATAGGGCCCTCGGGGCTGTACCAGGTCGACAGGTGGTGGACGGAGCCGAAGTGGTAGTCGACGACCAGGTCGGCCGAGGGCGCCTTCGAGAAGACGCCGGTCTCCTGGCCCTCCTCGATCAGGGCCCGGAAGCGTTCGTGGTAGCGGCGTCTCTCCGCGCGCACCTGCTTGTTCTTCTCCGGGCTCAGGTGGTGCATCGAGCGGAAGAAGATCATCGCGTCGTCGAGGTTCTCGATGGTCGTGACGACGACGTCCGCCGCCGCCCGCCGCAGCCGCTCCTCCACCGGCGCGTCCGCGTTCGCGAAGGCGTCCAGCCGCTCCTGCTGGACGCGCAGCACGCGCGCGTACACCTCGTGCAGCAGGTCGTCCTTGGAGCCGAAGTAGTGGTACAGCGCCCCCTTGGTGACCCCGGCCGCCTCGACGATCTCCTGCACGGACGTGCGGTCGTACCCCTGTTCCGCGAAGAGCCGGGTGGCGGCGGCGAGCAGCCGCTGCGGGACGGGCGTACCGTCGCCGTCCGTCGTCCTGGGCACTACCGCCACCTGCTTTCCAGACAATCCAGGCCGGGCAGGTCTCCGCCTGCCGCTGCCACTTGTAGGCGGCCAGTCTCCCCTTGCGGTGGCCGCCCGGCGCGTCGGGGTCCCCCTTCGCTGCCCGTACGGAGGCAGATGTATGCCTCCGGGGCCTCCCCGCCACGCGTCACCCGGCAGCTTCCCACTTCTGCTGGATGTGGTTCATGCCGGTCAGCCACTGGTCGGGGTCGGCGGCCCGCGCCCGGTAGTAACCGGCGACCTCGGGGTGCGGCAGGATCAGGAACCGGTCCTCCTCGATCCCCTGGAACAGCGCGTCCGCGACCGCCTCGGGCTCGATCGCGGTCGGCGCGAGCACCAGATCCCCCGCGCTGCCGGTCCCGGCCAGCATGTCCGTACGGACGCCCTGGGGGCAGACGGCGTGCACCTTGAGCCCGCGGTGGCGGTACGTCAGCGACAGCCACTCGGCGAAGGCGTACGCACCGTGCTTGGTCACGCTGTAGGGCGCCGCGCCGATCATGGTGAGCAGCCCGGCGGCGGACACTGTGGACACGAAACGGCCGCTGCCCCGCTCCAGCCACTCCGGCAGCAGCTCGTGGGCCGCCCGCACATGAGCCATCACGTTCACGTCCCAGGCGAGCGCCCAGACCTTCTCGTCGGCCGCCTCGGACCCGCCCGAGGCGAGCCCGGCGTTGGCGCAGTAGACATCGACGGTCCCACCAAGGGCGTCCCGGGCCTCGCCGACGATGCTGGAGGCGTCCCCAGGCACCGCGATCCCACCGATCTCCTCGGCGACGGCCGCGGCCTTGTCGGCGTCCAGGTCATTGACCACGACCCGGGCCCCTTCAGCGGCGAACCGCCGGGCCAGGGCAGCCCCGATCCCGCCTCCGGCTCCGGTGACAACCACTCCGGCACCTCGCACGACACCCACGATCGGTCTCCTTCGACACGACACGGCTCCGATACCCGGTCAGACTAACCGGTCGGTATGTAGCAAGGAAGGGCGAGGGAAGCGGACCTAGGGGGCGCGGGGAACTGCGCGACCAGCCACAACGGCGCCGCACCCTACGAACCACAGGCGGCAGCACATACGGTGCCCACACCAACCGCACCGCCTCACGGAGGGAACCCCCATGCCCCTGTCACGACGCGGCCTCCTAGCAACAACCGCAGCCGCCGCAGCCCTACCCGCATGCGCAGCCACCGCCCCCACCAAACACCGCCCGAAACAACTCCGCACCGGCTTCGAGAACCTCACCCGCACCGACTACGCCCCCCTCAAGAACAAAAAGGTCGGCATCGTCACCAACCCCACCGGCCTCACCCGGGACGCCCACCACATCGTTGACGTCATGCACACGGACGACCGGGTGAACCTGACCGCCGTCTTCGGCCCCGAGCACGGCTTCCGGGGCACCGCCCAGGCAGGCGGCTCCGAGGGCCGCCACGACGACCCGGCGACCGGCCTCCCCGTCTACGACACGTACCTCAAGAGCGGCCGGCCGCTCGCCGACATCTTCACCGCCTCCGGCGTCGACGTCGTCGTCTTCGACATCCAGGACGTGGGCGCCCGCTTCTACACCTACATCTGGACGCTGTACGACTGCATGGAGGCGGCCCAGCTCGCGGGCAAGCCCGTCCTGGTGCTGGACCGGCCGAACCCGGTGACCGGCCGCGCCGCCCAAGGGCCGGTGCTGCACAGGGAGTTCGCGACGTTCGTCGGACGGCAGCCGATCTCGCAGGCGCACGGGATGACGGTCGCGGAGCTGGCGCGGCTGTTCAACGGGGAGTTCCTGGCGGCGCCGGTGGAGCTGGACACCGTACTGATGTCGGGGTGGAGGCGTTCGGAGTTCTACGACGCGTCCGGGCTGCCCTGGGTGCCGCCGAGCCCGAACATGCCGACGCCCGACACCGCGCTCGTCTACTCCGGGACGTGTCTCTTCGAGGGGACGAACCTGTCGGAGGGGCGGGGCACGACCCGGCCGTTCGAGCTGCTCGGCGCCGAGGGCATCGACCGGCGGTGGGCCGCCGCGGCGGAGCAACTCGACCTCCCTGGTGTGCACTTCAGGGAGGCGTACTTCGCGCCGACCTTCTCCAAGTTCCAGGGGAAGAGCGTCGGGGGCGTGCAGCTCCATGTGCACGACCGGGCCGCCTTCGACCCGGTGCGTACCGGGATCGCGTTGCTGGTGACCGCCAAGAGGGTCTGGAGCGGCTTCACTTGGCGCTCCGACAACTGGATCGACAAGCTCACCGGCTCCACCCTGGTCCGCACGATGATCGACGCGGGCGCCGACGCCGACGAGGTCGTGGCGGGCTGGCAGGACGAGTTGGCGGCTTTCCGGAATGTGCGTAAGAAATACCTTGCCTATAAGTGAGTCGTGACGTATGGCCAACTCCCCCCGTTAGCAGGACGATACGCCCCACATCGCACCAACACGACACCACGGGGGACGGGGACTGTCATGGCGGATCCGGAAATGAGCGTTTCTCCCTACTGGGAGCTGACCTTCGACGCGGACGGCGACACCGACGGGCGCAGGCGGGACCGGCTGCTCGCGGAGGTGAACCCGCTGGAGGTGCGCGACCTCATCGTCTTCGCGCACGGCTGGAACAACGACCGGTCGATCGCGACCCGGCTCTACAGCCGCTTCTTCGCGCCGATCCCCGCGCTCGCGCCCGCGACCGCCAGGATCGGCTACGTGGGCGTGGTGTGGCCGTCGATGCGGTTCTGCGACGAGCCGATCCCCGACTTCCCGCGGGCCGCGACCGCCGTCGCCGCTCCGGCCACCGCGACCGGCGGGCTCGGGCTCGGGCTCGACAAGGACACCCGGCTCGCCCTGCTGGAGACCTTCCCGGGGCGGGCCACCGTCGTCGAGCAGATCGCCGGGCTGCTGGATCAACAGCCGGGCGGCGAGGGGGCCTTGGAGGAGTTCGGCGGACTGGTGCGGCTGCTGGTCGAGGTGCCGCCGGACGCGCCGCAGGCCGGGTTCGCGGCGGATCTCCTCGGGGACGGTGAGCCGCAGGGCGTCCCCGACATGCTCACCGGGTCCACGGCGGCGGCCTGCGAGGAGTTCGCGGGGGCGCTCGCGGGTCACGAATCCCCGGGCGCCGTCGCCGAGTTCGCGCTGCCCAACCCCTGGAAGGGGGCGCGGGAGCTGCTGCGGCAGGCGACGTACTACGCGATGAAGCGGCGGGCCGGGACCGTCGGTGAGCGGGGGCTCGGGCCGGTGCTCGGGCGGCTCGCCCAGGCGGCGCCCGGGGTGCGGGTGCATCTCGTCGGGCACAGCTTCGGCGCCCGGCTGGTGTCGTTCGCGCTGCGCGGGCTGCCCGCTGACGTGCGCACGGTGAAGTCGGTGACGCTGCTCCAAGGGGCCTTCTCGCACTACGCGTTCGCGGAGCGGCTGCCGCACGACACCGGTGCCGGAGGCGCGCTGCGGGGCCGACAGAGCCGTATCGACGGGCCGCTGGTGTGCTGCTACTCCCGGTTCGACGGGGCCCTCAGCACCTTCTATCCGCTGGCCTCGCGGATGGCGGGCGAGAGCCAGGGGGTGCTGGGCGCCGACCGGTCGTTCGCCGGGTTCGGTGTCGCGAAGGCGCTGGGGCCCAAGTGGGGTGCGATGGGCCACGACGGTGTCCAGGCGGTGCCCGGCACGGTCAAGTTGACGCTCGCCGAGGCGCTCAAGCCCGCCAAACTGCCGGTGAGCGGGTGCGTGAACGTCGACGCGGCGGAAGTGGTGCGGAACGGCGGGAGCCCGTCGGGGGCCCACAGCGACATCTGTCACGCGGAGTTGGCGCGGGTGGTGCTGGCGGCGGGCCGGATCAAGTGACCACGACCCGCCGCCAGCACCCGCACAACTGCTAGCGGTGTGAGGTGAATTCGACGACCTGCTGGTAGGTCGGCCGGTTCTGCCAGCTGATGTTGTAGTGCTTGATGCCTCCCAGGGTGCGCTGGACGATCGAGTCGGCGCACCACTGGTTGCCCGCCGCGCAGAGGTCGTCGCCGGGGTAGACCTGGGCGGCCGTCTTGCCCGCCGCGGTCTTCAGGGTGCTGATGAGGATGTCCCGGCAGCCGGTGAGGGTGCCGCCGCCGCAGTACTTCTGCGTCAGCCCGCCCTGTACCGAGTCACCGAGGATCGCCCGGATGTCCTTGTCGACGTAGCTCCACCAGCCGTACTGGAAGGAGCTGCCCGCGTGCGCGCCGGTCGGGCCGTGCGCGGCCGAAGGCGCCTCGTCGACGGGGAGGTTGTTGGTGATGGCGGTGTAGAGGTCGGTGCCGAGTCCTGGCTGGAACTCGGCCTGCACGAGCAGCGGCCACCAGGCGTCCAGGATGCGGATCGCGTCGGCGTTGGCGTACGTCTTCGAGCCCGCCGAGGTCTCCGTGCGCTTCGCACCCGCCGTCACCCACGCGGACAGCTTGCTGACTGCGGCGGCTGCCGTGGTGTCGGTGACCGTCGAGCTGTTGAGGACGCGCAGCAGCTTCGGCAGTACGTCCTCGGCGCGGAGGTCGGCGAGGGCGGCGTCGGCCATCGCCTTCACCAGCTGGGCCCGGGTCACGCCGCCGGCGGCGACGAGTTTCTTGACCCGGTCCTCCAGGAGGTTGCCCCGGTGGACGGAGCCGTTGCCCCAGGAGGCGGTGGTGTAGTCCTTGGCCTGTTTGTTGTTCCAGGAGATGTAGTAGTCCTGGTCTACCGAGTTGGGGTGCGCGGACGCCGGTGTGTAGTCGGCGGTGTTGGTCGTCGGGTCGAAGTTCCGCCACTCGTACGCGGACTGCGCCCAGACCGGGAACTCGGCGTCGACGCCGCTCGCGCGCACCGGGTTGTCGCCGCTGTTGTAGTACGCGGTGTGGGTGGAGTCGGCGTAGAACCAGTTGAAGGTGAAGTTGATGTGCTGCACCGCCGTCTGGAAGGTCGCCGGGCCCTTCACGTAGTCGGGGTCGTTGAGCATCTGGAAGCCGATGATCGAGTCGGCCTCGTGCATGTAGGAGGAGCGCAGGGTGGTGTAGGCGACCTTCTTCCCGCCGACCGTCGCCCGATGGCTCACCGGGCCGTACTTCGTCCGGTAGACCTGCATTCGGTAGGAGCCGGCGGCCGTGTCGTCGGCCGTGGTGGGCTTCCAGGCGTTGGTCTGTTCGAGCTTCTCCATCGCCGTGCAGGTGCCGTGGTAGAGGTAGTGGACGTCGTCCTGGCACAGCTCGACCGCGTACGAGTCGATGATGTCCTGGCCGGAGGTGGTCGCGCTCCAGGCGTAGTCCTGGCCCCGGCCGAGTTCGACGTACATGCTCAGCCCCGCGAAGGAGGCGCCGCGCGCGCTGATGCCCGGGCCCTGGATCTCCTGGAGCATCAGCAGCTGGGGTGCGAAGTAGCCGGTCTGCGGGCCGAAGACCGCGATCGGGTGGCCGCTGGCGGTCTTGGCCCCGCTGACCACCAGGGCGTTGGACATGCCGCGCTTGGCGGAGGTGAGGGCGGTGGCCGTCGCCGTGGTGGAGGCGGTCGTCGCGGTCGTGGTGGCCGCGCTGCCCGTACGGTCGTAGACGAGCGGTTCCTCGGCGACCGTACCGGCGTCGGGCAGGGCCTCGCCCTGCGGGTCGGCGGGCGGGGTGGCGTACGGGAAGCTCTCGCCGTTGTGGACGGTGAGGGCGGCCTCGGGGTCGTTGCGCTCGCGGAACGCCTCCCAGACCTTGGTGCCCTCGGTCACGCCGTACTTGGACTGCGCGGCCATGAGGGAGATCGCGTTGTTGACCTCGCCGCCGCCACCGGAGCCGAAGAGGGCACCGATCACGGAGGCCAGGGCGACCAGGTCGGTGGGCTTGAACTTCTGGATGGTGCCCGCGTTGGTGACGGAGTCCTTCCAGCCGGTGAGGACGTACTCGCCGGGGAAGTAGCGTCCGCTGTCGGAGGCGTCGATGTACGCGTTGATGCCCGCGACATAGGCGTTGACGTCGGCGAGGGCCTGCTGGCCCCGGGCGCCGTTGGTGGCGACCGCGTTGTCTATCTGGGCCTGGAGGTCGGCCTCGGTGTACGGGGCGTGGCGCCAGAACTCCTGTTCAAGGCCCTGGTTGGAGGGGTCGCCGCCCGCGAAGGGGGTGAGCTGGCCGCGTCCGACGTGACGGAAGACGTCCATCAGCCAGAGGCGGTCCTGGGCGGCGGCGTATCCGGCGCCGAACTCGGTGCCGTAACGGGTGGTGCCTGTGATGTGCGGCACACCCGTCTTCTTGTCGCGGACGATCGTCACGTCGGTGCGGCCGGCCGGGGCCAGGGTCGAGGCGACCTGGTCGGCGGCGACCCCGAACGAGGCGTCGTTGAAGAAGTTGTTGATGGTGGCGTTGGTGAGTCCCGAGTAGCCCGTGGCCAGGTTGGCATAGGGCCCGAGCTGGTCTTCCGCGTGTTCGGGCTGGGTGCCGAAGGCCTGGTTGAGGAGGATCTGGGCGAGGGTGGCGTTGCCGTTCTGGCCGGGCGGCAGGATGTCGGAACACTGCCCTCCGCAGTAGTCGTTCGCCGCCGCCGCGTGGGCCTCGGTCGCCGGGGAGATCGGGGAAAGAGGCGACAAAAGACCGGCAATGAGCGTGCATACGGCCGCGGTCTTCAGGAACCCGAAGAGTCCGCGGGGAGTTCTCAGTCTGTCGAAGGTTCTATCGGCGGTGATGCCTGGGGTGCGCCGTGACATGGCAGCTCCTCCGGACGGGGGGTGGGCCACTCCGAACGGGGTGGGCCAGAGGTTACCGCCGGTATCCCCGCGATTGAAGATGAACATGCGTCACTTTTGAACAACGTGGTACAGCAATTGCGTTGGAGGGGTACGGGGTTCGAGTGTCCGGGGAGTTCCGGGGCACTTCGACAGAAGGGCCACAGGCGGCCGACAGCTGCGGGAGGTAACCGTGAGGGGTGGTCCGGCGGACGGCTTAGGGCCGTCGGCGTCGGTCCCATGGGGGCCGGCGATCGGCTTATGGCCGTCATCGGAAAACGGATGGAGCCGAATCGCTTGTCGATACGTCTATTCGACGACGTCCGTTCGACGACGCCGAAGTGACCGAAGTACAGGTGCAGGTGTGACGGAGGTGCAAGGCGATGGCCGGTTTCCGGAGTCTGGCGAGACAGGTGCGGGATCCGCGGAGCGATCTGGCACTGCGGCGTTACTCGCTCCGCAAGTGCCTTGAGAGGTTCGCCCCTTACGGGCACAGGGCGACCTGGGACCATCTGAGTTCCCGGGCCGGGTTCGGCCCCGAGGACCGCTCCCCCGATCCAGCGCGGCTCGTGGCCGCACTGGACGAGCTGGAGGAAGCGCGCTCGGTCTGGCTGGCCTACGAGGTGGAGTTCGCGAAGCGCCGCAAGAAGGAGAAGTTCGACGGGCTGCGCAGGCCCGGCAGCGTGGACGACTGGCACCGGCTGACCTGGGGTGGGTTCGGGGTGGCCTGGTGCGACGACCCGGGGGTGCACCCCCACGAGTCGATGGCCGAGGTGCTGCGACGGCTGATCGCCGCCCTGGAGCGCGAACCGGGCTCGGTGTGCCCGGTGTGCGTCGGGGAGCGCCTCACCTGGAAGTACGACCTGGCCCATGAGCCGTCGTCGGGTCCCGTCTGCACGGAGTGCGGCATCGTGGTACCGCGCCCCGTCCTGACCCCCGAGGCCCTGGCGGAATCCAGGCGCGGCCGACTGCTCCTCGCATCGGCCTGAGCAGGAGCACGAGCACGACGGGGGTGCGCCGGGGATGCCGCACCCCCCAATTGGCCGCGCCCCAAAGGGGCGCGGGGCTGTATCAATCTGCGGCTCCGCCGCGTGGGCGCGACCAGCCACAACGGACCCGCGGCCGACAACACACCCAACCAGCCAGCAGGCACATAGCAGGCACAAAATCCATGGCTCCACCCCTTTCCCACAAGGAGAGTTGGCGGCGATGAAACCCACCTGAGCCGCCCAAGGAGCCACCCACCCATGTCGACGCTGCGCGTAACCGCCGAGATCCTGACCGTCCACGCCCACCCCAACGCCGACGCTCTCGAACTGGCCCAGGTCGGCCTGTATCGAGCCGTGGTCGCCAAGGGGGCGTACCGGACCGGCGACGCCGCCGTGTACATCCCCGAACAGTCCGTCCTGCCGACGGCCCTGATCGAGGAACTCGGCCTGACCGGGCGACTGGCGGGCAGCGGGTCGGACCGGGTCAAGGCGATACGCCTGCGCGGCGAGCTGTCGCAGGGCATCGTGTGCCTCCCGCGCGCACTGGACGACGTGGACCTCGCGAAGGCCGCCACGGACGGCACCGACTTCGCGGAGCGGCTGGGCATCGTCAAGTGGGTGCCGCCGATCCCGCCCACCATGAACGGCGAGATCGAGTCCGCGCCCGACCTCCTGCGCTGGGTCGACATCGAGAACATCCAGCGCTACCCGGACATCTTCACGCCCGGCGAACCCGTCGTCCTCACCGAGAAGCTGCACGGCTCGGCCTGCCTGCTGACCTACTTCGCGGACGACGGCCGCGTCCAGGTCTCCTCGAAGGGCTTCGGCTCCAAGTCCCTTGCCCTGAAGGAGGATCCGCGCAATCTCTACTGGCGCGCGGTGACCGCCCACGGCGTCGCCGAGGCCGCCGCCCAGCTCGCCGAACGGCTCGGCGCACGCCGGGTCGGCATCTTCGGCGAGGTGTTCGGGGCGGGCGTACAGGACCTGACGTACGGCGCGGACGGGCGGCGCGAGACGCTCGGGTACGCCGTGTTCGACGTGTCGGTGGAGGTCGACGGGGTCGAGCGCTGGCTGGACGCGGCCGAGGTGCTGGACGGCCGGCTGCCGCTCGTACCGAGGCTGTACGAGGGTCCGTACGACATCGGCCGGGTCCTGGAGATCGCCAGTGGACGCGAGACGGTGTCGGGGCGCGGGCTGCATCTGCGGGAAGGCGTGGTGATCCGGCCGGCCGTCGAGCGGTACAGCCCGGTGACCGGCGGGCGGGCCATCGCCAAGGCGGTCAGTCCGGCGTATCTGACGCGGAAGGGCGGGACGGAGTACGAGTAGCGGCCGGCCAGGCGGCGCCGTTCCTCTCCACCATCAGGCGGGAGCCCGCCCGGCTCTCGCCGAAGACGTCGTCCGGGTTGGACAGGACGCAGCCCTCAAGGGAGAGGCAGCCGCAGCCGATGCAGTCGGTGAGGTGGTCGCGCAGCCGGTTCAACTGCTTGATGCGCTCGTCGAGTTCGGACCGCCAGTTCTCGGAGAGGCGGGCCCAGTCCTCCCTGGTCGGGGTGCGTTCCTCGGGGAGTTCGGCGAGCGCCTCGCGGATCGTGGCGAGCGGGATGCCGACGCGCTGCGCGGCCCGGACGAAGGCGACCCGGCGCAGCGCGTCACGGCCGTAGCGGCGCTGGTTGCCCGAGGTGCGGCGGCTGCTGATGAGGCCCTTGGACTCGTAGAAGTGCAGGGCGGAGACGGCGGCGCCGCTGCGGGCGGCGAGCTGGCCGACCGTGAGTTCATGGATCTTCTCGGGAATCTGGGGCACCCCTCGAACCCTACCCATCCGAGGTGACGCACGGTCCGTTGACAGCGGACTTCCGGCCGACCATGCTAAGCAGTTGCTTAGACATACGTACTGCAGCCGCTGGGACACGGTGGCGAGGAGGCCGGGACATGGCAGAGCCGAGGATCTTCACGGGCGCGGACGACCTGAAGGCGGCGGTCGGTGAGCAACTGGGGTACACCGACTGGCTGGAGGTCGACCAGAAGCGCGTCGACCTGTTCGCGGACGCCACCGGCGACCACCAGTGGATCCACGTGGACCCGGAGAAGGCGGCGGCAGGGCCCTTCGGGACGACCATCGCGCACGGCTATCTGACCCTCTCGCTGCTGCCCCTCTTCGGGCCGCAGCTGATCAGGGTCGAGAACGTGAAGATGGGCGTCAACTACGGGACGAACAAGGTGCGTTTCCCGGCGCCGGTGCCGGTCGGCTCGCGACTGCGCGCCACGGCCACGATCAACGGCGTGGACGACGTCGCCGGGGGCGTCCAGGTCACCGTCGGCTTCGTCGTGGAGCGCGAGGGCGGCGACAAGCCGGTGTGCGTGGCCGAGTCGGTGTCGCGCTACTACCTCTAGGCAGAGACTCCGGGCGCGGACTCTGGGCTCCGGCTCTAGGCGTCGGCCGCCTTCTGTTCGGCGCCCACCATCCGCAGCACGAGGTCGGCGTAGAGCGCGCCGACCTCGTCGGGCGTACGCGGGCCGTTGACGTTGAACCAGCGGGCCACGTCGACGCAGAGGGACAGCACGGCGAGCGTCGTGCCCGGTACGTCGGGCACGTCGAACTCGCCCGCCTCCACACCGTCTTCGAGGATCCCGCGCACCTCGGCGTCGCACTGGCGGCGCAGCGCGAGGATCTCGGCGCGGGCCTCGGGGCCGAGCGAGTCGAGTTCGTACTGGACGACCCGGGCCGTCGTACGCCCCCCGGCGTGCCAGCGCACGAAGGAGCTGACGGCTTCGGCGAGCCGCTCGGTCGAGGTGCCCTCGGTCCTGGCCGCCGTCCGCAGGATGTCGACGGCCTTCTCGTGGCCGATCCTGCTGATCCGGTGGAGCAGCTCTTCCTTGGTCTTGTAGTGGATGTAGAGCGCGGCCGGGCTCATCCCCGCGCGGCCCGCGATGTCCCGGGTCGTCGTCGCGTGGTACCCGCGCTCGGCGAAGGCCTCCACGGCGGCGACGAGCAGCCGCCGGGCCGCGTCGGGGGTCACCTCGCCCCACGGCGCCGCCTCGCCGCCGGCAATCTCCTCCGCCGTACTCATCGCCCGTTCGCCCCTCTTCCACCGACAGTGACCCCCCACTGTACCGCCGCGGGTGAGCGGGCGCTTAGCCTGCCCGATCGGGGCGGTCCTCAGCGGCCCGAGTCCTGGCGGTCGCGGATGACCTTGGCGAGGGTGAAGGAGGAGGTCACCAGGTAGAGGACGGCGATGGCGAGGAAGCCGCGCACCCAGGCGTCGGCGTTCAGCCGGAAGATGCCGATGGCCGTGGCGCCCATGGCGACGGCGAAGGAGGCGACGGCCTGGCCGTAGAAGGCGGCCGTGTTGTGCGGCTTGGCCGGGGTCTCGGTCAGGTGCGGGTTCATGTTCATGTTCGCGTTCATGGGGACAAGGGTCGGCGGAGGCGGCCCGTGCCACATCCGCCGAAGTACTCAGCCGCGTACTCATACGAGCCAGGACTCAGAAGGCCGATACGCCCGTCAGTGCCCGCCCGATCAGCAGTTTCTGGATCTGGCTGGTGCCCTCGTAGAGGGTCATCACGCGGGCGTCGCGCAGGAGCTTGCCCACCGGGTACTCGTCGATGTAGCCGTAGCCGCCGAAGACCTGGAGGGCGTTGTTGGCGGCGCGGACGGCGGCCTCGGAGGCGAAGAGTTTGGCCTTGGAGGACTCGGTGGCGAAGGGCAGGCCCCGGTCGACGAGGTCGGCGACGCGCCAGGTCAGCAGCCGGGCCGCGTCGACGTCCACGGCGATGTCGCTGATCAGCTCCTGCACCAGCTGGTGCCGGGCGATCGGCTTGCCGAACTGCTCGCGCTCGCCCGCGTACCGCACGGCGGCGTCCAGGGCGGCCTGGGCGATCCCGACGCACCCGGCGGCGACCGACATCCGCCCCTTGGCGAGCGCCGACATGGCCACGGAGAATCCCTTGCCTTCGGGGCCCAGCAGCGCCGAGGCGGGCACGCGCACGTCCTCGAAGACGAGTTCGGCGGTGGCCTGCCCGCGCAGCCCGAGCTTGCCGTGGAGGGTACGGCGGGTCAGCCCGGGGCTGTCGGTCGGCACGAGAAAGGCGGAGACACCCTTGTGTCCCGGGTCGTCGGTGGACCGGGCGAAGAGCAGCACGACGTCGGCCCAAGTGCCGTTCGTGATGAACATCTTGGTGCCGCTGACGACGTACTCGTCGCCGTCGCGCACGGCCCGGGTGGTGAGGTTGCCCGCGTCGGAGCCGGTGCCGGGTTCGGTCAGCCCGAAGCAGCCGACGTACGAGCCGGAGGTGAGCCCCGGCAGCCAGCGGCGCTTCTGCTCGTCGCTCCCCCAGGCGGCGACGGTCTTGGCGACCAGCCCCAGGGAGACGGAGACGATCCCGCGCACGGAGGAGTCACCCCGCCCCAACTCCTCGGTGACCAGGCAGTACGAGAGATGGTCGCCGCCGGAGCCGCCGTACTCCTCGTCGACGGTCAGCCCCAGGAAGCCGACCTCGCCGAGCTTCTTGACGATCGACCGGTCGACGGCCTCGGCGCGGTCCCAGGCGACGACGTTCGGGGCGATCTCGCGCTCGACGAAGTCCCGGGCAAGCCGCTGGACGGCCTCCTGCTCGTCGCTGAGCCCCAGGTTCACCACGCGGCCCCTCTCCCTCTCCCCCGCACTCTTCGAAACTCTTCGAACTTCGATGCCGACCACTAAATTAGCACTGCTAGTTTAAGTGTCGCAGCCCTACTATGTGCGCCATGGCCCGACCGCGCAAGCCCCTCCTCAGCAGCGACCTGATCGTGGAAACGGCTCGGGCGCTGGTGGACGCGGAGGGTCTGGCCGCGCTGTCGACACGTCGGCTCGCGGCCGAGCTGGGGGTCAGCGGGCCGTCGCTCTACAACCACTTCCGGACGAAGGACCAGATCCTGGAGGCGGTCGCGGACTCGGTGAGCGTGCTGGTCGACCTGTCGATGTTCGAGGACGGCCGCGACTGGCGCACCGCGCTGCACGACTGGGCCGTCTCCTACCGGGCCGCCCTGCGCGACCACCCGAACATCGTCCCGGTCATGGCGCGGGGCCCCGGCCGCCGCCCGGCGGGCCTGCGGCTCGCGGACGCGGTGTACGGCGGGATGGTCGACGCGGGCTGGCCGCCGGCGCAGGCGACGTCGATCGGCGCGTTGATGAGGTACTTCATCATGGGCTCGGCGCTGGGCTCCTTCGCCGGGGGGTTCGTGGACGACGAGAGCGCGTACGACCCGGCTGACTATCCGCACCTGGGGCAGGCGCATCTGCTGGCGGAGCAGCAGGAGAGGGTTGATGAGCGGGCCTTCGAGACGGGGTTGGCGGCGTTGTTGGATGGGTTGGCGGGGCAGTTTGAGGGGTTGGGGCGGGGCTGAGGTGGGGGTGGGGCGGGGGCTAGGGCTTCGTTGGGGGGGCTGGTCTCGGGTTCGTTTGGGCCTGTCCCGACCCGTCCGGGGCTGGTCGGCGGCTCGAACCCGGCCCGCCCAGGGCCAATCCACGGCCCGAGCGCAGCTGACCCGGGGCTAGTCGGTGACGCGCCCGGAGCCAGTCCGGGTTCTGTGCACAGCCCGTCCTGGGCTCGTCGGCGGCCCGCCCAGGGCCAATCCACGGCCTGAGCGCAGCTGACCCGGGACTAGTCGGTGCCCCACACGCAGCCCGCCCGGGGCTCGCTGGCGGCCCGCCCGGGGTCCCGCTCCGGTTCCGCCGAGGGTCGGTCATCCTGTGGCTGAGGGCATGGGAGCTGACCGCACGGCCTGGCATGGGTGGCAGGCGAGCCGAGGCGGGCGTGGTCGGGGTGCAGCAGGCGTGAGCGTGTCTCGGGGCGGTGTGTCGGGGTCCGGCGTATTCGGCGTCGTTCGCTGGATTGTCTGACCCTCGTACACGCTTCGGTGACTGCCGAAGTATGTGTGGCGCATGCTGGGGGCATGACCAGCGAGGGTGCGAGGAAGTCGGGGCCTGCGTTCGGGCTCGCCGGGCTGGCCGGGCTGTTCGCCGACGAGACTCGGGCCGGGTTTCTGCTCGCGCTGCTGGACGGGCGGGCTTGGACCGCCGGGGAGTTGGCGCGGTATGCCGGGGTCGCGGCGTCGACCGCCAGTGAGCATCTCGGGAAGCTCGTCGCCGGGGGGCTGCTCGCCGAGGAGCGTCAGGGGCGGCACCGTTACGTACGGCTGGCCGACGCCCGGGTGGCCCAGCTGGTGGAGGACCTGGCCGCGCAGGTCGACCCCGCCGGCACCCGACGCCCGCGCACACTGCGGGAGTCCGGCGCCGGGGCCGCGATGGCGCGGGGCCGCACCTGTTACGACCACCTGGCCGGACGGCTCGGTATCGCCCTCACCGACGCGTTCACCGTACGGGGGCTGCTGCGCCAGGACACCGGGTTCGCGCTCACGGACGGCGGGCTGCGGTGGTTCGCCGATGCGGGCATCGTCCTCGATCGCACGACCCGCCGCCCGCTCGCCCGTGCCTGCCTCGACTGGACCGAGCGGCGCGTCCATCTCGCGGGTACGGCCGGCGCGGCCCTGTGCCGGCACGCGCTGGACGCCCGTTGGTGCGTGCGCATCGGTACGGAACGGGCGGTGCGGGTCACTGAGGAAGGGGAACGCCGGTTCGCGGAGCTGCTGGGCGTCGAGGCGGCGGCCCTGCGCTGAACCGTCGTAGGAACTCCTCCCCCGCGATGCCGGCCGGCCTCACGTCCGAAAATCGCGAGCCCTCGGCACCCCGCCCTCCCTAGCCTCTGGAGCATGATGACCTCCTCCCCGCCCTCCCGTCCGGCCCCGCGTGCGGAGGTGCTCGCCGCTGTCGCGGCCTGTGTGACCGTGGTGCTGTGGGCCTCCGCGTTCGTCTCGATCCGCAGTGCGGGGGCCGCGTACTCGCCGGGGGCGCTGGCGCTCGGGCGGATGCTCGCCGGGTTCCTGACGCTGGGGGCGATCTGCCTCGTACGGCGCGAGGGGCTGCCGCCCAGGTCGGCCTGGCGCGGGATCGCGATCTCGGGGGTGCTGTGGTTCGGGGTCTACATGGTCGTCCTCAACTGGGGCGAGCAGCAGGTGGACGCGGGTACGGCCGCCCTCGTAGTGAACGTCGGCCCGATCCTCATCGCCCTGCTCGGCACCCGGCTGCTCGGCGACCCGATGCCGCCCCGGCTGCTCGCGGGGATGGCGGTGTCGTTCGCGGGTGCGGTGACGGTCGGGCTGTCGATGTCGGGCGGGGGAGGTACGTCGGTGCTCGGGGTGGCGCTGTGCCTGCTCGCGGCGGCGACGTGGGCCACCGGCGTGGTCGCGCAGAAGCCTGCGCTCGGGCAGGCGAGTGCCCTCCAGGTGACGACGTTCGGCTGCCTGGTCGGGGCGGTGACGTGTCTGCCGTTCGCCGGGCAATTGATCGGCGAGGCGGCGGAGGCGCCGGTGTCGGCGACGCTCAACATGATCTACCTGGGCGTCTTCCCGACGGCCCTGGCCTTCACGACCTGGGCCTACGCCCTGGCCCGCACGACGGCCAGCAAGATGGGCGCGACGACGTACGCGGTCCCCGCCCTGGTCGTCCTGATGTCCTGGCTGACCCTGGGCGAGGTACCGGGGTTGCTCACGTTGGCGGGGGGTGGGCTGTGCCTGGCGGGGGTGGCGGTGTCGCGGTCACGGCCACGGGTGCCTGCGGCGGCGGCTGGGGAAGGGGCCTAGTTTTCTTCGCCCCCGCCGCCCCTACCCGTCCCATCCTTCTGGGGGCTGCGCCCCCAGACCCCGCTTCGGCCTGAACGGCCTCGTCCTCAAACGCCGGACGGGCTGAAAGACCAAGCGCCGGCCGGCACCATGTGCAGCCCAGGCCAGCACCACTCAGCCCGTCCGGCGTTTGAGGACGAGCGCGTTCAGCGCGACAAGGGGGGTCTGGGGGCGAAGGAAACCCCCGACGACAACGCCAGCAACACCCCCAGCATCACGAACGGCGCCCCCACCCCCGTAACCCCCGCCACCAGCCCCGCCGCAGCCGGCGCAGCCACCTGGCCAAGGCGGTTGCCGGTCAGGCGGAGTGCGAGGGCCGTCGACCGGGCCCCCGCCGGGGCCGCCTGCACCACCGTCGTCATCGACAGCGGCTGCCCCACCCCCAGACAGAACCCCAGCACCGCCAGCATCAACGCCAGCCCCCACACCGGCACAGGCAACGCGATCCCCGCACACAGCAGCGCCGCCAGCAGACACGTCACCGTCAGCAGCCGGCGCCGCCCGAGGAGCCGGACCAGCGGCGTCAGTACCAGGCGGCACGCGATCGTGGCCGCCGCCCGCAGTCCGAGGAGTACGCCGACGACCGCCGGCGCGATACCCTGCTGCTCGCCGACCACCGGAAGGTAGGCGGTGAGGATGTCGGTCGCGGACAGTACGGCGAGGCTGATGAAGATGCCGCCGGGTACGCCCCGCGTACGGAGGATGCGGTGCACGGGCACGCGATCACCCTGCTCCGTACGGGACTTGACGACCGTACGATCCTCGACCCGCCAGAGCGACGTGAACGAGAACGCGGCGACCGCGCCCGCGACCAGCAGCGCACGCGCGCTGCCCGCCGCCATGTCGTCGCCGCCGACCAACGCCCCCGCCGCCATCGGGCCGATGAACTGGCCGAGCGAGACGCCGATGGTGAAGTGGCCGAAGTTGCGGTCCTGTTCGTCGGGCGCGGACCGGCGGGCGACGAGCGACTGGCCGCCGATGACGAAGCAGAGGTGGCCGAGGCCGGTCACGCCGCTCCACGCGGCCATCGCCGAAAGGGAGTCGGCGGTCGCGCCCAGCGCGCAGCCGCCGGAGATGAGGAGCGCGCCGACGGTCAGCAGGGGCGCGCAGCGGCCGTGGTCGGTTCGGCGGCCCAGAGGTACGGCGGCGAAGAGCGGGAGCAGGGCGAACGCGGCGGCGATGACACCGACGGCCCGTTCGTCCGCGCCCAGCGCGAGGGCCCGGTAGGAGACGGCGGGCCGGGCCATCGACACCGCCCCCTGCGTGAAGCTGAAGGCGATGACGAGACGGAGCAGCCAGCCGCGGTTCCCACCGGGCCTCATGTACATGTCCTTCCGGACGAGCAGAAGACGAGCAGAAGGCGACCAACGGACGTGCGTGGATCAGTGGATCAGTGGATCAGTGGATCAGTGGATCAGTGGATCAGATGATGCCGAACAGGATTCCTGCCCCGAGGATCGCCAGCGACGTCAGGATCGCCCACTTGACCACGAACTTGGTGTGGTCGCCGAACTCCACCTTCGCCATGCCGACGAGGACGTACACGGCGGGGACCAGCGGGCTCGACATGTGCAGGGGCTGGGCGATGAGGGAGGCGCGGGCGATCTCCAGCGGGGAGACGCCGTGGGCGGCGCCGGCCTCGGCGAGGACGGGCAGGACGCCGAAGTAGAAGCCGTCGTTGGACATGAAGTAGGTGAGCGGGATGCTCAGCAGGCCGGTGACGAAGGCCATGTGCGGGCCCATGCCGTCGGGGATGTTGTCGACGAGCCAGCGGGCCATGTGGTCGACCATGCCGGTGCCGGTGAGGACGCCGGTGAAGACGGCGGCGGCGAAGACCATGCCGGAGACGTTGAGGACGTTCTCGGCGTGGGCGCCGAGGCGGGCCTTCTGGTCGGGCATGTGCGGGAAGTTGACCGTCAGGGCGAGCGCGGCGCCGAGCAGGAACAGCACCGGGATCGGCAGCCACTCCATGATCATGGAGGTGAGCAGGGTGACCGTGAGCAGCGCGTTGAACCAGTAGAGCTTGGGGCGCAGGGTGGCACGGTTCGGGTCGAGGACCTTCAGCATGCGGTCGTCGTCGTCATCGTTGTCGGCGGTTGTGCCCGTGGGGCTGTCGGTGCCCGAACCGCCGGTGGGCGCGGCCGAGTTGCCCGCACCGGATCCGGCGGCCGACTTCGCGCCGGCACCGGCACCGACCAGCACGGTCTCCGTCTCCTGCTCCGGCTCCTCCACCAGCACCGCGTCCAGCGTCAGCACACCGAGCCGCTTGCGCTCGCGGCGGCCGAGGACGTACGAGAGGGCGATGACGAAGGCGAGGCCGGCGGCGAGCGCCGGGATCATCGGGACGAAGATGTCGCTCGCGTCGAGCTTGAGGGCCGTCGCGGCGCGGGCCGTCGGGCCGCCCCAGGGCAGGGTGTTCATCACACCGTTGGCCATCGCGGCGACGCCGGTCATCACGACGAGGCTCATCTTGAGGCGCTTGTACAGGGGGTACATCGCCGAGACCGTGATCATGAAGGTGGTCGAGCCGTCGCCGTCCAGGGAGACGATCGCCGCGAGCAGGGCCGTACCGACGACTATGCGCAGCGGGTCCGCCTTGGCGAACTTCAGGATGCCTCGGACGATCGGGTCGAAGAGGCCGACGTCGATCATCACACCGAAGTAGACGATCGCGAACATGAGCATCGCCGCGGTGGGGGCGAGGCTGGTGACGCCGTCGATGACGTAGTCGCCGAGCTTGGCGCCCTTCCCGACGAAGACGCAGAACAGTGCCGGGATCAGTACGAGCGCCGCGATCGGCGACATCTTCTTCATCATGATCAGGACCAGGAAGGTCGCGATCATCGTGAAGCCCAGGATGGTCAACATGAGTGGGTTACCTAACGTTCGCCCTTGAACTCCCACCGGAGTCGGCAGTGCGTTGACGTTAGGGCGGCCACGCAAGGCTTAACAAGATGTTGACACGCGAGCAATAAGCGCAAAACTCCAGGTCACAGCGTTGTGCCTGCTGGGGCGAGTTCGATGGGGACACCATTCAGTACGGCGTTGCCCGACAGCGGGTCCAGCAGACTGCCGTCGAGGAGCTGGTTGACGTTGACGCCGGGGTCGACCGCGGCGTGCCCGAGCCGGGTGCCGGGCCGGTCGTGTCCCCAGCCGTGCGGCAGGCTCACGACCCCGCGCCGGACGACGTCCGTGATCTCCGCGGGGGCAACCACCTCTCCCCCGGCGCCCTTGATCCGTACGGCAGCCCCGTCCTCGACCCCGAGGCGGGCGGCGTCCTCGGGGTGGATGTGCAGGGTGCAGCGGTTGGTGCCGCCGGTGAGGGCGGGCACGTTGTGCATCCAGCTGTTGTTGGAGCGCAGATGGCGGCGCCCGATGAGCACGATCCCGGCGGGCCGCTCGCGCAGGGCCTGGCGGAGGCGCGGGAGGTCGTCCGCGATGGGCCCCGGGAGCAGTTCGACCTTGCCGCTGCGCGTCTTCAGGGGCTGCGGCAGGCGCGGCTGGAGCGGGCCGAGGTCGATGCCGTGCGGGTGCGCGAGCAGTTTCGTGAGGCTCAGGCCGTCCGGTCGTACGCCGAAACCGTCGCCGTACGGTCCCAGGCGCAGCATCAGGTCGAGGCGGCGCTCGGGGCCGGTGTCGCCGGCCAGCTCCTCGGCGAGCCGCTGGGGGTCGCGGCCGTGGACCGGGGAGTGGGGTTCCTTGACGGCCTTGCCGAGGGTCTGGCCGATGACCATCGTGTCGACGGCGGAGGGGTCGGCGCCGTGCATGCCGGTCACCGCGAGGACGAGACGGGCGAGGATCTCGGTCTCGGCCATCCTGCCGGGCTCCAGGGGCACGGCGGGGCGGTTGTAGCGGACCTGGTTGCGGACGGCGAGGGTGTTGAGGGCGAAGTCGTGGTGCGGGCTCTGGGAGGGCGGGGGCGGCGGCAGGACTACGTCGGCGTGGCGCGAGGTCTCGCCCAGGTAGGGGTCGACGCTGACCATGAAGTCGAGGGAGTCCAGCGCCTTGTCGAGGCGGTTGCCGTCGGGCGCGGAGAGGACGGGGTTGGCGGCGACGGCGATGAGGGCCCGGATCGGCTCGCCCTCGGCGGTCGCGGTGTCGATCTCCTCGGCGAGCGCGGAGAGCGGCAACTCGCCCTTGGCCTCCGGGTGTTGACCGACCCGTGAGCGCCAGCGGCCGAGCGCGAAGCCGTGGCCGGGCCCGGCGGGCCGGGGTGTCCGGTCGGTGGCCGCCTGCGGGAAGAGGGCGCCGCCGGGCCGGTCGAGGTTGCCGGTGAGGATGTCGAGGACGTCGACCAGCCAACTGGCGAGGGTGCCGTGCGGGACGGTGCAGCTGCCGATACGGCCGTAGACGGCGGCGGTGGGCGCGGCGGCGAGTTCCCGGGCGAGGGTACGGATGGTGTCCGCGTCCACGTCGCACGCCTCGGAGACGGCCTCGGGAGTGAAGTCCCGTACGGAGTCACGGAGTTCGTCGACCCCGACGACATGCGGCGCCAACTCGCCCAGGTCGACGAGGTGTTCGTCGAAGAGGACGTGGGTCATGGCGGCGAGCAGCAACGCGTCCGTCCCGGGGCGGATCGCGATGTGCCGGTCGGCGAGCTTGGCGGTGCGGGTGCGGCGCGGGTCGATGACGGTGAGGGTGCCGCCGCGCGCCTTGAGGGCCTTGAGCTTGCCGGGGAAGTCAGGGGCGGTGCACAGACTCCCGTTGGACTCAAGGGGGTTGGCGCCGATGAGCAGGAGGTGGTCGGTGCGGTCGAGGTCGGGCACGGGGATCGCGAGGGCGTCGCCGTAGAGCAGTCCGCTGGAGACGTGCTTGGGCATCTGGTCGACCGTGGAGGCGGTGAAGACGCTGCGGGTGCCGAGCCCGGCGAGCAGCACGGTCGGATAGAGGGCCCCGGCCACGGTGTGCACGTTCGGATTCCCGAGCACGACCCCGACGGAGTCGGCCCCGTACCGCTCGACGACCCCCCGGACACCGACGGCGACGGCATCGAAGGCCTCGGCCCAGGTCGCCTCACGCAACTCGCCGTCGCGCCGCACAAGGGGGACGCGCAGCCGGTCGGGGTCGCTGTCGAGGGCCCCGAAGGAGGCGCCCTTGGGGCAGATGAACCCCTGGCTGAAGACGTCGTCACGGTCACCGCGGGCCCGGGTGACCCGGCTGCCCTCGATGGTGAGCGTCAGTCCGCAGGTGGCCTCGCAGAGGGGGCAGACACGCAGGGCGGTACGGGAGTCGGTGGGGCTGGACACGGGTCCTCCCGGAGGGTGGCGGCGACGGTGACGCACGGCTGGGGACTGGAGCCGAGCATACCGACCGGTACGGATGGAGGGGAGGCCTTCAACGGGGTGAGGTCGGAAACCCGCGAGCCCGCTCGTCCGACGCCGGTACGGGCACGTCAGTCCAGCACGCGCGCCAGATACGCCCGCAGCAGCTCCCGCATCTCCCCGATGATCCGCTCGTCGCCCTCCGGAGCGACCCGGAAGGCCAGGTGGACCAGGGTGTCGGCGGTTTCGACGGCGATCAGGAAGGTGCGGCGGAGGTCGTCGTCCGGTGCGCGGCCGATGACGTCCGAGAGGAGGGTGGTGAGGGTGTCGGCCACGCGGTGGTTCGGTTCGGCGTCGCGTTTGCCGACCGGGATCTGGTTGCCGAAGTCGACCAGGGAGAAGCCCGGCGCGGTCCGCTTCATGGCCAGGTACTCGTCGAGCACGGCGTCCATGGCCTCGCGCCAGCCGCCCCCGCTCACCTCCCCCAGCCGCTCGGTGACGCGGGCGATGAAGCGCTCCAGGTTCCGCTGGGCGAGCGCGTCCGCCATGGCGCGCTTGTTGCCGAAGAAGCGGTAGACGGAGCCTATGGGGACGCCGGCGCGTATCGCCACCGCCCGGGTGCTCAGGGCGTCGTAGCCGACCTCGTCGAGGAGGTCGGCGCAGGCGTCGAGGATTCTGGTCAGCCGTTCGGCACTGCGCCGCTGTACAGGCGCACGACGGAGCGAGGTCGCTGGGGGCACGGTCTTCATCATGCCGGTCCACGGCGGTCCGGTGAACCTCGCCCCCGGCTCCGGCTGCCCCCTCTTGCGCCCTCCGACATCGAATCCTACGGTGAAGCATAGGAATGGGAGTGAGGGAGACCACATGGGTCAGGAGAAGGGTGAGGGCGTGAGTGAGGGCGTGAGTGAGGGGTTGAGCGGCGCGGTGGGTGGGGGCGCGCGGGAGGCCGGCGGCGGGCCGGACGGGCTCGGCTGGCTCTCCGGTTTCGGGAACGAGCACAGCTCGGAGGCCGTCCCGGGCGCCCTCCCCGAGGGCCGCAACGCGCCGCAGCGCGCGCCCCTCGGTCTCTACGCCGAGCAGCTCAGCGGTACGGCGTTCACCGAGCCGCGCGCCCACAACCGCCGTTCCTGGCTCTACCGCATCCGCCCCTCGGCCGCGCACCCGCCGTTCACGCCCACCGGCAACGGCCCGGTCCGCACGGCGCCCTTCACGGAATCCGTACCGGATCCCAACAGACTGCGCTGGGACCCGCTGCCCGAGCCCCCGGCCGGCACGGACTTCCTGGCGGGCCTGTGGACCCTCGGCGGCAACGGCGACGCCACCCAGCGCACCGGCATGGCCGTGCACCTTTACCACGCCGACTCGTCCATGGAGCGGGTGTTCAGCGACGCCGACGGCGAGCTGCTGATCGTCCCGGAGGCCGGCGGACTGCTCCTGCGCACCGAGTTCGGGCTGCTGCGCGCCGAGCCCGGCCATGTCGCCCTGATCCCGCGCGGGGTGCGCTTCCGGGTGGAGCTGCTCGACGCCTCGGCCCGCGGTTACGTCTGCGAGAACTACGGCGCCCCCTTCCAGCTCCCCGACCTGGGCCCGATCGGCGCCAACGGACTCGCGAACGCACGGGACTTCAAGGCACCGGTCGCGGCCTACGAGGACGTCGAGGGTCCGGTGGAGGTCGTCAACAAGTTCTGCGGCAACCTCTGGACGGCGGTGTACGACCACTCCCCGCTCGACGTCGTCGCCTGGCACGGCAACCATGTCCCGTACGTCTACGACCTGCGCCGTTTCAACGTCCTCGGCTCCATCTCGTACGACCACCCGGACCCGTCGATCTTCACGGTGCTGACGTCTCCGTCGGACACCCCTGGCCTCGCGGGCGTCGACTTCGTGGTGTTCGCGCCGCGCTGGCTGGTGGGCGAGGACACCTTCCGGCCGCCGTACTTCCACCGGAACGTGATGAGCGAGTACATGGGGCTGATCGAGGGCGCGTACGACGCGAAGACAGCCGGAAAGGGGGGCTTCGTGCCGGGGGGCGGCTCGCTGCACAACATGATGTCCGCGCACGGGCCCGACCGGGAGACCTTCGACCGGGCCAGCGCGGCCGAGCTGCGGCCCCAACGGGTCGACGACGGGCTGGCGTTCATGTTCGAGACGCGCTGGCCGGTGACGCTGACGGCACAGGCGGCGCGGGCGGAGCATCTGCAACCCGGGTACGACGACGTGTGGTCGGGTCTGCAGCGCCACTTCCGCCCATTGCACTGATCGTTGCCGACCGGTACGGATACCTCCGTGACCTCCTTCGCGCCCGACTCGATCGTCCTGAACCGCAAGTTGCCGCTCTGGTACCAGGTTTCGCAGTCCCTGCGCGCCTCGATCCTGGGCCGCTCGGCCCGGGACCCGCTGCGGCTGCCCACCGAGGAGCAGTTGGCGGGGCACTACGGCGTGAGTGTGCTGACCATGCGGCAGGCGCTGAAGGAGCTGGAGGACGAGGGCCTGATCAGCCGCCACCGCAGGCGCGGCACCTTCATCGAGCCGGACGCCCGACGCGGCGCTCCCGTACGGCTGTTGGGTTCGGTCGACGCGATCGTCGCCCAGCAGTCCGGCATGACGACCGAACTCCTCGACCACGGCAGCGTCCCCGTGCCCGCCGAACTCGCCGAGCACTTCCCGGACTTGGCGGAGGTGGCCACGTACCACCGGCTGCGCGGCGACGAGGAGACCGGCGAACCGACCAACCACGCCCGCAACTACGTCCGTCCGGAACTGGCGGCGCGCATCGACCGCGACGACCTGCTCCGCTGGCCGATGACCAAGGTGCTGCGTGACTCCGTGGGCGCGGACATCGCCCGCATCACGGACACCGTCGAGGCCCGCCTCGCGGACCCGGAGACGGCGCGCCTCCTCCGGGTCCCGCTGCTCAGCCCGATCCTGCACTACACGGGCGTCGCGTACGACGGAGCGGGCCGCGTCCTGGACGTCGCGGTCATCCACTACCGGGGCGACCGCTTCTCCTTCACGGTGACCTTGGACGCGACCTAGCGGATGGGACGGCAGGGGCCGTCGTACGATGCCCAGCGTGACGCCCGACGACGACGCTCCGCTGCTCGCGGACCTCATGCCGTGGTCCGTCGCACCGCCACGGCTGGGCCGGGGGTGGCCGACGGCACCCGACGCGGCATCCCTGAAAGCGCGCTGGGACGCCCTCCTCAAGGCCGAAGGCCCGGACCGCGAGGCCCTGTTCGAACCGACACGCGCCCGCACCCCGCACTCGGCGGTCGGCCAGCTGCCGGGCAGACACAGCGGCACGGAGAAGCTCGCCCGCGCCACCGGCCCCTGCGCGGAGCCGGTACGGGTCCTGCGGGCGCCCTTCGACGAGCAGTGGCTGATCCCGGACCACCGGCTGATCGACGCGGCCCGCCCGGAGTTGTGGCGCGTGGCGGACGAACGGCAGGTGTTCGTGGTCGAGGCACCGCCCCCTCCCCCGGCCTCGGCCGGCCCCCTCCTCCTGGCCTCACCCCTGCTGCCGCTGCTCCGCCCGGGCCGCGTCCGCCCGCTGTACCGACGCCCGGACGGCACCGAACCCAACCTGGCCCCGGGCCTGTTGGCCCACCTGGCCACCCGCCTGGGCCACCGGCCCGACCCGCTCGACGTCCTCGCCTGGACCCTGACCGCGGTACGCCCGGGCCTCGCCGTCCCGCTCACCGCCGACCCCGAACTCTGGTCGCGGGGCGTGGAGTTGGGCCACCGGGTGCTGTGGCTGATGCGCCGCAACGGCGACCGCCCCAAACTCCCCGGCGGCCGACGCCCGTACGTCCGCGCCCCGTTGCCCACCCGCCCGGTCACCGTCCACTACGACCGCGACGAGGAGACCCTCCAGGTCGACGAGGGCCGGATCTCCCCGGTACCGCCGGAGGCCTGGGACTTCGAGGTGGGCGGGGTGCGGGTCCTTGAGGAGTGGCTGGCGGTACGGGTGGGGGGTCCGGTCGAGCCGGGGACGCTGGAGGCGATCCGCCCGGCGACCTGGCCGCAGACCTGGACCTCCGAGCTGCTGGAGCTGATCACCGTACTGGCGCTTTTGGCGGAACTGCGCCCGCAGCGCGACGAGTTGGAGGTGCGGGACCCGATCACGGCAGCAGAGCTACGAACGGCGGGCGTCCTGCCGGTACCGGACAGGGCACGCAGACCGGCCTCGGTCCTGGACCACCAGGAGGAAGGCCCGGAGGGCCAGTTCACGCTGCTGTGACCCACCTGCCTTCAGGGGCGCGGGGAAGTGCACGTTCCAGGGGCGCGGGGAACTGCGCGACAAGCCACGGCGAGCCCGCGCCCAACGCACAACCCCCACCCTAGAACCCGCCCAACACCCGCAACACCATCCGCTCGAACACCCCCTCCAGATCAATCGGCCCGGAGTCCTCCACAAACGCCGCAGCCAGCCTCGGATACCCCCCGCCGGCCACCTGCCCCCCGAGATAAGCCCCCCGCACCGCGTTCTCCCGCTCCTCCGACCACGGCAACGACCGCACCCGCTCCGCCGTCGCCAACTCGTTGCCGACGTACGTCGTCACCATGCCGTTGAGCATCGCGATCAGCTCGAACTTCGTGCCGTACGTCCCATCGAACGGGTCGAGGCAGGTCAGGCAGTGTTCGAGATAGCGCAGGGCGTTGGGGCTGAAGCCGTACACCGGTGACATCAGGCGCGGCAGCCACGGATGCCGGACCATCAACGCACGCGTCTGGTGCGCGACCCGCACCATGTCCGCCCGCCAGTCCCCCGACGGCTCCCACAACTCGTGCTCGCCGCTGATCGCGTCAACCATCAGCTCGTGCAGGTCCTCCTTGCGGGGGACGTAGTTGTAGAGCGACATCGTGCCGCAGCCCAGTTCGGCGGCGACGTGCCGCATCGAGACCGCGTCGAGCCCCTGCGCGTCCGCGATCCGCACCCCGGCCTCCGCGATGTCGGCACGGCTGTACGCGGCCTTGGGGCCACGGCCCGCACGTTCGGGACGGGCCCAGATCACTTCGGGTACGACGGCACGGCCGGCCATTGATCATCACCTCGACCACCCATCGTAGTTACGTACAGCGTACGTAGTGCGCTATGGTCGCCACATGACCACAACTACGTACGCTGTACTTAGTGAGGGGCTGGAGAAGTCCTTCGGGAAGGTCCGTGCGGTACGCGGGCTGGACCTGGCGGTGGCCGAGGGAACCGTGTGCGGGCTGCTCGGGCCGAACGGCGCGGGCAAGACCACGGCGGTACGGCTGCTCACCACGCTGCTGCGGCCCGACGGGGGCTCGGCGCGGATCGCGGGGCACGACCTGGTGCGGGAGCCGGCCGCCGTACGGCGCCGGATCGGTGTCACCGGGCAGTACGCGTCGGTCGACGGGGACCTCACCGGCCGCGAGAACCTGCGCCTGTTCGCCCGGCTGCACCGGGTCAGGGGCCCCGCCGCACGAGTCGGCGAACTCCTCGACCGCTTCGGCCTGTCGGAGGCCGCCGACCGCCCCGCGTCCACCTACTCGGGCGGGATGCGCCGCCGCCTCGACCTCGCGGCGAGCCTGGTCGAACGGCCCGACGTCCTCTTCCTGGACGAGCCGACGACGGGGCTCGACCCGGCCGCGCGCAACCAGATCTGGGCTGCGGTGCGGGGACTGAAGGACGAGGGTACGACCGTCCTCCTGACCACCCAGTATCTGGAGGAGGCCGACCAACTCGCCGACGAGATCGCCCTGGTGGAGCACGGGCGGGTCGCGCACTCCGGTTCGCCCGACCAGCTCAAGGCGCTCATCGGGTCGTACGCGGAGGTCGTGGTCGCCGATGCCGACGCGCTGGTCGGCGCGGCCGGGATCCTCGATCAACTCACGGGATCGGAACCGGTGCTGGACCGCGACCGGCTCACCGCCGGCGCGGTCACCACCGACCCGACGGTGACCCTGCCCCGGCTGGTGCGCGAACTCGACGCCGGGGGTGTGGCGTTGCTCGATGTGAGTTTGCGTCCGCCGACCCTCGACGATGTCTTTCTCCGGCTGACGGAGCGTAAGGAGCTTGCGGTATGAGCGCGTTGACCTCCGCCAAGTCCAAGTCCAACTCCAAGTCGACGTCCGACTCCACTGCTTCGGCCTCGGCTCTGGTGTTCGACGGTTCGGCCATGGTGGGCCGGCATCTGCGGCGGTTGCGGCACAACCCGGGGCTGCTGATCCTCACCCAGACCATGCCGATCACGATGCTGCTGTTCTTCGGGTACGTCTTCGGCAGCGCCGTCGCGATGCCCGGCGCGGACTACCGGGCCTTCCTGGTACCCGGCCTGCTGGTGGCGACCGCCGCCAACGGCATCATGACCGGGATGTTCCAGGCGGCCCAGGACACCCACCGGGGCGTGACCGACCGGCTCCGTACGCTGCCGATCAGCCGGGCCGCCGTACCGCTGGGGCAGGCTCTCGCGGACCTCGTGGTCACCAGTGCCGGGACCGTGCCGTTGCTGCTGGTCGGGCTGGCGGTGGGGTGGCGGATCGAGGGGTCCGTGCTGGGGGCGGTGGGCGCGGTGGGGCTGTTGCTGCTCTTCCGGTTCGCGATGACGTGCGCGGGGATCTGTCTGGGGCTGCTGTCGCGGAGCGAGGAGGCGGCTGGGCAGTTGGGGAGTGCGACGTTCGTTCTGCCGCTGCTGTCGAACGCGTACATTCCGACGGGTGGGTTGCCCGGTTGGCTGCGGGTGGTGGCGGAGTGGAATCCGATCAGCGCGGTGAGTACGGCGCTGAGGAGTCTGTTCGGGAACGCGCCGACGCCGGAGGTGGGGGCTTGGCCGGTGACGCCCGATGGGGCGGTGGGCGCCGTCGACGCGGGGGCCGTCGTGCCCGCGAAGGTCAGGGTGCCCCAGCTGGGGAGGTCGTCGTTGCTTCCCTCCACGACCCGGGTGCCGCCGGTGCCCCGGA
>NZ_PJME01000068.1 GCF_002954775.1 Streptomyces geranii
CGTTGGGTTTTTCTCGCCCCCGCCGCCCCTACCCGTCCCATCCCTTCCTGGGGGCTGCGCCCCCAGACCCCCGCTTGTCGCGCTGACGCGCTCGTCCTCAAACGCCGGACGGGCTGGGGGTGCGGGCCTGGGGTGGGTGAGCAGGGGTGGGTGGGCGGGGAAAATCGGCCTGGACGGCCTCGTCCTCAAACTCCCCCAGAGGGGGGACCCCCAGACGGGCTGGGATGTGCCGCCCGGCGCTTAACAGGGGTGGCGGGTGTCGGTGGTAAGTGATTTGCCTTTGTCTGTTGGGCTGACGTAACGTTGGGTTTACCGACGCGGGGTGGAGCAGCTCGGTAGCTCGCTGGGCTCATAACCCAGAGGTCGCAGGTTCAAATCCTGTCCCCGCTACTCAGGCCGAGGGCCGGAGTCCTTTACAGGGCTCCGGCCCTCAGGCGTACCGGGGCCCAGCAGCGGATGATGTCGCGGACCGAGACGATGCCGGTGGGGTCGCCCGCGTCGTTCAGGACGATGAGGTGGCGGAAGCCGCCGTGGGCCATCGCTTGTGCCGCGTCCTCCAGGGTCCAGGAGGGGGCGGCGAAGACCACGTTGTTGGTGGTGTGGGCGTGGGCTCGTTCCGTGTCGGGGCTCTGGCCCATGCCTACGGAGTTGAGGATGTCGCGTTCGGTCAGGATGCCGATTCCGCCCGCGTCCGGGTCGAGGACCACCGCCGCGCCGATACGGCGTGCCGCCATCAGTGCGGCGGCCTGGCGGAGTGTGTGATCGGGGCCGATGGTGAGGACCACGGTGCTCATGGCGTCACGTACGAGCATGGGGTGGAGCCACCTCCTAGAGAGTTCCCGCCCCTGTTCATTTCCTTGTGCGTCGCCTTGTGTGTTGCCTTGTTCAGGGTTTCACAAGTTCACAAGTGGGGGGCTCTCAGAGTGGCAGTTAAAGAGAGGGTCAAGCAAGAGGGCGTCAGTAACGCTGGTTCAGGTAGCCCAGCATCTCGTCGTGGAGGTGGCCGTTCGACGCCGCCCCGTCTCCGCTGTGCGGGCCCGGGCGGCCGTCCAGGCCCGTGAAGGTGCCGCCGGCCTCTGTCACGATGATCGCGTTCGCCGCCATGTCCCACAGGGACAGCTCCGGCTCCGCGCAGATGTCGATCGAGCCCTCGGCGACCATCATGTACGGCCAGAAATCGCCGTACGCGCGCGTGCGCCACACCTCGCGGGTCAGGTCCAGGAAGCCGCCCAGTACCCCGCGGTCCTCCCAGCCGGTGAGCGACGAGTACGCGAACGACGCGTCCGTCATCTTCGATACGCCCGAGACACGCAGCCGGGACGCCGAGGAGAGGCTGCGGCCGGTGAACGCGCCGTGGCCCTTCGCCGCCCACCAGCGGCGGCCCAGCGCGGGGGCCGAGACGACGCCCACGACCGGCTGGAAACCGCCCTCGGCCGCCTCCATCAGGGAGATCAGCGTGGCCCAGACGGGCACCCCGCGGACGTAGTTCTTGGTGCCGTCGATCGGGTCGATCACCCAGCGGCGAGGGCCGGTGCCCTCGATGCCGTACTCCTCGCCGAGGATCGCGTCGCGCGGGCGGGCCCGCTGCAACTGGCCCCGGATCAGTTCCTCGGCCGACTTGTCCGCCTCGCTGACGGGGGTCATGTCCGGCTTCGTCTCGACCTTGAGGTCGAGCGCCTTGAACCGGCCCATGGTCGTGGCGTCGGCGGCGTCCGCGAGTACATGGGCAAGGCGCAGGTCATCGTGATAGTCGGGCATAGGCGAACCGTATCTTTCGGTACTGTCGCGCGGCTACGGGGGGCGGCGGGTGTGATTACCCGCAGTTGCCCGGCCGTGCTCGCCCCGTGCTCGCCCCGTGGTTGCCCCGCGCGCGCGTGCTGCCGGCCTCGGCGGGGGGTGTGAAATGTCGATACGCGCCCCCTGGCGCTGCCGCGAACCCTTGACAGTGACTCCGTCCGCGTCAAACCTGGGGCGCAGAGCCGCTCGCCCCTGGGAGGCCGATGATGCCCGCAGCGCGGGATTCCCTGCTGGACGCCGCCTACACGGCGCTCGCGCGCCGTCCGTGGTCCGCGGTGCGGATGGTCGACGTGGCCGCCACGGCCGGAGTGTCCAGGCAGACGCTGTACAACGAGTTCGGCAGCAAGGACGGGCTCGCCCGGGCCCTGGTGCGCAGAGAGGCCGACGCCTACCTCGCGGGCGTCGAGCGGGCGCTGACCGGGCCCGCGGAGCCCGGCGCCGGTGCGCGGGAGCGGATCACGGCCGCCGCCGAGTGGACCACGGCCGCCGCCCGCGACAGCGTGCTCGTACGGGCCCTGCTGACCGGCTGCTGGAGCGAACGGCTGCCCTCGCCGACACTGTCCGCCGTGCCGTCCTCCGCCGCCGTGCCCGCGCAGCGGCGGGCCGACGGGCCACTGCCCTCGCCCGGCGAGTTCGTGGCGCTGGTCCGCGACCGCGCCGTGACGGTGCTGTCCGGCCCCGGCGCGGCCAAGTCGGAGGCCGCCGAGATGTCCCGTACCTGCGAACTGGCCGTCAGACTCGCCCTGTCCTGCGTCGCCGCGCCCCCGGGAGAGGGCGGTGTCGCCGATCTCGTACGGAGTGTGCTGCGGCCCTCCGACGCCGCCGGGTGGAACTGAGCGCGCGAGCGGGTCAGTGCGAGGAGCCCGACAGCTGCAGGCCGATCACGCCGATGATCACCAGGCTGATCGAGACGATCTTCAGGACGGACACCAGGTCGTCCAGGAAGATCATTCCGTAGATCGCGGTGCCCGCCGCGCCGATGCCGGTCCACACCGCGTACGCCGGGCCCACGTCGAGTCTCTTCAGGGAGAGGGTCAACAGGCCGAAGCTGCCGAGGGCGAAGACGCAGAAGGCCGCTGTCGGCCAGAGACGGGTGAAGCCGTGGGACAGCTTCAGGCAGACCGCGAATCCGACTTCCAGGAGTCCCGCCACAACGACCAGCAGCCACGCCATGTCTTGTCCTCCCGTGTGCCACTTGGACTGCTTCGACCGCTTCGTCACGCTCGGATTCGGCTCGGTGCGATTATGCACTTACCGGTCGTCACGTCGGCCAAACAACGCGGAGGTCAGTCGCCTTCCGTGCGCTCCCGGGTCGACAGCAGCCGGCGCAGCGAGTAGAGGCGTGCCGGGTCCGCGTGGCCCTTCTCCACCCACTCGTCCAGCGCGCAGTCGGGCTCGTCGTGGCTGCACGCGCGCGGGCAGTTCTCCGTACCCGGTTCGAGGTCGGGGAAGGCGTGGATCACCAGGGACGGGTCGACGTGGTGCAGCCCGAACGAACGTACGCCCGGAGTGTCGACCACCCAGCCCGCGTTGCCCGAGAGGGGGAGGGCGAGGGCGGAGGTGGTGGTGTGGCGGCCCCGGCCCGTGACCGCGTTGACGTGGCCCGTCGAGCGGCGCTGGTCGTTCGGTACGAGGGCGTTGACCAGGGTCGTCTTTCCCACGCCCGAGTGGCCGACGAACGCCGTGATCTTGCCGTCCAGTTGTTCGCGTACGCGGGCCACGGCCTCCCCGCTCTCCAGTTCCTGGCGGCTGGTGACGACGTAGGGGATGTCCAGGGCGCCGTACAGCTCCAGGAGCTTGTCGGGCGGGGAGAGGTCCGACTTGGTCAGGACGAGGAGGGGGGCCAGGCCGCCGGCGTACGCGGCCACCAGGCAGCGGTCGATCAGGCGGGGGCGGGGTTCGGGGTCCGCGAGGGCGGTCACGATGGCGAGCTGGTCGGCGTTGGCCACGACCACGCGCTCGTACGGGTCGTCGTCGTCCGCGGTGCGGCGCAGGAGCGTGGTGCGCTCGCCGATGCGGACGATGCGGGCCAGGGTGTCCTTCTTGCCGGAGAGGTCGCCGATGACGGCCACGTGGTCGCCGACCACCGCGGCCTTGCGGCCCAGTTCGCGGGCCTTCATCGCCATGACGATCCGGTCGTCGACCAGGACGGTCAGTCGGCCCCGGTCGACGGTGAGGACCATGCCGTCGGCGGCGTCCTCGTGCTTCGGTCGGATGTTCGTACGGGGACGGTTGCCCTTGCGGTTCGGGCGGGAGCGGATGTCGTCCTCGTCGGTGTTCTTGCCGTAGCGGCGCATGATCCAGGTCCGCCCGTCAGTTCCCGAGCATTCCGGTCCACAGATCGGGGAAGTCCGGGAGGGTCTTCGCCGTCGTCGCCACGTTCTCGATCTGTACGTCCTTCACCGCCAGGCCGATGATCGCACCGGCGGTCGCCATGCGGTGGTCCTCGTACGTGTGGAAGGTGCCGCCGTGCAGGGGGCGCGGGCGGATGTGCAGGCCGTCGGCGGTCTCGGTGACGTCGCCGCCGAGTTCGTTGATCTCCTTGGTCAGGGCCGCCAGGCGGTCCGTCTCGTGGAGGCGGAGGTGGGCCACCCCGGTGAGGGTCGAGGGGGAGTCCGCGAGGGCGGCGACCGCCGCGATGCCCGGGGTCAGCTCGCCGACCTCGCTCAGGTCCACGTCGATGCCGTGGATCTTGCCGGAGCCGGTGAACTCCAGGCCGTACTCGGTGAGTTCGCAGGAGCCGCCCATCTCCGTGAAGATCTCGCGGAGCCGGTCGCCGGGCTGGGTGGTGCGGGCCGGCCAATCGGGGATCGTGACCTTGCCGCCGGTCACCAGGGCCGCCGCCAGGAAGGGCTGGGCGTTGGAGAGGTCCGGTTCGATGGTCAGGTCGCGGCCGAGCAGGGCGCCCGGGGTGACCCGCCAGACGTTCGGCTCGCCGCCCGACTCCGGGGTGTCGACCTGGGCGCCGATCGCGCGCAGCATGTCGACGGTCATCCGGATGTGGGGGAGCGAGGGGAGGGTCGCGCCGGTGTGGCGGACCTCGACGCCCTGGTTGAAGCGGGGGGCGGAGAGCAGCAGCGCGCTCACGAACTGGGAGG
Source organism: Streptomyces geranii (assembly GCF_002954775.1). Taxonomy (GTDB): domain Bacteria; phylum Actinomycetota; class Actinomycetes; order Streptomycetales; family Streptomycetaceae; genus Streptomyces; species Streptomyces geranii. Next base: position 4,896 of record NZ_PJME01000068.1, read on the forward strand.
ACGCGGACGCGTCGATCGACACCGGGCCGCCGTCCAGGGCGCCGCTGCCGTGCACGGTGAGGGGGAGTGCGCCCCGGCTGTCGTCGTCGATGCGGGCGCCGAGAGCGCGGAGGGCGTCGATGACGCCGTGCAGGGGGCGCTCGTACGAACGCGGGTCGCCGTCGAAGCGGATGGGGCCGTCTGCCAGGGCGGCGACGGGGGGCAGGAAGCGCATGACGGTGCCCGCGTTGCCGACGTCCACCGTGGCGGGGCCGTGGAGGCCGGAGGGGATCACTCGCCAGGCCTCGCCCGAGCCGTTGGGCTCTGTTGTGGCGGAGGAGTTCGAGGACACGGTCTCCTCGATGCCCACGCCCATCGTGCGCAGGGCGGCTGCCATCAGGAGGGTGTCGCGGGAACGGAGGGGGCGGCGGAGCCAGCCGGGCTCCGAGGCGAGGGCGGCGAGGATCAGGGCGCGGTTGGTGACGGACTTGGACCCGGGCACGTGGACCGTCGCGTCGACGGCTCCGCTTGCGTGGGGGGCGGGCCAGAGGGCGGGGTCTGCGGGGTTCGGGGCCATGGGGTCACTTTAGTAGTCGGTCGTGGATCGGGTGCCGCGCCGTTGTGGCTGGTCGCGCCCCGCGGCGGAGCCGCAAATGGAAACAGCCCCGCGCCCCTGAACAGCGTCCCTTCGGGACGTGTTCATACCTCCAGGAGCCAGCGCCCCCCGCCTATCAGCGAGCACAGGCTCACCGCGTGGAACAGGAAGAGCCACAACCCCGCCGGGACATGCGTCAGGCGGGACAGCTGGTCCGCGTCCGAGTCGCCCGCGCCGCCTCGCCTGCGTTTTGCCTGGAGTTCGAAGGCCGGGCGGACTCCGCCCAGGAGCAGGAACCAGACCACCGCGTACGCGAACGCCGCCTGGATCTGGGGGCCCGTCAGCCACGACACCGCCAGGAACGTGCCGCCGGAGACGAAGACCGTCAGGGCGCCGTACGCGTTGCGGATCATCACCAGCATCGCGACCAGCAGCACCGTGGCCAGCCACAGGAGGGCCGTGATGTGCCCGGCGGCGAGCAGGGCCGCGCCGCCCAGGCCCAGCAGCGGGGGTGCCGTGTAGCCGAAGGCGGCCGTCAGGATCATGCCTATGCCGTGCGGTTTGCCCCGGCTGACCGTCAGGCCGCTGGTGTCCGAGTGCAGGCGGATGCCGGTCAGGGTGCGGCCGGTCAGCAGTGCCACCAGGCCGTGGCCGCCCTCGTGCGCGATGGTGATGGCGTTGCGCGAGACGCGCCACAGGGGGTGCGGGACGGTCACGGCGAGCGCGGCCACCAGGGTCGCGATCACCACCCACAGGTCGGGGTCGGGCTGGCTGCCGAAGATCTCGTCCCAGAGGCCGGCCAGCGAGGTGGATGCGGTGCTGTCCATTGTGGTTGGGGGCTCCCTAGCGTCGCGGGTGGCGCGTCGAATCTGGCAGTGTGACATGTATGTGCGGTAGGTATGCGGCGAGTCGTGCGCCCGAGGATCTCGCAGGAATCTTTGAGATAGAGAAGTGGGAGCCGGAGGAGACCCTCGCCCCCGACTTCAACGTGGCCCCGACCAAAGAGGTCTACGCGGTACTCGACCGTCCTCTGAAGGACGCCGACAGCCCGAAACCGGTTCGGCAGCTCCGGAAGCTGAAGTGGGGGCTCGTGCCGTCCTGGGCCAAGACTCCCGAGGGCGCCGCCCGGATGATCAACGCGCGCGCGGAGACCGTCCACGAGAAGCCCTCGTTCCGTCGGGCCTTCACCACCCGGCGCTGCATCCTGCCCGCCGACGGGTACTACGAGTGGGTCACCGCGGCCGGTGAGCGTGAGCTGGAGGTCGAGGGCAAGAAGAAGCGGCCCCGCAAGCAGCCGTACTTCGTGACGCCCGTCGACGGGACGGTCTTCGCGATGGCGGGCCTGTACGAGTTCTGGCGGGACCGGACCCTGCCCGACGACCACCCGCAGGCCTGGTGGGTGACCTGCTCCGTCATCACCACCGAGGCCGAGACCTCCCCGCTCGCGGTCGGCCCCGCCGAGGGCCCGCGCACCCTCGCCGACATCCACCCCCGGATGCCCCTGATGCTCACCCCGGAGCACTGGGACGCCTGGCTCGACCCGGCCCGTACCGACGCGGACGACCTGCGCACGCTGCTCGCGGCGCCGCCCGCCGGGCTGATGCGCGCCTACCCCGTCTCCACGGCCGTCAGCAACGTCCGCAACAACGGCCCGGAGCTGCTGACCGAGCTGGAGGGCCCCGAGGAGGGCACACTCTTCTGACGTGAACACCCAGAACAGCACCGAGACCGTCGAGACCGACGCTGGCACCGCTCGCGTCACCTGGCACCCCGCCCCGCACCCCCGCCTCGTCCTCGCCGTCAGCCACGGCGCCGGGGGCGGTATCGACGCCCGCGACCTCCAGGCGCTCGCCGGGGAGCTGCCCGGGCACGGTGTCACCGTCGCGCTCGTCGAGCAGCCCTGGCGGGTGGCCGGGAAGAAGGTGGCGCCCGCGCCGAAGACGCTGGACGTGGGGTGGCGGGGAATCTGGCCCGCGCTCGCGAAGCCCGGGCTGCCGGTGATCGCCGGTGGACGGAGCGCCGGGGCCCGCGTGGCCTGTCGTACGGCCGAGGAGCTTGGTGCCGTCGCCGTGCTCGCGCTCTCCTTTCCGCTGCACCCGCCCGGGAAGCCCGAGAAGTCGCGGGCCGGCGAACTGCTCGGGGCCGGGGTGCCCACCCTGGTCGTCCAGGGCGGCAACGATCCCTTCGGGAAGCCGGACGAGTTCCCGGCGGGGGAGTTCGAGTTGGCCGAGGTGCCGTACGGCGATCATGGCTTCGTGGTGCCCAAGCGGGCGCCCCTCGGGCAGGACGAGGCCGTGGCGTTGATCACGGGGCGGGTCGTGGAGTGGACCGCGTCACTCGGGTGACGGCCGGGAATGCCGGGCGGCGGACCGCTGTTGTGCGGATCAGACACCACAGGCGTGTGGTGACCGTCCGTACGAGAGGAAGTCCGCCGCATGGGTTCGACCATCTGCCCGAATCGCCGCAGCAGTGCTGACCTGGACTGGACGGTCCTGCACGCGTCGAAGACCGCCCCTATTCGGGCGGCGGGCGGACACGATGTTCGTCTATCCTCCGATTCGAGTGGGATCGGTTTCGGTTCCATCACGTCGCTTGAGGAGGTGGGTCCGGTCACTGGGACCGACGCGGGGACCGAACACGGTCAGGCGGAGCAGCCCGAGGGCCAGGGCAGGAGCGAGTCGACCGCCGAGCGCAGCGCGCGCTTCGAGCGGGACGCGCTCGAATTCCTCGACCAGATGTACTCGGCCGCGCTGCGCATGACGCGCAACCCGGCCGACGCCGAGGACCTGGTGCAGGAGACGTACGCGAAGGCGTACGCGTCCTTCCACCAGTTCCGTGAGGGCACCAACCTCAAGGCATGGCTGTACCGCATCCTCACGAACACGTTCATCAACTCGTACCGCAAGAAGCAGCGCGAGCCCCAGCGCAGCGCGGCCGAGGAGATCGAGGACTGGCAGCTCGCGCGCGCCGAGTCGCACATGTCGACGGGTCTGCGCTCCGCCGAGTCGCAGGCGCTCGACCACCTGCCCGACTCGGACGTCAAGGAAGCGCTGCAGGCGATCCCGGAGGAATTCCGGATCGCCGTGTATCTCGCGGACGTAGAGGGCTTTGCGTACAAGGAGATCGCGGACATCATGGGGACACCCATCGGCACGGTGATGTCCCGGCTGCACCGCGGCCGTCGCCAGCTGCGCGGCATGCTGGAGGACTACGCCCGTGACCGTGGCCTGGTCCCGGCCGGTGCCGGAGAGTCGAACGAAGCGAAAGGCTCGGGCTCATGAGCTGCGGAGAGCCGCACGAGACGGACTGCAGTGAAGTACTCGATCATCTCTACGAGTTTCTCGACCGGGAGATGCCGGACTCGGACTGCACCAAGTTCGAGGTCCACTTCGAGGAGTGCTCTCCGTGCCTGGAGAAGTACGGGCTCGAACAGGCCGTGAAGAAGCTGGTCAAGCGCTGCTGCGGGCAGGACGACGTGCCGACCGATCTGCGCGCCAAGGTCATGGGACGGCTGGACATGATCCGCTCCGGACAGGTCGTGCCCGAGCACGACGTGGCCGCCGAGGGCTGACGCCAGTCACAGCAGGTGGCTACAACAAGTAGCCACGGTAGGTAGTCACAACAGATGGATCGGCCCCGCTGCTGCGGGGCCGATCGCTGTTTTTCAGCCTCGGGCGGGTCCCGGGGTCCTCAGACCTCCAGGCCGTTCTCGATCCTCTTCAGGCTGTGCCGGGCCAGTGCCAGGTTGCTGCGCGACCGGTCGAGCGCGACGTACAGGAAGAGTGCGCCCTTGCTGCTGGAGAGCGGGCGGATCAGGTGGTACTGCCTGCCCAGCGTGATCAGGATGTCCTCGATGGTGTCGTGCATGTCCAGCGAGGCCAGCGTGCGCATCTTCGCCCGGACGACCTCGGTGTTGCCGGCCGCCGCCAGCTCCAGGTCGAGGCCCGGGCCGCCGCCGAGGGTGCCGAGCGACATGCCGCTGTCATAGTCGACAAGGGCCACTCCGATCGCCCCGTCCACGGTCATGACTTCCTTGAGCGCTGTCTCGATGTTCATTCCGCTGCCCCAATTCCTCAGTGACGCTGACCGGTCGCTGTCCGTGCAACTACGATCGAACTCAGGCGACTCGTGAGTCGCAAACATCAACTTTTATGTCTGTTGTGGAAGTTGTCGTTCAAAGTACTGTGCAATGGTCGTACGCGAAGGGGGAATGGCGAAATGTCGACGGCAGTTGAGGCCTCGTTGGCCCGGTTCCTCGACTCCCCCGGCGTCACCGGTGTCGCCCTCGTCGACGCGGTCACCGGCCTCACCTACGGAGTCGCGGGCGACACCGCCGAGGCCGGCGACGGCCAGGAGAGCTCCGAGTTCGCCGCCCTCGTCGCCGAACGGCTGGGCCGCGCGGGCGCCGAGGGCGAGTTGGAGAGCGTGGTCACCACCAGCGTGCGCCGCCACCAGGTGCTGCTCGCGGTGGGCCGCCCGGCCGGCGATCCCCTGCTGCTGACCGCCGGACTCGACCGGGACCGGGCCAACCTCGCGCTCGCCGCGCGCAGTATGGGCGACCTGGCCGGCGAGGTGCTGGCATGAAGGCGTCCGTCGCCCGCAATCTGCCCGCCCTGCTGCTGGAACTCCGCGAGGAGGGGTTCAGCGGCACGGTACGGGTCTCCGGCACCCCCGGTGGCACGATTCACCTGCGCGACGGCCTGGTCGGCGCGGCCGAGACCCCCGGTGCGCCGACCGCCACCTCCACCCTGCTGACCTCGGGCCGGATCGGCGACGAGGCCTGGCTCGCCGCCTGCGCCGCACAGCCCGACCCGGACCTGCTCGGCGAACACCTGGTGGCCGACGGGCTGGTGGGCGGCGCCGAACTCGAAGTCATCTGCACGGCCGCCGTGTTCGACGCGGCCTTCGCCATGTCGCTGGGTGCGCCGGGCGGTTGGGAACTGAGCGACCGGGAACCGGCCCTCCGCGCCCGGCCGGGTGTGGAACCGAGACGACTGACCGACGAGACCACCCGACGCATCTCGCTGCTCAGCCGCCTGTGGGGACCCCCGGGCGAACTCGCCCGGGTACGCCCCGTACCGGGTACGGGAGTTGTGGAAGGGCCGCTGTCCGGTCGGCACGAGGACATTCTGAACCAGGTCAACGGGCGCCGTACGGCCCGGGACATCGCCTTCGCGCTGGGGCGCGGACTGTACGCCGTGATGCTGGACCTGGTCCGCATGGAGACGCTCGGGCTGCTCAGGTGGGAGACCCCCACCGTGCCCGACGGCCGGCCCAGCACCGCGCCCCGCGTTCCGCCCGGCCGTACGACGGCAGCCGGCCCGCCGCCGGTGCCGTCGAGAACCGAGCCGCTGCCGAGGCGCAAGCCCCGTGGCGGAGAGAAAGGGGGGTAGTGAGTGCGGACGATGGAAGAGATGCCGAAAGCGCTGCCGGAATCAGCAGGAGAACCAGCGGGGGAACAAGCGGGAGAACCAAGGGGCGAACCAACAAGGGCAGAGTTGGGAAAACCGCTGAAGGAGCCAAGGGAGCCGAGGGAGCTGAGGGAAGCGCCGCGCCCGGTGATCCGGCGCCCCTCGACCCGGCCCGACACACCCCGGCGACCCCTGACGACCAGGGTGTGACCACACCTCCGCTTCCCGTACGGAAGCCGCTTCCCGTACGGGGTCCCGCGAACCCGGCCCTACTGGGCCCCACGGCGGAAGAACTGGCCGCCGACCAACCCTCTGTCGAGACGCTGCGGCGAGTGCACCGTGCGTTGCGTGCTCTTCCCGAGCCCGACTGACCGCAAGGAGTACGTCCCATGGGTCCCCTGAGCCCTCCCCTGAGCGAAAACCAGCAGCCCTCCCAGTCCGACCAGTTGACCGGCATCCTGACCTCGTTGCGGGACCGGGTGATGGGAGTCTCCGAGACCGTTCTGTCCACGGTGGACGGTCTGCTCGTCGTCGCCGACACGGACACCGTGCACCCCGAGTCGGTGGCCGCGCTCGCCGCAGCCACGCTCGGGGTGAGCCGCCGGATCGCCGAACAGGCGCATGTCGGCGCCCTCCGCGAGGTGGTCGCCCGCTGCGGCTCCGGCCATGTCATCGTGCTGGCCGTCGGCGAACGCGCCCTGCTGACCGTCGTGGGCGACGACGGCCTCGACCTCGCCGCCTTCCAGCGTGAATCCCCGGCCGCGGTCGACGAGTTGGCCAAGGCGCTGGCGGCGGACGTGGCGTACTGACACCGACACGCCCTGTTCCCCCTAAAGGGCTAATCTGCGGCCCCTGAGGCCTGGGATTCCCCCAATGCCTCCGTACGGCCGCCACCGGCCGCCCTATCCTCCATGTCCCGGAGCCTGAACAGGCTTGTGCCGAACGTCAGCCCGGCCGGTCCGGTCCGGGACACGGGGGAGGGAGCGCCATGCGGTCGATCACACCGTGGGCGCGCGTCTACGTCGTCTGCGTCGCCCTGGGTGCCGTCCTCTGCGCGGCGCCCGTCAGCCTCGCGCACGCCCCCTGGGGCGCCGTCGCGCTGTTCGCCGCGCTGTGCGCCGCGTGCGAGCGGCTCGCGGTCGGCCGGTTCGGCGGGAGCAGGGGGTACGAGGGTCCTGGCGCCGCCGGTTCCGGTGGCGCCGGTGGCGGACCGCCCCGCTGGCATACGCCGGTGCTGCTCGCCGGTGCCTTCCTGCTGCCGCCCGCCGCCGCCGCGCTCGTACCGCTGCCGGGCGCGCTGCTCGTCCGGGGCGGTGAGCGGACGCCCTGGCCGCGCCGGCTCTGGCGGGCCGGACAGCTCGGGATCGGTGCCTGGACGGCCTCGCGGGTGCACTGGTCGCTGGGCGGGCCCGAGGCGGTCGAATCCGCCGGGTTCCCGTACGCCCTGCTCGCCGCCGGTGCGGCCGTGGTGGCGTTCTGCCTGGTCCTGGCCGTGCTCGACGGCGGCATCCTCGCCCTTGCCGAACGGGTGCCGGTGCGGCTGGCCTGGCGGGGGCTGTTCGTACGGTCCCTGGTGCCGGTCGGCGTGCACGGGCTCGCCGGGCTGATGATGGCCGTCCTGTGGCGCGGCCCGTACGGACCCCTGGCCGCGCTGCTCGTGCTGCTGCCGATGTGGGTGTCCTGGTGGGTGTTCGCCCAGTACCACCGGGAACGGGCGGCGCACCAGGCGACGATCCGGGCGCTCGTGCAGGCCGTCGACATCAAGGACGGGTACACGCGCGGGCACAGTGAGCGGGTCGGGCAGGCGTCGATGATGATCGCGCGTGAGCTGGGCATGGACGACGAGCGGGTCGAGGTCCTGCGGTTCGCCGGGATCCTGCACGACGTGGGCAAGCTGGGGGTGCCCACGCGGCTGCTGCGCAAGGACGGGCCGCTGACGCCGGAGGAGCGGCGGGTGATCGAGCTGCACCCGGAGTACGGGGACGAGATCGTCCGGGGTATCGGCTTCCTCGGGGAGGCCAGGTCGGCGATCCTGCACCACCACGAGCGGCTGGACGGAAGCGGGTACCCGTACGGGCTCGTCGGCGCCCAGATCCCGGAGTCCGCGCGAGTGGTCGCTGTCGCGGACGCGTTCGACGCGATGACGTCGACCCGGTCGTACAGCAGGGCGAGGCCGGTACCGGTGGCGCTGGCGGAGTTGGAACGGTGTGCGGGGTCCCAGTTCGACCCGGTGATGGTACGGGCGTTGGTGCGGGCGGTCGGCCGAGGGGACGGATGGCACCCGGCGGTCACAGCGGACTCGCCCCAGTCCCGCCGCGTTCACCCGCCCACTCCACCTGTTTCCGGCCTGTCATCAACGTCCCCCGACGGCGTTCCCGGACCCGTCAGCCGCAAAGGCGCCGTGCGATGAGGCGGCTCGTTCACGTCGCCGCCGGTCTTCTCACCCTTCTCTCCCTCACCCACACCCTCACCACCGGCCTCGACGACCGCACCGTAGCCCTCTCCTTCGGTCTGCTCGTCGCGCTCGGGGAGCTGACCCGGTGGAGTGGGCCCGAGTCCCGGGAGGCCGCGCCGCTCGCCGCCGCCGGGGCGCTGTCGTACGCGCTGCTCGGGGAGACCGCCGGGCGGGCCACGCACCACGGGGCCCTTCAGGTCGTCGCCGTCGTTCTCGCGGCCACCCTCGTCGGGTGTGTGCCGCACGTCGCGCGTGGACAGGGGCCCACCGCCGACCATCTCGCCCGGCGCGTCCTGACCGCCGGGTTCGCCGCCGTCTGTTTCCAACCCCTTTACAACCAGGGCGTCTTCGAGGCCTGGGGCGGCCCCGCCTACGTACTCCTGCTGGTCGCGCTGCTCGGGCTCACCTCGCTCTGTGACGCCGTGCTCGCCGCCGCGCTCGCCCACTCCCGTACCGGCTGGCCCTTCGGTCCGCTGCTGCGGGACGAGCTGCGGGCCACGCTCGGGATCGGGACCGCCGTGTGCGCGACCGGCGTGGTCATGGCGCTGGCGGTCGCCGTGGTCGGGCTCTGGGCGCTGCCCGTGTTCTCGCTGCCGTTGCTGCTGACCCAGCTGTCCTTCCGGCGGTACGCGGCCGTGCGGGCCACCTACCGGCAGACGATCGCCTCGCTGGCCCGCGCCACCGAGATCGCCGGGTACACCCCGGCCGGGCACGCCCGGCGCGTCGCGGTGCTCAGCCGGGCGGTGGGGCGGGAGCTGGGGCTGTCCGAGCCGCAGCTGACCGTGCTGGAGTACGCGGCCCTCATGCACGACATCGGGCAGCTCAGCCTGGTCGACCCGGTACCGGCGGGCGCGACGGCCGTACTCCCGATGGAGGAGCAGCGCCGGATCGCGCTGCTCGGCGGGGCCGTCGTACGGCAGACGGGGGTGGCCGCGGCGGTCGCCGTGGTCGTCGAACGGCAGGCCGATCCGTACCGGGAGCAGCCGGTCTCCGCGCGCATCGTGCGGGCGGTCAACGCATACGAGGAGAAAGTGTGGGAAGCCGGAGCGGACGGGCCGCTGCGGGCGCTGGAGGAGCTGCGGCTGGGTACCGGCCGGGACTATCAGCCCGAGGTCGTCGAATCACTCGCCCGGGTGCTCGCCAGAAATGGTGGAGCCGTCCACGAGCGCATCGGCTGAAGGTGGTGGTGGGAGAGGGGTTCGTCGTCTTACGCTGCCCTCGGTTGGGTAACCCATGGGTAATGAGCGCCCCTCCAACGGTCCGTGGTTGGATGCGAGGGAGAGGCTGTACGGGGGCAGAAGCCGGCCCACTCCACGGCACTGGCAGGCGGGAATCGTGAGGATCTTCGGCAAGGGGCGGCACCGGCCCTCCGCCTCATGGCGGCAGGCCACCGACCGCGCGTTCACGCTGATCGGCGACGGGCGGTACGAGGACGCGGGCGCGTTGTTGACACGTGCCGCCGATCTTGAACCGTGGCTGTCCGAGTCCTGGTTCAACCTCGCCCTGCTGCACAAGTTCCGGCACGACTGGGAGCAGGCGCGGGCGGCCGGTCTGCGTGCCGTCGCACTGCTCGACCGGGAGACCGGGGCCCCCGATTGGTGGAACGTGGGCATCGCCGCGACCGCCCTCCAGGACTGGCCGCTGGCCCGCCGGGCCTGGCAGGCGTACGGGCTGCGGGTGCCCGGGGGCGTCACGGCCGCCGGTGAGCCCACCGGGATGGACCTGGGCAGCGCGGCCGTACGGCTGTCGCCGGAGGGCGAGGCCGAGGTCGTGTGGGGACGGCGTCTCGACCCCGCGCGGATCGAGGTGCTGTCGATCCCGCTGCCGTCGTCCGGGCGGCGCTGGGGCGAGGTCGTGCTGCACGACGGGGTGCCGCACGGCGAGCGGACGACCGCCGCCGGGCACTCGTACCCCGTCTTCGACGAGATCGAGCTGTGGGCGCCGTCGCCCGTGCCCACCTGGGTGGTGCTGCTGGAGGCCGCCGCCGAGGACGACCGGGACGCGTTGGAGCGGTTGGCGTCCGACGCGGGGTTCGCGGCGGAGGACTGGTCGTCCTCGGTGCGGTTGCTGTGTCGGATGTGTTCGGAGTCGCGGATGCCGTCCGACGAGGGGGACGGGGAGCATCTTGATCCCCATGATCACAGTGAGCCTGGGCATCCTGGGCCGTTGGGGCATCGGACGGACGGGCAGCTTTGGGCTCCTGAGCGGGAGTGTGGGATCGCTGCGCCGGCGTCTCTTGTTCGGGGGTTGTTGGACGGGTGGGTCGCTGACAGTCCTGAGACTCGGGACTGGCGGGATCTCGAAGAGGTCTGTTAGGGCCTGTTGCCGGGTGCTGCGTCGTCGTGGCTGGTCGCGCAGTTCCCCGCGCCCCTTCGGGGGCGCCCCTGAAGGGGCGGCCCCTGTAAGCCTCGCCCCGTACCCTGTATCCGCAACTCTCCCCCGTTTGTTTGAGGAAGGCATCGTCGGTCATGGCGCAGCAGGACACCGATCAACAGCACGTGGGCGTGCTTCCCGTGGACGACGAGGGATTCGTCGTCGACACCGAGGACGGGGAGGAGCGGGAGGCCGCCTGGCGGGAGCGGGGGACCTCGCGGCCCATCACGGTCGTCGGGAACCCGGTGCTGCACAAGGAGTGTCGGGACGTCACCGAGTTCGGTGCGGAGCTGGAGCAGCTGGTCGCGGACATGTTCGCCAGCCAGCGCACCGCCGAGGGCGTGGGCCTGGCCGCCAACCAGATCGGTGTCGATCTGAAGGTCTTCATCTACGACTGCCCCGACGACGAGGGCGCCCGGCACACCGGTGTCATCTGCAACCCGAAGCTCGTCGAGCTGCCCGCCGACCGGCGCCGGCTGGACGACAGCAACGAGGGCTGCCTCTCCGTACCGACCGCGTACGCGCCGCTCGCCCGGCCCGACTACGCCGAGGTGACCGGGCAGGACGAGCGGGGCAACCCCATCAAGGTGCGCGGCACCGGCTACTTCGCTCGCTGTTTGCAGCACGAGACCGATCACCTCTACGGGTACCTGTACATCGACCGGCTCTCCAAGCGTGAGCGCAAGGACGCCCTGCGGCAGATGGCCGAGAACGAGCCCCGCTACCCCGTGGTCGCGAACGACTGAGCACGTCTGACTACGCCTGGACACCCCTGGGCACTGCTGAGGCATCCGCACACGAACGGCCCCTGACCAGGGGCCGTTCGTGTCTCGCTCATGCGTGCGTCGCACGTTCGATCGGAAACCGGACTCAAGTGCGCTTCCAGTGATCCAAAATCGGTCAAGGGGCAGGCTAATCTCAGCAACTTGGGGTAGTGAAGGAAGCAAATCCGTTCCCAGAACGGTCAGTTGTAGTGCTGAATGGGAAGTGCGGGGATACGCAACGGCGCACGCCCGGCACAGCGGGAGGGGTGTTGCGCCAACTGGCGGCTGAGAGGGGTTTGTTCGTGCCTGCTTTCCCACACAGCACCTCACCGGCGACACCAGCGGTAGCGATCCCACCATCACTGGCCTTACCGGTGATCGAGGCGGCGTTTCCCCGGCAACTGCATCCGTATTGGCCCCTGCTTCAGGAGAGGACCAGGGGCTGGCTGCTGGAAAAACGCCTCATGCCTGCGGACAAGGTCGCAGAATATGCCGACGGCCTTTGCTATACCGACCTGATGGCGGGGTACTACCTCGGCGCCCCGGACGACGTACTCCAGGCGATAGCGGACTTCAGTGCCTGGTTCTTCGTCTGGGACGACCGGCACGACCGTGACATCGTGCACGGCCGGCCCGCCGCCTGGCGGCAGTTGAAGGGCCGGCTGCATGCCGCGCTGGACGCACCCGGGCAGTATCTGTACCACCGGGACCCGCTGGTCGCGGGGTTCGCGGACAGTGTGCTGCGGCTCTACTCGTTCCTCGGCCGGAAGTGGAACGCCCGCTTCGCGCGGCATTTCCACGCGGTCGTGGAGGCGTACGACCGCGAATTCCGCAACCGTACAAACGGAACCGTGCCGAAGGTCGAGGAATACCTCGAACTGCGGCGGCTCACTTTCGCGCACTGGATCTGGACCGATCTTCTGGAGCCGAGTGCCGGATGCGAACTACCGGCCGCGGTGCGGAAAAACTCCGCATTCCATCGGGCGGCTCTGCTGAGCCAGGAATTCGCCGCCTGGTACAACGACCTCTGCTCACTTCCGAAGGAAATCGCGGGCGACGAGGTCCACAATCTCGGGATCAGTCTCATCCGGCATCGTGGACTGACTCTCGAAGAAGCCGTCGCGGACATCAGGGGGCGGGTCGAGGAGGCGATCGCCGAATTCCTCCTGGCGGAGAAGGAAGCGCGCAGGTTCGCCGAATCGCTGGACGACGGCAGCGCCCGCGGAAAGGAGCTGGGCACCGCTGTGAATGCCTGTCTCGACAATATGCGGAACTGGTTCAGTTCCGTCTACTGGTTCCACCACGAGTCCGGCCGCTACATGGTCGACAACTGGGACGACCGCTCCACACCCCCGTACGTCAACAACGAAGCGGCAGGTGAGAAATGACCGTCGAATCAGTGCGTCCCGCGTCTCCTCCCGTGAGCGAGCCGCCCTTCGCGGGCGGCGGCGTCCCGCTCCTCGGCCACGGCCCCCGGCTGGTCCGCGACCCGCTGGGCTTCTTCGCCGGACTCCGCGACCACGGCGACGTCGTCCGGCTGAGGCTCGGCCCCAAGACGGTGTACGCGGCCACCTCGCCGGAGCTGGTCGGCGAACTCGCGCTCAACCCGGCCTACATCATCGGCGGCCCGCTCTGGGAGTCCCTCGAAGGACTGCTCGGCAAGCAGGGCGTGGCCACCGCCAACGGGCCCACCCACCGGCGCCAACGGCGCACCATCCAGCCCGCGTTCCGGCTGGACGTGCTCCCCGAGTACGGGCCGATCATGGAGGAGGAGGCACAGGCGTTCGCCCGGCGCAGGCAGCCCGGCGAGATCGTCGACTGCACCTCGGAGGCGTTCCGCACGGCCGTGCGCATAGCGGCCCGCTGTCTGCTGCGCGGCGACTACATGGACGAGCGCGCCGAGCGGCTGTGCGCCGCGCTCGCCACGGTGTTCCTCGGGATGTACCGGCGCATGGTGATCCCGGCGGGACCGCTCTACCGGCTGCCGCTGCCGGCCAACCTCAAATTCAACCGGGCACTGGCCGATATGCATCTCGTCGTCGACGAGATCGTGGCCGAGCGCCGGGCATCCGGTCAAAAACCGGACGATTTGCTGACGGCGTTGCTGTCGGCGAAGGACGGGAATGGCGACCCCATAGGCGAACAGGAGATCCACGATCAGGTCGTCGCCATTGTCACCCCGGGTGCCGAAACCGTCGCATCCACGATCATGTCGTTGCTCCAGGTCCTCGCCGAACAGCCGGACCACGCGGACAAGGTGGCCGAGGAGGCCGAATCGGTCGGGGGCGACCGCCCGGTCGCATTCGCGGACGTCCGCAAGCTGACGCACACGAACAATGTCGTCGTCGAGACGATGCGTTTGCAGCCGCCCGTATGGATATTGACCCGGCGGGCGGTGGCCGAGACCGAGCTGGGCGGCTATCGGATTCCGGCCGGTGCCGATCTCGTGTACAGCCCGTACGCCATCCAGCGCGACCCGCGTTCGTACGAGCGGAACACCGAGTTCGATCCCGACCGCTGGCTTCCGGAACGCACCAGGGACCTGCCCAAGTACGCGATGACCCCGTTCGGCGTGGGCAACCGCAAGTGTCCGAGCGACCACTTCTCGATGGCCATGCTCACCATTCTCACGGCCGAGGTCGCAAGGAAGTGGCGATTCGAACGAATGCCCGGTTCACGGGACGCGCTCCGCGTGGGAATCACCCTGCATCCGGACAAGATGCTGCTGCGGGCGACACCCCGCTGAAGGGGCGCGAGCGGCGCGGCCGACGTGCGCTCAGGCGGCCTCAGGGCCCTTGAACGTACGCCGGTACGCCTGCGGGGTCGTCCCCAGCGACCGTACGAACTGATGGCGCAGCGCCGCCGCGTTGCCGAAGCCGGTGCGCCAGGCGATCGTGTCCATCGTCTCGTCCGTCGCCTCCAGCAACTGCTGGGCCAGCAGGACGCGTTGCCGCAGTATCCAGCGGTAGGGCGTGGTGCCGGTCTCCTGCTGGAAGCGGCGGGCGAAGGTACGCGGCGACATGTGCGCGCGCTCGGCGAGCTGCTCGACGGTCACCTCCTCGTCGAGGTGGCGCTCCATCCACACCAGCACCTCCCCGACGGTGTCGCACCGCGACCGGGGCAGGGGCCGCTCGATGTACTGGGCCTGTCCGCCGTCCCGGTGCGGCGGTACGACCATCCGGCGGGCGATCGCGTTGGCGACCTCGGGCCCGTGCTCCTCCCGTACGAGGTGGAGGCAGGCGTCGATCCCGGCGGCCGTACCGGCGGAGGTGATCACCGGTCCCGCGTCGACGTACAGCACGTCAGGCTCGACCTTGACCTGGGGATAGCGCCGGGCCAGCTCGTCCGCGTGCCGCCAGTGCACCGCGCACCGCCGGCCGTCCAGCAGGCCCGCGGCGGCCAGCACGAAGACCCCGGAGCAGACGCTGAGCACCCGGGCCCCGCGGTCGACGGCACGGCACAGCGCGTCCAGCAGCTCCGGCGGATACTCCCGGGCGGCGTAGGTCTGCCCGGCCGGTACGGCGATCAGATCGGCGCTCTCCAGCCGTTCGAGGCCGTGTTCCAGCCGGACGGAGAAGCCCGCGTGGGTGTTCAGCGTCGGGCCCTCGGCCGAGGCGACCGCGAAGTCGTACACCGGCAGGCCCTCGTCGCTGCGGTCGAGGCCGAAGACCTCGCACACGACGCCGAGTTCGAAGGGATGCACGCCGTCGAGCAGGACGACGGCCACGTTTTCCAGCATGCTGCCAGTGTGCCTCGGCATTGGCAGGAAATCGAGGGTGTGCGGCAGTCCTGCCACTGACGGTCAGGAGCATCCGGCGCGAGACTGATGTCCATGAACACAGGAACGGACAACCTCGTCGGAATACTCCTCGTCGCCGCGGTCTTCGTGGCCCTCGCCCTCCCGTCCCTGCTCGGCCTCGCGCACGACCTGCGCGTCGACCGTCAGCTCCGCAGGGCCCAGCAGGACCGGCGTGCCCAGGACGCGGAGCGCGCGGCCCGGGTCCGCCCGGCCATGACCGCCCAGGACGTGACCCGGGCGGCGTGACCCCCACCGGCGGCCGGTGTCAGAACTCGTCGTCGAACGACACCGAGCCCTCCACCGCCACCTGGTACGCCGACGGGCGGCGCTCGAAGAAGTTGGTCAGCTCCTGGACCCCTTGCAGCTCCATGAAGGAGAAGGGGTTCTCGGAGCCGTACACCGGGGCGAAGCCCAGCCGGGCCAGCCGCTGGTCGGCGACGCACTCCAGGTACTGCCGCATCGACTCGGTGTTCATGCCCGGCAGACCCTCACCGCACAGGTCGCGGCCGAACTGCAGCTCGGCCTCGACCGCCTCCCGCATCATGTCGGTCACCTCCTGCTGGAGCCGGTCGTCGAACAGCTCCGGCTCCTCCTTGCGGACGGTGTCGACGACCTCGAACGCGAAGCTCATGTGCATGGTCTCGTCGCGGAACACCCAGTTGGTGCCGGTGGCCAGACCGTGCAGCAGACCGCGGCTGCGGAACCAGTAGACGTACGCGAAGGCACCGTAGAAGAACAAGCCTTCGATGCACGCGGCGAAGCAGATCAGGTTGAGCAGGAAGCGGCGGCGGTCGGCCTGGGTCTGCAGGCTCTCCAGCTTCTCGACCTCGTTGATCCACCTGAAGCAGAACTCGGCCTTCTCGCGGATGGACGGGATGTTCTCCACCGCGTCGAAGGCGGCGGCCCGGTCCTCCGGGTCGGGGAGATAGGTGTCGAGCAGCGTCAGATAGAACTGGACGTGCACGGCCTCCTCGAACAGCTGCCGCGACAGATACAGCCGCGCCTCCGGCGAGTTGATGTGCTTGTAGAGCGTCAGCACCAGGTTGTTGGCCACGATCGAGTCGCCCGTCGCGAAGAACGCGACCAGTCGGCCGATCATGTGCTGCTCGCCCTCGGAGAGCTTCGCCAGGTCGGCGACGTCCGAGTGGAGGTCGACCTCCTCGACGGTCCAGGTGTTCTTGATCGCGTCCCGGTAGCGCTCGTAGAAGTCCGGGTAGCGCATGGGGCGGAGGGTCAGCTCGAAGCCCGGGTCGAGCAGGTTCTTGGCTTCGCTGGTCATTACTGGCAGGCCTCGCAGGACTCGGGGTTCTCAAGGGAGCAGGCGACGGCGTCGGGGTCGGCGGCCTGCTGCACGGGGATGGTCTTCTCGGGCTGGGCCTGTGCCTGGGCGGCGCGGGCGATGCGGGTCGCGGGGCGCGAGCGCAGGTAGTACGTCGTCTTCAGGCCCGACTTCCAGGCGTACGCGTACATCGAGGAGAGCTTGCCGATGGTCGGCGTCTCCAGGAACAGGTTCAGCGACTGGGCCTGGTCCAGGAACGGCGTCCGGGCGGCGGCCATGTCGATGAGCCCGCGCTGCGGGATCTCCCACGCCGTGCGGTACAGGGCGCGTACGTCGGCGGGGATCCAGGCGAAGCCCTGCACCGAGCCGTTCGACTCGCGCAGCGCCTCACGGGTGCGGGCGTCCCACACGCCGAGGTCCTTCAGCTCCCGCACCAGGTAGGAGTTGACCTGGAGGAACTCGCCGGACAGCGTCTCGCGCTTGAACAGGTTGGACACCTGCGGCTCGATGCACTCGTACACCCCGGCGATCGAGGCGATGGTGGCGGTCGGCGCGATGGCCAGGAGGAGCGAGTTGCGCATCCCGACCCGGGCGATACGTTCCCGCAGTGCCGCCCAGCGCTCGGGCCAGGTCAGTTCGACGTCGTAGTGGTCGGGGTGCAGCACACCACGGGCCGTACGGGTCTTGTCCCAGGCCGGAAGCGGGCCGTTGCGTTCGGCGAGGGTCGCGGAGGCCTCGTACGCGGCGAGCATGATGCGCTCGGCGATACGCGTGGAGAGGGCCTGGGCCTCGGGCGAGTCGAAGGGGACGCGCAGCTTGAAGAAGACGTCCTGGAGACCCATCGCGCCCAGACCGACCGGACGCCAGCGGGCGTTGGAGCGGCCCGCCTGCTCGGTCGGGTAGAAGTTGATGTCGACGACCCGGTCGAGGAAGGTGACGGCGGTACGGACGGTCTCGTCCAGCCGCTCCCAGTCGATGTCCCCGGCCGTCGTGTCGACGAACGCGCCCAGGTTCACGGACCCCAGGTTGCAGACCGCGGTCTCCCCGTCGTCCGTGACCTCAAGGATCTCGGTGCACAGGTTCGAGGAGTGGACGACGCTGCCCGGCTCCGCCGTCTGGTTGGCGGTGCGGTTGGCCGCGTCCTTGAAGGTCATCCAGCCTTGGCCGGTCTGCGCGAGCGTCCGCATCATGCGGCCGTACAGATCACGGGCGGGAATGGTCTTCTTCGCGAGCCCGGCGGCCTCGGCCCTGCGGTAGGCGGCGTCGAACTCGTCGCCCCACAGGTCGACCAGCTCGGGCACGTCGGAGGGGGAGAAGAGCGACCAGGACGCGTCCGTGTTCACCCGGCGCATGAACTCGTCCGGGATCCAGTGCGCGAGGTTCAGGTTGTGCGTACGCCGGGCGTCCTCACCGGTGTTGTCGCGCAGCTCCAGGAACTCCTCGATGTCGGAGTGCCAGGTCTCCAGGTACACCGCGGCGGCACCCTTGCGCCGCCCGCCCTGGTTCACGGCGGCGACGGAGGCGTCCAGTGTTTTCAGGAAGGGCACGATGCCGTTGGAGTGCCCGTTGGTGCCCCGGATCAGCGAACCGCGGCTGCGAATCCGGGAGTACGACAGTCCGATGCCGCCGGCGTGCTTGGAGAGGCGGGCGACCTGGTGGTAGCGGTCGTAGATGGAGTCCAGCTCGTCGATCGGGGAGTCGAGGAGGTAGCAGGACGACATCTGGGGGTGCCGCGTACCGGAGTTGAAGAGGGTGGGGGAGGAGGGGAGGTAGTCGAGGCGGCTCATCAGCCGGTAGAGCGCGGCGACTTCGTCGAACGCCCGGACGCCCGTTTCTGAATCAAGCGCAGTGTCCTCGGCCAGTCCGCTCGCGACACGCAGCATGAAGTGCTGGGGCGTCTCGATGACCTGGCGGGTGATCGGGTGGCGCAGGAGGTAGCGGCTGTGCAGCGTACGCAGCCCGAAGTACCCGAAGCGGTCGTCCCCTTCGAGGTCGATCAGGGCGTTCAGCCGGTCCGTGTGCAGTCGTACGAACTCGGCGGTGCGGTCGGCGATCAGGCCCTCGCGGTGCCCGACCGCGACCGACTGGGAGAAGGTCGTGACGCCCTGTGAGGCGGCCTCGGCGGCGACGCTGATCGTCAGCAGCCGGGCGGCGAGACGGGAGTAGGCGGGGTCCTCGGAGATGAGGCCGGCCGCCGCCTCGGTGGCCAGCTCGCGCAGCTCCGACTCGTCGGCCCGCGAGGACCGGCCGCGCAACGCTGCGGCGGCCACCCGTCCCGGGTCGGCGTCGGGGAGGTCGGCGGTCAGCTCGGTCAGGGTCCGCAGCAGCGCGGTTCCGGGACCGTCCGTCTCCACTCGGGCCACTGGGGTCGCTGAAGCCGGTTCGGCTGGCGCGATGGTCACGTGGGTGCTCTCCCTCGCTCGGCACGGGGCCAGGGGGAGGGCAGCGGGGCACACGGACGCCATACGGGTACGCGCGCGTCCACCGGCCCACTCCGCGAGGCCCGGACGTCGGTGCCCGAACCGGTCGGCCGGGCACACTGTCGACAGGTCCTCGGACTGGACACGCGCACAGCCGCAATTGGGCAGGAATACGCACGTGTACACCGTTGCGGGACAGTTCCGGATTCGCACCGGATTCCCCTGCGGCGACAGCGAGCATGAGCATACATCTAGTGTTGGGCACTGGAAGCACCCCCACATGTTGTGTCGTGACGGCAATTGAGCGCCCTGCGGCGGTACGCGGCCGTACGTCCGGCCGCGCCGCCGGAGCCCGCGAACGGGCCCGATCCCTGTCCGCGCAAGGGATGTCAGCAGCACCGGAACCCCTGCCGGGGGTCCGCCTCCTGCCGGTCCGTACGCATCCGCTCGAACTCCCTCCGCGTCGGCACCGGCGCCTGCGGCCGTTCCTTGCGCAGGTGCGCGACATGGCGGTCGTACGCCGACTCGTCGGTCAGCTCCCGCAGATACCAGCGCACGGCCCTAAACGCCCGTCGGAGCGACCGCATCGCGCGCCTCCTCCTTCTCCTCCCTGGTCGGGAACAGCCCGGCCGGAGCGACGATCTTCGACTCGACGTACGGCGCCTCGCTCAGCGTGGACAGCGCCGGGCGGCGCACGTGCCGGACGCAGACCCGGGCCGCGTCCGCGATCACCACGACGATCAGCAGGGCCAGTACGGCGGCCAGGACGCCGTCCACCGTCGAGTTGGTGACGATGGTGTGCATGTCGTCCATGCTCTTGGCCGGGGGCAGGACCTTCCCGGCGTCGATGCCGTCCTGGTAGACGGACCGCTGCGTGAAGAAGCCGACGCGCGGATCGCCGGAGAACACCTTCTGCCAGCTGGCCGTCAGGGTCACCGTCGCGTCCCAGAGGAGCGGAACCCCGGTGATCCAGGCCCACTTGAGGCGCCCGGACTTCACCAGCAGCGTCGTGCAGACCGCGAGGGCGACCGCCGCGAGCAGTTGGTTGGAGATGCCGAAGATCGGGAAGAGCTGGTTGATCCCGCCGAGCGGCTCGTGCACACCGACCCAGAGGAAGTAGCCCCAGAGCGCGCACACGACCGCGCTGGTGATGACCAGCCCGGGCTTCCAACTGATGTTCCTGAAGGGCTTGTAGAGGTTGCCCAGCATGTCCTGGAGCATGAACCGGCCCACGCGCGTGCCCGCGTCCAGCGCGGTCAGGATGAACAGCGCCTCGAACATGATCGCGAAGTGATACCAGAACGCCCGCAGCCCGTCCCCGGTCACCTTGGCGAAGATCTCCGAGACCCCGACCGCGAGGGTCGGCGCACCGCCCGTACGCGACAACAGGCTTGCCTCCTCGACCTGTTCGGCGGCCTTGGCGAGCGCGTCCGGCGAGATCGTGTACCCGAAGTTCGCGACGGCCTCCGACGCCGACTGCACGCTGGTGCCGATGACCCCGGCGGGCGCGTTCATGGCGAAGTACAGCCCCGGGTCGATGACGGAGGCGGCGATCAGCGCCATCACGGCGACGGACGACTCCATCAGCATGGATCCGTACCCGATCATCCGGACCTGCGTCTCCTTCTGGATCATCTTCGGCGTCGTACCGGACGAGATGAGCGAGTGGAAGCCGGACAGGGCCCCGCAGGCGATCGTGATGAACACGAACGGGAAGAGCGAACCCGCGAAGACGGGCCCGTCACCGCGCGAGGCGAAGTCGGTGACCGGGTCCATCCTGAGCGTGGGCAGCGTGACGATCACACCGAGCGCCAGCAGCGCGATCGTGCCGATCTTCATGAACGTCGAGAGGTAGTCGCGCGGGGCCAGCAGCATCCACACGGGCAGGATCGACGCGATGAACCCGTACGCCACCAGCCAGACGACCAGCGTCGAGGGCGCGAGGGTGAAGGTGTCGGCCCACGACGACTCGGCGACCCAGCGCCCGGCGACCAGCGCGAGCAGCAGCAGCCCCACACCGATCAGCGAGACCTCGGTGACCCGCCCCGGCCGCAGTACTCGTAGATAGAAGCCCATCAGCAGGGCGATGGGGATGGTCATCCCGATGGAGAAGGTCCCCCAGGGCGAGGCGGCGAGGGCGTTCACGACGACCAGCGCCAGCACACCGAGGAGGATGATCATGATGGCGAACGCGGCGACCAGCGCCGCCGCCCCGCCGAACGGCCCGATCTCCTCCCGGGCCATCTGCCCGAGCGAACGTCCGTCGCGCCGGGTGGAGAAGAACAGTACGACCATGTCCTGCACGGCACCCGCGAAGATGACGCCCACGACGATCCAGATCGTGCCGGGTAAGTACCCCATCTGCGCGGCCAGCACGGGCCCGACCAGCGGCCCGGCGCCCGCGATGGCGGCGAAGTGGTGACCGAGCAGTACGCGCCGGTCGGTCGGATGGAAGTCGATGCCGTTGTCGAGGCGTTCGGCGGGGGTGGCCCGCGTCCTGTCGACCTTCAGAACCCTGTAGGCGATGAACTTCGAGTAGAAGCGATAGGCGATGGCGTACGAGCCGAGGGCCGCCGCGACCATCCAGACGGCCGACACTTCCTCCCCACGCGCCAGCGCGAGCACGGACCAGCCGCTCGCGCCCACCAGCGCGACGAGGGTCCAGATGACGATGGTTCGAGCGTTCGCAGTGCGCACCGGGTCGTCCTCCCGTCCATGCGATGAGGGAAGGACGGTAGTGCGGGACGGGACACAGCGCTACACCGCGTACGTGCGCTGCAGGCTTTTAGGGGCGCGAGGAACTGCGCGAGCAACCACAACGAGCCCGCACTCGCCCAAGCACAGCAAGCCCCCTACTCAATAGGCCGCTTGAGCCGAGCCACGAACTTGTACCGATCCCCCCGATAAACAGACCGCACCCACTCCACAGGCAACCCGTCCTTGTCCAACGAGTGCCGGGACAGCATCAACATCGGCAACCCCACATCCGTACCGAGCAACCCCGCCTCACGAGGCGTCGCCAGAGACGTCTCGATCGTCTCCTCCGCCTCCGCGAGATGCACGTCGTACACCTCGGCCAGAGCCGTGTACAGGGACGTGTACTTCACAAGTGACCGCCGCAGAGCGGGAAACCGCTTCGCCGAGAGATGCGTGGTCTCTATGGCCATCGGCTCGCCGTTCGCCATCCGCAGCCGCTCGATCCGCAGCACCCGCCCGCCCGCCGTGATGTCGAGCAACTGGGCGAGCGTGTCGTCGGCCGTGATGTACCCGATGTCCAGGAGCTGTGAGGTCGGTTCGAGCCCCTGGGCCCGCATGTCCTCGGTGTACGAGGTCAGTTGCAGCGCCTGCGAGACCTTCGGCTTGGCGACGAACGTGCCCTTGCCCTGGATGCGTTCCAGCCGGCCCTCGACGACCAGTTCCTGGAGGGCCTGGCGGACGGTCGTGCGGGAGGTGTCGAACTCCGCCGCCAGTGTGCGCTCGGGCGGGACCGGCGTGCCGGGCGCCTGGGTCTCCGTCATGTCGAGCAGATGCTTCTTCAGCCGGTAGTACTTGGGCACGCGCGCGGTACGGACGGTAGCCCCACCCTCGTTCTCCGCACTGCTCACGTCGGTGCTCATGCTCCGCCTTCCCGGCTACTGGTGCTGCTGAGACCGGCATCCCGCCGGTCCAAGCCCACATCGTGACACGGCTCACGCGGCGATTGACCTGTGAATGGTCTCCACGAGCCCCCGCGCGCTCCGTGATCCCCTCTGTATACCTTCACGCCCCTCGCTGGTCTAGTCCACCGCGAGGAATCCCGAACCCGCGCCCCGGCCCATCGCTCCACCGAAGTGGTCTACCTCGAACCGGACACGTGTGCAGGGTATTTCCGCCACCTTCTTACTTAAAGGTTCCTGCATATGTAGGTCGCATAACGGCTGGTCAGAGATGTTCACGCACTCTTGACACGCAGTTTGGTCTGAGCCAAGCTCCGCCTACTGGTCTACACCATTGGTCCAGGTCCCTGAGGAGGGTGGCGTGAAGCGCAAGCTGATAGCCGCGATCGGTATCGCGGGCATGATGGTCTCCATCGCGGCATGCGGGGACAGTGACAGCGGCAGCTCGGACAAGACCGGCGCTGACGCCAAGGAACTGACCGTCTGGCTGACCGTGGACGCGCAGAACAACTGGCCCGAGCTGGTGAAGGCCGCCGACGCCGCGATCGTGAAGAAGCACCCCGGCATCAAGATCAACCACGAGTACTACGGCTGGCCCGACAAGAACGCCAAGCTCGACGCCGTCCTCGCCACCGACAAGGCCCCCGACGTCGTCGAGATGGGCAACACCGAGATGCTCGGCTACATGGTCAAGGGCGCCTTCGCCCCCGTCGACCCGGCCAAGTTCGAGAACTCCGCCAACTGGCTCGACGGCCTCAAGGCCTCCGTCACCTACGAGGGCAAGACGTACGGCGTCCCGTACTACGCCGGTGGCCGCGTCGCCAACTGGCGCAAGGACGTGGCCGCTTCGGTCGGCGTCACGTCGACGCCGAAGACGTACGCCGAACTCACCTCCGCCCTGGACAAGATCCAGAAGAAGGAGGGCGACAAGTACAACGCCTGGTACCAGCCCACCCGCGACTGGTACGCCGCCATGTCCTTCGTCTACGACGCCGGCGGCGCGATCGCCGAGGAGTCGGGCGGCCAGTGGAAGGCGACCCTCTCCTCGCCGGAGTCCGTCAAGGGCCTCACCGAGTTCAAGAACGTCATCGACAAGTACATGCACGGTGACAAGACCAAGGACGAGTCCGACCGTTACATCGTCTACGGCCAGGGCAAGACCAGCATGATCTTCGCCGCCGCCTGGGAGGGCGCCACCGCCGAGGCGCCGGAGAACGACAAGACCGGCAAGCTCAAGGGCAACCTGGAGAACTTCGTCATGCCCGGCCCGTCCGGCAAGAACATGCCGGTGTTCCTGGGCGGGTCCGACCTCGCCGTCCCGGTGAAGTCGAAGGCCCAGACGGTGGCCGCGGAGTGGATCAACGCCTACACCGGGGCCAGCGGCCAGAAGGGCCTGATGGCCAAGGGCAACCTGCCCAACAACAAGACCGACCTCGCCACCCTGAAGAACGACCCGGCGACGGCGGTCCCGGCCACGGCGGCCGAGTCCAACTGGTTCGTGCCGATGGCACCGGGCTGGGGCCAGGTCGAGAAGGCCCAGATCCTCCAGACGATGCTGCAGAGCATCGGCACCGGCAAGAAGACGGTCGAGGAGGCCGCGAAGGAAGCGGACGCGGCGATCGACAAGGTCATCAACGTCGAGTAGTAGCGCGCCGAGGCGGGGCCCTGACACGGAGAGGGCCCCGCTCGCCCGCCACACCACGCACGTGGGACGACCGCAACGACCGTACGACCTGAGGGACCGCTGAGGAGCGCGCGGATGAGTGCCGCTGATACGACCACCCCTGCCAAACTGCCGCCGGAGACACGGCAGGCGCCACCGTCACCGCCGGCCGGTGGCCCGGACGCCCCACGGAGAAAGCGGACGGCCATGGGTGCCGCCGCGGTCCCGTGGGCCCTGCTGGCCCCCTGTCTGCTGATCCTCGCGCTGGTCCTCGGCTATCCCCTCGTCCGACTGGTCGCCCTGTCCTTCCAGAAGTTCGGGCAGTCCCAGCTGTGGGGCTTCCAGCCCGCCGACTGGGTGGGCCTCGCCAACTTCACCGCCGTGCTCGGCGACGGCGAGTTCTGGGACGTCGTCGTCCGCACGATCGTCTTCGCCGTCGGCTGCGTCGTCTTCACGATGGTCGTCGGCATGCTGATCGCGCTGCTGCTCCAGCGGGTCAGCGGCTGGATGAAGACGCTCATCAACATCGTCCTGGTGGCCAGTTGGGGCATGCCGATCATCGTCGCGACCACCGTCTTCAAGTGGCTGTTCGACTCCGACTACGGCATCGTCAACGCGCTGCTGAGCAGGCTGCCCGGCGTCGAGATGATCGGCCACAACTGGTTCGCGAGCGGACCGCAGGGCCTCGCCGTCATCATGCTGCTCGTGGTCTGGGGCGCGGTGCCCTTCGTGGTCATCACGCTCGGCGCCGGTCTCACCCAGGTCCCGAAGGAACTGGAGGAGGCGGCCCGGCTGGACGGCGCGGGCGCCTGGGGCGTCTTCCGTTACGTCACGCTCCCCATCCTCAAGCCGATCATCGTGATGCTCACGACCCTGTCGGTCATCTGGGACATGGGCGTCTTCCCCCAGGTCTTCGTGATGCGCGGCGGCCACCCCGAGGCCGAGTTCCAGCTCCTGACCACCTACTCCTACGACCGCGCCTTCGCCGTCAACGACTACGCCCAGGGATCGGCGATCGCCCTGCTCACCGTGGTGCTGCTGCTTGGCGTCGTCGCCGTGTACATGCGCCAGATGCTGAAGATCGGAGAGGTCGAATGAGCGGCCTGAGCGCGACAGCCCCCGCCGTGCCCCGGAAGGCCGAAGGGAGCCGGAAGCCCCGGAAGTCGAAGGCCGGCTGGAACCTGCTGGGCCTGCTCGTCTTCCTGTCGACCGGCTTCCCGGTCTACTGGATGCTGAACACGGCGATCAAACCGGCGAAGGACGCGATCGACCCCGACCCGAGCCTGCTCCCGACCGGCTTCACCCTCGACAACTTCCGGCGCGCGCTGAACATCGCTGACTTCTGGGGCCCGGTCGGCCGCAGCCTCGTCGTGTCCCTCACGGTCGTCGTGATCGGCATCGTCGTAGGCATGCTCGCGGCCTTGGCGATCTCGCGTTTCGCCTTCCGTGGCCGAAAGGTCGTCATCGTCGGCATTTTGGCCGTGCAGATGGTCCCCCTGGTCGCGATGATCATCCCCGTGTTCCTGCTCCTGAACGACCTCGGCCAGTACGACCGGCTGACCGGCCTGATCATCACCTACCTCACCTTCATCCTGCCGTTCACGGTGTGGACCCTGCGCGGTTTCATCGTCAACATCCCGAAGGAACTGGAGGAGGCGGCGATGGTCGACGGCTGCTCCCGCACCACCGCCTTCATCCGCGTGGTCTTCCCGCTGCTGGCCCCCGGCCTGGTCGCCACCTCGGTCTACGGCTTCATCCAGGCCTGGAACGAGTACCTCTACGCCCTGATGCTGATGAGCCAGAAGAACCAGACCGCCACCGTCTGGCTCGGCAACTTCACCACCAAGCACGGCACCGAGTACGCCCCGATGATGGCCGGTTCCACGATGATGGCCGTGCCGATCGTCGTCCTCTTCCTCCTAGTCCAGCGCAAGATGGCCGCGGGTCTGACCGCGGGCGCCGTGAAGGGATAACCCGACCCGATGACGACACTCGCCCGGCGCCCCGACACACTGACCCGCGACGCCCTCACCGTCCTCCAGCCCGGCTTCCCCGGCACCACCGCCCCCGACTGGCTGCTCCGCCGCCTCGGCGAAGGCCTCGCCTCGGTGGGCCTGTTCGGCCGCAACATCGCATCCCCGGCCCAACTGTCCGCCCTCACCGCCCAGTTGCGCGCCGAGCGCGACGACGTCCTGGTCGCGATCGACGAGGAGGGCGGCGACGTCACCCGCCTGGAGGTCCGCACCGGCTCCTCCGTCCCCGGCAACCACGCCCTGGGCGCGATCGACGACGTCCGGCTGACCCGCGAGGTGGCACAGGAACTCGGCCACCGCCTCCGCACCTGCGGCGTGAACCTCAACTGGGCCCCCTCCGCCGACGTCAACTCCAACCCGGCCAACCCCGTCATCGGCGTCCGCTCCTTCGGCGCCGACCCGGAGCTGGTCGCCCGGCACACCGCCGCCTACGTCACCGGCCTCCAGTCGGCCGGTGTGGCCGCCTGCACGAAGCACTTCCCGGGCCACGGAGACACCTCGGTCGACTCCCACCACGCCCTCCCGCGCATCGACGCGAGCCGCGCGGTCGTCCTGGACCGCGAACTCGCCCCCTTCCGCGCGGCGATCGCCGCCGGCACCAGGGCGGTGATGAGCGCCCACATCCTGATCCCGGCCCTGGACCCGGACCGCCCGGCCACCCTCTCCCACCCGGTCCTCACGGACCTCCTGCGCGGCGAACTGGGCTACACGGGCCTGATCGTCACCGACGGCATGGAGATGCAGGCCATCGCGGGCACCTACGGCATCGAACGCGGCAGCGTCCTCGCCATCGCGGCGGGCGCCGACGCCATCTGCGTGGGCGGCGGCCTCAAGGACGACGAGACGGTACGCAGCCTGCGCGACGCCCTGATCGAGGCGGTCCGCACCGGCGAACTCCCGGAGGAGCGCCTGGCGGACGCGGCGGAACGCGTCCGCACCCTGGCCCGCTGGGCGGCAGCGCCCCCGCAGTCCGCCGACTCCGGCAAGGCACCCACGGACGTCGGCCTGACAGCGGCCCGCCGTGCCCTGAAGGCAACACACGCCACGCCCTACGAGCCCCTACGGGAACCCCCGTACGTGGCGGCCTTCACCCCCGTGGCGAACTTCGCCGTAGGCAACGAGACCCCCTGGGGAGTGGCAGCCGAGCTGGCACGCCTCCTCCCCGGCACCCGCACGGGCACCCACACAGGCGAGACAGCGGCAGAGACAGCCCTGACCGAAGCGGGCGAGAGCCGCATCGTCGCAGTGGTCCGAGACGAACACCGCCACCCCTGGATGAAGACGGCCCTGGACACCCTCCTGGCAGCCCGCCCCGACACGATCGTGGTGGAAATGGGCGTCCCCCAGTCACCTCCGAGAGGCGCCCTCCACCTGGCAACTCACGGCGCGGCGAGGGTCTGCGGCCAGGCAGCGGCAGAATTCATCGCAGGGGAGTAGAGCGCCCGTTAGGGGCGCGGGGCTGTGTCTATTTGCGGCTCCGCAGCGGGGCGCGACCAGCCACAGCGAACCCGCGCCCAACAAACAACCGAACCCGGCAAACGCTCAGATCCCTCTAGATCCCTTGCCACGCAGGCTTGTTGACAAAGGTATGCCGAAAATAATCCGCATGCTTCAACTTGGCAGCCGCCCCCTCATCGACAACCACCGTCGCATGCGCATGCAACTGCAGCGCCGACGCGGGGCACACCGCGGCAACCGGCCCCTCCACAGTCGCCGCCACCGCATCCGCCTTGCCCTCACCCGTGGCGAGCAGCACCAGATGCCGGGCCTCAAGAATCGTCCCGATACCCTGCGTGATCACGTGATGCGGAACCTGCCCGATGTCCCCGTCGAAGAACCGCGCGTTGTCGACCCGGGTCTGCTCGGTCAGCGTCTTGATCCGCGTCCGTGACGCGAGCGACGAGCACGGCTCGTTGAACCCGATGTGCCCGTCGGTCCCGATCCCCAGCAACTGGAGGTCGACCCCGCCGGCCTCGGCCAGCGCCCGGTCGTACGCCTCGCACGCACCCCGTACGTCCTCGGCGGTCCCGTCGGGCCCGAAGAACGCGTCCATCCCGATCCCGAGCGGCTCCAGCACCTCGCGCCGCAGCACCGAGCGGTACGACTCCGGATGCTCGGCCGGCAGCCCCACGTACTCGTCGAGCTGGGCTATGCGCGCCCGGGACACGTCCACCGCGCCGGCCGCCACCTGGGCCGCGAGCGCCTGGTAGATGGGCAGCGGGGTCGAGCCGGTGGCGACGCCGAGCAGGGCGGTCGGCTTGTCCAGCAGCAGCTGTGCCATGGCCCCGGCGATCAGCTCGCCGCCGGCCTTGGCGTCCGGAACGATGACAACTTCCACGCTGGGCCTGCCGATCTGGAGTGTGCCGTGTGGTTTAGACCAATCTAACAGACCGGGGTTACGGCGGAAATTGACCTGACGATCCGCCCCCGCACAGGAATCAACAAGGCTAGGCTGCACAGTGGACGCTTGGATGTCCGACTAGTTCTTTCGGGTGGCCATCGGGTGTCCGATGCGCTCGTGAAAGCACAGCGGCGAACACTCTTCAACGCATGGACACGGCCTGGTGGTCTAGTCCACAATGCGTGGAGAGACGTACGACCAGAACCTAGAACCTCCGTCTTCCCCGCACAGGAAGACGGATCGAGGAACCGGGGCTCTCTGCCCTGACTGCGCCGGCTCCTCATCCATCGGCCGACCGGGACCGCACAGCCCTCGGCCGTTGCTGCTCCGGGCTGCGGTGCCGGGAGGGTTGAGGGTCCCTCTCAGGCGCCGCGGCCCGCGGGTGTCTCCGGGCTCCTTTCGCGGTTCCGGGCCCCTTTCCCGCCGTCCCGCCAGCCACGGTTTCCGGCCATGTCCGAACCGGCGGGTACGCTCGCATCCGTGCCCTCCATGAACGAACTCGTACGCCAGCACACCGCGCTCAGCGACTCCGACCTGGAGTGGCTGCATCTGCTGGTGTCGGAGTGGCAGCTGCTCTCCGACCTCTCCTTCGCCGACCTCGTCCTGTGGGTCCCCACGCGCGACGGCACCCGCTATGTCTCGGTCGCCCAGATGCGGCCCAACACCGGCCCGACCTCCTACCAGGACGACATGGTCGGCCACCTCGTCCCCCGTGGCCGCCGCCCCCTGCTGGACGCCGCGCTGGACGAGGGCCGGATCGTGCGCGAGGGCGACCCGGAATGGCGTGAAGAGGTCCCTGTCCGGGTCGAGTCGATCCCCGTCCGCCGGGAAGGCCGCGTCCTCGGGGTCATCGCCCGCAACACCAACCTCCTCACCGTCCGCACCCCGAGCCGCCTCGAACTGACGTATCTCCAGAGCGCCTCCGACCTGGCCCAGATGATCGCCGCCGGATCGTTCCCCTTCTCCAACCAGGTCGTCGACATGGACGCCTCACCGCGCGTCGGCGACGGACTGATCAGGCTCGACGCGGACGGCGTCGTCCAGTACGCCTCGCCGAACGCGCTGTCCGCGTACCACCGCCTCGGCCTCGCCGCCGACCTCGTCGGCCACCACCTGGGCATGACCACCGCGGAACTCGCCCCCACCCGGGGCCCGGTGGACGAGGCGCTCGCCAAGGTCGCCAGCGGCTGGGCGCCGCGCGAGTTCGAGATCGAGTCCGGTGACGGGGTCATCCAGTTCCGGGCGATCCCCCTCAAACCCAAGGGCACCCGCATCGGTTCGCTCGTGCTGCTCCGGGACGTCACCGAACTGCGCCGCCGCGAGCGCGAGTTGATCACCAAGGACGCGACCATCCGGGAGATCCACCACCGGGTCAAGAACAACCTCCAGACGGTGGCCGCCCTGTTGCGCCTCCAGGCCCGGCGCATCGACTCCGAGCGCGGGCGCGAGGCCCTGGAGGAGGCCGTACGGCGGGTCGGGTCGATCGCGATCGTGCACGAGACGCTCTCCCAGAACCTGGACGAACGCGTCGAGTTCGACGAGATCGCCGACCGAGTCCTCGCGATGGTCTCCGAGATCTCGCCGGGCACGGTCACCGTCCGGCGCAGCGGGCGCTTCGGCATCCTGGACGCGGAGGTCGCCACCCCGCTCTCCATGGTGCTGACCGAGATCCTGCAGAACGCCCTGGAACACGGCTTCGGCCCGGGCGAGACCGGCACGGTCGAGGTCTCCGCGGTCCGCGGCGGCAGCAGCAAGGAGGCCCGCCTCCTCGTCACCGTCCAGGACGACGGCGTGGGCCTCCCCGAGGGCTTCGACCCGCACCGCTCGGGCAACCTCGGCCTGCAGATCGTACGGACCCTGGTGGAAGGCGAGTTGGGCGGTACGTTCGACATGGTGCCGGCGCCCGAGCGGGGCACGCAGGTGATCCTCGACGTCCCGGTGCGCGCCAACAAGTAGTCCTCGTACGGCGATCGGGGTGCGGGGACCCGGGCGCAGCGATGAGCCCCGGACCATGGAATGATCCGGGGCTCATGTGCTTGTTCGTGTGCGTTGCTATGCGCATCGGGGGTACTGCGCGCTGCGGCTCGGGGGCGGGAGATGCGTACTCGCTGTACGCGCCGCCAAGCTCAGGCTGTTACGGGGTGGGTTGTCAGGCGGTTGCCTGGCGGGCCCGGTTGCGGGCGGCGCGGCGCTTCATGGCGCGGCGCTCGTCCTCGCTGAGACCACCCCAGACGCCGGAGTCCTGGCCGGACTCAAGCGCCCACTGCAGACACTGCTCCATGACGGGGCAGCGGCGGCAGACGGCCTTGGCTTCCTCGATCTGCAGCAGCGCAGGACCGGTGTTGCCGATGGGGAAGAAGAGCTCGGGGTCTTCCTCGCGGCAAACGGCGTTGTGACGCCAGTCCATGGCTGCTACCTCTCCTTGGTATTACATGCACGTTGCTTGTGAATGTGAACGCTTTCACGAATCCCTCAACAAGTGAAGGGCCGATCATCAGACGGACTGATGTGGTCCTGTGAAGTGAGGAGGGGTTCTGGCTCTCTGTGGTGGCCGGTGTTGCGGGCCGTCCCGAGCGCCACGTAGAGACTCGCAAACCTCAGCGGCGGATACAACCCCTACCGGAAAGTTTTTTTTGATTCCTCGGTGTCGGCTCGGTCACAGCCGTACTTCCATGGGGTGGACCCTGGTCTAAACGTTCGAGTGGAAGGACTTTAGCCCGTTCCGCTCACACAATCACACGCAGTGCACGGCGTACGCCTGTGAACGTCACGCTCGTTCGCAGTCCGAGGTGGTCGCCGTCCATCTGGAGGGGCAGAGGCACCTTCGAATGCAAGGTGAAGTCCGTCAGGTCGTGCAGGGAGGTCGCATGCCTGCCATGGGGTCCCCGCTCGGGGGACGAAGTGAGCAACTGCATCCCATATCGGGCAAGCGCGGCGGTCGACATGCGGCTCAGACCGAGTACGTCGAGCCCGGTATCGAACGAGGCCTTAGGTGACGCGTACACCGGGCGATTGCCGAGAAACGTCCAAGGGGACGTGTTGCAGACTATGGACAGAACGAGATCGGTAACGGGGTCCGCGCCCGGTTGTTCCAGGGTGATCGTGCCGTGCCGGCGATTCGCCTCTCCCAGGAATTGGCGCGCGGCCTGACGCAGGTAAAGGGAATGTGTGGATTTCCTGCCGCGTTCGCGCTGCTGTTCCACCCGGCCGATCACACCGGCGTCGAATCCCAGCCCGGCGCAGAACGTGAACCAGCGCTCCGGCACGGACTCGTCCTCGGTCCCCGGCGTCCCCTTCGCCACCCCGAGACCCACCGTGCGCTCCCGTTCCTCGCGCAGGGCGTCCAGCAGGACGCCGGTGGCCTCCACGGCGTCGTTGGGCAGACCGAGGGCGCGGGCGAAGACGTTCGTGGAGCCGCCGGGGACCACCGCGAGGCCGGGCAGCCGGTCCGGGTCGGGGCCGTTGTGCAGGAGCCCGTTCACGACCTCGTTGACCGTGCCGTCGCCGCCGAGGGCGACGACCAGATCGATGTCCTTGCTCTCCGCGGCCTGCCGTCCGAGGTCACGTGCGTGCCCCCGGTACTCGGTGGTGACCGCCTCCAGCTTCATCTCGCTCGCGAGAGCGTGGGTCAGCACATCGCGCGTACGTGCGCTTGTGGTGGTAGCTGCCGGATTGACCACGAGAAGTGCACGCATGCGATGCAGGGTACCTACTCGGTGGTACTCGGCCCAGGGCAGGTTAGGGATCAGTAAGAGTCGGAGGGTGTGAACGGGGGGCTCGGTGTTTGGCTGCGGGTGCGTTGTGGCTGGTCGCGCAGTTCCCCGCGCCCCTTTGGGGCGCGTCCGAGTGCCGTCGTACCCCAGCGATACCCTTCTTGGGTGAGCGTTGAGCGGAACTCTGCCCCGGAAGCCCCCGAATCTGCGGGGCCGCGGCCCCTGCGGCTGACCCTCGCCGCCGTGCTTGCCGGGGTGGAGGGGCTTGGGCTGGTTGTCGGCGGAGTCTTCATCCTCGTCATGGGGATCGCGGGCGACGCGGACGACCGGCAGCAGGCCGTCACCGGGGGCGTCACGCTGATCGTGCTCGCACTGCTGCCGCTGCTTGCCGCGCGTGGGCTGCTGGGGCGGCGGAGCTGGAGCCGGGGGCCCGCGGTCATCACGCAGATCATGGCGCTGCCCGTGGCCTACAACCTGCTGCGGGCCGACAGCATGGCCATTCCGGGCGGGATCGTGCTCGGGGTCGTGGCGGTCACCGCGCTGGTGCTGCTGGTCAACCAGGAGACGACCCGGGCCCTCGGGATCCGTGGGCCCGGCCGGGCGTCGGAATGACTGCGGAACAGCGGCGGAACGACCGCTGAGGTCTGTTCCTCTGCCGAGGTCTACTCCTCGACGAGCAGCTTCTCGCGCAGCTGGGCCAGGGTCCTGGCCAGCAGGCGGGAGACGTGCATCTGGGAGATGCCGACCTCCTGCGCGATCTGCGACTGCGTCATGTTGCCGAAGAAGCGCAGCAGCAGGATCCGCTTCTCGCGGGGCGGCAGATCCTCCAGCAGCGGTTTGAGCGACTCGCGGTACTCGACGCCCTCCAGGGCCTCGTCGTACGCGCCCAGCGTGTCCGCCACCGCCGGGGACTCGTCGTCCGTGTCGGGGACGTCCAGGGACAGCGTGGAGTAGGCGTTCGCCGACTCCAGGCCCTCCAGGACCTCCTCCTCCGAGATGCCGAGCTTCTCGGCCAGCTCGTGGACCGTGGGGGAGCGGCCGTGCCGCTGGGACAGCTCCGCCGTCGCCGTGGTGAGCGACAGGCGCAGCTCCTGGAGCCTGCGCGGGACGCGGACCGCCCAGCCCTTGTCCCGGAAGTGCCGCTTGATCTCGCCGACGACCGTGGGGGTCGCGTATGTCGAGAACTCGACACCGCGGTCCGGGTCGAAGCGGTCGACCGACTTGATCAGGCCGATGGTCGCGACCTGGGTCAGGTCGTCCAGCGGCTCACCTCGGTTGCGGAAGCGGCGCGCGAGGTGCTCGACGAGCGGCAGGTGCATACGGACCAGCCGGTTGCGCAGCTCCGCGTACGCGGCACTGCCGTCCTCCAGCGCGCGCAGCTCGATGAACAGGGCGCGCGCTCCGCTGCGGTCCGTCGGGGAGTGCTGCGTGGCCTGCGCCGTCTGCTGTGCGCCCTGCGCGTCGTCTCGTTCGTGCTCGCTCATCGTCCCGCCCGTCGACCCTCCCTGGGTTCGAGCGTCGGCTCGAACAGGGGAGACCTCACTTGGCCCTTCCAGGGGCGCACTCTGCACGGCACCTTCCCGATCCAGCTGCCCGTCGTCCATGAAGCCGGCCTCCGAGGGGTCGTCCTCCGGGTGCGGCCGGGCCTGCTCGGGGATGCCGGAGACACCGGCGATGCCGGAAATGGCGTCCGCCGTGCCCCGCGGCCCGGCGGGGCCGCCGCTGCCCGCCGCGGGCAGCTCCCGTGTGCCGCGCTCTTCGTCCCGCACCGGCCCGTCCCCGTTCCTCACGCCGGCCCGGGTCCCGCGCCGCGCTTCTTGTAGAGACTGATCGACACGGTCTTGTCCTCGGCCACGGTCGAGTCGACCTGACCCGCGAGGGCCGACAGAACGGTCCAGGCGAAGGTGTCACGCGCGGGGGCGTGACCGTCCGTGGTCGGTGCCGAGACCGTGACCTCCAGGGAGTCGTCGATCAGCCGGAACACACAGCTGAGCACGGAGCCGGGCACGGCCTGCTGAAGCAGGATCGCGCAGGCCTCGTCCACTGCGATGCGCAGGTCCTCGATCTCGTCGAGGGTGAAGTCCAAACGGGCCGCGAGACCGGCCGTGGCCGTACGCAGCACCGACAGGTAGGCACCCGCGGCCGGCAGCCGGACTTCCACGAAGTCCTGGGTCGCGGGCTCGCCTGTGAACTGGGACACCCTCACCTCCAAGGTGGTACAAGCTCTTTCGGGGGCCGAGGGTCGCCCCCCCGGGGTAACGCGATACGTGGTTCAGCGGTGACGCTACCGCGCTCTCGACTTTCCTGTCCCCGGGACCCCAGCCCCTTGCTGTCACTCATAGTAAACATACGGATACGCACAGTGGCTAGGGGTTCTGCGGGCCCAATTGGGAACAACGAGCGCCGGGTTGACGTACCCAGACGTCAGACGGTCGAACCGTCCGGATCCAGGGTCACACGAGTACGCCTCCGGTCACCAATGCCCCTGCTCACAAGGGTGCGGGCGGGTGCGGGTCAGACGAGGACATGGTCGACGAAGCACCAGCGCCAGCTCTCACCGGGTTCGAAGGTGCGCATGATCGGGTGCCCGGTCTCCTTGTGGTGCGCCGTGGCGTGGCGCATCGGCGAGGAGTCGCAGCAGCCGACGTGGCCGCATTCCAGGCACAGGCGCAGCTGCACGGGGTGGGTACCGGCCGCCAGACACTCGGGGCAGGTCTCGCTCTTGGGCCCGGGCTCCGGGAGCGGCAGCGCGTCGGCATGCGTGCACTGTTTCATGATTGCCAGATTACGACGGCTGTGCGGAAAGCCGCGCGGAAAGCCGGAGCGCAGGGACAACAATGCCGGAGTGCACGGAGAGCAAGGTGCACCGGAACCAGGGTGGGCGGAGACGAGAGTGGGCCGAGACCGATGCATGTGATGCCACTGCTCCTGCTGGTCGCGGGCAGCGCGGCCATTGCCGCCGCGGCCCGCCGTACGCCGGTCCCGCCTCCGCTGATGCTGGTCGCGGCCGGACTGGTGTTCGCGTACGTCCCCGGGGTGCCCGACTACGCCCTGGACCCGCACATCGTCCTGCCGCTGATGCTGCCCCCGCTGCTGCACACGGCGGCCGTCGACAGCTCCTACCTCGATCTGCGCGCGCAACTGCGGCCCGTGGCACTGCTGTCGGTCGGCTATGTGCTCTTCGCGACCCTGGTCGTCGGCTGGGCCGCCTATCTGCTCGTGCCCGGGCTGCCGCTGACCGCCGCGCTGGTGCTGGGCGCGATCGTGGCCCCGCCGGACGCCGTCGCGGCGACGGCCGTCGCCCGCCGGGTCGGACTGCCCTCGCGGGTCACGACCATCCTCCAGGGCGAGTCCCTGGTGAACGACGCCACCGCGATCACCGCCTACCGCGTCGCCCTCGCGGCGGCCGTCGGGGAGGGCGCGACCTGGGCGGGCGGGATCGGCGAGTTCCTGCTCGCGGCGGTCGGCGGCATCGGGATCGGCCTGATCCTGATGATGCCGATCCACTGGCTGCGCACACACCTCAAGGAGGCGCTGCTCCAGAACACCCTCTCCCTGCTGATCCCGTTCGCGGCGTACGCGGTCGCCGAGGAGGTGCACGCCTCCGGGGTCCTCGCGGTGGTCGTCGTGGCGCTCTATCTGGGCCACCGCGCGTGGGAGGTCGATTTCGCGACCCGCCTCCAGGAGGAGGCGGTCTGGAAAATGGTTGCCTTCGTTCTCGAATCGGCTGTCTTCGCCCTGATCGGGCTCCAACTGCCGGTCGTCCTCGAAGGACTCGGGGCGTACGAGGGTGTCGACGCCGCCTGGTACGCGATCGCCGTCTTCGTCGTGGTCGTCGTCACCCGGTTCGCCTGGGTCTACCCCGGGACGTTCGTGCCCCGGCTGCTGTCGGCCCGGATCCGGGAACGCGAACCGAACCCGACCTGGAAGGGCGCGTTCGTCATCTCCTGGGCCGGGATGCGGGGTGTCGTCTCGCTGGCGATCGCCTTCTCGATCCCGCTCACGATGGAGGGCGGCGAGGAGTTCCCGGAGCGCAACCTGGTGCTCTTCCTGACCTTCACGACGGTCATCGGCACCCTGGTCGTCCAGGGGCTGACGCTCCCCCCGCTGATCCGCCTGCTGAAACTCCCCGGCCGGGACGCCCAGGCCGAGACCCTCGCGGAGGCGAACGCCCAGGCACAGGCGTCCAGAGCGGCGCAGAAACGCCTGGAGGCCCTCCTGGAGGACGAGCGCAACGCCCTGCCGCCCCCACTGGCCGACCGGCTGCGTTCGGTGCTGGAACGCCGCCAGAACGCCGTCTGGGAACGCCTGGGCTCGGTCAACCCCGTGACCGGCGAGACGGTGGACGACACCTACCGCCGGCTGTCGAGGGAGATGATCGGCGCGGAACGGGAGATGTTCGTACGGCTGCGGGACGGCCGCTACATCGACGACGAGATGCTGCGAACGCTGCTGCGCAGGCTGGACCTGGAGGAGGCGGCGGCGTTCCGCGAGACGGAGTGAACGGAGTGAGGCGGGCGACCGTCAGGGGAACGGGCGGCCGGTGACCACCGCCGCGAGGGTGGTGCCGGGCGCGAACGCGCCCTCCTCCGCGAGGGCGACAAGTCCGTACAGCATCTTGGCGACATAGAGACGTTCCACGGGTACGCCGTGCCGGGCCTCGAAGTCGTCGGCGAAGGCGTGCAGTTCGGGGGTGGTACGGGCGTAGCCCCCGAAGTGGAATCGGTGGTCGAGGCTCCAGGAGCCCCGGGGCCCGCCGAAGGCGTCGTCCTGGAGGGCCCGGATCTCGGTGTCCAGGAAACCGCCCTTGAGGACCGGGATGCCGAGGGCACGCTGGTCGGGGGCGAGTCCGGCGGCCAGCCCGGCGAGGGTGCCGCCGGTACCGCAGGCGACCGCGACGACGTCCGCGAGACCGCGCAACTCCTCGCCGAGGGCACGGCAGCCGCGCACGGCAAGGGAGTTGCTACCACCCTCGGGCACGACAAAGACGTCCTCGGCGTCGGCACCGATCTCCGCTCGGATGACGCCGAGGACGCCGGCTTCGGCCTTGCGTCGATAGACCGCCCGCTCGACGAAGTGCAGACGCATGCCGTTGGCGGTGCAGTGCGCGAGGGAGGAATTGAGGGGGCGGCCGGCGAGTTCGTGCCCCCGAACGACACCGAAGGTGGACAGCCCGAGGAGCCGGCCGGCGGCGGCGGTGGCACGGAGATGGTTGGAGTAGGCACCGCCGAAGGTGAGCACCGGACGACCGGCGGCGGCATCCAGGTTGGGCACGAGCTTGCGCCACTTGTTGCCGATGAGGTCCGGGTGAATGAGGTCGTCGCGCTTGAGGAGGAGCCGGAGGTGATGGCGACTGAAGCGGGGGTCGACGACCTCTTGAAGGGGACTGGAAAGGGGCACCAGCCCATTCTCAACTTTTCCTTCGCCCCCGCCGCCCCTACCCGTTCCCATCCTTCTGGGGGCTGCGCCCCCAGACCCCCGCAATCGCGCTGAACGCGCTCGTCCTCAAACGCCGGACGGGCTGGGAGTGCCGGCCGACGCTTGGGTTTTCAGCCCGTCCGGCGATTGAGGACAAAGCGGGGGT
>NZ_PJME01000069.1 GCF_002954775.1 Streptomyces geranii
GAAGACCCAGGGCACCACCCTCGAAGGCATCAACGGCGAGCAGTTGCTGGACATCTGGTCGGACATCGACGGCGATCTGTCCGGGGGCGAGGACGACTGAACCGGGCGGCCCCGCGCCGCCCCCCCCCGGACCGGCCCCCCCCCCCCCCCGGGGGGGGGGGGGGTTCGGGGGGGGGGGGGGGGGGGCATGATCGGCCTGGACGGCCTCGTCCTCAAACGCCGGACGGGCTGAGTGATGCCGGCCGGGGCTTGAGGGTGCGGGCTGGGGCTTGAGGGGCGCGGGCCGTGGCTTGGGGGGTGCGGGCTGTGGCCCTGCGGTGCTGGCCGGGGCTTGAGTTTTCAGCGCCGGCCGGCATCTCCAGCCCGTCCGGCGTTTGAGGACGAGCGCGTTCAGCGCGATAGGCGGGGGTCTGGGGGCGGCAGCCCCCAGGGATGGGAACGGGTAGGGGCGGCGGGGGCGAGGAAACTCTGGTCAGGTCGGCTCCCCCGCCCCCTCCACCAGCGCCGTCTGGATCAGTGTCGCCTTCCGCCGGACCACGTACTGCGCCCTGCCCGGAGGCAGGTTCCGCGGCTTTGTGTTGCCGAAGACGTAGCCCTCACTCGGGGGGCAGGACAGCAGGACGCCCGGTGTGTTCACCTCGTCCAGGCGGCGTAGGAGCTGGTCGTTCAGGCCTCGGCCCGCTCCTGTCGCCGAGCGGACCGCGATCACGTGGAGGCCCAGTTCGTGGCCCAGGGCCAGGTGGTCGAAGAGCGGGGTGAAGGGGTGGTCGTAGTTGTTGCTGCCGACCACCATGTCGTAGTCGTCCACCAGGACGAACAGGCGCGGGCCGTTCCACCAGTCCGCCAGGCGCATGCGTGCCGGGGTGATGTCCGGGCCGGGGAGGCGGGTCTTCAGGGCGCGGGCCGAGCCGCCCACCAGTTCCTTCAGGGCGTCCACGGAGACCGCGTGGCCCAGTTGGTATTCGGTGGGGACCGCGTCCACCAGGTCGCGGCGGTAGTCCACCACCAGGATGCGGGCCTCCGCCGCCGTGTAGCGGGCCGTGATCGCCTGGGCCGCGAGGCGCAGCAGGTTCGTCTTGCCGCTTTCCGTGTCGCCTACCGCCACCAGGTGCGGGGTCCGGCTGAAGTCGTGCCAGACCGTCGACAACGTCTCCTCGTCCTGGCCGAGGGGGAGGCGTAGGCCTTCCGACAGTTCCGGGGTGGGGAGTGTCGACGCCAGGAGGCGGTGCGGGAGCATGCGTACCGGTGGGGCCGGTGGGCCCGTCCACGCCGTCGCGATTTGGTCGACCAGGGCCGTCACGCCCTCCGCCAGGTCCTCCGCGTTGTCGCTGCCGTCGATGCGCGGGAGTGCCGTCAAGAAGTGGAGTTTGTCGCCTACCGTGAGGCCCCTGCCCGGGGTGCGGGGCACCGTGGCCGCCTTGCGTACGTCCACCACCGAGTCCATCGTGTCGCCCAGCCGCAACTCCAGGCGGGTGGCGCTCTGGTCGCGGATCTGGGCCGACAACTCCACCCAGCGGGTGGTGGTGACTATGAGGTGGATGCCGTAGTTCAGGCCACCGGTGGCCAGTTGATTGAAGGTCGGGAGCAGGCTGTCGAAGTTCTGCTTCACCTGGGCCCAGCCGTCCACCACCAGGAAGACGTCGCCGTGTGTCTCGTCGGCGAACTCCCCCGCCGCCCGGCGGCGGCGGTAGGTGGCCATGGAGTCGATGCCGTTGTCGAGGAAGAACTGCTCGCGCTGGTTGAGGACGCCGGTGACCTCGGCCACCGTACGGCTGATGCGTTCGCTGTCCAGGCGGGCCGCGACCCCGCCGACGTGCGGCAGGCCCGCCAGGGAGGAGAGGGTGCCGCCGCCGAAGTCCAGGCAGTAGAACTGCACTTCGGTGGGGGTGTGGGTGAGGGCCAGGCTGGTTATCAGGGTGCGGAGCACTGTCGACTTGCCGCTTTGTGAGCCGCCCGCTATCGCCACGTGGCCGCCGCCCGCCGACAGGTCCACCACCAGCGGGTCCCGGCGCTGGTCGAAGGGCTTGTCCACCAGGCCCACCGGGACGCGTAGGCGGCCCGCGCCCGGCCAGCCGGTGGCGCTCAGGCCCCGGTCGGGGGTGGGGGTCAGGCCGGGGAGCAGGGCGTCCAGGGCCGGGGGTGCGCCCAGTGGGGGCAGCCAGACCTGGTGGGCCGTCGGGCCGTGGTCGCGCAGGCGGTCCAGGGCCACCGTGAGGAGGCTGTCGGCGGACTCCGTCTCCTCCTCCTGCTGGGGGTCGGGGACGGCCGCCGGGGTGCGTGGCACGACCCAGCCCGCCGACCAGGGGACCACCTGGCTGGCCACCCGGGCCTGGACGACGGCGCCGCGCCGGTGGCGGTACGGGCCGGAGACGTACGCCGCCCGGAAGCGGGTCAGTGCCTCGACGCCGCTCTTGAGGAAGCCCACGCCCGGCTGGGAGGGGAGTTGGTAGGCATCGGGGACGCCGAGGACGCCTCGGCTCTCCATCGCGGAGAAGGTGCGCAGGCCGACCCGGTAGGAGAGGTGGCTCTCCAGCTGGTGCATACGGCCCTCGTCCAGGCGCTGGGAGGCCAGGAGCAGATGGACGCCCAGGGAGCGGCCGAGGCGGCCGATCATCACGAACAGGTCCATGAACTCCCGGTGTGCGGCCAGGAGTTCGCTGAACTCGTCGACGACGACGAAGAGGCTGGGAAGGGGGGCCAGCGGGGTGCCTGCTGCTCTTGCCTTCTCGTACTCCAGGGCCGAGGAGTAGTTGCCCGCTGCTCGCAACAGCTCCTGGCGGCGGATGAGTTCGCCGTGCAGGGCGTCCTGCATGCGGTCCACCAGGGCTACTTCGTCCGCGAGGTTGGTGATCACCGCTGAGGTGTGCGGGAGTTCGTCAAGACCCAGGAAGGTCGCGCCGCCCTTGAAGTCGACCAGGATGAAGTTGAGGGTCTCGGAGGAGTTGGTGAGGGCTAGGCCCAGGACGAGGGTGCGCAGCAGTTCGCTCTTGCCGGAGCCGGTGGCGCCGATCAGCATGCCGTGCGGGCCCATGCCGCCCTGCGCGGACTCCTTGATGTCGAGTTCCACGGGTGCGCCGTCGGCGCCGATCGCGACGGGTACGCGCAGCCGGGCGGCGCCGGTGTGTTTGCGCCACAGGGTCGGCGGGTCGTGCCGGTAGAGGTCGGGGATGCCGAGCAGGGTCGTCAACTGGACGTCGGCGGCGAGGGGTTCGGCGGAGTCGGCGGTCAGGCCCATGCGGTACGGGGCGATCAGCCGGGCCAGCGACTCGGCGGCGGCCGGGCCGACGCGGTCCGGACGGCCGAGGAGGGTGGTCTGTTCCTTGCGGGTGCGGTCGGTGCGTACGAGGCGGACGGCGGACGGGGTGACGTCCAGCCGCAGGGTGGTGCGGCCGGGGCGCCAGGTGAGGGCGCCGGACAGGTCGAGGACGATGGTGTTGCGGAAGCCGGGGCCGTCCAGGCGGTGACCGGCCGGGACGGTGACGCCGTCGACGACGATCACCGTGAACGGCTCGTCGCGGCCGGGGACCGCCTCGGGGTCGAAGACCGGGCGCTCGGTGAACTCGGCGCCGAGCAGGTCCTCCAGGTCGTTGAAGGCGGTGGCGATCATGCGGGCGGGTCCCGCACCGTCCTGTTCCTGGGGGTGCAGGTTGTGCGGCAGCCACTTCACCCACTCCCACTCCGCGCGCCGCTCGTCGGACACGCACAGCGCCACCCACAGCTCCTCCGGCGGGTGGAACAGGGCGAGTTGGCACAGCGCGGCCCGCACCATGGCCCGTACGGCCGCGTCGTCGCCCCGGGTCAGGACGCGGGACCAGGAGCGGAGGTAGAGGGCGATGGGCTGCTCGGGGACCGTGCTGTAGGCGCGGACGAAGCGGCGCAGGGCGTGGGCGGAGAGGGGTTCGAGGTCCTCAACGGGCTTGGTGGAGAGGGGGTTGAGCCGCATGGCGAACTGCTGGTCGCCGACGGCTATCCGGACCTCGCCGAAGTCCTCGTCCTTGACGCGCCGTTCCCACAGGCGGGTCGTCCGGACCATCGTGCGCAGGACCCTGGGGTCCGGGTGGCGCCAGGCCAGCGCCAACTGCTGTTCCACGACGGCCCGGTGGACCTTGCGGCGGGTCTGGGTGAGGTAGCGGAGGTAGTCGCGGCGCTCACCGCGCAGACGTTCCTTGCGCTCGCCCGCCTTGCGCATCACCTGGCCGACCATCATGGCGGCGGAGGCCATCACCATCATGCCGAGGGCGATGTACATGAACGCGCCGTTGCCGCCGCCGGGCCGGATGAACATCAGCATCATCGACACGGACATCATGGCCATCGGGAGATACGTCCAGATGGCCGAGCTGTCCGCGACGACCTCGGGAAGCGTCGGCGGTTCCTGGAGAGTGAGTTCGCCCTCGGGCATGTCCGGGCCCCGGCGGCGGGCCGGCCTGCGGAACAGAACCACGCTCAACGCACATGCTCCTTCAAAGGGTTGAAATGCCGTCCGGGCCGAAAACAGGTCGTAATTCGGCCAACGGGGGCGTGCCCGCGGGTACTTGTGACACGCGAATGAAACGGGACCCATAATTCCGTTCGATCGGCGGTCAGTAGTCTGCATGCCATCAACTCGTACGTCCAAGTGGACGTGGACGAGTTCACCGCCCGGAATCTTTTTGGAGACGTGAACCCCACGATGACCGACAGCTCCGTTGCGGGTCTGTGCCGCCTCACGGTACGGGCCCCGGCCAGGACCATCGATCTGGCGGTGCCCGCCGACGTGCCCGTCGCCGATCTGCTGCCCACCGTGCTGCGTTACGCCGGTGAGGAGATCGAGGAGAGCGGCCTGGAGCACGACGGCTGGGTCCTGCAACGGCTGGGCGGGGCCCCGCTGGACGAGGAGAACACCCTGGAGGCGCTCGACCTCAAGGACGGCGAGGTGGTGTACCTGCGGCCGTTCACCGAGGCGTTGCCCGAGGTGCGGCTGGACGACCTGGTGGACGGGATCGCCAACGTCACCCGGGACCGGCTGCACGGGTGGAACGAGGCGGCCGGGCGCCGGCTGCTGCTCGGCATGACGGTGGCCGCCCTGACACTGGGCCTGCTGGTGCTGGCCTGGCCCGGCGGCCCGGCCTCGGTGCGGATCGGCACGGCGGGGGTGGCCGGGCTGCTGCTGCTCGCCGGGGCGGCCTCGGCGAGCCGTGCGGTCGGGGACGCGGCGGCAGGCGCGACCCTCGGGTTCATGGCGGCGCCCTATCTGGCGCTCGCGGGCTGGCTGGTGCCGGGCGGGGAGATCGCCGGTCCGGACGCCCACCAGGTGCTGGGCGCCCGCCTGTTGGCCGCGGCGGCGGCCGGAGCGGGCGGCGCCGTGCTGGCGCTGGCCCTGGCGGCCGTACGTACGCCGCTGTTCGTGGCCTCGGCGCTGGTCGCGGTGGCCGGGGCGCTGGCGGGCGGGCTGATGAGCGTGTTCGACCTGGCCGTGGACGGCGCGGCTGCGGCGGTGGCCGGGCTGGCGGTGCTGCTGGGCGGTTTCGTGCCGTCGCTGTCGTTCAAGCTGGCCGGGATGCGGATGCCGGCGCTGCCGACGAACGCGCAGCAGCTCCAGGAGGGCATCGAGCCCTACAACGGGCGGGACGTGGCCACCCGTACGGAGCTGGCGAGCGGCTGGATGACCGGCCTGTACGCGGCGACGGGCGTCCTGTGCGCGACCTGCCTGGTGCCGCTGACGCGGAACCCGAACCTGCCGGAGACCCTGACAGCGGTGGTCCTGGCGCTGCTGCTCCTGCTGCACGGGCGGGGCATGGTCAACGTGTGGCAGCGGCTGGCGCTCGTACTGCCGGGCTCTCTGGGTGTGGCCCTGCTGGCGCTGGCCCTGGCCGTGGACACGGCCCCGGCGGACCGTCCGCTGCTGGTGGTGGGCCTGCTGGCGCTGGCCACGGTGCTGGCGGTCGCGTCGTGGACGGTGCCGGGGCGGCGGATGCTGCCGTACTGGGGGCGCGCGGCGGAACTCCTGCACTCCCTGCTGGCGATGTCCCTGCTGCCGCTGACCCTGTGGGTGCTGGGCGTGTTCGCCGCGCTGCGCTCGCTCACCGGTTGAACCGGCGCGGCCCCTCGGCCGTGTGAGAGCTGTACCGCCCTGTCGCCGGCCCCGGCGGCCGGCCCCCTCGCCCAT
Organism: Streptomyces geranii; assembly: GCF_002954775.1. Lineage (GTDB taxonomy): Bacteria > Actinomycetota > Actinomycetes > Streptomycetales > Streptomycetaceae > Streptomyces > Streptomyces geranii. The sequence continues at coordinate 6,149 of NZ_PJME01000069.1, forward strand.
GCCCACCCCCGGTTCACCGGAAGGACCCGCAGTACATGCAGTCCAAGCGCGATCAGGTGCAAGCGCACACCTTCATCATGAGCAGGCTCACCTCGGGGATGCTGCTCGCCGATCCGGACGCCCCGGAGAGCCCGCTGGGGCGGACCACCCGGGGGGCCGTGGCCGGGGTGCTGATCACCGTGCTGATCGCGGCGGGGGCCGTGGTGTTCGGGCTGATCTCGCCCGGGGGAAACGATTCGTGGCGCAGTGGTGAGTCGCTGATCGTCAACCGGGAGACGGGGGCCCGCTATCTGTATCTCGACGGGCGGCTGCGGCCGGTGCGCAACTACTCCTCCGCGCTGCTCATCGGCGGCGCGGACCTGGAGACCACCGATGTGAGCACCGCCTCGCTGCGCGGGACGCCCGTGGGGGCCGCCGTGGGGATCGCGGGGGCACCGGACTCGGTGCCCGGTGCCGGGGATCTGGAGTCCGGGGCCTGGCAGGTCTGTTCGGCGCTGGGCAGCGTCACGGCCGCCGACGGCACGGTCACCACACGCGCGGTGACGGCTCTGGTGGCCGGGGCCGAGGTGGCGGGCACCGCGGTCGGCGTCGGGGACGCGGTGCTGGTCAGCGGCCCGGACAAGAAGACCTATCTGGTGTGGCAGGGCAGCCGGCTGCCCCTGGACACCGAGTCCGGCGCGCTGCTGTCGCTGGGGTACAGCTCGGTGACCCCGCGGCCGGTCTCCGCCGCCTTCCTGGACGCCCTGGTGCCGGGCGCCGCGCTGGCCCCGCCGCAGGTGACGGGGCTGGGGTCGGCGGGTCCCGCGCTGGGCGGTACGGCGACCAAGGTGGGGCAGGTCTTCCAGGTCACGGTGCCGGGCGACGCCTCGGGCGGCGACTCGGGGGACGGCTCCGGCGGGCAGTACTACCTGCTGCGCGACGAGGGGCTCGTCCCGGTCACGGCCACGGGTGCCGCGCTGCTGCTCGGTGACCCGGACGTCCGGGCCAAGGCGTACGGGGGTGCCTCGCCCACCGCTCTGCCGGTCGGCGCCGACGTCCTCAAGGACCATCAGGCGCCCGGCAGCACCGGCGTCGACCCCTCGGCCTCCGGGCTGCCCGACACCCCGCCCCGCGCGGTCCGGGTGCCGGTCGGCTGGACCGCGTGCGCGCAGGTGAAGCCCGGCTCCGACGGGGTGCGGGTCAGCTCCCTGCTGGTCCGGGCGGGCGACCTCGCCCCGGTCACCCAGGCCAGTGGCGAGCCGGTGGCGGCGCCCTGTCTGCCGGTGGACGCGGTCGTCGTACGGCCGGGTCACGGGGTGCTGGTGCGGGCGCTGAGCGCGGGCGGCGGCGCGGTGGGTGCCGCGACCTACCTCGTGGGCGACGACGGGGTGAAGTACCGGGTGGCGTCGAAGAAGGCGCTCGCCTCGCTCGGGTACGCGGAGTCCGACGCCCGCAGGCTCCCCTCACCGCTGCTGGCGATGCTGCCGACCGGGCCCGACCTGAGCCCCGAGGCGGCGACCGGAGCCGCGGCGGTTTCGGCGGCGGGACCCTGCGGGTTGCTTTCAGGTAAAAGCAGTTGATCTGTGGCCGATCCAACTACCGCCAGGAGGCGCCGTGTTGCAACCATTTCACGGGCAACTCTAGTCTCTTGAGGTCGAGACAGTAACGACGCGTACCCAATCCCGAGGACGGAACGATGGCAGGCAACGGCCAGCAGTCAAATGAACAGGCCACCCGCAACGGCATTCAGGCACTGGAGTCCGCGTTCAGCGGCATCCTGAAGTCGCGGCAGGACGTCGACCAGACGCGCGCCACTCTCTCCAGCGGCTACCAGGGCAGCGACGGCGGCCAGTTCGGCTCGCTGCTCAAGCAGTGGGACGACCAGTGCAACAGCATCCTGCGCAGCCTTGAGGACATGGTCGACAAGCTCAACCAGAGCCTCAGCCAGCACGGCAAGACCCAGGGTTCGTCCAACGAGCAGATCAACGCGGCCTACTCGCAGTCGCAGGCCGCCTTCGACCAGCTCGCCGGCTGACACCCGCTCACGCACGCCCCACATTCCCCCCAGCGCAGGAGAGGTCTCTCATGGGTGACAACCTGACCGACGGTTACATCTACGTCGACTACAACCACATGAACAACGCCGCCGACGACATGGTCCAGCAGACCAAGGCGATCGCGAACACCCTCGCGTCGCTGGAGGCCGAACTCGGTGAGCTGGTCAAGTCCTGGTACGGCGAGGACGCCAACATGTACCGGCAGAAGCAGCAGGCGTGGGACACGGCGGTGAAGAACATGGAGACGCTGCTGACCTCGCACTCCTCGCTGCTGACGGACATCTCCGACAGCTACCGCTACAGCGAGAACTCGCTCTCCCAGCTCTGGTCCGAAGTCCAGATAGGCCGCTGACGCCGGACGAACCGGACGGCCGGCCGGCGGGGCCGCGGCCCGTCCGGTTCCCCCGTCGTCCCCGACACCCCAGCAGGAGGAAGCCATGGCGGATCTGACCCGTCTGGACGCGGCGTCACTGGGCACGTTCAGGACGAACGACCTGGCCGATTTCATCGCCGATCTCAAGGCCATCATGAAGGACGACGCGAACGGCGTACGGTCGCTGCACAGCGTCGTCAAGGGCCTGCTCCCGCCGGAGCACTTCGGTGAGAACGCCGTCCTGGGCATCGGTCTCATGGGGGCCGACGACGTCACCTACGGCAAGACCCTGGTGTCCTCGGTCCTGTCGTCCGCGACGTCGATCGACACGATCCTCGACCTCCAGGGCGACCTCTTCGACGACATCGACGACAACCTGGAAACCACCATCCGCACGCTGCTGAAGACCCAGGGCACCACCCTCGAAGGCATCAACGGCGAGCAGTTGCTGGACATCTGGTCGGACATCGACGGCGATCTGTCCGGGGGCGAGGACGACTGAACCGGGCGGCCCCGCGCCGCCCCACGCCGTACGTCCCCCCTCCCCCCACCTCACCCAGCGGAGCCCGCCATGCCGGCCAAGCACGACCCCGACGACACCTGGGGCCAGGCAGTCACCCTCGTCACCGGCTACGCCGTACCCAGCCGGAAGACGCTCTTCGACACCCTGAGCAGCAAGGATCACATCCCGCTGATGCGGGGCGGCCTGGAGATCCTGGTGTCGACCTCACTGACCGCGAACAACTTCACGGCGCTGGTCGGCTGGCACACCCAGCAGGGCGAGGACTACGACCTGGCGTTCGTCGACGCCGGCGGTGACGGCAAGCACGACTACGGCACCCTCTACCAGGCCACCCTGGTGTTCATCGGCGTACCGGTGGACGGGAACGGCCGGGCCCGGCTGCTCGACGGCGGCGAGTCGATGAGCGGCGGCAAGTTCACCGGCAGCCAGGGCGACGAGTGGGACTTCACGCCGCTCGGGCAGTACGCGGGCGGCTCCAGGGCCGCGCTGCAGAAGCTGCTCACCGACGGGACCACCCGCGGCTTCTCCTACAACGGCTACGACGTGCTGAACGGCGAGGCCGTGGACGCCAACTCCTTCGAGCGGACGGGGCTGGCCTTCGACCGGACGATGGCGTTCTTCAAGAACCACGCCACGACGCTGGCCCAGTGGGAGACCTCGCTCGGCGAGGAGAACTCGGCGTGGCGGGGCCAGGCGGCGGGCCTGTTCTGGCATCTCATCCACCAGCTGCGCACCAACTACGACGACTACGTCGACCAGTTGGGCGGCACCGGCTTCACAGCGGCGCAGAACTTCAGCAGCGGCCACGCCCCGCAGTCGAAGCTCAGCGAGGCACTGGCCAAGGCCGAGGCGGCCCTGCGGACGGCGGCGACGGATCTCAACACCGCGTGGACCACCTGGGCCAGCGACGGCCGGCACGATCCGCACCGCATCCTGATGGAGGTCCTCGACAAGGTCTCCGCGTGGGTGCTGGAGAACAACATCAAGCAGACCACCGTGTACGCGGACGAGTCGACGTACTCCTATCGGACCAGCGACAACTTCAAGCAGAACCACCCCACTTACGGGAATCTGAAGGACTACCCCGGGGCCTGGAAGAAGATGGCCGACGACGCCGTCGCCGTCTGGGACCAGCATGTGGAGGACGTCCTCGTCGCGGCGGCGAGCACGGTGCTGACCAACCTCAAGACGGCGTGGAGCGAACTGGAGGACGCCTTCGAGGAGTTGGAGACGAAGGACACCTCCACGCTGACCGAGCAGTACGAGGAGGACCGGCGCGACATCCTTGAGGAGCAGGCGAACCAGAACCAGGAGAACCTCAACAACTCGCTCACCAACCTGGGCGAGAACCTGAACAACCTGGGGAACGGCCTCGGGGACGGCCTGAACAACCTCGGCGACAACCTGGGCAACAGCCTCAACGGGCTGGGCGACGGGCTCGGGGACAGTCTGAACAACCTCGGTGACGGACTGGGCGACAGCCTGGGCGGTCTGGGGGACGGCCTCACGAACCTGGGCAACGGGCTCGGCGACGGACTGAACCTCGGCGGGCTCGGCGACGGGCTCGGCAGTGGCCTGGGCGACGGACTCGACACCGGCCTCGGCACGGGCCTGGGGCTCGGCCTCGGGCTCGGCGGCACGGACGACGGCAACGACGCGACCAAGGGCTCCACGGTCACCAACCCGGACGGCAGCACCACCACGCTCAATCCGGACGGCACGCTGACCACGCGCTACCCCGACGGCACGACCCAGCTCCTGGACCCCGAGACCGGCATCATCAAGACGACCGCGCCCGACGGCACCGTCACCACCGGCGACCTCACCGTCCCCGGTGGCCACACCAACCCCGACGGCAGTGTCACCAGCCTCAACCCGGACGGGACCATCACCACCAGGTTCCCCGACGGCACCGTCACGACGATCGACCCGGACACCGGGCAGCTGACCACGACCAACCCGGACGGGTCGGTCGAGACCGGCAACATCAGCACGTCCGGCCTCGGCGACGGCCTGGGCGACCTCGATCTCACCAGCCCGCCCACCCTCATCCCGCCGACCACCAGCAGCAGTTCCCTGGACCTGAGCGAACTGGGCAACCTGGGCGACGGCCTGGTCGGTTCGTCGAGCAGCCTCGGCTCGTCCCTGGGGGACGGCACCTCCGGGCTCACCTCCAGCAGCCTGCTGGGCGGCGACTACGGCAGCGGCAACTACGCCGACTACGACGACGGCGAGGACAGCACCAGCGACCTGCTGTCGGGCGGTGCCCTCGGCGCCCCGCTCGGCGCGAGTGCCGGTGCGGGCGGGTCGGCGGACAGCTCGGGCGGGGCGGGTTCCGGCGGGACTCCGCTGTTCCCGGGCATGGGCGGGATGGGCGGCATGGGCGGCGGCGGGGCCGGCGGTGGCGGCAACGGCTCCTCGGAGCGGGTCCGCAACGTCCTGACCGAGCCCGGCGGCACGGGCGGCAGGCGCGGCGGCGGCCGGGGCGGCAGCCGCCGGGGCGCGACGGAGGACGAGGAGCTGACCGTGACCCGGGGCCGCGGCACGTCCACCAGCTCCGGCGCGGGCTACCCGGTGGGCGGCCCCGGCGGCGCCGGCCAGGGCAACCGCTCCACGGAGAGCGGCGACCGCGACCGGCAGAGCTGGATGGCGGAGCCGGAGGACGAGGACGTGTGGGGCACCGACGAGGGCGGGGCGCCCGCGGTGATCGGGCGGTGAGCGCGCTGGTGGGTGTGGTGCGGGTGCTGCGGGCGCTGAGCGGCCTGAGACGAACAGTGGTGGAGGAGGAGTCGCGGTCATGAGCGACATGCGGGAGACCATCGAGCAGCGGCTCGCGCAGGCCATGGCCGATCTGGAGTCCACCCAGACCGCCGTGGCGCGGGCCGAGCGCGAACTCGCCGATGCCAGCGCCACCGTGCGCTCGCCGGACCGTTCGGTGCGGGTGACCGTCAGCGCGCAGGGCGATCTGACCGAGCTGAAGTTCCTGGACGACAAGTACCGCACGATGTCCGCCACCCAGCTCGCGGCCAGCGTCCTGGCGGCGGTCCAGGAGGCGCGCGGGGTGATGGCACGCCGGGTGATGGACACCTTCGAGCCGTTCACGCGCCCGAGCGACGCGGTGCCCGAGATGACCGGCGTGAACGTCGACTGGCAGAAGATCTTCGGCCCCGGAGTACTGGACGGTCCGAGGGCCGGGGACGGCCGCTCGTCGTCGAGCCGGCTGCGCGACGAGATCAACGAGGACACGGAGGACTGACCCGACATGGCTGAGGGAAACGCGTACTACGCCGAGCCGGACCGGCTGGCGGCGGGGGTCCGGCAGATCGACGCGATCAGCTCGCTCGCCCACGAGATGCTCCGTGACTTCACGACCACCGTGAACGACACGCGGGGCTGGCCCGGCAGGGACGACAGTTTCGCGGAGGAGGTCATCCCGGCGGAGCTGAGGGAGCGCGAGACGGCCGTCCAGACCGGGTCGTCCCTGGTCGAGGCCGTGGTGAGCGTCGCCGACGGCACGATGACCAACCTGGAGAACATCCGCAACACCCAGATGGGTGTCATCGACTCGATCAACTCCGCGGGCAACCGCGGCGGAAGGCACTGACCCTGCCATGAGCATCATGGTCTCGCCCGAGCTGAACAACCTGCTCTTCGTGCTCATCGGCGAGAAGATGCTCCAGGCCGACGAGGATCTCGCGTACGCGAGCCACAAGCCGTACCGGCGGCTCGGCAAGAACGTCCGCGACCTCTCCGACCTGATCGAGGAGTCCGTCAGGGGCGTCGGCACCGCGCTGCCGCCCCAGGTCGGACAGCAGTACGTGCGGGCCATGCGGCTGTTCGTGGACAACGGCGGTACGAACTATCTGCGGGAGTTCGCCAAGCAGTTGGACGACGTCGGCACCGGCCGGGTGAAGACCTCCATGGACATCATGGAGTCGAAGTGGCAGATCATCGCCGAACTGGTGCGCCTGCTCATCGAGTTGGCGATCATCACCGCGCTGTCCTTCTTCACCGGCGGTTCGTCCGCCAGCCAGATCGCCACGGCGAAGGCCCGCAGCCGCGTCTCGATCCTGGCCACGCTGGACCAACTCCTCAAGCGTACGCATGTGATGCCGAGCCTCTCGGAGGCGTTCGACGAGGCGTTCCAGACGTTCGTGGTCCGGCTCGCGATGATGACGATGGCCCCGGAGGGCCGCCGTCCGGACGGCTTCGACTGGGGGCAGATCCTCCAGGACGGTGTCTTCGGCGCCTTCACCGGCATGTTCCATGGTGCGTTCGACTCGATCACCAAGAACCTCGGCAAGAACATCAAGAACTGGCTCGACGGCCCGGGCACCAACCCCTTCGACAGGCCCAACACCAAGAACATCACCGACGACATCACCTCGAAGTTCGACGATCCCCCGAAGCTGTCCCCGGGCGACAGGTTCGGCCGGGGCGTCGGGGACGGCGCCAACGAGTTCCTGGTGGCGGGCGGTGCGGAGGCGGTCGCGGAGATCTTCGTCAACGGGATCTTCAACGGCAAGTGGGAGGGGAGCTGGGAGACCTTCGTCGGCGCGGGCGTCAGCTCCGTGGTCACCTCGGCACTGTTCGAGGGCGCGTCGTCGATGGGCAACAAGTTCGGCTCCAACTTCGACTTCAGCAGTGTGAACGTGCTCCCGGTGACCGGGGACGAGGACGGCAAGAGCGTTACGGGCAAGGGCAGTTCGACCGGCTCCGACAGTGGTGAGAGCGACTCCGAGACTGGTCCTACGACGGTTGTCGGGGCCCTCGGCGGGGTGGGTACGGTGTCCACCGCGTCCTCCGGCGGCACTGGGACGCCGTCCACGGGAGGCAGCGGGGCATCCTCCTCCGGCGGGGCTCCGGCGAACAACTCGGGCAGCAACTCGACCTCCCCGGGCGGGACTCGGGGCAACCAGTCGTCCGACAACGGCACGGACACCGACCGGCGGGACGCCGACCAGGAGACCGACGGCTCCGCCGACTCCCCGGCGGCGTCCGGGTCCACCGAGTCGACCGAGCCCACCGCCACCGGCTCTCAGGGCAACTCCACCCAGCAGACGCCGGGTGCCGGATCGGACACCCCGACGTCGTCCTCGCCATCCGTACCTACGACCGGTTCGGCGACACCCAGCGGGAGCGGGGCTCCGGAGCCCACTCGTACGACGTCTGTTGATGACGGTACGCAGGAGCAGACGGAGGGGGCGGAGGGCACGGACAGCGCGTCCGAGGCCGAGACCGGCTCCGGGTCCGGGTCCGGGTCCGAGACCGGCTCCGGGTCCGGGTCCGGGTCCGGGTCCGGGTCCGGGTCCGGGTCCGGGTCCGGGTCCGGGTCCGGGTCCGGTTCCGGTTCCGAGTCCGGGTCCGGGTCCGGGTCCGGTCTGGGGGCGGTCGCGGCCTCCCCGGTCCCGGCCTCCGGTGCTCCCACCACCGCCCCCGTCTCCAACTCCGCTTCCCCGACTGCCACTTCCTCGGCCCCCGCGCCCACTCCCGCCTCGACTCACGGCTCGACGACTCACGGTTCGCAGCAGCAGCCTGCCGCGTCGCCCTCGCAGCGGGGATCCGGTGCCGACGCCGGTACGTCCGGTTTCGACGTACGCCGGTCCACCGCCGCCGACGGCGACCCGGTCACCGAGGTGACGGTGGAGGTGGACTTCACCGGCGCCGGCCTCGACAGCCTGCCGGAGGCGGAACGGCAGGCAGCCCTGGACCGGATGGCCGCCGGTGCGGAGGGCGTCTTCAACACCGCCCCGGGGCACCGGCTCGCCAACGGCGACCGCGTCCAGGTCACCGTCGTACCCGTGCCTCCCGGCGGGCGCGCGCACCTCAAGGCGGACTCGGAGCTGGATCTGGTCGAGCGGATCGGCGACCGGCTGGGCCTCGGCCCGGACCAGGAGGACGTCCCCGGACCGGAATCCGTCCGTACGGTCGGCACCCCGGATGCCGACATCGACGTACCGTCGCGCGTCTCCACGGAGTCCGGCCGGACCGTGGACCTCTCGGACGCGGATGCCAAGGTCTCGGAAGAATCCCAGGAGTCTCAAGAGTCTCAGGAGTCGCGGGAATCCCAGGTCTCCCTGGGCGCCGATCCGCCGGCCCCGGTCCGGGTCACGGCCACCTCGCAGGCGTCGTCCGATGTGCTGGCCGGGCTCTCCCCGGCCGCGCCCTCGGCGGCGGCCGACGGCGACAGCGACGACGGTGACGGTGACGACACCGACGCGGTGCGGCCGTCCGCCGTGGACAAGGGGAAGGGCCGGGCGGTTCCGGCAGGGCCCGTGGACGGTGACGACGTGTCGGTGGAGTATCCGGCCGAGTCGCCCGACGCCTACCGGCGGGAGCTGGCGGAGTACGACGCCGAGCGGACGCTGGCCGAGTACGGCTCGGCGCTGACCGCGCTGGGGCAGGCGCAGGCGGCCTTCGAGGAGGCCGAGTCGCGGCGGGCCTCGGGCGAGAGCACCTCGCACGGCGAGGAGTGGACGGACGCACAGGGCCGGTTGCACGACGCGCGGTCCCGGGTGACCGATGTGATCAACCACATGACCGTGCTGGAGGTCGACGCGCCGTCGCAGGAGATCGACGACGCGGGCCTCGTCGAGCGGCCACGGATGCGGGGCGGGGCCTTCGGTTTCCTCCGGAACCAGCCGCGGCAGGATCTGCTGGCGAACCCCGCCGGGCCCTCGCTCGTCTATCCGCCCCGGCGGAACATCGTGCACAAGGCGTTCCGCTGGATGAAGCCCGACCGGGCGGAGACCGCCCGGCTGACCGCGATCTCCCAGGCGATCAACACGACCGGGCCGGTGCCCGGCATCCGGATGAACGGGGCCGGGACCGCCTTCAAGACCGACTGGGACCCGGTCACCTTCGGCAATCTGGACCAGTTGACCCGGATGACGCTCAGGTCGGAGATCAGGGACTCCATCAACGAGGCCCATCCGGGCATGCAGCAGCTGGACACCGCCGAGTGGTGGCAGCGGGTGGGGCAGCTCGACCACCGTACGGAGGGTTTCTGGCGTGGCCAGGAGGCCCGGACCCAGGCCATGGCGGCCGAGATCACCCGGCAGCTGGACAACCGGACCCCCTCGCTGACCCCGGCGGAACTCGCCACGGTGGACACCACCCTCCAGAACGCGCCGGACGCCATCGGCGGCGCCACAGCGCTGCTGAACACCCACCCGGGTCTGATCCTCGGGGAAGCGCACAGCGCCTCGACCAGCTGGCCCTTCCTGATCACCAACATGGCCGCGCTCCAGGCGCAGGGCGTGGGAACGCTCTACGTGGAGGCGCTGCGCGGCGACAGCTTCCAGCCCTCGATCGACGCCTATCTCCAGGCCCCGGCGGGCACGCCCATGCCCGTCGAGCTGCGCAGAATGGCCACGCTGTACGACGCCTCGCACAACTCGCTGCCCGGGAACGGGCTGTTGGCGACCCTGGAGGCCGCCCGCGCGCACGGCGTGCGGATCGTCGCCCTGGACGGTGTGCCCGCCGCCTCCTCGATGACGGGAGGCTGGGGCAGCTACGAGCGGGCGGTGAAGTTCAACGCCTACGCGGCCCTCACCGTGCAGCGCGACCGGGCCACCCGCAACGACGGCTATGTCGTCGTGATCGGCAAGGCCCACTCGGACTGGCACCTGCCGCCCGCGACGGCCCACCCGGCGAACGGCCCGGTGCTGCCGCCCCACTACCCGGGCCTCTCCCAGCTGTTGCACGTCCCCTCGGTCGAACTGAACGCCCAGGCGACCGACTTGAACCGCCTGCTGCCGACCGCCGTGCTCCCGCCCGGCGTCTACGACCCGACCATCGACCCCGACGCCCCCAACTCGCAGACATCGGAACCCGGTTGGGACGCGGCGCGGGCCGAGGCGGCGCCCGAGGCGCGCTCGCACACCTGGGTCGACCCCGTGTCCAGGCCCAGGGGCGCTGACGGCAAGGTCACGCAGTACGTCGTACGGTCCGGATTCGACGTACGCCGCTTCACCCACGACGGCGAACCGGTCACCGACCTGACCGTCCACGTCGAGTTCACCAACGCCGACTCCGTGCCCGAGGAACAGCGCAAGGCGGTCTGGGACCGGATGGCAGCCGGGGTCGAACGGGTCTTCAACACCCCCGGACACCGGCTCCCCGGCGGTGGCGGACGCATGCACGTCACCGTCGTACCGGTGCCCCCGGGCGGACAGGCCCACCTGAAGGTGGAGTTGGCGGCGCCCGCGGACGGGCGCGCGACGTCCCACCATGTGTGGCGCACGGACGGTTCGGACCAGGACTTCGTCCACGAGATCGGCCACCAGTTGGGGCTGCGCGACGAGTACCGGGACGCGACGTCACCCCAACGTCCGCGTGTCGAGGGCAGTTTGATGGGCGACTACGGGCGTCCCGTGCCGGGCTCGGTCACCACCGAGGCCGCCGCGACCGAGACCGAGGAGCACTACGCCCAGGGCGGTCTGCGCCCCCGCCATCTCGCCCTCATCGACGCACTCGTCGGCGACCCCGACACCCAGCCGTCCCGCCCCGGCACGGGTCCCTACACGGGTGCCGCTCCCGGCGCCGATCCGCTCGCCCCCGTCGCGGGCACCCCGGAACACAAGCTCTGGCACCAGCTTCTCGACGCCCCCGCCGACGAACGCCCGGCGCTGCTCGCCGCGATCGGCGAGGCGCGCGGCGGGTCCGAGCCGACCTCCGACGAGGTCGCCCTGCGCGGCCATGTGCGGGACGGGCTGAGGGAGTTGCCCGGGGTGACCGTGACCGTGGAGGACGCGGCGAACTTCGGGCACCAGGCCGCCGCCACGATGATGATCGAGTCGCTCGGTGAACTGGGCTACGAGGGCCGGATCACCATCATCGCACCCGGGAACGTGCAGGACCGGCTCAGGACCCTGCTCTCCCCCGCGACGGCCGAGCGCGTCGACTGGGTGGCGGACACCTTCGTCACGACCAGGGAATACGACACCGGCACCCGGCGGCGCGACGGCCACTTGGTGCTGGTCGCGGCCAACGACGCGCTGGTGGGGGACGACGAACTCGCCGCCGGTTTCCTCAACTACACCGGTGCGGACCAGGCGATCGTGCTGCGGCCGTACGCGTGGGACAACGGCCACCGCTACCTCTACACCCGGGGCGGCCCTGACGAGGACACCACCGTCACGGACCTTGAGGACAGTACCGGCATCGCGAAGAACGCCCTGTTCCGGTTTGAGGTCTCGCCGGTGACCGGTCCGGCGCTGGACGAGCTGATCACGGCCGCGAACCTGTCCCCGGCCCGGGAAGCGGGTCTTACGGCCGTGGCGCACGCGGTCGACAGCGACGCGATGGAGCTGATGCCTGCGTACGGGCTGCACAACCTGCATCCCTCGGAGCGGGCGTCGACCCTGGCCGCCCTCGCGGAGGGCGTCCACGCGGCGCGGCTCGACAAGCCGGCCGTCGTCCTGGCCATGGGCAACGCCACGGTCGACTTCGCGCCGCGCCATCAGGCGCCGTGGCTCACTCAGTTGAGGCTCGACGACCCCGCGCTGTCCGCGCGGATCGCGGCGGCCGGTGCGGGCGAGGTGATCGTCGTCGAGGCGGGGAACCTCTCCCAGGACCTGTTCCGGCAGGTGTACGCGATGGGCTCGCTGCCCGCCGTCGTCGAGGGCGCCAACACCACCAACACCCTTCAGGTGCAGGGGCGTCCGTATTTCTCGGTGCGCACCAGCAACACTCCGTACGATCTGCTCGGCCACCAGGCGCGGTCCGTGGCGCCGGAGGTCGCCGGGGCGGTGGCGACGCTGAACAGCGTCACAGAGGCGCTCACCGCCGAGAGCGAGTGGGGGTCGCGGCTGGCTGAGGCTCCCGCGTGGGCTCGGGCGGGCCGGGCGGAGACCATCGTGAAGGTGTTGCAGGGTCTGCATCGGGGGCCCGACGACCACGGCGTGGAGAAGCTGTGGATGGGCGTCGACGAGATGGACCGGCTCACGGAGGCCTTCGGCCAGGGGGTCGACGCCATGGTGGCGAACGCCCTGGGGCCCGACCACGCCGAACAGGAGCGGATCGAGGCCCTGTTGTCCCCGCCCGAGCTGGGTGAGGACGCTCACAAACGGAAGCTCAGGCTCGCCGAGACGTGGGTCGCGCTCACCGACGCCGACCGGGACGCCCTCGTGGCGGCGGCGGAGGGGGCGCGCCAGCGGAGTCTGACGGATCTGGGGACGGACTCGGCGCAGTACTCGGTGGCTCCCACCGCCAAGCACGTGAAGGCCATCGCGTCGGCGATCACCCAGGCGACCCGGCCGGACACCCAACTGGGCGGCTACTTCGCCCGGTTGACCGATCAGGCCCGTAATCCGGGCAACGACCAGGTGCTCCAGTCGCTGGGCCGGGTGTTCCCGGCGGCACGGGAGTTCGCCACGCCGGCGAGCGCCTTGAAACCGGCGACGTTCTCCCCGCGGCCCACCGTGGGCACCTCGTCCACGAACCGGGCCCAGACCCCCGTCACGGAGCCGGAGCCGGAAACGGCCGCGGGCAGCACGTCCACGGCCGACAGCCCGGAGACGAGCACTCCGACGCCGCCCCAGCCGCCCCTCGCCGCACCGGCGACGAACGAGGCCGAGGACAGCGACGGCGAAGTCTTCGGCGACTTCACCGACTTCGACCCCACCGAACCCTGGGCGACCACCGCCCCCGCCACAACCGGCCAACCCGCAGCGAGCACGGACACCGCTGAGGACAGCGACGGCGAAGTGTTCGGCGACTTCGGCAACTTCGACCCCACCGAACCCTGGGCGACCACCGCCCCCGGCAACACCGTCACCGAGTCCACGGCCGACCAGCCCACGCCCACCGCAGACACCGCCGAAGACAGCGACGGCGAGGTCTTCGGCGACTTCACCGACTTCGACCCCACCGAACCCTGGGCGACCACCGCCCCCGCCGCGCAGGCCCCCACGCCCCAGGAAGTCGCCGCGAGCGACGCCCGTGCCGCCCTGACGGATGCCGAGAACCGCGTCGTCCAGGAGGCCGCCGAGATCGCCCGTCTCGACGCGCGGGCCGCCGAGCACACCGCGCGCATCCTCACCCTCGACCGGCACATCCCCGAGGCGAGGAGCCGTACCCGGAACGCCGACGCGGTCGTCGCCCGGATCGACGGTGTCCGCTCGGCCCGCCGGAACCCGCCCGCGTCCTCGGCCCCCGCCCAGGAGCGTCCGGACCAGACCCGGGCCAGGCAGGCCCACCAGGCCCTGGCCACGCTCCAGGCCGACCGGGCCGCGCAGGAGCGGTCCCTCCGGGATGTCCGGGACGCGCTCGCCCGTACACGGACCGCCATGGAGGACCTGGAGCGGCGCCTGCCCGAGTTGCGCGCCGCCGACCTGCGTGCCCAGCAGGCCCTCGCCGCCGTCGGCGCCGATCCGCTCGCGCCGACCGTCGGGTCCCGCGACGGGCGCCGTGAGCCCGCTCCGGTGCCGGTGCCGCCGGCGCCTCCCGGCTGGGAGGACGCCCGGGGCGCGGCGGCCCCCGAGAGGCGGTCGCACTCCTGGGTCGACCCGGTGTCGACGCCCAAGGCGGCGGACGGCAGGACGACGACGCAGTACGTCGTGCGGTCCGGGTTCGACGTACGACGCTTCACGCACGACGGTGAACCCGTGACCGACCTGACGGTCGAGGTCGAGTTCAGTCACGCGGACGATGTCTCCGAGGCCGACCGGCAGCTGGTCCAGGACCGGATGGCGGCCGGGGTGGAGCAGGTGTTCAACGCGCCCGGGCACCGGCTTCCGGGCGGCGAACGGGTCCATGTGACCGTCGTGCCCGTGCCGCCGGGCGGGCACGCCCACCTCAAGGTCGAGCTGGTGGCGCCGTCCTCCGGGCGGCCCACCTCGCACCATGTGTGGCGCACTGACGGTACGACGCTCGACTTCACCCATGAGATCGGCCACCAACTCGGCCTGCGCGACGAGTCCCAGGACGCCACCGCACCCCAACGCCCGCAGATCGAGGGCAGCTTGATGGGTGCGTACGACCTGCCCGCGTCCGAACTGCCCGGGTCTGATCTGCCCGGGTCTGATCTGCCCGCGTCCGATTACGCGCAGGGCGGGCTCCGGCCCCGTCACCTCGCCCTCCTCAACGCGCTGATCGGCGAACCCGATCAGACCCCGGCCCCCACCCCGGGCACGGCTCCCGCCTCCCCTGACACCACCCTCGGCGCCGACCCCCTCGCCCCCGTCACCGCCGCCGAGTTGGCCCTGCGCCGACGTGTGCGGGACGGGCTCTCGGAGTTGCCCGGCGTGACCGTGGTCGTCGACATCGCGGCGAACTTCGGGCATCAGGCGGCGGCCACGATGATGATCGACTCGCTCACCGAGCTGGGCTACGAGGGCCGCGTCACCGTCATCGCGCCGGACGATGTGCGCCGACGGCTCGACCTGCTGCTCTCCGCGCCGATGCGGGCACGCGTCGACTGGGTGACCGGCTCCTTCGACCCCACCGCCTCCTACGAGAGCGGCAGTCAGCCGCGGGCCGGGCACCTGCTCCTGGTCGCCGCCAACGACGCGCTCGTCGACAACGCCGAACTCGCCGCCAAGTTCCTGGACTTCGCCGGTGCGGACCAGGCAGTGGTGCTGCGGCCGTACGCGTGGACCGGCGGCCACCGCTACCTCTACACGCGTGACGCGTCCGACCCGAGTCGAGCCGCTGTCACCGACCTCCAGGGCCCGAACGGCATCCCGGACAGCGCCCTCTTCCGCTTCGAGGTCCCGCGCGTCACCGGGGCCGCCCTGAACGACCTGATCACCGAGCAGGTCGCCTCGCCGGAACGGGCGGCGGGCCTCAGGGCCATCGCCACCGAAGTGGACGGCCAGGGCATGGAGTTGATGCCCGCGTACGGCCTGCACAACCTGCACCCGGCGGAGCGGGCCTCGACCCTGGCGGCCCTCGCGGAGGGCGTGCACGGGGCCGGGCTCGCCAAGCCCGCCGTCGTACTCGCCCTCGGCAACGCCACCGTCGACTTCGCACCCCGCCACAACGCGGCGTGGCTCAGGCAGTTGTCCCTGGGCGACCCCGAACTGCCGCGCGTGCTGGCGGAGTCGGGACCGGGCGACGTAGTGATCGTGGAGGGCGGGAACCTGTCCCAGGAACTGTTCCGGCAGGTGTACCAGATGGGTTCGCTGCCCGCTGTCGTAGAGGGCGCCAACACCACCAACACCCTTCAGCTGCAAGGGCGTCCCTATTTCTCGGTGCGCACCAACAACACCCCCTACGACCCCCTCGGCGACACCCCCGAGGACTCGGCTGCGGTCGAGGAGCTGGAGGCGGTCACTGCAGCGATCGTCGCCAGGAGCGCTTGGGGGGAGGCTCTGGAGGATCTCCCCTCGTGGGAGGCGGCGGGCAGGGCCGAGACCGCGATCAGTGTGCTGAACGCCCTGCCGCAGGACACCGAGTCCGAGTCCGAGGACGTCGTGCTGATGCTGGGGCCCGACGAGGCGGAGCGCCTCCGCAGGGCCTTCGGCGACGAGGCGGCCGTCACCGTCGAGGGCGTTCTGGGACCGAACCACGAGAACCTGACCGAGGCCCGGGAACTGATGGAGCCGGACCGGCCCCGGGAAGCCTCGTACAAGCGGATGGACCGGCTGCAGAACCACTGGGTCTATCTCAGCCCGGCCCAGCGGGACGCGCTGGTCGCGGCCGTCGAGGTGATCCACGGGCGGTATCTGGCGAAGCTGCGGGAGGAGTCCGCCGGTTACTCCGTGGCCCCGGACCCGGAACAGGCCGCCGTCATCGCCTCGGCGGTCGCCGACGCCAACCGCCCCGACTCCCAACTGGGCGGCTATTTCACCAGGTTGACCGAGCAGGCCCACCGCCCGGACCACGACCAGGTACTCCAGGCCCTGGGTACCGTCTTCCCGCCGCGGACCGCCGACGGTGCCGATCCGCAGGCCCCGACGACCCGTACGGCCGACGGCACCGGCCGACCCGACGTGCCGCCGGCCTCCGTACCGCCGTCGCCTCCCGGCTGGGACGACGCCCGGCGTGCGGCCACGCCCGAGAAGCGGTCGCACACCTGGGTGGACCCGGTGTCCCGGCCGAGGGGTGCGGACGGCAAGGTCACGCAGTACGTCGTGCGGTCCGGGTTCGACGTACGGCGCTTCACGCACGACGGCGAACCGGTGGCCGATCTGACGGTCGAGGTGGCCTTCACCGGCGCCGACGGTATTCCGGAGGCGGACCGGCAGGCCGTGTGGGAGCGGATGGCCGCCGGGGTTGAGCAGGTGTTCAACGCACCCGGGCACCGGCTGGCCGGTGGCGAGCGGGTCCATGTGACCGTCGTGCCCGTGCCGCCGGGCGGACAGGCCCATCTGACCGTGGAGTTGGCCGATCCGGCGACCGGGCGGCCCACGTCCCACCACGTGTGGCGCACGGACGGTACGGTGTTCGACTTCGCGCACGAGATCGGCCACCAACTCGGCCTGCGCGACGAGTCCCAGGACGCCACCGCACCCCAACGCCCCCAGATCGAGGGCAGTTTGATGGGCGTGTACGACCTGCCCGTGCCCGACCTCGGCGGCGAGCCGGAGTCCGGCTACACGCAGGGCGGGCTCCGGCCCCGCCATCTGGCGCTGCTCACCGCGATGGTGGGCGACCCCGATCCCGATCCCGTCTCGACCTCAGTCCCGGACACGGATACGAATACAGACGCGGGCTCAGACTCGGCCTCGGGCTCGCACTCGGACTCGCACTCGGGCTCGGGCTCGGGCTCGGGCCTGGACACCGCCCCCCGCCCGAACACGCCTCCCGGCACCCCCAGCTCCACCCCCCTCGGCGCCGACCCCCTCGCCCCGGTCACCCCAGCCGAAGCCGCGCTGCGCCGACGCGTGCGCGACGGCCTCGGCGCGCTGCCCGGCGTCACCATGGTCGTGGACGACGCGGCCAACTTCGGGCACCAGGCCGCCGCCACCATGCTGGCCGACTCGATCGGCGAGCTGGGCTACGAGGGCCGGATCACCGTCATCGCCCCTGAGAACGTGCAGCGGCGCCTGGACGTCCTGCTCTCCGCTCCGCTGCGCGCCCGTATCGACTGGGTGTCGGACACCTTCGACCCGAACACCGCGTACGACACCACCAGTCGGCCCCGCGCCGGTCACCTGGTCCTCGTCGCCGCCAACGACTCGCTGGTCGACGACGCCGAACTCGCCGCGAACTTCCTGCACTTCACCGGCGCGGACCGGGCGGTCGTGCTGAAGCCGTACGCCTGGACCGGCGGCCACCGTTATCTCTACACCCGCAGCGGGCCTGACGCGGACGCCGAAGTCACCGATCTCCAGGACGAGGACGGCATCCCGGACAGCGCCCTGTACCGGTTCGAGGTGCCGCGTGTCACCGGTGCCGACCTGGACGACCTGATCACCGAGCAGGCCGCCACCCCGGGGCACGCGGCGGGGCTGACGGCCCTGGCCCACGCGGTCGACGGCGACAGCATGGAGCTGATGCCCGCCTACGGGCTGCACAACCTGCATCCGTCGGAGCGCGCGTCCACGCTGGCGGCGCTCGCGGAGGGCGTGCACGGGGCCGGGCTCGGCAAGCCCGCCGTCGTACTGGCCCTCGGCAACGCCACCGTCGACTTCGCGCCCCGCCACAACGCGCCGTGGCTCAGTCAGTTGAGGCTCGACGATCCCGCGCTCCCCCAGCGGATCGCCGCCGCCCGACCCGGTGAGGTCATCGTCGTCGAGGCCGGGAACCTCACCCAGGACCTGTTCCGGCAGGTCTACCAGCTGGGCTCGCTGCCCGCCGTGGTCGAGGGCGCCAACACCACCAACACCCTTCAGACACAAGGGCGTCCGTACTTCTCGGTGCGGACCAACACCACCCCGTACGACCCCCTCGCCGACACCCCCGAGGACTCGGCTGCGGTCGAGGAGCTGGAGGCGGTCACCGCGGCGATCGTCGCCAGGAGCGCGTGGGGCGCGAGCCTCGACTCCTTCTCCGGGTGGGAGCGGGCCGGTGACGCGGAGACCGCGCTCAGTGTGCTGGGGGCGCTGCCGCTGGACACCGAGTCCGACGACGGCCGGCTGTTCATGGGGCTCGACGAGTCCGACCGGCTGCGGAAGGTCTTCGGCAAAGACGCCGGTGACATCGCCGCGGACATCCTGGGGCTCGACCACGCCGACCTGATCACGATCCGCGAGCTGATGGAGCCCGACAGGCTGCCGAAGCCGCCCAAGAAGCCGCGGTACGACGAGGACTCGGAGTCCGAAGGCGAGGTGTCCTCCGACGAGGAGACGGATACCCGGCCGCCGCCGGAGCCCTCGTTCAAGCGGATGGCGCGGCTCGCCGACCACTGGGTCTACCTCACCCCGGCCGAGCGGGACGCGCTGCGGGCGGCGGTGGACAAGCTCCACCGGCAGGCCCTGACGGATCTGCGGGAGGAGTCCGCCGACTACTCGGTGGCACCGGACCCGGAGCAGACCGCCGTCATCGCGTCGGCGATCACCGACGCGAGCCGCACCGGCTCCCAACTCGGCGACTACTTCACCCGGTTGACCGACCAGGCCCGCGATCCCGCCAACGACCAGGTCCTCCAGGCCCTCGGCCGACTCTTCCCGCCGGACGCGGACCAGGGCGCCGACCCGCTCGCGCCCTCGGTCACCGGCCGGGAGTCCGCCGAGACGCCCGACGCGATACCGGCGGCTCCTCCGGGATGGGAGGCGGCGCGGGCCGAGGCCGTGCCCGAGGCGCGCTCGCACACCTGGGTCGACCCGGTGTCCCGGCCGAGGGGCGCTGACGGCAAGGTCACGCAGTACGTCGTACGGTCCGGGTTCGACGTACGCCGCTTCACCCACGACGGCGAACCGGTCACCGACCTGACCGTCCACGTCGAGTTCACCAACGCCGACTCCGTGCCCGAGGAACAGCGCCAGGCGGTCTGGGACCGGATGGCAGCCGGGGTCGAGCGGGTCTTCAACACCCCCGGACACCGGCTCCCCGGCGGTGGCGGACGCATGCACGTCACCGTCGTACCGGTGCCTCCGGGCGGACAGGCCCACCTGAAGGTGGCACTGGCCGATCCGGCCTCCGGTGCCCGAACCTCCCACCACACCTGGCGAGTTGACGCGGCGGGTCAGGATCTCGCCCACGAGATCGGTCACCAACTCGGGCTGCGTGACGAGTCCCGGGACGCCACCGCGCCCCAACGGCCCCAGGTCGAGGGCAGTTTGATGGGCGACTACGGACTCCCCGTGCCGGATTCCGTCCGCACCGAGGCCGCCGCGAACGACACCAGCACCGGGACCGGGACCGAGGAGCACTACACCCAGGGCGGTCTGCGCCCCCGCCATCTCGCCCTCATCGGCGCGCTCGTCGGCGACCCCGACAGCCAGCCGTCCCGCCCCGGTACGGGTCCCGGCACGGGTGACGCCCTCGGCGCCGATCCGCTCGCCCCGGCACCGCCCTCGCCCTTCGTGTCCGCCTACGGCCGCCAGCACGACGGCAACGTGGGCCTCGTCCAGGTGGAGCCGCTGCCGCAGCGGGTCGTGGACGGCGTACACCAACAGGTGCTGAACTCCCTGGGGTTCACCGGGCCGGTGGCCGAAGACCACCCGGTGCGCGTCCAGTTGCGGGACCGGCTCGGGGCCGAGCAGCTGGTGCTCGCGCTGCCCTATCTGCGCAGCAGCCTCGGCCATCGCGTCACGGTCACCGTCGGGGGCCGGGAGCGGACCGTGGACGTACGTCTCGCGCTGCGTGATGCCGTGCCGTCGGCGCGCTACGGCACCGAGGACGTCACCGATCCCGATGTGCGGGTCGAGCGGCGCGGGCTCGGCGCGCAGGAGTCGGGGGACTCCGAGTCGTCGGGCAACTACCGTACGGTGCCGGTGCCTTGGTCGTACTCGCTGCCCGTCCCGGCGGCCGGGGCGCTGCGGGGCTGGGAGTTCGGCCCCTCCCTGTCCCTGACGCACAATCAACTGTCGCTGTCCACCTCGGTCTCCCACCTCGTGCAGACCGTCACCGCCCAGCGCAGCAACGAGTTGTCGCAGGCGTTCGACTTCACGTCGGCCTGGCAGGTGCGGGTCGACACCCCCCGGATGGCGCCCAACGACGGCGGCTGGGGGCTGACGGAGACCCACGGTCCGGTGACCATCTGGTTCCCGCACCATCTGGCCGTGGAGGACACCTCCGGGGAGCCGCTGCCGCAGGCGGCCTCGCTGGACGAGCTGCCGTTGTGGGGCGTGGACACCGTCGCCGATCCGCAGTTGCTGCTGGAGTCGGTGCTGAGCCTCTTCCACGGCGAGCTGACCGGGCTGAGCGACTCCTCCGCCCAGGAGTTGGAGGCGTTCCTGTCCGAGTCGGTACTGCGCGGGACGCTGCCCATGCAGCGTTCGGGGGGCATCTTCTCGCCGGTGCTGCTGGACTCGCGGGGCCGGGCGATTGGCATGTTCAAGGTGTCCACGGTGGTCACGCCGGGGGCGCCCACGCACAGGACCCAGGACACGAAGGTCAACCTGGAGAGCCATCTGATCCAGACGGTGAAGACGGACGGCCAGGCCAAGATCACCAACGCGGTCGGAGTCGACTTCGGTACCGGCCCCTCCTTCACCGGGGACCACGCCAAGAACCACCCGAAGGCCTCGGACAAGGTCGCCGGGAGTCTCACCGGCAAGGCCGGCGCTCGCTGGCAGACCAGCGACAGCCTGGGCAGCGGCGGCAGCGCCACCCTCATGCACGCCCTGCGCACCAACCGGAGCCATCTCCTGGCCCCCGCCGACGTCCAGCACACGGTCACCCTGGTCCGGCCCGGCGGCAGTACGCGGACCGAGGAGCTGCCCAGCTGGCACAAGGGCATGCATCTGCGGCTGCTGACCAGCGAGACCGCCCAGGGGCACCGGCCCGAGGGCGAGGAGGTACGCGCGCTGCCCGCCGAGCTGGAGAACCTCCAGAGCCTCGGCATCACCGCGACCCCGCTGGCCGTGGACGGCCCGGACGCCATGTTCGCGGAAGCCGAGACATGGCTGCGCCGCAACGGCTTCCTGCCGCCGGAGACCAACACCCCGGTCCGCAACCGGGTGCTGCCCGACGAGGCGCTGGTGCAGGCCCAGTTGAACAATCTGCGGCGTTTCGAGCAGGCCAGGTCCGCGATCGGGCTGCGGGCGGCGGCGGACGCCATGGTCGACGGCGGCCACCCGCTGTGGCTGGAACGGCCCACCGCGACCGGCACCCATCGCATCAGGCTGAACCTGACCGCCGTCCGCGACACGGACGGCGGTCCCAGCGAGCACACCCTCACCCGCCCCGACATCCAGCACGTCTCCCTGGCCTCCTTCAGCGCGGGCGGCACCGAGCAGAAGGCGTCCGGCTACGGCTGGTCGCTGGGGTTCGGCGGCGGCCCCTCCGGGCCCGTGGGCCCCTACAAGAACGGCAAGGGCACCCTCGGCGGTGCCGTCGACTACTCGTACACCGGCCAGACCGGCCATGCGACGACCGTCGGTGCCGGTCTCTCGCACGATCAGCTGACCATCAGTTCCGGGCAGAACAGCGAGGTCTTCACCGTGCCGGCGCGGTTCGCGCTCGATCTGTACGACGGTCCGGGCGCCGAGCCCGCCGTCCGGTTCGCCGCGTCGATCGCGCCCCCCACCACGTTCACGCCGCCCGGCGAGGACCCGGCGCCGCCCGGACCGCCGCCCCGGACGGTGGCCGGCACCATCACGCTCGCGGTACCGCACCACCGCACCCTGGCACCGGCCGACGAGCCCGCGCCGCCCGCCGCGACTCCCGCCGCCCGGCTGCCGGAGCCCGTCGATCACGAGCGGCTGGCCATGACCGACGCCGAGGGCCACCCGGTGGACGGGGTCACCAAGCTGCCGGACGACGCGGTCGTGGACGTGTTCCGCGGTTCGGCGGCCCTCCAGGAGGCGCTGCGGCAGATCGCCGAGGGCACCCACCCGGGGCATCCGGAGGCCGGCCGGCTCGGGGCCCTGGCCACCGCGATCGCCGCGAGGAGCCACCAGGTGCTGGTGGACGCGGCCCAGGCGGTCACGTCGAGTGTGGCGGGGCAGAGCGCCACCGATCCGACCACGGTCGCCGCCGAGGTGCAGCAGGCCGCGGTGGCGCCGGGCAGTCTCGTCGCCCGCGCGCACCAGATCTTCAAGGGCGGCTACGTCGTCGAGGGCATCAGCCTGCCCGGGCTCGGTGCCGACCAGGAGTACTCGCTGGAGATCCGGGGCGTCCTGCGCAACCCCCGGCATCTGGGCAGCGCCAAGCAGTACCTGGAGAGCGGCATCGCCGCCACCGACTCCGCCAACCAGCAGAAGACGGTCAGCGGCGCCCACCAGACCGGCGTGGCCCTCACCGGGACCAGGACTCCGACGACCCCGGCCGTCAATCCCGCCCCGAACCCGAACCCGGGTACGACGGCCACCGTGCCGACCCCCGCCCCGGCCCCGGCGCCGAAGCCGCCCGCGTCCTTCGGGCCTTCGGCGAAGTACACGTACACCCGCAAGACGGAGGACTCGGGCACGGTCGCCTCCAGCACGACCGTCAACCGGACGTCCACCGAGAGCGGTACGGAGCACCGGATCGGGGCCGACGCGACGATCCTGATCACCGTCCGGCGCGGCACGCGCAACGTCGTCGGCAACACGGTCGGAGTGGGCAGCGCGCCCGCCGTCACCGTCGCCGTGGAGCTGCCGCAGGCCGTGCAGTTCCTGATGACGGACGGTCAACTCGGCCGCCACGAGGAGTGGTTCACCGGTGTCGAGGGGCTCACCCCGCCGCCCGCCGCGCCGGACGAGCTGCCGCTGCCCCAGCGTTTCACCCGTACCTCGGAGCCGGGCCTCGCGGCCGTGCTGTCCGTCACGCAGTTTGCCGATCCGCCGCCGGACACCCCTGACACCCTGGACGCCACGGACACTTCGTCCGACGCACCGCCCTCCGCACAGCCCACGCCCGCCGAGCGGCGGGACCGGCTGCGGGCCGAACTGACCGCGCTGGTCGAGGCGGAGGCGCCCGGGGTCACCCAGCCCGGGCACTCCGCGTATCTGCCCGGGGTGGCCGCCCGGATCGCCGACTACACCTCCACGGCCGGGCTGCTCGCCCTGCCGGGACGCGGCCCGCGCGGCATCCAGCGCTTCCACTTCCGTCATCTCGCGCTCGGCGGCGCCCGGCTGGTCGAGGTCACCCTGACCGCCGGGCCGCGCGCCGACGCCAACGAGCTGCGCGGGGTGCGCGGCCGAAACGCCGGGCCCGGTACGGGACTTGAGCAGTACCACGCGCACACCCCGGCCGGGATCACCACCGGCACGACCACCAGCCGACAGCACGGCCTGACCGTCAACCCGACCACCCGCTATCCGCGCCCGGAGCAGGACACGCGTACCGACCGGGGCGGTCCGACGCTGAGCGTCAGCAGCACGCAGAGCCGTGGCACGAAGGCCGTCTCCACGGCTGAGGACCGGTTCTGGCTGCGCACGGACAGCGCAGCCGACTTCGACCTCGACTACGACTACACGGCCTCCGTACGGTCCGAACTGGTCGCGGACTGGCCGCCGAACCTGGTCGGCGGCGCCCTCCAGGGCGGGCTCCTCGCCTGGCAGGACGACACGGACGCGGCCACCGCAGCCGAGGCCGCGAACTGGATCAGCCGCACGCTGAGCGCCCGTCCCTACCGCACGGCGACCGTGCCGACCTCGGTCACCCTGCGCTTCACCGGCAGCGAGGCGGCCTCCGCCGAGGAGGTGGACCCGCCGCTGCCCCCGGCGGTCGAGGAGACGGCACCCGTCATGGAGGGTGCCCGCTTCGTCCCGATGGGTCCGGCGCCGGTGTTCGAGTTCAACGCCTGGCCGCAGCTGACCACCGCCCTGAACACGGTCGCCCCGGGGCAGAACCGGGGCTGGCGGTCCCTGGAGACGTCGACGTCCGCCGAGAGCACCGCCGTCCGGCTCGGCGAACTCATCCAGGCCGGCGACATCGCCCTCGACCACCCCCGCACCACCGGCGGCCTGACCGACTCCATGCCGGGCGCGTACCCCTTCGAGTCGGCGCCCGACACCCCGCCCGCCCTGTCCGTCACCCTGCACAACCCGCGCCGGGTCACCCAGGCGGCGGACGTCACGCTCGACCGGCTGCACGTCACTTCGGTCAGCAGCGGCTCGTCCCGGAGCGGCGGCACCACCGGCGGCATCAGCTTCCAGGGCGCCTACAGCACCGACAACCCCGACCGCTCCCTCGTCGGCACCACCGTCCCGGTCCTGGTCCGCCAGCCGCAGGTGACGGGCAGTACGGCGGCCGACAGCGGCGGCAGCAGGGAGTGGCTCAAGACCGGCAGCACGAGCGCCCCGTCCGACGGCGCGCGCGGCACCCGGACGTACGAGGCACTGGTCGACACACACCTCACCGTCCAGGGCCCGCGCGGCACCCGGCACGTCACCGGCACGGCCACCGTGCGCATCGGCGAGCGGGACGCGCTCGGGTACGGGATCACTCCGCCGCGTACCCAGGCGCGGGTGTACGACCTGCCGTCGATGGTGCGGGCGGGGGCGGACGCGGAGGCGCTGCGCGAGGGCGGAAACGGCGATACGGGTACGGGTGACGGTACGGATACCGGCACCGGCACCGGCGTGGACGCGGCGACCGAGACGGCCCCGGTTGTCGCGGCGCCCGAGCTGCGCGACTGGGCCCGGCATCCGTTGCGGACCCTGCCCGGACTGCTGGCCGATCAGATCGACGCCGGCGACCCGGCCGCCCAACTGTGGCTCGCCATCGGCGACACCGGGACCGAGACCGGGCAACAGCGGCTCGGGCGGGCCCTGTTCGCCGCGTCCCGTGCCGCCGCGAGCGCCGGCAAGCCCGTCGAACTCGTCGTGCGCGCCGACGACAGCACCCTCACCTTCTGGAACTTCGGCCCCGACGGTGCCCTTTCGGGGCTGGACGATGCCGGTACGACGGCCTGGGCGGCGTTCGGCGGTCGGGTGACTGCGCTGACCGACGCCGCGGAGGCCGAACAGGGCGCCCGCGAGGAGGAGTTCACCCTCCGTGCGGCCCAGGCCGCGCACGGTCCCGTACTGGCCGACGCCGAGATGCAGGCCGAACTCGCCGCCGACGCGGTGGAGTTGGCGCGCACTGCGGTGGAGACCGCCGACGGGGCCGTCACCTTGGCCCGGCAGGCTCGGGAGGAGGCTGAGCGGGAGAGCGAGCGGTGGCAGGAGGAGGCCGACCGGCTGGCCCCGCTCGCCGCAGCGGCGTCGGCACGGATGGACGCGCTCGACACGCCCATCGACACCGCCCGGCGCCGGGTGCGGGAGGCGGACGCGGTCGTCGCCACCGTCAACCGCAACCACCCGGCGCCCACCGAGGGTGGCGCGGAGCGTCAGGACGAGACCCGGGCCCGCGAGTTGCGGGAGGAGCTCGACAGGCTGCTGGAGGCGGCGGACGAGCACCGGACGGCCCTGGACGGGATCAACACCGAGTTGCGGACTGCGCGGGAGGCCGTCGAGGAGGTGGAGCAGCGGGTCCTGCCGGGGCTGCGCGCCGCCGAGGAGGGGGCCCGGCGTGCCGCCGAGGAGCCGCGCGCCGCGCTGACCGGGGCCGTCGAACGCCACGGTGTCGCCGTGGCGACGCACGAGGAGGCCCGTAAGCGGGCCACGGACCTCGCGACCGGGATCACGGCGGCCAACAACCACCAGAAGGCGCAGGCCGCCGCCCAGTCGACCGCCGAGCAGGCCCTCTCCGGCCTCGCCGCCCGACTGGCCGTCGCCCGCGCGGAGTCGGTCGTCGACGTGCCGACGGGCTCGCTGTCCACCACCGCACCCCGCTGGCCGAACCCCACGCCCCAGACCGCCCTGTCCCGTGGCGTCCGCCCGACCCCGAACACCGCGACACCGACGACGGACGAGACGAACGAGACCGATGAGACGGACGAGGCGACGACCCCCGTACCCCCGCCGCCACCCCCGTCCGACCAGGGAGGCATCCCGCCGCTTCCGCCGTCGACCACGACCGACGACGAGACGACCACCCCGCTGCCCCCGCCGCCTCCGGGTGGCGGCGGAAGCACGACGACCGGCCTGGGAGGCATCTTCCTGCCCCCGCCACTAGCCACCTCGGACGACGAGACCGCGACCCCGCCCAAGCCCCTGCCCACCTCAAGCAAGAACGCCTTCCCCGGAGTTCCGCAGCCCAAGGCCAAGGATGCCGTTCAACTCCGGCCCGCGAGCGGCAAGTTGGTGCGGTCGCGGAAGAACGGGGAGTGCGTGCTGTACTCCGTGCTCGCCGCCGATCCGCTGCACATCCGCAGCCGGCTCGACAGTCTCAAGTCGCCGGACCCCGACGTGCGTCAGTGGCTCGGTTCGCCCGTGACCGTTCGGCAGGAGCTGGCGGCCGTCGCCGCCGGGCAGAGCAAACCGGTGGCGGAGGCGGCCGTCGCGCAGTTGCGGGAGCTCGTGTCGGACCACCTCGATCAGAGCACCAAGGCCGGGACACTGGCCTATGACGTGATCGGGCAGTTCCGCAGGAGCCGTATCAAGGAGTTCGGCGACACGCTGGAGCCGATGTCCCGGCGGGAACTCGAAGACCTGCTGCGGGTGTACGGCATCAGCGAGGTGACGGTCCCGCAGACCTTCACCGACCAGGAACTCCGCGACCTCTACCGGGCCGCGCTGGAGGAGGAGCACACGTCGGGCGGCGGGCTGCCTGCCCAGTCGGCCGACGTCGACACCGCCTCGCCCGCCGCCATGCTCGACTACCTCCGCGACCACGAACGGCTGCCCGCCCTCGCGGAGTTGACCGACGACCAGCAGCGCGCCCTGCTGGCCGCCGCCTACGCGGACAGCACCGTCCAGCTCACCAGCGAGGAACTCGCCGAGGTGCTGGACGCGGTGGTGAACTGGGAGCGCAGATGGATCGCCCTGGGCGGCGAGGTGTTCCTGCCCCTGATCGCCCACGCGCTCGGCGTCGCGGTCGACGTGGCCCGGGAGGTGGCGAAGCGCCCGGGACGCTGGGTGACGGGCACCGTCGGCCCGCGCAACGCGACCCGGGTCGTCGAGGTCCACTACAACGGCGACACGCACTACGACGCCAGCGACGCGTCCCCGCGCTCCACCAGCGTCCCGGACCGCGTGCCCCAGGACGGCACCTTCACCGCCGCGCTCCTCAACTCGCTGCCGACGGGGGTCACCTCGGAGAGCACGCCGGACCCGCTGACCGCCGTCAACAGCGCCGACGCCCTGCACAAGTGGATGCGCGAACGGCTGATGGCGCCGGACTCGGCCGGTGCTCCGCCGGGTGCCCGGCTGCCGGGCGGCGAGCACACCCTCTCGCTGGACGAGGTCGGCTCGCTGGGCATCGAGGTGACGACGGGCATGGCGGCGGAGGCCGCGCTGCTCGGCGGTCAGCTCACCGTCTCGCTCAACCTCGGACAACAGCTCCAACTCCTCCTGAAACAGCCCGACTCGGAGGATTACGTCGCTACGGTGGCCGCGCTGGTGGCGCAGGCCGTCGGCCGGGATATCGTGATCACCGGCCCGGGTGTCGCCGAACGCCGGTTCGGTTCCGTCCCCGGCGCACCGATCCGCATCACGTTCGACAGCGTGGGGAATCCCGCGTCCCTTCAGTACAAGCCGGCGGGCTGAGGCATGGCCCTGGCGTGTACGGCTCCGCAGCAACGCCCGTACCCGGCGCCCCGGCGCCCGGTGTCCCGGCGCACCCCTACCCGGGTGCTACCCGCTCCCTCATACCCCAGTACTCCCGTGGGCACTGCCCCCCACCGCCGCTCCGCCAGGAGGACGTCATGACCACCTCACAGAACGCCGCCCAGCAGCAGCCCACGGCGACCGGCGAACCGGGCCCCGAGGCCACCGCCCCGGCTCCGAGTCCGGCACCGGATCCGACTCCGGCTGCGGCCCCGGCTCCTGACCCGACGGCAACCGTCCCCTCCCTCAGTGCCGTTGCCCCGTCCGTGGCCGAGCCCGCATCGAGAGCACTGCTCACACCGGGAGCGGCAGCCGAGCCCGCGTCGGCCCCCGCCCCGGATCACGAACCGGACCCGGAGACCCAGCCCGACCCGGAGGCCCAGCCCGACCCCGAGGCCCAGCCGGAGTCCGAGGCCCAGTCGGCCGCCACCGCCGCCGCCGCCACCGCCGCCACTTCCGCTGCCGGAGCCGCCTCCACAGCCGAAGGCGCGGCCTCAGCCTCAGCCGAAGGCGAGCCCCCCGCCGGTGCCGACGCGGCCAGCGCCGCCGCCGACCCCGATGTCGTCACCGCGGGCGACGACTCCGACGGTGGCACCGCCGCCACCGCCCGGGACGGCCACCCCGGCCGCCCGTCCAAGGCGATCCTGGCCGCCGCGGCCATCGCGGGCGCCCTCCTCGTGTCCGTGCCGTTCCTGGTCAGCACCCGCAACAACGACTCCACCACGGTCCGTTCGGCGAACGGCAGCACCGCGGACACCGTGCTGGGCGACTCGCTGGACGGCGCGGCCCCAGGCGCCTTCGAGTCGGCCGAGCCGAAGCCGGGCACCGGAAAGGCGTCGCCGTCGAAGGCCTCGCAGAGCCCCGCCAAGTCCGGTGCCAAGGGCGCGGCGGGCGGCGCGGCCCCGGTCGCCGGTGCGGGCGGGAGCGGTGCCGGCACCGGGAGCAAGGGGCAGAGCACGGGCTCCGGCAGCGGCTCGGGATCAGGCTCGGGTTCGTCCAAGGGTTCCACCTCCTCCGGTTCGAAGAGCAGCACCACGTCCGGCACCAAGGGCACGACCAGCGGCGGCACTTCGACCGACAGCGGCGGCACGGCCGCGAAGCCGACCCCGACCGTCGTCCCGGGCGCGATCATCTTCAGCCACGCGTCCAACAAGTGCATCGACGTCGTCGGCGACAAGGGCAAGGACGGCGCCGCGCTGGAGATCTGGACGTGCAACGGCAAGGCGCAACAGAAGTGGATATTCCACTCCGACGGCACCGTGCGCGCCTTCGGCCTGTGCATGGACGTCGCCTGGGGCTCCACGGCCGACGGCGCGGTCATCCAGCTGGCCAAGTGCAGCGGCAACCCGGCCCAGAAGTTCATCCTCGCCCAGCCGAACGACCTGGTGAATCCGCAGGCGAACAAGTGCGTCGACGTGAAGGACCAGAAGACCGCCAACGGCACCCGGCTCCAGCTGTGGACGTGCAACGGCCAGCCCAACCAGAAGTGGACCGCCCGCTGACCCCGCCGCCGGTCCCGAGCCACTGACCCATCAGGCGTTTTTCGCTCTGCGTGGGCGGCTTTTCGCTGTGTGTGGGCGAAATCTCGTCCTTCCTGGTGGCCGACGAAGATCACCAGGTCAGGGGCGTCGGCCCCGGATCCGACACGCCCGGAAAAGCCCCTGTACAGCGGCCCCGCGTGGCAGACCGACTGGCGCGAGCCTAGCCTCGTACTAAAATTTCCGGCTTGTTACGGAACGGAGCTGGAGCAGGACAACCCCAGGCAGACCTGCGGGCCCCCGCCAGCGCCCCGGAATGTCTCCGGGAACGAGACGCGAGGACTGATGGCAGCCATTCACGAGAGCAGTGCTCTCGGTCTGCTCGAAGAAGAGATCCGCGAGCGGTTCGGCGACACGGCACGTTTCTCCGCGGGGCCCGCCGCCTCGCCCCGCACGCTCGTCGACGTCTTCGACGCCACCGTACGTTCGTACCCGAACGAACCCGCCCTCGACGACGGCACGACCTCTCTCACCTACCGCGCGCTCGCCGTCGAGGTGGAGAGCGTACGACGTCGGCTGAGCGCCGCCGGTGTCGGGCTCGGGGACCGCGTCGGGGTCCGGGTGCCGTCCGGGACCAATGAGCTGTACGTCGCCATCCTGGCCGTACTGGCCGCCGGCGCCGCCTATGTTCCCGTGGACGCCGAGGACCCGGACGAGCGGGCCGAGCTGGTGTTCGGCGAGGCCGAGGTGCGGGCCGTCGTCGGGGCCGGGTGCGAGATCACCGTGCCCGGCGGGCGCAGCGAGCTGCCCGCACGCCGTCCCGGCACCGAGCACGACGCCTGGATCATCTTCACCTCCGGCTCCACCGGCAAGCCCAAGGGCGTCGCCGTCAGCCACCGCAGCGCCGCCGCCTTCGTGGACGCCGAGGCCGCCCTCTTCCTCACCGACGACCCCGTGGGACCCGGCGACCGGGTCATGGCGGGCCTCTCCGTGGCCTTCGACGCCTCCTGCGAGGAGATGTGGCTGGCCTGGCGCTACGGCGCCTGCCTGGTGCCCGTACCGCGCTCCCAGGTCCGCAGCGGCGCCGACCTGGGTCCCTGGCTGGTCGAGCAGGAGATCTCGGTCGTCTCGACCGTGCCCACGCTGGCCGCGCTGTGGGAGCCCGAGACCCTCAACGACGTACGCCTGCTGATCTTCGGCGGCGAGGCCTGCCCGCCCGAGCTGGTGCAGCGGCTGGTCACCGAGGGCCGCGAGGTGTGGAACACCTACGGGCCCACCGAGGCCACCGTCGTCGCCTGTGCCTCCCTGATGACCGGCGACGAGCCGATCCGCATCGGGCTGCCCCTCAACGGCTGGGAACTCGCCGTCGTCGACGAGGCCGGGGAGCCCGTCGCCATGGGGGCCAGCGGTCAGCTGGTGATCGGTGGAGTCGGGCTTGCCCGCTACCTCGACGCGGAGAAGGACGCCGAGAAATACGCACCGCTCGAATCCCTCGGCTGGGAGCGGGCCTACCGCAGCGGTGACCTCGTCAAGGCCGAGCCCGAGGGGCTGATCTTCCTCGGCCGCGCCGACGAGCAGATCAAGCTCGGTGGCCGCCGGATCGAGCTGGGCGAGGTCGACTCGGCCCTCCAGGCGCTGCCCGGGGTCGCCGGTGCCGCAGCCGCCGTACGGACCGCGCGCAGCGGCAACCAGCTGCTCGTCGGCTATGTCGTGACGCAGGACGGCTGGGACCAGGCCGCCGCCGTGGAGCGGCTGCGCGCCGAGCTGCCCGCCGCCCTGGTGCCGCTGCTCGCGCCGGTCGACGACCTGCCGACCCGTACGTCCGGCAAGGTCGACCGCAACGCCCTGCCCTGGCCGCTGGAGGGCATGGAGACCGGTCCCGCCGCCCAGCTGTACGGCACGGAGGCGTGGCTCGCCGAGCAGTGGAGCGAGGTCCTCGGCATCCCCGTGGGCAGCGCGGCCGACGACTTCTTCTCGATCGGCGGCAGCAGCCTCGCCGCCGCCCAGCTGACCACCCGGCTGCGCACCCGCTACCCGAGCGCGGCCGTCCTCGACATCTACCAGCAGCCCGTGCTGCGCGCGCTCGCCCGCCACCTGGAGGAGTCCGCGCAGGACGACACCAGCGGTCGGATCATCGCCCCGGTACCGCTGCGCGCCAAGGCGCTCCAGCTCGTCCTCCTGGTCCCGCTCTTCACGCTGCTCGGCCTGCGGTGGGCGGTCGCGCTGGCCGCCGCCGGGAACGTACTGCACTGGTTCGGTGCGTATCCGTGGGCGCCGAGCACGTCGTGGTGGGCGGTCGCGGCCGGGGCGGCCGTGTTCTTCTCCCCGCCCGGGCGGCTCGCGCTCGCGGCCGGTGGCGCGCGCCTGCTGCTGCGCGGCGTGAAGCCGGGGCGCTACCCGCGCGGTGGCAGCGTGCACCTGCGGCTCTGGACGGCCGAGCGGCTCGCCGAGTTCAGCGGCGCGACCTCGCTGACCGGGGCCTGGCTGGAGCGGTACGCGCGTGCGCTGGGCGGCAAGGTCGGGGCGGACGTCGATCTGCACTCGCTGCCGCCGGTCACCGGCATGCTCAAGCTGGGGCGTGGCGCGGCCGTCGAGTCCGAGGTGGATCTTTCCGGCCACTGGCTGGACGGGGACCGGCTGGAGATCGGCACCGTCAAGGTGGGCGCCGGTGCCGTGGTCGGCACGCGCAGTCTGCTCTTCCCGGGGGCCCGGGTCGGCAAGCGGGCCGAGGTGGCACCGGGTTCGGCGGTCG
Source organism: Streptomyces geranii (assembly GCF_002954775.1). Taxonomy (GTDB): domain Bacteria; phylum Actinomycetota; class Actinomycetes; order Streptomycetales; family Streptomycetaceae; genus Streptomyces; species Streptomyces geranii. The sequence goes on from NZ_PJME01000069.1 coordinate 38,942, forward strand.
TCGGGACCGTGCCGACCGGGCAGCGCTGGGCCGGGGCTCCGGCCGTCAAGCTGGGCAAGGCCAAGCGGAACTGGCCGAAGGAGCGTCCGCAGCGCGGGCGTGCCTGGCGGGCCATGTACGGCATCACCGGTTTCGCGCTGAGCGCCCTGCCGGTCGCGGCCGGTGTGGTCGCGCTGCTGGTCACCAGCCTGTTCGTCGACCCGAGCGCCGGGCTCGGCGCCGCTCTGCGGGGCGTCGCGCTCGCTCTCGTACCGGCCACGCTGGCCTTCGGTCTCGCGTACGCGCTGGTGCTGCTGATCTCCGTACGGCTGCTGAGCCTGGGCCTGCGCGAGGGTACGCATCCCACGCACAGCCGGATCGGCTGGCAGGCCTGGACGGTCACCCAGCTCATGGACCGCTCCCGCGAGACCCTCTTCCCGCTGTACGCCGGGCTGATCACGCCGGTGTGGCTGCGGCTGCTCGGGATGCGCATCGGGCGCGGTGCCGAGGTGTCGACCGTGCTGGCGCTGCCGAGCCTGACGACCGTCGGCGAGGGTGCGTTTCTGGCCGACGACACGCTGACCGCGCCGTACGAGCTGGGCGGTGGCTGGCTGCGGATCGGGCGGGCCGAGATCGGGCGGCGGGCCTTCCTGGGCAACTCCGGGATGACCGCGCCGGGCCGCTCGGTGCCCGACGGCGGGCTGGTCGGGGTGCTGTCGGCAACGCCGAAGAAGGCGAAGAAGGGCAGCTCGTACCTGGGGCTGCCCCCGGTGAAGCTGCCCCGGTCCACCTCCGGCGGCGACCAGAGCCGTACGTACGACCCGCCCGCGCATCTGCTGTGGGCGCGGGCGCTGGTGGAGCTGTTCCGGATCGTGCCGGTGTTCTGCTCGGCGGGTCTTGCCGTGCTGACGGTCGCCGTGTTCAGTGTGCTCGGTGGCTGGTTCTGGCTGCTGGGCGGAGTGGTCCTGCTCGGCGTCGGCGCGCTCGGCTGCGCCCTGTCCATCGTCGCGAAGTGGGTGCTCGTGGGGCGCCACCGCGCCGGTGAGCACCCGCTGTGGAGCGGCTTCGTGTGGCGCAACGAGCTGGCGGACACCTTCGTCGAGGTCGTCGCCGTGCCGTGGCTCGCGGGTTCCGTGCCGGGTACGCCGGTGATGTCGGCGTGGCTGCGCGGGCTCGGCGCGCACATCGGGAAGGGGGTCTGGGTGGAGAGCTACTGGCTGCCCGAGACCGACCTGGTGACCATCGGGGACGCGGCCACCGTGAACCGTGGCTGCGTGCTCCAGACACACCTCTTCCACGACCGGATCTTGCGGACGGATACTGTGGTCCTCCGTGAGGGCGCGACGCTGGGTCCTGGCGGGATCGTCCTGCCCGGTTCCACGGTCGGGGCCCGGTCCACTCTGGGTCCCGCGTCGCTGGTCATGGCGGCGGAGTCCGTTCCCGACGACACCCGCTGGCTGGGCAACCCGATCGAGTCATGGCGTTCCTGAAGGCGGTGGGCGCGGCTCGTTCGGGTACCGGGGCGGGGGAGGGTGCATCTCCGGCACCACGTACGAGCACAGCGCAGGGAGCAGACTCAGCAGTGAGCGTTCAGCAGACAGTGGGTTCGGACCCGTACTTTCCGGCAAACGGTGACGCCCGTTACCGGGTGCACCGGTACGAGCTCGCGCTGGACTACCGCCCGGGACCGAACCGGCTGGCGGGCACGGCCCGGATCAACGCGATAGCGGGCCGGTCCCCGCTCGTCGAATTCCAGCTGAACCTGGGCGACTTCAAGATCGGCCGGGTCCGGGTGGACGGCAAGGCGGCGCACTACACGCACCGGGGCGGCAGGCTCCGTATCCGCCCCGCGAAGCCGCTGCGGACCGGGGCCGCGTTCACCGTCGAGGTGCACTGGGCGGGCAACCCCAAGCCGGTCAGCAGCCCCTGGGGCGGGCTCGGCTGGGAGGAACTGGAGGACGGGGCGCTGGTCGCGAGCCAGCCGATCGGGGCGCCCTCCTGGTACCCGTGCAACGACCGGCCCGCCGACAAGGCGTCCTACCAGATCTCGATCACCACGCCCTCGGCGTACTCGGTGGTGGCCGGCGGCCGGCTGCTCACGCGGACCACGAAGGCGTCCACGACCACCTGGGTGTACGAGCAGTCGGCGCCGACGTCGAGCTATCTGGTCGGGCTGTCGATCGGCAAGTACCAGACCGTGCTCCTCGGCGATCCGGGGCTCGGCGGGGTGCCCCAACACGGGCACATTCCGGCCGAGTTGCTGCCCGAGTTCTCCCGGGACTTCGCCCGCCAGCCCGCCATGATGGAACTGTTCCAGGAGCTGTTCGGGCCGTACCCCTTCGGCGAGTACGCGGTCGTGGTGACCGAGGAGGAACTCGACGTCCCCGTCGAGGCACAGGGGTTGTCACTGTTCGGCGCCAACCACGTGGACGGCGCCCGGAGTTCGGAACGGCTCGTCGCGCACGAACTGGCCCACCAGTGGTTCGGCAACAGCGTGTCCATCGCGGACTGGCGGCACATCTGGCTGAACGAGGGGTTCGCCAAGTACGCGGAGTGGCTGTGGTCCGAGCGCTCGGGCGGACGCAGCGCACAGCAACACGCCGCCGTGGCGCACCGGTTGCTGTCCGGACGGCCACAGGATCTCCGACTGGCCGATCCCGGCCGGAAGTTGATGTTCGACGACCGGCTGTACCAGCGGGGCGGACTGACCGTGCACGCGGTGCGCTGCGCGCTGGGCGACGAGGCGTTCTTCAGGATGCTGCGCGGCTGGGCGGGGCTGCACCGGGGCGGGTCGGTCAGCACGGCCACGTTCACGGCGTATGTGGCTCGCTTCGCCTCCGAGCCGCTGGACGAGCTGTTCGCCGCGTGGCTGTTCCGGGGGGCGCTGCCCGCGCTGCCCTCGGTGGCGGCGGCCGGGCCCCGGATGCCCGCACGGCCCTCCTATCCGCCGTCCACCACCGCGTAGGCCCGCGCGTCCGGGCGGCGACCGGAGGGTCGGGCGGTGCGGTGGGATGCGGTGGGGTGCGGTGCGAATGGTGCGGGAGAATGATGGCCATGTCCCGACGCCCCGTGCGGCCCCGACGCCAGCACGCCTCCGCCCCCGCTCACAGCTCCCCGTGTCCGTGCGGTCTCCCGGGCGCGTACGACGACTGCTGCGGCCGTTTCCACCGGGGCGAGGGCGCGGCGCCGACCGCCGAGGCCCTGATGCGTTCGCGCTACAGCGCCTTCGTGCGCCGGGACGAGCCCTACCTGCTGCGCACCTGGCACCCGCGCACCCGCCCCGCCGAGGTCGCGTTCGACCCGGGGCTGCGGTGGACGGGCCTGGAGATCCTCGCGACGGACGGCGGTACGGCGTTCCACAGCACCGGCACCGTGACCTTCCGGGCCTCCTACCGGGGCGGCGCGCTGAGTGAGCTGAGCCGGTTCGAGCGGGTCGACGGGGCCTGGGTGTACGTCGACGGGGACATCGACCCCGACGTCTAGGTCCTGTCGTCAAATTCCCGTCGTCGCCCGTAGGGCGGCTCCGCGGCGTCCGGTGCGTGCTCTCGGCGTGCCGGGCGCCGCGGGGCAGGCGGGAATTTGACGACAGGGCCTAGTAGGGCTTTGTTAGGTCTCTTGTCGCGGCGGCAGGCTGGTGCTTCTCTGCAGGGATGAGGGCAGATGAACTCTCAGCGTGTCGTGGCCGGTTGGAGGAGTTCGCCGGGGAGGTGTTCGCGCC
>NZ_PJME01000070.1 GCF_002954775.1 Streptomyces geranii
GGCGTCCGCCGGGCGGCGGTGCGGCGGGCATGGGGGGCGGCGCCGCGGCGGGCGGGTAGCCGTAGCCGCCGCCGGGCCGGCCCGCGGGCGGCGGGGCGGGTGCGGCGGCGCCGGGGCGGCCGGGTGCCTGCTGGTTGGTGGAGGAGGCGAGCGTACGGCTGCGGACCCGGTACAGACCGGTGTCCAGGTCGTCGGCCTTCTCCAGGTGCACCTTGATGTCGCCCATGAAGGTGTAGCGCTGCTGCTTGGCGTAGTCCCGCACCATCCCGGCGAGTTCGTCGCCGAGCTGCCCGGAGTAGGGGCTGAGGCGGTCGTAGTCCGGTGTGCTCAGTTCCACGATGAAGTCGTTGGGCACGACGGTCCGGTCGCGGTTCCAGATGGTCGCGTTGTTGTCGCACTCGCGCTGCAGTGCGCCCGCGATCTCCACGGGCTGGACCTCGGACTTGAACACTTTGGCGAAGGTGCCGTTGACCAGACCTTCGAGACGCTGCTCGAACTTCTTCAGGACTCCCATGGGGCACCTCCTCCTGGTTGCTGCTCTGTCTGAGCCGTGCGTACTGCTGTGCGGGCCGCGCCTGTCGTACTTGGTACTGCTTACTGATCGTATCCACGCGCCGGGAATTCGGCTGGTTCCCCCTGTCGGGCCGGCCGACGGGTGTCGACGCCTGACGAAGTTCCCCGAGAAGCCCCCCTTTGAACTCCTCCGCGCTCCTCCGCGCTCCTGCGAACCCCATCGGGCCCGTACCCAGATCGTAGAGGCGGCGCCAAACCAGTGTCCCGCACCCGACTGTGCACCTTGCCCGCCTCCTGAGGAGATGGGCTGGACCGGTACGAGGTTGATACGTGAACCGGCACGGGTTGATACGTAGTGGCGGCCGGTCCGGCTCGGTCGGGTTGATCAGGGGCCGGGGTGATCAGGGGCGGAGGGAAAGCGATGTGAACCCACCACCTCCAGCGTGCTAATCTTCTCGACGTCGGAAGGCCCCAGCACCGCAGGGAGCGGGACCCGAGGACACACCCAATGCGCGGGTGGCGGAATAGGCAGACGCGCTGGATTCAGGTTCCAGTGCCCGAAAGGGCGTGGGGGTTCAACTCCCCCCTCGCGCACAAGTGAACGGCCCTCATCGTGAAGACGATGGGGGCCGTTTCTCGTTGCCCCTCCGCGCTGTGCGGGTGTGAGGTCTCTCTCATATGAGGTGCGTCCCACACGGGGGCCGAAGTTATCCACAGGGTCTGACCTGAATCGTGCTGCGGCTGTACGGTCGTCGCCAGTTGATGTTGACATCTGTGGACGAAGCGGGGGAGGCGGTCGCGATGACCGAGGGCGTGACGGAACCGGTGCGGAGCCGGGCGCGGGAGCTTCCCCCGGTGCGCGGGTTCGCGCGGTGGCAGGCGGACGGTTCGCCCAAGGAGGAGGGGAAGGCGCTGCGGCGGCAGGTGCCGCGGGCGGCGCACGCCTCCTTCGACTCCGGTGCGGACGGTTCGCGGCCGGACGCGGAGGCGGCGGTCCGGGAGTCCAACCTGGGCCGTCTCCCCGAGCTGACGCCGATAAGGGTGGGCAGGATGGCGGCCACGCCGTTCGCCTTCCTGCGCGGTTCGGCAGGGTTGATGGCGTACGACCTGGCCCGCACGCCGATGACGCGGATCCGCGCGCAGATCTGCGGGGACGCCCACGCGGGCAACTTCGGGCTGTACGGGGACGCGCGCGGCGGTCTGGTGATGGACCTGAACGACTTCGACGAGACGGTCCAGGGCCCCTGGGAGTGGGACGTCAAGCGGCTCGCGGCCTCGCTGGTGCTCGCGGGCCGGGAGGCGGGCGCCGACGAGGACACCTGCCGCAAGGCGGCGCACGGCGCGGTCGGCGCGTACCGCAGGACGATGCGGCTGCTGGCGAGGCTGTCGGTGCTGGACGCGTGGAACGCCATCGCGGACGAGGAACTCGTCTCCCACACGGACGCCCATGATCTGATCGGCACCCTGGAGCGGGTCTCCGAGAAGGCGCGGGGCAACACCAGCGGGCGGTTCGCGGCGCGGTCGACGGAGGTCACCGAGGACGGCGGGCGGCGTTTCGTGGCCGCTTTGCCGGTGCTGCGGGAGGTGCCGGACGCGGAGGCCGCGGCGGTCGCGGCCTCCCTTGAGGAGTACGTGGGCACCCTGTCCGAGGACCGGCTTCCGCTGCTGGCCCGGCACTCGGTGCACGACGTGGCGTTCCGGATCGTCGGCACGGGGAGCGTGGGGGCGCGGTCGTACGTCGTGCTGCTGCTCGACCACCGCGGTGAGTCGCTGGTGCTCCAGGTGAAGGAGGCGCGTCCTTCGGTGCTGGTGCCGCAGCTGGCCGCCGCCGGGTTCGACCCGGTGGAGACCGCGGGCGCGGTGCACGAGGGGCGCCGGGTGGTGCTCGGGCAGAAGCGCATGCAGGTCGTCAGCGACATCCTGCTGGGCTGGACGACGGTCGACGGACTGCCTTTCCAGGTACGGCAGTTCCGCAACCGCAAGGGCAGCGTCGACCCGGCTGCGCTCTCCGCCGACCAGATCGACGACTACGGCCGGATGACGGGCGCCCTGCTGGCGCGGGCCCATGCCCACAGCGCGGACCCGCGGCTGATCTCCGGCTACTGCGGCAAGGGCGACGAGCTGGACGAGGCGGTGGCGGCGTTCGCCGTGGCCTACGCCGACCGCACGGAGGCGGACCACGCGGACCTGGTGGCGGCGGTGCGGGCCGGGCGGATCGACGCCGAGATGGGCGTCTGACGGGGGCGGGCTCACCGGCTCTGCCGCGGACGGGAGTATGAGGGGTGCGGGGCCGCCGCGGGGTCTGTTCGGCGGCCCTGGGTGCGCGGGCGAGCCGTGGCCTACGCTGGGCGGGTGACGACCCCGGAAGCCGATCAGTCCTCGTCCGTGCCCGAAGCCGACGGGCCGCGGGAGCCCCTTGACGCGCGGGTACCGTCCGGCGCGGCGGACCGGGCCGGCGGTCCGGCCGAGGGGGTGGCTGCCGAGGCCCGGCCCGAGGAGCGGCTGGAGCGGGCCGTGCGGGTCGCCGAGCAGGCGCTCATCGAGTACGAGATCGCGGTCGAGACCTTCCGTATCGAGGTCGAGAACTTCTCCCGGCTGCACCACCAGAAGCTCGGCCCGATGTACACCCGGCTCGACGAGCTGGACGCGAGCATCGCCGAGGCGAAGGCCGCGCGCACCGGCGACCCCGAGGACCTGCTCGCCGCGCGGGAGGCGCGGGCGCGGGTCATGCCCATGCCCGGGGTCGAGGAGCTGTTCCACGGCTGGATGGACTCGGAGGGGCTCTTCCCGGAGGCGGTGGCGATGCTCACCGACCAGCCGGTGCGGCCTCCGCAGCGGGTCCGCCCGAGCGACGAGGCCCGCAAGCTCTACCGCGAGCTGGCCCGCAAGGCCCACCCGGACCTCGCGCAGGACGAGGACGAGCGGGCCCGGCGCGACGAGTTCATCTCCCGGGTCAACGCCGCCTACGCGCGGGGCGACGAGGGGCTGCTGCGGGAGCTGGCCGAGGAGTGGGCGGCCGGTCCGGCGCCCGCCGAGTGGAAGCCGAGCCGCAGCGAGGAGCTGTACGCCCGTCTCGAATGGCTCGCCCAGCGCAAGGAGCTGCTCACGCTGGTCGCCAGTGAGCTGGAGGAGGGGGCGATCGGCGCGATGCTGAAGCTCGCCCCCGACGACCCCGACCGGCTGCTGGAGGAGATCGCCGAGCAGCTGCTCGCCCAGGTCGAGCAGCGGGAGAGGGAACTCGCCGAGTTGCTGGCGCGTTGAGCTGGGTATCGTCGGGGCATGAGTTTCGGATCTGGTGTGCCCACGGTCGAGGTCGCGGACCTCAAGGACGGCGACTTCCTGCTGGACGTCCGTGAGGACGACGAGTGGCAGGCGGGGCACGCCGAGGGGGCGTTGCACATCCCGATGAGCGAATTCGTCGCCTGCTACGGCGAGTTGACGCAGGCGGCACCGCAGGACGGCCGGGTCAACGTGATCTGCCGCTCCGGTGGCCGCTCCGCGCAGGTCACCAACTACCTGGTCCAGCAGGGCATCGACGCGGTGAACGTGGCCGGTGGCATGCAGGTGTGGGAGGCGGCGGGCCGTCCGGTCGTCACGGACGCGGGGGCGGCCGGGTTCGTCGCCTGACGACCGGTGAACCGCCGGCCCGGTGAACCGGTGACCTAGTGAACCGGTGACCTGGTAACCGGGCGTCGGATCAGCCCAGTTGGTGGGCCGCCAGCAGGTCGCCCAGGGCCTCCTCGTGCGCGGCGGCCGGGCCGAGGGACAGCTCCAGGTACTTGGCCCAGGCGTGGTAGCGGTGCAGCGGGTAGTCGGTGTCGGCGCCGAAACCGCCGTGCAGGTGCTGCGCGGTCTGCACGACCCTCCGTACCCCCTCCGAGGCCCAGGTCTTGGCGACGGCGATGTCCCCGGAGACGGGCAGCGCGCCGCCGGCCCCCGTGCTGATCCGCCAGGCCGCCTGCCACAGCGTGACCTCCATCGCGCGCAGGTCGATGTACCGGTCGGCGGCCTGGACGGCGACGGCCTGGAACGTCGCCAGCGGGTGGCCGAACTGCTCGCGCTTGCCGGTGTAGTCGCTGGTCATGCCCAGCACCGCCGTGCCCAGCCCGAGGGCCAGCGCGCAGGTGCCGACGGTCAGCAGGTCGCGCAGCCAGGGCCAGGCGCCGTCGAGGACGTACCGGGCGGGCAGCCGTACGGAGTCCAGGCGCAGTTCGCCGAGCCGTTCACCGGCGGTGGAGGTCTGCTCGGCCAGGGTCAGGCCGTCGTGGACGCGGGGGACCAGGGCGAGGACGGTGCGGTCGGCGGTGGTGCGGGCGGGTACGAGGACGAGGTCGGCGTTGTGCGCCCAGGGCACGGCCGTCTGTACGCCGTCGAGGACCCAGAGGTCGCCGTCCCGGGCGGCGGTCACGGCGAGTTCGGCGGGGTCGTGGCCGGTGCGGCCGTGGGCGGCGACGGTGAGCACGAGGTCGCCGGTGCCCGCGCGGGACAGCACCTCGGCCCGCAGCTCCGCGCTCCCGTAGGCCTGTACGGCCGCCGCAGCCGCGCTGCTCTCCAGCAGGGGCACCCTGGCCAGCACCTTCGCGGACTCGCGCAGGACGAGCGACAGGGCGATGGCGTCGAGACCGGCGCCGCCCGACTCCTCGTCGAGCAGCAGGCTCAGCAGGTCGGCGGCGGCTAGCCGCTCCCACAGCGCCCGGTCGAAGTCCTCCGCGACGGCACCCGCGACGAGGGACGGACTGGTCACCGAGTCCGGCGCGACCGATCCGAACACGGCCTGGGCCGCCTCGACCGCCGCCTGCTGCTCCTCACTGAACCGGAAGTCCATGGTGCTGTCCTCTCGGGCGGGGACGGGTGACCTGACGGGGCGCAAAGATAGAACAGGTTCTAGAAGAAGGGAACGGGTGTGGTCGTAGGGTGTCAACGCCTGTGGACAACTCCCGGAGGGGGGCTGCGCGGGACGGGTGGGTCTGAGTACCGTGCCCGTGCGCAATGGGACCGAGGTGGGACCGGGGATCGGGAGACGGGGCGGAATGGACGCGTACGAGGCGGGCTCGAACGCCCGGCAGGGACGGGAGGAGCCCGGCGGGGCCGACGGCCCTCAGCCGCCCCCGCCCGACGGCCCCCCGCCGCCCGGGGAGGTCCCGCAGCCGGAGGGTGCCCCCCGCCCGGTGCTGGCCGACCTGTCCCTGCCGTACCAGATAGCCGCCGCCCTCGCCGTCGCGGTCGTCGGCGTCGCCGCGTGTGTCCATCTCGGGCTGGTCTTTCTGCATGTCGCGCCCTCGAACACGGTCACCAAGGAGCACGCGCGGACGGTCGACGACTGGATCTACCCGGAGTTCGAGCAGAACTGGAAGCTGTTCGCGCCCAACCCGCTCCAGCAGAACATCGCCGTCGAGGTCCGCGCCGATGTCCGCACCGCCGACGGCGGGGCCCGTACGACCGGCTGGTTCGACCTCTCCGCGCTGGACGGCGCGGCCATCCACGGCAATCCCGTGCCGAGCCACACCCAGCAGAACGAGCTGCGCCGGGCCTGGGACTTCTTCGGTTCCTCGCACGACGCCCAGAACCGTCCCTCGGGGCTGCGCGGGGTCCTCGCCGAGACGTATCTGCGCCGCATCGTCGTCCTGCGCCTCGACCGCCTGGACGCGGCCGGTCCCGGCGGCACGATCGACCGCGTCCAGGTCCGCTCCCGCAGTACGAACGTCCGACCGCCCGAGTGGAGCCAGGAGCAGGTGCCCGACAAGCCCACGTACCGCGTACTGGCCTGGTGGTCCGTCCCCGACGACGAGAAGGCCCAGGAGGGCGCCTCGTGAGCCGCCCCGAGCTGTCGGCGCCCGGGTCGCTCCCGCGCTCGCTCTCCCGGTCCGTGTCCCAGGGCATCGGCCGCGTCGCCGAGAACGCCCTGGGGCCCTACCAGACCGCGATCGTCCGTATCGGCTTCTCGGCGACCTGGCTGCTGTTCCTGCTGCGCGAGTTCCCGCACCGGGCGGAGCTGTACGGCCCCGACGGCCCCTGGAGCTGGGATCTCGCCCAGCAGCTCATCTCGGACAACGGCGCCTTCACGGTCCTCATGTGGTCCGACAGCCGGCTCTGGTTCGAACTGGTCTACGTCCTCGCCGTGCTCGCCAGTGTGCTGCTGCTGCTCGGCTGGCGGACCCGCACGCTGTCCGTGGTGTTCATGGTCGGCGTGCTCTCGCTGCAGAACCGCAGCATCTTCGTGGGCGACGGCGGCGACAACGTCCTGCACCTGATGTCGATCTACCTGGTGTTCACGCGCTGCGGCCAGGTGTGGTCCCTGGACGCCCGCCGGGCCCGCGTCGCGGCACGCGCACGCGTGCCGCTCGCCGAGGCCGCCCCCGACCGCGTGGGACCCGCCCTCTGGGCCGTCCTCGGAGCGGTCCTCCTCGCCGGTACCGCCGTCGGCGGGCTCGACGGCGACCCACTGGTCCCGGTGATCCTCTGGGGCATGTGGCCGGCCCAGGCCGTGTGGTGGGCCGTGTCGCGCCCGGGGCGCGGTGGCCAGGCACGGACGCTGTTCGACATCGTCGGCAACCTCGTGCACAACGCGGCCCTGTTCGTGATCATGGCCGAGGCCTGTCTGATCTACGCGACGGCCGGCTGGTACAAGGTCCAGGGCTCGCGCTGGCAGGACGGCACCGCCGTCTACTACCCGCTCCACCTGGACTACTTCTCCCCCTGGCCCGGGCTCTCCGACCTGATGTCTTCGAGCGGCACGATGATCATGCTGGTGACGTACGGGACGGTGATCGTGCAGGTCGCCTTCCCGTTCACGCTCTTCAACCGGCGGGTCAAGAACGTCCTGCTGGCCGTGATGATGACCGAGCACGCCGTGATCGCGGTCGTCCTCGGGCTGCCCTTCTTCTCGCTCGCGATGATCGCCGCGGACGCCGTGTTCCTGCCGACCTCCTTCCTGCGCCGCCTCGGCGACGGGGCGGCACGCGCGCGTGCGCGTCTTCTCGCCCGGCTGCGGGGCGGCGGGCGCCAGGCGCCGGAGGAGCCGGCCCCCGGGGCGCCCGACGGGCCCGCTGCCGACGGCGAGACGGCCGAGCCCCCGCACGTAGGCTTCAAGGCATGACGGAAGCGGCGGCAGGACCGGTGACCGACACGGTGGCCGAGTGGCATCGGCTCGCGGGCTCCGCCGTCCTGCTCGACGGCTTCCACGCCCTCAAGCACGCCGTCCGCTTCGGCGCGCGGATCCCGGTCGCCGTGGCCACCGACCGGCGCGCGACCCTCGCCCTCGCCGACGAACTGGCCCCGGACGTACGGGAGGCCCTGGACGCCCTGCTGACCGAGGTCCCGGAGGCGGCGTACACGTCCCTCGTGCCGCGCCCGCACCCCACCGCGGTGGCCGCCCTGGCCGCACGGCCCTCCCGCGCGGCCCAGCTGGAGGCGCTCGCGAGCCCGTCCCGGACCGCGCCCGTCGTCGTGCTCGACAACCCGCGCAACCTCGGCAACGCCGGTGCGGTGATCCGGCTGGCGGCCGGCTTCGGCGCGACCGGGGTCGTCACCACCGGGACGCTCGACCCCTGGCACCCCACCGTCGTACGCGGCGGGGCCGGGCTGCACTTCGCGACCGCCGTGGAGCGGCTGGAGGTGGCCGAGCTTCCGTACGGGCCGGTGTTCGCGCTCGACCCGGAGGGCGACGACATCCGGGGGCTGAAGCTCCCGGACGACGCCGTCCTCGCCTTCGGCTCCGAACGCAGCGGGCTTTCGCCCGAACTGCGCGCGCGTGCCGACCAGCTGGTGTCCCTGCCGATGCGCCCCCAGGTCTCCAGCTACAACCTGGCGACGAGCGTGGGCATGACGCTGTACCACTGGAGCGTCACCGGGAACGCGGTTCTCTAGGCCTGCCTGCGTACCTCCACCACCCGGAACCTGTTCGCCACGAACGCCCCGTCGCACAGGGCCGCGTTCGCCGCCGGGTTGCCGCCCGAGCCGTGAAAGTCGGAGAAGGCGGCCGTCTGGTTGACGTACACCCCGCCGGTCAGGTTCAGCGACAGTTGCGCGCACTCCTCCAGGCAGGCCTCCTCGACGGCCCGCTCGAACTCCGGGTCGGTCGTGTACGCGCCGACCGTCATCGCGCCCTTCTCGCGGACCGTCCGCCGCAGCAGCTCCACCGCGTCGGCCGCCGAGTCGACGGCGACGGCGAAGGAGACCGGGCCGAAGCACTCGCTCAGGTAGGCGGCCTCGGAGTCGGCCCCGTCCCAGTACTTCCGCGTGCCGTCCAGCTTCACGATCACCGGGGTGCGGACCACCGCGTCCGGGAACTCGGGGTTCGTGATCTCCCGGGAGGCCAGGGCGACCTCGCCGAGGCCGGCCGCCGCCTCCAGGCGGGACTTCACGTCGGGGTTGACGATCGCGCCCAGCAGGCCGTTCGCGCGCGCGTCGTCGCCCAGCAGGCCGCCGACGGCGGCGGCGAGGCCGGTGACCACCTCGTCGTACGACTTGTGGCCCTCCTCCGTACGGATGCCGTCGCGCGGGATCAGGAGGTTCTGGGGGGTCGTGCACATCTGGCCGCTGTACAGGGAGAGCGCGAACGCGAGGTTCGACAGCATGCCCTTGTAGTTGTCGGTCGACTCCACGATCACCGTGTTGACGCCGGCCTTCTCCGTGTAGACCTGCGCCTGGCGGGCGTTGGCCTCCAGCCAGTCGCCGAACGCCGTCGAGCCCGTGTAGTCGATGATCCGGATCTCGGGGCGGGTCGCCAGGGTCTTCGCGATGCCCTCGCCGGGGCGCTCGGCGGCCAGGGCCACCAGGTTCGGGTCGAAGCCGGTCTCCGCGAGGACCTCGCGCGCGATGCCGACCGTCAGCGCGAGCGGCAGCACCGCGCGCGGGTGGGGCTTCACGAGGACCGCGTTGCCCGTGGCCAGGGACGCGAACAGGCCCGGGAAGCCGTTCCACGTGGGGAAGGTGTTGCAGCCGATCAGGAGGGCGATCCCGCGCGGGACGGGCGTGAACTCCTTGGTGAGGGCCAGGGGGTCGCGCTTGCCCTGGGGCTTGGACCACTCCGCGGTGCCGGGGGTGCGGACCTGCTCCGCGTACGCGTACGCCACCGCCTCCAGGCCGCGGTCCTGGGCGTGCGGGCCGCCCGCCTGGAACGCCATCATGAAGGCCTGGCCGCTGGTGTGCATGACCGCGTGCGCGAACTCGTGCGTCCGGCCGCCGATCCGCTTGAGGATCTCCAGGCAGACCACCGCGCGCACCTCCGCGCCCGCGTCGCGCCAGGCGCGCTGTCCGGCCCTCATGGCGGGCAGCAGCACGTCGACGTCCGCGTGCGGGTAGGTGACGCCCAGGGGGATGCCGTACGGGGAGACCTCGCCGCCCACCCAGTCGTCGGTGCCGGGCTGGCCGAGGTCGAGGCGGGTGTTCAGGACGGCGTCGAAGGCGGCCTTGCCCGCGGCGAGGTCCAGGCTGCCGTCCTGCCCGTACGCCTTGGGGTGTTCGGGGTGCGGGGACCAGTACGCGCGGGTGCGGATCGCTTCCAGCGCCTGGTCGAGGGTGGGCCGGTGCTGGGCGATCAGCCGGTGCGCGGTGAGTTCGGCGGCCATCGGGGAACAACTCCTCGTCTCACTCGTCTCAAGAGCACTTCGTTGAGCTCATGGCGTTCAGCTCACGACCCCGGCCGTGACCTGGCGCATGAACCGGGACATGACCTGGGCAGAAAAGGCACGACAGAGTTAGAGTAACCGAACGATCGGTCGGGACAAGGGGGTCCGCCGCATCTGTGGACAACCCCGTGCGGGAGGATCGCGCACATGACAGCACTCGACCTCAGCAGCCCCGTGGCCGTCGTCGGCACCGGCACCATGGGCCAGGGCATCGCCCAGGTCGCGCTGGTCGCCGGTCATCACGTACGGCTGTTCGACACCGCTCCGGGGCGTGCCCAGGAGGCCGCCGCCGCGATCGGCGCGCGGCTCGACCGGCTCGTCGAGAAGGACCGGATGGCGGCGGCCGAGCGGGACGCCGCCCGGGGCAGGCTGCACGCCGCCGGGAGCCTCGCCGAACTCGCCGACTGCTCCCTGGTCGTCGAGGCCGTCCTCGAACGGCTCGACGTGAAACAGGAGTTGCTGCGCGACCTGGAGGACGTGGTCGACGAGGACTGTCTGCTCGCCACCAACACCTCCTCCCTCTCCGTCACGGCCATCGGCGGAGTCCTGCGCAACCCGGGCCGCTTCGTGGGCCTGCACTTCTTCAACCCGGCGCCGCTGCTGCCCCTCGTGGAGGTCGTCTCCGGGTTCGCCACCGACGTCACGTCGGCCACGCGCGCGTACGAGATGGCCCGCGCCTGGGGCAAGACCCCGGTCGCCTGCGCGGACACCCCCGGGTTCATCGTCAACCGGCTCGCCCGGCCCTTCTACGCGGAGGCGTTCGCGGCGTACGAGGCCCAGTCCGCCGACCCCGCCACCATCGACGCGGTGCTGCGCGAGTGCGGCGGCTTCCGGATGGGCGCCTTCGAGCTGACCGACCTCATCGGGCAGGACGTCAACGAGGCCGTCACGCACTCCGTGTGGCAGGCCTTCTTCCAGGACGTGCGGTTCACGCCCTCGCTGGCCCAGCGGCGGCTCGTCGAGTCGGGCCGGCTCGGCCGCAAGACCGGACAGGGCTGGTACGAGTACGGGGACGACGCCGAGCGTGCCGAACCGCACACCGCGGAGAAGGCCCAGGCGCCCGCCTACGTCGTCGCGGAGGGCGACCTGGGCCCCGCGGCCGACCTGCTCGCGCTGATCCGCGAGGCGGGCATTCCCGTCCGCGAGGACGAGGAGGACCACGGCACCCGGCTGGTGCTGCCCGGCGGCGGCCAGCTGGTCCTCGCCGACGGCCAGACCAGCGTCGAGTTCCGGGACGTCGTCTACTTCGACCTCGCCCTCGACTACCGCCGGGCGACCCGCATGGCGCTGTCCGCCTCCCAGGACACCCAGCCGCAGACCCTCACCGAGGCGGTCGGCCTCTTCCAGGCGCTCGGCAAGGACGTCAGCGTCCTCGGGGACGCCCCCGGCATGATCGTCGCCCGCACGGTGGCCCGGATCGTCGACCTCGCGCACGACGCCGTCGCCAAGGGCGTCGCCACCGAGGAGGACGTCGACACGGCGATGCGCCTCGGCGTCAACTACCCGCTCGGGCCCTTCGAGTGGAGCCGCAGGCTCGGCCGCAGCTGGGCGCACGAGATCCTCGACGAACTCCACCAGCGCGACCCGAGCGGACGGTACGCGCCGTCCCTCGCCCTCTACCGCCACGCGTACGCCACCGACAAGCGGGAGGGCACCCCATGACCACCGCCAAGCGCGACACGTACACGCCGACGACCCTGCTCCAGGTCGCCGTCCAGGTGTTCAACGAGCGCGGCTACGACGGCACCTCCATGGAGCACCTCTCCAAGGCCGCGGGCATCTCCAAGTCGTCGATCTACCACCACGTCACCGGCAAGGAGGAGCTGCTGCGCCTCGCCGTCAGCCGGGCGCTGGACGGGCTCTTCGGGATCCTCGACGAGGAGCACGCGCGCGTGGGGGCCGCCGCCGGGCGCCTGGAGTACGTCGTACGGCGCATGGTCGAGGTGCTGATGGCCGAGCTGCCGTACGTGACGCTGCTGCTGCGGGTGCGCGGCAACACCGACACCGAGCGGTGGGCGCTGGAGCGGCGGCGGGACTTCGACCACCGGGTCGCCGAGCTGCTCAGGGCGGCGGCGGCCGAGGGGGACGTGCGCGCCGACGTGGAGGTGCGGCTCGCGACGCGGCTCGTCTTCGGGATGATCAACTCGGTCGTCGAGTGGTACCGGCCCGACGGGCGCGGCATGGGCGAGCGGGAGGTCTCCGACGCCGTGGTGCGGCTGGTCTTCGGGGGGCTGCGCAGCCCGGAGGCCTGAGTCCCGGGTGGCGGTGGTTCAGCCCTCCAGGTCCAGGTCCTCCTCCTCGAACACCAGCAGGGTGCGCGTGCTGAGCACCTCCGGCATCGCCTGCAGGCGCATCAGGACCAGCTCGCGCAGCGCCTTGTTGTCGGGGGTGTGGACCAGCAGGAGGACGTCGAAGTCGCCGCCCACCAGGGCGATGTGGTCGGCGCCGGGGAGCTGGCGCAGCTGTTCGCGGACCGTGCGCCAGGAGTTCTGGACGATCTTCAGGGTGATGTACGCCGAGGTGCCCTGCCCGGCGCGTTCGTGGTCCACGCGGGCGCCGAAGCCGCGGATCACGCCGTCCTCGATGAGCCGGTTGATGCGCGCGTAGGCGTTGGCACGGGAGACGTGGACGCGTTCGGCCACCGAGCGGATCGAGGCGCGGCCGTCCGACTGGAGCATCTGCAGGATGTCCTGGTCGATGGCGTCCAGGGGGCGCGCGGGCGGCAGGGTGTTCCCGCCCTCCGGGCGTTCGACCATTTGTTCAGGTGCCATGTCCCCCCGCCTCCCTACCATGGACGTACTGCGTCCATCTCAGGCTGTGGAGAACCGTTTGTCCACAGCCTGGCGGTGCCTGTAGCCAAAATGTGCCGACGACCGAACAATCGGTAGGTGAGGCGCCTCACATCCGTGGTGTGCCCGAAGCCGTCTCCCACGAGGAGGTGCCGTCATGACGGTCATGGAGCAGCGGAGCGCGTACCGGCCCACACCGCCGCCCGCCTGGCAGCCCCGTACCGACCCCGCGCCGCTGCTGCCCGACGCGGCTCCCTACCGCGTCCTCGGCACCGAGGCGGCGGCACAGGCGGACCCGGGGCTGCTGCGCCGGCTGTACGCGCAGGTCGTGCGCGGGCGCCGGTACAACGCGCAGGCCACCGCCCTGACCAAGCAGGGCCGGCTCGCCGTCTACCCCTCCAGCGTGGGCCAGGAGGCCTGCGAGGTGGTCGCCGCGCTCGCCCTGGAGGACCGCGACTGGCTCTTCCCCAGCTACCGGGACACGCTCGCCGTGGTCGCCCGGGGCGTGGACCCCGTACAGGCGCTGACGCTGCTGCGCGGCGACTGGCACACCGGGTACGACCCGCGCGAGCACCGGGTGGCGCCCCTGTGCACTCCGCTCGCGACCCAGCTGCCGCACGCGGTCGGGCTCGCGCACGCCGCCCGGCTCAAGGGGGACGACGTGGTCGCGCTGGCCATGGTCGGCGACGGCGGCACCAGCGAGGGCGACTTCCACGAGGCGCTGAACTTCGCGGCCGTGTGGCAGGCGCCGGTCGTCTTCCTGGTCCAGAACAACGGCTTCGCGATCTCCGTGCCGCTCGCCAAGCAGACCGCCGCCCCGTCGCTGGCCCACAAGGCCGTCGGCTACGGGATGCCGGGCCGCCTGGTCGACGGCAACGACGCGGTCGCCATGTACGAGGTGCTCAGCGACGCCGTGAAGCATGCGCGCGCGGGAGGTGGTCCCACGCTGGTCGAGGCGGTGACCTACCGCGTGGAGGCGCACACCAACGCCGACGACGACAAGCGCTACCGGGCCGACTCCGAGGTCGCCGCCTGGCGCGCGCACGACCCGATCGACCTGCTGGAACAGGAACTCACCGCGCGCGGGCTGCTCGACGAGGACGCGAGGAACGCCGCGCGGGACGACGCCGAGGCCCTCGCCGCCGATCTGCGCGCCCGGATGAACCAGGACCCGGCCCTCGACCCCATGGACCTGTTCGCCCAGGTCTACGCCGAACCCACCCCCCAACTGCGCGAGCAGCGGGCCCAGCTGCGGGCCGAGCTGGATGCCGAGGCGGAAGGGGCGCACCGATGACGACCGTCGCCCTCAAACCGGCCACCATGGCGCAGGCCCTCACGCGCGCGATGCGCGACGCCATGGCCGCCGACCCGGCCGTGCACGTCCTCGGCGAGGACGTCGGCACCCTGGGCGGGGTCTTCCGGGTCACCGACGGCCTCGCCAAGGAGTTCGGCGAGGACCGCTGCACGGACACCCCGCTCGCCGAGGCGGGCATCCTCGGGGCGGCCGTCGGCATGGCCATGTACGGACTGCGGCCGGTCGTCGAGATGCAGTTCGACGCGTTCGCCTACCCCGCGTTCGAGCAGCTGATCTCGCACGTCTCCCGGATGCGCAACCGCACGCGCGGCGCCATGCCCCTGCCGATCACCGTCCGGGTGCCCTACGGCGGCGGCATCGGCGGCGTCGAGCACCACAGCGACTCCTCCGAGGCGTACTACATGGCGACCCCCGGCCTCCATGTCGTCACACCGGCCACGGTCCCCGACGCGTACGGCCTGCTGCGGGCCGCCATCGCCTCCGACGACCCGGTGGTCTTCCTGGAGCCCAAGCGCCTGTACTGGTCGAAGGACACCTGGAACCCGGAGGAGCCGTCGGCCGTTGAACCGATCGGACGCGCGGTGGTGCGGCGCCCGGGCCGCAGCGCCACGCTGATCACGTACGGGCCGTCGCTGCCCGTCTGCCTGGAGGCGGCGCGGGCGGCGGAGGCGGAGGGCTGGGACCTGGAGGTCGTCGACCTGCGTTCCCTGGTCCCGTTCGACGACGAGACGGTGTGCGCCTCGGTCCGGCGCACCGGGCGGGCCCTCGTCGTGCACGAGTCGGGCGGTTTCGGCGGCCCGGGCGGGGAGATCGCGGCCCGCGTCACGGAGCGCTGCTTCCACCATCTGGAGGCGCCGGTCCTGCGCGTCGCCGGTTTCGACATCCCGTACCCGCCGCCGATGCTGGAGCGGCACCACCTGCCCGGCGTCGACCGTGTCCTGGACGCCGTGGGACGGCTGCAGTGGGAGGCGGAACGCTGATGGCACAGGTACTGGAGTTCAGGCTCCCCGATCTCGGCGAGGGGCTCACCGGGGCGCTGATCGTGCGCTGGCTGGTCGAGGTCGGCGAGGTCGTCGCCGTGGACCAGCCGGTCGTCGAGGTCGAGACGGCCAAGGCGATGGTCGACGTGCCCTGCCCCTACGGCGGTGTCGTCACCGCCCGCTTCGGCGAGGAGGGCACCGAACTGCCCGTCGGGGCACCCCTGGTGACGGTCGCGGTCGGCACCCCGGCGCACCCCGAACCGGCGGGCGACGCGGACCGGGGCTCCGGGAACGTACTGGTCGGGTACGGCACCTCCGAGGCGCCCGCGCGGCGGCGCAGGGTGCGCCGGGAACAGGCGGCGCCCGCCGCCCCGGTGGTCGTCACGGAAACCGCCGTGCAGGCCCCTGCCCCCGCCCGTGCCGACGGGCCCGTGCCGGTCATCTCGCCGCTCGTGCGCAGGCTCGCTCGCGAGAACGGCCTGGATCTGCGGGAGTTGGCGGGTTCCGGGCCCGACGGACTGATCCTGCGCGCCGACGTCGAGCGCGCCCTGCGTGACGGGGTCGCGCGAACCGGGTCCCCGGCTCCGGCGTCCGTCGCGACTCCGGTGCCCGCCGCGCACACTGCTCCTGCTGTTGCCCCTGCCCCTGCCCCTGCCCCTGTTCCCGCCTCCGCCGAGGGCACCCGTATCCCCCTCAAGGGCATCCGAGGTGCCGTCGCCGACAAGCTCTCCCGCAGTCGGCGCGAGATCCCGGACGCGACCTGCTGGGTCGACGCCGACGCGACGGAACTCATGCACGTGCGCGTGCACATGAACGCGGCCGGAGCGCCGAAGATCTCCCTCCTCGCGCTCCTCGCCCGGATCTGCACCGCCGCCCTCGCCCGGTACCCCGAGCTGAACTCCACGGTCGACCTGGAGGCCAGGGAGATCGTCCTGCTCGACCGCGTCCACCTCGGGTTCGCCGCCCAGACCGAGCGCGGGCTCGTCGTCCCCGTCGTCCGGGACGCGCACACCAGGAACGCCGAGTCGCTGAGCGCCGAGATCGCCCGGCTGACCGAGGCGGCCCGCACCGGCACCCTCACCCCCGCCGAACTCACCGGCGGCACCTTCACGTTGAACAACTACGGCGTGTTCGGCGTCGACGGCTCCACCCCGATCGTCAACCACCCCGAGGCCGCCATGCTCGGCGTCGGCCGGATCGTCCCCAAGCCATGGGTGCACGAGGGCGAACTGGCGGTGCGTCAGGTCGTCCAGCTGGGGCTCACCTTCGACCACCGGGTGTGCGACGGCGGTACGGCGGGCGGTTTCCTGCGCTATGTGGCGGACTGTGTGGAACAGCCGGCGGTGCTGCTGCGCACACTGTGATCAGGGTGACGCGCGCCCGTTCCCTGTGATCAGCGGGGGCCCGCATACTCGGAGGGTGACCGCGCATGAGCCCCAGCCCTCAGGGACCCCCGGCGCCGACGGCTACGACGCCGTCGTGCTCGCGGGCGGGGCCGCCCGGCGGCTCGGCGGCGCCGACAAGCCCGGCGTGCGGGTGGGCGGGCGCGCGCTCCTGGACCGGGTGCTCGCCGCCTGCGCCGACGCCGGCACCACCGTGGTCGTGGCCGGTCCCCGGCCCACCGCACGGCCGGTCACCTGGGCCCACGAGGACCCGCCGGGCGGCGGACCCGTCGCCGCGCTCGACGCGGGCCTGCGACAGACCGGGGCCGCGCTCGTCGTCGTACTCTCCGCCGATCTCCCCTTCCTCGGACCGGCGACGGTACGGCGGCTGCTCGACGCCCTGCGGACGAGCGGCGCCGAGGGCGCGCTGCTCACCGACCCCGACGGCCGGGACCAGCCGCTCGTGGCCGCGTACCGGACGGCCGCACTGCGCCGGGAACTGGGCGCGCTCGCCCTCGAACACGGCGGCCTCACCGGCCTGCCGCTGCGCCGGCTGACCGGCGCCCTCGAACTCACCCGGGTCTCCGACCCCGTCGCGTCCTTCGACTGCGACACCTGGGACGACATCGCCGCCGCCAGAGCACGGATCAGGGAGCATGGGCACGTGTTGGACGAATGGATTTCCGCAGCCAAGGACGAACTGGGCATCGACCTGGACGTCGACACCGCCCTCCTCCTCGACCTCGCCCGCGACGCCGCGCACGGGGTGGCCAGGCCGGCCGCCCCGCTGACGACGTTCCTCGTCGGCTACGCGGCGGGCCGGGCCGGGGGAGGCCCGGAGGCCGTCGCCGAGGCCGGCCGCAAGGCCGTCGCCCTGGCCCTGCGCTGGGCCGAGGAGGCCAAGGCGGACGAGCGGGCCGCGGCGCCCGCCGAGCCCGGTGCCGACAAGGCCGCCGACAGCCACCCGGACGCCGGATGACCGCCCGCAGCGACCTGGACGACCTCGGCGTCGAGGAGGCACTCGCCCTCGTGAACGAAGGCAGCGGAACAGGCAGCGGCACCGGCGGCGGCAGACAGGGTGACGGGCCTGCCGCCGAGGGCTCCGCAGTACCCGCCCCCACCGGCGAGGGCGTCTACGACGTGGATGCCGACCGGTCCGGCCACCGCGACGCCCCTGGGAACCCCACCCCGGCCCCCGCCCGACCCCGGGCCACCCCCTGGCCGCAGGCCCGCGTCATCGCCGAACGCGCCGCCCGCCAGGTCCCCCGTACTGCCTCGGCGCCCGTCTCCGTACCTCTGGAGGCCTCCCTCGGCCTGGTGCTCGCCGCTCCCCTGGCGGCGCTCACCGATCTGCCCTCCTTCGACACCTCCGCGATGGACGGCTGGGCGGTGGCAGGGCCCGGCCCCTGGCACGTGCGCGAGGCAGGCGTCCTCGCCGGGCACGCGCAGCCCGAGCCGCTCACCGACGGCAGCGCGGTACGGATCGCTACCGGCGCCCGTATCCCCCACGACACCACCGCCGTCCTGCGCAGCGAGCACGGCCGCACCGACGACAAGGGCCGGCTGCACCCCACCCGGGACATGAGCCACGGCCAGGACATCCGGCCGCGCGGCCAGGAGTGCCGTTCCGGTGACCAGCTGCTGCCCACCGGCACCTTCGTGACCCCGGCCGTGCTCGGGCTCGCGGCGGCGGCCGGGTACGACACCCTCGCCGCGATCCCCCGCCCCCGGGCCGAAGTCCTCGTCCTGGGCGACGAGTTGCTCACCGAGGGGCTCCCGCACGACGGGCTGATCCGGGACGCCCTCGGCCCGATGCTGCCGCCCTGGCTGCGCTCGCTCGGCGCCGACGTCATCGCCGTACGCAGGCTCGGGGACGAGGCCGACGCACTGTACGAGGCCCTGCGGAACTCCCCCGCCGAGCTGATCGTCACCACCGGAGGCACCGCCGCCGGACCCGTCGACCATGTCCACCCCACCCTGCGCCGCCTCGGCGCCGAGCTGCTCGTGAACGGCGTCCAGGTGCGCCCCGGGCACCCCATGCTGCTGGCCCGGCTGAAGGAGAACCAGCACCTCGTCGGGCTGCCCGGCAATCCGCTGGCCGCCGTCTCCGGGCTGCTCACCCTCGCCGAGCCCCTGCTGCGGACCCTCGCGGGACGGGCGGCGCCGGAGCCGTACACGCTGCCGCTCAGGGACGAGGTGCACGGGCACCCGCACGACACCCGGCTCGTCCCCGTCGTCCTGCGTGGCGACCGGGCCGTGCCGCTGCACTACAACGGGCCCGCCATGCTGCGGGGTGTCGCGGCGGCCGAGGCCCTCGCGGTCGTACCGCCGGGTGGTGCCCGACCCGGTCAGGAACTGGAACTGCTCGACCTGCCCTGGGCGTCAGTCACCGATGCCGGGGTGTGTTTCACGTGAAACATTCGACACTGCTGGACCGTACGGGAGGATGTTTCACGTGAAACTGCCGGGCCATGACGCCATAGCCCGCCAGGCGGACGAGCATCTGGTGACCCATCGGGTGAAACTTCCCCGGACCGTGGTGGAACGACCGATCCGCCAGGTCGCCAAACGGGTCGCCATCGCCCTGCTGGTGCTGGTCGGGACCGCGCTCATCGTCTACGCCGACCGCGACGGCTACACCGACAACTCCGACGGGTCCGTCGATCTCCTCGACGCCTTCTACTACGCCACCGTCACCCTCTCCACCACCGGGTACGGCGACATCACACCCGTCAGTGATGTCGCCCGGTTCACCAACATCTTCGTCATCACACCGCTGCGCGTGCTCTTCCTGATCATCCTGGTCGGCACGACTCTCGAAGTCCTCACGGAACGCACCCGTGAGGAGTGGCGGCAGAACCGCTGGAGGGCGGCCTTGCGAGACCACACCGTTGTCATCGGGTTCGGCACCAAGGGGCGGTCGGCCGTGCAGACCGTCTGTGTCACCGGGCTGAAGAAGGAACAGGTTGTGGTCGTCGACCCCAGCGCGAAGGCCGTCGAGGCGGCCACCGCCGAGGGGTACGCCGGAGTGATCGGCGACGCGACGCGAAGTGACGTACTGCTGCGGGCCGAGCTGCAGAAGGCGCGGCAGATCATCATCGCCACCCAGCGCGACGACACGGCCGTCCTGGTCACGCTCACCGCCCGGCAGCTGAACCGCACGGCGAAGATCGTGGCCGCCGTGCGCGAGGAGGAGAACGCGCCGCTGCTCAAGCAGTCCGGCGCCGACGCCGTCATCACCAGCGCCAGCGCGGCCGGGCGGCTGCTCGGGCTGTCCGTGCTCAGTCCCGCCGCCGGCATGGTGATGGAGGACCTCATCCAGCAGGGCAGCGGGCTCGACATCGTCGAACGGCCGGTCATAAAGGCCGAGGTCGGCAAGGGACCGCGCGAGACGGACGACCTGGTCGTGAGCGTCGTGCGCGGGCACCGGGTGCTGGGCTACGACGATCCGTCCATCGGGGAGCTGCAGATCGCCGACCGGCTGATCACCATCGTGCGGGCGACGCCGGGCGCGCATGTGGCACCCGACGCCCGCAAACTCACGTAGGACTCGCAGGACCCGGTTACTTGCGGTTGTAGAGCCGCATCGTCACCGGGCCGAAGACCAGGATCAGCAGGCCCGCCCAGCCGAGCGACCAGGCGATCTCGGCGGTGGGCCACTCGCCGGCCATCAGCTCGCGCACCGCCGACGACACATGGGTGATCGGGCTGTTGTTGACGAAGGCCTGGAGCCAGCCGGGCATGGTGCTCGGGTCGACGAAGACGTTCGACAGGAAGGTCAGCGGGAAGATCACCATCATGCTGACGCCCATCACCGACTTCTCCGTGCGCAGCAGCAGCCCGAACATGGTCCAGATCCAGGAGAAGGCGAAGGAGAAGACCAGCAGGAGGGCGATACCGGCGACCACGCCCACCACTCCGCCGTCGGGGCGGTAGCCGAGGATGATGCCGACCGTCAGCATCACCACGGACGCCATGGTGTAGCGCAGGGCGTCGCCCAGCAGGTAGCCGACCATCACCGCGGGCCGCCAGATCGGCAGGGTGCGGAAGCGGTCGAAGACGCCCTTCTCGATGTCCGTGTTGACCGAGACACCGGTGTACATCGTGATCATCACGACCGACATCACCAGGATGCCCGGCAGCAGGAACTGGATGTACTCGCGCGGGGAGCCCGCCAGGGCGCCGCCGAACAGGTACGTGTACATCAGCACCATCATGATCGGGAACGCGGTGACGTCGAAGAGCTGCTCGGGGACGTGCTTGATCTTGAGGATCGCGCGCCAGCCGAAGGTGAGGGACGCGGAGAGCGCGCTGGGGCGCGGCGGGCGTTCCCTGGTGACGAGCAGGGCGGCCAGGGACTCGGCGCTGACGGGGGCGAGTTCCTTGTTCTCGGTGGTGGTCGCGGTGCTCATGCCGCCACCTCTCCTTCGGATGCTTCGGTGGAGCCGGTCGTGGAACCGGCTTCCGTGTCGTGGCCGGTGAGGGCGAGGAACACCTCGTCCAGGCTGGGCTGTCCCAGGGAGAAGTTGTCGACGGTGATGCCGCAGCGGGCCAGCTCGGCGAGCGCGCGGGCCGCCTGCTCGGCCGCCGTGTCGCTGGTCGACGTACCCATCCGGGCCGTAAGCGCCACCGGGTCGGGCTCGCGCTGGACGGTCGCGTCGAGGGCGAGACGCAGCACCTCCTCCGCCTCGGGCCGCTGGGCCGGATCGCGCAGCCGCAGATGGACGGAGCCGGCGCCGACGGACGCCTTCAGCTCGCCCTTGGTGCCCTCCGCGATGACCTTGCCCTTGTCGATGACGGCGATCCGGGACGCCAGCTGGTCGGCCTCGTCCAGATACTGCGTGGTCAGCAGCACGGTCGTGCCCTGGGCGACCACCGCGCGCACGATGTCCCACACCTGGTTGCGGCTGCGCGGGTCGAGGCCGGTCGTCGGCTCGTCGAGGAAGAGCAGGTCGGGGGTGTTGAGGATGGACGCGGCGATGTCGATCCGGCGCCGCATCCCGCCCGAGTAGTGTTTGACCTGCTTCGCCGCCGCGTCCGTGAGGCCGAAGGCCTCCAGGAGCTGGGCGGCACGGTCGCGGGCGGTCCGCTTGTGGTGGCCGAGGAGCCGGCCGAGCAGCACCAGGTTCTCGGTGCCGGTGAGGTCCTCGTCCACGGACGCGTACTGGCCGGTGAGGCTGACCCGGGAGCGGACCGCGTCGGCCTCGCGCACCACGTCGTGGCCGAAGACGTGCGCCTCGCCGCCGTCCGGGCGGAGCAGCGTGGCCAGCATCTTCACGGTGGTCGTCTTGCCCGCGCCGTTCGGCCCGAGGACTCCGTAGACCGTGCCGGTGGGCACGGTGAGGTCGACGCCGTCGACGGCCCGGGTCTCGCCGAACGTCTTCACCAGGCTCGCGGTCTCGATCGCGAGGTCGGGCGCCTCGGCCGCCCTGCCTGCGGCGGCTGACTGTGGGCTCATGTCGCGGGGTCCTTCCGGATTCCTTGCGCGTACGGGCTGACGCAAGGGGAGACCGTCGGCCGGCCGGAAACTTATCGGTCGCGCGACCGTACGTCCCTCCACGGTCTCTCCGCCAGACACCGACCCCACATCGATTCGGCCGGTACGGGGAGTAGCGTCCCCTCATGCATGCGATCACGATTCCCGAACCCGGAGGGCCCGAGGCGCTGGTGTGGGCCGAGGTCCCCGATCCCGTGCCCGGTGAGGGCGAGGTGCTGGTCGAGGTGGTGGCCGGTGCCGTCAACCGTGCCGACATCCTGCAGCGCCAGGGCTTCTACAACCCGCCGCCCGGCGCCTCCCCGTACCCCGGCCTGGAGTGCTCGGGCCGGATCGCCGAGGTCGGGCCCGGGGTGACCGGCTGGTCCGTCGGCGACGAGGTGTGCGCGCTGCTCGCGGGCGGCGGCTACGCGACGAAGGTGGCCGTACCGGCCGGGCAGCTGCTGCCCGTGCCCGCGGGCGTCGACCTGAGGCGGGCGGCGGCGCTGCCCGAGGTGACCTGCACGGTCTGGTCGAACGTCTTCATGATCTCCCACCTCCGCCCCGGCGAGACCCTCCTCGTGCACGGCGGCTCCAGCGGCATCGGCACCATGGCGATCCAGCTCGCCAAGGCGGTCGGCGCCCGGGTCGCGGTGACGGCCGGGACGAAGGAGAAGCTCGACCGGTGCGCCGAGCTGGGCGCCGACATCCTCGTCAACTACCGCGAGCAGGACTTCGTCGAGGAGCTGAAACAGGCCACCGCGGGCGCCGGGGCCGATGTCGTCCTCGACAACATGGGCGCCAAGTACCTCGACCGCAACGTCAGTGCCCTCGCCGTCAACGGACGGCTCGCGATCATCGGTATGCAGGGCGGCGTCAAGGCCGAGCTGAACATCGGCGCGCTCCTGACCAAGCGGGCCGCGATCAGCGCGACCTCGCTGCGCGCCCGTCCGCTCGCCGAGAAGACGGCGATCGTGGCCGCCGTACGCGAACACGTGTGGCCGCTGATCGCCTCGGGCCAGGTCGGGCCGGTCGTCGACCGGGAGTTCCCGATGAGCGACGCGGCCGGGGCACACAGGCTGGTGGAGGAGAGCGGGCACGTGGGAAAGGTGCTGCTGGCAGTCCCGTAACAGGGCGTCCGCCGCGTCAGGTCCGCCGTACCCGCAGTCGCAGCGCGAGGAAGGCGAGGCCCAGGCCGAGGCCGATCAGGACGAGTCCGCTGCCCAGGGGCAGTATCCGCAGCACCGGGTGGGTCACGGGGGCGGCGCCCTGCGGCTCGTACGCGACCGGGGCGGGCGGCGGTACGGGTACGGGCACGGGGGCGGCCTCCTCGTACGCCACCTCCTCGGGGGGCGCGGACTCCCGGCGCCCGGGGCGCTCGCGGCCCTCGCCCGCCCGGCTGCCGGCGCGGGAGGCGTCGGGGGCGGGCCGGACGGCATGCTCGGCGTTGTCGTGGGACAACGTGGCGACGTGCGGGGCGGCTGCCAGTGTGGGTGCCGCCAGGGCCAGCAGGGTGCCGCAGACGCGCAGGGTACGGAGCCATGGAGTCATGTCGGGCCCTCCCGCCGCGGAGTCGCCAGTCACCGGGGTTCGACGGGACCAGCCTCACACGCGGCCGTCCGTCCGGCATCCCGGACGTGGACCGCCGGGCCGGACCCACCGGCCGGAACCGCGACCTGGTGCGAGAGAATGGCGGTATGGAGATGCCGAGGAACGAGAGGTCGCCGGAGAACCCCCAGATCCTGGTCGTTGGCCAGGACGGGATGGCTCTCGGAGGCGGTGGTGACGAGGACTCCCGAGAGATCCCGGTGACGGACATGGTGGAGCAACCGGCCAAGGTCATGAGGATCGGCAGCATGATCAAGCAGCTGCTGGAGGAGGTGCGCGCGGCCCCCCTCGACGAGGCGAGCCGGGTGCGGCTGAAGGAGATCCACGCCAGCTCGGTCAAGGAGCTGGAGGACGGCCTGGCGCCCGAGCTGGTCGACGAACTGGAGCGCCTGTCCCTGCCGTTCACGGACGACGGGATTCCCAGCGACGCCGAGCTGCGGATCGCGCAGGCCCAGCTGGTGGGCTGGCTGGAGGGCCTCTTCCACGGCATCCAGACCACGCTGTTCGCCCAGCAGATGGCCGCGCGGGCCCAGCTGGAGCAGATGCGGCGCGCGCTGCCGCCGGGTGTCGGCGGCCACGACGGCGACGACGACCCGCGCACGGGCGGTCGCACGGGCGGGCCGTACCTGTAACTCTTGTGGGGAGGGGCCCGGCAGCCGACCGACCGGCCGCCGGGCCCCTCTTCATGAGGTACCGCGAAGTGCTGTGAAGCGACCGCTCAGGACGGGTTGCCCGTCGACACGCTCAGCTCGATCACCGGCATGTCCTCGGGGTCGGCGTCCGTGCCCGCGGAGGGGAACTGGTCCATGACCGTGTCCTTGCCGTACGTGTTCTCGTCGATCCGGGTCTCCTTCATCCGCCACCCGGCCGCCTGGAAGCAGGACTTGACCGAGGTCAGGTTCTTGTAGCGGAAGTCCGGCAGCCGGATCTTGTCCGGGTCGCTGTACGACTCCGCCGCCTCCGAGCACTCCTCCGCGTCGATCTTCTTGCTCAGGTCCGGCCCCTTGTAGTCCGACGACCCTGATCCGGACCCCGACCCCGACCCTGACTCCGACGACTGCGAGGCCGAGGCGCTCGCGTTGCTGCCGCTGCCGGTCGTGCCGCCGTTGTCGCTGTCGTCCCCGCCCAGCTTCAGGGCCAGGAGCAGTCCGCCGACGGCGACGAGCGAGATGACGATCGAGCCCACGATCACCGGGGTGTTGCTCTTCCGTGCCGGTGCGGGGGCGGGCGTCGGCGCGTACTGCGGTGCGTACGCGGCGGGCGCCTGGTAGGCGGGCTGCTGCGGATAGCCGTACGCCGGAGGGGTGTTGTACGGATTCGGGGCCGGAGTCGGCTGGTACGGGGTCTGTACGGGGCCCGGCGGGGGCGGAGTGGCCTGGTCGACCGGGGGGAACACGGCCGAGGCGACGCCCGCGCCGCTCTGCGAGGGGGTGCCCGGGACGATGTTCGGGGCGGCCGGCTGGAGCGAGGCGGCCACGCGCAGGCACTCGTCGCGCATGGCGACGGCGCTCGGGAAACGCTCGTTCGGGTTCTTCTTCAGCGCGCGGGCGACGAGCGCGTCCAGCGCCGGGGGCAGCGCCCGGTTGACCGAGGAGGGGACGACCGGCTCCTCCTGGACATGCGCGTACGCGATCGCAAGCGCCGAGTCGGCGTTGAACGGCAGCCGACCGGTGACCAGCTGGAACAGCATGATGCCGACCGAGTAGAGATCGGAGCGCGCGTCCACGCCCCGGCCCAGCGCCTGCTCCGGGGAGAGGTACTGCGGGGTGCCGACGACCATGCCGGTCTGCGTCATCGACGTGACACCCGACTGCATGGCGCGGGCGATGCCGAAGTCCATGACCTTCACGACGCCGCGCTTGGTCACCATCACGTTGCCCGGCTTGATGTCCCGGTGGACCAGCCCCATCTCGTGGCTGATCTCCAGCGCCGCCAGCACGTCCGCGGTGACCTTCAGCGCCTTGTCCGCGGGCATCGCCCCGAACTGCCGTACATCCGCGTCGAGCACGGAGCCGAGCGGCTGGCCCTCGACGTACTCCATGACGATGTACGGGGTCATGGTGCCCGCCACATCGTCCTCACCGGTGTCGAAGACCGAGACGATGTTGGTGTGCGTGAGCTTGGCCACGGCCTGGGCCTCGCGGCGGAAACGCTCGCGGAAGGCCTGTTCCCGGCCCAGCTCGGTGTGCAGTGTCTTGATCGCGACCTGCCGGTCCAGGACCGAGTCGTACGCGAGGTGCACCGAGGCCATACCGCCCTCGCCGAGCAGATCGCGCAGCTGGTAGCGCCCGCCGGCGAGCGCGTGCCCCGCGTACCGGCCGTGTGCGCCGTCCTGGCTCATGTCTCAGCGTCCCCCGAGCTTCTCAACGCTCTTTCCACAGCCGCACGTGATCGATTGGCTCATTCCGGGCCAAGTCTGCCGGAGGGCACTGACACGTCAAGCGCGGTGCCCGTTCCGTGACCGTACGGGAAGGAAGCGTCGCGGAAGCGTTACAGGTGCTGCGCGGACGTGGCACGCGATTTGCACGACGATACCCGCAACGGGTTTGACGACCGGCCCGCCCGGGACCCGTACCCGGGCTCCCACCGGAGCCGACCCGGGACCTCCTCCCGGACCGGAGGCTTGCGCGGAGGCTGTAGCGTGGCCGACGGAGACCGTGACAACACCGCGCTCACCGCGGGCAGAAACGACGGCGAGGACTGATGGCACAGCAGCGCGCTCAGGGCCCGCCCGACCCCGAGGCGGCTGGCGGCGGTATGTCAGACGCGCCTGAGTTGTGGGGCAACGGCGGACTGGTGGGGGACGGCCGGTACCGGCTCACCCACAGACTCGGCCGGGGCGGCATGGCGGAGGTGTTCGCCGCCGAGGACGTACGCCTCGGGCGGACCGTCGCGGTCAAGCTCCTGCGCGCGGATCTCGCCGAGGACCCGATCTCCAAGGCCCGCTTCACGCGCGAGGCCCAGTCGGTGGCCGGGCTCAACCACCACGCGATCGTCGCCGTGTACGACTCCGGCGAGGACTACGTCGGCGGCCAGTCCGTCCCGTACATCGTGATGGAGATCGTCGAGGGGCGCACCATCCGCGACCTCCTCATCAACGCCGAGGCGCCCGGGCCCGAGCAGGCGCTGATCATCGTCTCCGGTGTGCTGGAAGCGCTTGCCTATTCGCATCAGCACGGCATCGTGCACCGCGACATCAAGCCGGCCAACGTGATCATCACGCACAACGGCGCCGTGAAGGTCATGGACTTCGGCATCGCCCGCGCGCTGCACGGGGCGTCGACGACGATGACGCAGACCGGCATGGTCATGGGCACGCCGCAGTACCTCTCCCCGGAGCAGGCCCTCGGCAAGGCCGTCGACCACCGCTCCGACCTGTACGCGACCGGCTGCCTGCTCTACGAACTCCTCGCGCTGCGGCCCCCGTTCACGGGTGAGACCCCGCTGGCCGTGGTCTATCAGCACGTTCAGGACATTCCGGTGCCCCCGTCCGAGGTCTCGGACGCGGCGCCGCCGGAACTCGACGGGCTCGTCATGCGTTCCTTGGCCAAGGAACCCGACGACCGGTTCCAGACCGCCGAGGAGATGCGCGGGCTGATCCAGTACGGCCTGCAGATGCTGTACGACCAGGGCAGCCACACCGGCACCTGGAACACCGGGCCCGTCGACGTGCACGACGGCCGGCACACCCCCGCGGGCGGTTTCGCCGGCACCACGGTGATGAACCACCACCCGGGCGACCAGTCCGGGACCACCCAGATCCCCCAGCAGATCCTGCCCTCCGGGTACGGCGGCGGGGACGACGGCGGTTTCGAGGGGCACGGCAACCGGGGCGGCGGCCGGGGCAAGCTGTGGATACTGGCGTTCTTCGCGGTGATCGCCATCGCGGCTGGCGTCGCCCTCGCCCTGCAGAACGGCAGCGGCGACGGCGGCAGCACGGACACCACCGAGTCGCCGAAGACCTCGCAGTCCGCGACGAACGACGACACCACGGCGAGCCCGAGCGACGAGCCGACCGAGGAGACGTCGAGCACCGAGACGGACGACGGCAGCGGCTCGGACGGCGGCTCCCAGTGGACGCCGTCGGCCACCCCGTCGGTGACGCCGTCTGCGACCCCGTCCTCCGAGCCGTCGAGTTCGCCGACGGAGGTCGAGACGAGCGCGGAGCCGTCGGACACGGCGTCGGAGCCGGAGGACACGGCCACTCCCACGGAGGAGGAGACGGGCGACACCGGCGAGGAGGACGGCGGTACGACGATCGGCGGCACGATTCCTTGACTGCCCGGGTCCGGGAGACCCTGACACAGGCAGCCGGTTGACGTTATAAAGCAGCCTCCACGCGCGCGTGCGGCCCGAAGAGGGCTCCACGCGCGCGTGCCGTTTGCGGCGGGACAGACGGGAATTTGACGACAGGCCCTGGGGCCGGCGTCAGCCCGTGAACGCCTCGCACACCGCGTCGTACTCGCGTGTCCACCACACCGCGAGCGCGGAGGCGGCCGGGAACTGGGAGTCGGCGCGGGTGTCGCCCCGCTCGTAGTGCCAGCGCAGCATCCAGAAGTCGTTGAGCCGCTCCCACCACACCCGGTGCACGGCGGCGGCCAGTTCGGAGGGCGTCGCTCCCGACGTACGCCGGTACGCGCGCGCGTACGCCCGGGTCTTGGGCAGGTCGAGGGTGCCGGCGGGGCGTACGAAGAAGATCGCGGCGGCGCGTACGGCCTCTTCGGCGCGGGGCTTCACGCCGAGCCGGTCCCAGTCGACGATCGCCGCGGGCGCGTCCCCCTTGTAGAGCAGGTTGAACGGGTGGAAGTCCCCGTGCACCCAGCCCACCGAGCCCCCCGGCGGGGGCCGCCGGTCCGCGTGCTGCTCCAGCAGTGCCCGCCGCTCCAGGAGCCGGTACCTGGCCAGCTCGTCGAAGGCGTCGGTGGGGTGGTGGCGGCGGACGTGGGCGAGGAGGTCGTCGATGAGGGTGAAGGTTTCGGCGGGGTCGGCGGCGGGGGCTGTCGTGTCGGGGTGTCGGGCGGTGGGGGCGCCTTGTCGGTGCGGGGCGGTGGGGCCGTACCGGTGCGGGTCGGTGGGGTGGCCCTGGTGCCGGTTGTCGGGTTCGGTCCGGTCCCGACGGGCCGGTAAGGAGCGGTCGGTGATGACGCACTGGTGGTGGGCGGCGGAGGGGTCCGGGCCCCGGCTGTCCAGGTGCCGGTCGGTGTGGCCGTTCTGCCCGGGGGCGATGATCCGGCGGGCCGGTTCGTCGGCGTTGGTGGGTTCCGGGCGGCGGGAGGCCTTGGGGCGCCGGGGGCGGCTGCCCTGCCCGGGGGGCGGTCGGTCGCGGTCGGTGGTCGTTCGCGGCGCCGGGGCGTCCCGGTGGCGGACCGCGGGCTCCTCCTCGGTCCGCTTCGGCATCACCTGCTCCAGGCTCGCGTGGACCACCCCCAGCAGCGCGCCCAGCCGGCCGCACTGGACCGTGCTGAGCTGGCCGCCGTGGCGGTGGCGGCCGTCGATCCAGGGGTGCAGGGCGTAGGCGTGGCCGCCGACGACGGCGACCGTACGTCCGTCGCGGCCCGGCAGCGGAGGGGCCACCGGGACGCCGAGGTCGGCGAGGCGCTGGGTCGCCCGGTGCTGGCGGGCGATGGCGGCGGGGTCGGCGGTCTCGGGGTCGAAATGGTGCTTCAGGAAGTAGTCGCCCCGGGTCGTGGCGAGCCGGTAGCCGCGATTCAACAGCCCCTGGTCGACGGGGTCGCAGCGCAGCGCGGACCCGGCGGCGTACTGGCGGAGGAGGGCGCCCAGTGGGGGAGCGTGGGACACGGAGGGTGGTACAGATGAGCGCGGCACGCGCCAGATGCTAGGGCACGAGCCGGGCGTGCGAGCGGGGCGCTTGTCACAGACAGTCACAGGTGACCGTGGGTTGTCAGGGGTAGTCGGGTTCGATCACGGAGTGCACGGTTGCGAACTGGGGTTCGAGTCGCAGGTAGACCGGATCGAAAGGAACGCCGTCCACGGAGCAGGGCGTCGGCCCGAACCGGTCCAGCTCGGCCGCCGTCGGTTCCACGGCCGCGCACTCCCCGACGACCTGCACGGACCACGACCGCCGGCTCCGCAGGGACGGCACGTCGGCGCCGTACGCGACGACTCCGCCGACACAGGCCCGGTGGTACCCGTGCCCCCGGTGCAGCCGCAGCAGGACCCGCCCGTCGACCACGATGTGCCGGGCGGACGCCAGGAAGGGCAGCGCGCGCATGCTGGTCGCGACCCGGCCGTGCTCGACCCGACCGAGGAGTTCGGCGGCGCGCTGCTCGTCCCGTTCGTCGTGCTCGTCGATCGGCATGCCCTCACTGTGCGCGACCGGGAAACGGGCCCACCAGGGGCGCTCGCCCCGAGAAAAGGGGCCTTAGGTCCCGATTCGGGCACTTCGGGTGCCTGGGAGCGGGGCGCTTCGGCTGCGGCGGCCACACGGGCCGTCCTGGCCGCCTCGGGCCACCCGGCCCCTCGCTCGGCCGCTGCCGCTGCCGCTGCCCCGACCTCGGCCCTCCCCCTCCCCCCTACTCCCGCCCCCGCCCCGGCCCCTCCACCCCCATCCGAGCGACATAAGCCGCCGCCTGGGCCCGCCGCTGCATCCCCAGTTTGGACAGCAGCCCTGACACATAGTTCTTGATCGTCTTCTCGGCCAGGTGCAGCCTTTCGCCGATCTCCCGATTGGTCAGGCCCTCGCCGATCAGGTCGAGGATTCTGCGCTCCTGTTTGGTGAGGTTCGCCAGGCGTTCGTCGCCTCTTGGTGGGTTGCCGCCGTCCCGTAGGCGTTCCAGGACCCGGGCCGTCGCCACCGGGTCCAGGAGGGACTTGCCTGCCGCCACGTCCCGTACGGCCGTCAGTAGTTCATGTCCTCTGATGGCCTTCAGGACGTACCCGGAGGCGCCCGCCATGATCGCGTCGAAGAGGGCCTCGTCGTCCGCGAACGACGTCAGCATCAGGCACTTCACGCTCGCGTCCCGCGAGCGGATCTCCCGGCACACCTCCACGCCGCTGCCGTCCGGGAGGCGGACGTCCAGGACCGCCACGTCGGGACGGGTGGCCGGAATGCGTGCCAGTGCCTCCTCCGCCGTGCCGGCCTCGCCGACCACCTCGATGTCGTCCTCGACCGAGAGCAGTTCATGGACTCCCCGGCGCACGACTTCATGGTCATCGAGGAGAAATACCGTGATTTTTCCTTCTTCGGGCACCGGGACAGTCTCACATACCGACTCTTCCCGTGGCCTGGGTGCGCGGGATAACGTGCCGTTGTTCCGGCCCCCTGCAAGGCTGTGACCAGGGCCCCTTCCCGACTTGCCGAATTTACTTGGATTTCCAAGCAAAATCGCAGGTCAGGGGGGTTTCATAGAAATATGACGCACTGGGTAACGTGATGCTTGCGGACGCTCGCCGGGACACCTGTCACGCCTGTTCCCGGCCGAGCGGCACCCACCCCGTGCACGGGTATCGGGAACAGGTGACCGCACTGGTTACCCGGCAACCCCGGGGCCGGACCGACGGAGGAGTACACGTGACCGTGGAGAGCACTGCCGCGCGCAAACCGCGACGCAGCGCCGGAAGCAAGACCGGTACCACCCGCACCACCGCGCAGAGCGCCGACGCGCCGGCCGCCGACGCATCGGCCACGGCCGCGAAGCGCACCACCACCAAACGCGCCGCCGCCGTCAAGAAGCCGGCCGCGAAGCCCGCGACGGAGACGGTCACCGCGGGCGCCGATCCCGACCTCGTCCAGCTGCTCACCCCCGCGGGTGAGCGCGTCAAGAACGCCGCCTACGACCCCTACGTCGCCGCCCTCACCCCCGAAGACCTGCGCGGTCTGTACCGCGACATGGTGCTGACCCGCCGCTTCGACGCCGAGGCCACCGCCCTCCAGCGCCAGGGCGAGCTGGGCCTTTGGGCCTCGCTGCTCGGCCAGGAGGCCGCCCAGATCGGCTCGGGCCGCGCCACCCGCCCCGACGACTACGTCTTCCCGACCTACCGCGAGCACGGCGTCGCCTGGTGCCGGGACGTCGACCCGACGAACCTGCTCGGCATGTTCCGGGGCGTCAACAACGGCGGCTGGGACCCCAACAGCAACAACTTCCACCTCTACACGATCGTCATCGGCTCCCAGACCCTGCACGCCACCGGCTACGCCATGGGCGTCGCCAAGGACGGCGCCGACTCCGCGGTCATCGCCTACTTCGGGGACGGCGCCTCCAGCCAGGGAGACGTCGCCGAGTCCTTCACCTTCGCCTCGGTCTACAACGCCCCCGTGGTGTTCTTCTGCCAGAACAACCAGTGGGCGATCTCCGAGCCGACCGAGCGTCAGACCCGTGTCCCGCTCTACCAACGCGCGCAGGGCTACGGCTTCCCGGGCGTACGGGTGGACGGCAACGACGTCCTCGCCGTCCTCGCCGTGACGAAGTGGGCCCTGGAGCGGGCCCGCAGTGGTGAGGGCCCGACGCTGGTCGAGGCGTTCACCTACCGCATGGGCGACCACACCACCTCCGACGACGCGAGCCGCTACCGGCACGACGACGAGCGGGTGGCCTGGGAGGCGAAGGACCCGATCGCCCGCCTTCGCGCCTACCTGGAGTCCTCAAACCACGCGGAAGAGGGATTTTTCGCGGAACTGGAGGCCGAGAGCGAGTCGTTGGGCAGGCGAGTACGCGAAGCGGTCCGTGCCATGCCGGACCCGGACCCCTTGGCGATGTTCGAGCACACCTACGCCGACGGGCACGCGCTCGTGGACGAGGAGCGGGCCCAGTTCGCCGCCTACCAGGCGTCGTTCACGGATGTGGAGGGGGCATGACCATGGCGGCGGAGACTTCCAAGAATCTGGCCCTGGCCAAGGCGATCAACGAATCGCTGCGCAAGGCCCTGGAGTCGGACCCCAAGGTCCTGATCATGGGCGAGGACGTCGGCAAGCTCGGCGGCGTCTTCCGGGTCACCGACGGGCTGCAGAAGGACTTCGGCGAGGAGCGGGTCATCGACACCCCGCTCGCCGAGTCGGGCATCGTCGGCACGGCCATCGGCCTCGCCCTGCGCGGCTACCGCCCGGTGGTGGAGATCCAGTTCGACGGCTTCGTCTTCCCGGCCTACGACCAGATCGTCACCCAGCTCGCCAAGATGCACGCGCGTGCGCTCGGCAAGATCAAGCTCCCCATCGTCATCCGCATCCCGTACGGCGGCGGCATCGGCGCGGTCGAGCACCACTCGGAGTCCCCGGAGGCGCTCTTCGCGCATGTCGCGGGCCTCAAGGTGGTCTCCCCGTCCAACGCGTCGGACGCCTACTGGATGATGCAGCAGGCCATCCAGAGCGACGACCCGGTGATCTTCTTCGAGCCGAAGCGGCGCTACTGGGACAAGGCCGAGGTCAACTTCGAAGCCATCCCGGGCCCCCTCCACAAGGCCCGGGTGGTCCGCGAGGGCACCGACCTCACCCTCGCCGCCTACGGCCCGATGGTGAAGCTCTGCCTGGAGGTCGCGGGCGTGGCTGCCGAGGAGGGCCGGTCCCTGGAGGTCCTCGACCTGCGGTCGGTCTCCCCGCTCGACTTCGACTCCGTCCAGACCTCGGTCGAGAAGACCCGCCGTCTGGTCGTGGTGCACGAGGCACCCGTGTTCTTCGGCTCGGGCGCGGAGATCG
The DNA here is from genome assembly GCF_002954775.1 of Streptomyces geranii. Lineage (GTDB taxonomy): Bacteria > Actinomycetota > Actinomycetes > Streptomycetales > Streptomycetaceae > Streptomyces > Streptomyces geranii. The sequence continues at coordinate 33,339 of NZ_PJME01000070.1, forward strand.
CCGCCCGGATCACCGAACGCTGCTTCTACCACCTGGAGGCCCCGGTGCTCAGGGTCGGCGGCTATCACGCCCCCTACCCGCCGGCCCGCCTGGAGGAGGAGTACCTACCGAGCCTGGACCGGGTGCTCGACGCCGTCGACCGCTCGCTTGCGTACTGAGGAGAGGGACGTGACGACGATGACAGACGCGTCCGTTCGCGAGTTCAAGATGCCCGACGTGGGCGAGGGACTCACCGAGGCCGAGATCCTCAAGTGGTACGTCCAGCCGGGCGACACCGTCACCGACGGCCAGGTGGTGTGCGAGGTCGAGACCGCCAAGGCGGCCGTCGAACTGCCCATCCCCTACGACGGGGTCGTGCGCGCACTCCACTTCCCCGAGGGCACGACGGTCGACGTGGGTATGTCGATCATCGCGGTGGACACCGGGGGCGGAGGTGGGGACGGCAGTGGCGGGGCTCCTGTGGAGGCCGGAACCGGGACCTCGGTGCCGGTGGTCGCTACCTCGGCACCCGAGGCACCCGAGGAGGCCAAGCCGCCCGCCCGTCAGCCCGTCCTCGTGGGCTACGGCGTGGCCGTCTCCGCCACCAAGCGCCGCCCCCGCAAGGGCGCGGAGATCCCGGCCCAGGAGGTCGCGGCGGCCGTCCAGCAGGAGCTGAACGGCCACGGCGGGCACGTGGGCGCGGGCGCGGCGGCGAACGGCCACGCTGGCGTCGGGCACGGTGTGCTGACCGGCCTCACCGGGCAGGCCGACCAGTCCGCCCGTCCGCTGGCCAAGCCGCCGGTGCGCAAGCTCGCCAAGGATCTCGGCGTCGACCTGACGACGGTGGTCCCCTCGGGCCCCGACGGCATCATCACGCGCGAGGACGTGCACGCCGCGGTGGCCCCGGCCGCCGCCGAGCCGGTGCGCCCGACGCCGGTCACCCCGTCCGCGCCGGCGCCGGTGGCGACGTACGACGGCACTCGTGAGACGCGCGTGCCGGTCAGGGGCGTGCGGAAGGCGACCGCGCTGGCGATGGTCGGTTCGGCGTTCACGGCGCCGCATGTCACGGAGTTCGTGACGGTGGACGTGACGCGCACGCTGAAGCTGGTGGAGGAGCTGAAGCGGGACAAGGAGTTCGCGGGGGTGCGGGTCAATCCGCTGCTCCTCATCGCCAAGGCCCTGCTGGTCGCCATCCGGCGGCACCCGGACATCAACGCGTCCTGGGACGAGGCGAACCAGGAGATCGTGCTCAAGCACTACGTCAACCTGGGTATCGCGGCGGCCACCCCGCGTGGGCTGATCGTCCCGAACATCAAGGACGCCCACGAGAAGACGCTGCCGCAACTGGCGGCGGCGCTCGGCGAGTTGGTGGCCACGGCGCGGGAGGGCAAGACCTCTCCGGCGGCCATGCAGGGCGGCACGGTGACGATCACGAACGTCGGCGTCTTCGGCGTCGACACGGGCACGCCGATCCTCCCGCCCGGCGAGTCCGCGATCCTCGCGGTCGGCGCGATCAGGCTCCAACCGTGGGTCCACAAGGGCAAGGTGAAGCCGCGTCAGGTCACCACCCTGGCCCTCTCCTTCGACCACCGGCTGGTGGACGGGGAGTTGGGGTCCAAGGTGCTCGCTGATGTCGCGGCGATCCTGGAGCAGCCGAAGAAGCTCATCACCTGGGCGTGACCCCGGGCACAGCAGAGGGGGCCTGCCGCGCTCGGCGCGGCAGGCCCCCTTTGTTTTTCAGCTACTTACTGTCAGCCGGCCAGACGCGCGAAGCCGTAGTCCATCAGCTTCTTCGCGTCCGCCGTGCGCGTCGCGACCGACGTGGAGGCGAGGACCGTACCGATGACCGTCTTGCCGTTGCGGGTCGCGGCGAAGACCAGGCAGTACTTGGCCTGCGGGCCGGAGCCGGTCTTGATGCCGATCGTGCCGCTGTAGCCGGACAGCAGCGGCTTGTTGGTGTTCTCCCACGCCATCCAGCGGGTGCCGCCGGTCTTGGTGGTGACCTTCTCCTTGAAGTTCTGCGTCTTCACTATCGTGCGGAAGGCGCCGCTCTTCATGGCGTTGCTGGCGAGCTTCGTCAGGTCGCGCGGCGTCGAGTAGTTCGAGCCGTTGCCGATGCCGTCGAAGCTGTCGAACTTGGTGTTCGTCATGCCGAGGCTCCGGGCGGTGGAGTTCATCTTGGCGATGAACGACTTCACCCGGGCGGCCCGCGTCGTGCCGGTGCCGAACTTGTCCGCGAGCGCGTAGGCGGCGTCGCAGCCCGAGGGCAGCATCAGCCCGTAGAGCAGTTGGCGGACGGTGACCTTGTCGCCCACGATCAGGCGGGCCGAGGAGGCGTTGTTGGCGACGATGTAGTCGCTGTAGGCCTTCTGGATCGTGACCTTCGTGTTGAGGTTCAGGTTCGCCGTCGCCAGCACGACCTTCGCCGTCATTATCTTCGTGGTGGAGCCGGTGGAGAGCTTGGTGTCAGCGGCCTTGCCGTACAGGGTGGAGCTGTTGGCGTTGTTCATCAGATAGCCGCCCTTGGCGACGATCGTCGGAACGGCTACAGCGGCCTGCGCGGGCGCCGCGGTGAGCGCTCCTGTCGCGAGCACGGCGCCGGTGGTGACCACGACGGCTGCGGCTCTGCGGAAACGGATGCCCTGGATGCCGGTTATCAACTTCAATACCCCGATTACGTATGAATCGTCCGAATGCCCCTTGAGAGCGGCCGAGTTGGCCGAGTCGTCGGCGAACGGCACTCTCGTGTGACTCGTAACTAGCACAGTAGGTTGTGCGCGTGCTGAGGCGGGTTCCCCGATTTTCCCTTTCCGAGGGACGCCGTACGGCTGTTCGTGGTTCCCGCGTCCCGTCGGGAGATTGAACTGTTCTCCGCGCGGCGACGTCACGCCCCCGATCCGGATCGGCCCCCAGGGGGCGGTCCATATGGCGGACGGTCCCCCTCATGCGTACGTGTTGTATCTATGCTGTCGGCATGACCAGCCTGGCCGTGCAGCACGTGAAGCAACCTCCCGCCGCCGAGCGCGTCTACGCACACGTCAAAGAGGGTGTCCTGGACCGCCGTTACGAGGGCGGGACGCTGCTCACCGAGGGCGAGCTGGCCGAGGCGGTCGGGGTGTCGCGCACGCCGGTGCGCGAGGCGCTGCTGCGTCTTGAGGCCGAGGGGCTGATCAAGCTCTACCCGAAGAAGGGCGCGCTCGTCCTGCCCGTCTCCGCGCAGGAGATCGCGGACGTCGTCGAGACCCGGCAGCTGGTCGAGGAGCACGCGATCCGCAAGGCGGTGCCCGCCTCGCCGCGGCTCATCGCCCGGCTCACCGAACTCCTCGAACGGCAGCGCGAACAGGCCGCCGCAGGAGACCTCGCGGGCGCGGCCGTGACCGACCGCTGCTTCCACGCCGAGATCGTCCGCAGCGGGGGCAACGAGATCCTCTCCCGCCTCTACGACCAACTCCGCGACCGGCAGCTGAGGATGGGCGTCGCCGTCATGCACGCCCACCCCGACCGCATCACCAAGACGCTCGTCGAGCACCAGGAGATCCTCGACGCGCTGCGCTCCGGCGACGCGGAGGCGGCGGTCGCGATCGTGCACCGGCATGTCAGCTGGTTCTCCAACCTGGCGCGGGGCGAGGTCCGATGAGCCGCAGGGCCACTGCCGCCACGGGTTACGGTTCGCTGCCCGGCGATCCGCCCGGCGGGCGCCGGGCCGTCCTCGTCTGGTCCGCCGGCGTCTCCGTCTACTTCGTCGCCGTGATCTTCCGTACGTCGCTGGGGGTGGCCGGGCTCGACGCCGCCGACCGCTTCCATGTGAACGCCTCGGCCCTGTCCACCTTCTCGATCCTCCAGCTCCTCGTCTACGCGGGCATGCAGATACCGGTCGGCCTGCTCGTCGACCGGCTCGGCACGAAGAAGGTGCTGGCCATCGGGGCGGTGCTGTTCACGGCCGGGCAGCTCGGGTTCGCCTTCTCCCCCTCGTACGGCACCGCTCTCGCCTCCCGCGCGCTGCTCGGGTGCGGTGACGCGATGACGTTCATCAGCGTGCTGCGGCTCGGCTCCCGCTGGTTCCCGGCGCGGCGCGGGCCGCTGGTCGCGCAGCTGGCGGGGCTGGCCGGGATGACGGGCAACCTCGTCTCGACGCTCGTCATCGCCCGGCTGCTGCACGGCATCGGCTGGACGGCGGCCTTCGCGGGCAGCGCGTTCGCCGGTGTGGTCGTGCTGGTGGTGATGCTCGTCTTCCTCAAGGACCATCCGGAGGGGCACGAGCCGGAGCCGTTCCCGCACCAGGGCGCCGCCTACGTCCGCCGGCAGATCGCCGCCTCGTGGCGCGAGCCCGGGACGCGGCTCGGGATGTGGGTGCACTTCACCACCCAGTTCCCGGCGATGGTGTTCCTGCTGCTGTGGGGCCTGCCGTTCCTCGTCGAGGCACAGGGGCTGACCCGGGCGACGGCGGGCGAACTGCTCACGCTGGTCGTGCTGTCCAACATGGTGATCGGTCTGGTCTACGGCCAGATCGTCGCCCGGCACCACACGGCCCGGCTCCCGCTCGCGCTGGGCACGGTCGGGGTGACCGCGGTGATGTGGGCGGTGACGCTCGCCTACCCGGCGGTGTCCGGCGCCGAGCACGTGCCGATGTGGCTGCTGGTGGTGCTGTGCGCGGTGCTGGGGGCTTGTGGGCCCGCGTCCATGCTCGGGTTCGATTTTGCCCGGCCGGCCAATCCGCCCGAGCGGCAGGGGACGGCGTCCGGGATCACCAACATGGGCGGGTTCGTCGCCTCGATGACGACGCTGTTCGCGGTCGGGGTGCTGCTGGACGCGACCGGGGGGAACTACGCCGTGGCGTTCTCGTTCGTGTTCCTGCTGCAGGGGGTCGGCGTCAGCCAGATCCTGCGGTTGCGGAGGCGGGCGGCTCGGCGGGAGTCGGAGCGGTTGGTTGCTAGTCGGGTGTCTACAGTGCACGTTCCGGTGTGAGCGCCGGTTCGTAGGCGGGCGGTGCCTCGTGCGGGCGTCGCTGGGGGCTGCCGCCCCCAGGCCCCCGCTGTCGGCCTGAACGGCCTCGTCCTCAAACGCCGGACGGGCTGGAGGTGCCGGCCTGCGCTGGGAAGTGACCGCCAGGCTCGGCGGGCAGCCGCCACTTCGACGAGTTCATGGCGAGGAGCCGTCACCCCGACGAGTTCTCGGCTTTACGGCGTCACGGCGAAGTGGCGCAGGATTGCCGCCGTCAGGCCCGGGTCGCCCTCTGCCTTGATCCGGTCGGCTACCGACTCCGGGGTCACCCGACCGCAGGCCAGGCGGAAGTAGGTCTCCCAGTCGAGGGCGAAGGTCGCGGCGGGGCCGAGGGCCGGGGAGGTCTCCAGGGTGCCTCGGCCGTTGATGTCGACGCGGATCGTGCGCAGGAACTCGATGGGGCCGTGCACGTCGAAGACGATCGCCGAACTGCGGGGCGCCCCCGCGTCCTTGGCGACCACCTTCGGCAGCGCGGCGAGCAGCATGTCCCGTGCGATGTGCGCGCCGGGGGAGTCGATGTTGCCGGGGACACCGAGGGCGGTCCGCAGATCCTGTTCGTGCACCCACACGTCGAAGGCCCGGATGCGCATCGCGTCCACCAGGGCGGTCTCCTGGCCGTGCAGGCCGCGGATCTTCGCGCCCGGTTCCCGCGACTCGTTGCGCAGCTGGCGGTTGCGGCGGATGACCGTGTACTCCAGCTCCGACGTCATCTCGGGCGCCGTGTGGTGGCGCCGTACGTCGACCTGCATCTCCGTATAGCGCTGCCGCTCGTTGGTGACGTGGTAGAGGTCGCGCGGGAGCGTGTGGATGGGGCGTGGGTCGCCGAGCATCTCGCACTCCATGCCGATGACATGGGAGACCACGTCACGGACCGACCAGCCCGGGCACGGGGTCCGGCGGTTCCACTCGCCCTCCACGAGCGGCGTCACCAGCTCGGATATCGCTTCGATGGAGTGGGTCCAGGCGTCGGCGTAGGGCTGGAGAGTGGGATGCAGACTCACGGAACGGGACCCCTCGGCGGTCGGTGCGCGATCGGTGCGCGGGCAGTGGTGACGGCGTGTGACGTCGGGTGACGGCGGATGTCGACGGCTTTGTCGGTGGGTGCGAAGGCGCGGACGGGAGAGCGGTATAGCTGTCAGCGGGTGTCTTGGAACGTTAAGTTACGCTGCTGTGAGGCACCCCGGCAGTGCTTTCGTGTGACGATCGTAGGCCCGTGTGAACGGCTCGAATGTCAGGACGGTGGTAGTGTGCGCGCCTCGCTCATCCAGATCGGTGTAGAAGAGGGCGAATCGGTCGAATCGCGTCGACTGCGGGTCGCGTCGCTGGTACGGGACGAGGCCGGTGCCGATCTCGTCGTCCTGCCCGAGCTGTGGACGACGGGGGCCTTCGCGTACGAGCTGTTCGCGAGCGAGGCCGAGCCGCTGGAGGGGCCGACGTACGAGGCCATGGCCAAGGCCGCGAGCGACGCGGGCGTCTGGCTGCACGCCGGTTCGATTCCCGAACGGGATCCTGACGGGCCGTTGTACAACACCTCCCTCGTGTTCTCGCCCGACGGTGAACTGGCCGCCTCCTACCGCAAGATCCATCGGTTCGGCTTCGACAAGGGTGAGGCCGTGCTGATGGGGGCGGGGACGGAGCTGGTGACCGTGCGGCTGCCTTCGACGACTGTCGGTGTCGCCACCTGTTACGACCTCCGTTTCCCTGAGCTGTTCCGTGGGCTCGTCGACGCGGGGGCGGAGACGATCGTGCTCTCGGCGGGGTGGCCGGAGCGGCGGCGGGGGCACTGGACGCTGCTGGCTCGGGCGCGGGCGGTCGAGAACCAGGCGTTCGTCCTTGCTTGTGGAACGGCCGGTACGCATGCGGGAGTTCCGCAGGCCGGTCACTCGATCGTGGTTGATCCGTGGGGTGAGGTGCTGGCGGAGGCGGGGGGTGGTGAGGAGGTGCTGCGGGTGGAGTTCGATGCGGGGAAGGTGGGGGAGACGCGGGAGGTGTTTCCCGCGCTGAAGGATCGGGTGCTGGGCGTTCCGGGGCGGGCCTGAGTTTTCCTCGCCCCCGCCGCCCCTACCCGTACCCATCCCTTCCTGGGGGCTGCGCCCCCAGAGCCCCCGTTTGTCCTCAAACGCAGGACGGGCTGAGTTGTGCCGGCCCGGGGTGGGTGGGCAAAGCGAGGGTG
>NZ_PJME01000071.1 GCF_002954775.1 Streptomyces geranii
GCTGCAGTGCATAGGCCTGGGGTGGGTGGGTGAAGCGGGGGCCGGTGGGTGGTGGTCGGCCTTGACCGCCTCGTCCTCAAGCGCCGGACGGGCTGGAAAGCCAAGCGCCGGCCGGCATCATGCAGCCCAGGTCGGCACCCCTCAGCCCGTCCGGCGTTTGAGGACGAGCGAGTGGAGCGCGACCTGCCCACCCTTCTGTCTCCCGTCCTCCCCAGCGACGCCCGCCACCCCTGGCCTGTCCGGCGTTCGAGGACAAGCGGGGGGCTGGGGGCGGCAGCCCCCAGGGATGGGTACGGGTAGGGGCGGCGGGGGCGAAAGAGACTGGTGCCGCCCACTCGGCCCTCTCCGACCGGCGGCCAGCCGTCCGCGCTCTTACGCTCAGGGCATGTCAGAGGCGTACGCGGCGCGGCGAGCGCGGCTTCGGGAGCGGTGTCACGCGGGTGGTAGTGCGGGGGCCCTGGTCTCCCGGGCCGCCAATGTGCGGTATCTCGCGGGCGCCGTCCCGCAGGGTGCCGTACTGCTGCTGGGGAAGCGCGAGGACCTGCTCGTGTGTGCGGGCGGCGAGGACGACCGGGCCCCCGACGGCGGCCGGCCCGACGAGGCGCTGCGGGTGCACGCGCTGTCCGTGCCCGGCGGTGATCCCGCCGTCGCCGCCGCCGATCTCGCCGCCGCCCAAGGCGCCGAGTCCCTCGCCGTCGAGGAGCACCATCTGACCGTGGCCCGGCACCGGGCCATCAGGTCCGTCGCGCCCCGGCTGCGGCTGGCCGACCTCGGTGGCGCCGTCGAGCAGCTCCGGGTGGTTAAGGACGAAGAGGAGATCGCCTGTCTGCGGATCGGGGCCGAGATCGCCGATCAGGCCCTCGGGGAGCTGCTGGAGTCCATTCTCGTCGGGCGTACCGAGCGGCATCTCGCCCTTGAGCTGGAGCGGCGGCTCGTCGATCACGGCGCCGACGGGCCCGCCTTCGCCACCGCCGTCGCCACCGGGCCCCATTCCGGGCGCCGGGGGCATCGGCCCACCGATCGACGGGTGGAGGAAGGCGACTTTCTCTCTGTTTGCCTCGGCGCCGTCTATCGCGGCTACCGCTGCGAGATCGGCCGTACGTTCGTCATCGGGACCTCGCCCGCCGACTGGCAGATCGAGCTGTACGACCTCGTCTTCGCAGCCCAGCGAGCCGGACGCGAGGCCCTGGCACCCGGCGCCGCCTACCGTGACGTAGACCGTGCGGCACGTCAGGTGCTGGACTCCGCGGGGTACGCGGACCGCCTTCCCGACCTCACCGGACACGGTGTCGGACTCGAAATCGACGAGGAGCCGCAGCTCGCCCCCGCGGCCATGGGTAAACTGGACGCTTGTGTGCCGGTCACCGTCGAACCGGGGGTCCACCTCCCGGGCCGGGGCGGTGTCCGGATCGATGACACGCTCGTCGTACGCCCCGAGGCGGACGGCGGACCCGAGCTACTTACCATCACGACCAAGGAACTGCTCGCGCTCTAGCCTTGAAGCTGTCGCGTCTGCCCCGGGGTCGTCCACGTCAGTCCAGGAGATTCCGCAACCGTGGCTTCCACGAACGACCTCAAGAACGGCCTGGTGCTCAAGCTCGACGGAGGCCAGCTCTGGTCCGTCGTCGAGTTCCAGCACGTCAAGCCCGGCAAGGGCCCGGCCTTCGTGCGCACCAAGCTGAAGAACGTGCTCTCCGGCAAGGTCGTCGACAAGACGTTCAACGCCGGTGTCAAGGTCGAGACGGCCACTGTCGACAAGCGCGACATGCAGTTCTCCTACATGGACGGCGAGTACTTCGTCTTCATGGACATGGAGACGTACGACCAGCTCATGGTGGACCGCAAGGCCGTCGCCGACGCCGCCAACTTCCTGATCGAGGGCTTCACCGCCACGGTCGCGCAGCACGAGGGCGAGGTGCTCTTCGTCGAGCTGCCGGCCGCCGTCGAGCTGGTCATCCAGGAGACCGAGCCGGGCGTCCAGGGCGACCGCTCCACGGGCGGCACCAAGCCGGCCACGCTGGAGACGGGCCACCAGATCCAGGTCCCGCTCTTCATCACCACCGGTGAGAAGATCAAGGTCGACACCCGTACGAGCGACTACCTCGGCCGGGTGAACAGCTAACCGTGGCTGCTCGCAACACGGCCCGCAAGCGTGCCTTCCAGATCCTCTTCGAGGGCGACCAGCGCGGGGCCGATGTCCAGACGGTCCTCGGGGACTGGATCCGGCTCTCCCATGCCGACACCCGCCAGCCCCCGGTCAGCGAGTACACGATGGAGCTCGTCGAGGGGTACGCGCAGCACGCCAAGCGCATCGACGAGCTGATCTCGCAGTACTCGGTCGGCTGGACGCTCGACAGGATGCCGGTCGTCGACCGCAACATCCTGCGCCTCGGTGCCTATGAGCTGATCTGGGTCGACGCGACCCCGGACGCCGTCGTCCTCGACGAGATGGTGCAGCTGGCCAAGGAGTTCTCGACGGACGAGTCGCCCTCGTTCGTCAACGGCCTCCTCGGCCGGTTCAAGGACCTGAAGCCCTCGCTGCGCCGCGACGACGACGCCTGAGCCGTCCGTTCACGCTCACGCACCCGTACGAACGCCGGTGGGCCCCAGCGACACACTGCTGGGGCCCACCGGCGTTCGTGTGCCCGGGTGGGGCGTGTGGGGTGCGGCGGCGTACCTGCGAGGGCTCAGAGGCCCGCAGAACGCCGCCGGGGTGGCCCGAACCCATAGGTTCCGGCCACCCCGGCGGCACGTTTCTGCTCAACGGCCGAAAGCCGTCGGGCTCAGCTCTCCTCGTGGGAGACGGCGCGGCGCGCGTCCGCGTCGAGGACACCCCAGCTGATCAGCTGCTCGGTCAGGACCGAGGGCGACTGGTCGTAGATCACGGCGAGAGTGCGCAGGTCGTCCTGGCGGATCGACAGCACCTTGCCGTTGTAGTCGCCGCGCTGCGACTGGATCGTCGCGGCGTAGCGCTGGAGGGGGCCCGCCTTCTCGGCCGGCACATGGGCCAGCCGCTCAAGGTCGAGGACGAGCTTCGGCGGCGGCTCGGCGGCTCCGCCCGGCGTGGTGCCCGGCAGCAGCTCCTGCACCGGAACCCCGTAGAAATCCGCCAGCTCGGCGAGGCGCTGTACGGTCACGGCACGATCGCCGCGCTCGTACGAACCGACCACGACCGCCTTCCAGCGTCCCTGGGACTTCTCCTCGACACCGTGGAGGGAAAGGCCCTGCTGGGTGCGGATCGCCCGGAGCTTGGCCCCGAGCTGTTTGGCGTATTCGCTGGACATATAGCTCCCGGACACAGTGTCGACGTGCGGACGAGCCGCGCGGCTGGTGACTCACTGTGAGGTTACGCAGCGTTACTCTTCCCCGTCAAGCCGAACGGTCCGGCCCGGCCCTTCCACGGTCGGCGGCATGCGATTACGGCAGACGGGTGACGTATGGCGCCAGTGGGGTGATCAGGGGTGTTGCGCGTGCTGGTACCGTGGATGGCGCAATTCCGACGTCCTTTAATGATCCGTCCTGTGAGGCGGAGAAGGAGGTCCGTTTCGTATGGACTCTGAGCAGAACAAGCAGCAGCTCGACAAGCAACTGCACGACAGGCAGCAGTACGAGGCCGATGCGCGGCCCGTGCTGGAAGCCCCCGACATCGCGCGGGTGCTGACCCGCATCGCCCACGAGATCGTCGAACGCGCCAAGGGCGCCGACGACGTGGTGCTCCTCGGCATCCCGACCCGGGGTGTCTTCCTCGCCCAGCGGCTCGCCGCCAAGCTGGAGGAGATCACCGACCGCAAGATCCCGGTCGGCTCCCTCGACATCACCATGTACCGCGACGACCTGCGCATGCACCCCCCGCGCGCGCTGGCTCGTACGGACATCCCCGGTGACGGCCTCGACGGGAGACTCGTCGTCCTCGTCGACGACGTGCTCTTCTCCGGCCGCACCATCCGTGCCGCCCTGGACGCCCTGAACGACATCGGGCGCCCGCGCGCGGTGCAGCTCGCGGTCCTCGTCGACCGCGGACACCGCGAACTGCCCATCCGCGCCGACTACGTCGGCAAGAACCTCCCCACGTCGTTGCGGGAGACGGTCAAGGTCCAGCTCGCCGAGGAGGACGGTCGGGACACCGTGCTCCTAGGGGTGAAGCGGACCGCCCAGCAGTAGCACGCGTGCGCGTGCGGCCCCGCGCCGTACGCCCCCTCGCGATGCCCCTGCCTGCCCGGAATCTCCTGAACTTCCTTACGGAGCCTGAAAGATGCAGCGTCATCTCATCTCGGCCGCCGACCTCACCCGCGACGACGCCGTCCTGATCCTCGACACCGCCGAGGAGATGGCCAGGGTCGCCGACCGGCCGATCAAGAAACTGCCGACCCTGCGCGGCCGTACCGTCGTCAACCTCTTCTTCGAGGACTCCACGCGGACCCGGATCTCCTTCGAGGCCGCCGAGAAGCGCCTCTCCGCGGACGTCATCAACTTCACCGCCAAGGGGTCGAGCGTCTCCAAGGGCGAGTCCCTGAAGGACACCGCCCAGACCCTCGAAGCCATGGGCGTCGACGCGGTCGTCATCCGGCACGGCGCCTCGGGGGCCCCGTACCGGCTCGCCACCTCCGGCTGGATCGACGCGGCCGTCATCAACGCCGGGGACGGGACGCACCAGCACCCGACGCAGGCACTCCTGGACGCCTTCACCATGCGGCGCCGGCTCGTCGGGCGGGACGCCGGCATCGGCCAGGACCTCGCCGGCAAGCGCATCACCCTGGTCGGCGACATCCTGCACAGCCGCGTCGCCCGCTCCAACGTCGACCTGCTGCACACCCTCGGCGCCGAGGTCACCCTCGTCGCTCCGCCGACCCTGGTGCCGGTCGGCGTCGAGGCTTGGCCCTGCGAGGTCTCGTACGACCTGGACAGCACCCTGCCGAAGTCCGACGCGGTGATGCTGCTGCGCGTGCAGCGCGAGCGCATGAACGCCGCGTTCTTCCCGACCGAGCGCGAGTACTCGCGGCGCTACGGCCTCGACGGCGACCGTATGGCGCGGATGCCGGAGCACGCCATCGTGATGCACCCCGGGCCGATGGTCCGCGGTATGGAGATCACCGCGGAGGTCGCCGACTCGGAGCGCTGCACCGCCATCGAACAGGTCACCAATGGTGTCTCCATCCGGATGGCCGTGCTCTATCTGCTGCTCGGCGGCAACGAACCCGCCGTCACCCACACCCGTACCGAGGAGAAGTAAGACACATGGGCAAGATCCTTATTCGTGGTGCGCGGGTGCTCGGCGGCGAGCCGCAGGACGTCCTCATCGACGGTGAGACCGTCTCGGCGGTCGGCAGCGGGTTGTCGGAGGAGGGTGCCGAGGTCGTCGAGGCCGACGGCAAGGTGCTGCTCCCCGGGCTCGTCGACCTGCACACGCATCTGCGGGAGCCGGGGCGCGAGGACTCCGAGACCGTCCTCACCGGGACCCGGGCGGCGGCCAGCGGCGGCTTCACGGCCGTCTTCGCCATGGCCAACACCTTCCCCGTAGCCGACACCGCCGGTGTGGTCGAGCAGGTCTACCGGCTGGGCCAGGAGCACGGCTACTGCGACGTGCAGCCCATCGGGGCCGTCACCGTCGGGCTTGAGGGCAAGAAGCTCGCCGAGCTGGGCGCCATGCACGAGTCGGCGGCCGGTGTCACCGTCTTCTCCGACGACGGCAAGTGCGTCGACGACGCCGTGATCATGCGGCGCGCGCTGGAGTACGTGAAGGCCTTCGGCGGGGTCGTCGCCCAGCACGCGCAGGAGCCGCGGCTGACTGAAGGCGCCCAGATGAACGAGGGTGTCGCCTCCGCCGAACTGGGGCTGGGCGGCTGGCCCGCGGTGGCCGAGGAATCGATCATCGCCCGGGACGTCCTGCTCGCCGAGCACGTCGGCTCCCGCGTCCACATCTGCCACCTCTCGACCGCCGGGTCCGTCGAGATCGTCCGCTGGGCCAAGTCCCGGGGCATCGACGTCACCGCCGAGGTGACCCCGCACCACCTCCTCCTCACCGACGAGCTGGTCCGGACGTACAACCCGGTCTACAAGGTCAACCCGCCGCTGCGCACCGAGCGCGACGTGCTGGCCCTGCGCGAGGCGCTCGCCGACGGCACGATCGACATCGTCGCCACCGACCACGCACCCCACCCGCACGAGGACAAGGACTGCGAGTGGGCCGCCGCCGCCATGGGCATGGTCGGCCTGGAGACCGCGTTGTCAGTGGTCCAGGAGACGATGGTGGACACCGGACTGCTGGACTGGGCGACCGTCGCCGACCGCATGTCCTTCGCCCCCGCGCGCATCGGGCGGGCGACGGGCCACGGCCGCCCCGTCTCGGCAGGTGAGCCCGCCAACCTCACGCTCCTCGACACGGCATACCGTGGGTCCGTGGACCCCGCGGGCTTCGCCTCGCGCAGCCGCAACACGCCGTACGAGGGCCGTGAGCTGCCGGGCCGTGTCACGCACACGTGGCTCCGGGGCAAGGCCACGCTCGTCGACGGGAAGCTCGCGTGACATCACTGCCGGATTTGACGTACATCGCCGCCGAACAGAAGTCGGCCGAGGTGACCGACTGGGCCGCCCGCGTGGGCTGGCTGGTCGGGCTCGCGCTCTTCGTCGCGCTCATCTACTGGCTGATGCGCGAGGGCTGGAAATGGCGTGGCACGCTCCAGGGCGACCTCCCTGAGCTGCCCGTCGCGCCGGACGAGCCCGGTGCGGCGAGACTGGCTGTGCTGTCGATGAGTGGGCGCTACCACGGCTCCACCACCGCGGGGCAGTGGCTGGACCGCATCGTGGCGCACGGCCTCGGCACCCGCAGCCGGGTCGAGCTGACCCTGACGGACGCGGGACTGGACGTCGTACGCCCCGGAGCGGCCGACTTCTTCGTCCCCCTGGAAGCCCTGCGCGAGGCCCGGCTCGACAAGGGCATCGCCGGCAAGGTCCTCACCGAGGGCGGCCTGCTGGTCGTCACCTGGGCGCACGGCGAACGGCTGCTCGACTCGGGGTTCCGCTCCGACACGGCGGCCGAGCACAACCAATGGGTCGAGACCCTGAACCAGATGATCAACAAGACGACGGAAACGGAAGGCGCACGATGACGACCTCCACCCGGGGAGCCGCCAAGGCTCCCGCCGTACTCGTCCTGGAGGACGGCCGGATCTTCCGCGGCCGTGCCTACGGGGCCGTGGGGGTGACCTTCGGAGAGGCCGTCTTCTCCACCGGCATGACCGGCTACCAGGAGACCCTCACCGACCCGTCGTACCACCGCCAGGTGGTCGTCATGACCGCCCCGCACATCGGCAACACCGGCGTCAACGACGAGGACCCCGAGTCGGCCCGCATCTGGGTCGCGGGTTATGTCGTACGCGACCCCGCGCGCGTGTCCTCCAACTGGCGCTCACAGCGCTCCCTCGACGAGGAACTGCGCAACCAGGGCGTGGTCGGCATCTCCGGCATCGACACGCGCGCGTTGACGCGTCATCTGCGTGAGCGCGGCGCCATGCGCGTCGGCATCTTCTCCGGCGACAGGCTGCCCGACGACGGCACGATGCTCGCCGAGGTGCGTGAGGCCCCCGAGATGAAGGGCGCCGACCTCTCGGCCGAGGTCGCCACCAAGGAGGCGTACGTCGTCCCCGCGATCGGCACCAAGAGGTTCACCGTCGCCGCCGTCGACCTCGGCATCAAGGGCATGACCCCGCACCGGATGGCCGAGCGAGGCATCGAGGTGCACGTGCTGCCCGCCACGGCGACCGTGGAGGACGTGTACGCGGTCAATCCCGACGGGGTGTTCTTCTCGAACGGCCCCGGCGACCCGGCCACCGCGGACCACCCGGTCTCCGTCATGCGGGCCGTCCTGGAGCGCGGTACGCCGCTCTTCGGCATCTGCTTCGGCAACCAGATCCTCGGGCGGGCGCTCGGCTTCGGCACGTACAAGCTGAAGTACGGCCACCGGGGCATCAACCAGCCCGTGCAGGACCGTACGACCGGCAAGGTCGAGGTGACCGCCCACAACCACGGCTTCGCCGTGGACGCGCCGCTCGACAAGGTCTCCGAGACGCCGTTCGGGCGCGCCGAGGTCTCGCACGTCTGTCTGAACGACCAGGTCGTGGAAGGGCTCCAGCTGCTCGACCGGCCCGCGTTCAGCGTCCAGTACCACCCCGAGGCGGCAGCGGGTCCGCACGACGCCGCCTACCTGTTCGACCGCTTCACCGCACTGATGGAGGGCCAGCGTGCCTAAGCGCACCGATATCCAGTCCGTCCTGGTCATCGGCTCCGGCCCGATCGTCATCGGCCAGGCCGCCGAGTTCGACTACTCCGGCACCCAGGCCTGCCGCATCCTGCGCGCCGAGGGCCTCAGGGTCATCCTGGTCAACTCCAACCCGGCGACGATCATGACCGACCCGGAGATCGCCGACGCGACGTACGTCGAGCCGATCACTCCCGAGTTCGTCGAGAAGATCATCGCCAAGGAGCGCCCGGATGCCTTGCTGCCCACCCTTGGTGGCCAGACGGCCCTGAACACCGCGATCTCCATGCACGAGCAGGGCGTGCTGGAGAAGTACGGCGTCGAGCTGATCGGCGCCAACGTCGAGGCGATCAACAAGGGCGAGGACCGCGACCTCTTCAAGGGCGTCGTCGAGGCCGTCCGCGCGAAGATCGGGCACGGCGAGTCCGCCCGCTCGGTCATCTGCCACACCATGGACGACGTCATCGCCGGCGTCGACACGCTCGGCGGCTACCCCGTCGTCGTCCGGCCCTCCTTCACCATGGGCGGCGCCGGTTCCGGCTTCGCCCACGACGAGGAGGAGCTGCGCCGGATCGCCGGCCAGGGTCTGACCCTGTCGCCGACCACCGAGGTGCTCCTGGAGGAGTCCATCCTCGGCTGGAAGGAGTACGAGCTGGAGCTGATGCGCGACAAGAACGACAACGTGGTTGTCGTCTGCTCCATCGAGAACTTCGACCCCATGGGCGTGCACACCGGCGACTCGATCACCGTCGCGCCCTCGATGACACTGACCGACCGCGAATACCAGCGCCTCCGTGACATCGGCATCGCGATCATCCGCGAGGTCGGCGTCGACACCGGCGGCTGCAACATCCAGTTCGCGATCAACCCGGACGACGGCCGCGTCATCGTCATCGAGATGAACCCGCGCGTGTCGCGCTCCTCGGCCCTCGCCTCCAAGGCGACCGGCTTCCCGATCGCCAAGATCGCCGCCAAGCTGGCCGTCGGCTACACGCTCGACGAGATTCCGAACGACATCACGGAGAAGACCCCGGCGTCCTTCGAGCCGACGCTCGACTATGTCGTCGTCAAGGCCCCGCGGTTCGCCTTCGAGAAGTTCCCGAGCGCCGACTCCACGCTGACGACCACCATGAAGTCGGTCGGCGAGGCCATGGCCATCGGCCGCAACTTCACCGAGGCCCTCCAGAAGGCGCTGCGGTCGCTGGAGAAGAAGGGCAGCCAGTTCACCTTCGTCGGCGAGCCCGGCGACAAGGGCGAGCTGCTGGCCGAGGCCGTGCGGCCGACCGACGGGCGCATCAACACCGTCATGCAGGCCATCCGCGCGGGCGCCACCCCCGAGGAGGTCTTCGACGCCACGAAGATCGACCCGTGGTTCGTCGACCAGCTGTTCCTGATCAAGGAGATCGCGGACGAGCTGGCCGAGGCGGAGCGCCTCAACCCCGAACTCCTGGCCGAGGCCAAGCGCCACGGCTTCTCCGACCAGCAGATCGGCGAGATCCGGGGCCTGCGCGAGGACGTCGTACGCGAGGTGCGGCACGCGCTGGGCGTACGCCCGGTGTACAAGACGGTCGACACCTGCGCCGCCGAGTTCGCGGCCAAGACGCCGTACTTCTACTCCTCGTACGACGAGGAGACCGAGGTGGCGCCGCGCGAGAAGCCGGCCGTCATCATCCTCGGCTCCGGCCCCAACCGCATCGGCCAGGGCATCGAGTTCGACTACTCCTGCGTCCACGCCTCCTTCGCGCTGAGCGACGCGGGCTACGAGACCGTGATGGTCAACTGCAACCCCGAGACCGTCTCCACGGACTACGACACCTCCGACCGCCTGTACTTCGAGCCGCTGACGCTCGAAGACGTGCTGGAGATCGTCCACGCGGAGTCCCTGGCGGGCCCGATCGCGGGCGTGATCGTGCAACTCGGCGGCCAGACCCCGCTGGGCCTCGCGCAGGCGCTCAAGGACAACGGCGTACCCGTCGTGGGCACGCCCCCGGAGGCCATCCACGCCGCCGAGGACCGCGGCGCCTTCGGCCAGGTGCTCGCCGAGGCCGGCCTGCCGGCCCCGAAGCACGGCACGGCGACCACCTTCGCGGGCGCCAAGGCCATCGCCGACGAGATCGGCTACCCGGTCCTCGTACGGCCGTCGTACGTCCTCGGCGGGCGTGGCATGGAGATCGTGTACGACGAGACCCGGCTGGAGTCGTACATCGCCGAGTCGACCGAGATCAGCCCCTCCCGGCCGGTCCTGGTCGACCGCTTCCTCGACGACGCCATCGAGATCGACGTCGACGCCCTGTACGACGGCGAGGAGCTGTACCTCGGCGGCGTCATGGAGCACATCGAGGAGGCCGGTATCCACTCCGGCGACTCGGCGTGCGCCCTGCCCCCGATCACGCTCGGCGGCTTCGACATCAAGCGGCTGCGGACCTCGACCGAGGCCATCGCGCGCGGGGTGGGCGTCCGCGGTCTGATCAACATCCAGTTCGCGCTGGCCGGCGACATCCTCTACGTCCTGGAGGCCAACCCGCGCGCGTCCCGTACCGTCCCCTTCACCTCGAAGGCGACCGCGGTACCGCTCGCGAAGGCCGCCGCCCGGATCTCGCTCGGCGCGACCGTCGCCGAACTGCGGGCCGAGGGACTCCTCCCGGCGACCGGTGACGGCGGCGAACTGCCGCTGGACGCGCCGATCTCCGTCAAGGAGGCCGTCATGCCCTGGAACCGCTTCCGGGACACCTCGGGGCGGGGCGTGGACACCGTGCTCGGCCCCGAGATGCGGTCCACCGGCGAGGTCATGGGCATCGACTCCGTCTTCGGCACGGCGTACGCCAAGTCGCAGGCGGGGGCGTACGGCCCGCTGCCCACCAAGGGACGCGCCTTCATCTCGGTCGCCAACCGGGACAAGCGTTCGATGATCTTCCCGGCGCGTGAACTGGTCGCCCACGGCTTCGAACTGCTGGCCACCTCCGGCACGGCCGAGGTGCTCCGGCGCAACGGCCTCAACGCCAGGGTCGTCCGCAAGCAGAACGAGGGCACCGGGCCGAACGGCGAGAAGACCATCGTCCAGCTCATCCACGACGGTGAGGTCGACCTCATCGTCAACACCCCGTACGGCACCGGAGGCCGCCTCGACGGCTACGAGATCCGTACGGCGGCCGTGGCGCGCTCCGTGCCGTGCCTGACGACCGTCCAGGCCCTCGCCGCGGCCGTCCAGGGCATCGACGCCCTCAACCGCGGAGACGTGGGAGTGCGCTCGCTCCAGGAACACGCAGAACATCTGACCGCGGCCCGCGACTAGCAGCCCAGAGGGGGACACCGGAAACGGTGTCCCCCTCTTGATGAGGCCTCCTGTGGGGCCGTATCGAGGACATGCCCATGTACAAGCTCTTCTTCCGACTGGTCTTCACCCGGATGGACCCCGAGGAAGCCCACTACCTTGCCTTCCGCTGGATCCGCCTCGCCGCCCGCGTCCCCGTCCTGCGGACCTTCGTCGCCGCCGCTCTCGCACCCCGGTACGGGGAGCTGCGCACCGAGGCCTTCGGGCTGCGGATGCACGGCCCCTTCGGGCTCGCGGCAGGCTTCGACAAGAACGCCGTCGCGATCGACGGGATGTCGATGCTCGGCTTCGACCACGTCGAGATCGGCACCGTCACCGGTGAGCCTCAGCCGGGCAACCCCAAGAAGCGGCTGTTCCGCCTTGTGCCGGACCGGGCGCTCATCAACCGCATGGGATTCAACAACGAGGGTTCGCTGGCCGTGGCGGCCCGGCTGGCGAGCCGTGAGGCGGTCTTCCGGACCGTCGTCGGCGTCAACATCGGCAAGACCAAGGCCGTCCCCGAGGACGAGGCCGTCGCCGACTACGTGAAGTCGACCGAGCGGCTCGCCGCCTACGCCGACTACCTCGTCGTCAACGTCAGCTCGCCCAACACGCCCGGCCTGCGCAACCTCCAGGCCACCGAGGCGCTCCGCCCACTGCTCAGCGCCGTCCGCGAGGCCGCCGACCGCACGGTGACCTCGCGCCGCGTCCCGCTGCTGGTGAAGATCGCCCCCGACCTCGCCGACGAGGACGTGGA
Source organism: Streptomyces geranii (assembly GCF_002954775.1). Classification (GTDB taxonomy): domain Bacteria; phylum Actinomycetota; class Actinomycetes; order Streptomycetales; family Streptomycetaceae; genus Streptomyces; species Streptomyces geranii. Next base: position 12,322 of record NZ_PJME01000071.1, read on the forward strand.
CGCCGTCGCCGACCTCGCCGTCGAACTCGGCCTGGACGGGATCATCGCCACCAACACCACCATCGCGCGCGAGGGACTCGGCCTGACCGCCGAACCCACCCTCGTGAAGGAGACCGGCGGCCTCTCCGGCGCACCCCTGAAGGCACGCTCCCTGGAGGTGCTGCGCCGCCTCTACGCGCGCGTGGGCGACCGGATCACACTGGTGGGCGTCGGCGGCGTCGAGAACGCCGAGGACGCCTGGCAGCGCATCCTCGCCGGCGCCACCCTCGTCCAGGGCTACAGCGCCTTCGTCTACGAGGGCCCCTTCTGGGGACGCGCCATCCACAAGGGGCTCGCCGCCCGCCTCCGTACGAGCCCGTACGCCACGCTCGCCGACGCGGTCGGCGCCGACGTCAGGAAGAAGACACCATGACGGTTCTGGAACCCTTCGGCGCCCGGCTGCGGCGCGCCATGGACGAGCGCGGCCCGCTCTGCGTCGGCATCGACCCGCACTCCTCGCTGCTCCTCGACTGGGGGCTGAACGACGACGTCGCCGGTCTGGAGCGGTTCAGCCGTACCGTCGTAGAGGCGCTGGCCGGGCGGGTCGCGGTGCTCAAGCCGCAGAGCGCGTTCTTCGAGCGGTTCGGGTCGCGCGGGGTCGCCGTACTGGAGAAGACGGTCCAGGAGGCCCGGGAGGCCGGCGCGCTGGTCGTGATGGACGCCAAGCGCGGTGACATCGGCTCCACCATGGCCGCGTACGCCGCCGCCTTCCTGGAGAAGGGCGCCCCGCTGTTCTCCGACGCGCTCACCGTGTCGCCGTATCTCGGCTACGGCTCCCTGAAGCCGGCGGTCGATCTCGCGCGGGAGAGCGGCGCCGGTCTGTTCGTGCTCGCGCTGACCTCCAACCCCGAGGGCGGCCAGGTGCAGCACGCCGTCCGCGAGGACGGGCTGAACGTCGGCGCGACCATGCTGGCGTACCTGGCCGCGGAGAACGCGGGGGAGCGGCCCATGGGGTCCTTCGGGGCGGTCGTCGGGGCGACGCTCGGTGACCTCTCGTCCTACGACCTCGACATCAACGGACCTCTCCTGGCACCCGGCGTCGGGGCACAGGGGGCGACCCCGGCCGACCTTCCCGGGGTGTTCGGGGCTTCCCTGCGCAACGTGGTTCCGAACATCAGCCGAGGTGTTCTGCGTCACGGTCCCGAACTGGCCGCGCTGCGGGACGCGTCGGACCGGTTCGCCGACGAGATCCGGGCGGCAGTGGCCGCGACCTGAGGAAACGCACGACTCGGCGGAGTCCTCCGATGAGTCGTGTCGGGTCGTCTTGAGACTGAATACATTCTCAAATCAGGGGCAGTATGCCTGAAATATCCGACCTGCCGAAGGCTGACCAGGACTTTTCCGCTGTTCTCGCTGACTCCGGCGGCCCTGGCCGCTAGTCTCCGACCAGAGCCAACGAGCGAGTGTGTTGTTCGTGGCTCACCAGGTGAGGGGCAACCAGCTTTCTCACCGGTCCGTATCCGACAGTTCGACATCCGAGGTGACGTAGGCGTGGCTCTTCCGCCCCTTACCCCTGAACAGCGCGCAGCCGCGCTCGAAAAGGCCGCCGCGGCTCGCCGGGAGCGGGCCGAGGTCAAGAATCGACTCAAGCACTCCGGCGCCTCCCTGCATGACGTGATCAAGCAGGGCCAGGAGAACGACGTCATCGGCAAGATGAAGGTCTCCGCCCTGCTTGAGTCCCTGCCGGGCGTGGGCAAGGTCCGCGCCAAGCAGATCATGGAGCGACTCGGCATCTCCGAGAGCCGCCGAGTGCGTGGCCTCGGCTCCAACCAGATCGCCTCCCTGGAGCGCGAGTTCGGCAGCACCGGCTCCTGAGTCCTGGCACCCCGGGATTCCTGGAATAATCGCCGTATGGCTGCAACATTCCGGGGGACGACCCCCGAGCCCCCGGACGTACGTCCGCGGCTGACCGTGCTCTCCGGCCCTTCGGGGGTCGGCAAGAGCACGGTCGTCGCCCATATGCGCAAGGCACACCCCGAGGTCTGGCTCTCGGTGTCGGCGACGACCCGAAAGCCACGCCCCGGTGAACGGCACGGCGTCCACTACTTCTTCGTCACCGACGAGGAGATGGACAAGCTGATCGCCAACGGCGAGCTTCTCGAGTGGGCCGAGTTCGCCGGCAACCGATACGGCACACCGCGTGCGGCTGTGCTGGAGCGGCTGGAGTCCGGCGAGTCGGTCCTCCTGGAGATCGATCTCCAGGGCGCCCGGCAGGTCCGTGAGTCCATGGCGGACGCCCTGCTGGTGTTCCTGGCTCCTCCCTCCTGGGAGGAGCTGGTGCGCAGACTGACCGGGCGGGGCACCGAACCGCCCGAGGTGATCGAGCGCCGGCTGGACGCGGCCAAGATCGAACTGGCCGCCGAGCCCGAGTTCGACGAGACCCTTGTCAACACCTCCGTCGAGGACGTAGCGCGCGAGCTGCTAGCCTTGATGGAAGTTGTGTGATCGTTCTCGATCCCATCCCACCTTTCGGAAGGCAGAGCGTGTCCTCTTCCATCACCGCTCCCGAGGGCATCATCAACCCTCCGATCGACGAGCTCCTCGAAGCCACCGACTCGAAGTACAGCCTGGTGATCTACGCGGCCAAGCGTGCCCGCCAGATCAACGCGTACTACTCGCAGCTCGGTGAGGGCCTCCTCGAGTACGTCGGTCCGCTCGTCGACACCCACGTCCACGAGAAGCCGCTCTCCATCGCCCTGCGTGAGATCAACGCGGGTCTGCTGACGTCCGAGGCCGTTGAGGGGCCCGCGCAGTAGTAGCGGTAATATTTTCAACTTTCGGTTGCTTTATCCACAGGCCCGACAGCGCGACTGTCGGGCCTGTGGTGTGTCATAGACCCGTACCGAGTCGGGTGCGAATCGCGTATCGAGTCAGGGGAGGCCCGGTGGGCAAGCCGAAGGTCGTACTGGGGGTCAGTGGCGGCATCGCCGCGTACAAGGCCTGCGAGCTGCTGCGGAGACTGACGGAGTCCGGCCACGACGTCCGGGTCGTGCCCACCGCCTCCGCCCTGCACTTCGTCGGCGCCGCCACCTGGTCCGCGCTCTCCGGTCACCCCGTCTCGACGGAGGTCTGGGACGACGTCCACGAGGTCCCGCACGTCCGCATCGGCCAAGGGGCGGACCTGGTGATCGTCGCCCCGGCGACAGCCGACATGCTCGCGAAGGCGGCCCACGGCCTCGCCGACGACCTGCTGACCAACACCCTCCTCACCGCCCGCTGTCCCGTCGTCTTCGCCCCCGCCATGCACACGGAGATGTGGGAACACCCGGCGACCCAGGAGAACGTGGCGACACTGCGCCGCCGGGGCGCCCTCGTCATCGAACCGGCCGTCGGCCGCCTCACCGGCGTCGACACCGGCAAGGGGCGGCTGCCCGACCCGGCCGAGATCTTCGAGGTCTGCCGCAGAGTGCTGGCCCGGGGCGTGACAGAACCCGACCTGGTCGGCCGTCATGTCGTCGTCAGCGCGGGCGGCACCCGTGAGCCGCTCGACCCCGTCCGCTTCCTCGGCAACCGCTCCTCCGGCAAGCAGGGATACGCCCTCGCCCGTACGGCCGCCGCGCGGGGCGCCCGGGTCACCCTGATCGCCGCGAACACCGCTCTGCCGGATCCGGCGGGCGTGGACATCGTGTCCGTGGGGACGGCCGTCCAGTTGCGCGAGGCCGTGCTCAAGGCTGCCGGAGACGCCGACGCCGTGGTGATGGCCGCGGCGGTCGCCGACTTCCGTCCGGCGGCCTACGCGACCGGGAAGATCAAGAAAAAGGACGGCGCGGACCCCGAACCCGTCGTCCTGGTCCGGAATCCGGACATCCTCGCGGAGATCTCGGCCGACCGCGCCCGGTCCGGTCAGGTGGTCGTCGGCTTCGCGGCCGAGACGGACGACGTCCTCGCCAACGGCCGTACGAAGCTGCGGCGCAAGGGATGCGACCTGCTGGTCGTGAACGAGGTGGGGGAGCGCAGGACCTTCGGTTCCGAGGAGAACGAGGCCGTGGTGCTGGGCGCCGACGGCAGCGAGACCCCGGTTCCGCATGGGCCGAAGGAGGCGCTGGCCGAGGTGGTCTGGGACCTGGTCGCCGGTCGCCTGACATGAATGCTTCGTTTCGTTCCGCGGGGCTCGCCCGGATCCCCGGTGTCCCTCCGTTTCCGTCCGTATCCCTCCTCCGTCCGCCCTGACCGCCCCTCCCACCTCGCACTTAGGGGTGTGGCGGCTCTGGCGTACAGCCCTCATGATTGGGCAGAATGCCCGTGCCGCAGGTCACAGCGCTTCCGAGAGGCGAGACGGAGGGGCCGTTGACCGAGTGCGACCGATAAACTGTTCTCGGACGAGCCGGGCGCAGCTCCCGAGCCGTCCGCCAATGATCAGCCAGCAGCCGCTGCAACCACAGGGAGCGTTGTGTCCCGTCGCCTTTTCACCTCGGAGTCCGTGACCGAAGGTCACCCCGACAAGATCGCTGACCAGATCAGCGACACGATCCTCGACGCGCTTCTGCGCGAAGACCCCACATCCCGCGTCGCCGTCGAGACGCTGATCACCACCGGCCTCGTCCATGTGGCCGGCGAGGTCACCACCAAGGCCTACGCGCCCATCCCGCAGTTGGTGCGCGACAAGATCCTGGAGATCGGCTACGACTCCTCGAAGAAGGGCTTCGACGGCGCCTCCTGCGGAGTGTCGGTGTCGATCGGCTCGCAGTCGCCCGACATCGCGCAGGGCGTGGACACGGCGTACGAGAACCGTGTCGAGGGTGACGAGGACGAACTCGACAAGCAGGGCGCCGGCGACCAGGGCCTGATGTTCGGCTACGCGACGGACGAGACCCCGGAGCTGATGCCGCTCCCGATCCACCTCGCCCACCGTCTCTCGCGCCGGCTGTCCGAGGTCCGCAAGAACGGCACGATCCCGTACCTCCGCCCCGACGGCAAGACCCAGGTCACCATCGAGTACGACGGTGACAAGGCGGTCCGGCTGGACACGGTCGTCGTCTCCTCGCAGCACGCGAGCGACATCGACCTGGAGTCCCTCCTCGCCCCCGACATCCGCGAGTTCGTCGTGGAGCACGAGCTGAAGGCTCTCCTCGACGAGGGCATCAAGCTGGAGACCGAGGGCTACCGCCTGCTGGTCAACCCGACCGGCCGCTTCGAGATCGGCGGCCCGATGGGTGACGCGGGCCTCACCGGCCGCAAGATCATCATCGACACGTACGGCGGCATGGCTCGCCACGGTGGCGGCGCCTTCTCCGGCAAGGACCCGTCGAAGGTGGACCGTTCGGCGGCGTACGCGATGCGCTGGGTCGCGAAGAACGTCGTCGCCGCGGGCCTCGCCTCGCGCTGCGAGGTCCAGGTCGCGTACGCGATCGGCAAGGCCGAGCCGGTGGGCCTGTTCGTGGAGACCTTCGGCACGGCCAAGGTCGACGCCGAGAAGATCGAGTCCGCGATCACCACGGTCTTCGACCTCCGTCCGGCCGCGATCATCCGCGACCTCGACCTGCTCCGCCCGATCTACGCCCAGACGGCGGCGTACGGTCACTTCGGCCGTGAGCTGCCCGACTTCACGTGGGAGCGGACGGACCGGGTGGAGGCGCTGCGCAGGGCTGTCGGTCTGTAAAGCTCGTACGACCGCTGGGCGGTTGGTTGTTGAGGCCCGGTGTCCCCCTGGGGGTGCCGGGCTTCGGCGTGCCGGGAAATGGGTGGTGGGGCTGCGGTCCGGGTTCGTAAGGTGATGATCTCCCGGTGCGCAGGCCGCGGTTACTTCGGTGGAGTGCGTCCCTCGGACGTGCGGTGAATCTGGAATTTCGTGCCGCTGCCGACTTGATCTCGGGAGTTCGACCGCCGCCCGTTGTCAGTGGCGTTTGGTAAAAATGCAAGCGTGAGCAGCGAGAACGGGCAGGGGAGTGGTGGGGCCGAAGGCGCCCGGGGTGCCGAGGGTGCGCCGCCCGAGCAGCTTGCGTTGATTCGGGAGACCGTGCGGCAGGCCAAGGTGCCGCGGGCCAAGCCGCGGACCTGGCGGGGGGCCGCGCTCGCCAAGGAGTTGCCTGTCGCGCGGGTGCTGGTCGACAAGGGTGTGCTGCATCTCGACCGGTACTTCGACTATGCCGTGCCCGAGGAGCTGGACGCCGATGCGCAGCCCGGGGTGCGGGTGCGGGTGCGGTTCGGGGCCGGGCGGCATCGGGTGCGGGACGGGCGGCGTGAGGGTGGGGGGCTCATTGACGGGTTCCTGGTCGCGCGGCTCGCCGAGTCCGACTACGCCGGGCCGTTGGCCGCGCTGGCCCAGGTCGTGTCGCCCGAGGTGGTGCTGAGCGAGGAGTTGCTCTCGCTCGCCCAGGCCGTCGCCGATCGGTATGCCGGGAGCCTCGCCGATGTGCTGCAACTGGCCGTGCCGCCGCGGAACGCTCGTGCTGAGAAGGCGGCCTCGACGGCGGCCTTGCCTGTTGGTGGGGTGCCGGAGGTTGGGTCCTGGGGGCGGTATGAGCGCGGGGGGGCGTTCCTTGAGGCGCTTGCTTCCGGGGGCTCGCCGCGTGCCGTGTGGAATGCCTTGCCCGGGCCCGAGTGGAGCGGAGAGTTGGCGCGGGCCGTCGGTGCGACCCTTGCCTCCGGCCGCGGGGCTCTCGTCGTCGTGCCGGACGGGCGGGCTGTCGCGCGGGTCGACGCCGCACTGACCGACCTGCTGGGCGAGGGGCGGCACGCCGTGCTCACCGCCGACGCCGGGCCCGAGAAGCGGTACCGGGAGTGGCTCGCCGTGCGGCGGGGGGCCGTACGGGCCGTGGTCGGGACCCGGGCCGCCATGTTCGCGCCCGTCCGGGATCTGGGGCTCGTCGCGCTCTGGGACGACGGCGACGACAGCCACAGCGAGCCGCACGCTCCGCAGCCGCACGCGCGTGACGTGCTGTTGCTGCGGGCCGCGCAGGACAAGTGCGCCTTTCTGCTCGGGAGTTGGAGCTGCACGGTGGAGGCCGCGCAGCTCGTCGAGAGTGGGTGGGCCCGGCCGTTGGTCGCCGGCAGGGAGCAGGTTCGGGTGGCCGCGCCGCTTGTGCGGACCGTGGGGGACGGGGATCTCGCCCGGGACGAGGCCGCCCGAGCCGCCCGGCTGCCCACCCTCGCCTGGCAGGTCGTGCGGGACGGGCTGAAGCACGGGCCGGTTCTCGTGCAGGTGCCCCGGCGGGGGTATGTACCGAGGCTCGCCTGCGCCCGGTGCCGTGAACCCGCTCGGTGTCGGCACTGTGCCGGGCCGATGGAGGCCCGGGATGCCGGTGCGCCCTGGTGCGCGTGGTGCGGGCGTGAGGAGACCGGCTGGCACTGTCCGGAGTGCGGCGGGTTCCGGTTGCGGGCGCAGATCGTGGGCGCGCGGCGGACCGCAGAGGAGCTGGGGCGGGCGTTTCCGGCGGTGCCGGTGCGGACGTCCGGGCGTGAGCATGTGCTGGACACCGTGCCGGGGGCGCCCGCGCTCGTCGTCAGCACGCCCGGCGCCGAGCCTGTCGCCGAGGGCGGCTATGCGGCTGCGCTGCTGCTGGACGGCTGGGCGATGCTCGGGCGACCGGATCTGCGGGCCGGGGAGGACGCACTGCGGCGCTGGATGGCCGCTGCGGCGCTTGTACGGGGGCAGGGGGTGCGGGGGGAGGGGGCGCCGGGGGGAACGGTCGTCGTGGTCGCCGAGCCCACGCTGCGGCCGGTGCAGGCGTTGGTGCGGTGGGACCCGGTGGGGCATGCCGTGCGGGAGTTGGCGGAGCGGGCCGAGCTGGGGTTTCCGCCGGTGTCTCGGATGGCGTCCGTGGCCGGGACGGCGGAGGCTGTCGCCGGGTTCCTGGCAGCGGCCGAACTGCCGGGGGATGCAGAGGTGTTGGGGCCGGTGCCGTTGGCGGTGACTGCGGTGGGGCGTCCTCGGCGGGTGGGGGTGCCTCCGGCGGGGGAGCGGTGGGAGCGGGCTTTGGTTCGGGTGCCGCCTGGGAGTGGGGCTGCGTTGGCCGCTGCGTTGAAGGCGGCTCAGGCTGCGCGGATGGCTCGGGCGGGGCGTGGGGGGGAGGAGGGTGTTTGGGTGCGGATTGATCCGCCTGATATTGGGTGAGTGAGTGAGTGAGTGAGTGAGTGAGTGAGGGGTGGGGTGGGGTGGGTTGTTTGGCTGCCGGTCGGTGGGGGCTTGTCGCGCAGTTCCTCGCGCCCCTAAAAGACTTGCGGTCCCGGCGGCGCAAGGAAGCGCAGGTCGCCGTGCCCCTGAAAGACCTGCGGGCCCGGCGGCGGCAAGGAAACGTAGCTCCCCGTGCCCCTGATAGGCCTGCGGTTCCGGTGTTTTCAGGCTTGTGGCTCTGCCCTCCCGGGTGTGGTCGGGAGGGCAGAGGGTGGGGCGGGGTGGGGTGTGGGTCAGCCGTTTCGGGGGCCCGGGAAGGCCGTTGGGCGGGCCTCGTCTCGGAGGGTGGGGCTGCCCGCTGTCGGCTGGGTCGGCATCGAGCGGGCCGCGGGGACCGTCGGGACTGTGGGGAGGCCCGTGCCTACGCCGGTCACCGTGGCGACGCTCACCGGGCGGGTACCCGAGGTGTCCGTGGCGCGCTCGGCGTCGGCCGCTGCCTGGGCGGCGGCGCGGCGGGCGCCGTAGCGGCGGTGTACCGCCTGCTTGGTGACGCCGAGGGCCGAGCCCACCGCGTCCCACGAGAAGCCCAGGGAGCGGTCGAAGTCCACGGCGGCTGTGACCAGGGTTTCGACGCTGTCCCGCAGCTCCTGGGCGAGGCGGACGGTCGGGGCGGGGGCGCGTCCGTAGACGACGAAGCCCGTGGCGGGGCCGGAGCGGCGCGGGCGGTAGACGTTGCCCAACTGGGCGGTGAGGGTGCGCAGTGCGTCCACCTGCCGGCGGACCCGCTCGATGTCCCGCACCAGCAAGTGCAGGCTTGCCCGAGCCTGGGCGTCGTGGGTTGCGTGGTCGGCCATGAACAAGCCTCTCGAACCGGCGTTGAAAAGGAAGGGCCGCGCGGTGTGCGGCCCGTTGTGGTCAACTCTTTCTTGACCAACGCGTTTTTGCGTGAGTGGTCACGCTGCGGGGGCGTAGGGGCATATGCGTACGCCCCCCAGGGCTTTACGACGTGCGGTCATAGACTGGTGCGCTGCACGCACGACCCCCGTCCGAGAGGCCCACGCCCACCCATGAGGCTTGTCTTCGCTGGTACCCCCGAGGTCGCCGTTCCCGCCCTGGATGCCCTGATCGGGTCGGAACGGCATGAAGTGGTCGCCGTCGTCACCCGGCCCGACGCTCCGGCCGGGCGGGGCCGGCGGCTGCTCGCCAGTCCCGTGGCCCAGCGGGCCGAGGAGGCCGGCATCGAGGTGCTGAAGCCCGTCAAGCCCCGGGACGAGGAGTTCCTCGCGCGGCTGCGGGAGATCGGGCCCGACTGCTGTCCCGTCGTCGCCTACGGCGCCCTGCTGCCCCGTGTCGCCCTCGACATCCCCGCCCACGGCTGGGTCAACCTGCACTTCTCGCTGCTGCCCGCCTGGCGTGGCGCCGCCCCCGTGCAGCACTCGATCATGGCCGGCGACGAGATCACCGGCGCCGCCACCTTCCTCATCGAGGAGGGCCTCGACTCCGGCCCCGTCTACGGCACGGTGACCGAGACGATCCGGCCCACCGACACCAGCGGCGACCTGCTGACCCGGCTCGCCTTCGCCGGCTCAGGGCTGCTCGCCGCGACCATGGACGGCATCGAGGACGGCACCCTGAAGGCCGTACCGCAGCCCGCCGACGGCATCTCCCTCGCGCCGAAGATCACCGTCGAGGACGCGCACATCGACTGGACCTTGCCCGCCCTCCGCGCCGACCGCGTCGTACGAGGCTGCACTCCCGCGCCCGGCGCCTGGACCGTGTTCCGGGGCGAGCGGCTCAAGCTCATCCACGTCACGCCCGTGCCCGACCGCACCGATCTCGCGCCCGGTGTGCTCTCCGTCGGCAAGAACAACGTGTACGTCGGTACCGGGTCGTATGCCGTCGAGTTGTTGTGGGTGCAGGCTCAGGGGAAGAAGCCGATGCGCGCCGCCGACTGGGCGCGGGGCGTCCGGATCGCCGACGGTGAGGTGCTCGGCGGCAGCGTCTGAGTCCGTCCCCCGTCTCCCGTCCTCCCTCCCGACCGCCGCCCCCGGCCCCCGCTGACCCGTTTCCGCGCGTCGCGCGTGCGATTCGGGTCCGACCTGTACGACGTACGCTGGAAACCGCACCCTTTTCCCATATCCGGAGCACCTTTTCGTGAGCGATCAGCCCCGTCGGCCGCAGAAGTCCGGCAAGCCCGGCAAGCCCTACCGCCGGCCCCAGAAGGACCCCGTCCGCATCCTCGCCTTCGAGGCCCTGCGGGCCGTCGACGAGCGGGACGCCTACGCCAACCTGGTGCTGCCGCCGCTGCTGCGGGCCGCCCGGGCGAAGGGGGACTTCGACGGGCGGGACGCGGCTCTCGCGACCGAGCTGGTGTACGGGACGCTGCGCCGGCAGGGGACGTACGACGCCGTCATCAGCGAGTGCGTCGACCGGCCGCTTCGTGAGGTCGATCCGCCCGTGCTCGATGTCTTGAGCCTCGGTGTGCATCAGCTGCTAGGGACCCGGATCCCGACCCACGCCGCCGTGTCCGCCTCCGTCGAGCTGGCCCGGGTCGTGCTCGGCGACGGGCGGGCCAAGTTCGTGAACGCCGTGCTGCGCAAGGTCGCCCAGCACGATCTCGACGCCTGGATCGAGCGGGTCGCGCCGCCCTACGACGAGGATCCCGAGGATCATCTCGCCGTCGTGCACTCGCATCCCCGGTGGGTCGTCTCCGCTCTCTGGGACTCCCTCGGGGGCGGGCGGAGCGGCATCGAGGAGCTGCTCGCCGCCGACAACGAGCGGCCCGAGGTCACCCTCGTCGCCAGGCCCGGGCGGGCCACCACCGAGGAGCTGCTCCGCGAGGAGGCCGCGGTGCCGGGGCGCTGGTCGCCGTACGCCGTGCGGCTCGCCGAAGGCGGTGAACCCGGTGCCATCGACGCCGTACGGGACGGTCGTGCGGGCGTGCAGGACGAGGGCAGTCAGCTGGTCGCACTGGCCCTGGCCAATGCCCCGGTCGAGGGGCCCGACCGCGCCTGGCTCGACGGGTGTGCCGGACCCGGCGGCAAGGCCGCGCTGCTCGCCGCCCTCGCCGCCCAGCGCGGGGCGCTGCTGGTCGCCTCCGAGAAGCAGCCGCACCGGGCCGGGCTGGTCGCCAGGGCGCTGGACGGCAATCCGGGGCCGTACCAGGTCGTCGTCGGGGACGGGACCCGGCCGCCGTGGCGGGCCGGGAGCTTCGACCGGGTGCTGATGGACGTGCCGTGCACCGGGCTCGGGGCGCTGCGCAGACGCCCCGAGGCGCGCTGGCGGCGGCGGCCCGAGGACCTGGACGGCTTCGCGCCGCTGCAGCGCGCGCTGCTCACCACCGCGCTGGAGTCGGTACGCGTCGGCGGGATCGTCGGCTACGCCACCTGCTCGCCGCACCTCGCCGAGACCCGCGCCGTCGTCGACGACGTGCTCAAGCAGCACCCGCACGCCGAACTCGTCGACGCCCGGCCCCTGCTGGAGGGCGTGTCCGACCTCGGCGACGGTCCCGACGTACAGCTGTGGCCGCATCTGCACGGGACCGACGCCATGTACTTGGCGCTCATCCGCCGGACCGGCTGACCTCGGGTTCGCTTGCGGCGCCGTCCTCCTTCGCCAGGCGGGACGGCCACCACACCCGCTTGCCGACGTCCAGGAACAGGGCCGGGACCAGCACCGACCGGACCACGAAGGTGTCCAGGACCACGCCCAGGGCCACCGCGAAGCCGATCTCCGCGAACGCCACCATGGGCAGCGTGCCCAGCGCCGCGAACGTGCCGGCCAGGACCAGGCCCGCCGAGGTGATGACCGCGCCCGTCGTCGCCAGGCCGGTCACCACGCCCTTGCGGGTGCCCTGGCGGGCCGCCTCCTCGCGGATCCGGGTGGTCAGGAAGATGTTGTAGTCGATGCCCAGCGCCACCAGGAACACGAACACGAACAGCGGGAAGTCCGTCGACTCGCCCGCGTAGTCGAACAGGTGGCGGAACGCGAGCGCGCTGATGCCCAGCGCCGCCGCGAAGGACAGCACCACCGTGCCGATGAGCAGCAGAGGCGCGACCAGGGCGCGGAGCAGCGCGCAAAGGATCAGCAGGACCACCAGCAGGACGAGCGGGATGATCAGGATGTTGTCGTGCGTGGTCGCCCTGTCCATGTCCAGCAGGGCCGCCGTACCGCCGCCCACCTGGGCGTCCGCGTCCGGCACGGCGTGCACGGCGTCCCGGACCCGCTCCACGGTCTGTTTGGCGGCCTCGCTGTCCGCGGGGGCGGTCATGGTCGCCTCGAACAGCACCTTGCCCTCGTAGAGGGGTTTCGTGCCCTCCGGCAGGCCCAGGGACGTGGGCACCACACCGCGCGTTTCGGCCACCGCCCGGCCGACCTGCCGGGCCTGCGCCTGGTTGCTGATGATGACGAGCGGATCGCCGCTGCCCGCCGGGAAGTACTGTGCGGACACCTCCTGGCCGACGATCGAGTCCGGTTTGTCGGTGAACGCGTCGGCGTTGCTCAGTCCCTCCGCGCGCAGCTGCATCAGCCCGAACGAGCAGGCGATCAGCGCCGCCGCCGTGATGCCCCAGATCATGCGCGGGCGGTGGGTGATGCCGCGGCCCATCCGGGCCCAGAGGCCGCGTTCGGTCGGGTCGGGGGAGCCGTCGTGCGGGATCACCGGCCAGAAGATCCAGCGCCCGCAGATCACCAGCAGGGCGGGGAAGAGCGTCATCATGGCCAGCAGGGCCACCGCCACCCCGATCGCCGCCACCGGGCCGAGGCCGCGCGTCGAGTTCATCTCGGCGGCCAGCAGCACCAGCATGCTCAGTACGACCGTCGCCCCGGACGCGATGACGGCAGGACCCGCCCGGTGCAGCGCGAGCGCCATCGCCTCGTGGCGGTCCTCGTGCCGGCGCAGCTCCTCCCGGTAGCGGGCGACCAGGAGCAGGGCGTAGTCCGTCCCCGCGCCGAACACCAGCACGGTGAGAATGCCGGCGCTCTGTCCGTTCACGGTCAGGCCCGCGTGTTCGGCGAGGAAGTAGATCAGCGCCTGCGCGGTGAACAGCGCCACCACCACGCCGAGCAGGGGTACGAGGATCAGGGTCGGGCTGCGATAGGTGAGCAGGAGCATGACGATGACGACGGCCATCGCCGAGAGCAGCAGCGTCGAGTCGATGCCCTCGAAGGCCTCGGAGAAGTCGGCCGACGTACCGCCGGGCCCCGTGATGTGCACGGCCAGCCCCGCCGCACCCGTACCGGCTGCGGCTCGGATGGAGTCGACGGCGGGCGAGATCTGCTCCCAGCCCTTCTCGTCCATCGTGATCGGTACGAAGATCTGCGCGGCCCGCGGATCGACGGCCCGGTCGTACACCGGCCCCCGCGTCTCCGTACCCCGGATCCCGTGGTCACGCAGCTGCTCGATGTCCGCCTTCGCCTCGACGATCCGCGCCCGATCCGCCGCCGTGAGCCCGCTCTCGCGCGCGTAGACGACGACCGCGGGAATCTGCTCCGGCCGGAAATCCTCCGACAAGTGCAGCACCTGGGTCGACTCGGCCGACCCCGGCAGCCACGAAGCGGCGTCATTGTCCTGCGCATCGGTGAGCTTCTGCGCAAAGGGCGCAGTTAGAAACAGCACCACCAGCCACAACACCAACACGAGCCACTTGGCCCGCCGCCCACAAACGAGATAAGCGATCCCACGGTCCCGATTCATCGCAACCTCAGCTGAATTTCCCTAGGGGCGCGGGGAACTGCGCGAGCAACCACGACGGGCCCGCAGCCTGTCCACCACCTTCGCCAAGACGGACCCAACCGCACAACCCCCGGAGGGCATGGCAGGCTTGGGGCATGGCCGCGCAGATCAACCCCAGTATCCTGTCCGCCGACTTCGCCCGACTCGCCGAAGAGGCGAGGGCGGTGGAAGGCGCCGACTGGCTTCATGTCGATGTGATGGACAACCATTTCGTCCCGAACCTCACGCTCGGTGTGCCGGTCGTAGAGTCCCTGGCGCGGGCGACGGACACTCCGCTGGACTGCCACCTGATGATCGAGGACCCCGATCGATGGGCGCCGCAGTACGTGGAAGCGGGGGCCGGTTCCGTCACCTTCCATGTGGAGGCCGCCGCAGCTCCGGTACGGCTCGCCCGTGAGATCCGGGCCAAAGGCGCCCGGGCCTCCATGGCCCTCAAGCCCGCGACCCCGATCGAGCCGTACGAGGACCTGCTGCCCGAGCTCGACATGCTGCTGATCATGACGGTCGAACCGGGATTCGGCGGTCAGGCGTTCCTCGACATCATGCTCCCCAAGATTCGCCGCACCCGCGAGTTGATCAGCAAGCACGGTCTTGAGCTGTGGCTTCAGGTGGACGGCGGAGTCGCCGCCTCCACCATCGAGCGCTGCGCCGAGGCCGGCGCGGACGTCTTCGTCGCCGGATCGGCGGTGTACGGGGCTTCCGACCCGGCCGAGGCGGTACGTGCACTACGCACCCAGGCGCAGACGGCCACCGCCGGTGCCAGCTGGGCGTGCGACCACTGAGCCAAGGGAACGTGAACGACGTACTTCTGGGCAGATCATGCACTCGGGATCTGCAAGGATGAACGGCGAATCCAGAATGTGAACAGCAGCGAAGTGAAGAGCAGTGAGGAGATCGCCGTGTCGGGTATGTCGGCGGGCCGGTCAGCCATGCGGATGGGACCCGCTGAGCTGGTGCAGGCGGCGGCCATGGCCCGCCGCTTCTACCTAGAGGGCAAGTCCAAGATCCAGATCGCCGAGGAGTTCGGCGTCAGCCGCTTCAAGGTGGCCCGGGTCCTGGAGACCGCCCTCGAACGGGATCTGGTGCGGATCGAGATCCGAGTCCCCGCCGAACTGGACGCCGAACGCTCGGACGCCCTGCGCGCCCGGTACGGCCTCAGGCACGCGGTCGTCGTCGAGTCCCCGGCCGATGCCGAGGAGTCGCCCGATCCCGAGAACCTCGGTGAGGTGGCCGCCGATCTGCTCGGCGAACTGGTGAACGAAGGCGATGTGCTCGGCCTGGCCTGGGGCCGGTCCACCATCCACATGGCGGCGGCCCTCGACCGGCTGCCGCCCTGCACGGTGGTCCAGCTGACGGGTGTGTACGACGCCGGAACCGCCGAGCGCGGTTCGGTGGAAGCGGTCCGGCGCGCGGCCCAGGTGTCGGGCGGCGACGCCCACCCCATCTACGCCCCGATGCTGCTGCCGGACGCGGCCACCGCCGCCGCGCTGCGCAGCCAGACCGGGATCGCCCGGGCCTTCGAGTACTTCGACAAGGTCACGGTCGCCTGCGTCTCCATCGGCTCCTGGGAGGCCGGCATCTCGACGGTGCACGACATGCTCAGCGACGAGGAACGCGGCCACTACGCCTCCCTCGGCGTCGCCGCCGAGATGTCCGCGCACCTGTTCGACGCCGACGGGCGCCGGGTCGGCCGGGACCTGGGGGAGCGGTGCATCACGGTCAAGACCGACCAGCTGCGCCGGGTGCCCGAGGTCGTCGCCATCGCGGGCGGGCAGCGCAAGGCGCCCGCGATCGACGCGGTGCTGCGGTCCGGGCTGGTCACCAGCCTGGTGACGGACACCTCGGCCGCGGACTATCTGCTGACGGCGGGCCCGTCGCCGAAGCCGTCGCTCAACAGGGCGGACCCGGACGGGATCTGACGATCCGGTGAGCTGACGATCCGGTGCCCGGGTTCCCTTCGGGGAGGCCCGGGCACCGCTCTGTTCGGGTACGAGGGCTCAGTCCCGTTCCTCGCCCTCGGTGTCCACGTGCGGCAGCACCCGGTCGAGCCAGCCGGGTGTCCACCAGGCGTGCCGGCCCAGCAGCGTCATGACCGCCGGCACCAGCAGCAGTCGTACGACCGTCGCGTCGATGAGCACGCTCACGGCGAGCCCCAGGCCGAGCATCTTCACCACCACGTTGTCGCTCACGACGAACGCGGCGAAGACGCTCACCATGATCAGGGCCGCGCAGGTGATCACCCGGGCGGTGATCTCCAGGGCGTGCGCCACCGAGGCCTTCGCGTCGCCGGTGCGCAGCCAGGCCTCGTGGACGCGGGAGAGCAGGAAGATCTCGTAGTCCATGCTGAGGCCGAAGATGATCGCGAACATCATCATCGGTACGTAGCTCTCGATGGGCACCTTGCCGTGCACGCCCAGCGCGGGCCCGCCCCAGCCCCACTGGAAGACGGCCACGACGACACCGTACGAGGCCGCGATCGACAGGACGTTGAGGGCCGCCGCCTTGAGCGCCACCAGGAGGCCGCGGAAGACGGTCAGGATGATCAGGAAGGCGAGGGCCACGACCACGCCGATGATCAGTGGCAGACGGCTCGCGACGATGTCGCGGAAGTCGACCTGGGCGGCGGTCGTGCCGGTGACGTAGCCGTGCGCGGCCGTTCCCGAGACGGCCTCGGGGAGAGTCGTGTCGACCAGGCGGTTGGTGAGGGCGGTGGTGGTCTCGCTCTGCGGTGACTCCTTGGAGTAGACCGTGCCGATCAGGACGTCGCCGTCCTTGGTCGCGGTGAGCGGGGTGACGGTCGCCGCGCCCGGTACGTCCGTCAGCGTCTTGGACGCCTTCGAGGCGAGGTCGGAGCGCTGGTCGGAGGGCACCTTCGTCTGGTCGATGACGATGGTCAGCGGGCCGTTGGAGCCCGGCCCGAACGACTGCGCCATGATGTCGTACGCCCGCCGGTCGGTGAACGACTTCGGGTCGGCGCCGTCGCCGATGTGACCGAGCTGGATGGACAGCACCGGGATCGCCAGCACCAGGACGGTCACGACCCCGCCGGCCAGGAACCACCAGGGGCGGCGTTCGACGCGCTGCGCGTAGCGGTGCCAGGCGCCGTGGCCCTCGGCCTCGTCGGTGGCGGCCTCGGCGACCGGTCGGCGTACCCGGTAGCGGTCGATGCGGTGGCCGATGAGGCCCAGCAGGGCCGGGACCAGGGTGAGGGCGCCCAGGACCGCCGAGACCACCGTCACGGCGGCTGCCACGCCCAGCAGGCCGATGAAGGACACCCCGGAGACGGACAGCCCGGCCAGCGCGACGATCACCGTGCACCCGGAGACCAGGACGGCCCGTCCGCTGGTGGCGTTGGCCCGCCCCGCCGCCCGTACCGGATCGTCGCCGTTCATCAGGTTCTGGCGGTGCCGGGTGATCAGGAACAGTGCGTAGTCGATGCCCACGCCGAGGCCGATCATCGTGGCCAGGGTGGGGGAGACCGTGGCGAAGGTGAACGCCGAGGCGAGCAGCCCGAGGCAGGCCAGGCCGCCGATCACGCTGATCAGGGCGGTCACCAGGGGCAGGCCCGCCGCGAGCACGCTGCCGAAGCCGACCAGCAGGACGACGACGGCCACCGCGAAGCCGATCAGCTCGCTGACCCGGTCGTCGGCGTCGGGCCGGGCCAGCTCGCCCAGCGGGCCGCCGTACTCGACCTGCACCCCGGCCGAGCGCAGCGGCTGGACCGATTTGTCGACACCGTCGAGGTAGTCGTCGTGGAGGGTGGACGGCTGGACGTCGAAGCGGATGGTGACGTAGCCGGTCTTCCCGTCGCTGGAGAGCGGGCCGACGGTGTCCTTGCCCGGCGGCGGTGATCCCGGCGGGGGCAGCGGGTTCTGGACGGACAGGACATGCGGGAGTTTCTGCAGGTCGGCGACCGACTCGGAGAGCTGCGAGGAGACCGAGGACAGGGGCTTGGAGGTGTCCCTCAGCACGATCTGGCTGCCGTAGCCGCCGGCCGCCGGGTCGTGCTTCTTCAGCACGTCCAGGCCCTCCTGCGACTGGACCCCGGACAGCGAGAAGTTGTCCGAGTAGTCGCCGCCGAAGGAACGGTTGAGGACCTGGAGCGCGGCGAGCGCCACCAGCCAGGCCACGATGACGATCACGAAGTGCCGGGCACACCACTCGCCCAGCCTGCGCAGCCGTCCCCGGGTGTCCTCGCGTCCCCCCGACGCTCCTGCTGCTGGCACTGCTGTCGGCGATGACATGCGCGGCTCCCACCGGAGACTGGCTGGTCATCTCATTGAACGACTCGTCGATCAACGTGTCCTGTTGAGAGCCCGTCCGTCGGGTCGCCGTTGTCAGGGGGCGGGTGGTGGGATCTACTACAGCGATGATCGACCACCCGCTCGCTCCCATGCTCACCGGCGGCACGCCCGCCGGTGTCCTGTCCTGGCCCGCCGCCCTGCCCGTCGAACGCGCGCTCGAAGCCGCCCGTGAGGCCGGCTGGGAGACCGCCGACCTCGACCTCGCCGACGTCACGGACAAGGCCGGGCTGATGACGGTCTGCGCCACCGCGCTGCGGTTCCCGGACTGGTTCGGCGCGAACTGGGACGCCCTGGCGGACAGCCTCGGCGACCTGGAGGGGTGGCCCGCGACCCGCGGCCGGCTCCTCCTCGTCCGGAACTGGCAGGCGTACGCGGCTGCCCGGCCCGAGGAGTGGAAGACCCTCCAGGAGATCTTCGCCGACGCCGCCGCGGGCTGGCGGGAGACGGAGACGGGGCTGGCTGTGGTCATGGTGCTCGCCTGAACAAGCCTGTGGTGGGATGCCACGAGCGGCCCCACGGCCCGTCTGGACGATCCGACCAGGCGGTTTCAGGTCACCGGCATGGGACAATGAGGTACGTGCTCTTCCCCCTGGCTGTCCTGTCCGGGGGCCACCTCTGATCGACCGGGATGTGCAGCACGTGCGTTTCCTCAACGACATCCAGCCTCCGTACGACCTGACGTACGACGACGTCTTCATGGTCCCGAGCCGCTCCTCCGTCGGCTCCAGGCAGGGCGTGGACCTCAGCTCCCCGGACGGCACGGGTACGACGATCCCGCTGGTCGTCGCCAACATGACCGCCATCGCGGGGCGCCGGATGGCCGAGACGGTCGCGCGGCGCGGCGGGCTCGTCGTCATCCCGCAGGACATCCCGATCGAGGTCGTCACCGACGTCATCTCCTGGGTGAAGAGCCGTCACCTCGTGCTGGACACCCCGATCGTGCTGGCCCCGCACCAGACCGTCGCCGACGCCCTCGCACTGCTGCCCAAGCGCGCGCACAACGCCGGTGTCGTCGTCGACGCCGAGCGGCGGCCGGTCGGCGTGGTCACCGACACCGACCTGTCCGGCGTGGACCGCTTCACCCAGCTCTCCGAGGTCATGTCGAAGGACCTGCTCCTCCTCGACGCCGACATCGACCCGCGCGAGGCCTTCAACCGCCTCGACGCCGCCAACCGCCGGTACGCGCCCGCCGTGGACGCCGACGGCAAGCTCGCCGGCATCCTCACCCGGAAGGGCGCCCTGCGTGCCACCCTCTACACACCGACCACGGATGCGAACGGACGGCTGCGGATCGCCGCCGCCGTCGGCATCAACGGCGATGTGGCCGGGAAGGCGCAGCAACTGCTCGACGCGGGCGTCGACACCCTCGTCATCGACACCGCGCACGGCCACCAGGAGTCGATGCTCAGCGCCATCAAGCTGGTCCGCGACCTCGACCCGCACGTTCCGATCGCGGCCGGCAACATCGTCGCCGCCGAGGGCGTCAGGGACCTGATCGAGGCGGGCGCCGACATCGTCAAGGTCGGCGTCGGACCGGGCGCCATGTGCACCACCCGCATGATGACGGGCGTGGGCCGGCCGCAGTTCTCGGCGGTCCTGGAGTGCGCGGCCGAGGCGAAGAAGTACGGCAAGCACGTCTGGGCGGACGGCGGGGTACGCCACCCGCGCGACGTCGCGATGGCGCTGGCCGCCGGTGCGTCCAACGTCATGGTGGGTTCGTGGTTCGCGGGGACCTACGAGTCTCCCGGCGACCTTCAGCAGGACGCCGCCGGGCACCTCTACAAGGAGTCGTTCGGCATGGCGTCCGCGCGTGCGGTGCGCAACCGTACGTCGGAGGAGTCGTCGTACGACCGGGCCCGCAAGGCGCTGTTCGAGGAGGGCATCTCGACGTCCCGGATGTTCCTCGACCCGGCCCGGCCGGGTGTCGAGGACCTGATCGACTCGATCATCGCGGGCGTCCGCTCCTCCTGCACCTATGCCGGGGCCAACTCCCTTGAGGAGTTCGCCCAGAAGGCCATCGTCGGCATCCAGAGCGCCGCCGGGTACGCGGAGGGCAAGCCGCTCCACGCCAGCTGGAGCTGACGCGTGCTGAACGATCTCGACGAACGTATCGTGCACGCCCTCGCCGAGGACGCGCGTCGTTCCTACGCGGACATCGGGCAGTTGGTGGGGCTGTCCGCGCCCGCGGTCAAGCGGCGCGTGGACCGGTTGCGGGAGAGCGGGGCGATCACCGGGTTCACCGTGCGGGTGGATCCGGCGGCGCTGGGGTGGGAGACGGAGGGGTTCGTCGAGATCTACTGCCGGCGGAACACCTCGCCGGAGACCATTCGGCGGGGGCTTGAGCGGTATCAGGAGGTGGTGGCCGCGTCCACCGTCACCGGGGAGGCGGATGCGGTGGTGCAGGTTTTCGCCTCTGACATGCGGCACTTCGAGCGGGTGCTTGAGCGGATCGCCGGGGAGCCGTTCGTTGAGCGGACGAAGTCCGTGCTGGTGCTGTCGCCCTTGCTGCGGAGGTTTTCCTCGGGGTCGCCTACGTAGGGGGTTTCTGGGGTTCGTCGGCGGGTGCGGGTTCGTTGTGGCCGGTCGCGCAGTTCCCCGCGCCCCTTGACGGCGCTGTCCGCGGCCCTGTTCACAGGTCGCCCTCTAGTTGGTCGTCTTCCTCGCCAGGGCGTTGTTCGCTGTCGAGTTGTGGACGCTGAAACTCACCGCGTCGCCTCTGTAGCGGTCGTCCGACCATTCGACTGGGCGGCCCTCCCGCGTAGTTGTCACCCGGCGGACTCGTAGGAGGGGGCTCGTGCGGCGGATGTCGAGGAGTTCGGCGTCCTGGGCGCCTGCCGCCACCGCGTCGATGACGTGTTCGCCGTATGCGAAGACCAAGCCCGTGTCCTCGAAGAGGCGTTGGGTGACCGAGGGGCAGTCCGGTTCGATGGGTTCGACGGACGGGGCGATCCAGTCGGCGTAGACCGTGCGCTCCAGGAGGACCGGTTCGCCGTCCAGGCCGCGGACCCGCAGGACGTACAACACCCTTGTCTTCTCGTGGAGTTGGAGGCGGATCGCGTCCTCCGCCGTCGCCGGGCGGTACTCCTGGTGCACCACCTGGCCCGTCGCCTCGCGGCCCATCGCGCGGGCCCACTGGGCGAAGCTGCGCAACTCCTCGAAGGTCTGGCTGCGGCGGCTGGCCAGGACCACCCGGCGGGCGCCCTGGCGGGAGCCGATCAGGCCCTCGGCGGTCAGGGCCGCGACCGCCTGGCGGATCGTGCCGCGGGCCACGCCGTAGTGGGCGGCGAGTTCCGTCTCCGGAGGCAGCCGGCTGCCGACCGTGTACTGCTCGCGGTCGATCGCCCGGCGCAGCTCATCGGCGATCTCCTCGTGTCGCGCCGTCATGCTTCCCCTCTGGGTTTGTCGCTGTGCACAGCGTGAGCAGCCTAATCGACAACCACGACCGGTCCGAGTGCGCCGGAAACGTGCAGGGAATCGGCGGTCAGTGTTTCGCCAGTGTTTACGGGCGCGATACCGACGGAAGTCCTACTGAAGCCAACTTGTTCAGACAAGTTCTCCGCACTTCCTCACCTCGTCACCCTCGTGCGCACCCCTGGAGAGACCGTGATCATCGTGTCCCTGCCGAGAACAGCCGTCCGCGGCGGCGCCCTCGCCGTCGTCGCCGCGCTCGCCCTGACCGCCTGCGGCGCGGCCCCCGACGACACGTCGACCACCGCGAACGGCAGGAGCGCGGCCACCGCGACCTCCGCCGCCGACTTCGGTGGCCTGGATAAGCTGGTCGCCGCCGCCAAGAAGGAAGGCACGCTGCACACCATCGCGCTGCCCCGCGACTGGGCCAACTACGGTGCCCTGATCGACGGTTTCCAGAAGAAGTACGGCATCAAGATCGAGAACGAGAGCCCCGACGCGGCGAGCCAGGACGAGATCAACGCCGTCACCTCGCGGAAGGGGCAGGACCGGGCGCCGGACGTCCTCGACCTGGGCAGCTCGTTCGCGTTGGCCGCCGCCCAGCAGGGGCTGCTCGCGCCCTACAAGGTCGCCTCCTTCGCCGACATCCCCGAGGGGCAGAAGGACCCGGAAGGGAAGTGGTTCAACGACTACGGCGGCTACATCTCCATCGGCTGCGACGCCAAGCGCGTGAAGACGTGTCCGACCACCTTCGCCGATCTGCTCAAGCCGCAGTACAAGGGCCAGGTCGCCCTCAACGGCAACCCCACCAAGTCCGGTTCGGCGTTCGGCGGCGTCTACGCGGCCTCCCTCGCCAGCGGCGGCTCCTTCGACGACATCCAGCCCGGCCTCGACTTCTTCGCCAAGCTGAAGAAGAACGGCAACTACACGCCCGTCGAGTCGACCCCGGCCACCGTCGAGAAGGGCGAGACGCCGATCAGCATCGACTGGGACTACCTCAACGCCGGGTACGCCACGGAGTTCAAGTCCAAGGGCCTCGACTGGCAGGTCTCGGTCCCGGCGGACGGCAAGTTCTCCCAGTACTACTCCCAGGCCATCAACAAGGACGCCCCGCATCCGGCCGCCGCCCGGCTGTGGCAGGAGTACCTCTACAGCGCCGAGGGCCAGAACCTGTGGCTCAAGGGCTTCGCCCGCCCGGTCCTGATGATCGCCATGGAGAAGGCCGGCACGATCGACAAGACCGCCGCCGCCGCGCTCCCGGAGGTCTCCGGCACGCCCGCCTTCCCGACCGAGGCCCAGCAGGCCAAGGCCAAGACCGTGCTGGCCGAGGGCTGGGGCAAGGCCGTCTCCGGATGACCGCCACCCTCACGCGGGTCGACGTGGTGCCCGCCGCTTCCCAGAAGCGGCGGCGCCGCGCCCCCGGCTGGCTCGCCGTACTCCCGCTGCTCGCCTTCGTCGCGGTCGCCTTCGGGGTGCCCGCCCTGGCCATGCTGAACGGCGCCTTCACGGTCAAGAACCAGGCCACCGGCGCCACTTCGTACACCACGGCCAATCTGACCGACTCCCTCCAGGGCGCCTATCTCACCGCGCTGCTCGGCAGCGTCAAGCTGTCCGCCGTGTCGGCGCTCCTCTCCACCGTCCTCGGACTGCTGCTCGCCCAGGCCGTGGTGACCTCCCGCTTCCGGACGCTGCGCGAGGCCGTGCTCACCGCCTCCGGGGTCCTCGCCAACTTCGGCGGGGTGCCGCTGGCCTTCGCCTTCGTCGCCACCCTCGGCAACTCCGGTGTGCTGACCCGGCACCTGGGCCTGACGGACAAGGGCTGGAGCCTCTACAGCTTCTGGGGCCTGGTGATCGTCTACCTCTACTTCCTGATCCCCCTGATGGTCCTCACGATCACGCCCGCGCTCGACGGACTCCGCTCCCAGTGGCGCGAGGCCGCGCAGAACAACGGGGCCACCGCCGTCCAGTACTGGCGGCACGTGGCCCTGCCCGTGCTGCTGCCCTCGCTGCTCGGCGGCTTCGTACTGCTCTTCGGCAGCGCCTTCGCCGCGTACGCCACCGCCGCGGCCATGGTGGGCAGTTCGGTCCCGCTGGTCACCCTCCAGATCGCCGACGCCATCTCCGGCAACGTGCTGGTCGGCCAGGAGAACGTGGCGCTCGCCCTCAGCCTCGACATGGTCCTGATCGCGGGCCTGGTCATGGCCGTGTACCTGCCCCTGCAACGGAGGAGCGCGCGATGGCTCGCCTGAACGCGTGGCGCTGGCTCGTCCTCGGCGGCGCCGCGCTCTACTTCCTGGTCCCGCTCGCCGCGTCCGTCCTCTTCACGGTCGACGTACCGGGCCAGGGCATCACCTTCGACGCGTACGGCGAGATCGTCGGCGCCGACGGCTTCCTGCCCGGCCTGCTGCTCTCCCTCGAACTGGCCGCCGCCACCATCGCCGTGGTGCTCCTGCTGATGGTCCCCGCGATGGTCGCCCTGCGGCTCGGCGCACCCCGGCTGCGCCCGGTCGTCGAGGTGATCTGCTCGCTGCCGCTGGTGGTCCCGCCGATCGCGTTCGTGGCGGGGATCTCGACAGTCCTCAAGTGGGGACCCGAACACCTCTCCCGTACGCCCCTGTTCCAGACCTTCGTCGCCCTCCAGAACCCCGACTTCCCCGTCGTCCTCGTCCTCGCGTACGTCGTGATGGCGCTGCCCTTCGTCCACCGCTCGCTGGACGCCGGGCTGCGCGCGATCGACGTCCGCACCCTGGTCGAGGCCGCCCGCAGCTGCGGTGCGAGCCCGGCGCAGGCACTCGTGACGGCCGTACTGCCCAATCTGCGCGGGGCGTTGCTCAACGCCTCCTTCCTCACGCTGGCCCTGGTGCTGGGCGAGTTCACGGTGGCGCAGATCCTCGGCTTCCAGCCGTTCGCCGTGTGGATCTACAGCGTCGGCGGCTCCCAGGCCCAGCTGTCCGTCGCCGTCTCCGTGCTCAGCCTGCTCGTCACCTGGGCCCTCCTCCTCGCGCTCGCCGGGCTCGGTGGGCGTACCCGAACCGCCGCCGCCAAGGGATGAACCACATGAAGCTCGACAAGGCCGCCACCGTCGAATTCCGGGGCCTGCGCCGGGAGTTCGGCCCGACCGTCGCCCTCGACGGACTCGACCTCGATGTCCGGCCGGGGGAACTGCTCGCCCTGCTCGGCCCGTCCGGCTGTGGCAAGACCACCGCGCTGCGCATGCTCGCCGGGTTCGAACACCCCGACTCCGGCGAGGTGTTGGTCGACGGGGAGGACGTCACCCAGGTCCCGGCCCACCGCCGCGACGCCGGCATGGTCTTCCAGTCGTACAGCCTCTTCCCGCACCTCAGTGCCCTCGACAACGTGGCCTTCGGACTGCGGATGCGTAAGGTGCGTACGTCCGAACGGCGTGCGCGGGCGGCCGAGTTGCTGGAGCTGGTCGGGCTCGCCGACAAGGGCGAGCGGTTCCCGCACCAGCTCTCCGGCGGCCAGCAGCAGCGCGTCGCGCTCGCCCGGGCGCTCGCCCTGCGGCCACGCGTGCTGCTCCTGGACGAGCCGTTGTCGGCGCTGGACGCCAAGGTGCGCCTGACGCTGAGAGAGGAGATCCGGCGTCTGCAGCAGGAACTCGGCATCACCACACTGTTCGTGACGCACGATCAGGAGGAGGCGCTGTCCATGGCCGACCGGGTCGCCGTGATGCGCGGGGGACGACTCGAACAGTGCGCCGCGCCCGCCGAGTTGTACGGCCGGCCCGCCACCGCCTTCGTCGCCGAGTTCGTCGGCACGATGAGCCGGATTCCGGGGCGGCTGTCCGGAGGGTCGGTGGAGGTGCTCGGGCAGCGGCTGCCGGTCGACGGCGCCGCGCCGGACGCCGTGGAGGTCGAGGTGCTGGTCCGGCCCGAGGCGGTACGGGTCGAGGCCGATACGGACGGGGACGCGCGGGTGGTCGCCACCGCGTTCCTGGGCGCGGTCACCCGGATCACCGTACGGCTCGGGGACGGCACCGAGGTGAAGGCCGATCTGCCGGCGCACGAGAGCGTCACGCTGGGCGCGGGAGCCGTCGTAAGGGTGTCGCTGCCGGAACGGCCGGTCCTGGTGGCCGAGCGCACGAACCGTCCACGTCCGTGAGCTGAGCGAGTCCGTCAGAGAGAGATCCGTAAGAGAGAGAAACGTGACCCCCCACATCCCCGGTACTCCCGACCCTGCTCCGGACACCCTCCACCTGCCCCGACCCCCGCTCCAGGCCGTCCTGTTCGATATGGACGGCACGCTCGTCGACACCGAACGGCTGTGGTGGGAGGCGGTCGAGCAGGTCGCCGGGAGACCGCTGACCGAGGCGGACCAGCCGGACGTGCTCGGCAGGCCCGTCGAGCACACGGCCGACTGGCTGGCCGCGGCCACCGGCGCGCGGGCAGCCGAGCTGGCCGCCGCACTGCACCGGGAGTTCGCGGCCCGCGTCCGCACCGGCATCGTGCCCCGCCCCGGCGCGCTCGACCTGCTCGACGCGCTCGCCCTGGCCGGCGTACCCACGGCCCTGGTGACCGCCTCGCCCCGGGCGGTCGCCGACACGGTCCTCGAAGCGCTGGGGGCCACCCGCTTCGCGGTCTCGGTCACCGCGGACGACACCGAGCACACCAAACCGGCCCCCGACCCCTACCTCGCCGCCTGCCGCGCCCTGGGCGTCGACCCGGCCGGCTGCGTGGCCGTCGAGGACACCGAGACCGGGGTCGCGTCCGCCGAGGCGGCGGGTTGTGCGGTGCTCGCGGTGCCGTCGCTGGCCCCGATCGAGCCGGCGCCTGGCCGGACGGTACTGGCCAGCCTGGCCGGGGTGACGGTGGCGCGGCTGGGCGCCATGGTCCCCCGTGAACTCCGGGTGCTGAGCTGGAACCTCTGGTACGGCGGCACGAAGGTCGACGACCACCGGGAGAAACAGCTCAAGGTCATCGCGGAGACCGGGGCGGACGTGGTGGGCCTCCAGGAGACGTACGGGAACTCGGCGCGGGAACTCGCCGAGGCCCTGGGCTGGCACCACCACCAGGCGGGCCCGAACCTCGGCGTCATCAGCCGCTACCCGATCACCGCGCGGCTCGGCGACCCGGAGGTCGGCTTCTACGGGGGTACGGGTGTGCGGATCAGGCTGGACACAGGGCTGGAGGTGGACGTGTGGAGCGCCCACCTCGACAGTGCGCGGTACGGGCCTTACGAGGCCCACTTCGACGGGGTTGCGGGTGGTGAGCTGATCGCCGGGGAGGGTGTGCGGTTGGCGCAGATGCGGGAGATCTTGGGGCGGATCGCGGATTCCGTGGTGGATGACGGCACACCTGTTTTCCTCGTCGGGGACTTCAACGTGCCCTCGCATCTGGACTGGGCGGGGGTGGAGTGGCCGGTGACCGCGGCGGCGGAGGGGGCGGGGTTCCGTGATTCGTACCGGGAGGTCCGTCCGGACCCGGTGGCTGATCCGGGGCATACCTGGTCGCCGATCCATGTCGAGCGCGAGGACGGCAGCGGGCGGTTGGAGCCGCAGGATCGGATCGACTTCGTGCTGTATCGGGGGAGGGGGGTGCGGGTGCGGGATTCGGGTGTGGTGGTGAGTGGGGTGGTGCGGGTGTGGCCGGAGGTGGCGGGGAACGCGTGGCCTTCGGACCATGCGGCGGTGCTGACGAGGTTCGGGCTGAGCTAGAGGGTTTTCGCCCCCGCCGCCCCTACCCGTTCCCATCCCTGGGGGCTGCGTCCCCAGACCCCCCTTTGTCCTCAAACGCCGGACGGGCTGACACCCCCAGCCCGTCCGGCGTTTGAG
>NZ_PJME01000072.1 GCF_002954775.1 Streptomyces geranii
CCCCAGGCCCGGCACCCTCCAGCCCAGGCCCGCATCCCCAGCCCGTCCGGCGCTTGAGGACAAGCCGGGGGTACGGGGGCGGCAGCCCCCGGGGATGGGACGGGTAGGGGCGGCGGGGGCGAGACTAGGTTGTTCGGGGCAACGTGATCGTGAACGTCGTCCCCACCCCCACCTCGCTCCGCACCTCGATCACCCCCCTGTGATCCGTCACGATCTGCCGAGCGATCGACAACCCCAACCCACTACCCCCCGTATCCCGCCCCCGCGCCGCATCCACCCGCCAGAACCGATCAAACACATACGGCACATCCCCCACCGCAATCCCCTTCCCCGTATCCCGCACCTCCACCACCGCCAACTCCCCCCGCCCCACCACCCCCAACGTCACAGAACCCCCCACCGAAGTCGCCCGAATCGCGTTCCCGACCAGGTTCCCCACCACCTGCCGCAACCGATCCGCGTCCGCGGCCACCCGAACCGCCGACGCCGGCGACTCCACCCGCAGCTCCACTCCCGCCGCCTCCGCCTGGGCGAGATGTGCCAAACGCCCCGCCTCCAGCAGCTCACCCAGCTCCACCTCCGTCGGGTGGTACGTCAGTGCTCCCGCCTCCGCCAGGGCCAGGTCCTGCAAGTCGTCCACAATTCGCTGCTGCAGCAACGCCTCCCGGTGGAGGGAGTCCAGGAGTTCCGGCGTCGGGTCGACCACGCCGTCACGTAGGGCCTCCAGGTAGCCGCGCAGATTCGCCAGCGGCGTACGCAACTCGTGCGCGATGTCCCCCGTCAGCCGCCGCTGCCGCTCCTCCCCGGCCTGGATGGAGTCCGCCATACGGTTGAACGCCCCGCCCAGCTGGGCGATCTCGTCCCGCCCGGACACCGGCACCCGCCGCCCCAGATCCCCCTCCCCGAGCCCCTTCGCCGCGACCGTCATCGCCCGCACCGGCCGCAGCACCGCCCGGCTCAGCAGCAGCGCCCCGGCGATCACCGCGAGGGCGACCCCCGCCGCGACCGCGACCGTCGGCGCCGCGGCCAGCGTGGGCGGCGACTCGTTCCGTACGCCGAGGCGGACCTCCAGGCGCGGCGGCGCCACGGACGCGACCCGCGCGTTGAACACCCGGCGCAGACAGCCGACGAACCGCTGCTCGCTCTCGCACGGGCCGAGCGCCGTCAGGTCGGCCGGGGTCAGCGGGTCGGCGGCGCCGCTGGGGGCCGGGCAGCGGGCGGGGCGGTGGTCGGTGGACGCACGAGGGATGCCCAGGGCGTCCGCGCGGACCGTCAGCTCGGCGCCCGCGCCGGTCAGACAGGCCGCGTAGGACACCTCGGCGCGGTAGTCGGCGATGGCCGTGGCGACCCGCTTCATCGACACCCGGCGCACCTCACCCCCCGGCACCACCAGCACGGGCCGCGGATCCACCAGCACCGCCGGCTGCCCACTGGGCTCGCGCGGCGTACGTCCGGCCAGGGCGTCGGAGTCGGTGAGCAGGACGTCCGACTCCGTCGCGACCCGGATGCGCTGGCCGGTGTCCCGGGCCAGGGAAGCCACCGTGGGGGACAGGCCCTCCCAGGTGCCGTGGGTGAAGCCGTACGTACGGAGTTCGCCGGTGATCCGGGCGACCTCCTGCCGGCCGGCCGTGACGGTCTCCTGGACCTGGCGGTTCGCCTGCCGCAGGGTCAGCCAGCCGGTCGCGGCGGTGGCGGCCATGGCGACCAGCGTGAGCAGCCCGAGAACCCGGAGCCGGAAGCTCATCGGCAGGACCCTTTCGGTTTCAGTATGGCAAGAGTGCGGTGTCGGCCAGCGAATTATCAGAAGTGGCGCATTTTCACTCCGACCGCTTTCGGCCTCTTAGGTATCAGAAATGGACAGTGCCAGGCGGAATTATTTCTTCAGTGTGAACTCCCGGTAATGGTACTTAGGCCACTGACGCCCCAGCTGATGCAGGGGGGCGCAGGGGCCGCTGCCTTCGCATTTCGCAGCGCCGACGAATCACATACAGGGGGTATGAAATGAAACGTCGACTCGCGGCTGTCGTTCCCGCACTCGCCGCCGTGGCCATCGCCGTTCCGCTGTCCATGGCCACGCCCGCCGCCGCACACGCCTCGTGCGGCACCACCGTCTCGGACAAGGACAGCAGCTCCTGGAACAAGACGGCCAACGGAGCCAACGAGCGCAGCGGCTCCAGCACCGGCTGTACGATCAAGGGCATCGCCTACAACACCCAGGCGCTCGACTACCACTGCTACACGGTGGGCAACGACAACTACACCTGGACGTTCCTCAGGAACGACGCGACGGGCATCACCGGCTGGATCCGTGACGACCTGCTGAGCGACGGCGGCAGCCTGGTCTACTGCGGATTCTGAGAATCCGGAAAGCGCCGCGAAAGCGGAATTGAAATAGCGTGACAGCGGGGGCGGTCCCGAATTCGGGAACCGCCCCCGCTCCGTACCACCGGAGCGTCGGCCAGAACGCCCGGTGGTGGTCATGTGCCGGCCAGTGCCTCCGTAGGAGCCAGCCGGCTCGCCCGGACCGCCGGATAGAGCCCGGCGATCATGCCGATGAGCAGCGTCGCCCCGATACCCGCCGCGCTCGCCCACGCCGGTACCACCGTCGGCCAGTCCCGGCTGACGGCGTAGCCCGCCGTGATGGCCGTACCGAGCACCGTCCCACCCAGCCCGCCGATGAGCGAGAGCAGCAGCGACTCGGTCACGAACTGGGTCCGGATCTGCCCCCGGGTCGCCCCGAGCGCGCGCCGCAGCCCGATCTCCGGCCGCCGCTCCAGCACCGAGATGACCATGGTGTTGCCGACCCCGACACCCCCGACGAGCAGCGCGACCCCGCCGAGCCCCAGCAGCAGCCCGGTCAGCGCCGACTCGGTGGCCTCGCGGGCCGCGAGCGCGTCGGAGGGCCGCGAGATCCGCACCTCACCCGGCTTCTCCGGGTAGGCGGTGGCCGGCAGCACCGACCGTACGGCCGCCACCTGGCTGTCCTCGGCGCGGACGTACACCGTCGACGGGTGGCCGTCGAAGCGCAGATACGTCCTGGCCGCCTGCCAGCCGACCAGCGCGGCGCTGTCCAGCTCCGGCGCCAGCGGGACCGGATCGAGGACGCCGATCAGCGAGAACCAGCGGTCGCCGATCCACAGCCGGGTTCCCGGGGTGTAGACGTCCAGGCGCTGCGCGGCCGTCGCGCCGAGGACGACCGCCGGGTAGTCGGCGGTCGCCGGGTCCAGCCAGCGGCCCCGCGCGACCTTCCCGCCGACGGCGGGCAGCAGTCCGGTGTCCGACGCGAGCACGGTCAGCGAGTTGGTCCGCCCGATCGCGATGCGCTCGTTGCGGTACACGCTCGCCCGGACCGCGCCCGTGGCGGTCACCTTCTCCACCGGCGGGATCCGGCGGACCATCGCGACAGCCTCGTACGGCAGCTTGGCCTGTTCGCCCGTGAGGGACTCGCCGGGCGCGACCCGCAGCAGGTTCGTCCCGAGGGCGTCGAGCCGCCGGTCCACCTCCGCCTGCCCGGACCCGGAGATCCCGACCACCGCGACCATGGCGGCGACCCCGATCGCGATCCCGAGCGCCGAAAGGAACACCCGCAACGGCCGCGTCCGCAGCCCGGTCCCGCCCAGCCGCACGACATCGGCGGGCCGCAGCCGCGCGGCCCGCAGCACATCCGGCCTCCCCGAGTTGTCGCTCACCGCCGCACCCCGATCGTCGTACCCGTACTTGTCTCCTGTGCCGTGTCGTTCACGACCCGGCCGTCCCGCATCTCGATCCTGCGGGGCAACCGGGCGGCGATCTCCAGGTCGTGGGTGATGACCACGACCGTCGTACCGGCCGTGTGCAGTTCGCGCAGCAGTTCCAGTACGGCGGCTCCCGACACGGAGTCGAGGTTGCCGGTCGGCTCGTCCGCGAGCAGGACCGACGGCTCGCCGACCACCGCGCGGGCCACCGCGACCCGCTGCCGTTCGCCCCCGGAGAGCTGGTGCGGCAGATGCCGTACGCGATGACTGAGCCCGACCCGGGCCAGCGCGGCGGCTGCCCTGGCCCGGCGGCGGCGCACGGGGACGCCCGCGTAGAGCAGACCGTCCGCCACCGAGTCCAGCACCGGGACCCCGACCGCCAGATGGAACTGCTGGAAGACGAAGCCGATCCGGGTGGCCCGCAGCGCGGAGACCTCACGGTCGGACAGTTTCGCCACGTCGTACCCGTCGACCAGCACCCGCCCCGCCGAGGGCCGGTCCAGGCTCCCCATCAGATGCAGCATGCTCGACTTGCCCGACCCGGACGGCCCGACCACCCCCACGAGTTCACCGCGCCCGATGCGCAGACTCACGTCACGGACGGCGGCGACCCCGCCGGGATACGTCTTGGAGACGGCGTCGAACTCCACCACCGAAGGTGCGGGGCCGCTCACTCGGGAATCCTCACCTTCATGCCCTCGGTGACCCCGGTGCCGCTGACCTGCACGTTGCCGTCCGCGAAGAGCCCGGTCTTCACCGCGACGAACCGCCCGTCCTCGGTCTCCAGGCCGTGACCGCCCTCCGCGAGGGCGACCAGCGCCGCCACCGGCACACTCAGTACGTCCTTGACCTCGCGGCCCACGTACTCGACGTCGACGGGCCCGCTCTCCAGCCGCCCCAGCGCCCGCTGGTCCGCGACGGTGATCGTCACCGGCAGCGTGGCCGCGCCAGCCCCCGACTCCGCTTCGGTACCGGCGCCCTCGGGCGCGCTCGCCTGCCGCCCGACCGAGGCCACCTCGCCCTGTACGGACTTGCCGTCGGGCAGCGTGATCCCGACGACCGTCCCTCGTACGGCCCAGGCGGCGTCCGAGGCCGAGGCGTTGACGACGACCTTGCGTGCCGTACCGGTGTACGTCAGCGTGTTCTCGCCGACGGCCGCGCCGAGCCGGGCACCCGGCTGGCCGATCCGCACCTTCCCGGCGGAGTAGATGACGTCCCCGACCCCGACGGTCCCGGTCTCGGCGAGGCCGAGCGACTTCTGCCAGCGCTTGACGGCGTCCGCGGTCTTCCCGGTGAACTTCTCGTCCACGGTGAAGCCGGTGTAGCCGAGCGCGGCGAGGTTCGTCTCGAACTGCAGGACGTCCATGCCGGTGAGGGGTGCGGGCGCGCTGGTCCCCGTGGTGGCCGAGGGGGAGGGGGTCGGTGCGGGGGAGGCGTCCGGCGCGGTGTCCGAGGACGTGGCGCCTGACTCCGGCTCGGCCGCCGGGGCCGTGGCGAGCCCCAGGTCCCGGTACATGGGCATCGAGCCGTACAGCAGCACGACGGGACGGTCGTCGACCCGCAGCAGCGTGTCCCCGCGCTCCTCCGTCGCGCCCTGCTGGGGCAGCCAGGTCACGGTGCCCGTCGCCTTCACCGGCAACGGGATCTCCGTACCGAACCCCAACTGCCCGTCCACCTCGGTGCGTTCGGTGAGCGTCGCCCGGGTGACCGGGACCACCGAACCGGCCCGGGGCGGCGCGCTCGCGTTCTCGTCCGTACCGCCGCCGAGCCCGAGCGCCCCGACCACGGCCACGGCCGCCACGACGGCCACCGCACAGGCGATCAGCGCGGTGCGCCGGCCGCGTGTACCGCGCGGCGGCTCGCTGTCCTCGGGGCCGGTGTCGTCGACGTGTGCCACGGTGTCCGTCTCCGCCACGGTCAGCCCTTGCCGGGCGCGGCGGTCGCCGGTACGCCGATGATCGGGCCGCAGATCCGGGTGGCCCGCTTCGCCCCGGCCGAGGTCTGGTCCCACTCGCCCTGGCCCAGCCCGTCGGGACCGGGGTCGGGGAAGTCGGCGGCGCCGTTCTTCTGCATACAGGTGGCGTACTCCTGCTTGATCTTGATCTGCGCGGCGGTGAGCGCGGGCTGGTTGCCCTTCTCCACGCTCTCCGGAACGGCCGTCACGAACTCCGCGCACGCCTCGGACGCCGTCTTGAACTTCGGGTCCTTCTTCAGGGCGCGCACATTGTCGCCGCCGCCGAAGTCGATGTTCCCCTGTGCGTCCGGGTCCGGTGCGTCGACCCCGTTCTCCCGCAGGCACTTCACGTACTTGCCCTGCGCCGCCACATAGGCGGCCACATCGTCACCGGCGCCGTCCCCGGCCGCCGCCCCCGAACCCGACCCCGTGGTCGCGCCGCCGCTCGCCGCCGTGGGGACCTTCGAGCCACCGTCGTCGCCCCCGCAGCCGGTCAGCGCGAAGGCCATGACCGAGGCCGCCACGGCCAGCAGTACCCGATTCGTCCGCATCGGTTCTCTCCCCGTCGTCCCGTCGTCCTGTCGTGCCCGACCACGAACGCGGCGGGCAGCCCGACGGTAGAACGGAGATGATGAAGAACTTTTGAAGAACCTGTCATCCGATCATGCGACCGGCACGGGAAGGGGCGCTCGACATGAAGGTGATCGTCGTGGGGGCGGGCATCGGCGGACTGGCCGCCGCCCTGAGCCTGCGCGCGTCCGGCCACGAGGTGACCCTCGTCGAGCGGACCGCCCGCTTCACCGAGATCGGCGCAGGCATCCAGCTCGCCCCGAACGCCACCCGCGTACTGCGAGACCTGGGCCTCCTCGACACCGTCGCCGCCCGCGCCTCCCGCCCGGCCGCCATGACCTTCCGCACCTGGTCCGACGGCACCGAGATCTGCCGCTACGTCCTGGGCCGCGAGGCCGAGACGGAGTTCGGCG
This sequence comes from Streptomyces geranii, assembly GCF_002954775.1. Lineage (GTDB taxonomy): Bacteria > Actinomycetota > Actinomycetes > Streptomycetales > Streptomycetaceae > Streptomyces > Streptomyces geranii. The sequence continues at coordinate 6,672 of NZ_PJME01000072.1, forward strand.
CCCCCTACCTGCAGGTCCACCGCGCCGACCTGCACCAGGCGCTCGCCGCCCCGTTCCCGCCCTCCTCGGTACGGCTGGACACCGAGATCGTGGCCGTCGACCAGGACGACACGAAGGCGTACGTCACCACGGCGGACGGCGAGCGGCTGGCCGCCGACCTGGTCGTGGCCGCCGACGGGGTGCGCTCGGCGGTCCGCGAGCGGCTCTTCGGCGCCGACCGCGCGGTCTTCTCCGGCACCGCCGCCTACCGCGCCCTGCTCCCGGCCGCCGAGGTCGCCGACCTGGACCTCCCGGACTACGCGGGCTGGCTCGGCCCGGGGCGGCACATCGTCCACTACTGGGTGCGTGGCGGGCAGCTCCTCAACCTGGTCGCCGTGTTCACGACGGGGACGGGGACGGGGTCGCGTGCGGGGACCGCGCCGTGGGGCGAGTCCTGGACGGCCCGGGCGGAACCGGGGGAGCAGCTCCGCGAGTTCACCGGCTGGGACCCCCGGCTGCTCACCGCCCTCGAACGCGCGGGCCAGGTCTTCCGCTACGGCATCCACACCCGCACCCCGCTCACCCGCTGGAACGTCGGCCGGGTCGCCCTCCTCGGCGACAGCGCCCACGCCATGACCCCGTTCCAGGCCCAGGGTGCGGCCCAGGCGCTCATGGACGCGGCCGTACTGGGCGACTGCCTCACCGGCGTGACCCCGGCGGAGATCCCGGACGCGCTGGACAGCTACGTACACCGTCGCCTGCCCACGGCGACCAGGGTGCAGTCCGGCTCGGCGAACGCGGGCGACGCCTACCACCTGCCGGACGGACCGGCGGCCGAGGAGCGGAACACCCGTATGGCGGAGTACGGGACCGAGAACAGGTTCGGCCCGCATTCGAGGGCGTGGGGGAGCGGTCGCGGCGAGCCGTAGCCGGCCGTGGAGAGTCGTAGCGCCGCCGCCGTGTGGGCGGGCGGGGCGCTCAGGTCCGTACGCGTGAGGCGGCCGTGCGCCGGGCCAGGGAGTCGAAGATGACGGCCGTGATCAGCACCCCGCCGGTGATCATGAACTGGACGGCGGTCTCGACGCCGAGCAGCGCCATCCCCGAGGCGATCGACTGGATGATGAGCACCCCCAGCAGCGCCGACCAGGTCGAGCCGCGCCCGCCGAACAGGCTCGTACCGCCGATGACGGCCGCGGCGACCGCGTTGATCAGCAGCATGCCGGAGCCCGAGACCTGGCTCGCCGAGGTGAACCGCGAGGCCACGAACAGCCCGCCGACCGCCGCCAGCGTCCCGGCGATCATGAACACCGACACCCGTACGCGCGTCACGTCCACGCCCGCCCGCCGGGCCGCCTCGACCCCGCCGCCCAGGGCGAGGACCTGGCGGCCGTAGGGCGTGCGGCGCAGCAGGAGGTCGGAGGCGACGATGAAGCCGAGGAAGATCAGCAGGGCGAGCGGCAGCCCCTCGAAGTGGCCCAGTACGGCGACGGTGGTGAAGGCGACCGCCGCGAGCAGGCCCGTACGCACCCAGATCCCGCTCCTCGCCCGGCACGGCATCCCGGCGCCGGCGCGGCGGGCCCGGTCGCGCAGGGAGACGAGCAGATAGGCGGCCGTGCAGAGCGCGGCGAGGCCGTAGGTGAAGCCGGGGGCGCTGTAGTAGCGGCTGGTCAGGGAGGCGACGAGGCCGTCCTCGCTGAAGCTGATGGAGCTGTCGGGCCCGAGCAGGTAGATCATCAGACCGCTCCAGGTCAGCAGCCCGGCGAGGGTGACGACGAAGGCGGGCACCCCGAACTTGGCGAACAGGAAGCCGTGCAGCGCCCCGATGGCCGTACCGCAGACGACCGCGACGACCACGGCCAGCCACTCCGTCATCCCCACGTTGACATGCAGTGCGGCGAACACGGCACCGGCGAGCCCGGCGAGCGAGCCGACGGAGAGATCGATCTCGCCGATGAGCAGGACGAAGACGATCCCCACGGCGACCATGCCGGTGCCGACGATGTCCACGCTGAGGACGGAGAGGTTGCGCGGCGAGAGGAACTTGTCGTTGAGGCTCTGGAAGACCACCCAGGTCACGGCGAGGGCGAGCAGGACGGGGGCGGGCCCGAGCCCGCCCTCGCGGACTCTGCGGCGCACGCCACCGGCGTACTCCGCGACCCGGGCCTTCGTCGGGAGGGGGTTCGTCACGGCCACACCTCTTCCGGGTGCGGCCGGTGGGCGACGGCGTGGTCGGCCGCGCCGGTGATGGAGGAGATGATCTGCTCCTGGGAGGTCGTGTTCACGTCGAAGAGGCCGTTGTTGCGGCCGAGCCGCAGCACGGCGACCCGGTCGGCGACGGCCTTGATGTCACTCATGTTGTGGCTGATCAGCAGCACCCCGAGGCCCTGGTCGCGCAGCTCCTCGATGAGGTCGAGCAGCTGGTTGGTCTGCTGGATGCCGAGGGAGGCGGTGGGCTCGTCGAGCAGCAGCAGCCGGGGCGAGCCGAGGAAGGACCGGATGATCGCGACGACCTGCCGCTGACCCCCGGAGAGCCCGGCGAGCGGCATCCGCACGTCCGGGATGCGGATGGAGAGGGTGTGCAGCAGTTCGCGCGTACGCCGTTCCATCTCGACCTCGTCGAGAACGCCGAAGCGGTGGATCTCCCGGCCGAGGAAGAGGTTGGCGACGACGTCGAGGTTCTCGCACATCGCGAGGTCCTGGTAGACGGTCGCGATACCGAGGAGACGGGCGTCCTGGGGCCGCCGGATCTGCACGGGAGCGCCCTGCCACTCGATGACCCCCTTGTCCGGGGGACCGACCCCCGAGATCACCTTGACCAGCGTGGACTTCCCGGCGGCGTTGTCCCCGACGAGGGCGACCACCTCCCCGGCCCTGATCTCCAGCTCGATGTCGACCAGTGCCTGGACGGCGGAGAACCGCTTGGAGACACCGCGCAACGCCAGCAGGGGCTGTGACTGTCGCTGACCGGGCACGAGCCGTCTCCTTGCGTGTCAGATCAGACCGGCCCGTTCGCAGGCGGACCGGAGGGCGGGCGTACAGATCTGGTCGACGGTGTACATACCGTCCTTGACCAGCGTCTCCCCGATATCGCCGACAGTCACCGAGACGGACGGCAGCAGCACCGCAGGCACGTCGTCGGTGGTCGGGCTGTCGACGCTCCCGGTGGCGATGGCCCCGACCTCCTCGCCGCGCCCGAGGGCGACGGCCATCCGGACGGTGGCGTCGGTCGCCCGCTTGTAGGGCTTGTAGACGGTCATGTACTGATCGCCCTTGACGATCCGCTGTACGGCGGTGATGTCGGCGTCCTGCCCGGTGATCGGGGGCAGCGGGCTGACCTTGGCGGCGTCGAGGGCGGAGACGACGGCACCGGCCATGCTGTCGTTGGCGGACAGCACCCCGTCGATGTTCTCGGCGCCGAGCGCTGCGATGGCGCCGCTCATGTTGACGTAGGCGTTCTCGGGCCGCCATCTGACCGTGTCGTACGACTTGCCGATCGTCACCTTGCCCTTGAGCACGGCGAGGGCGCCCCGCTTGTACCACCCGGCGTTGGGGTCGGTGGTGGCCCCGTTCATCATCACGATGCGCCGGCCGTCGCCCCTCTCCCGCATGGCCGTCAGCAGGCCCTCCGCCTGCAGCCGCCCGACCTGCTCCCCGTCGAAGGTGACGTACCCGGAGATCGGCCCCTCCGCGAGCCGGTCGTAGGCGACGACGGGAATCCCGGCGCGGTGGGCGGACTCGACGGAGGGGCGCAACAGCTCGGGATCGACGGCGGCGAGGATGACCACGTCCACACCCCGGGTGATCATGGCCTCGAACTGCTGCTGCTGGACCTGGGGGTCGGGGGTGGCGGCGACGTTGGCGGCGGGGCAGTCCGGGCAGAGCCGCTTGAGCCCGGCCTCGATGAGGGGTTTGTCGAACTGCCCGAACCGCGAGGCACCACCGCCGGGCAGCAGCACACCGACGGTGATCCGATCACCGCCGCCGCCCTCGTCGCCCCCGCCGCCGCAGGCACCGGTGAGGGCGAGCGCGGCGGCCACGGCGACCGCGACGGACGCACGGCTGACACAGAGACCCATTTCCGGTTCCTTAGGTCTTTGTCCGACATTGCGACGCAATCGGTACTCAAGGGCAAGCGTAGCCAAGTCGCCGGTGCCCTGCCTGGGCCGGGACCTGGGCCGGGACCTGGGCCGGGACCTGCGGCGGGAGCTACAACTGGAGCAGACGCTGGGTGATCTCCCGGTACTGCCTCAGCGTGAGCCGGAGTTCGTCGGACTGGGTCTCGGGGTCCTGGCCCTGCCAGCCGTCCCGGAGGAGCCGCCGCCGCTCGGCGAGGGCGTTCACCAGGTGGGCGACCGCGTCGTCGTAGGCGCCCTCGGCCTCTTCGAGGGCTTCCCGAGGGGTGTCGGCGAAGTGGTTGATGGCCCGCCCGAGACGCTTGACGACCTCGTCCCGCTCGCCGGGCTTCAGGAGTGGCTCGGGCCCGGTGACCCGGCGTCGGTCACGGCCGGGGGGCTGGTCGGGAGACTGCTGGGCACGTGTCTGGTCGTACATCTGTCGATGCCGCTTCCGTTGCGCCCGAAGGCGTCCTCGGTCTTCCCGACGGCCTGTTCCAGGCTCCGGGAGACCCGGTCGGTCGTGCGGCCAGTCAACTTCCGACGGGGGGTCGTGTCAACGCGGCGGGGAGGGCGACCCGGAGGGAGGAGGCGGATCAGGAGGCGGGTCAGGAGGCGACGCCGGCGCGGATCGAGTCGCCGAGGAACCCGTCGGAGAACGTCACGTACTTCGGGGTGAAGGCGCCCTTGCCGGTGACGCTGCCGGAGATGTTCTCGCCGGGGGCGAGCTTGACGGTGTCGATCTGGTTCTCGTCGGCGGCCAGTTCGGCGGCGTGCTTGGTGCCGTTGGTGTCGGTGATGGTGAAGAACAGGGGATTCACGTCGACGTCCTGGTCACCGTTGTTCGTGACCGTGACGAGCACGCTGGTGTGGTCACTGCCGTCGGCGAGGACGCTCTTCGAGAAGGCGACGTTCTTGGCGGAGACGGTGACGGGGGCCTGGGCCCGGCTCTCGGGCTTGGAGTCGCCGAGGTCGTCGCGGCTGTCGAGGGTGTCGGGCAGGGCGACGTTCTCACGGCTGCTGCTCGTACGGCCGCCGTTGCTGCTGTCACCGCCGCTGTCGTCACCGACGACGGCACTGACGGCTCCGACGAGGACGAAGAACCCGAGGACACCGGCACAACCGATGCCCGCGAGCTTGCCGACGCCGGACTTCTTGGGCGGCTGCGGCTGCTGCTGGGGGTACTGGGAGTACTCGGGGTGCTGGTGCGGCTGCTGCTGGTTCATGTCTTCCCCCGTGATGCGATTGGTCGATTGCTGCTCTACGACGTGCGGGGGAAAGGCGCGGTTGTCGAGGGCGGGGATGTTCACCCGATCGGGTCGATCGGGTCGATCGGGTGAATCGAGTGAACCGGGTTCACAGGCGCAGGACGATGAGGGCCGTGTCGTCGGTGGTGCCGGTGGGTGGGAGGAGGTCGGTGAGGAGGGCGTCGGCCAGGTTCTCGGGGGTCTCGTGCCGGTGGTGGGTGAGGGAGTCGGCGAGCCGGGCCAGACCGGTGTCGATGTCCTCGTCGCGGCGCTCGATGAGACCGTCGGTGTACAGCACCAGGACGGCGCCTTCGGCGTAGGGCGTACGGGCCTGGGGCCGGGGTTCGCGCTGCGGCCGGGCGCCGAGCGGTGGGTCGGTGGCCTCGTCGAGGAAGGCGACCGTGCCGTCGGGGTGCACGAGGGCGGGCGGCGGGTGGCCGGCGCAGCTGTAGGTGACGGTGTGGCTGTCCCGGTCGATGAACGTCGTCACGACGGTGGTCGACTCGGCGCCCTCGACGGAACGGGCGTACAGATCGAGGGCCTCCAGCGCCTGGGCGGGACCGCCCGCGACCCGGGTGGCGCCGCTCAGGGCACTGCGCAACTGCCCCATCACACAGGCGGCGCCGAGCCCGTGCCCGACGACGTCCCCGACGGCGACCGCGAGGCTCCCACCGGGCAGATCGACCAGGTCGTACCAGTCGCCGCAGACATTCAGCGTGCCTACGGCGGGCTGGTAGCGGACGGCGGCGTCGTGCGCCCCGGTCGGCCCGGACGGGGGCAGCATGGCGGCTTGCAGGGCGAGGGCGACCTCGCGCTCCCGGGCGTGCGCGGCGCGCAGCCGCTCGTTGACCTCCTGCAGCTCACGGGCCCGCGTGTACAGCTCGGCCTCCAGCGCCCGGTCCCGGCTGTCACCGCCCGGGCCGCCGAAGGCACGGATCAGCTCGGTGACCTCCTCGACCCGGTGGGCGATCAGCTCGACCTTGCCGTCGAGACCGAGGACGGGGGCGTTGACGGGGCTCCAGTAGTGCTCCCGCCAGCGGCCGGGCCGGGTGGGGTCCTCGATGTCGTACCGCAGCAGCGCCATGGTGTCGCGCTCACCGGTGGCGACCGTACGGAGCATCGACGCCTCGGTCTCCCGCATGCCGGCGGCGGCCGGATCATTGGGGTTCTCGGGAAAGACGTCGAAGATATAGCGCCCCACGAGCTGCTCACGGGTCCGCCCGGACAGCCGTACGAAGTCGTCGTTGGCGTCGGCGTACACCAGCTCGGGGGTGAGCAGAGCCACCATGCCGGGCAGGGCCCGGAAGACCGCCGCGTAGTCGATCTGCGGTTTCCTCATGTCCTGCCCGTCTTGCCTGTTTGTCCGTCTGCCTCGGTGCAACCCGAGGGTAGCCATTCTGACCGGGGCTCGCAGGGGCTTGCGGTACGTCGACGGGCCACTCACCTGTCGCCCGTCACGCGTCGCGAGGCGGTGCGCTCTCCCCTTGGACCGGCCGTCCGGGCTCCGCGGTGGGGGCGGGGGCGGGCGTGCCCGGCGTGACTGTCTCGCCCTTGATGATCCGGGGGGTCGAGCCTCCCTCCGGCTGCGCCTCCCCCTCCCCCTCCTTCATGGCGCGTGCCTCCGCCTTGAGGATGCGGGCCGACTTTCCCGCCGAACGGGCCAGGTCAGGGAGCTTCTTCGCGGCCAGGACGGCTATGACGACGATGAGGATGATGGCCAGTTCGCTCAGTCCGAACATGGGGTCCTGTCCTTGGGGAGGGAAGTGCTGAGGGGAGCTGAGGGGAGGGCTTCCGAGTGCGGGGCGGGGGAGACGGGGGAGACGGGGGGCTCCGCCGCCCTTGCCAGGAGCGGGTCCTCGGCGAGGTATCGGTGCAGGTGGGGCACCATACCCCGGTCCAGCAGGGCCTGTTGCCAGGACAGCCGGGCCTGTTCCACCCGGTCGGCGGTGGGTGGGCCGCCGCGCTCGCGTATCGCCGTCCGCAGCAGGGCCGTAAGGGCTGCCAGGGCGCTCAGCGCCGCTGTCAGTGCCAGTACCCAGCCCGCGTTCACCAGCGAGGCCGGCAGGGTGGCCACCTCGTCGGCGAGCTGGAGCGTGTAGCCGAGCAGGAGCAGGGCCGCCGCCGAGGTCGCGGCCACGACCGGTGTGAGTACGGCGAGGGCCGGCAGCAGGGTGTTGCGCCTCGTCGGTGGGCTCGTCGGTGAGGGCGTCGGGCCGAGTCGGGCGGCCGAGCGCAGGGCGAGGTAGGCGGCGTACTCCCGTTCCGTCGTCGCCGTGATCTCGTCGGCCGCGTCGAGGGCTCGTCGCCGTATGCGGGCCGTCGCCTGTCCGGTGGGGTCGGCGAGCAGGGGCCGGCCGATGGGGGCGGTGCTCATCGTCAGGCGCAGTACGGCTTCGAAGTCCGGTCGGTCCTCCGGGCGGAGGCGGGTCGTGGTGGTCGGGTCGGCCATGCGGTCTCCCGGGTGGTGGGGCGTCGGCCGCCGAGCCCGCCCCCGACGATCGAGGGTGCGGCTCGGCGGGGATCGGCAGCCTCTGTCAGATGTTCACGCCGAAGTCGGAGGCGATTCCGGCCAGTCCGGACGCGTAACCCTGGCCCACCGCGCGGAACTTCCACTCGGCGCCGGCCCGGTACAGCTCGCCGAAGACCATCGCGGTCTCGGCGGAGGCGTCCTCGGAGAGGTCGTAGCGCGCGATCTCCTGACCGCCCGCCTGGTTGACGACCCGGATGAAGGCGCCCCGGACCTGCCCGAAGCTCTGGCCGCGGTTGTCGGCGTCGTGGATGGAGACCGGGAAGACGATCCGGTCGACCTCGGCGGGTACGGCCGCCAGGTTCACCTTGATCGACTCGTCGTCGCCGTCGCCCTCACCGGTGAGGTTGTCCCCGGTGTGCTCGACCGATCCGTCCGGGCTGGTCAGGTTGTTGTAGAAGACGAAGTGACGGTCCGAGAGGACCTTGCCGGACACGTCCAGGAGCAGGGCGGAGGCGTCCAGGTCGAAGTCGGTGCCGGTGGTCGTCCGGACGTCCCAGCCCAGACCGACCAGGACCGCGGTCAGGCCCGGGGCCTCCTTGCTGAGCGAGACGTTGCCGCCCTTGGACAGGGAAACTCCCACTGTTTTCCTCCTGGTCGAGTTCATCGAGATTGCCTGGTGCAGTGCGGTGCTACTGGATGACAATCTACATCAGTGTAGAAGTTGTGTGGGGTGACTCCTGGCGTCGGTGACTCCCGGTGTCCTTACGATGGAGTGCCCGTGAAGTGCGCGGCAGCGGAAGGGAGACAGGGCGTGACGGATCAGCGGCAGAGTTCCCGGCGACGGGGACAGGGCGAGCTGGAGGCGCTGGTGCTGTCCGCGCTGCGGGACGCGGGTGGCCCGGCGACCGCGGGCTGGGTGCAGGAGCGCCTCGGCAGCGACCTCGCCTATACGACCGTCATCACGATCCTCACCCGGCTGCTGGCCAAGGGCGCGGTCACCCGGGAGCGGGTCGGCCGGTCCTTCGCCTGGCTGGCCGTGGCCGACCAGGCCGGTCTGGCCGCCCGCAAGATGCGCCGGGTGCTGGACGCGGAGGGGGACCGAGGGGCGGTGCTGGCCAGCTTCGTCACCGGACTCGGCCCCGACGACGAACGGCTGCTGCGCGAGCTGTTGGGCCAGTCCCGGGATGCTCTGGGCGAGTCCGGAGATGCTCTGGGCCGGTCCCGAGACGCTCTGGGGCAGTCCGGAGACGTTCCGGGGCAGTCCCGGGACGCTCTGGGGCGGTCCCGCGACGGAGGGGAAGACTGACGCCTCATGGGGGTCTTCGTCTTTCTGCCGCTGGTGCTGCCCTTGACGGCGTGGCCGGTCGCCCGTCTCGCCGAGCAGCACCTCCACCCGCGCACCGCGACCCGGCTGCTGACCGGCGTGGCCGCCGTGATGGCCGTGTGCAGCACGGTCTGCCTCGGGCTGCTCATGGTGGTCGGCACCGCCCAGCTCCCCGGCAACCCGCTGCCCGACGGCTGGTCGGACCCCGAGGTGCGCGAGGCCGTCCCCTATGACGAGGTCGTCGGCAGGGCGGCCATCCCCGCGCTGTGCGTGGTGGCCCTGGCCTGCGCCCGCACCCTCTGGCGGCACGGCCGGACCCGCCGCCGGGCCCACCGGGCGCTCGCCGGGCTGCCCCGCACGGAGGTCGCCGTCCTGCCCGACGCGACGCCGTACGCGTACGCGCTGCCCGGCGGCCGACGCGACCGGATCGTCGTGACCACCGCCCTGCTCGACCGCCTCGAACCCGCCGAACGCCGCGCCCTGTTCGCCCACGAACGCGCCCACCTCGCCGCCCGCCACCACCGCCACCTGCTCGCCGTACAACTGGCCGCACGCGCCAACCCGTTCCTACGACCGCTGCGTACGGCCGTTGCGTACACGGCGGAACGCTGGGCCGACGAGGACGCTGCCCAGAAGGTCGGCAGCCGGCGCACCGTGGCCCGGGCGATCGGCAGGGCCGCGCTGGTCTCCCGCGCGGCGCCACCGGCCGCGTTCGTCGGCTTCGCCGGGTTCGCCGCGCCGGGGCCGGTGCCGCGCAGGGTGGCGGCCCTGCTCGGGCCCGCGCCCCTGGGCCGCCGCTGGCCTTCGGTGTTCACCACGGTCGGCCTGGCGGCATGGGGTGCGGCGGCGGGTACGGCCGTATCGGCGATGTCGTCCGCGAACTCCGCCGTGACCATGATCTTCATCCTGCACGCGGCCACGCCCCTCTGACCCACCGGTCGTGGCGCGCGCCGCTCAGAGGTCGAACTCGTGCGGCGGCAGGTCCAGGGTGAAACACGCCTCGCGCACGACGGCCTGCTCGGTCTTGTCGAAGTCGCCGTCCGCGCCGCCGATGACGATGCCGATCTGGATCACGGCACGGGCCTCGGCGGGCTTCTTCTTCGCCTTGGCGACCTCCTGGAGGACGCTCACCTTGCCGAAGGCGAAGTCGGCGACCAGCTTGTCGAGGTTGGCGTCGAAGCGCCGCTGCAGATCCATGGCGTCGAAGTTCTGCAACACCTCGTTGGTGGCGATCAGCTGGGCCACCCGCTGGCGCTCCGAGGGATCGACGGTGCCGTCGGCGGCGGCGACCAGGGCGCACATCGCCATGCTCGCGTCGCGGAAGGCGCCGCTCTTGAGGTCGTTCTTCTTAGCCATGAGCTGGGTCTGCATCGTCGACGCGGACTCCTTGAAGCGGTCCCACAGGGCCATGTGAACTCCAGTAAGTCGAAAAGGGATGAACGGGTTGATGAATGAATGGATCAAGGTCTACAGCACCGTAGAAACTAACCGCCGGGCGGATAAGTTCCGCCGAGTCGAGTCACCCCTCTTCCTCTTCTTGCTCCTCTTCCTCGTCACCCTCGAAGAAGTCCCCGACCTCGTCCACCACTTCGGCCGCGACCAGCCCGCCGACCACGCCGACGGCGAGACCGGCCGCGCCCGCCGCGACGACGGTCCCCATGCCGGGACCGGAACGGTGACCGTCGCCGCCATGGTCGCTGTGGCCGTACGCGCCCTGTTGTGAGCCGTACGACGCCCGGTGCTCGACCAACTGCCGGATCCAGCCGTCGACTTCGGTGTTCCAGTCGCGGACGTCGACGTCATGGTGGCCGACCGTGAAACGGGTGACCGTGTCGTGGCTCCCCGAGAAGAAACCGCCGCGCTTGTCGGCCTCCAGGACCACCTCAAGGCCGGCCGGGCCCGCCAGGAAGGTCAGCTCGATCTCGTTGACCTGGTGGGCGTACTGCGGGGCCGGGGTCAGTTCGAGCTCCTGGTAGAAGGGGAGCTGCTGGCCGGTGCCGTGGATGCGGCCGTATTCGAGGTCGGCGGACTTGAACCCGAACCCGAGCTGCCCGAGGGCCTCCAGGATCGCCTCCTGGACCGGCAGCGGGGCGACGCTCAGCCGGTCCAGGTCGCCCTTGTCCTTCGCGCCGGCCACCGCCAGCTCCGTACGCACCCCGAGGACGATGCCCAGGCCCTGCCCGTACAGCTCGGTGACGGGTGTCTCCCAGGGCAGCGTCACGCTGAACGGCACGGTGTACGACTGGCCCTCGCCGAGCCGGAAGCCGCCGCCGACGGTGTAGCGCTCGAAGACGACGACGCCCTCGCTCTCGCCCTCCGCGTGCTCGGCCTCGACCCGCGCCACCAGCTCCAGGGTGATGTGGTCGACGTCGAAGTCGGCATTGCCACCCCGGAGTTGGACCTCGCCGGTGAGCGCGGCGCCGGGGCGGGCGGGGGCGGGGTCGAGGACCGTGTCGACCGTGGGGCCGCCCACGCCGAGCGAGCCGAGCAGTCGTTTGAACACCATCGGGGCGTTCACTCCTTCGTACCTTCGTATGCGTTCCTGTACTTCTACAGCTGCGTAGAAGCATAAGGTCGAGGAGGCGCCGGGAAGCTGCGCTCCGGGCCTGCGGCGGCGGAACGGCCGAAAACCGGTTCCCGGGATCCTGCGGGACCCGTGCTGTGCGGCTCCTTTACAGTGGGTGTAGAAACAAGTGACCTGTTTCCGCTGCCCGGTGGGTCCCACCACCCGATGAGAAGGAGCGTTGGTCCCCTGAAGGCCGTACGCCACCTGACCCTTCGGCTCTCCGGCGCCCAGCTCGCCATGGAACCCCGACACAGCCAGACTCGTTGCCGAAGTGAATGTTCTGGTGAATGTTGTAGTGGACGTTCCAGCGAACGTTCTAGTGAAGGAGCACCCTTGTCCGCCAGCTCGACGGACTCCCCGGGGCGCAGGCCCCGACCATCCGCCCCGCAGGCCGCCCCGCAGGTCTCTGCCGAGCGCGGCGCACTGCCGGACGGCATCCCCGGGGCGGGGCGTCGATGAGCGCCCTGGAAGCCTGGCTCGGGGTGCTGGCCGTCCTCGTACTCACCCTCGGCACCGGCTACTTCGTAGCCCAGGAATTCGCGTATGTGTCCGTCGACCGGCTGGCCCTCGCCCGTGCCGCCGACGCGGGGGACAAGAAGGCCGGCCGTGCGCTGGTCGTGCTGGAGCGGCTGTCGTTCATGTTGTCCGGTGCTCAGCTGGGCATCACCGTGACCGGACTCGTCGTCGGGTTCATCGCCGAGCCGTCCGTGTCCGTGCTGCTCGACCCCGTGCTGACCGGCATCGGCGTGCCGGACGGCGCCGTCGGCGGGATCTCCGTCGTGCTCGCCTTCGTACTGGCCACCGTCGTCCAGATGGTGATCGGTGAACTGGCCCCGAAGAACCTCGCCATCGCCGTCCCCGAGCGGCTGGCGAAGTCGCTCGCCTCCTCCACGCTGGCCTATCTGAAGGTCGTCGGCCCGCTCGTGCGCGTCTTCGACGGCGCCGCCAACCGGCTGCTGCGCAGGATCGGCATCGAGCCCGTCGAGGAACTGCACCACGGCGCCACCCTGGAGGAACTCGGCCATCTCATCGGCGAGTCCCACGAGCAGGGCCAGTTGCCCAGACGCACCGCCCAACTCCTCGACCACGCCCTGGAGTTCTCCGAGCGCACGCTGGACGAGGTGATGGTGCCGCGCGCCGACACCGTCTTCGTCCGCAAGGACGCGAGCCTCGCCGAAGCGGTCGAACTCATCGGCAAACACGGCCACTCCAACCACCCGGTCCTCGGCGACCACCCCGACGACGTAGCCGGAGTGCTCGGCGTCCGGGAACTGATGGCCCTGCCCGCCGAGGGCTTCGCGGACACCACCGCGGCCCAGGCCGCCCGCCGCCCCTTGCTCCTGCCGGACACCCTCCCGCTGCCCGACGCGGTGGAGCGGATGCGCTCCCAGGGCGACGAGTTCGCGGTCGTCCTCGACGAACACGGCGGCGTGGCGGGCATCGTGACCTACGAGGACATCGCCGAGGAACTGGTCGGCGACATCGCCGACGAGACCGACCTCATCACCGAGATCGCGGTCGCGGACGGCGAGGGCTGGCTGGTGGACGCGGGCCGCCGACTGGACGAGATCGCCGAGGCCACCGGCATCGACCTGCCCACCGACGAGGACTACGACACGGTGGCCGGCCTGATCGTCGACCGCCTAGGCCGCTTCCCGACCATCGGGGACAGCCTCACGGTCGAACTGCCCGACGGAGGCCGCGCACTGATCGACGTACGCACCCTCGACCGGCACGTACCCGAACACGTACGACTCGAACGCGTACGACTTGAGCAGGCCCCGGAGGAACAGGCATGAGTTTCCCGATGGCGCTCTTCGTCACCGTCCTCCTGCTCATCGGCAGCGGGTTCTTCGTCGCCGCCGAGTTCGCCCTCGTCGCCGCCAAACGGCACCGCATGGAGAAGGCCGCAGCCGAGGGCCGACGCGGCGCGGGCGCGGCCCTGGCCGGGATGCGCGAGCTGTCGCTGATGCTGGCGGGCGCCCAACTCGGCATCACCGTCTGCACCTTGGGCCTCGGCTCGGTGTCCAAGCCCGCGATCTCCCACGAACTCGACCCGCTCCTGCACGACTTGGGCCTGCCCAGCGCCCTGAGCTACGGCGTCGCGTTCGCCGTCGCGATGATCGCCGTGGTGTTCCTGCACATGGTGGTCGGCGAGATGGCCCCCAAGTCCTGGGCCATCGCCCACCCGGAGAGTTCCGCGATGCTGCTCTCACCCGCCTTCCGGGCCGTGGTGAAGGTGGTGCGCCCGCTCATCGCCGTCCTCAACCGGATCAGCAACGCCCTCGTACGACTCTTCAAGGTCACCCCGCGCGACGAACTCACCTCCGTCCACAACCGCGAACAGCTCACCCACCTCGTCGAGGAGTCCGAACGGCTCGGCCTGATCAGCAAGGACGACTCCGAGCTGATCACCAACTCCCTCACCGAACCCCAACTGCCGGTCGGTGAACTCCAGGTGCCCGCCGCCCAGATCACCTCGGTACGGGCCGACGCGGACGTACCGGAGATCCTCGCGCTCGCCACCGCCCACGACCGCAGCCGCCTGCTCGTGCGCGACGGCGAGACGGTCGTCGGCTCCGTCCACGCCCGCGACGCCCTGGTCGCCCGGTCCCGCGGCCGAACCGTCACCGCCCGCCAACTAGCCCGCCCGGTACCCGAACTGACGGCACGGGACACAGTCGGCGAGGCCATCGAACAACTACGCCGCCGCCGAGCCACCCTGGCCGTGGTCCGCGACGAAGAGGGCCACCTCACGGGCCTGATCACCCTGGACGACCTGCTGGCCCGCCTGCTGCACCCGCAGGAGGCATGAGAGCCCAAAAGACCGTCCCTCGCGAAGATCCACAACAGGGGAACGGAAACAGGAACAGGAAGAGGAACAGAACACACGCACGCAGCAAGGGAGTCGGGGAAACCCGATGACACAAGACGGGACCGCGGCCACCCCAACTCCCGCCCGATTACCTGCCGAGCGCTGACAGGCTTCCGCGGAGGGGCGGGACTCGTGGAACCCGTTCGACCTGGCCGTGGTCAGAGGGGGTGAATCTGCGTCGATGTCTGATAATCATCATTATCAAATGAAGCTGGGCTGGGGCGTATCCTGTGCATGGCAGATCGCGCCTGCCCGCTCCGAGTCATGGTGGGCCCACGTCCATCGTGACGGCGAAGACAAGGTTCCCTGAATCGCGCAGCGGCGTTCCGCCAGGTCATCCAAGTATCCGCGGCGGGGTGGACGTGGGGCGTCCCGTCCGATGGAGCACACGATGACCAGGAACCGTCGCAGCAAGGCTGAGATTCACGCCACCGAGCAGCCACAGGAATGGCGTATCTGGTGGCCCGCAGGCAGATCGCTGCCTTGGCCGAGGTGATGCAGCAGCATCCGCGGCTCAACTCCTTCGGCATCGGCGTCTTTGATCCCCTTCGCAAGACGGCCGAGCAGCGCCGGACCGACCTCGCCGCCAGCCGTGAGGAGTTGGCCGGAGGCGTGGCCATGGTGATGGAGACGGCCGAGTGGCTGCGCGAGAACGTCACGCCGATCAAGACCCCTGCCGCCAGCAGCTACAGCGTGAAACACGTGATGGAGCGGGCAACCGGCAGGTACGTCACAAATGGCGAGTTCATCGCCGCCGCTCTCGTCGCTGGCTACACCTTTAAGTACGCGCAGCCGAATGTGCTGTTCGGAATGAGCGTCCGGGACCTGAAGCGGATGAACTGAGCGTGCCGGCAGGGATCCCTGCGGCCATCTGAACGGGCCTCAAAGAGGCTCGGTCTTCCATGGAGGCGTCGTTGTGTGCGCAGGACCTTCGAGATCCTGCGCACACGACAGCTTCAGCCAGGGTGCCGGTAGGAACGGCCGAAAGACCAACGGCATCTGACGGATGATGGAGATGAGTGCCTTGACCGCCCGGCTGGAACCTGTGACACGCCGACATGGTCACCCTCTGGGCTCACAAAAGTGCAGTGATCGCTGGTGTCTTGGCGGCGTTTTCGGTTTCCTGGCCGTGAACAGAAGGCCAGCAGACTGCCCGGTCAGGTAGGGCGATTGGCGCGTCTGTCCTGGCCAGGGTCCGGGGCTTGCAGCCGTGCGGGATGTCCTGCTCCCGGGTTGGTGCCATCCCAGCTGCGGGCCCTTGAGGGGCGCGGGTCGGGTCACACCTTCTTGACGACGACCGTGTCCGGGACCAGTTTCTCCAGGTCGTCGACGTCCGAGGTGAAGACGGTGACCTGTCCCTTCTGCCGTCGTGCGATTACGGCGAGCACGGCGTCGATCGCGTACTTGTGGCCGTGCAACTTGGCGTCGGCCAGGAGCCGGCGTGCCTGGCGGGCCTCGTCCTTCCCGATGTCGGCGACCTGGAGCCGAGACAGTACCCAGTCCCAGCGCTGTTCGGTTGTTCTGCCGTCGTACGCCTCGACCAGGGTCATCGGTGACGTCACCACTTCGGCCTCCCCTTGCGCCGCGAGGTCGAGCCAGGCGATCATCTTCCGCTCACCGCGCACGGCCAGGGAGAGAGCTTCACAGTCCAGGACGAAGACACGGAGCGGCCTCTGCCCGTGCTTATCGACTAGCTTCTTCACGCAGCCTCTCCGGCGTTGTGCTGTCCGGAGGCGCGGCGCCGCTCGTGTTCGGCGTCGAGCTCCTCCAATTCGTCCAGTACGGCCACACGCTCGTCCTCAGTCACGGGGCCGTGCTCTTCCTGCAGCCAGTCGACCAGTTCCAGGAGCCGGTCCCGGTCGCGCTTGAAGCGCAGCGCCTCTGCGACGTACGCCGACAGGCCCCGCTCTGCCGCGTCCGCGCGGATCTCGTCCAGAAGATCCTCGGGGATCGTCACGGTTACCTTCTTCGTTGCCATACAAGAGACCATACTCTTGGTATCGCACTCCTTACCAGCGAGGCACAGCCGACAATGCGAGGTCAGGCGGCCGTGGCAGGGCGCGGGCAGCCGTGGAAGACCTGGCTGGTGTGCCGGGAGCGGTGGATGGCGGCGACGGGGTGGGCTCCGGGCTGGGGTCCGATGAGTGGTCGGTCAGCGAGCGCGAGGACGTGTTCGCGGGCGGCGGAGCTGTGGCCGACGAAGCGCTGGGAGACCAGGATGCGGTGGCTCTCGCCGACACCGAGGACGCCCTTGTCGAAGAGCTTGTGGTGCAGGGAGCACAGGCATAGTCCGTTGTCGACATCGTCCGGGCCGTCGAAGGCCCACCAGCGCACGTGCGCGGCCTCCAGGCCGACCGGCACCGCGCCGATCCTGCCGTCGTAGCCGCAGAAGGCACACCGATACTCGTAGGCCGTCAGGACCTGCTCTCGCATCCGTGGATCCCGCCGCCTCCGCACGGCGGCCGAGAGCTGTCCGGTCTGGGCCGGCTCCAGCTCCAGGCCGACGGCTTCGCACAGGTCGCCGTGGAGCGAAGGCGGGAAGTGCAGGTCGAGCAGGACGCGTGCCATCCGGCCGAGCAGCGCTGGTTCACGCCGCAGCGCCGCCCGCAGTTCCGGCGCCAGCCGCCCTGCGGCCCCGGTGGCCCGCAACTCCCGCACCCCGCTGCCGGGGCTGCCCGGTCCGCGATCGGTGCGCACCTCCCACACGCCGTCGCTCACCAGGTGGTGGAACGGGTAGGCCGGAGTCGTCCTGTTCGGCGGACCGTACTCGGTCAGCAGCCGCTGCAGATGCTCCTCCACCACGCTGTACCGCAGCTCGCCGACGGCATCCTGCTGGAACCGACCGAGCGCGTACAGCAACAGCAACGGCTTGTGCGGAGCCCGGGTCCCGCTTCTGCTCCACTGCCTCAGTTTCGCGGTGCGCTCCAGCCAGTCCATGACCGGCGATCGTAGTCGCGCCTCGTTGACCAGCGATCTACGCATGTGTGAAAAGCCTAACGAGCCGCGGCGAGGTGATCGCGACGTGTCGTCACCAGGTAGCGCCATCGTTCGCGGGTCTGTTGTTCTCCGTCCATCCACCGTGCTCGCGCGGTGTGCTCGGGAAGCGGAAGGCCGGCCATGAAGTGGGCGATGTCGACGTAGTAGGCGTAGTCGCCGCTCTGAGTGAGTTCGCGCAGGCGGGTGATCGCGGTGGCGAGGTCGTCCTGGGCGTCGAGGACGGCGTGGTGGAAGCACAGGGCCAGCTGCAATTTCGCCGCCGCGTAGGAAATGCCGGAGACACCGATTTCAGCGAGCAGCACGGCCGCCCGGCCGGGCAAGTCGGCGGCGAACCCGGCATCGCGTACGAGCACGGCGATGCGAGCGGTCATCTCGCTGGAGCGCAGGCTGAGGTGGGACAACAGCCGGTCCGCCAGATCGAGTTCGGCATAGGCCCGAAGCGGATCGGAGAAGGAGGCGGCGAAGGCGAGATGCGCCTGCACCATGGCGGTCTCGCCGACCACACCGTGCTCCTCAGCTTCGTTCCGGCCTGCCAGGTAGGCGTCTATCGCCCGCTCCATGTCGCCCTGCACCCACCACACGTCTCCCAACACCCGATGGTGCCGCCCTTCCCAGCCCAGCCTCCCCGCGGCTTCGACCGCGGTCGGGAAGTCTCCGGACAGTCGGCTCAGGTGTGCCAGGCCGCGCCGAGCCGCGGAAGCGAGCCGACCGTCGGCGGAGGCGACGCGCTGCATCCCGCGACGCGAATCATCGGTCAGACCGAGGTCTCGCTGGGCCTTCGCCAGGTAATACGTGGCTAGTTCGACCAGGTCGTCGGGGAGCAGCTCCGAGGCGAGAACGGCCGAGAGTCGACTGGTCGTGCGTTCACGGTGCTCGTGCTGGCGCCGGGCGATGGCGCTCAGCGTTTCCACCAGGGCATCTGCAGCAGTCTGCAGGCCACCCGACGACGTGGCATCGGCGGCGGGAAGCACCAGTGGTTCCCAGACGGAGTCCCCTACGTACTGGAATGCGGCATCGGCGAGCCAGTCGAGACCGAGACGGAAGTCCCGTGCGAGGAGCAGTCCTTGCTGGAGACACCCGACCAGGACGGTGCGATCGTGCCGCAGGTCCTGGCGCCACTGGGATTCCAGGGCGTGGAAGGCCCGTTGGGCCGCACGCCGCCAGTCCTGCTTCGACCAGCGGTCGTCACTGCCGTCGTCCGCGCTGCGAATGGCGGAGCGGATCAGATCGTGGACATGGAAGGGCCACACGCCGGAAGAGGACTCCCGGATGAAGGGGCGCTCGGTCAGCCGTAGGGCGGGCGCGTCGTGGTCCATGCCGGCGGCTTCGGTGGCCAGGGATACAGAGAATGCGCTGAGCAGGCTGACCGAGCGGAGCACGTGGCGCTCATCGGCGGTCAGGTCGCTGACGGTACGGGCGATCAGGGCGGGGAAGTCGTGGTCGAAGTCGGTGACCTGCGGCTGTCCGCCGCCGCGTCGGAGTTCCAGATAGCGCATGACCGACAGGTCAAGGTACAGAGGCAACCCGTGGGAGCGCTCGGTGATGATCCGGCGGACCGGTTCGTCGATCAGCGGCTGCCCATCGCGGCTCAGCCTGCCGACCAGGTAGTCCTCACAGTCTTCGGGGGAGAAGTCGCCGATCAGGACCTGACGGCCCGATACAGCTCGCCCCACATGCGCCGTGTTGGCTACGAGACCGGGCCACGCCTGCGGCCCGGTCCAGTCGAGCTGCCCCTCCAGGCTCGTCTCCGCCCACTGGAGGCGGTTGCGTCCGGTGACGACGAAGAACGCGTTGGGCATCAACCACACGATGCGTTGGAGCAGACGTTCGAAGTCGCGGTGTGTGCGGTCGCCGGTGTCCTCGAAGGTGTCCAGCAGGATCACGGGTAGTGGGCTCTTGCCGGCCGGGAGTTGAGCCAGGTCCCAGGCGAGGAGGTGCGGATAGAAGCTGAGGGCTTCCAGGTCCGGCTCGGCCTCCAGGAGGTCGGCCAGACGGGAGCAGTCGGCTAGGGCGCGTACGGACTGGCGCCGTTCGCGTAACGCCTTGATGAGCGCTCCGGCCCCGTGCCCGAGCGCACTGCCGACTGTGCCGGGCAGGAGCAGGGCCTGGGCGACGTCACTGAGCGCGGACTGCATCTGCTGGGGCAGCGCGGCAGCGGCGCTGAAGCGGCTCAACAACCCGCCCCGGCGCAGGTGATCCTCGATCGTTTCGCCCGGGTGGTTGTGCTCCCAGTAGCGGCGTAGGGCGAGGTCGAAGGCGGGCATCGGCCGGCCGAGCGTGGCGACGGCAAGACGGATGGTGAGGATGACGCGTTCGAAATCCATCCCCGCGGCGCGCCCGAGATCGATACGGACCGGCAGAGTCCGCTCCTCGGGGTGGGACGGCGATCCCCATTGCGCCGGGCGGTGCTCGCTGCGGGCCAGCGATGCCTCGATCTTGCGGGAGAGCGTGGACTTGCCGATCCCGCCCACACCGTGAAACACGAGGATGTTGCGGCGGGGAGCTTCCAGATCCTCCACGTCGAAGTTCGCACAGGTCACGTGCCGTACGTGCTCGGCGAGGTCGACCGTTACGGCCTGCCACTGTGCCTGCCGGTTCGTGAACGCCTCACTGGCGGCGATGCTCCGGTCGTTCGAGCCGAACAACGTTCGAAGGTCCCGCCCTGCCACAACTCCCCCTGACGATCAACTGGAGCCCAGCTCAACTCCGTTGACGACAGCATGGCACGCCCGTATTCAGGCAGGTCCACAGGCCGCATCCGGCACGCGGCAGTTGAGCCGACGGCCTCGGTCAGGAGACGGTGGCCACGGGTTTCCCATCCTGCGTACTCACCCTCACAGGTCGAACAGGCTCTCCTGGAAGTTCTCGACGACATCCCGTTGGGGGTAGAACAGGCCAAGCAGCAGGAACGTCTTGGGGCGTGCCGCAACGTTCCCGACGAAGCAGTGCACGGCCTTCTCCGGAGTGACCATCCGATCGAACCAGTGTTCGCGAAGCTTCTCCTCCACGCCGTCCTTCCCATACTGGCGAAGGAACTTGCGGTACGACTCGCCTGCCTCCCAGTCCCTCAAACCCATGTCGTGACCACCGCACTCCTGATCCGTGCAACGGAAGCTGTACCGGAACTCAAGCGGCACCCACTCCAGTTGGCGGAGGTCCTGTGCGAGTAGATCCAACTGATCTGCAAGGCAGCCTTCGAAGCGGGCCAGCGCTCAGCAGGAGCGAAGCGGAAGCCGGTGAACTCCGCTGGTCGGAAGACACCAAGCGACGTCCCCCGAAGCTCCTGGTCCCGTTTTATGGAGCACAGGGACGGCGCCATGAGGGGCTGCACATGCGAGAAGCGTTCGCGCCAGCCGTCCGCTGTCCCGAGGCGCTCGATGACCTTGAGGGTCTGCAGGTTGGGGCGCAAGCTCTCGGGACGGCGGTCCCCATGGTGTCGCTGCACGTCGACCTCGACGATCGAGTACTTGGCGAACTGGCTTTCTTCGTTCAGCAACCGGAACGGAACCGGGAAGAGTCGCACATGCTGGGGCGTCCCCTGGTCGAGCCGTATGCCGGCCACGCAGCTCGTCTCGTGGTACCTCGCGGACAGTTCCGGATAGGTCTTGACCGCGATCATGATCCGTGCGCGCTGCCGATCCCCCGAGCCCATGGTTGCCCCCTCCATCGATCTCCCGGTCTCGATTGCAGGAGAGGCATGGGCAACGGGCAAGAGCGCGTGCGGGGGGGGGAGGGGTGAAGTCAGGCCAAGGGAATCACAGGGACAGCGGCCTGCTTGTGCACCGTCTCCAGGACGACCTGCCGGTGGCAACGGCTCTCGTCCTTCTCGAAGCACAGCACCGCTACTCGCGACTGCCGGGCATGCTCCGCCAGGCGGTCAAGGTCGGATTTCGCCTCATCGGACTGCAGCAGGCTTCGGAAGCGTGCTCGCCCCACTTCGATGCGGCCGTCCCAGAAAGGCTCACGATTGTCCTTCGGATTGCCCAGGCCACGCAGGTGGGTGTACTTGATGCCCGCTTCGGCCAGAGCCTCCCCGAGGCGGGTCTTGCTGAAGCCCTTCTTGCGACTGATCGGAGTGAGTCGAACATCCGCCACGACACCGATGTGGCTCTCGACGAGCACGGCGACGAACGAGTCGATATCCCGCCCTTCGTACCCGGCGGACCACAGCCCGGGCGTGACGGACACGGCCTGGGCCGCCCGGAACAGATCATCGAGAGAGACCGCAAGAGCCTCGGCCACCGCGCCAACGGTCAAGAAACCTGGCTGGATCGCTCCCTCGCTCTCCAGACGCCCCAGCGTCCCGACGGCGATGTCTGCTTCTTCGGCCAGCTGTTCCCGCGTCCACCCTCGGCCCTCTCGTAACGCACGCACTTGTTGAGCGAGCGCACGAGCCTGGTCGAGAGGAGGAGCTGAGCGATGGCCTGCCATATGCGGTGTTCCTAACGACCGGCAAGGAGGCCCGCATGGGTGCTGCTGGTCAGTTACGAGCCCTGGACTCGTGAATGCGCAGGTGGCAGGACACGCAAGCGTCGCTGTTCCTGCGGCACTGGAGACCGGTTCCGGGAAAGGACGACCAAGATTTTCCCTCAGCTATCTCCCAAGAGATCTCCAGTAACAACTCAAGGGCCCGACCCGCGCTGCGGATCGGACCCTTGAGTTGTACTTCACTGTCGGGGTGGCGGGATTTGAACCCACGACCTCTTCGTCCCGAACGAAGCGCGCTGCCAAGCTGCGCTACACCCCGATGTCGCTGCTTGTCCTGCTTGTCGCGGCGACGTCGTTTACTTTAGCCCACCGGTGGCCCCAGGCGAAATCCGGTTTTCGCGCGGTGGTGGACCGGGTTCGGGCGGATGTGGTCGACGGTTACGAGGGCGACCGCCAGGGCGTAGAAGCCCAGGCCCAGCAGGAGTGCGTTGGCCAGGACGCTCTTGTAGCCGTCCTTCGCCACGTCCAGGAAGGCGTACAAGTAGCGGCCCTCCGTGCCCGGGTCGAGCAGTTCGCCCCTTGTCAGGGAGAACGCCAGGTACGCCAGTGGGTACAGGAGCCACGGTGCCGCCTGGCGCAGGTGCAGGTGGCCGGGGGCCGTCAGGAGCAGCCAGTCGATCAGTGCCGCGAGCGGGATCGCCGTATGGAGGAGGTGGTTGGTGACCGCGTGCCAGCCCGTCGGGGGAGCGGGGGTCGCGAAGGGGCTTGACGCGTTGGCCACCAGGCCGTGGTGGATCAGGGACGCGATCAGCACGTAGAGGAGTGCGGCGCCCGTCAGTGCCGCCGGCAGGGGGCGGCGGGCCGTCCACGCTCGGCGGGACGCGAGCGTCGTCACCAGGGTCAGCAGGATCGCGCTCTGGATCGTGAAGCGGCTCAGGGTCTGCAGGGGGGTGTTGTCCAGGAGGAGTTCCGCCGCGACTGCCGCCGCTGCCGTTGTTGCCGTCAGGAGGCGGAAGATCGCCGTCGCCGGGCGGCGTACCGGGGTCACCACCGCCGTGGCGGGGACGGGGGAGGAGAGCAGGGCGGCTGCCGGTATCCCCGGGAGGGCGGGGATGTCCGGTATGTCGCTGGGGATCGGCTGGATGGGTTGTATGTGGCGTATCGGGGGCGTCGGGCGTATCGGAGCCGTCATGCCCTCACGCTAGGGCGAGGGCATAAAGCGGGCTATTCGGGCGGGCTGTGTGGGTTACGGGGCTTCTGTCAGGGTCAGCAGCGTCGCCTCCGGGGGGCACGCGAACCTCGCCGGTGTGTAGCGGTTCGCTCCGCAGCCCGCCGAGACGTGGAGGTACGACGTCCGGCCCTCCGCCGTATGCGTCGACAGGCCCTTCACGCGGTCCGTGTCCAGGTCGCAGTTGGTGACCAGGGCGCCGTAGAAGGGGATGCACAGCTGGCCGCCGTGCGTGTGGCCCGCCAGGGTCAGCGGGTACGCGTCCGCCGTGAACGCGTCCAGGACGCGGAGGTAGGGGGCGTGGACCACCGCGAGCGAGACGTCCGCCGACGCGGACGGGCCGCCGGCCACCTTCTCGTAGCGGTCGCGCTTGATGTGCGGGTCGTCCAGGCCGGTCAGTTCCACCGCCATGTCCTCGATCTTCAGCGTGCCGCGCGTGTTCGTCAGGTTCAGCCAGCCCGCCGAGTCGAAGCCGTCGCGCAGCTCCTCCCACGGGTTGTGGATGACGTTGACCGCGGGCGCGTTGCCGTTGAGGCCGTGCCTGCCCTGCATCTTCTCGACCAGGTAGCGGGCCGGGTTGCGGGGGGTCGGGCCGTAGTAGTCGTTGGAGCCGAAGACGTACGCGCCCGGGAACTGCATCAGCGGGCCCAGCGCGTCCAGCACCTCGGGCACGCCCTCAGGGTCGGACAGGTTGTCGCCCGTGTTGATCACGAAGTCGGGGCGCAGGCCGGCCAGCGAGCGCAGCCAGCGCTGCTTCTTGTACTGGCCGCCGACCATGTGGATGTCGGAGACCTGAAGGATGCGCAGCGGGCGCATCCCGGCCGGCAGCACCGGCACGGTGACGCGTCGGAGGCGGAAGAAGCGGGCCTCGAATCCGACCGAATAGGCGAGGCCGGCGGCGGCAACCGCCGTGATTCCCAGGGGTACTCCGTATCGCGCGCGCATGCTCCCATCGTGTCAGGCGGGGGAGGGTGGTGGAAATCGCGGTGGGGGTCGCGGTGGAGGTCGCGTGCGGGCCGGGATGGAAATCCGCGGGCGGGGTGCTTGCCGTACCTGCGACAATCGTTCGCATGACCACGCTCAAGTCGAAGCTCAGGGAAGACCTCAACGCCGCCATCAAGGCTCGCGACGAACTCCGTTCCTCCACGCTCCGGCTCACCCTGACCGCGATCACCCAGGAAGAGGTCTCCGGCAAGGAGAAGCGCGAGCTCTCCGACGAGGAGGTCACCAAGGTGATCACCCGCGAGGCGAAGAAGCGCCGCGAGGCCGCCGAGGCGTTCACGCAGGGCGGTCGGACCGAGTCGGCCGAGCGGGAGAAGGCGGAGGGCGAGATCCTCGCCGTCTACCTGCCCAAGCAGCTCAGCGACGAGGAGCTGAGCGGCATCGTCGCCCAGGCCGTCGAGGAGGCGAAGGCGGCCGGCGCCGAGGGGCCGCGGGCCATGGGCCAGGTCATGAAGATCGTGAACCCGAAGGTCGCGGGCCTCGCCGAGGGCGGCCGGGTCGCCGCGCTGGTGAAGAGCGCGCTGGCGGGCTGATCCGCTCGGAGCGGATTCGGCGCTGATTCGGAGTGGCTTCGGAGTTGATACGGGCGGTCCGGAAGGCCGGTACGTCGGGCGCGAGTCGGCTGCCGCAGCGTCGGAGGTGCTGCGGCAGCCGACCGGCCGTAGCGAGGGCGGCTTGGCGCCATGTCCCTCTCACCGGAGGGGCTGGACGGCCCGAGTGCGCGGGAGGCTGCCGCCGCCCTCCTGGTCAGGACCGCAGGCGGGCCAGCCGTTCGGCGGCCTGACGGCGCTTCGGCTGGAACGGATCGGCGCTGCCTCCGGCGCCGCACGGGTCCGGACGGACCCGCCCTCGTCGGCGGCCCTTTTCATCTCCCGGCCATAGCCTCTCTCCATCTCCCGGTCATAGCCCTTGCAGTACAGGCCTGACCGGACGATGCATGCGTATGAAGTCGGCGGACGGGCCTGCTCATGGCTGTGGCCGATGGTGTCTCCGCCGCTGGATATCGTTGTCGCCGTCGTCGCGCGAGGCGGGTCCGGCCGTGCGCAGCAGGCCCAGTTCCTGTGCGCGTGCGCCCAGGGCCACCCGTCCGTTGGCCTGCAGCCGCTCCATGAGGCGCTGCACCTTTCGCTGCACCGTCCGGTGCCCCACTCCCAGGCGGCGGGCGATCGACGCGTCGTTCAACCCCGTGTAGAGAAGAGCCAGGATTCGTCGTTCGTCGGGTTCGATACAGGACGCATCGGCGTCAAATTCCGGCGTAATGGTCATTTTGCCTCCCCGTGTAACGGCGCTGTGTTCGCGGCGCCGTTACACGGCAGTCTAGGAAGCGTTTGCGGCAATTAGTAGCCGTATAAATGCGACCCAGTGGGAGGTAAGGGGACGGGTGAGATGTCTGCCGAAAATCGGGCTATCCGGCTCACAATGCACCCGACTATCGGTACGCCGGATTCTGGACTTGAGCCAGGATCAGTACCAAGGAGTGCAGCGCGCGGTGCCCGACGGGTTCTCCACGCAGGCGCGCATTTCATGGGTCGACGGATTGTAGTACATCGGCGTGCGCGTCACGTACATGTTCGCCGTGTCCGCCACCTTGGCGGTCCAGCCCGAGGCCCCGCCCGTCTTCAGGCCGAGCCTCAGGTAACAGGTGGAGTGGTCCTTGGTGCAGCGCTGGACGTACACCGACCAGTCGCCCGCGCCGGTGCCGCTGAAGTACTCGAGGCGCCCCCAGCTGTACTGGTCGCCGTCCGTCTTCCCCCAGCGCAGCTCGTACGAGAACGAGTTGCCCAGGTCGTAGGGGCCGTAGGTGGTGACCGGTCCGGATTCCCAGCTCTGGATGTTCGGGTCATGGCCGTCACAGCCGAAGTTGTCACAGGCCAGGGCGGCTGCCGAGGCGGAATTCGGGACGGCGAGCGCGAGTGAGCTGAGCACCATGCCGAGTGTGAGGCCGATACGCGACCGGAATTTCATTTCCCCTCCATCTGGTCCATCTGGAACGGCGATACGCACAGGGCGGGCAAGCGAATGGGCACCCTCCTGGCGGGCTGCACGTGAGAATGTCACGGTGCCCGCCGGTTGAGTGCCCATAGCGCCTGACTGGCGCAATTACGCCCGGGAGGAAGCCTGGTGGGAAGCCCGGTGGGAAGCCCGGTGGGAAGGGGCGTCAGCCACGGCCGCCTCCATTGCCGTTTCCGTTGCTCTGCCCCTGGATGAAGCCTTCGGGGAGGGAGAAGGAGGGGGTCGGGAAGGTGGTTCCGCCGTCGGTGCCGCCGTCCGTGGTGCCACCGTCCGTGCCGCCGTCAGTGGCGCCGCCGTTGTTGCCGCCGCCGTCCCCGTTGCCGTCTCCGTCGCCGTTCTCGTCGCCCGTGTTCTTCGGCGGGTCCGGGATGTTCACGAGGTTGAAGTCGGGGGCGTCCTTGCCCTCCAGGGCCCCGCTCATCATGTCGCGCCAGATCGGACCGGGAACCTCACCACCGAACACCTTGGCGTGCCAGACGCCGCCGATGGTGATGTTCGTCATCTTGCGCTTGTGCGCGGGGTCGCCGACCCAGACGGCGCCGGCCATGTTCGGCGTGTAGCCCACGAACCAGGCCGCGTAACGGTAGTCCGTCGTACCGGTCTTGCCGGCGCTGGGACGGCTGCCGAGGCCCGCCTGGGTGCCCGTACCGTCCTCGACCACGCCCTTGAGGAGCGTGTTGATGGTGTCGGCGGTCGTCTCGGACATCGCCCGCGAGCAGGTCGACTTCGGGACTTCGAGCGACTTCGTCTCCTCGCCGACCCGCTGGCTGATCGACTCGATGGCCACCGGCGTGCAGTACATACCGCGCGAGGCGAAGGTCGCGTAGGCGTTCGCCATCGTCAGCGGCGACATCTCCTGGGTGCCGAGGGCGATCGACGGGGCCTGCTGCAGCTTGCCGCCGTCCGCGCGCTCGACGCCCATCTTCGCGGCCATCTCCGTCACCGGGCAGATGCCGATGTCCGAGATCATCTCCACGTAGTAGGTGTTGACCGACTTCGCGGTCGCTTCCTTCATGCTGTACGGCCCGACCTCGGACTCGTTCTCGTTGGTGAGCTTGGAGTTCTCCTGGTTCTGCCAGGTCTTGCCGTCGCACGCCGAGATCGGGCTCGGATAGGCCATCTCGTACGGCGAGGGGTACTGCTTCGTCGCCGGCATGCCGCCCTCGATCGCGGCGGCGGCCACGATCGGCTTGAACGTCGAACCGGGCTGGTAGCCCGCTCCGCCGCCCATGCTCTGGTCGACGGACAGGTTGATCGTCGTCTCGTTCTGCTTGTTCTCGATGCCGTACGGCCGTGACTGGCCCATCGCCAGGATCTTGCCGCTGCCGGGTTCGACGATCGTGGCGGCGGTGGCGACGTCGTCGCTCTGCTTGACGTGGTCCTTGATGGACGCCTGGACCGACTTCTGCGCCTGCGGGTCCAGCGTCGTCCGGATGGTCAGGCCGCCCCGGTTCCAGATCTTGGCCCGGTCCTCCTGGGTCTTGCCGAAGACCGGGTCGTTCAGGAAGACCTCGCGGACGTAGTCGCAGAAGAAGCCCGCGCCCTTGGTCGCCACGATGCAGCCGTTCTTGGGCTTGCTGACCTTCAGGCCGAGCGGCTTCTCCTTCGCCTCGGCGGCCTCCTGCGGGGTGATGTCACCGACCTCCGCCATCCGCTGCAGCACGGTGTTGCGGCGCTTGGTCGCCTCCGCCGGGTCGTTGACCGGGTCGTACCGGCTCGGCGACTGGACGATGCCGGCCAGCAGCGCGGCCTGCGGGAGGGTGAGGTCCTTGGCGGACCGGGAGAAGTAGCGCCGGGCGCCGGCCTCGACGCCGTACGCCTGCTGGCCGAAGAAGGTGATGTTCAGGTAGTTCTCGAGGATCTTCTTCTTGCCCAGCTCCTCCTCGACCTGGATCGCGTACTTCAGCTCCTTGATCTTGCGGCCGATCGTCTGCTGCGTGGCCTGCGCGACCTTCGTCGGGTCGTCGCCCGCCTCCTCGACGAACACGTTCTTCACGTACTGCTGCGTGAGCGTGGAGGCGCCTTCGGAGACACCGCCGCTCTGCGCGTTCTTGTTGAGGGCGCGCAGGACGCCCTTGAGGTCGATCGCGCCGTGCTCGTAGAACCGGGAGTCCTCGATCGCGACGATCGCCTTCTGCATGTACGGCGAGATGTCCTTCAGCTCGACGACCGTGCGGTCGCGCGAGTACACCGTGGCGATCTGGCCGCCCTTGGCGTCCAGGATCGTGGTGCGCTGGCTGAGCGGCGGGCGCTTCAGATTGGCCGGGATCTCGTCGAACCCCTCGACCGAACCCTTGGCCGCGAGACCGAGCGCGCCGGCGGCGGGCAGCGCGATGCCCGCCATGACGGCTCCCGCGAGCACGCTGACACCGAGGAACTTGGCGGCCTGCTGCGTCGCGGACAGACCACCACCCGAGCGCTTGTTTGGCATGAGGGCAGCCTACGTTCTCATTCGCCGGACACGCGTACAGGCCTTGGCCTAAGCTGCTCACAACTGTCACAGCAGTGAGGTCACGTATCAATACGTCCGTGAGACCCGAATCGTTTCGGATGTAGTCCAACTTTTTTTGGTGAATACGTGTCCGGATCCGCCTTGTGTGTCACCAGGTGTCCGTTGTGACCCAGCTGAACTGCCCCGGTATGCCGGGATAGTCACGCATGTCGGTCGCTCACTCCCCCGGGTGATCTGCCGCTTACCCATAGTCCGTTCGGGCCATTCAAGATTGGGCCCGAAGGGGGTGTTGCGCTGTGCCCTCCTTCCGTAACGTCCTCAACTGGCGGCGGTGAATATGCCGCTGCCGCCGTGGGGGAGCCTCGATTCGGGAGAGGACGGCGCCGGTATGGGCTGGGTAACCGACTGGAGTGCGCAGGCGGCCTGCCGCACTACCGATCCGGATGAACTGTTCGTGCAGGGAGCAGCGCAGAACAGGGCCAAGGCGGTGTGCACCGGATGTCCGGTACGCACGGAATGCCTGGCCGACGCGCTCGACAACCGCGTCGAGTTCGGCGTGTGGGGAGGAATGACGGAGCGGGAGCGCCGCGCACTGCTGCGCAGGCGTCCCACCGTCACCTCGTGGCGTCGGCTGCTCGAAACCGCGCGTACCGAGTACGAGCGGGGGGTGGGAATCCTGCCTCTCGACGAGGAAGAGGTGTACGAGAGCTACTTGGCGGTGGGCTGAGCCGGCTCGGCCACCGCTCACTCAACTCCCGCTCGGCTCCGGCAGCTCGGGCCGGTCGGTCGCCAGCCGGTCGCCGATGTTCCGCAGGCCCGCGAGGTCATGGACGTCACCGGGCAGCGCGGCGACTTCGGTCACGGCCACCTCCGGGTGGCGGGCGGTGAAGCGGTCACGCGTGCGCTGCTCGCGGGAGAGCAGCCGCATACGGTCCGCGTGCAGCCGGAGCAGGCCTGCGGTGAGTTGTTCGACGGTGGGTTCAGCGGGGTCACGGGGGTCGGCGGCCGGGTCACTGTCGGTGGCGATGGGGGAGCCTTCGACGTGTTCGCCGCGCGGGTCGGATTCGCCGTACGCGTCGGATTTTGCGTGCGGCTCGTGTCCGTCGTGCGCGTCGTGTTCGCCGTACGTGTCGGGAGAGTTACGAAGTCCAGCTTTCCCGTCCTCCTGATCGACAATGCGGGGCTCTTCAAGATTTTCCGCGGCGGCGAGCGCGCGCTCGGCCGACAGCTGGGCGGCGCCGCTGCCGTGGACCCGGTTGAGCACCAGTCCGGCCAGCGGCATGTCCTCCGCGGCCAGCCGCTCCACGAAGTACGCGGCCTCCCGCAGCGCGTCCCGCTCCGGGGCCGCCACCACCAGGAACGCCGTGCCGGGTGCCTGCAGCAGCTGGTACGTGGCATCGGCGCGGGTCCGGAAACCACCGAAGGTGGTGTCCATCGCGGCCACGAACGTCTGGACGTCCTTGAGGAGTTGGCCGCCGAGCAGCTTGCCCAGGGTGCCGGTCATCATCGACATACCGACGTTCAGGAACTTCATCCCCGCGCGCCCGCCCAGCTTCGCCGGCGCGGTCAGCAGCCGGATCAACCGGCCGTCGAGAAACGACCCGAGCCGCTTGGGGGCGTCGAGAAAGTCCAGCGCGGACCGCGACGGCGGCGTGTCGACGACGATGAGATCCCACTCGTCGCGTGAGCGCAGCTGCCCCAGCTTCTCCATCGCCATGTACTCCTGCGTGCCCGCGAAGCCCGCCGAAAGCGACTGGTAGAAGGGGTTGCTGAGGATCGCGGCGGCCCGCTCACGGTCGGCGTGCGCCTCGACGATCTCGTCGAACGTCCGCTTCATGTCGAGCATCATGGCGTGCAGTTCACCGCCGCCCTCGACGCCCTTGACCTTCCTCGGGACGTTGTCCAGCGAGTCGATGCCCATGGACTGGGCGAGCCTGCGGGCCGGGTCGATGGTCAGCACGACCACCTTCCGCCCGCGCTCGGCGGCCCGCAGCCCGAGTGCCGCCGCGGTGGTCGTCTTGCCGACCCCGCCGGCCCCGCAGCAGACCACGATCCGGGTGTCCGGGTCGTCGATCAGCGGATCGACCTCAAGGACGGGCGCGGGGGAGAGCCGATGATGCCGGGAGCCGCTGTCGTGCGGGTGTGATGTGGGCTCCGGACTCATGACATCCCCTGCTTCCGCAGCTCGTCGGCCAGTTCGTACAGGCCCGCCAGGTCCATGCCCTCGGCGAGCAACGGCAGTTCGTGCGTCGCCAGCCCCAACCCGCCCAGCACGGAACGCTGTTCGTGCTCCAGCGCGTACCGCTCGGCGTACTCCTCGACCTGGGCCAGCAGCGGATCGACCAGCTTCTCGGCGTTCCCGCCGCGCCGCGCCCCGCCGAGCCCGGCGGCCGACAGCGACTTCGCGAGCGCGGTGCGAGGGGCCGCCCGTACGAGTTCCAGCTCGGCCTCGTCCAAAACCTCGGGTCGCACCATGTTGACGATGATCCGCCCCACCGGCAGCTTCGCCGCCCGCAGCTCGGCGATGCCGTCCGCGGTCTCCTGGACGGGCATCTCCTCCAGCAGCGTCACCAGGTGCACCGCCGTCTCGGGCGACTTGAGTACGCGCATCACGGCCTGCGCCTGATTGTGTATCGGGCCGATCTTGGCGAGCCCGGCGACCTCGTCGTTGACGTTGAGGAACCGCGTGACCCGGCCGGTCGGCGGGGCGTCCATGACGACGTAGTCGTAGACGAACCGCCCGCTCTTGTCCTTCCTCCGCACCGCCTCGCACGCCTTGCCGGTCAGCAGGACGTCCCTGATGCCCGGCGCGACGGTCGTCGCGAAGTCGATGGCCCCGAGTTTCTTCAGGGCCCGGCCCGCGCTGCCGAGCTTGTAGAACATCTGGAGGTAGTCCAGCAGCGCCAGTTCGGGGTCGATGGCAAGGGCATACACCTCCCCGCCCCCGGGAGCGACGGCGATCTTCCGCTCCTCATAAGGCAGCGCTTCGGTCTCGAAGAGCTGCGCGATGCCCTGCCTGCCCTCGACCTCGACGAGAAGCGCGCGCTTCCCCTCGGTGGCGAGGGCAAGCGCGAGCGCTGCGGCGACCGTGGTCTTTCCGGTCCCGCCCTTACCGCTGACGACCTGGAACCTGCTCACGTATTCGAGGTTAACCAGTCCGGCCCGGAGCTACGCCGGAGGCTGTGGACAACGTGCGTGCGAGGCGCCTGGCCACTCCGGCTAAAGTCGGCCGCATGACCAAGTGGGAATACGCGACTGTGCCTCTGCTCGTCCACGCCACGAAGCAGATCCTGGACACCTGGGGCGAGGACGGCTGGGAGCTCGTCCAGGTCGTGCCCGGGCCGAACAACCCCGAGCAGCTGGTGGCCTACCTGAAGCGGCCGAAGCCGTGAGCGCGGTGGAGTCCCGGCTCGCGGAGCTGGGCCTGACGCTCCCGGCGGTGGTACCGCCGCTCGCCGCGTACCAGCCGGCGGTCCGGTCCGGGGTGTACGTGTACACCTCGGGCCAGTTGCCCATGGTGGACGGCAAGCTGCCCCTCACCGGGAAGGTGGGCGCGGAGGTCACGCCGGAGGAGGCGAAGGACCTGGCCCGCACGTGCGCGCTGAACGCGCTCGCGGCGGTCAAGTCGGTCGCGGGCGACCTCGACAGGGTGGCGCGGGTCGTGAAGGTCGTGGGCTTCGTGGCCTCGGCCCCGGACTTCACCGGCCAGCCGGGGGTGGTCAACGGCGCGAGTGAGCTGCTGGGTGAGGTGCTGGGCGACAAGGGCGTCCACGCGCGGAGTGCGGTCGGGGTGGCGGTCCTTCCGCTGGACGCACCGGTGGAGGTCGAGGTCCAGGTGGAGCTGACGGAGGCGTAGCGGGACCTTTCCTCGCCCCCGCCGCCCCTACCCGTCCCATCCTTCGGGGGCTCCGCCCCCGAACCCCCGTATCGCGCTGAACGCGCTCGTCCTCAAACGCCGGACGGGCTGAGGGGTGCCGGCCTGTGCTGCAAATGGTGCAGGCCGGCGCTTGGTTCTTCAGCCCGTCCGGCGTTTG
>NZ_PJME01000073.1 GCF_002954775.1 Streptomyces geranii
CCGAAGCGGGTTCATCGTTCGACTTGCATGTGTTAAGCACGCCGCCAGCGTTCGTCCTGAGCCAGGATCAAACTCTCCGTGAATGATTACCCGTAATCGGGTGCACACCACGAGAGCGGAACAGTCAAGCGGAATAAGCCCGACCGTTCACAGCGTCCTCGCTGTGTTTACTGCATCAAAGGAACCTCGACCACCACACAATGCGGTGGACGGGGTATCAACATATCTGGCGTTGATTTTTGGCACGCTGTTGAGTTCTCAAGGAACGGACGCTTCCTTCGTACTCACCCAAGAGACTCTCTCAGGCTTTCCTCCGGGCAGTTTCCCTTCGGTCTTGCGTTTCCGACTCTATCAGACCGTTTCCGTATCCGATTTCCTCGGTGCTTTCCAGGTTTCCGCTTTCGCGTTTCCCTTTCCGGCG
Source organism: Streptomyces geranii (assembly GCF_002954775.1). Classification (GTDB taxonomy): domain Bacteria; phylum Actinomycetota; class Actinomycetes; order Streptomycetales; family Streptomycetaceae; genus Streptomyces; species Streptomyces geranii. The sequence continues at coordinate 422 of NZ_PJME01000073.1, forward strand.
ACTCCGACTTTATCAGAAGTTCTGAGTCGGAATTTCCGTCCCGCTCGGGCTGGTCCCTGGCTCGCAGTTGAGCCGGGTTCCCTCGCTGGCGGAGCCGTAAACGTACTGGAGCGGGGCTCCTCGATGCAAATCGAGGAGCCCCGCTCCAGGTTGACGCCCTCCGGGCCCGTCAGACCTCCACGACGACCGGAAGGATCATCGGGCGCCGGCGGTAGGTGTCGGACACCCATTTGCCCAGCGTGCGGCGGATGAGCTGCTGCATCTGGTGGGGCTCGACCACGCCGTCCTGCGCCGAGCGCTCCAGCACCTCGGCGATCCTCGGCACGACGTCGGTGAAGGCCGAGTCGTCGATGCCCGAGCCGCGCGCCTGGATGTGCGGGCCGCCCGTGATCTTGCCGGTGGACGAGTCCATCACCACGAAGACCGAGATGATGCCCTCGTCGCCGAGGATCCTGCGGTCCTTCAGGGTGGGTTCGCCGACATCGCCGACCGAGAGGCCGTCGACGTACACGTACCCGGCCTGGACCTTGCCCGAGATCTTCGCCTTGCCCTCGATGAGGTCGACGACCACGCCGTCCTCGGCGATGACGATCCGGTCGTGCGGGACGCCCGTCATGGCGCCCAGCTCGGCGTTGGCCCGTAGGTGGCGCCATTCGCCGTGTACCGGCATCAGGTTGCGCGGCTTGCAGATGTTGTAGAAGTACAGCAGCTCGCCGGCAGACGCATGGCCGGAGACGTGCACCTTGGCGTTGCCCTTGTGGACGACCTTCGCGCCCCAGCGGGTCAGGCCGTTGATCACCCGGTACACCGAGTTCTCGTTGCCGGGGATGAGTGACGAGGCCAGGATCACCGTGTCGCCCTGGACGATACGGATCTGGTGGTCCCTGTTGGCCATGCGGGACAGCGCGGCCATCGGCTCGCCCTGTGAGCCCGTGCAGACCAGGACGACCTCGTGGTCCGGGAGGTCGTCCAGCGTCTTGACGTCGACCACCAGGCCCGGGGGGACCTTCAGATAGCCGAGGTCCCGGGCGATGCCCATGTTGCGGACCATGGAGCGGCCGACGAAGGCGACCCTGCGGCCGTACTCGTGAGCCGCATCCAGGATCTGCTGGATGCGGTGGATGTGGCTGGCGAAGCTGGCCACGATGATCCGCTTGCTGGCGCTCCCGAAGACCTGGCGTAGCACGTTCGAGATGTCGCGCTCGGGGGCGACGAAGCCCGGGACCTCGGCGTTCGTCGAGTCCGAGAGAAGGAGGTCGATGCCCTCCTCGCTCAGGCGTGCGAACGCGTGCAGGTCCGTGAGGCGGCCGTCCAGCGGGAGCTGGTCCATCTTGAAGTCGCCCGTGTGGACGACCATTCCCGCAGGCGTGCGGATGGCCACGGCCAGCGCGTCCGGGATGGAGTGGTTGACCGCGACGAACTCGCAGTCGAAGGGGCCGATGCGCTCGCGGTTCCCCTCCGTCACCTCAAGGGTGTACGGGCGGATGCGGTGCTCCTGGAGCTTCGCCTCGATGAACGCGAGGGTCAGCTTGGAGCCGATCAGCGGGATGTCCGGCTTCTCCCGGAGGAGGTAGGGGACGGCGCCGATGTGGTCCTCGTGGCCGTGCGTGAGGACGATGCCCTCGATGTCGTCGAGGCGGTCCCGGATGGACGTGAAGTCCGGCAGGATCAGGTCGATGCCGGGCTGCTCCTCCTCGGGGAAGAGGACGCCGCAGTCGACGATGAGCAGGCGTCCGCCGTACTCGAAGACGGTCATGTTGCGGCCGATCTCACCGAGGCCGCCCAGGGGGGTGACCCGGAGGCCGCCCTTCGGGAGCTTCGGCGGGGCGCCGAGTTCAGGATGCGGATGACTCAAAAGACTCTCCTCACCACACGCGCCACGTACCGGTAAGGCACGTGGCGCGCATGACGTTCGTGCAAAAGCAGTTGTCGGATGTGGACTGCGGACACAGGTGTCCCGCGTATTCAGTTGTGAAGTCTGATGTCAGAGCTGTACCCCGCCGGCGGCAAGATCGATCTTGAGCTGGGCGATCTCGTCGGCCGACAGCTCGACCATCGGAGCGCGCAGGGGTCCGGCGGGCAGGCCCTGGAGGGTGAGCGCCGCCTTGGTGGTCATGACGCCCTGGGTGCGGAACATGCCGGTGAAGACCGGGAGCAGCTTCTGGTGGATCTCTATGGCCTTCTGGACGTCGCCGGAGGTGTACGCCTCGACCAGAGTGCGCAGCTCCGGTGTGACGACGTGGCCGACGACCGATACGAAGCCGACCGCGCCCACGGACAGGAGCGGCAGGTTCAGCATGTCGTCGCCGGAGTACCAGGCGAGGCCCGAGCGGGCGATGGCCCAGCTCGCTCGGCCGAGGTCGCCCTTGGCGTCCTTGTTGGCGACGATCCGGGGGTGCTCGGCGAGCCGGACGATCGTCTCGGTGCTGATCGGGACGCCGCTGCGGCCGGGGATGTCGTACAGCATCACCGGCAGCTCGGTGGCGTCGGCGATGGTCGTGAAGTGGCGGTACAGGCCCTCCTGCGGGGGCTTGTTGTAGTACGGCGTCACCGTCAGGAGGCCGTGTGCGCCGGTCTTCTCCGCCGCGCGGGCCAGGTCGACGCTGTGGTGGGTGTCGTTGGTGCCGACGCCCGCGATGATGTGGGCCCGCTCGCCGACCGCCTCCAGTACGGCCCGTACGAGATCCGATTTCTCCGCGTCGCTGGTGGTCGGCGACTCGCCGGTGGTGCCGTTGACGACCAGGCCGTCATTGCCTGCGTCCACCAGGTGGGTGGCGAGCCGCTGTGCGCCGTCGAGGTCGAGCGCGCCGTCCGCCGTGAACGGCGTGACCATGGCGGTGAGGACCCGCCCGAAGGGGGTCTGCGGAGTGGAGGTCGGAGCCATGGGTACCACGCTACTCGCTGCTCAGGGCGCGGTCTGCCCTAGGGGTGCGGGAAAAGTCAGGACAAATACGGAGCCCGGCACTGCCTGCTCGGGGGTTCAAGCAGTGCCGGGTCCGTTTGATCAGGCTAGATGAACCTCTCGAAATACCGCAATACGGACACTTCGCTCGGCTGATCCGCACATCTGTGCCCGGCGGTGGAACACGCGCGCGTGTCGGCCTTACGGCGCGACCCTGCCGTTCTTGTTGAAGGCCGCGTGGGTCAGCGGCATGAGCCTCGCCCACTCCGCCTCCATCTTCTCGCCGACCATCTCGATCTCCCGCTGCGGGAACGACGGCACCTTCGCCAGCTCGTGCTGGGTGCGCAGGCCGAGGAAGTGCATCAGGGAGCGCGCGTTGCAGGTGGCGTACATCGACGAGAACAGGCCGACCGGGAGGACCGCGCGGGCGACCTCGCGGGCGACTCCCTGCGCGAGCATCTCCTGGTAGTTGCGGTACGCCTGGCGGTACGCGTCCTCCATGGCGTGCTCGACGAGTTCGTGCTGCTCGGGGGTGCCCTCGACGAACACGTACTTGCCCGGGCGACCCTGCTGGACGAGCTTGCGCGAGGTGTCCGGCACGTAGAACACCGGCTGCAGCTCGCGGTAGCGGCCGGACTCCTCGTTGTATGACCAGCCCACCCGGTGCCGCATGAACTCGCGGAAGACGAAGATCGGGGCGCTGATGAAGAACGTCATGGAGTTGTGCTCGAACGGGCTGCCGTGCCGGTCGCGCATCAGGTAGTTGATCAGCCCCGTCGAACTCTCCGGGTCCTTCGTCAACTCGTCCAGGGACTGCTCCCCGACGGTCGACACACGGGCCGCGAACAGCACATCGGAGTCCGACGCGCTGGACTTGACCAGCTCGACGGTCACATCGCTACGCAGGTCGATCTTGAACTCGTCGTCGGGGGTGGGGGTCACGATTCGGCGGGTCCTTCCCATCTCGTCACTTGGCGTCGCCACTCTACGGCCCACCAAACGGGACGATCTTCATCGTCACCGAGTTAAGTCGGTGAAACCGGGCACCATTTGAGTCGTTCGCTCGTCTGTACAGACAGCAGCGATCAGTTCGAGACCCAGATCCGCAACCAGATCCGTAAAGGGAGAAGTACCCCATGTTCCGCCGGCGTGAGCCTGTTCCGTTCGCCTTCATCGCCGAAGCCGAGAAGTTCCGCAGCAATGTCGTTCCCCCACCCCGTGAGCGCTCGTCCGCCGGTGAGATAGCCGGGCGTTGGCTCCTGGGGCTCACCATCGTCGCCGGGCTCGTGGGCTCGCTGGTCCTCGGTATGCCCGCGCTGTCGGTCGATCAGTCGGCCGGGCACAGTCAGCAGTCCGAGGCGGCCGACAGCCGCTGAGGTCCCGCCGGACTGCGGCCGAATGGCGTGGTCCGGCCCTCCTCGGACCCCCGAGGCTGGTGACCGGGCGGTCGGCTCGATAACCTCACCGGGCACAGCCCGAGCATGGAATTGAGTGAGGACCAGCCGTGCCCCTGCCCTTCCTTACGGCCGACCGCACCTCCGACGAGGCCGCGGCCGGCGTCGCGCTGCCGTTCGACGACCGCGACCGCTGGCGGCGCCCGTACCGCCCCGGCCCGTGGCGGGTGGGCGTGGCGGCGCTTCTGCTGCTGCTCGCCTCGTACGTCCTGTTCGCGGCGGTCATCATCGCGGCCACCGGCGAGTTCTCCGGCGGCGCCGTGTGTCTCGGCATCGCGCTGGGCGTCATCGCCGTAGCCCTGCGGCTGCTGCGCGTCGGCGTGTGGGTGAGTGCCCATGGACTGCGCCGGGTGGGTTTCCTCGGTACGCGGACGACGCGCTGGGAGAAGGTCGTCGCCGTACGGACGGTGCAGCAGCCGGTGCGGTGGCTGGGGCTGCCCCGCACTGTGCAGGGGCAGGCACTGCTTCTCGTACGACGGGACCGGGCCGCAGACGATCTGGCGCCGCTGATCACCACGCACAACGCGGACTTTGTGGGCCGCATGGAGGCGTTCGACCGGGCGGCGGACAGTGTGGAGGCCTGGGCCGCGGAGTTCGGGCGGGGCTGAGTGCACATCGATGTGGCCCCGCGCCTCTTCGGGGCGCCAGCGCCCGGGTGTTCAGGCCTGCTGGGCCGGTGACCTGCCGTCGTGCAGGGCGATCGCGCGCTGCATGGCCTTGCGGGCGCGGGGGGTGTCGCGGGCGTCGTGGTAGGCGACGGCGAGGCGGAACCAGTTGCGCCAGTCGTTCGGGGCCGACTCCGTCTCGGCCTTGCGCCGGGCGAAGACCTCGTCGGCCGAGTCGCGGTCCACCCGGCCGCTCGGGGTGCGCCTCAACTCGTCGACGGGCAGGCCGCCTTCGGCCTCCAGTTCGGCGGCGAGACGGTTGGCGCTCCGGACGAACTGGGTGTTCTTCCAGAGGAACCACACACCGATGACCGGCAGGATCAGGACCGCCACGCCGAAGGTGACGGTCAGCAGCGTGCCGGTCTGTATGAGCATGATCCCGCGGCTGCCGACCAGGACGAAGTAGAAGACCAGGACGGCGGCCGTGAGGGCGTAGGAGAGCTTCGCGCGCATGATGTTCCTCAGTCCTCGGTCCTTGATTGCCCGCTCATCAGCCGAGGTCGAGGAAGTTTTCCAGGCCGAAGGTGAGGCCGGGGGTGTCCACGACGCGGCGTACGCCGAGCAGGATGCCCGGCATGAAGCTGCTGTGGTGGAGCGAGTCGTGGCGGACGGTCAGGGTCTCGCCCTCGCCGCCCAGCAGGACCTCCTGGTGGGCCAGGAGGCCGCGCAGGCGTACGGAGTGCACGACCACCCCGTCGACGTTCGCGCCCCGGGCGCCGTCCAGGGCCGTGACGGTGGCGTCCGGCGTCGGGGCGGAGCCCGCCTTGGCCCGGGCCTCGGCGATGAGCTGCGCGGTGCGCGCTGCCGTACCGCTGGGCGCGTCCACCTTGTTCGGGTGGTGCAGCTCGATGACCTCGACCGACTCGAAGTAGGGCGCGGCGATCTGCGCGAACTTCATCGTCAGTACGGCCCCGATGGAGAAGTTGGGCGCGATGAGCACGCCCGTCTCCGGGAACTGGGCCAGCCAGCCGGTGAGCTGCGCGAGGCGGTCATCGGTCCAGCCGGTGGTGCCGACGACCGCGTGGATGCCGTGGCGGACGCAGAAGTCGAGGTTGCCCATCACCGAGGCGGGGGTGGTCAGCTCGACCGCGACCTGGGCGCCGGTGTCGGCGAGGGTCTCCAGCTTGTCGCCCCGGCTGAGGGCGGCGACCAGTTCCATGTCCTCGGCGGCCTCGACCGCCCGTACCGCCTCGGCACCGATACGGCCGTTGGCGCCGAGGACCGCCACGCGCAGCTTGCTCATCTTCTTGCTTCCTTACCGGACGGATAGCGGGGGTGGAGCCGATACGGCCGTCAGGCGACGGCCTCGTGCAGACGTGCGGCCTGTTTGTCCTTGAGCGGGCCGATGACCGCCAGCGACGGGCGCTGTCCCAGGATCTCGCGGGCGACCTCACGGACGGCGTCCGGGGTCACCTCGGCGATCCGGGCCAGCATGTCGTCGACGGACATCTGGTCGCCCCAGCACAGTTCGCTCTTGCCGATACGGTTCATCAGCGCGCCCGTGTCCTCAAGCCCGAGGACCGTCGAGCCGCGCAGCTGGCCGATGGCGCGGCCGATCTCCTCGTCGGAGAGGCCGTGCTCGGCGACGTGGTCGAGTTCGTCGCGGCAGATCTTCAGCACGTCGTGGACCTGCGAGGGCCGGCAGCCCGCGTACACGCCGAAGAGGCCGCAGTCGGCGAAGCCGGACGTGTACGAGTACACGCTGTAGGCAAGGCCGCGCTTCTCCCTGACCTCCTGGAAGAGGCGGGACGACATTCCGCCGCCCAGGGCCGTGTTGAGGACGCCGAGGGCCCAGCGGCGCTCGTCCGTGCGGGCCAGGCCGGGCATGCCGAGGACGACATGGGCCTGCTCGGTCTTGCGGGCGAGGAGTTCGACCTGGCCGCTCGTCCGGAGGGTGCGGCGGCCGTCGCGCGGGGCGATCGGGACGGCGTCCAGGTGCTTGAGGGCGCCCGCCTTCTCGAAGGCCGCGCGGACCTGGCGTACGACCTTGTTGTGGTCGATGTTGCCGGCCGCCGCGACGACCAGGTGGGTCGGGTCGTAGTGCTTCTTGTAGAAGCGGCGGATGCGGTCCGCGGTGAGGGCGTTGACCGTGTCGACCGTGCCGAGGACCGGGCGGCCGAGGGGGGTGTCGCCGAGCATGGTGTGCGCGAACAGGTCGTGCACGCAGTCGCCCGGGTCGTCCTCCGTCATCGCGATCTCTTCGAGGATGGCGCCGCGCTCGACGTTGACGTCCTCTTCGAGGATCAGGGAGCCCGTGAGCATGTCGCAGACGACGTCGATGGCCAGCGGGAGGTCGGTGTCGAGCACGCGCGCGTAGTAGCACGTGTACTCCTTCGCCGTGAACGCGTTCATCTCGCCGCCGACCGCGTCGATCGCCGAGGAGATGTCCAGCGCCGACCTGCGCGTGGTGCCCTTGAAGAGCAGGTGCTCCAGGTAGTGCGTGGCGCCGTTCAGGGCCGGCGTCTCGTCCCGGGAGCCCACGTGTGCCCAGATGCCGAAGGTCGCGGAACGGACCGAGGGCAGCGTCTCGGTGACGATGCGCAGGCCGCCCGGGAGGGTGGTCTTGCGGACCGTGCCGATGCCGTTGGTGCCCTTGATCAGGGTTTGGGTACGGGCGACGGCCCGCGCCTCCGAGGAGGTGCGGGCCGTCGCCGTGGAGCTGCTCGACGTCACTGGTCGGTGTCGTCCTTCTTGTCGTCGCCGTCTTCACCCTCGATGACGGGGATGAGGGACAGCTTGCCGCGGGAGTCGATCTCGGCGATCTCGACCTGGACCTTGGCGCCGACGGCCACCACGTCCTCGACGTTCTCCACGCGCTTGCCGCCGGCGAGCTTGCGGATCTGCGAGATGTGCAGCAGACCGTCCTTGCCCGGGAGCAGCGACACGAACGCACCGAAGGTGGTGGTCTTCACGACCGTACCCAGGTAGCGCTCGCCGACCTCCGGCATGGTCGGGTTGGCGATCGAGTTGATCGTCGCGCGGGCCGCCTCGGCCTGCGAGCCGACCTGGGCACCGATGTAGATGGTGCCGTCGTCCTCGATCGTGATCTCGGCGCCGGTGTCCTCCTGGATCTGGTTGATCATCTTGCCCTTCGGGCCGATGACCTCACCGATCTTGTCCACGGGGATCTTGACGGTGATGATCCGCGGGGCGTTCGGGGACATCTCGTCCGGCGTGTCGATCGCTTCCATCATCACGTCGAGGATGTGGAGGCGGGCGTCACGGGCCTGCTTGAGGGCGGCGGCCAGGACGGAGGCCGGGATGCCGTCCAGCTTGGTGTCCAGCTGGAGGGCGGTCACGAACTCCTTGGTGCCGGCGACCTTGAAGTCCATGTCGCCGAAGGCGTCCTCCGCACCGAGGATGTCGGTGAGGGCGACGTAGTGCGTCTCGCCCTTGATCTCCTGGGAGATCAGGCCCATGGCGATACCGGCGACGGGGGCCTTGAGCGGCACACCGGCGTTCAGCAGCGACATGGTGGAGGCGCAGACCGAGCCCATGGACGTCGAGCCGTTGGAGCCGAGGGCCTCGGACACCTGACGGATCGCGTAGGGGAACTCCTCGCGCGTGGGCAGCACCGGCACGATCGCGCGCTCGGCGAGCGCGCCGTGGCCGATCTCGCGGCGCTTCGGGGAGCCGACGCGGCCGGTCTCGCCGACGGAGTACGGCGGGAAGTTGTAGTTGTGCATGTAGCGCTTGCGCGTCACCGGCGACAGGGTGTCGAGCTGCTGCTCCATACGGAGCATGTTGAGGGTGGTGACGCCCAGGATCTGGGTCTCGCCACGCTCGAACAGCGCCGAGCCGTGCACGCGCGGGATGGCCTCGACCTCGGCGGCGAGCGTACGGATGTCCGTGACGCCGCGGCCGTCGATGCGGACCTTGTCCTTGATGACGCGCTCACGGACCAGGGACTTGGTCAGCGAGCGGTAGGCCGCGCTGATCTCCTTCTCGCGGCCCTCGAACTGCGGGAGCAGCTTCTCGGCGGCGAGACCCTTGACGCGGTCCAGCTCGGCCTCGCGGTCCTGCTTGCCCGCGATGGTGAGCGCCTGGGACAGCTCGTCCTTGACGGCGGCGGTGAGCGCCTCCAGGACGTCGTCCTGGTAGTCCAGGAAGACCGGGAACTCGCCGGTGGGCTTGGCGGCCTTGGCGGCGAGGTCGGCCTGGGCCTTGACGAGCACCTTGATGAAGGGCTTCGCGGCGTCCAGACCGGCGGCGACGACCTCCTCGGTCGGCGCCTCGGCGCCGCCCGCGATGAGGGTGATGGTCTTGTCGGTGGCCTCGGCCTCGACCATCATGATCGCGACGTCGCCGTCCTCCAGGACGCGACCGGCGACGACCATGTCGAAGACGGCGCTCTCCAGCTCGGTGTGCGTCGGGAACGCGACCCACTGGCCATTGATCAGCGCGACGCGGACGCCGCCGATCGGGCCGGAGAAGGGCAGACCGGCCAGCTGCGTGGACGCGGAGGCGGCGTTGATCGCCACGACGTCGTACAGGTGGTCGGGGTTGAGCGCCATGATCGTGGCGACGACCTGGATCTCGTTGCGCAGGCCCTTCTTGAAGGACGGGCGCAGCGGGCGGTCGATCAGGCGGCAGGTGAGGATCGCGTCCTCGGAGGGCCGGCCCTCACGACGGAAGAAGGAACCGGGGATCTTCCCGGCCGCGTACTGGCGCTCCTCGACGTCCACCGTGAGGGGGAAGAAGTCGAGCTGGTCCTTGGGGTTCTTGGAGGCGGTGGTGGCCGACAGCACCATGGTGTCGTCGTCCAGATACGCCACGGCGGAACCGGCGGCCTGCCTGGCCAGCCGTCCCGTCTCGAAGCGGATGGTGCGGGTGCCGAAGGATCCGTTGTCGATAACGGCCTCGGCGTAGTGGGTCTCGTTCTCCACTAGCGTTTTCTCCGATACTTTTCGTCTTTTGTCCCGTCCTGCCCGTGTGGCAGAGGGACGTGGGGTCGGAGAAGCGCGCCTTCTGAGTGCGGGCCGGTCTTCGATCGAAGCACCCGGGGATCTCATCTCCCGGGGGCCACTACCGAGGACCGGCGGCGGCGAGGTGCACTTCTCCTTATGCGGACTTGTGTCCGGTCGTACGAGGTTCGTACGGGTTTTGTGTCATGCGTATTGCGTTGTGCTACCACACTACAAAGAGGCAGTGACACTCCGCACGTTTCCGCACGTACGGCAAAGGGAGCGGTCCCCTAGAAGTGGGAACCGCTCCCTCTCACAGCGTCTTACTTGGCGCCCGCCGCACCGCGGCGGATGCCGAGGCGGTCGACCAGCGCACGGAAGCGCTGGATGTCCTTCTTGGCCAGGTACTGGAGAAGGCGGCGACGCTGACCGACGAGGATCAGCAGACCACGACGGGAGTGGTGGTCGTGCTTGTGCGTCTTGAGGTGCTCGGTCAGGTCCGAGATACGGCGCGAGAGCATCGCGACCTGGACCTCGGGGGAGCCGGTGTCGCCCTCCTTGGTACCGAACTCGGTGATGAGCTGCTTCTTCACTGCGGCGTCGAGCGACACGCGTACTCCTCGTAGTCTTTGCATTGGCCACCGAGTGCCCCTGGTCCACTTCTCAGGGGAGCTTCCGTAACTCGGGAGGCGGGGATCCGCTGCGCGCGGCCTCCGGAATGGGTCACTCCAGGGGTGCGTACACAAACGGCCGTCGCCCAGGATACCAGCAGGCAGCGGCCGTCTTCACCGCGGTGGGCAAACAGTCCGGTCGGCGCGGGCTCGGCCACTAGGGTGAGAACGTAGATCGTAGATCGTAGTTACGTACTGCGGCACCAGCAGTGGTCGTATGACTCACGTCGGGAAGGGGGCGCTTCGCCATGGCGGAGGCACAGGGGGCACAGGACACCACGGCCGCGCGGGACGAGGACGTCAAGGCGCGCAAGGAGCGGGAGCGGGACGAGCTGTACTCCCTCGACATCTCGGGCGTCGAGTGGCACAGCGCCCCCGGTACCGAGGAGCACGAGGAGCGGGTCGAGATCGCGTATCTCCCCGAGGGCGCGGTGGCCATGCGGTCGTCCCTGGACCACGACACCGTCCTCCGTTACACGGAGGCGGAGTGGACGGCGTTCGTGCTGGGTGCGCGCGACGGGGAGTTCGATCTGGAGCCGACGGAGCAGAACGGCGGGCTCGCGGCGGCCGAGGCGGCGGCTTCGGATTCGAGTGCGGGTACGGGTGTGGGTGCCGGTGCCGGTACAGACTCCGGCGGGGATGTGGAGTAGGTGGAGTAGCTCGGCGCCCGGAAGGAGGGGGCGGGATCGGTGCCATGCGCCGGCCCCGCCCCCTTTTTCGTGCGCTTTTCCGCGCAGGGCGTTGTCAGAGGGGCCGCCTACTATGCATGTGGGGTTGTGGAGCGTGTGGGGCGGATTTCGTTCCGGTCGTGTCAACTCGCTTGCCGGACAAGGCGGTTCGCGTACGGACGGGATCGGTTGCGGTCAGGCTGTGACGTAATGGACGGTCACTGAGGGGTGGCCGGGCCTGCCGGGGCGGGGGTCGCGGTGATTAGGCTGGGCCGGAGTACCGGGGGAAGAGCCGGGCAGATCGGACGACCTCCACCGCCCGATGCCGGAGAAGGTGGACAAAACCCACTGAGGAACCGGCTTCGGACGACATGAATACAGACGAGAAATGGTCGCCCCAGCACGGCAAGAGGGTGCTCGACCACACCAGGAGGAACTGTGAACAGCGATCGGGACGGGATCCGCGGGGGCTGGGCCACACCCGGCGATGACCAGTCCGACGCGGAGTCCGCCAGCGAGATGACGGGCGAGTTCACCATCGATTACGCGACGCCTGCCTGGTATACGCAGAACGCGTCGGGGGCGTCAGGGGGATCGGGAGCATCCGGGAGCGAGACGGATTCGGCAGCGGACGCGGAGGCAGATGCAGGTGCGGATGCGGATGCGGATGCGGATGCGGACGCGGACGCCGATGAGTCGGGTTCGGAGCCGGATGCGCAGGAAGTGCCAGAGTCGGAGTCGGAGTCGGAGTCGGGCGATGACGCGGGTGTGGGTGCGGGGGCGGTTGTAGACGCCGGTGCCGGTGCGGTTTCCGGTGCTGCGGCTGTGCCCGGGTTGCAGATGGGCGGTCCCGTCGGTCCTGCGGCTCTGCCCGGTCTTCCCGTGGGCGGGTTCCAGGCCCAGTGGACGCCTGCGATGCCGGCCGATCCGCCGGCCGTCGTGGCGGAGGACGGTGACCTGGAGAGCGGTTCGACGATGCGGATCGCCCCGGTTGCCGTGCGGCCGGACGTCGAGGAGCAGGCGGACGTGACCGGCGGCGGTGAGTCCGGTGAGTCTGGTGACGACTCCGTCGATTCGGCCGTCGAGGGCGCGGGGAGTGCCCCGGAGGCTCCGGAGACTGAGGTTGTCGCGGACGCTACGGACGCTGCGGGTGCCGAGGGTACGGATGTCGGCGACGTCGCCGATGAGGTGAGCGGTGCCGGGGCGCAGGTGCAGGACGCGGAGACCGACGTCCAGGATGCCGAGGTCGCCGACGTGCGGTCCGAGAGCCCTGAGGCGGCGGACTCGGCTGCCCCCGAGCCGGTGGGCGCCGAGGTGGCCGACGCCGAGCCCGAGGCAGAGTCGACGGAGCCGGAGGACGCCCCGTCGGCGCCGAACGCGGTCGACGACGTACATGACTCCGCACCGGCCGCACCGGTACGGGACTCGGTGCCCAGCGCACCGCTGAACCTACCCCCGCTGCCTGCGGGCGCCCCCGGAACAGTGCCGCCCGCCTGGGCTCCCGTGTCAACGGGCCAGGGCGGACTGCCGCCGCTGCCTCCGTCGTACCAGCCGGCTGCACCCGCGACGGCGGGACAGTGGCCCGGGCAGCCGCAGCAGCCCCAGCAGCAGGTAGCAGCGCCGGAGCAGCCGCAGGCCGCGTCGGCCGCGCCTGCACCGACGCCGTTCCAGTCGCAGGCACCGGCGCCCGCCGCTCCGCATGCGGGTTACGGCTTCCCGCCGCCCAACCCGGCCACGGTGGTCCCGAACCTCCCGGCCCCGGACGCGCCGCCCGCCGGGCAGGCAACTCCGCCCGCTCCCACAGGCTCCAACGCCCAGGGCGGCTACGGCTTCCCGCCTCCGGGTGGGCAGCCGCTGACACCGAACGCCCAGGGGGACTACGCCTTCCCGCAACCGGGCGCACCTGCACCGACCCCGGCGGGTCCCGACACGCAGGGCGGCTACGGCTTCCCGCAGTCGGGCGTGCCCGGCGCAACTCCGCCAGGCCCCAACGCCCAAGCCGGGTACGGCTTCCCACCGCCCGGCACCCAGCCTCCGGCTCCGGCGCAGGCTCCGGCTGTCCCCAACGCTCAGGGGGGCTACGCGAGCACGCCTTCTCCGGCTCCGGCCGGTTCCAACGTCCACGAGGGTTACGGCTTTCCGCCGCCCGGCGCCCAGCCTTTGGCTCCGGCTGCTGCCAACCCCCAGGGCGGACCTGACTTCCCGACGCCGGGTACGCCCGCACCGGCCCCCGCAGGTACCGACATCCACGGCGGATACGGCTTCCCGCCACCCGGCGCACAACCTCCGACCCCGGCTGCCCCCAACGCCCAAGGCGGACCTGACTTCCCCGCGCCGGGTACGCCCGCACCGGCCGCCGCAGGTTCCAACGCCCACGGCGGATACGGCTTCCCGCCACCCGGAACCCAACCTCCGACCCCGGCTGCCCCCAACCCCCAGGGCGGACCTGGCTTCCCGCCACCCGGCAGCCAGCCCCCGGCCCCGGCCGCCCCCAGCGCTCAGGCTGACTCCGGGCTCCCCCAACCCACGCCAACTCCTGCGGGCCCCACGCCCCAGGGCGGCTACGGCTTCCCGCCTCCGGGCACCCAGCCCCCGGCCCCGGGCACCCCCAACCCCCAGGGCAACCCCGGCCTCCCCGCGCCGGGTACGCCCGCACCGGCCCCCGCAGGCCCCGACGCCCAAGGCGGATACGGCTTCCCGCCGCCCGGGACCCAGCCCCTGGCTGCCCCCAACCCCCAGAGCGGCTCCCGGGTCCCTCAGCCCACGCCGACCCCGGCGGGCCCCACGCCCCAGGGCGGCTACGGCTTCCCGCACCCCGGAACCCAGCCCCCAGCCCCGACCGCTCCCACCCCCCAAGGCGACCACAGCCTCCCCCACCCGGGCACGCCCGCCCCGAACCCCGCCCCCTCGCCGACCCCGGCAGGCCCCAATCCCCAAGACGAGTACGGCTTCCCGCCCCCCAAGGCCCAAGCGCCGGCCCCGAGCACCCCCGCCCCGGCCCAGGACGCGGCACCCTCCGGCTACGGCTTCCCGCCCCCGGCGGCACCGTCTGCCGTCCCGGCGCCCACGGGGCCCAACCCGCAGGGCGGCTACGGCTTCCCCCCGCCGGGTTCGCCCTCCTCGGCGCCTGCCCCCGCGGGCCCCGATGCGCAGGCCGGGTACGGCTTCCCGCCCCCGGGCGCCCAGCCGCCGGCCCCTGCTGCACCCGACCCCCAGGGCGACTCCGCTCCCCCCAAGCAGGACGCACCGGCCCCGGCCGCCCCCAACCCCCAAGACGGGTACGGCTTCCCGCCCCCGAGCACCCAGCCCCCGGCACCCGGTACCCCGGGTAACACCGCTCCCCCGGCCCCTGTCCCCGGGCACCCCCAGGACGGTTACGCGTTCCCGCCCGCCGCCGGAGCCCCCGCGCCCCAGCCCCCGGCCCCGCAACCCGGCTACGGCTTCCCGCACGCCGGTCACCCCGGTCACCCCGTCCAGCCCCCTGCGCCCACCGGGCCCACCGGCGCACCCGGTGGCTACGGCTTCCCCTTCCCGCAGGCGTCCTCCGGGCAAGCGCCGCCGCAGCCGCATGTGCCGCAGCAGGCCGACGGGGCCCAGCCGCAGGCCGGGCCCCAGGCGCCCCCGTATGTGGCCGGGCAGGCGCCGGGGGCCGTTCCCGCGTCTCCTCCTCCGCCTCCGCTCGGGAATCCCGGGCCCGACGGCATGCCCGGCGCCGTGCCGCAGCAGCAGCCCGTCGATCCGCGTACCGGGGCCGCCTGGCCGCAGCCCATACAGCACGATCAGCGGCAGATGACCAACCCCGGTGCCGCGCCGCTCGGTTACACCGCCGCCGTCGAGCTGTCCTCCGACCGGCTGCTCAACAACAAGAAGCAGAAGGCGAAGAGCGGGCGGCCCACCGCCTCGTCCTCCCGGTTCAAGATCGGGGGGAAGAAGGAAGAGGCCGAGCGGCAGCGGAAGTTGGAGCTGATCCGGACTCCCGTGCTGTCCTGCTATCGCATCGCCGTCATCAGCCTCAAGGGCGGTGTCGGCAAGACGACCACGACCACCGCCCTCGGCTCCACCCTCGCCACCGAACGGCAGGACAAGATCCTCGCCATCGACGCCAACCCGGACGCCGGTACCCTCGGCCGACGTGTGCGGCGCGAGACCGGAGCCACCATCCGGGACCTCGTCCAGGCGATCCCGTACCTCAACTCGTACATGGACATCCGGCGGTTCACCTCCCAGGCGCCGTCCGGGCTGGAGATCATCGCCAACGACGTCGACCCGGCCGTGTCCACCGCCTTCAACGACGAGGACTACCGGCGCGCGATCGACGTACTGGGCAGGCAGTACCCGATCATTCTCACCGACTCCGGTACCGGTCTGCTCTACAGCGCCATGCGGGGCGTACTCGACCTCGCCGATCAGCTGATCATCATCTCGACGCCGTCCGTGGACGGTGCCAGCAGCGCCAGTACGACGCTGGACTGGCTGTCGGCGCACGGGTACGCGGACCTCGTCTCGCGGTCCCTCACCGTCATCTCGGGTGTGCGCGAGACCGGCAAGATGATCAAGGTGGAGGACATCGTCTCCCACTTCGAGACGCGCTGCCGGGGCGTCATCACCGTGCCCTTCGACGAGCACCTCGCCGCCGGTGCCGAGGTCGACCTCGACATGATGCGGCCCAAGGTCCGGGAGGCGTACTTCAACCTCGCCGCCCTGATCGCCGAGGACTTCGTACGGCACCAGCAGATGCACGGGCTCTGGACCTCGGACGGCAACCCGCCCCCGGTCGCGGCCCCGCCGATGCCGGGACATCAGCAGCAGTACCAGCAGTACCAGCAACCGCAGGCTCATCAGGTTCCGGGGCAGCCCGCGCCGGGGCAGCCGTATCCGGCCCCGCCCGCTCCCGCCCCCGGGCACGGGCAGCAGTACCCACCGCCGCCCCAGCCCGGTCAGCCGTACCAGCAGCCACAACCCCAGCAGCCGTACGGCTATCCGCCTCAGCCGGGGCAGCCCCAGCAGCAGCCCGGTTACCCGCAGCCTCCGCAGCAGTAGCCGTAGCGGCGAGGCGAGGCGAGGCGAGAAAGCGAACGGCGGCCGGTGTCCCCCAGGACACCGGCCGCCGTTTCTTGCGTACCGCGCTACTACTCCGCCGCCGCGATCAGCTCACGGCACTTCTTCACGTCCTCGGCGATCTGCACCAGCAGCGCGTCCAGCGAGTCGAACCTGGCCTGGCCCCGCACGAACGCCAGGAAGTCGACGGCGACATGCAGGCCGTACAGATCGAGGCCGACGCGGTCGATGGCGTACGCCTCCACCGTCCGTTCCGTGCCGTCGAACTGCGGGTTCGTGCCGACGGAGATCGCGGCCGGCATCACCTCGCCGTCCGCGTGCAGCCAGCCCGCGTAGACACCGTCGGCCGGGATCGCGGTGTGGGGCAGCGTCTCGACGTTGGCGGTGGGGAAGCCCATTTCGCGGCCCCGCTGCGCGCCCCGGACGACGACGCCCTCGACACGGTGCGGGCGGCCGAGAATCTCTCGCGCGCCCCCGACGTCGCCCTCGCCGACCAGCCGACGCGTCAGCGTGGACGAGAACGGCTCGCCGCCGCCCGCCTCCCCCGACACATACAGGTCGACGACCTCGACCTCGAAGTCGTACGTCCGGCCGAGTTCGGTCAGGAACTGGACATTGCCGGCCGCCTTGTGACCGAAACGGAAGTTCGGGCCCTCGACGACCGCACGCGCGTGCAGTTTGTCGACCAGGACCTTGACCACGAAGTCGGCCGGGGAGAGCTTCGAGAACTCCTTGGTGAAGGGGAGGATCAGGACCGCGTCGACGCCCAGCTCGGCCATCAGTTCGGCGCGGCGGTGGTGCGGGGCCAGCAGCGGCGGGTGGCTGCCGGGGCGCACGACCTCGCTGGGGTGCGGGTCGAACGTGACGACGACCGAGGGAACGCCCAGCTCACGGGCGCGCTCCACGGCATGCCTGATGATCAGCTGGTGTCCGCGGTGGACCCCGTCGTAGGAACCGATGGTGACGACGCCGCGTCCCCAGTCCTCGGGGATGTCCTCCAAGCCACGCCAGCGCTGCACTGTGACCGCTCCTCGTCGAACCCGTGTCCGTGTCTGCCTCTTACGCAGGCCTTCTCGTACAGGCCTCCCAACGCAGGTCTAAGGGTGCCATGCCGGAAGCGCCCGGCTCGCATCGGCATGGAGGCTGTGACGGGGCGCACGTGACAAGGCCGGGTCGACGACCGTCGGCCGCCGGCCGTGAGCGCGCGCTACGCGGGGACCCGGACCCCCGCCAGGCTCTCGATCATGCGGCGTGTGCTGGGGCCGACCACGACGGCCCACTCCCCGGGAGTGTCGGCCAGCCAGCCCGCCGCCCGCACCGCGAACCCGGGCACCCGCCTGCTCACCTCGACCAGACAGCAGTCGAACCGCGTCGCACCCTCCGGTGTGCGCACGAGCATCAGTCCGCAGCGGTGCACGAGGCCCCGAGTGCGCTCCGCACCGTGCCGGGCCGCGGCCTCCGCGGTGGCGCGGAGCAGCGCGTCCAGCACGGTGGGGTCGTGCTCCCGGGACAGCAGGGCTTCGAGGAGTTCGTGACGGAGGGGACGGGAGACCGGGGTCCCGGGCGCCGCCAGCACGGTCGCGAGCGCGGCGCGCACCGGCGCAGGGCCCTCGTCGAGGAGGCCTGTGACCAGCGGAAGGAGTACGGGCCTGACGGTCGGTCCGTGGTCGAGGCGCCGGTCGACGTACGCGGCCAGCTGCCCGGCGGTCTCCGGGCGTCGCTCCATCACCTCCCGTACGAGGACGGCGACCCGGCGGGCGAGCGCCGGGGTCGTGACGTCGGCGAGGGTGCGCAGCGCGTCGTCCGGCTCCGGCCCGAGGAGCCGGGCCCGGAACGCGTCCAGGACCGGTTCCGGGTGGGTCGTGAGGGCGGGGACCAGGGCGCTCGGCGGGAGGTGCGGGTCGGCGGCCGTGAAGTGCCGTAGCGCCTGCGGGAGATGACGGTCGCGGGTGCGCGGATCACCGACGAGGAGCGCGAGCGCGCCGCCGTGCAGCGTGCAGTCGCCGGGACGGGCGAGCAGGGTGAGGGCCGCGTAGCGCAGGAGGTCGCGGTCGGCCTCGGTGCGCGCATGAGGTGCGACACGCGTGCCGTACGCCACCGCCGCGACCCGCCGGGCCGGCCGCTCGTCGTGCGCCCACCGGTCCACGGCCCGGCAGAGCGCGGACGGCTCCTCCTCGGCGAGCACGGCGAGGAGTTCGTCCGCACGCCGGTGCGCACTGTCAACGAGCGCCTCGGTCAGGTCGTCCAGGGCCCGGTGCCGGTGCGTGTGCAGCAGCGCCTGCGCGGCGGTCGCCACGGTCGCGTCCGGCGTCGCGGGCAGCGGGCGGTCGTCGTCGAACCAGTGGGCGAGGAGGGGTTGTACGGCGGTGGGGTCAGCGGCGAGCAGCTGGGCGACGGCGTCCAGATAGCGCGGCTGATCGGAACGCGGCTGGTCAGAGCGGGCCGGAGGAGCGTCGACCACGACGAGTCGGCGGAGGAGGTCGACGCGGGTGGCCTCGGGGAGGCGGAGGGCCGTCCAGAAGGCCGGGCCCAGCTCCGGGGGGACCGGCTGGTCGCGTCGGTGGCGGGACACGATGCGGTCGGCGAGGAGGCGTAGGACGTGGGTGTACGGGGTCGCGTCGGGGACTTGGCGGAGTACGTCGGTGAGGAGGTGGGTCGCCCACCAGGTGGCGGAGGCGGACGCGGTGACACCGTCGGTTGCGGTCACAGTGGCTGACGGCGACGGTTGAGGTTGCGGGGCGATCGCCCGCGCCAAGTCCCGCAGGCGGTGCGCCAGTTCGGGGGCGCCCTGCTGGCGGGCCAGGAGGAGCAGGGACTGCACGACCGGGCCGATGCGGTGGTGCGGTACGGGGACGAGGGCGCCGTTCCTGTCGTCGTCCGGGCGGCGGCGGTGGACCAGGGCGTGCAGCGCCTCGTCCAGGTCCAGGTGCGTGCCCTGGATCCAGTCGGCGAGTTCCTCGTGGGCGAAGCGGTAGCCCGTACCGGCGGGCACGAGGAGGCCCTCGGTGAGGACGGCCGACGCCCAGCCCGTGCCGCCGCCCAGGCGGGCCGGTGCGGGGCCCCAGGGGAACACGGACTCGAACGACGCGCGGTCCAGCTCGCCCTGGCCCGGGCCCAGGCTGCGGCGGGCCGCCTCGTGGACCTGGCCGGAGACCTTGGCCGCGAGGCGGCGTACGGGGGTGCCTCGCAGGCCGTTCTCGGCGGCGAGGCGGACTGCGATGCGGAGGCACATGAGGTCCAGGTAGGCGGTGAAGACGTCGTGGCGGTCCAGCTGGGGGGTTTCGGGGGCGTCAGGGAGGGTGGAGACGGAGGGGAGCGCTGCGCGGATCTCGGCGAGGAGGCGGAGGGTGAGGGGGTGGCGGGCGTCCTGGGGGGTGAGGGTGGTTGGGGGGATGGCGTAGCGGGCCTGGGCTTGGTGGGCTTCGGCTTCGGTGAGGTCGCTTACGTGGAGGTGGGGGTGGGGTGACCGTAGGTTTTTTTCGCCCCCGCCGCCCCTACCCGTTCCCATCCCTTCTGGGGGCTGCGCCCCCAGACCCCCCTTGTCGCGCTCAACGCGCTCGTCCTCAAACGCCGGACCGGCTGGAGGTGTTGTCCCCGTCTGTTCCCAGTACTCCGGCCTGCAAGCCACCACCAGGCGGGCCTGCGCCCCCCGCAGCCACCTCTCCGTCGCCCGCGTCCACTCCTTCGCCCGGTGGGCCAGCAGCGGGGGCATCTCCTCGGGGCTGTCCAGGAGGAGCAGGAGGGGGCGGTCGGTCCTGTGGGCCAGGGCTGCCAGGCGTTCCGGGGTGATGTCGCCCAGGTCGGCGCCGTACGTGCCCGACGCGGCGACGATGCGGGCCGCCCGCTCCAGTGCGCGGCGGGCCGCGTCCGCCACCGACGTGTCCTCGTCGCGCAGGTCGGCGCCGCGCAGCCACAGGGTGGGCGCCGGTTCCGGGTCGCGGTGGCGGCGGGCCGCCAGGGCCGCCAGTTCCGTCGTACGGCCGGTGCCGGGGGCGCCGACCAGGCCGAGGACGGCGGACGGGCTGTCGCGTACGGTGGTGAACTCCTTCAGCTGCCTTGCCAGTTCCGTCCGTTCCACCGGCTCTACCGTGCCCGCCTCCAAGCCCTCCAGGCCCTCCAGGCCGCCCGAGGCGCGGCCCACGAAGCCCGACAGGGCGCCCGGCGGGCCGTCCGAGCCCACCGAGGTGGCCGTCAGTTCGAGGACGCCCGCGAGGTTGAGGTCGGCGCCGTACGCGGGGACCGTCGCCGCGTTGCGGGCGAGGAGGTCGGCGAGGGGGGCGTCCGTGTCCCGCCCGGTACGCAGGCTCAGCGCGAAGCCGGGTGCGCGGTGGCCGGGCGGTTCCGGTGACGTGTCCGTGGGCCGGGGCAGGAGCGCCGTGCCCAGTACGCCCAGCACCGCTCCCGTCGTACGGTCGAGGACCGGTCCCCCGGCCGCGCCGCCGCCGAGGCGCAGCGCGTCGCTGCCCGCCGTGCCGATCGCCAGTTCCAGGGCGTCGGGGAGGAGGTGGAAGCGGTCCGTGGCCGTGTAGGTCACGTCGGTCGTGCCGAGTACGCGTGCCTCGCGCCAGCCGCCCGCCGCGATCCGGACGTAGGTGCCGGTCGCCACCCGGTCGCGTACCGAGACGGGGAGCGGGTCCACGCCCAGGCCCTCCGTGCGGACGAGAGCCAGGCCCAGGGTCGGGAGCGGGGTCACCGCGTCCGCCGCCGACACCACGCACGTACGGTTCGCGGGGCCGTGCAGGACGAGTCGGGCCAGGCCGTCGACCGCCTCGTGGCTGGTGATCAGGGTGCCGTGGTGGTCGGCCACGAAGCCCGTGCCGCGTGGGCGTCCGGCCAGGTCGCACACCCGCACGAGCGACGCGTCGGCGGCCTCTACCGCTGTCTCGGCCGCTGTCCCGTCCTCCCGCGTCCCGGGCGCGTCGGCCGACGGCCGACGGCCGCCCCCGGCGCGCGGGCCCCGTCCCGCCATCGTCGTCCTCCCCGCCGTTCACGCGTGCCTGCGTACGCACGCGTCTGCTTTCGACGGTAGGCATCCGGTGATCAGCACGACAGAGCGTGCGGCGAACGCGCCCCCTTCCGCCCCCTCGGTTCACTCCGAGCGCCTGCCCGGACGGGTGAATGAACCGCGAGGGATGGATACACCCTTGGGTGGGGGAACCGAGGGGGAACCGTGGAGCGGCGGGAACGTGTCCCCGTGATCGCCGCTCCACGGCGCGGACCGTCAGACGAAGACCGCGAGGCTCTTCGCCTTGCCCTTCTCCTCCTCCACCAGGGCGAGGAACCGCCCGGCGGGGTCGAAGACGGCCACCGCGCCGGCGCCCGTGTACTCCTCGGGCATCTCCAGCCGTACGCCGTTCGTGAGCAGCTTCGCCCGCCTCTCGTCGACGTTCCAGCGCGGGAAGGCGGCGGTGGCGGCCTCGGCGACCGGCATGACCGTCAGCTCCTGCTGCAACTGGTCGAGCGTCCGGGCCGCGTCCAGCTTGTACGGGCCTACGCGCGTCCGGCGCAGCGCGGTGAGGTGGCCGCCGACGCCGAGGTCGGCGCCCAGGTCCCGGGCGAGCGCGCGGATGTACGTACCGGAGGAGCACACCACCGACACGACCAGGTCGAGTACGGGGGTGCCGTCGGCGGCGACGGCGTCGCGGACGTCGTACACCGCGAAGGAGGAGACGGTGACCGGGCGGGCCGGGATCTCGAACTCCTCGCCCTCACGGGCCCGTTTGTAGGAGCGCACGCCGTTGATCTTGATGGCGCTGACCTTGGACGGCACCTGCATGATGCGGCCGGTCAGCTTGGCGACGCCGGCGTCGATGGCCTCGCGGGTGATCCCGGAGGCGTCGGCGGCGGAGGTGAGGTCCCCCTCGGCGTCGTCGGTGAGCGTGTTCTGGCCGAGGCGGACGGTGCCCAGATACTCCTTCTCGGTCAGCGCGAGGTGGCCGAGGAGCTTGGTCGCGCGCTCGACCCCGAGGACGAGCACGCCCGTGGCCATGGGGTCGAGGGTGCCGGCGTGTCCGACACGGCGGGTCCTGGCGATCCCGCGCATCTTGGCGACCACGTCGTGCGAGGTGAAGCCCGACGGCTTGTCGACGATGACAAGCCCGTCGGGCGTCCTGGTGTTCTGCTGCGTCATTCGGCGGTGTCGTCCTCGTCGTCGTCCGGCTTCTTGTACGGGTCCGCGTCACCGGCGAACGCGGCGCCCGCGGACGCCTGGCGCACCTGTGCGTCGGAGGCGCGGGCCTTGTCGAGGAGGTCCTCGATCTTCTTGGAGGTGTCGGGGAGCGCGTCCGCGACGAAGGTCAGGGACGGCGTGAACTTCACGCCCGCGGCCTGGCCCACGGCGGAGCGCAGGACGCCCTTGGCGCTCTCCAGTCCGGCGGCGGCTGCCGCCCGCTCCTCCTCGCCCCCGTACACCGTGTAGAAGACGGTCGCCTCCCGGAGGTCCCCGGTGACCCGGGTGTCCGTGATGGTGACGTGGGTGCCGAGGCGCGGGTCCTTGATCCCGCGCTGGAGCTTCTGGGCCACCACCTCTCGGATGAGGTCAGCCAACCTCTTCGCCCGCGCGTTGTCGGCCACTGGTCCGTCTCCCGTTCTTTCTGTTCCACGTTCTGCGTTCTTGCAGGTCGTTCGATTGTTGAGCTAGTCGTCGTCGCCGTGCAGGCGTCGTCGTACGGACAGCAGCTCCACCTCGGGGTGACCGGCGACGAGTCGTTCGCACCGGTCCAGTACGTCGGTGATGTGGCCGGTGTCCCCGGCCACCACCGCCAGGCCGATGCCTGCTCTGCGGTGCAGGTCCAGGTGTTCGACCTCGGCCGCGCTGACCGCGAACTTGCGCTGGAGTTCGGCGACGATCGGGCGGACGACGGAGCGCTTCTCCTTCAGCGAGCGTACGTCGCCGAGCAGGAGGTCGAAGGACAGAGTCCCCACGTACATGTGTGTATCCGGATGACCCGCCGGTGCGGGATCGACGGCCCCGCCGACGGTGTGGACGGGGACATCAAGAACGGTACAGCGTACGGGCCGGTGGCTCGACGGGATTGTTCTCGCCCCCGCCGCCCCTGCCCGTTCCCGTCCCAAGGGGCTGGAAACGCCAGCCGGCGGGGACAGGTCCCCGCCGGCCGACTGCACGCACTACCTACCGCTTAGCCGCGCGGCTTCTCCCGCATCTCGTACGTCGCGATGACGTCGTCGACCTTGATGTCGTTGAAGTTGCCGAGGTTGATACCGCCCTCGAACCCTTCGCGGATCTCGGTGACGTCGTCCTTGAAGCGACGCAGACCGGAGATGGTGAGGCTCTCCGCGATGACCTTGCCATCGCGCAGCAACCGCGCCTTGGTGTTGCGCTTGACCTCGCCGGAGCGGACCAGCACACCGGCGATGTTGCCCAGCTTGGACGAGCGGAAGACCTCGCGGATCTCCGCCGTACCCAGCTCGACCTCTTCGTACTCCGGCTTGAGCATGCCCTTGAGGGCCGCCTCGATCTCCTCGATGGCCTGGTAGATCACCGAGTAGTACCGGACGTCGACGCCCTCGCGCTCCGCCATCTGCGCCGCGCGGCCCGCAGCGCGGACGTTGAAGCCGATGACGATCGCGTCGGAGCCGGTCGCCAGGTCGATGTCCGACTCGGTGACCGCACCCACGCCGCGGTGCAGGACGCGGATGTCGACCTCTTCGCCGACGTCGAGCTGGAGCAGCGAGGACTCGAGAGCCTCCACCGAACCGGACGCGTCGCCCTTGATGATGAGGTTGAGTTCCTGCACCAGACCGGCCTTGAGCGCCTCGTCCAGGTTCTCCAGGGAGAACCGGACGCCACGCCGGGCGAAGTTGGCGTTGCGCTCGCGCGCCGCCCGCTTCTCGGCGATCTGACGGGCCGTACGGTCCTCGTCGACGACGAGGAAGTTGTCGCCGGCGCCGGGGACGTTGGTGAGACCCAGGACCAGGACGGGGGTCGACGGACCCGCTTCCTCGACGTTGTTGCCGTTGTCGTCGAGCATCGCCCGGACTCGGCCGTACGCGTCGCCGACCACCATGGTGTCGCCGATGCGCAGCGTGCCGCGCTGGACCAGGACCGTCGAGACGGCACCTCGGCCACGGTCGAGGTGGGACTCGATCGCGATGCCCTGCGCGTCCTGCTCCGGGTTGGCCCGCAGGTCGAGCGAGGCGTCCGCGGTGAGGACCACGGCCTCCAGGAGGGCCTCGATGTTGAGGCCCTGCTTGGCGGAGATGTCGACGAACATCGTGTCGCCGCCGTACTCCTCGGCCACCAGACCGAACTCGGTCAGCTGACCGCGGACCTTGGTCGGGTCCGCGCCCTCGACGTCGATCTTGTTGACCGCGACCACGATCGGCACGTCGGCCGCCTTGGCGTGGTTCAGCGCCTCGATCGTCTGGGGCATCACACCGTCGTTGGCCGCCACCACGAGGATCGCGATGTCGGTCGACTTGGCACCACGGGCACGCATGGCGGTGAACGCCTCGTGACCCGGGGTGTCGATGAAGGTGATGCGACGCTCTTCGCCGTTGACCTCGGTCGCGACCTGGTACGCACCGATGTGCTGCGTGATACCGCCGGCCTCGCCCGCGACGACGTTCGTCTTGCGGATGGTGTCGAGGAGGCGGGTCTTGCCGTGGTCGACGTGACCCATGACGGTCACGACCGGCGGACGGACCACGAGGTCGTCCTCGTCGCCCTCGTCCTCGCCGAACTCGATGTCGAAGGACTCGAGCAGCTCGCGGTCCTCCTCCTCGGGGCTGACGATCTCCAGGACGAAGTTCATCTCGTCCGCGAGGAGCTTCAGCGTCTCGTCGGAGACGGACTGCGTGGCAGTGACCATCTCGCCGAGGTTCATCATCACGCCGACGAGCGACGCCGGGTTGGCGCCGATCTTCTCGGCGAAGTCGGTGAGGGACGCACCACGCGACAGGCGGACGGACTGTCCGTTGCCGCGCGGCAGCATCACGCCGCCGACCGACGGGGCCTGCATGGCCTCGTACTCCTGGCGCCTCTGCCGCTTCGACTTGCGGCCACGACGCGCGGGACCACCGGGACGGCCGAAGGCGCCCTGCGTGCCACCACGGCCACCCGGACCACCGGGACGGCCACCGAAGCCGGGACGACCGCCGCCACCGCCACCGGGACCACCGGGACGACCGGCGAAACCGCCGCCGCCGCCACCGCCGGGACCGGCCGGACGACCGGCGAAGCCGCCACCGCCGCCACCGGGACGACCGGCGAAGCCGCCGCCGCCTCCGGGACGACCGCCGCCGCCACCGCCGGGACCACCCGGACGACCGCCACCGGCACCCGGACCGCGGCCACCGGGGCCACCGCCGGGACGCGGGGTACCCGCAGCGGGACGCTGCGGCATCATGCCGGGGTTGGGACGGTTACCGCCGGGGCCGCCGCCGGGACGCGGAGCGCCACCGGGACCACCCTGCGGACGGGGCATGCCGCCCGGGCTCGGACGACCGCCACCCGCACCCTGCGGACGGGGAGCACCCTGACCGCCGCCCGCACCCTGGGGACGCGGAGCACCGGAACCGGGGGCGCCACCGGGGCCACCCTGGCCGCCGGGACGCGGGGCGCCCTGCGGACGGGGCGCCTGGGGACGCGCCATGCCGGTGGAACCACCGGACGTGAAGGGGTTGTTGCCCGGACGCGGACCGGACGGACGGGCGCCGCCGGGACGCGGAGCGCCCTGGCCACCCGGACGCGGGGCGCCCGGACGCTCGCCACGGCTCTGGCCGCGGTCCTGACCACCCTGGCCACGGTCCTGACCGGGACCCGAGGGACGGGCGCCGGCGGGACGCGGGGCGCCGGGACGGGCGCCGGTGCTGGGACGCGGCGCCTGCGCGGCGGCCGGAGTGACCGGCGCCGACGGCGGAGCCGTGAACTCCGGCGTGGTGGGCGCCGCGGGGGCCGGCTTCGGCGCGGGCTTGGGGCCCGGCGTCGGACGTGAACCCTGCGGGGCCGGCGTCACCGGGGTGACCGGCGCGCTCGGCGCGGCGGGCGCCGCGGGGCGCTCGGCCACGGCGGGCTTGGGAGCCGGCGGCCTCGGGGCAGCCGGACGGGCCGACTGCGCCGGGGAGGGCGCGCCGGGCTTGGGAGCCGCCTTGCGGGGGGCGCCGGGCTTGGCGCTGCTCCCGCCCTGGAAGGCGTCTGTCAACTTGCGTACAACGGGCGCCTCGATCGTCGAGGATGCCGATCGGACGAATTCACCGAGTTCCTGGAGCTTGGCCATGACGGCCTTGCTCTCAACCCCGAACTCCTTGGCGAGTTCGTATACCCGGACCTTAGCCACTTCGCTCCTTTTAGGTCCGGGTTGCGGCCGGACCGTCGCTACTTCATGGGCGTACTCATCGCGTGCTCATCGAGTGCTCATCGCAATCTCGACCTACTTCCAACTCGCGGGGGGTACCAGGGCCGCACGGGGGTTCCGTGCGACGCGTCTTACGGTGTTGCCTGCTCGACGTACCGGCGCAACGCCGCCGTGTCGAGCGCTCCCGGGGCACGCAGTGCCCTGACGAACGCCCGGCGACGTACCGCCAGGTCGAGACAGACCAGGGCGGGGTGCACATACGCACCCCGGCCGGGCAGCGTACCGCGATCATCGGGGGCGCATTCACCCTCGACCGCCACGATGCGCAGCAGTTCCTTCTTGGCCGCTCGCTCCCGACACCCCACACAGGTGCGTTCAGGGCATGCGCGGGCACGCGTCCGGCCAGACACTCCTAAGTCTACCTCCCCGTACGGACCTCACTCCTTCGAGATGAGGATCGAACAGTTGCCGCGCAAGGAACTGTCGTGATCTCAGCCACCTGCGGCCTGGATCTATTCCCTCACCGGTCCCGCTGCTGCTCGGCGGGGCGCTCGGACGGCTGCTCGGTGTCCGGGCGGATGTCGATGCGCCAGCCGGTGAGACGGGCGGCGAGGCGGGCGTTCTGGCCCTCCTTGCCGATCGCCAGCGACAGCTGGTAGTCGGGGACGATCACGCGCGCGGAGCGGGCCGCCAGGTCGACGACCTCGACCTTGTTGACCCGGGCCGGGGAGAGCGCGTTCGCCACCATGTCGGCCGGGTCGTCGGACCAGTCGACGATGTCGATCTTCTCACCGTTCAACTCGGCCATGACATTGCGCACCCGGCCGCCCATGGGGCCGATGCAGGCCCCCTTGGCGTTCAGCCCGCTGCGCGTCGACCGGACGGCGATCTTCGTGCGGTGACCCGCCTCACGCGCGATGGCCGCGATCTCGACGGAACCGTCGGCGATCTCGGGCACCTCCAGCGCGAAGAGCTTCTTCACCAGGTTGGGGTGCGTGCGCGAGAGGGTGACGGACGGACCGCGCACGCCCTTCGCCACTCGTACGACGTACGAGCGCAGCCGCAGCCCGTGCGTGTAGGTCTCGCCGGGGACCTGCTCCTGCACCGGCAGGATGGCCTCCAGCTTGCCGATGTCCACCAGCACGTTCTTCGGGTCGCGGCCCTGCTGGACGACACCGGTGACGATGTCGCCCTCGCGGCCCGCGTACTCGCCGAGGGTCGCGTCGTCCTCGGCGTCCCGCAGGCGCTGCAGGATGACCTGCTTGGCGGTGGTGGCGGCGATCCGGCCGAAGTCCGACGGGGTGTCGTCGAACTCGCGTGCCTCCTGCCCCTCCTCCAGCTCCTGGGGGTCCTCCTTCGCCCACACGGTCACATGACCGGTCTCCCGGTCGAGCTTCACGCGCGCGTGGCGGCGGCTTCCCTCGGTGCGGTGGTAGGCGATGAGGAGGGCCGACTCGATCGCGCCGACCAGCAGGTCGAAGGAGATCTCCTTCTCCCGCACCAAGCCCCGCAGGGCACTCATGTCGATGTCCACGGCTACGCCTCCTCTTCCTTCTCGTTCTTGTCCTTGCGGTTGAACTCGACCTGGACGCGGGCCTTGTCGATGTCGCCGAAGGCGAGGCGGCGGGCGGTGGCCTTGCGGCCCTTCACGCCCGGCACTTCGAGGTCAAGGCCCTCGTCGTCCACGGTCAGGATCCGGGCGACCACCTCGCCGCCGCCCTCGGTGAGCTGGAACCTCACCAGCCGCTCGACGGCGCGTACGTAGTGCCGGTGCTCGGTGAGTTCGCGCTCGGCGCCGGGGGTGCCGACCTCCAGGGTGTACTCCCCCACGCCCATCGCGTCCGTCTCGTCGAGCTTCGCCGAGAGCGCGCGGCTCACATCGGCGATGGCGTCCAGATCGGCTCCGTCGTCGGAATCGACGACGACCCGCAGCACTCTCTTGCGCCCGACGGACTCCACTGCGATCTCTTCGAGATCGAGACCCTGCGAGCTGACGAGCGGCTCCAGGAGCTCTCGAAGCCTCTCGCTCTGGGTGGTGCTCATCCGGGTGACTCCTCGGCCGCGTGTGCTGTTGTGGGTAGGTCGCGTGTCAGGTCAAAGGGTATCCGGTCCCAGGGGGTGTTGCCGTCCACCGGAACGCCGTCGGTCGCCGGGCTGCGCCGGTGTGGGGCGGTGGGCCGGGGCGCGGGTACGGTGATCACGGGCGTGCTGCCCTTCCGTCGCATTCCGCGGTCTCCCGTTCGTACGAGCCCTCCGAGGACGTCTGCCGTGCCGTTCCCCCCACCGTCGCGCACCCCGCTGGGAGCCTCTCCGGGTCCGCGCAGAAGGACCCTGCTCGCCTCGGCCGCGGGCGCCGCCCTGCTCGTGGGCTGCACCACCGAGCCCGACACCACGGCCACGAGCGCCGGCAGCCCGTCGGTCGCCGAACGCACACGCGCGCGTGCGGCCCGCGACAGCATCGGGCTCGTACAGCAGTACGACGCGGCGATCGCGTCGTTCCCGGTGCTGGCGGAGCGGCTGGCGGAGCTTCGGGCGGAGGCGGTACGGCACGCGGAGGCGTTCGGGGGCGCAGAGCCGACGCCGACGCCCACTCCCACCTCCGCGTCGCCTGCACCGTCGGCCCCGGCATCGGCCTCGGCCTCGACGGCGCCGCCGAGCGAGCGGGACACGCTCGCCGGGCTCGCCGCCGCCGAGCGGGCCCTGGTGGACCGGCGTACGAAGGCACTCCTCGACGTACCGGGTGAGCTGGCGCGGCTGCTGGCCTCGGTGGCGGCTGCCGGGGCCGCGCATGTGTATCTGCTGACGGAGGGCGCGAAGTGAGCGGGGCGAAGACGAGCAAGGCGGGCAAGGCGGAGCGGTCCGAGCAGGAGACCGGTGAGCTGACGGCTCTCCAGGCCGCCCTGAGCGCCGAGCACGCGGCGGTGTACGGGTACGGGGTCGTCGGCGGGCTGATCGGCGAGGCCCGCCGGAGCGAGGCGCGATCCGCGTACGACGCCCATCGGGCCCGGCGCGACGAGCTGGCGCGGGCCGTGCGGGCCCTCGGGGGTACGCCGGTGGCGGCGGCGGCCGGATACGCCCTGCCGTTCCCGGTGACCGACTCGGACGCCGCCGTCCGGCTCGCCGCCGAGCTGGAGGAGCGGGTCGCCGGGGTGTACTCCGACCTGGTCCGGGCGGCCGAGGGCGAGCGGCGCGGGACGGGCGCCGAGGGGTTGCGGGAGGCCGCGGTGCGGGCGGTGCGGTGGCGGGGCGGGAGCGTACCCTTCCCTGGGCTCGCCGAGCGGACGGGCACACCGTCGGCGACACCTACCGCGTAGCCGCACGGCATACGGCATACGGCACACCGCGTACCGCGTACTGGAAGGAACCGACCCGCGCATGGCATTCGCACCGCCGCCCCGACTGGTGAGGGCGCTCGGCGAGACGGCACCGGACGGTGACGACTGGCTCGCGCGGGTGCCCGCGGCGGCTCAACAGGCCGTGGATCTACGCGTGTTGACCGTGGAGCGGGTGCAGGTTCCGGGTGGGCGCAGCAGTCTGGTGGTGCTGGTGCGGCGGGCGGACGGTACGCCCGCCGTCCTGAAGCTCGCGCCGCCCCGGGCCCGGCCGGAGAGTGAGCGGGTCGCGCTGGCGCACTGGGGTGGGGCGGGGGCGGTGCAGTTGCTTGAGCCGTCCGCCGGGTCCGTCGGGGACGGTGCTCTGTTGCTTGAGCGGCTGCATCCCGATGTGTCCGTGCGGTCGTTGCCGGAGGCGAAGGCGTTGCTGGAGGCGGCCGGGACCTTGCGGCGGCTGTGGGTCGAGCCGCCCGCGGGTTCGGAGGCGGTGTTCGAGACGGTGGCCTCGCGGACCGGGCGGCAGGCCGAGGCGATGGCGGCGAGTGCGGGGGCGGATGCGGGGGTGGCGCCGCTGGTCGCCGCGGCGCTGGCGGCTCGTGAGGAGTTGTTGGTCGCGCCGCCCGAGGTGCGGTTGCTGCATGGGACGTTTCGGCAGAGCAAGGTGTTGGCCGCGGAGCGGGTGCCGTGGTTGGCGGTGGGGCCTGATCCGGTGGTCGGGGAGTGTGCGTTCGATCTGGCTCGGTTGGTTCGGGATCGGGTGGAGGATCTGATCGCTTCGTCTTCGGGGGCGGCTATTACTCGGCGGCGGGTGAAGCGGTTGGCTGAGTCGCTGGATGTGGATCAGGAGCGGTTGCGGGGGTGGACGTTGTTCCGGGCTGTGGAGTCGGGGGTTCGGGCTTTGCGGGTGGGGCGGGCTCGGGATGGTGAGTTGTTGCTGGAGTTTGCTGGGTGGCTTTGAGCTTTGAGGTTCTCCGGTTCGATTTCGGCTGCGGGAGCATCGTGGCTGGTCGCGCAGTTCCCCGCGCCCCTGGGTGGGTCATCTCGTCGTCAGTTTGAGAGCTAGGACGGGGCAGTCGGCTGCTGCTCTGCGGGCTCGTTTGACTGTGCGGGTGGGGATCGGGGTGCCGTCCACGAGTGGGTAGCCCCATTCGTCCAACGCAATGTGCTCGGGAAGTAGTTCTGCGCACAGGCCGTGGGCCTGGCATGCCGTCCAGTCGATGTCGATTGCTGTCGTCTCTTGAGTCATGTCAGCTCCGGTCGTCGGGGACTGGCAGCAGGGGTGTCCGGACTGTCGCCGTGCAGAAACCTGCCGCGTGGGCGTCCAGTTCGGTGGTGAAGGTCGTCAGGGCCGAGCGGACCAGGCGGGTCGTGCCGTCGGGGTGGTGGCAGGCGCCTCTGCCCTCCACCAGGCCCGACCAGCGGGCTATGTCCGTGCGGGTCGTGCCCTGCGGGCCCGGAGTGGCCAGGGTCTGGAAGGCGGTGGCGATGCGGGGCAGTCCGTTGAGGCAGGGGCCGCACTGGCCGGCCGACTGCAGGGCCAAGTACCGCAGGACGCGGGCCGTTTCGGCGAGGCCGCAGTGGTCGGCGGGCAGCGAGGCGAGGACGCCGGCGCCCAAGTAGGCGGTGGTCAGCGGGAGTTGGGCTGCCTCGGCGGCCGGGATCCAGGTGCCGTGGTAGCCGCCGATCAGGACCGCCCCCGTGGGGCCCAGCGGCAGCAGTCTGCCGAGCCGCATGCCGAACGGGGCCTCGACCACGCGGACTTCACGCCCGGGCACATGAACGGTGCACAGCGCGCTGCCGGGTTCCGAGGGGGTGCCGGCCGCCCGGAACCAGTCGGCGCCGTAGCGGGCGATCAGTGCGAGGTGGGCCAGGGTCTCGACGTTCTGGACGAGGGTCGGGGCCCGGTGAACTCCGCGCTCTCGCACGGGCGGACGCTGGTACTGCGGGAGGGCGGGGCCGCCGGAGACGTACGAGGTGAGGGCGGAGGACTGGCCGGACAGGAACCGTCTGGGGACGCGGACCACCTTGACGGACAGGGGGTCGCGGCGGCGCTCGGCGAGGGCTGCCTCCAGGTAGCTGCCGCCCGCCTCCACCGCGAGGTAGGCCTCCCCCGCGCCGACCGCCTCGGCCGCCAACTGGAGTCCGTCCAGGACGAGATGGGGCGAGAGGTGGAGGAGGGTCTTGTCCTTCCGGCTCGCGGGCTCTCCCTCGGCGCCGTTGGCGACGACCACCGGGGCTCGGCCCGTGCGGCGGCCCGCGTCGGCCACGGAGACGAGTTTGCGGTAGGTGGCGAAGGCGGCTCCGCCTCGGCCGGTGAGGCCCGACTGGGCGACCGTTTCCAGGAGTTGGGCCGGATCGCCGTACGAGACCGGCCCGTACCGCTGCTCGTGCGTGCTGAAGTCGGCCGGGGCGCCGCCGGGGGCGAGGAGGCGGGGCGGCATCAGGACGTCGGCGTATGTGGTGGTCATGAGCGGGCCCCTTCGAGCGGGCGTTCCGGGGTGCGGAGCAGGGCAGTCGGGGTCCGGCGGGCGGCTCGTGCCGCGTGGGCCGTGCGGATGCCGAAGGCTGCCAGGACGGCCGCGACACAGGACACGGTCAGCCAGGTCATCCAGTCGGCGCCGGTGTCCGTGCCGATGCCGATGCCGTGGACGAGCGCGATCGGCCAGGAGGCGTACGCGAGCCAGTGCACGGCACGCCAGGTGCGGTGGCCGAGGCGGGCCCGCAGGAGGCTGGTGACCAGCACCGCGAGCATCAGGTCGAAGGCGACCGTGCCGAGGCCGAGCCAGAGGGGCTGGTAGTCGGAGACGAAGGGGACGACCGCGTCGAGGAGCGTGATGTCGACATAGCCGTCGATCACGGCGGCGGCTATGTGGAGCACGAGGAAGACGGTGGCGGAGAGGGAGAGGGTGCGGTGGAGGGAGACCGTGCCGAATCTGGGCAGGCCGGGGATCTTCGTCCGCAGACGGACCGCGATGCCGAGCAGGACGACGACCGTGAAGAGGATCAGGCATACGGCGCCGGTGGCGCGGTTCGCGTACCAGAGGGTCTCGGAGGTCATGGGGTCGCCTCCGGGTGGACGGGGGCCGTGGTGGGCCAGCCCGGGGTGGTCACTACCGTGCCGTCCGTCGTCACCAGCCGGGCGGGGAGGCCGAGCCCGGTCAGCCAGCGTTCCGCGCCCCTGCCCTTCACCAGGGCCGCCGTGCTCGCCGCGTTGGCGTCGGCGCAGTTGGCCGCCGCCACCGAGACCGTGCGCCAGGGGGTACGGGCGGGGAGGCCCGTGGCCGGGTCGATGATGTGGTGGAGGGTGTGCTCGCCCCGGCGCCAGTGGCGGGCGGCCGTGCCGGAGGTGGCGAGGCCGCCGCTGTGCAGGCCGATCGTGGCGTACGGGCCCTGCGTGGGCGCCTCGTCCACCGCGCCGGTGATGTCCTGGACGCGGATGCGCCAGCCGCCCGCCGGGGGCTCACCGGCGACCGCCGTGTCGCCGCCGAGGCTCACCAGGACTCCGCAGCCTGCGGCCTCGGCCAGCGTGCGCGCTGCCCGGTCGGCGGCCCAGGCCTTGGCGGTGGCGCCCAGGTCGAGGTGGATGCCGGACGGGACGGTCACCGTGCCGGTCCCCCGGTCCAGGTGGATCCGGCGCCAGCCGGGGACGCGCCGGACGGTGAGCCGGGCCGGGCGGTCGTCCTCCTGGACGAGGGTGAAGTCGCGGTCGTAGCCGAGGGCTTCCAGTGCCGAGCCGACCGTCGGGTCGACGGCTCCGTCGGTCGCCTCGGCGGCGCGCAGGGCCACCGCCAGCGCCTCGGCGAGCAGCGGGCTGACCCGGGTCGGGCGGCCCTCGCTGCCGTCCAGGGCGGCGAGTTCGGAGTCGGCGCGGAACCGGCTGCAGGTGGCGTCGACCTCGGCCAACTGGCGGGCCAGGAGCAGGTTGCAGGTGTCCAGCAGGGCCGGGTCGGTGGTGACGAGCCGGACGCTGGTACCGAGGGCACGCCAGTCGGCGGCGGCCGTGGGGCGGACTGCGGTCGTCATCACGACGCCCCCGAGGTGGCGTCGGTGGAGCCGCTGGAGTCGGAGGAGGTCAGGTCGTCCGAGGAGGACTGGAGGTCGCTGGACGAGGAGGAATCGGTGGACGAGCTGTCCGAGGCCGACGAGTCCGTCGACGAGGAGGACGTGTCCGTACCGCTGTCGGTACCGGTCTCGGTGCTGGTGTCCGTACTGCTGTCGGTGGTGCTGGTACTCGAACTGGACGTCGAGTCCGAGCTGCTGCTCGCGGTCGTCGTCGCGTCCGACTCCATCGTGCCGACGAGGGCGAACACCCCGGCCGCCGCGGCCAGTGAGACCGCCGCCGCCACGGCCGCCGTACGCCGCACTCCCCTGCGCACCGCCGCCGCGGCTCTCCGCTCCCGCTCCCTGCTCGTCATGGCCGTTCCCCTCCGTAGGACGTGACTCTGTGTCACGCCCTACGTTCGGGGACCGACCTGAGAGAAGTCTGTGAGGCGCCCATACGCCTCCCGAGAACTCTCTGAGAGCGGGATTTAAATAATCAGGCGGTACCGGTCAGCCGGGCGATCGCCTCATCGACCGTCAGTTCCTCGCGCTCACCCGTCCGACGGTCCTTCAGTTCCAGGACGCCCTCGGCCGAACGGCGGCCCGCCACCAGGATCTTCGGTACGCCGATCAGCTCGGCGTCCGTGAACTTGACGCCCGGGGAGACACCGGCGCGGTCGTCGACCAGGACGCGGGCACCGGCGGCGGCCAGCTTGTCGGAGACGTCGAGGGCCAGTTCGATCTGGAGGGCCTTGCCCGCCGCGACGACGTGGACGTCGGCCGGGGCGATCTCCTTGGGCCAGCACAGGCCCTGCTCGTCGGCGTGCTGCTCGGCGAGGGCGGCGACCGCGCGGGAGACGCCGATGCCGTACGAGCCCATGGTCACGCGGACCGGCTTGCCCTGCTGGCCGAGGACGTCGAGGCTGAGGGCGTCGGCGTACTTGCGGCCGAGCTGGAAGATGTGGCCGATCTCGATGGCACGGTCCAGCTTGAGGCCGGTGCCGCAGGCGGGGCAGGGGTCGCCCTCCTGGACGACCACGGAGTCGACGTACTCGTCGACCTCGAAGTCGCGGCCGACGACGACGTTCTTGGCGTGCACGCCCGGCTGGTTGGCGCCGGTGATCCAGGCGGTGCCGGGGGCGATGCGCGGGTCGGCGAGGTAGCGGACCTTCTCCAGGCCCTGCGGGCCGACGTAGCCGCGTACGAGGTCGTCCCGGCCGGTGAAGTCCTCGGCGGTGACGAGTTCGACGGCGGCCGGCGCGAAGTGCGCCTCGACCTTGCCCAGGTCGACCTCGCGGTCGCCGGGGACGCCGATCGCGACGATCTCGCCGTCCACCTTGATCAGGAGGTTCTTGAGGGTGGCGGAGGCGGGGACCTCAAGATACGCGGCGAGGGTCTCGATGGTCGGGGTGTCGGGGGTGGGGATCTCTTCGAGGGCGGGGACGGCCGAGCCGTCGACCGGCTGGAGCGCGTACGTGATCGCCTCGGTGTTGGCGGCGTAGTCGCAATTGGGGCAGTCGGCGAAGGTGTCCTCGCCGGCGGCGGCCGGGGCGAGGAACTCCTCGGACTTGGAGCCGCCCATGGCGCCCGCGGTGGCGGCGCAGATGCGGTAGTCGAGGCCGAGACGCGCGAAGATCTTCTGGTACGCCTCGCGGTGCAGGGCGTACGACTGGGCCAGGCCCTCGTCCTCCGTGTCGAAGGAGTACGAGTCCTTCATCAGGAACTCACGGCCCCGCAGGATGCCGGCGCGCGGGCGGGCCTCGTCGCGGTACTTGTTCTGGATCTGGTAGAGGATCACGGGCAGGTCCTTGTAGGACGTGCACTGGTCCTTGACCAGGAGGGTGAAGATCTCCTCGTGGGTCGGGCCGAGGAGGTAGTCGCCGCCCTTGCGGTCGTTGAGCCGGAACAGCTCGGGGCCGTACTCCTCCCAACGGCCGGTCGCCTCGTACGGTTCCCTCGGCAGCAGCGCGGGGAGGGTGACCTCCTGGGCGCCGATGGCGTCCATCTCCTCGCGGACGACCCGCTCCACATTGGCGAGAACCTTCTTGCCGAGCGGCAGCCAGGACCAGAGTCCGGCGGCGGTACGGCGTACGTATCCGGCCCTGACCAGCAGCTTGTGGCTGAGCACCTCGGCGTCGGCCGGGTCGTCACGCAGTGTCTTGACCATCAAACGGGACATGCGCTGGACCTGGGCCTGGGCCATGATTCTCGACTCCTGCTGCGTAAGGGTGATGGCAGGAGGTTAGCCGGGGGGTGCGGGACGGTGGAAATCGGCTAACGGCGGCGGAGTGGCAGGGGGGCGCCCATCACCGCGTACGGCTTCGGGGCGCTGGGGAAGAGGACCTGGCGGGCCAGGTCCTCGTAGCCGAGGGAGTGGTAGAGGCCGCGGGCCGGGCTGTCGGTGTCGATCGCGGAGAGGATCGAGCGGGGTTCGGCGGCGGAGTCGGTGATGGCGGTGATCAGGGCGCGGCCGACGCCGATGTTCTGGAAGCTGGGGTGGACGTGTAGTTCGGTGATGACGAAGGTGTCGTCGAGCCAGCCGTCGTGGCCCTGTCTGCGCAGATACGGCTCCACAACGGTGGACCACCAGTGCGTACGGTCATTGGGCATGCCGTAGACGAAGCCGGCGAGCCGTCCGTCGGGGGTGGTCGCGCCGAGTGCGCGGGCGCCGGGGTAGGTCAGGTGCCGCAGCACGATCTGTCTGCGTACGGCGACCTCGTCGGCGCCGAGTCCGAACGCCACGGCCTGGACGGCGAGCGCCTCGTCGACCCGGGCGGCGAGGTCGAGGGGGCCGACGACCACGTCGTGGGGGCGGGAGTGGTGGCGGCCATGACCGGGGAAGCGCGGCATGTCGGGAGACTACAGGGGGTGCGCAGGGTGCTGTTCGAAAGAGTCGTGTCGCCGTCCGGCCGCTGTCCGGTCACTGTCCGGCCTGTGTCCGGTCTGTGTCCGGTCTGTGTGGGTCGCTTCAGAACAGGACGCTCATGAACGCGCCGACTTCCTGGAAGCCCACCCTGAGATACGTCCTGCGGGCGGGGGTGTTGAAGTCGTTCACGTAGAGGCTGACCACGGGGGCGACATCCGCGAGGGCGTAGCGCAGTACGGCGGCCATGCCGGGGGCGGCGAGGCCCTGGCCCCGGTATTCGGGGGCCACCCAGACGCCCTGGATCTGGCAGGCCTGTGTGGTCGCGGCGCCGATCTCGGCCTTGAAGGCGACCCTGCCGTGTTCGTCGAGGCGGGCGAAGGAGCGGCCGGAGGCGACCAGTTCGGCGACGCGGGCCTGGTAGAGGAGGCCGCCGTCGCCCGCGAGCGGCGAGATTCCGACTTCCTCGGTGAACATCGCCACGCACGCGGGCATGATCGTCTCCATCTCGTCCTTGCGGACGCGGCGGACGTACGGGTCCGGGGCGATGACGGAGGGGTCGGGGAGCCGGTCGGTGACCATGAGGGGCTGGTGGCGGCGGACCTCGCGGGCGGGGCCCCAGCTCGGTTCGAGCAGCCGCCACAGCTGGGTGGTGGCCTCGGCGGGGCCGACGATGGAGGAGCAGCGGCGGCCGGCTCGTCGGGCGCGGTCCGCGAAGGCGCGTACGGCGCGGGGGGTGGCGCAGATCGGGACGAGGTTGGCGCCGGCGTAGCAGAGGCTGGTGAGCATGCCATCCTCGTACCAGCCCCACATCTCGCCGCCGAGGCGCCAGGGGTCGAGGCCCGCGATCTGGACACGGGAGGTCACGAAGGCGTTCGCGACCGGCTCGCGGCCGAGGACAGCGAGTGCGGCGTCCAGGTCGCCCGGTTCGAGCACCCGGGAGGTGGTCTGCGTCAACACGTGCGGGCCTCACCATGCGGTCTGCTGATCTCCGCACTGTACCTGCGGAAGCTGAGCGGCGCCGCCCTGTGTTCGTGCACCGTTGTCTTGACCGTGACCGTTGGCTGATGTCGCCGCTCCTGGGGGCTGCCGCCCCCAGACCCCCGCTGTCGGCCTGAACGGCCTCGTCCTCAAACGCCGGACAGGCTGGGTGTCCTGGCCCACCCGGCGCGCGAGAAGCGAGGCCACTCCAGCACAGCCCTGCTTTCCCACCCACCCGCCCTTACTGCCGCTTCAGCACGGGTCGGGGCACCTCAGCCTGCCAGGCGTTCAAGGCCAAGCGCGTGCTTTCCCACTCAGGCCCGACACCCCCAGCCCGTCCG
>NZ_PJME01000074.1 GCF_002954775.1 Streptomyces geranii
GCCCCCGGGGATGGGACGGGTAGGGGCGGCGGGGGCGAAAATCCGACCGCCCCCCACCCCCCCACTCAGCCCGGAATGACGACCGTCCGCAACTCCCCGTCCCCCAGATGCAACATCCCCTTGCCGGGCGCGACCTGCCCACCCACCATGCTCCGGTTGATGCGCACCCCGATCAGATCCCCGCTCGAAGACTCCTGCGGGGACAGCAGAACCCCCCGCCTCCCCTTCTTCGCGTCGACCTGCCACCCACTGAACCCGCTGCAGACATCCTCCTCGTCACCAGCGATGACCAGCCCGAGCCCCCGCTCCGCCCCCCGCGACACGATCTTCTTCATCTGGCTTGCCGCGTCGCAGTCCTCCAGGATCTCCCCGTCGTCGATCAGGACGACGATCGGCTCCTCCAGGGACGCCTGGTCGATGATCTCCTCGAAGTCGTCCTCGTCGATGTCGTCGCCGGTGTACAGCTTCAACACCCCTTCCGCGCCCTCCAGTTGGCGCAGCGGCGACTGGCGTGGGGCCGCGATGACCAGTCGTACGCCCTGGGACAGATACGACTGCGCGAAGTTCATCAGCACCGTCGAACGGCCCGACTTCGCCGGTCCCGCGACGACGAACGTCGGTACGCCCGTCGCGAGGTCGGGGCCGAAGCCCGTGATGTCGTCGCCGCCGATGCCGACCAGGCCCCAGAGGCGGGAGCCGGACGTCTCCGGGTCGCGCATCCCCCACGCGTCCGTGAACGAGATCCGGGAGGGGAGGCTGTCGACGCGGAACGGGCGCCGGGAGCGCGGGAGTTGGGCGTCCCGGGCCGCAGCCGCCTCGCCGATCGCAGTGATCGCCGCCGCCTGCCCCTGCCCGGTCGTGTCCTCCGCAAGCAGCGCGAACTGCGTCTCGATGCCGGACTCGTTCTTGTAGCCACGGCCCGGCGGGATCTCCTCCGGGACCTTCCGGTGCGGAATGCCCAGCGTCGAGAAGTCGCTGCGATCGGCGAGCCGCAGCCCGTACTTGTCCTCGGTGAGCGTCGCGATCCTGCCGACGAGGAGGGTGCGGTCACCGGTCAGGACCAGGTGGATGCCTACGCTCGCGCCCTCACGCATCATCGTCGTCAACTCGTCGGTCAGCGAACCGTGGTCCACCTCGCCGAGGGTCGGGACCCAGCCCTCCCAGCGGTCCAACAGCACTACGACGTGCGGCAGTCGCTCCTGCTCCGCCGACGCGGCCCGCTGCTCGCCGATGTCCGCGAACCCCTTCTCCGCCAACAGGTCCTGCCTGCGCCCCATTTCCCCCTTCAGCCGGTTGACCAGCCGGATCACCCGCTCCGTCTGGTTCCGGCTGACGACAGCCCCGCAGTGCGGCAGCCGCGTCAGCGCGTTGAGCGCGCCGTTGCCGCAGTCGATGCCGTACAGGTGGACGTCGGCGGCGGAGTGCGTACGGGCCAGGGAGGCAGCGATCGTACGGAGAATCTGCGAACGACCGCTGCGCGGGGCGCCGCCGATCATCAGATGGCCGAAGGTGGCGAAGTCGATGACGACCGGGCGGCGGGCCTGGGCGGCCGGCAGGTCCTCGATGCCGTACGGGACCGGCGCGAGTTTGCCCGTGCCGTGGTCGGCGAAGGCCGGGACCTCGATCTCGTCGAGCAGGAGCGTCTCGGAGAGCGCGGGCAGCCAGGGGCTGTGCTGGGGCGGGATACCGAGCGACCGGTTGGCGTCGCGCACGGCGTCGACGAGCACCTTGAGGTCGGTGATCTCCTCTTCCTCCCGCGCCTCGACCTTGGGCTTCCTCAGCGCGGCCCGGCCCAGGTCCTCCCAGGCCAGCGGCCCCGACCAGGGCATCAGGACGGCGGGGTCCGCCGCGCCGGGGCGGCGTCCACCGACGCGTCCGGACTGGAAGGGGACCAGGGAGGCGTGGCCGAGGCGGACGTACGCGCGGCCGGGCGTGTTCTTGGAGATGTGCCCGGCTTCCGGTGAGTCGATGACATCCGACGACTCACCGCCGTCCGTCACTCGCAGCGCGATACGGAGGTTGGTGTTGGCGCGGATCTCCGGCGACACGACACCCGACGGTCGCTGGGTGGCCAGCAGCAGGTGGATGCCGAGGGAACGGCCTCGCTGGGCGATGTTGACGAGACCCGTGACGAAGTCGGGCAGGTCACGCACCATCGAGGCGAACTCGTCGATGACGATGAGGAGTCGGGGCACGGGCGCGTGGGAGGGGTCCCTGCGCACCAGGTCCTGGTAGTCCTCGATGTCCTTGGCGTCGGCCGCGGCCAGGATGTGCTCGCGGCGGTGGAGTTCGGCGCCGAGGGATTCCAGGGCGCGTTCGACGAGATGGGCGTCGAGGTCGGTCACCATGCCGACGGTGTGCGGGAGATGGACACAGTCCTTGAAGGCGGCGCCGCCCTTGTAGTCCACCAGCACGAACGTCATGTTCTCGGGGGTGTTGGCGACGGCCAGCGCGGCCACGATCGTCTGCAGCAGCTCCGACTTGCCGGAACCGGTCGTACCCGCGATGAGTCCGTGCGGCCCGTCCTTGCGGATGTCGATGCCGAAGGGACCGTCGTACGACTCCCCGATGACCGCCATCGTCGACTGCCCGCCCATCCGCCAGCGCGCGGAGATCGCGTCGGGCGTCGGCGGCTCCAACTGCAGTACGTCCAGCAGCCGACTGGCGCCGGGCAGTGCCGAGTCCTCGGTCTCGCCGCTGATGTCGCGGAGCGCGGAGAGGGAACGGGCCAGCCGCAGACACCAGGCGGCGGAGACGAAGTCGGGCCGTACGTCGGCCAGTCGCTCCGCGCTCTCCTCCTCGACGCGCAGCCGCAGCTTGTCGGTCCGGGCGCGCTGATCGGTCTCGGCACCGGCGTTGTGCCAGGCGTGGAAGGAGGGGAACCCGCCCGCGACAGCCTGCGGTTGGGACGGAGTCTGCTGGGCCTGCTGTGTCTGGTACGCCGGGTCGGCGTGTTCCTCGGCCTTGGGCTCGGCGACGACGAAGGCCTGGCACTCACCGGGCAGGAACCGCTCCTCGGCGTCGAGGCAGAGGGCGTACATCGCCACGTCCGGCCCCTCGCGCAGCAGCTTCACCACACCGGGCAGCGACCGCAGCCGCCGAGAC
Source organism: Streptomyces geranii (assembly GCF_002954775.1). Classification (GTDB taxonomy): domain Bacteria; phylum Actinomycetota; class Actinomycetes; order Streptomycetales; family Streptomycetaceae; genus Streptomyces; species Streptomyces geranii. Next base: position 3,106 of record NZ_PJME01000074.1, read on the forward strand.
CCGTCCCATACGACGACGATGTCCGGGTCGCTGAACGACGCCCGCTGCCCCTTGTTCTGCTCAAGGGCCTTCTTGCGCGCGTCGAGGATCTGCGTCAGCTCACCGATCCGCGCGCCGACGGTCTCGGCGTCGGTCCCGATGAGGACGTTGACGTCCTGCCCGCCGGACGGCCGAGTGTGCGGCAGCCACCTCACCCAGTCCCAGCTCTCCTGCGCCGTACTCTCGCTCAGCACATAGAACTGCACGTCCATGGGGCTCTGGAGCGCGGCGGTCTGGGCGATGGCCCACCGCCCGAGCGCACGGGCGGAATCGCCGGGCCCGGCCATGCCGATCACCCCGAGCGACCGCAGGGACAGCGCGACGGGCGCGTCCTCGATCTTCCAGGTCACCTGGCGCCGGTGCTCGTCCTGCTCGGGGTCGTCGAGGACGACCTCGGAGGGCAACTGCCCGGTCCCGACGCGCAGTAGGAGATGGTCGCGGTCGGTACGCCGCCGCTCCCACAGCCGCGTACGGGGCCCGGTGCCGAGGGAGAGGACGGTGGCCGGGTCGGGAATGGCGTGCCGCCGGTCCTGCCGCTCCGCCAGCAGGGCGTCCTGGGCGTCCTTCTCGATCCGCGCCTTCTGCTCCTTGTACTCCTTGACCTGCTTGGCATGGGACTTGCGCCCGTGCTTCTTGTCCATGAAGTAGTTGGCGAAGAGCATGATCGGGCTGAGGCCCGCCATGATCAGGTAGTACCAGCGCCCGAAGATCGCCACGGCCACGATCGCGCCCACGAGCGGGGTGAGCGCCATCAGCCAGGGCAGCGGCCGGGCCTCGAAGTCGCGCGGCGGCGACGGCAGCCGGAACTTGGTCTGGCGGTCGGGGGAGCGCAGGCGGGGCGGCCGGTTGTAGTCGAGGCCGACGCCGTCTTCGGACCACTTGAGGGCGGCGTTGGGCGGGGTGTAACGGGCGAGTTCGACAAGGGAGTTGCCGATGGAGATCTGCCCGCCGAGGGGCCAGGAGTCCCCTTCGGTGTCGGCGATCGCCTTGCCGTCGAGAGTGACGCTCTCCTTGTCCCCGTGGACGGCGACCTGGCAGGTGCCATCGGTTGCAACTGACAACGTGAGGGCGCGGGCGTCGACCTCGGGATCGTCGATCCTGAGGTAGGAGGCGGGCCCGCTGCCGATGTCGTACCGCCCGACCCCGAGCCGGTGCACGAACCCGGCGACGGGTCCGCCGACGACCCGCAGCTCGACGAGCCCGGTCGGCTCGCCGGGCAGGCAGCCGGCGGGATCCTGCAGACTGACGACGGCCCCTTCGCGCAACGGCGACCCGGCGACATTGGCGGCCGGATCGACGGCGTACCCATCGACATAGACAAGGGGGGAGTTGTTGGCGGGCACCTGTCCGTGATGCCCGAGGGGGATGATCTGGGCGCCGCTGTGGCCGACCTGCTTGGCCAGTTCCTGGGCGATGTCCCCGACGGTGGACTCGGGATCCGCGTCGAGCACGACGTCGGCGGTGCCCCCGCCGAACGGATCGACGACGGTCAGAGTCAGGCGCACGGTTGTCCTCCCCAACGGCCCCCGTGGCCGCTTCCGCAACGCAGGCCACCGTAGGAAGCGACGATATCCGCTCGGTGTGACAGAAGGGCAACGGGTGCGGACCAGGCCCTTCCCTATGGTGAATTGGTGACGGAACGGTGTTGGCCTGTCGTTGATCCGCCTTGTTCCAGAACCGAGATGTCGCCACTCGCGCCACACCCGTAAGCTGCTGCCTCAGTCGGTTGGAACAGGGAAGCCACGGGGGTTGGCCCTGCGGCACTTCACGAGGGAGCGGCTTCATGGCCAAGGACCTTGACGTCACATATCAGGACATGCGGGATGCGGCCAAGCATGTCGTGAAGGAGAAGGAAAAGCTCCAGGAGAAGCTGGACGGCCTGCGCAAGTACATCGCGAACCTGGTCGAGTCCGGCTACGTCACGAAGAGTTCGTCGAAGGCATTCGACGAGAACTTCGAGGAGTTCACGCGCGGCGCGAAGGACACCCTGGACGGTCTGGACGGCATGGGTGACTACCTGACCATGGCCGCGGACAAGTTCGAGCAGATCGACGAGGAGCTGGCCAAGTCGGCGAAGCGGTAGCCGACGGCGACGGCAGCCGGCACGCGACGACAACTGGCACGTGACGGCAGCTGACACGCGACGGTTTGTGGGGCGCTCGCCTGGTGCGACAGCGCGCATGCTGTGAACGCACCGGGCGGCGCCCGGTCTTCGTCCCGGTCCCGGCTCCGGCTCCGGTTCTGGTTCCGGTCCTGGCCACGTCAGTTGTCGGGGAGGGATCCGTCCGGGAGGTGTCCGCCCGGGAGGGGATGCCGGAGCGCGTACATGTGGAGTTCGCTACGGAGTTCCTCCGTCTCGACCCGCAGCCAGGATCCGTCACGGAAGCGGATCAGCAGCGCTCTCGTCTCGAACTCCCCGGAGAACGGGTCGACGAGGGTCGCCTCGGTGGCGGGGATGCGGGCGACGATCTGCGTGTGCTTCTCCCGCCCCACGCTGACCCGCTGCGGCGGCGCCGCCAGGACGAGCCCTTCCTGGGTCGCCAGCAGCAGTCGCTGGTGGTGGGTGGAATGGTCGTACCAGCGCAGCAGGAACTGACCTGCGTCGGCGCTCCAGTTCCCGTCGAAGACCTTGTCGAGGCCTTGTTGGGCGATGGTGGCGTCCCGGCGCTTTTCGTCCTCCTTCTTGGCCTGCCATCGCTCCTTTTCTTCCTTGGTGTCAAGGGAGCGCATGACCGCGGCTTCTATTCTGGCCAGAAGCTCGAAGAGTGAGATGACAGGTATGAAAGGGGCGCCGAGTACCGCACCGACCATGCCCAGCGGGCGCATTCCGGCGGGGCGGAGCTTGGGGTTGCCCGCGGCCTGGAGTACTTCCGCCGGGGGCTGCGGGATCTTGTCGATCGTGCACCAGTCGCCCGCCTCGGCCTGGATGCCGAGACGGTCCGCTGTCACGCGCTGCTTGGACCTACGGGTCACGTCACGACTCTCCTTGCCGATGCGGAAACAGGATCGGTGCGTCGAGAGCGTATCAACCACTGGGAGTTAGTACTCATGGGGGACCATATAAAGGCGGATCTTGCCGCCATCAAAAAGTGTTCACGTGACCTGGGCAAGATCCATGACGAGTTCGAGCGGAACGGTAATCCCGCCGACGAGTATGGCCAGGCGGTCGGACACGGTGGGCTGAAAGACGCCTTCTCGGAATTCGGAGACACCTGGAAGAAGACCAGGAAGAAACTGATGAAGGAACTTGAACAACTGGCCGAGTTCACCTCCACCGCCGCCAAGGCGTACGAGGAGGTCGACCACAAGCTGGCCGAGGCCATCCGGGACGCCAAGGCGCAGGGCAAGGGGACGAAGTGAGCAGGACGGATGCCGACTGGCCGCCGCTGTGGCATGACGACCCGACGCCGGGCGACCCCGAGGAAGTGGCCGAACTGGGGCGCAAGTTGCGCAGGATGGCCGAGATGATCGAGGAGCAGTCCCGGGTCATCAAGGCGCTTGCTTCCGTGGAGGGCTGGGACAGTGAGGCCGGCCGAGGCTTCCATGAGATAGCCGGCGACACCTCGGACAAGCTGCAGAAGTCCTTCGAACGCTACGACGAGGCGGCCAAGGCCGTCGGGGAGGACGTACGCGAGGGCGGCTCGGACGAGTTCGCCGGCGAAATGCGCCGGGCGCAGCGAAAAGCGGACAAGGCGCTGAGCGATTATCGCGAGGCCAAGGCCGACCACGACCTCGCGGAGCGCGAGGTGCAGAAGTACACCGACAAGTATCCCACCCACAACATTCCCGCCGCGGAGAAGGACGAGTACGAGCGCTGGGAGAAGAAGCGCGACGACGCGCTTCATCGCATCGGTGACGCGCGGAAGCTGGTGAAGGAGGCCAGGGAGATCTATGACGACGCGGGGGACAAGGCCGCTCGTCATATCAGGAATGTCGTGCACCATGACGCGGTCCGGGACCCGGGCGGTTTCATGAACTTCCTCGCGGATTGGGCGGACCTGTTCTCCAACATCTCGGCCGTGCTGTCCGTGCTTGCGGTGATATGTGCTTTCGTTCCGCCGCTTCAGTTCCTGGTCCCGATATTCGCGACCCTCGCCGTACTGGCCAGTGCGGCTGCGCTCGCCGGGCATGCGTACGACATGACCGCGCGCGGCGGGAAGGTCGACTGGATGAAACTGGGCGCCGACGCGCTGGGAGTGCTCCCCGGGCTCGGTGCGCTGAAGGGGTTCAAGGTTCTCAAGGGCCTCAAGGGGCTTTCCAAGGTGAAGGCATTCGGGAACTCGAAGATCTATGCGACCGCGCTCGACGGGGTCGGCCACAACTTCCTGAACGGGGTCAGCGTCAAGCTGGTCAACAAGGTCCTGGGCAGGACGGCGCGCAACGCGTTGATCGACGGCAAGAAGATCACGGGTGTGATCAAGGGGGCAGGTCTCGGGAGCGCCCTGCACAGGATGTTCAGCGGGGAGAACGGCGAGAGGACCGGGTACCAGGCACCCCCCGGGAGCGCCGGACCCGCTCCGTCCCCCGCACCGCGCCCCGCGCCGAGCGCACCTCCCTCGACCACTCCGGCGCCCGCGCCCACGCCGTCGCCCACGCCCGGGCCCGCCCCGAGTGTCTCGCCGAAGTCGTTCAACGCGGCTCTGGCCGCCTAGAGAAGCGCGATCAGGAGGGCAGGTGTCATGAGCGACAGCGAAAACTTCGGCGAATGGGAGTTCGTCGGACGCCGGGGCGGTGAGGTCGTCACCTTGGTCGGCGGCTCGGTGATCTCCGCCGTACCCGAGGCGAAACAGGCCGCGGAGAAGGCCCGGTTGGACCTTCGGTTCGACTTCCTGGACGACCGAGCGACGCTCGCGCTGCTGCGCCGAAGGCATGACGACGAGGAGGACATGTTCAGGGCGGGCTTCGTGCACGGAGTGCCCTTGGCGCTGGTGGGCTCCGCGGCGGGGGTCTACTGGGGCGGGGTGGCGCAGTACTGGGAGACCACCACCGCCCGCACGGTCTACCTCGCGATCGCGGTGGCCGTCGTAGGAGTTCAGTTCCTCTTCTTCGTACGAAGCGCGCTGTCGGTCTGGGGCGACCCGGTCCGGCAGAACCTGCGGGCCCGCGCGCGGAGTTACCGGGAGATCGCGCACATCGCCCGCCGGGGAGGAGCCGAGGTCCCGGCCTTCTACCCCCACTACGGCCCCTACCCCTTCGCGGCGAAATTCCGGCCCGAGGTGGCTGATCGCGAACAGTTCGACGGGTCTGGCGGTTCTGCCAGTTCTGCTGGTGGTGCTGGTGGCGCTGGTGGTTCTAACGACTCTGGGAGGGAAGGTTCGGATGGCGACGACCACTGACACCGTCGGCGAAGCCCGGCGCAGCCTCGCGGGAGGCGGTGGTGTGGAGGTTCGCTGGATCATGCCCGAGGGTTTCTTCGAGCTGCCCTTCGAGGCGGACGACCTGGACGAACTCGCTGACCAGCTGGTCGACTTGGCCAAGCGGACACTGCCCGGTGCCGACGAGGAGGTGCAGCTGCAGTGGGCCGCCATGTGCGCCGCGAACTACGACGATTTCGTGGAGGCGGGCGTTCAGTACGCCGGTTTCGTCACGACGGAGGTCGACGGCGTGCGCTGCACGGCGACGGTGAACGTCAGCCTCATGGACCTGGACGAGCGGGCCGGCCGGAATCCCGTCGGCTTCATCGCGTCCACGATGCGCCACCTGGAGCTGGGCCAGATCGGCGAAGTACGACTGCCCTGTGGACCGGCGGTGACCTGCGTCGGCAACCGGTCGGCCAGCGTCGACGGCAGCCTGACGGAGTCGGGCCGGGCCGAGCCGATATGGACCTCTTTCATACAGGTCCAGGTTCCGCTGGACAACGGGACCGTGCTGGTGCTGGAGATGGGTACGCCGACGATCGAAGGCTGGGACGTCTTCTCCGCCATGTTCGCCGGCATCGTGAAGAGCGTGCGCTTCTTCGACGACCAGGGAGCCCTGCTGGTGATGCCGGGGTGAAGGAGCCGACCGAGGCCGAGGCCGACACCGATGCCTCGGCACCGGAAAGGGGCCTCTCGGGGAGAGGCCCTTCCGAGAACGGCCTCCCGGGGAACGGCCCTTCGGGGAACGGCCTCTCGGGGAACTCGCCGGTGGGCCGCCCCCGGGACTACCGGCTGCTGGTCCCGCGGGAGTGGTTCCGTATCGACCTCACGCGACACCGCTGGCGGGCCCAGCTCAAGACCTTCGTGGACCACCAGGCGGCGGGCCGGCCTGTCCCCGCGGACCTGACCCGGAACGTATGGACCACCCTGCGCAACACCGCGGAGGCCGGCCGGGCACGCGGCGCCCTGGAGTTCTACCTCCTGACGACCCTCCAGGACGGCAGCCTGCCGGCCTCGCTCCTGGTGTCGTCGATGCCGATGGGCGAGACACCGGCTGATCCGCGGAAGTTCGCGGCATGGCTCGAAGCGCGACAGCCCGAGGGCCGCACACGGGCCGAGGTGTCGGTGGCGGACCTCCCGGCGGGCACCGCCGTACGGGTCCTCGGCGCCACGACGCTCGACGTCCATGTCCGGATGCCCGGCGGGGTGGGCTACCTGACGCTCTCCTTCTCGGCGCCGGTCACCGGTATGTACGGTCCGATGGGGCGGTTGTGCGATGCGATCGCGGGGTCTTTGGGGTGGGTGGGGTGACGGGGCTGGAAACCAGTGGGGCTGGAAACCAGCGGTCCCATCGGTAGGATCTTTGCTCATGCGGACGGCTGAAAGATCCGTCCGACACAGCCGCGGAGGATACGGGAAGCCAGCTCCGGTCGAGTCCCGTGAGGCTTCTCAATGGGGGGATCATGTCGGATCAGACTGCCGATATCACGCGAATCAAGGAGAGCGCACGATCGCTGTCCAAGATCCACCGGGAGTTCTCCCGGAACGCGAATCCGGCTGACGGCCTCGGTATCGACGTACTGGGTGACCGGAGTCTGGTCGAGACATTCGATGACTTCGGCGACAACTGGAAGATCCATCGAGAGCGACTCACGGACGAGATCGAGAAGCTCTCGAAGATTCTCTCCACCGCGGCCCAGGCCTACGAGGACATCGATCACCAGCTGGCAGAGGCTCTCCGCGGCACGGACAAGCAGGGCACTGGTACTGGTACTGGTACTGGCGGTAGCGGGGGTGCGAAGTGACGCGTCCTCGGACCGGCGAATGGACGGTGATCGGGGAGCCCTCGGACCCGCTCCCCGGCGATCCGGAGCAAGTCGCAGGCCTCGGCCGCGACTTGCGCAGGACCGCGGAAGCGATCAAGAAGCAGGCGGACGAGATCAAGGCGCTTTCGTCTGTCGCCGCCTGGACGGGCAAAACGGCCGACGAGTTCCGTGGGCAGGCCGAAGAGGCCGAAGGGAAGCTGCGTAAGGCTTTCAAGCGGTACGACGCGGCGGCGGACGCCCTCGGTGAGAAGGTGATGGAAGGCGGCTCCTCGAAGGAGTACGCCTCGGAGCTGCATCGCGCACAGACCATGGCGGACAAGGCGCTTCGTGACGCCCAGGACGCGGACGCGGACCAGAAGGCGAACACCGGCGCGATCGACGGGCTGCCCAAGGACACGGCGGACGACGACCCCGAACGCAAGAAGCTGGAGAAGCGCCAGGAGGCGGCGACTTCGGCGATGGAGCGGGCGAAGAGGGATCTTGAGGCGGCCAAGGATGTCCGCGATGCCGCGGTGAAGCGTGCGCGTGAGGCCATTCGGACCGCGATCGACAACGACGGTCTGAAGGACGGCGCCTGGGACAAATTCAAGGACTGGGTGCACGACAATGCCGGCTGGATCAAACAGCTGGTGGACGTTCTTGGCTGGATTGCCACTATTTGCGGAACCCTGTCCCTGCTGGTCGGCTGGATTCCCATTGTCGGACAGGCGCTTGCCGCCGTTCTCGGCACGATCGCGCTGATCGCCACGATCATCTCTCTGGTCGGCCACATCGCGCTGGCCCTCGCGGGGGAGGGGAGTTGGTTCGATGTCGCGCTGGATGTCGTGGGGCTGGCCACATTCGGCATCGGCCGGGGGGCCATTGCCGGGGCGCGAGGAGCCGCGGCCGGGGCGAAGGGGGTCGCCCGCTCGGCTGCGTTCCGCAATGCCATGGTGGGGGTGACCGCGAAGAAGGGGACTGCCGCGTACAACAAGGCGGTTCAAGCGGCGTGGAAGGAAGCGCGCCGGCTGAGCGGTGACGCATTGCGTGGCAAGGCGGGTGCGGAAGCGATCGCCAATGCGCCCAAGGGGTGGTTCCCGGGCGCGGGGCGGCTGGCTGAGGCGTTCAGTCCCAAGGCTATTGGTAAGGAAATGGTCGACAGTTTCAAGGATCTCAAGGTGTTCAGGGATGTTGGAGATCTTTTTAAGGCGGACACCTGGTCCGAGGCGCGGAATCTGGGCATGCGTTTCAAAGTCGGCGATGCCGGGCTGGAATCTCTGAAGAAGGACATCGGAGATATCGGTGACTCTGTCCGGTCTGCCGATGCGGTTTCGGATCTGTCCGACGTCTTCAAGGCGCAGACACGAATCTGGCAAGGAGCGACGATCATAGCCTCGTCCACGGACGCCTTGGACAAGGGTCCGATTACGGGCGGGGCCGCTGGCCTCTTCGGCGTCGACGGACTGGATGACGGCCTCTGGTCGGCGACTGGGATCAAGGATGCGTGGACGACAAGTGATGGCTGAGCAGTTGGAGAGCAGCACGGCACTACGAGAGCCGGTGTTGCGGCCGAGGAGCATGCGTGGCCCCGGCCTCGACGTCGTACGCAACGCACGCGTCTATGCGGACGGGAAAAGTCTGGTCGTACGCAATCGACGCGGGCGTGAACGCCGGTATCCCGTTGGAGAAGGCGGGATCCGGAAAGCCGTCTTCTTCCCGCCGGTCAATGTCCTGGGAACCGCCATGAAGCGGCCTCCGACACGGTGGGGAGTTGTTGTCTTCCAGGATTCCGAAGGGCGCTATGTGCTTCGGGTTCCGCTCGCGCACTGGCTTCCCGAGGCGACGGAGTTGGGGACGGCGGACCTGAGTCCGCAGGACTGCCTCGGCCGTACGGGACTGAGGCAACTCTCGGACCGTCTCGGAATTCCGCTGTCGGAGAGCCCGCGGCCCTGGGGGCGAGAAGTGATCGACAGCCCCGGAGGGGGGCGCTACGACTCGGCGATCGAATCCGATGTGCCCGTCTGGAACGGCTGGGCCCGAGGTATCGGCATCGCAGGATGGTTCATCACCCTGGTCCTCTCCTTCAGCGTGGACAGCATCGGCAGTGTGGGCCTGGTCGTGGCGGCGGGCGCACTTTTCCTGGTGCCCGGCAGCGATGCGCTTGTCTGCGCTCTCGCCTGGTGGCGCAGGCGTCGTGACACGCGACTCGCCGATGCCGTTGTCATCGCCCCGTCTCCTGAATCGGGCGCCGTTGCGACTCGCCGGTTCTTGGAGACCGCGGCTGTGCGGGTACTGCCCGGCGAGGTGGTGCTGACCAACACCGTGGGTGAGGAACGGTGGTACGCGCGGCGCGGAGCACATGGCATCGCGCAACTGGTGCGGCTGACAGACGCGAAGACAGGTGCCCGCCTGGGCGTGGAACTGCGTGACGACAACCGGCAGGCACGCGTGCTGTTGCCGTGGCGGTGGTGGTTCGCGGGCCCGGACGGTGACCGACGCTGGTCGGAGCTGGTGGCTGCCCTGGAACTCCCGGTCTCCGATGAGAAGTTCAAGTATGCGTCCAAGACGGGGAGCAAGGACGGCCCGGACCTCTGGTATCGAGCCCATGAACTCGCGAGCGACGCAAGGAAGCTGTCGCCGATGGAGGGCAAGGCCGCACGCAGTGCGACCAGTTGGGGCGAGTCGGTGGTCGGAAGCAGTGAGGTGATCGTGCTTCCCGTCTTCAGCGCGCTCCTGCTGGGGGGTCTCTTCTCCGACAGGGTGCCGGCTCAGGTCGCGGGAGTCTTCTCCGCTCTGACCATTGTCGGCACGCTGGGCCCGGCTATCGCCAACCAGCTTGCCAGCCGCGTCACCCAGGACCGCCCCCATGTCTCGCCCCGCGTCTCGGAGACGTCATGACCTTGACGACTCGGAGTGAACCCCCGCCACCTGCGGACTACCAACTACTCCTCCCAGAAGGCTGGTTCAGGGTTCATATCGACCCGGAACGACGCGATCGGTCTGTCGACGCCCTCGTCGAGAGGCAGTTCAACGGGATCGACAACGCGCCCCAGATCAAGGCGCAGGTCAGACAGGAACTGATCGACCAGGCGACCAAGGCCTTCGAGGAAGGCGGCGTCGAGCTGTACCTCAGCCTCCAGCAGGCAGGCCCGCTCACGGTTCCGGCCTCGCTGCTGATCGCGTTGGGTCTGCCTCCGCAGGGAGGGCGTCTTCCGGCCCTGGACGACATCGCCGGTCGACTGGCTGCCGAAGGGAATGCCGGCCGGGAGGTGTCGGTCGTCGAGCTCGCGGCAGGGCCGGCCCTGCGAGTCCGCGAGGAGTACGACCCGGCTCGCGACCGCCCGCCGACAGCGGAGGCGCAGAAGGAAGCGGACTACGCGCTGCCGTCCGTAACGCTGGACTACCAGGTGCAGGTACCGGGGGCCGAGGCGCTCCTGCTCCTCACCTTCTCCACCCCACTGGTCCAGATCGCCGACGCCATGGTCGACCTCTTCGACGCGGTCGCCGGATCTCTGAGCTGGACGGACGCGGCATGAGTGAGCTGCGGGAATGCGGAATCGTCTGCCCGACGGACTGGGTTCCGCTCGCGATCGAGCCGACCGAGCCGACCGACGACGTCAAGCGGTGGGCCGGCGATACGGCTGCCGATCTTCAGGAGCGGAACAGGGCAGCGGGACACGAGTTGGACAGGCAGGAGCTGGAGAGGGATCTCCGAGGGCGGGCCGAGGACAGCCGACGCCGCGCCCCCTTCTACGCCTTCGCCCTCTACCCGGACGGCTTCGACAACGCGTTGGCCACTCTGGAGATCGACCTCGTCCACCCCGACGCGTCGGTCCCCCGGATCACCCTGGACTGGCTGGCCGAGACCTTCAGCGCCCATGACTTCGGGCCGCCACTGATCACCCGTACGGGACTGCCCATCGGACCTGCGGTCCGCATCCGGCAGAACTTCGCCGCGGACGGCGCCGTACCCGGCGACCCGGGCGTCCTGCTGGAGACGCTCATGTACGGAGTGCTGCCGACCGGTGCCGAGAGCGCGGTGGTCTTCCTCATGTCCTGGACCGTCCCGGGAATCGCCGACGAGATGGAGCAGGCGGCGGCCGACCTGGTCAAGACGCTGTCCGTGGCGTTCTGAACCGACCGTCGACGGGTCTGTTCCAAGTAAGCAGGGGGAGAACATGACGGCGAACAAGCCGCGGACCGAGGTACGGCCGGAGCCCGAGGAGGAGGATTCCTGGCGACGGATCGCGCTGATCCGCTGGTCGCTCTGTGCCCTCGCGTGCGCCGTCGGCTCCGCAGGACTGGGCTGGCTCGTCCCCGCGGCACCTCTGCCGAACCCGTACGCCGGCGCGGCACTGGTGCTGGCCTGGGTCGTGCTGCCGCTCGCGACTGTACTGATACCCCTGCTGTGGCTGCGCCGGGTTCCGCGCAAGCAGCGAAAGGTCGCGTGGCAGTTCCTCGTGCCTGTTGTCGCGGGAGTGGCACTGGGCGTGATCGGCAAACAGGCGGGTGATCAGGCCGGTCTGGCGGATCGCGGCCGGTGGACCGAGGCCGTGGTCGTGCGCAAGGAGGAGGGCAAGACCGACAAGTGCCTGATGCGGACCTCCGGCGGACGTGAGATCTGGCCTTCGCTCTCGGAGGGTGACGGCTGCAGGGAGTGGGTGTCGGAGGGGGACACACTGCGCGTCCGGTACGACCCCGAGGGCGTTGCCCGACCCGTCGACGACGTGGACACGGCCCCGTACGGGGAGTTGCTCGTGTATCTCATGGTGGCGGTCGTGGTGATGGGTACGTGGGGCGGCGTACGGCAGAGCAGATGGGACCGGGAGTACGACGCCGTGGGGTGCGGGGCTGACGCGCCTGCGCTCGCTCAGTGCGTTACGCCGCGACGAGGTCGCCCCATACGTACTTGCCGCGCCGCCCGTCCCTGCTGAGCGGCTGCCACCCCCACAGGTCGGCGCAGGTGCTGACCAGGGCCAGCCCTCGCCCCTCCTCCAGCTGCGTGAGCTGCGTCAACTCCCCTGCCGAGGGCGGCGGTTCGGGCGGCTCGGGGTCGGCGTCCCAGGCTCCGACGCGCAGGAAGCCGTCCCGCATCCGCAGACGCAGGGCGACGGGACCCTTCGTATGCCGTACGGCGTTGCTGACCAGCTCCGTGGCGAGGAGTTCGGCGGTGTCGGTGAGGCGGATCAGGCCGTGCATCGTGAGGACGAGACGGACGGTACGGCGGCAGACGGTGACCGCGCGGAGGTCGTGGGGGATGTGGAGGACGTACTCCCAGGAGGCGTTCTCTTCGGGTTCGGGCATGGGTGAACTCCGTTTGTGGGGAGGGGAGTTGAGGCCGGGCTGGCGGGTTTCGGGCGGTGGCGGTGCCGCAGCCGTCGTGGCAGGACGGAGTGGTGCGCTTCCGGAGGTCCCGGGTTCCGCAGTGTGTGCGTTGCGTCACCGACAGTAGAGACCAAAATTGGTCTCGCGCAACTCGTTGTCGTAATCTGCCCTCGAACGAGGTCACCGTCCAAGGCCGTTGAAACAAGGAGAGGCCCATGGCAAGGAGGCGGCAACCCACCGCCCGTCAGATGCGCCTCGGTGCTGAGCTGCAGAAGCTGCGCGAGGCCGCCGGACTCAAGGGGCGCGAGGCCGCTGCGGCCTTGGGGACGGACTCGGCGCGGTTGAGTCAGATCGAGTCAGGGGTCGTGGGCATGAGCGAGGACACCGTGCGCCGACTCGCCGCCAACTACCTCTGCACGGACGAGAAGTTGACGGAGGCGCTGGTGGCGATGGCGACCGACCGGACGCGCGGTTGGTGGGAGAAATACCAGGGCCTGCTCCCGGTCTCGTTCCTGGACATCGCCGAGCTGGAACACCACGCCACGTACCGCTTCGACATCGAGTTCCTGCATGTCCCCGGCCTCTTTCAGACGGAGGAGTACGCGCGCGGCGTCTTCTCGTACCGTGTACCCGAACTCCCCGACAGCGACCTCGCGTTGCGCGTCAGCCACCGCATGGAGCGCAAGGCGGTCATCACGGGCCCCAGTCCCGTCCCGTACGAAGCCGTGATCCATGAGGCTGCTCTGCGCATCAGGGTCGGCGACCGGGTCACCGCGCGCGCCCAGCTCACCAGCATCCTGGAACTCTCCGAGGCGGACCACATCACCGTGCGCGTCATCCCCTTCGACCTGGACGACTTCGGCGGAGCCTGGAGCACGATGACGTACGCGGGTGGCGTCGTACCCAAACTGGACACCGCACTTCGCGACACGGCTCACGGCACGGCCTTCATCGATTCCGAGGCCCAACTCGCCGCCTTTCGAACGCTCTTCCGTAAGGTGGAGGCTGTGTCACTCGAACCGGCAGCTTCGCGTGACTTCATCCACAGGCTGGCGAAGGAACTGTGAGGCGTGCCGTGACCACCCCAGACATCTGGCAGAAGTCGTCGTACTCCGGCGGTGCCGACGGCAACAACTGCGTGGAGATAGCCCCCCGGCTCACCCAAGTGGCCATACGCGACTCCAAAGTCCTGGCCGACGTCACGCTTACCTTCCGCTTCGGAGCCTTTACAGCGTTCGTCGAGGTGCTCAAGGTCGACGCTTCAGGCACGGCCACCTGACCGTGCGACGTGGCGGTGCCTGCGCTCAGGGGATCCAGATCGCCAGGGAGTGCGCGAGGTTCTCCAGGTCCTCCGAAGCGCTGACGAGACGCGGGATGTCCTCGATCGCGGTCCACATCACCACGTCGGCCCCGTGCTCCTCGACCTGCCATGCGTAGCGCACGCAGGCGAGCAGGTGCGGTGAGTCGTCCTGGGGGATGTATCGGAAGGTCGTCAGGCCTTCGCCGAGCCGCTCGGCCTTGAAGCGCTTGACGACCGGCGGCTCGACGGCATCCGGATCGTCCGCGAGGGTCAGCGCCCGAAGGGTCTCCTCGCGGGGGCGTTGCGCCGGCCCGATGGCCACGCAGACGGGGATCGGGAGGTCGGTGGGGTGGTCGAGGTGGAGGAAGAGCCAGTGCTCCGAGCCGGGTGGGCAGAGGGATTCGGCGGAGCGGGTCAGGGTGGTGGCGACGAAGTCGACGCCGTTGGGACCCGGATCGAATCCACGGTCCTCCCAAAGGTCCTTCGCGTAGTCACGACCCCACGCCTGGATGTCGTCCCACTCCTCGAACGGGGCTGAGGGTCCCGCGCGGGGCGGAACGACGACCCAGGTGTATTCGTCGACGTACTCGATGTCGATGATCGGCCAGAACTCGCTCATCGCTGCCTCCAGCGGAAGTTCGCCATCACGGCGTCGAACCACTCGACGAGGGCCTCGGCCAGCTCGTCCTGCGGGTCCCCGCCCCGTTCTCCTTGCCGACTCAGTTCAACGCGGTCCGGGACGACTCCTCGAAAGGGTTCACGAACGACACGGTCTGGAGGATGGCCGCAGTCATGTCGCAGAGTTCTCCCCAGTGATCCATCGCTGCCGTGTCCAGAGTGAAGACCGCCACGAAGGGGGCTTCCGGGAAGGGGACGAAGACCTGGATCTGTCCGGTGAGAAGTCTGACTTCCTCGCCCGTGGCGGTGAGTTCCGGGCCGATGACGACCTCGCGGAGCGTGATGTTCGATACCGCCGGGCCGCACGGCAGCGTCATACGGCGGCTGTCGGTGAGCGGATCGCGGGCGAGGCCCCGCTCGATCACCTCGGCGGCGTTCTCGGGCCTGGTGTGCGAGGACTCGACGGCCCCCACGGTGAACGAGCAATGCACGACACCGTCGTTGTCATCGCTGAACACACACATGGCGGAGTACACGATGCCGACGTCCGCGAACACTTGGGTGAGCCCGGCGTAGAAGGGCGCCGAGGACTCCCAGAGGTGCTCGTCGCCCTCGGGGAACAACCCGCGTGCGAACTCCGTGGCGGCGGCTGCCCTGTCGTCCGGGTCCGCGTCGACGGGAAGGGCGTGGAATCCGTCCGGTGCCACGAACCACATGGGTGGGACAGCCGCGTCGTCGACGATCGTCTGCGCACCGGACGAACCCGTACTGCTGGTGCTCACGTTCAGGCCCTGCCCTGTCCTATGTCTCCGGCGCGCGGTGTCGCGTCCTGGCCGGCGTCGTCCATCACGAATCCGCGTGACTCGGAGACCACACCCGGCTTGCTGCCGGTCACGGTCGACTGGACGCGGACGAGTCCGCTGGGCAACTGGGTGAGGACGGGGGGTGTCGCCCCCGCGGGCAAGGTCGTCGTGAAGCGGGAGAGCCGTTCCTGTTGCCCTGCCGAGAGTTCGGTCCCGGACAGCCGGCGATGGCTTCCGGTGAACAGGCCCAGCAACTCCGTGGTGTGGTCGGAGACGCGCGTGGTCAGCCGTACCCAGGACCCGTCCCGGAAGAGGAGCCGGAAGTCCGACTGACCGATGCTGAACCGGCGGGGGGTCGCTTCGGCGATGCTTTCGCGGGGTGTTTCCCACAACATCGAGTACGAGTCCGAGGTCGGGGTTGGGGTGGAGGCCGAGCCCGTCACGAGGGCACGTCGTGTGGTCAGCACGATGTCCGTGGAGTACCCCGAAGGGCGTCGGGAAGGGTCGAGCTGCCAGGGCAGCGTACGGGCGATGTCGCCGGTGTCCGCCCACATGACCGGGAAGTCGTCGACCTCGTTCTCCCGTTCCTCCAGCTTCCCGCGCCCCGGCTCGGGATTGACCGTGCTGCCGCCCAACAGGTCGGAGAGGATGCCTCCGACCACGGCGAAGACACCTGAGACTCCGGTGCCCACATGTACTCCGGCCTTGCCTGTGAGCCCTCGTACCGAGAACGCGGGTCCGGCGGGCCACCCCGGCAACTCGGGCTCGATGTCGTTGCGCCGACGGTCGCGGAAGGAGCGTCGCCCTTCCACGGACGCGGCGGTGCCGGTCGCGAACGAGACCGGGTAACGCGCCAGCTCCGTCTCACCGGGTTCCGGGTGCCAGTCCACAGAGTTGTCCGTCCTCATCAGGAGGCGACCGCCGATTCGAAGCGGTCGCCGGGGTGAATGGCGTCACCGATGTGCGTGGGTATCGACCACAGCTTGGGAGCGATCTTGATGCCCGCGTCGATACCTCGGCCCAGATTACTCATCGGGTCGATCGACCACCGCCCCTGGCTCACCACGCTCAGGCCCCGGGTGCCGAGCCACTGACCGTTGTGGACGGTCTGCTCGGCGACCATGGTCATGCGCCCCATGAGCCCCTCAGCCTTGATCAGGCCGCCATGCTTGAGGCCCCACAGGCCGATGGTCCTGCCCTTGACGGTGAGGTTCACGGCGCCCGCGACGTTGTCGCCGACGCCGATGATGTTCCGGCCGATCGTGGTGACACCACGGACCCCCGAACCCAGCCTCGTGGCCCGGGCAGCCGCGACCGCACCATCGGCGACCTTGACCCCCTTGGCGAACGCGCCGATGCCAGGGATGGAGCCGAGTGCGTCCAGGCCGATGCTCAGCCAACTGACGTCGGCACCGCCCGCCTTGGCCGTGAGATGGCTGAGGAGCGCGAGGCCGCTGGTGATGACGGCCGCCGTCGCGAAGATCGCACCAAGGGGCGGGAACGGCATCGTGATGATGGCCAGCATGCCGAGAATGCCGCTCAGATCGCCGAGGAAGTCGCCGATCGCCTTGAAGAGTTCGGCGTTGTCGGAGACCCATCCCTTCACGTCGTCCCAGAAGCTGTCCTCGATGGCGTCGTCGAGCTGGTCACGGATCTTGCCCGCGAAATGGTCGCCTCGTTCGTCCCGCTCCGCCTCTATGCGGAAGAGCTGAAGTCGGTACTCGCTGAGCGGATCATGGTCCGTTCCGCTGGGGGAGGGGCTCGGCTCGCCCGGCTTGGCCTTCTCGGTGGCCTTCTTCTTCTCGGCATCTGCCTCTTCCTGGGCCTGCTTCGCATTGGCGAGGACCTTGTCGGCCTGCCTTTGGAAGTCCTCCAGTTCACCGGCCCAGCTCTGCAGATATCCGTGCACGCGCTCGTAGCGCTCCGCCACTTCGCGCAGCTTCTTCTCCAGCCCCTCGGACTCGCTGCGCAGCGAGTTGACGTACTTGCCCTTGAGCTCGTTGTCGTCACCGATGCCGCGGAGCAGCCGAGCCTGTTCGCGGAGGGAGCCCGCGACGCCTTTGAGGTGTCTGACCTCGGCGCGTATTTCCTCGGGATCTCCCGGGACAGGGTCCGATTCCGCGAGGGGATGCCAGTCGCGGGGGCGGGCCTTCGTGGCCGTCGTCACTTCTTCTTTCCCTTGCGTAGTTGTTTGGCGAGTTCGGCGTCCAGGCCCGTGAATCCATCGATGGTGGCCTTGACGAGTTTGCCTACGACATCGATGTTCTCAAGCAGGGATTTGCGGTAGTCGTCCCAGTTGTCCACGAATTCGTCCATGGCGTCGGTGATGCCACCACTGCCCCAGTGCTCGCGTACGCCTTCGTTGCGCGCGTCCAGGTTGCTGAATTCCTTCTTCAGCTTGCGGAGCCGGGACTCCGACTCCACGAGAAGATCGACATTCACCTTGAGGTCTGAGTCGTTCGCCATCTTGATCTCTCCGGCGGGGCTGGTGGTCCCGAGCTGACACCTCGGTTGTCAACGGTTGACGGCCTGGATCTCCTGGACGGTGATCGCCTGGTCGCTGCCGAACGTGCCGTCCGGCAGGTCGCCGCCCGCGCCGCCCGTTCCGGTCCAGGCGATGTCCCAGGTGATGGTCGCGCGGAGGCTGTACGTGCCGTCGCCCGAGGAGCGGAGGTACCTCAGTCCGCAGGGCGGGGTCTGGGCGGACTTGCCCTGGGCGTAGGGCTCGCCGATGGAGCCGTCGGCGTTGATGGCGCACTCGCCGGAGGCCGGGTAGGTCGTGGCGTCCGTGGTGCCCGGTTCGAGTTTGAGGGACACCGGCGTCGCGGTGGTCGTGGCCTGGATGTCGAGGCCGGGGGCGTCGATGGACGCCGTGGCCTGGACCTCGTCGAAGACGGCCTTGTCCAGCCAGGCCCAAGTGGGCAGGTTCACCTTGGTGTTGGCCGCCGGAGCGAGGGTGACCTTGGTGTCGGGGAGCTGCATGTGCTGGTAGGCGAGGCCGGCCAGGACCTCCGGGCTGATGGCCTGTTCGTACTGGGGTGGTGGGGCTTCGCCGTTGTCCACCCAGAAGGGGAGGTCGGTGCACGAGGTCCGCTTGAAAAGGTCCGGCTCGTTCGGGTTCTCGACGGCGGCCCAGAACATTCCCTTGCCGTCTTTGTCGACGTTGTAGTCCTTGTAGCCGGGGGTGTCGGTCCAGCCGTAGTCGTCTTCGTAGTGGCGCTGCAACTCGCCGATGGCCGAGCCTGCGGTGCCGCCCATGCCGGGTGTGCTCATGGCGTCGTCGATGCTCTCGGACATCTTCTTCTTGAAGTCCTTGGCGCCGAGGTACGGGGCGTACCAGCAAGGCGGCGGCGTCCAGTTGACGTCGGCTGACGTCACGTTGCCGGTGGCGCCGCCCTTGGCGACCGATCCGGAGTACTGGATTTTGGCGGTGGCGTAGATGCCTGTGCTGTCGCTGCCGCCGGATTGTTCTGTGTCCGAGCCCTGGGTGTTGCCCGGTGTCTCTCCCGCATAGGCCGGTTCCGTCAGGGCGAGAACGCTCAAGGCCAGCGTCAGGACGGCAGCGCGGGTGCTGAAGGTTGTACGCCGTGACCTGTTCACTGGCACTTCGCAGCCTTCGCCTCGACGTACACCTTGGACGCCTGCCAGAGACTGTCGGTGGTGGGGAACTTGACCATGACGATCTTGAAGTAGTCGAAGTCCGTGATACTGGGCGCGCCCTTCAGGACCTTTCCGGTCTTGACCTCTTTGGAGTAGAACTTGCTTGAGTCCACACAGAACGCGACCTCCACGGAGTTGCCGTTCGGCGTGGACCGGGTGGTGGCGTCGTAGTGGCGTCGAGTGCCGGTTGCCGTCCAGCCGCCTTTGAGCCTGACGTCGATCTGCGTCTTGGCGTACCTCAGCCCGTTGCCTGTGGAGTAGGTGACCACGGCTGCGTCCTTGGTCGTGCGCTTGTCCACGCCGTGGTAGATCGCACGGATGAAGTTCGCGGCGTCATCCATCGCCGCCGCCTCGTTCTTGTTCGCGGGCTTGGTCCAGTCGAAGACCAGGTTGATGTCCTTGGGCAGGGATACGTCCACACCGTCAGGGTTGGTCTCCGCCGGTGCTCCTGCGGTTGATGCCGAGGGGGATGCCTTCGGTGACTCGGATGTCTGGTCGGCGCCTGCGATCTTGTCGTTGTCTGTGGCCTTGTCGTCCCCGCCGCCGCAGGCGGTCAGGAGAAGAGCGGCTGTTGCGGCCATGGCAGCAGCGACGGGCAAAGAGCGGCGCTTCACTGTGAACTCCCCGTGATACATACGTCCATTCAAGAGCACTGACCGTATCGGTGGGGTTCCTGGTTTCGCCAGAGCGAACAGGTGAGTCAAGCGGGGTAATCCTGGGCGTATGGGGTGGTTGCGGGTGGGAGTCGTGTTCGGATCGTGCCCGGTCGTCATCGTGCGACAGGCCCCGGGCACGGTGGAGAGCCGTGCCCGGGGCCGTTGTCGGTGGGGGATCAGGGGAGGGAGGCAGAGGTAGGAGGTGGTGCGGGTCAGTGTCCCCGGCACCGGCTGACGTCGATCCGCACGATCTGCGGGTCGTGGTCGCTCGCCTGGTCCGCGAACTCCGCGTTGATGTGGACCACGTCGTAGTCGAAGTGGGTGATCGCGGGCGTCGTCAGGGTGTGGTCCAGGGTCTGGGAGTTGCCGTCGTAGACGTACGTGTAGCGCTCCGCCGCCGGGAGGGTGGTGATCAGGGGCTTCAGGACCTTGCCGGCCGTCAGTGTCGTCATCGTCGCCGAGAACTCGTAGTCGTTGAGGTCTCCCAGGACCACCGCCTTGGCGTCGCGGTCGGCCGCGAGGAGGGACTTCACGAACGTGTTCACCTCAGCCGCCTGGGCCGCGCGCTGGGTCTCCGAGCTGCGGGACGGGGGCTGGTAGCGGCTGTGCAGGGACTGGTCGCCGCCCTTGGAGTTGAAGTGGTTGGCTATGACGAAGACCGGCTCGCCGCGGAAGACGAACTCGCCTACCAGGGGCTTGCGGCTGCTGCTCCACGCGTCGCTTGTCGGGTTGATGCGGCCGGGGGAGTACGAGAGGGTCACGCCTTTCCTCGTCTTCACCACGGTGGTCGCCGTCGTCGCGTCGCCGCCCGCGCGGTCCACGAAGGAGACGCGCTTCGGGTTGAAGAGGAACACCTGGCGGATGTTGCCGCCGGGCTCGCCGCCGTCCTTGTTGTTCTCCGGGGAGATGTAGCGCCAGGAGTAACGCGGGCCGCCCGCCGCGCGGATGGCGTCGGTGAAGCGGGTCAGGGTCTTCTCGGCGCTGACGGTGCCGTCGTTCGTCGCGCCGTTGTCGTCCTGGATCTCCTCCAGGGCCACGACATCGGGGGAGTTGAGGTTGACCGACACTCCCTTCGCGAGGCGGTCGAACTTCGTCTGGTCGTCCAGGGCGTCCAGGTTCTCGACGTTGTACGTCGCGACCGCCAGCTCGTCGCTCTTCTGGCGGCGGGTGACCTCCTGCTTGAGGCCGTTGTTCGTCAACGTGCCGAGCTGGGTGGCCTGGACGTTGTAGCCGCCGTAGGTGCCGTAGTCGAGCGGGCCGGTGGTGACGCCGGCGAGCTTGTCGCCCACGTTCGCGGTCGGGAACGTCGACGTGGTGTCGAGCGACATCACCTTCAGGCGGCCCGTGTTCTGGCCGTCGTAGGAGGAGTAGAGGGTGCCGCCGCGCTTCGTCGGGTGCTCGGCGGGCTTGACCGTCACCCACAGTTCGTCGAATTCCGTGGTCCCGCCGACCACGCGGGCGTCGGTGAACGTTGTCCGCATGCCCTCCAGGGACTCGTAGAAGTCCAGGGCGTATGCGGATGGTTCGAGGGCTAGGGACTCGACGCTCGCGCCGTCCGCCGTCGGTGTGTACGCGGCCGGGACCGTCGTCGCGTTCAGTACCGCGGGCTCGGGCAGTGCGTTGCCGGAGGAGAGGACCGTGGTGACCGGGCCCGTGATCTCCGTCAGCGACTGGTTGCCGCTGCTCGGGTAGTACTCCGTGACCTTGCCTGTCACCAGGACCGAGTCGCCGACCGAGACGGCCGGGGTGGCCGAGCCTGTGTAGACGTAGACGCCCTCGCTGGTGCGGGCGTCGGAGTCCGCCTGCGGGTCCTGGATCCAGAAGCCCTTCGAACCCGACGTACGTACGCCCGTGACGATGCCGGGGACCCGGGTGACCGCCTTGCCCGCGTACGGCGAGAGGCGGGTGGTGCCCTGGATGTCGTGGACGCGGACCGTGCCCGGGTCCGTCGAACCCCCGCCGCCTCCGCTGCCGTCGCCCGGATCCGGTACCTGGCCGGCCGAGTTGACCGGGGTCGGGGTGGCGGCGGTCAGGTCGGCCGCGTTGTCGTCGGTGTCGGCGAGGGAGTCGGCGCGGGCCACCGAGGCGGTGTTGGAGGCGCCGGTCGCGGGGCCGCTGCCCTCGCGGACGACCGCGGTGCCGTACCCCACGATGTCCAGGACCCGGCTGTCGGCCGTGCAGTCCGCGGGGGTCTTGCAGGTCAGCGCGGTGGTGCCGGAGACGAGGGCGATGGTGCCGGTGGTGGCGCTCATCGCGATGGAGCCGGAGGCGTCGGGGGTCGGCAGGGCCGTGGTGCCGCCGCTGCCGGTGCCCTCGCCGATCAGATAACGGCCGCCGGCGGCGAGCGAGCCGCTCAGGGCGGTCACTTGCCAGAGCGAGCCGGCGGAGGCCGAGCCGGGCAGGTACTGGACGCTGTAGCCCGCCAGGTCGAAGACCTCGGAACCGGCGTTGGCCAGCTCGACGAAGTCCCGGGTGAGGGTGGCGCCGGAGTTGCCTCCGCCGCCGTACACCTCGGAGATCACGGCGGTGGTGGACGGGGCGGCGTAGGCGGCGGGGAGCGCGGTGATCGCGAGTGCGCCTGCCGCGCCCACGGATATCAGCGAGTACGCGGCGCGGCGGGACATCAGGGAGAGCGGGAGCGGGTAAGCGGCGCGGCGGGCGCCGGGTCTTCCTCGGTCGGGACGGGACACGGGGTGGGACGCGGAGCTGAACACGCTGGCGGTCTCCTTGGGTTGGGCGTCGGATGGCTCAAGGTGACGTTGGGGGCCGGTACTTGAGGGTGGTGCCTTACTGGTGCTTGGGGGTGGTGTGGGGCTCTGTGGGGAGTTGGCTCAAGTTACGCGCGTAGAAAAGGGGGTGCCAAGAGCTCGTAGGTTAAATCCTGGGAACAGGTGGGTGGTTGAGGGGGCGGACGTCGCGTGCGCGAGAGTTCAGGCGACGGGGGGAGACAGCGGGTGTGCGGCTGCTGGGAAGACGAGCCGCGGCCGGTTCCAGGAAGCTGAACCGACCGCGGCTGCCCGTTCCGTTCAGCGGTTGACGGCCTGGATCTCCTGGACGGTGATCGCCTGTTCGCTGCCGAACGTGCCGTCCGGGAGGTCGCCGCCCGCGCCGCCTGTTCCGGTCCAGGTGATGTCCCAGGTGATGGTGGCGCGCAGTTTGTACGTTCCGTCGCCCGAGGAGCGGAGGTACCTCAGTCCGCAGGGTGGGGTCTGGGTGGACTTGCCCTGGGCGTAGGGCTCGCCGATGGAGCCGTCGGCGTTGAGGGCCGCCGTGGCCTGGACCTCGTCGAAGACGGCCTTGTCCAGCCAGGCCCAAGTGGGCAGGTTCACCTTGGTGTTGGCCGCCGGGGCGAGGGTGACCTTGGTGTCGGGGAGCTGCATGTGCTGGTAGGCGAGGCCAGCCAGGATCTCCGGGCTGATGGCCTGTTCGTAGCGCGGGGGCGGGGCCTCGCCGTTCTCCACTCAGAAGGGGATGTCGGTGCACGAGGTCCGCTTGAGGACGTCCGGTTCGTTGGGGTTTTCGACGGCGGCCCAGAACATCCCCTCGCCGTCTTTGTCGACGTTGTAGTCCTTGTAGCCGGGGGTGTCGGTCCAGCCGTAGTCGTCCTCGTAGTGACGCTGCAACTCGCCGATCGCCGCGCCTGCGGTGCCGCCCATGCCGGGTGTGCTCATGGCGTCGTCGATGCTCTCGGACATCTTCTTCTTGAAGTCCTTGGCGCCGAGGTAGGGGGCGTACCAGCAGGGTGGGGGCGTCCAGTTGACGTCGGAGGAGGTTACGTTGCCGGTGGCGCCGCTCTTGGCGACGGAGCCGGAGTACTGGATTTTGGCGGTGGCGTAGATACCTGTGCTGTCGCTGCCGCCCTGCTGCTCCGAGCTGGCGCCTTCGTCGAAGGCCGACGGTTCCTCGGAGTAGGCCGGATGCACGACGGCGACCATGCCGAAGGCCAGCATCAGCGTTGCGGCACGCGTAAGCGTGCGTCGCGACCTGCTCACTGGCACTGCGCCGCCTTCGTCTCGACGAATACCTTGGACGCCTGCCACAGGTTGTCACCCGTAGGGAACTTGACCATCACGATCTTGAAGTAGGCGAAGTCCGAGATGCTGGGCGTGGTCTTCAGGATCTTCCCGGTTTTGACCTCCTTGCCGTAGAACTTGCTCGAGTCAACGCAGAACGCGACCTCCACGGCGTTGCCGTTCGATGCGGACCTGGTGGTGGCCTGGTACTGGCGCCGGGTGCCGGTGGCCGTCCAGTCGCCCTTGAGCCTGCTTTCGATCTGCGTCTTCGCGTAGGTCAGTCCGTCACCGGTGGAGTAGGTGGTCACGGCCGCGTCGACGGCCGTTCGCTTGACGACGCCGTGGTAGATCGCCCGGATGAAGTTCGCGGCGTCGTCCATCGCCGCCGCCTCGTTCTTGTCCGTCGGCTTGGTCCAGTCGAAGACCAGGTTCATGTCCTTGGGGAGGGACACGTCCACGCCGTCCGGCTTGTCCGTCGCTGACGCTGCCGCTGAGGGGTCCGCCGATTTCGTCGGAGTCGCCGTGCTTTGGTCGGCGCCGGCGATCTTGTCGTTGGCGCTGGACCTGTCGTCTCCGCCGCCGCAGGCCGTCAGCAGCAGGGCCGCGGTCGCGGTGAGCACGGCGGCAACGGGCAAGGAACGGCGCTTCAAGGTGGGTTCCCCGTGAGATGTCGATGTGATGTCGATACAGCTGAGAGTTCTGACGGTATCTGGGGCGCTTGTGGTGTTGCCAGGTTGGACCTCCTTCGGAGCAGGGGCGTTTGTGAATCTTTTGGCGGGAACGTGTCGGGTCCCTTCGCGGCGGTCACAGGGCCTTGGGGTGCCCGGGGCTTCCCTCGTACGGATGAGTGGTGGCCGTTGTCCGAGGGAAGCCGGTCAAGGATCTCGGCACGGCTTCTCCGGGGGCCGTCGGGCGTCGCGTGAGCGAATCGTGCAGGCCTCATGGCCGACCCGTGGTGAAGGGTGGGGGTGGTGGCCGGGGTTGTCTGACCTGCGGATGTCGGGTCGGCAACAGATTCGCGTGAGCACAGCCGAGGCGGTGGGCGGATTGGCGTGTCCAATGGGGAACCGTACGGGCGTAGTTGCATGTGAATAACGTTGTGCACAGCGCTGTTCGCGATTCGGAACGCGCCTTGAGGGGCTTATGTGCGGCTGATACGGTGCCATGGCTTGACACTCACTCCACCGCTGGCTAATTGGCCAGGTCGGGCGGTACGTCCGGCAAGCGTGTATCGCCTGCATCGTGCGTATCGCGAGTGAAGTGTCCTATTTGGCACTTGAATTGGCAGAATTTTTCTTGGGTGTACGGGGAGCTGTTGCGTGAAGATCCAAGAGCGTACGGGTGCGGGCGGCGGCCGTTCCTCGGTACCCGCTCAGCCGATGGCCGGTGAACGGCTCCCGGCGCCGCCTCGCGAGCGCAAGCCGGCTCTCGCCGCTCTCGCGGTGCTGCTGATCCTGGTCGGCGCGCTGGGCGCGACGATGCTCGTGCTGCGGGCGGGGGACCGGATCGAGGTCGTCAAGGTCACCGCCCCCATTCCGGCCGGGGGGTCCGTCAGCAAGGCCAACACCGCGTCCGTCCTGGTCGCGGCCGATGCCGGTGTCCACTACATCCCGTGGGACCAGTTGAGCGGCCTGATGGAGCTGAAGGCCATCAACGCGATCCCCGCCGGTGTGGTCCCCGTGGGCGAGATGTTCGCCGCCGAGACCGGCGTCGCCGCCGGGCAGGCAACCGTCGGCCTGTCCCTCAAGGAGGGCCAGTACCCGAACGGTCTCGCAGCCGGTGACCTTGTCGCCGCCTACCGCGTCGGCAGCACCACCGGCACTGGCTCCAGCACCGGTTCCAGTGACTCCTCCTCGTCCGGCGCCGGCACCACGCTCATCGTGGACAAGGCCAAGGTCACCTTCGTGAAGTCGACTGCGAGCAGTGGCGAGGTCATAAGCAGTACCAACCTGCCCGTCACCCTCACCGTCGACAGCACCAAGGCCGCCGACCTCGCCCAGGCAGCCGCCGCAGGCCAAGTGGCTCTCGTGCTCATCCCCAGCAGCTGAAGGCGGCCCCAGAACCATGGCGCTCATCGTTCTCGCCGCCGACAAGGGTTCCCCCGGCGTCACCACCGCGGCCGTCGCGCTCGCGGCGGTCTGGCCGCGGCGGGCACTGCTCGCCGAGACCGACCCGGCCGGCGGTGACCTCGTGTACCGCAGTGCCGCCGCGCACGGCGGGATGCTCAACCCGAACACCGGCATGCTGTCCATCGCCGCGACCGCGCGGCGCGGGCTCGTTCCCGATCAACTCTGGGACCACGTACAGCCGTTGAGCGGTGGGCTCGAAGTGCTCGTCGGGCTCGGGATCGCCGAGCAGGCCGCCGGGCTCGCCGGACTCTGGCCCACCCTCGGCAGCGCCTTCGCGCAGCTCGCCGACTCCCCGAACGCGCCCGCCGACGTCATCGCCGACTGCGGACGCATCAGCGGGGACACCCCTGTCGTCGAGCTGTTCCCGCACGCCGCCCTCGTGTTGCTCGTCTCCCGCACCGAGCCCGAGGCCATCGCCCGGGTACGGGACCGTGCCGCCGCCCTCTCCACCAAGCTGCACGGCGGTCCGCGCGGTGCCGCGAGCCTTGCCACGCCGCTCATCGGGGTCGTCCTCATCGCCGATCCCAACAACTCCGGCAAGCTGGTCAACCAGGTCAACGACATGCTCGTACACGCCCAGACGGGGGCCCGAGTTGTCGGCACGCTCGCCGAAGACCCCGCCGGAGCCGAGCAGTTGGCCGGGCGCAGGCGCGGGCGGCTCGACAAGTCGATGCTCATCCGGTCGGCCCGCAAGGTGACTTCGGATCTGTATCAGCAGTACGGCGCCGCCTGGTCCGTACCCAATCAGGGTCATGGGCAGGGGCAGGGTCAGCAGCAGGCCACCGGGAACGTGCCTGGTCCGCAGGCCGGTTACTCCGGTCATGCCGGAGCCGGCCGATGACCGCTGTCGACCACTCGCTGGTCAAGCGGTTCCGGCAGGACGCCGGTGACCGGATCTCCGAGCAGCGTCGGCTCGACCAGGCCTCCAACGTCACGCCGATGTCCGGCGAGGACGAACGGCAGTACGCGCGTGCCGTCATAGCCCAGATTCTTGAGGACTACGCCCGTACCGAGATCAACGCCGGGCGTACGCCGCTGGATGCCGAGACCGAGGAGCAGTACGCGGCTGCCGTGCACGCCGCGCTCTTCGGCGTCGGGCGGCTCCAGCCGCTGCTCGACAACGTCGACGTCGAGAACATCGACATCAACGGGTACGACCAGGTCTTCGTCGGGTATTCCGACGGGCGCGAGGTCGCCGGGGACCCCGTCGCCGAGTCCGACGAGGAACTCATCGAGCTGATCCAGGTGCTCGGCGCCTATTCCGGGCTCTCCTCCCGGCCCTTCGACTCCGCCAATCCGCAGCTCGACCTGCGGTTGCCGGATGGGTCGCGTCTGTCGGCGGTCATGGATGTCACCCGCCGTCCCGCGCTCTCCATTCGGCGTGCGCGCATGGGCAAGGTCTTCATCTCCGACCTTGTTGGGAATGGAACCGTCACCCCCGAAGTCGCGCACTTCATGGCCTGTGCCGTGCGCGCCCGCAAGAACATCATGATCGCGGGCGCCACCAACGCCGGTAAGACGACGCTGCTTCGGGCTCTCGCCAACGAGATCCCGCCGCACGAGCGGCTCATCACCGTCGAGCGTGCGCTGGAGCTGGGGCTCGACCAGTTTCCCGAACTCCACCCCAACGTGGTGGCGTTCGAGGAGCGGCTGCCCAACTCCGAGGGCCAGGGCATGATTTCGATGGCCGAGCTGGTACGGCGGTCGCTGCGTATGAACCCCTCGCGGGTCATCGTCGGTGAGGTGCTCGGCGACGAGATCGTGACGATGCTCAACGCGATGTCGCAGGGCAACGACGGTTCGCTGTCCACGATCCACGCCAACAGCTCGCACGAGGTCTTCAACCGCATCTCCACGTACGCGCTCCAGGCGACGGAGCGGCTGCCCATCGAGGCCAGCCAGATGCTCGTCGCGGGCGCGGTCAACTTCGTCGTCTTCATCACGCGACGCAACAACTTCCATACGGGCGGCCGACTTCAGCGCATGGTGACCTCGGTCCGCGAGGTCAACGGCGTGGACGGCCGGGTGCTGTCCAGCGAGGTCTTCGCCGAGACCCCGGACGGCCGCGTCGTGCCGCACGCGCCCATCTCCTGCCTCGACGATCTGGTCGCGCACGGGTACCGGTTGCCCGGCGGGAACTGGGGGTGACCATGAGTACGTACAGCAACTATCAGAGTGCGTACGGCAGTTCTCACGCGTACGGCAGTTCTCATGCGTACGGGGACACGTACTCGGCGGCGGTCGGCTCGCTCGGCTCGATGGGCGGGCTGTTCTCCACCGAGGTCCTCTACTCGCTCGTGGCCGGTGTCGCCGTCGGCGGTGGGCTCGCGCTGCTCGTCGTCGCGATCCGCGGGCTGCCGGCCAAGCCGGAGCACGAGAAGCAGAAGGCCAGCGAACGGGCCAACGAACTCCTCCGGTTCGCGGGGCAGCGCGGTTCGCTCGCCGCGCTCGTCGGGCTCGCGGTGCTGGTGCTGACCCGGTGGGCGGTGGCCGGAATCGCGGCCGGCGTCCTCGTCTTCTTCTGGGACCGCCTCTTCGGCGGCGCCGCCGAGGAACGGGCCGGTATGCGGCGCGTGGAGGCCCTCGCCTCCTGGACGGAGTCGCTGCGCGACACGATCGCCGGTGCGGTCGGTCTTGAGCAGGCGATCCCGGCGTCGGCGCGCGCGGCGGCACCGGTACTGCGTCCGCACCTGGACGCGATGGTCGACCGGCTCCGCTCCCGCACCCCGCTGCCCGAGGCGCTGCAGCAGCTCGCCGACGAGATCGACGACGCGTCCGCCGACATCATCGTCGCCGCGCTCATCCTCAACGCGCGGCTGCGCGGCCCGGGTCTGCGTCAAGTCCTGGGCGCGCTCGCGAAGTCGGCGCGTGAAGAGGTCGACATGCGGCAGCGGGTGATGGCGCAGCGGTCGTCGACTCGGCGGTCCGTACAGATCGTTGTGGTGGTGTCGGTCGGCTTCGTGCTCGGACTCGCCGTGTTCAACCGGGAGTTCGTCGAGCCGTACGGCACGCCGATCGGACAGCTCGTACTCGCCTGCGTCTGCGGCCTGTTCGCGCTCGGCTTCTGGTGGCTGCGCAAGCTGTCGACCATCGAGACACCCGAACGCTTCCTGGTGCGGGACCAGTCGTCGGTGCGGTTCGTACGGCCGCCGCGGACGCCGGAGGGCACCCAAGGACCGGCGCCCTACGGCGCTGGTACCGGTGCCGGTAGCGGTACCAGCGCTGGTCCCGGTGCTGACGAGGGGGTACGTCGATGAACGACCTGACCATGCCGGTGCTGGTCGGCGCCGTGTTCGGGCTCGGGATCTACGTGCTCGTACGGGCGTTGATGCCGTCGAAGCGGAGTGCGGTCGCGCAGGTCGCGCGCGTCGACGCGATGCGAGCGCGGGGTGCGGCGTACGAGTCGGCGCACCGCACGCAGGACGCGGGCCGGATCGGTTCGTTCCGGGCCCAAGTGGGCGCCCGGGTCTCCGACTTCTACTTCCAGCAGGGCTGGGAGCAGCGCTCGCTGCGGGCCGATCTGGCTGTCCTGGACCGGAGTTGGGAGAACTTCCTCGCGACGAAGGTGCTGCTGGGGGCGACCGGTCTGTTCTTCGGCCCGTTCCTGTTCGCCATCGTGTGGACGCTGGGCATCGGCAAGAGCCCGGCCATCCCGGTCTGGCTGGCACTGCTCTTCGCGCTGGTCTTCTTCTTCCTGCCCGACCTGGAGGTACGCCGGGACGCGGCCGACAAGCGCCGTGACCTGCGGCGGGTCATCGGGGCGTATCTCGACCTGGTGTCGATGAGCCTGGCCGGCGGCCGGGGTCTGCCCGAGGCGCTGATGGCGGCGGCGGAGGTGTCGGACGGCTGGGCAACCCAGCGCATCCGCAACGCGCTGGCCGACGCGCGGATCACCGGCACCAGCCAGTGGCAGGCGCTCGGCGCGCTGGGCGAGGAGCTGGGTGTGGAGGAGCTGAAGGACCTCTCCGCCTCCCTCGCGCTCGTCGCGGACGACGGCGCGAAGGTGCGCGAGTCGCTCGCCTCCCGCGCCGAGACAATGCGGCACCGCGAACTCGCCGAGATCGAGGGCAGCGCGGGCGAGAAGTCGCAGTCGATGCTCGTCGCCCAACTCCTGCTGTGCGCCGGGTTCCTGGTGTTCCTGATCTACCCGGCGGCGATGCGCGTGTTCCAGGTCTGAGCCGTTTTCCGTACTCACCACGCTTCCTGAAATTGCTTCGAGAGGACAACTCACCATGAACGGGCGGAACTTCAACAACACCGGGATCCCGGCAATGGACTTCCTGGTCACCTTCTTCCAGGCCCGGGTGCAGCGCGCCCGCTCCGGTGAACTCGACCGCGGTGCCTCCGCGGTCGAGTGGGTCATCATCTCCGCGGTCGTCGTGGCGATCGTCGGCGTGGTCGCCGCGATCATCAACACCGCGCTGAGTGACGGCGCCAACAAGGTCGGCGACTGCATCAAGGGCGCGAAGGCGAGCGGTACCTGCTGATCGTCGTCGTACGAAAACGGGGTGTACGGGGTCGAGTTGACGAGGTTGGTCGTGGCTGGCGCAGGCAGATGGGTACGCCGCAGGGTGGAGGCCGCACGGAAGTCGGCGTCCGCCCGCGGTGATTCCGGTACGTCCGACTCCGGCATGACCGCGATCGAGTTCGTGCTGCTGACGCCCGTACTCTTCTTCATGATCTTCGCGACGGTGCAGTTCGCGCTGTACTTCTTCGCGGACCACGTGGCCCAGGCGGCGGCCCAGGCCGGCGCCCGCAAGGCCCGCGCCATGGCGCACGACCAGCCGGGCGCGTGGCGGGGCGAGGCGCGGGACATGGTGGACAGCTACATCCAGCAACTCGGCCCGACCCTGGTCCTGTCGCCGGACGTGACGATGCTCCAGCCGGAGCAGAACACGGTGGGCGTGGAGATCACGGCACGGGTGCCGACGGTGTTCCCCGGCTTCGACCTGACCGTGCACGCGCAGTCGGTGGGGCCGGTGGAGCGGTTCGTGCGGGAGGGGGAGAACTGATGAACTCGCCTTCCTGGATACGGAGTTGGCGTGCGCGGAGTTACGGGGGTGACCGGGGCCTGTCGACCATCGAGGTGGTGATCCTCGCCCCGGTGATGATCATGTTCATCCTGGTGCTGGTGGCGTTCGGTCAACTGGTGGACGGGCGTGGGGCGATCGACGGGGCGGCGCGGGACGCCGCCCGCTCGGGCTCCCTGCAGTGGGAGGAGGGCCTCGCGATGGCGGAGGCCCGCGAGGCCGCCGAGGCCGACCTGACGGACATCTGCGACGGCCCGGTGACCGTGACCAAGACCAGCGCCGGTTTCGCGGACGCGGACCTCTTCTCGGTCGACGTCAGCTGCCAGGTGCGGGGCCTGGCCATGCTGGGCCTGGACATCCCGACACGGCTGACGGGGTCGTTCACGGCACCGCTGGATCCCTTCAAGAGGAAGGCGGGGTGAGCCGGATGCACAGCTCTGCCGGAACTGCGGTGCGCACCTGGTTCAGGACGCGCCGAGCCCGCCTGGACGACCGAGGCTCCGGCGCCGGTGCCGTGATCATTTTTGCCCTCCTCTTCCTCTCCCTCTCCGCCTTCGTGATCGACGGCGGCATGTCCATCTCGAAGCGCGAACGGGCGGCGGACATCGCGGAACAGGCGGCGCGTTACGCCGCACAGGACATAGACCTCGACGCCCTCTACACCAACGCGGCGGGCGGCGCCCCGATCAACTTCCAGAACTGCGACGCCCGAGTGCGGGCCTTCGCCCAGGAGATGGGCATGTCCGCCGCGGACACGAACGCGTCCCACTGCGTGGCGGCGAACGCCGACGAGGTACAGGTCGAGGTGCAGTTGACGTACTCGCCGGTGTTCACGGGGTTGTTCTACGGCGGGGATGTGACCGTGCGGGGCGAGGCGGTGGCGGAGAACGAGGTGGGGTGAGACGGGTGAGCGGTGCGGGTCGGGTGAGACGGTGTGGGCCGGGTGAGGCTCACTTGCCGCCGCTACCGTCACCACTCCTGGTGTCCTGCAC
The DNA here is from genome assembly GCF_002954775.1 of Streptomyces geranii. Classification (GTDB taxonomy): domain Bacteria; phylum Actinomycetota; class Actinomycetes; order Streptomycetales; family Streptomycetaceae; genus Streptomyces; species Streptomyces geranii. The sequence goes on from NZ_PJME01000074.1 coordinate 34,833, forward strand.
CTTCATCTTCTCGTTGACCTGCTTGGCCAGTTCGTCGTCCAGCTTCTTGAACTCTCGGACGATGGCGTCGGACATGGAGGCCAGGGCGTCCAGTTGCTGGGTGATGTCCTCGCGGCCGTCCTCCCAGTTGGACTCGAAGTCCTCCAGGGCGTCGTTGACGGTGCCGTCGCCGATGTCGTCCCGGTAGGACTCGAAGAGCTTCTTCGTGTGGTTCAGGCGGGTCTTGATCGAGCGCAACCTGCTGCCGTAGTCCTCCAGTTCGCTCAGCGGGAGCGTGAGGTCGGATTTGCCCTTGCCCATGTGTGAGTCCCCCGGAGTCCTCGTGGTCTGATTGGCATCGTTGGCATCGGATCAGCAGCTGAGATGTTTCTGATCGGCACGGTACAACGAACGGGAACAGGGTGGAGTGAGGACATGGCCCGCTACAGCGAAGCGCAGACGGTCGAACGAGGCGGGTTCCGGATCAAGGTGCCCGAGTCCTGGTGGGAGTTCGACGTACGCCCCGAGTCCCGGAACGACTCCATCCGCCGCATGGTCGACGAACGGGTGCGCCGGCGGCCGGAGTTGGCCCAGTACCGCGACACGTACACCGAGTTCCTCCAGAAGGCGGCGGCGGACGCCTGGAAGTCGGGCGCGCTGTACTGCGGTTGCATGGCCGAGAGCTTCGGCGGCGACACCCCGATCACCGGCTCGGTGACCGTCTCCATGGTCGGCGGCCGTGCCCAGGACGGCACGCCGCTCTCGACCGAACCGGCCGCCATCGCCGCCCAGTTGGCGGTCAAGGAGGCGAAGCGGGACGGCGACAGTTGGCGCAAGGTGACGACCGTCGACATCCCCGGCATCGGCCCGGCGGCGCGTACGCAGGGCATCGAGGACATCGCCGTCCCCGGCGACGAACTCGGCCGCACCATCCGGGCTGTGCTGATGCAGACGTTCATCCCGGTGCCGGGCCAGGAGGGCAAGGTGGCACTGGTGGCGGGCAGCAGCCAGGTGCTGGACCTCGCGGAGTCCTTCTTCGACATCTTCGACGCGATCACTTCGACGTTCCGGTTCAACGGCTAGGACCTGTCCGGGCGATCGCTGGTCCCACTACGGTGGCTGTGGTGGAAGGGCCTGGTGAGTGCAGTGGAGATGAGCCGTGCGGAGGCAGTCGCGCTGGTGCAGCGCGTCATGGATGCGGGCTGCGCCTCCGATGACGAGGTGGCCGGTTGGCTGGGCAGGCTGGACAGAACCCTGGCTTGCCCGTCTGGGCACGTCAGTGGCTTGATCTTCTGGCCTTCGGAGCGGGATCTTTCGGCTGATGAGGTGGTCGATCAGGCCCTGGCACATCGGCCGATCGCTTTGTGAGGCCGGGACTCAACTCCGAAGCCAGATCAGTCGAGCTGCGGTGGTTGCGGTGCCGAGGAAGACGTAGCCGCGCTTGTCATAACGGGTGGCCACGGCCCGGGACTGCTTCAGCCTGTTGATCGTCCGTTCGACGGTGTTGCGCTTCTTGTAC
>NZ_PJME01000075.1 GCF_002954775.1 Streptomyces geranii
TGGCCCATGCTGTGGGAGGTTGAAGGAGTCGTCAACGCTCCGAACGGGTTTTTCGCCCCCGCCGCCCCTACCCGTTCCCATCCATGGGGGCGGCCGCCCCCGGACCCCCGCTTTGGGCGGGGGCGCCCGCCGGGGGGGGGGGGGGGGGGGCCGGGCGGGGGGGGGGGGGGGGCCGGCGGGGGGGGGGGGGGGGTGGATCGGCCTTGACGGCCTCGTCCTCAAACGCCGGACGGGCTGAAAAACCAAGCGCCGGACGGGCTGATAAGCCAAGTGGCGGCTGGCGCCATGCAGCCCAGGTCGGCACCCCAGCCCGTCCGGCGTTTGAGGACGAGCGCGTTCAGCGCGACCTTTCCCACCCGCCGTCCCCCACCCTCCCCGGCAACGCCCGCCACCCCCAGCCCGTCCGGCGCTTGAGGACAAAGCGGGGGTCCGGGGGCGGCAGCCCCCCGGGGATGGGACGGGTAGGGGCGGCGGGGGCGAGGAAAAACTCACCCCGCCGGTGCCACCAACCCACTGATCCGAACCGCTCCCCGCCCTTCCCCCGGATAACGGCTCGTCAGCTCCAGCCTCAGCCCACTCCCCCGCACCACCCCGAACGTGATCACCGTCGCCGCATCGGACCCCTCCGCCCACCGCACCACCGTCTCCCCCACCGGCACATACCCCCCGCCGTCCCACACCGACACCCCCACCGCCCCGGGCAGACTGTGCGTCGCGTCCACCGTGAACGACACCTCCACCCGCGTGAAGTCCCGCACCCTCCCCCAGTCCACCGACACCCAGTCCTCGCCACGCGCCCCGCTGAACGCCGGCAGCAGTGCGGTCGGTGCCTTGTAGAAGGCGTTCGACCAGGCGGTGTCCGGGTTGCCGTCCAGCATCGCGGACGGGAGAGTGTCCGGGCGGCCGGAGTAGCTCGCGTCCGCCAGGGGGTACGTCTGCGGATCCTGGCCCGGGTCCGGCGAGAACGGCGCCGCCGGAGTCAGCGACTTGTCTCTCGTCGACGTCGTGCGGACAGTCACCCTGCCCGGCCGCAGCCCCGCCGATCGCGCCGTCACCCTCAGCCGGCCCGCCTCCGTCCCCGACCGCACCACCGCGAGTGCCTTGCCACGGAAGGCGGTCCGGGTGCTCGCCTGGTAGCGCTCCGCGCTCTCCTCCCGTCCGTTGTCCAGCCCTGCCAGTGAGCCGCCGCCTTCGACCTCGAAGGCCAGCAGGTGCTCGGCGTCCGGTACCAGCACCCCCCTCGCATCGACCACGTCCGCCGTCACGAAGCACAGTGAACGGCCGTCCGCCGCAACGGACTTGCGGTCCGCCGTCAGGCGGATCGCGTGTGGCTCGCCCGCCGTCCGCAGGACGTCCGTCGCCACCACCCGGCCGTTCCGCCTCGCAACCGCCTTCAACTCCCCTGGCGCGTACGGCACATGCCACGTCAGGTGCAGCTTGCCCGCGCTGCCGTTCGGGCTCGTGTAACTGCCGGGCCAGGGGCCCGAGGTGACCGTCTTGTCGTCGCCCGTCGGCTCGGTGGTCTCCAGGTACGCGCGGCCGTCCACCGTTGTCTTCGTGTCGAACCGCCTTGTGCCGCACGACTTTCCGTTCAGGAACAGTTCCACCGTGTCGACGTTCGCGTAGGCCCAGACCTCCACCGTGTCGCCCGGCTCGTGGTTCCACGTCATCGGGAGGAGGTGGACCATCGGTTCGGCCGTCCACTGGCTGCGGAACAGGTGGTACATGTCCTTGGGGAAGCCCGCCGTGTCCACCGCGCCGAAGAAGGACGCCTTCACCGGGAACACGTCGTACGGGGTCGGCTCGCCGATGTAGTCGATGCCCGACCACAGGAACTCCCCCGCGAACCATCGGCGGTCGCGGTCCTTCTTCAGGCCGTACTCGCCGCTCATCGTCCAGGAGGCGAGGTTGTTGTCGTACGAAGAGACCGCCCGCTTGCCCGGTGTGTGGTTCTCCCCTGTGTTGAGGCGGTCAGGTTCCTGGTAGACGCCCCTTGTCGACGTCTCCGACGAGGACTCCGACTCGAACAGGAACAGGTGCGGATAGCGGGCGTGCAGGGCGTCCACCGAGGCCGCCGTGTTGTAGTTGAGGCCCAGGCCGTCGAGTTTGGCCAGGATCAGGTCGCCCGGTGTGCCGGGGGCCGGCACGCTGCGGTGGCGGTGGGAGCCGATCACTATCGGGCGGGTGTCGTCCGCCGCCTTCACCGCCGCTATCAGGCGGTCCGCCATCGCCAGGCCCGAGGTCGAGGTGAACTCGGAGATCTCGTTGCCTATCGACCACATCAGGACGGCCGGTGAGTTGCGGGCCGCCCTCACCATCTCCGTGATGTCCCGGTCCGCCCACTCCTCGAAGAAACGGCCGTAGTCGTAACGGGTCTTGGAGCTGCGCCAGCAGTCGAAGGCCTCCACCATCATCACGATGCCCAGTTCCTCGCAGACCTGGATCATCTCCGGCGAGGGCGGGTTGTGCGAGGTGCGGAAGGCGTTGACGCCCATCGACTTCATGATGGTCATCTGGCGGCGGATCGCGTCGATGTTCACCGCGGCCCCGAGCGCGCCGAGGTCGTGGTGGAGGTCGACGCCCTTGATCTTGTGGTGCACGCCGTTGAGCTGGAAGCCCTCGTCCGGGTCGAAGCGGAAGGTCCGGATGCCGAAGGTCGTGCGGTGGGTGTCGACCGTGGTGCCGCCGACGCGCAGTTCCGTCGTGAGGGTGTAGCGGTGCGGGATCTCGATGTCCCACAACTTCGGTTCTGGGACCGTGAGTTGTGCATCAGTCATCGTCGGTACCGCCGTGGCCTCGACCATGGTCGTCGTCGACGATCTGGCCACCGTGCGGCCTCTCGGGTCGGTTATCCGGGAGATCACCTCGACCTCGGCGGGGGCTCCCGACTCGTTCACCAGCGCGGTCCGCGCCCGGACCACCGCCCGGTCCTCCGTGATCTCCGGCGTGGTGACATACGTACCCCAGCGCTCCACGTGCACCGGCTCGGTCACCACCAGGCGGGCCTCGCGGTAGATGCCGCTGCCCGAGTACCAGCGGCTGCTGGGCAGGCGGTTCTGGACCTTCACCGCGAGGACGTTCTCCGTGGTGCCGTCGGTGTGCAGGAGGTCGGTGAGGTCCAGGGCGAAGCCCGTGTAGCCGTAGGGGTGGCGGCCCGCCTCCGTGCCGTTGCAGTAGACGTACGAGTCCATGTAGACGCCGTCGAACTCCACCGAGATCCGCTTGCCCGCGAGTGCGGGCGGCAGGGTGAAGGTCTGGCGGTACCAGCCGAGGCCGCCGGGGAAGAAGCCGGTGCCGCTGGTCGTGCCGTGGTCGGTGGTCGGGGTGAGTTCGATGCTCCAGTCGTGCGGGACGGCGGTCTCCCGCCACGCCGAGTCGTCGTAACCGGGGTCCGGGGCGTTCGCGTACGCGCCCGTGGGGTCGGTGATCCCGCCCGGATTGACCAGCGCGAATCGCCAGCCGTCCCGGAGCGGGACGGTTCGGCGGCCGGGGCGCGCGGAGGCGTGCGCGTCGGCGGCGGTGCCCAGCAGGGCTCCGGCCGCCGGGGCGGACGTACCGGCTATCAACAGCGATCGGCGAGTGACCGTCATGGCGGCTCTCCCTCATCAGGGCCCAGAAGTACTCACAACTGATCGTTAGCAAACAGATTCTGACGGTGAAGAACATGCACCCGTCAAGGGGCCGGTGGCGTACTTCGGCCTCACCTGTCACAACGGCCTGATTCGGGCCCTCGGGGCGGTCTCCCCGGCGGGCCGGGGGCAGCGGCGTTCCCGACCACACACGGGCAGAACGCACTACTGTGGAACACCAGTGACGTCCCTTGCTCACTGTGAGTGTTCACGATGGAGTGGCGACGATGAGTCCGGTGTACCCGTTCGACGATGCCGCCACGGCTCGGGCCGTCGTCGACGAGCGGGGCACGCTCACGGGCTGGAACGAGGGGGCCCGCCGGCTGCTCGGCTGGTCGGCGGCCGACGTACTGGGCCGCCCCGCCGCCTCCCTGCTGGCCGACGACGACACGGACCGGTCCGGCCGCCCGGCCCTGGACACCTGGCAGGGCACCCTCGCCCTGCGTCACCGCGACGGCAGTACGGTGTCCAGCTGGCTCCTCGCCCACCACCGGCCGGCCCCGGACGGCGGCCGGGCCGACTGGCTCGTCGTCACCCCGTTGGAGGGCGGTCCGCCGCCCGAGGACGACGCGCTGATGCGGGCCGCGCTGGCCCAGGCGCCCTGCGCCACCGCTGTCTACGACGACCGGCTGCGGCTGCACGGTGTGAACGACGCCATGGCCGCCGTCATCGGGCTGCCGCTGGAGCGCATCCGGGGGCTCAGGATCGCCGAGATCGGCGGCCGGGAGCGCAGCGCGGAGCTGGAGCAGCACATGCTCGACGTGCTGACCAGCGGCCGGGCGAAGGACGTACAGACCTATCTGCGGACCGGCGGCGAGAACCACGCGCATGCCTGGCTGGCCCGGCTGGCGCCGCTCAGGGACGCCGAGGGGCGGGTGCGGGGGGTCTGTCTCGCGGCCCACGACTTCACCGAGCAGTACCTCGCCCGGGAGCGGCTGCAGCTGGTCAACGAGGCGAGTGTGCGCATCGGCACCACCCTCGACGTCACCCGGACGGCGCAGGAGCTGGCGGACGTCTGTGTCCCGGCGCTCGCCGATTTCGTCAGCGTCGATCTGCTGGACCCGCCGCAGCACGGCGGCGACCACCGCGCGGCCGAGCTGACCACGCCGATCAGCCTGCGCCGGGCCGCCCACCGCTCGATCCTCCCTGGCAGCCCGGAGGCCGTCGCCAAGCCGGGGCAGCTGGACCGGTACCCCGTCTCCTCCCCGCAGGCCGACTCCCTCCTCGCGGGCCGGACCATCGTGGCCACCGTGCCCTCCGGGGACCTCGAACAGTGGCTGTCCTGGGACACGGCCCGCTTCGAACGGGTCAAGGAGTTCGGCATCCACTCCACGATGTCGGTGCCGATCACGGCGCGCGGTACGACCCTCGGGGTCGCCGTCCTGACCCGGTACCGGCGGCCCGACCCGTTCACGCCGGACGACGTGCTGCTCGCCGAGGAGGTGACCGCGCGGGCCGCCGTCTGCATCGACAACGCCCGCCGGTTCTCCCGCGAACGCGACACCGCCCTCGCCCTGCAGCGCAGCCTGCTGCCCCGGACCCTGCCGCGCACCGCCGCCCTCGAAGCGGCCTCGCGCTATCTCCCGGCGGCCCGGGCCGGAGTGGGCGGCGACTGGTTCGACGTGATCCCGCTGTCCGGGCTGCGGGTCGCGATGGTCGTCGGCGACGTCGTCGGCCACGGCATCCAGGCCTCGGCCACCATGGGCCGGCTGCGCACCGCCGTGCGCACGCTGGCCGACATCGACCTCGCCCCGGACGAGCTGCTCACCCACCTCGACGACCTCGTCGTACGGCTGTCAGCCGAGGCCGGCAGCGAGGGCGGCGGCCCCGGTGAGGTGGGCGCCACCTGTCTGTACGCGGTGTACGACCCGGTGTCGCGGCGCTGCACCCTGGCCCGCGCCGGGCATCCCCCGCCGGTCATGCTCACGCCGGGCGGCGCACCGAAGCAGGTGCGGCTGCCCGCCGGTCCGCCGCTGGGGCTCGGCGGGCTCCCGTTCGAGTCGACGGAGCTGGAGCTGCCCGAGGGCACGGTCCTCGCCCTCTACACGGACGGGCTGATCGAGAGCCGTGAGCGGGACCTGGACGACGGTCACCGGCTGCTGTGCGAGGCGCTGGCCGCGTACGCGGACTCCCTCGACGAGACGTGCGACCGCATTCTGCACACCCTGCTCCCGCCGGGCGGCGCCGCCGACGACGTGGCCCTGCTGCTGGCCCGCACCCAGGGCCTGTCCGCCTCCCGGGTCACGACCTGGGACATCCCGCCCGACCCGGCGCTGGTCGCGCCGATCCGCAAGCAGGTCGGCGAGCAGCTCGACGTGTGGGAGCTGAGCGAGGCCTCGTTCACCACCGAGCTGGTGGTGAGCGAGCTGGTCACCAACGCCATCCGGTACGGCTCGCACCCGATCCGGCTGCGGCTCATCCATGACGCGGCCCGGCTGATCTGCGAGGTCTCCGACAGCAGCCACACGGCCCCGCATCTGCGCCGGGCCCGGACCTTCGACGAGGGCGGCCGGGGCCTGCTGCTGGTCGCCCAGCTCACCGAGCGCTGGGGCAGCAGGCACACCCCCGACGGCAAGACGATCTGGGCGGAGCTGTCGCTCACGGACGAGCCGTGAGGCCGGGCGGCCGTATGCCGCCGGTGTGATTCCTGCCTCGGTGCCGGGTGAACCCTTTTGGTTTCCCGCTGCCGGGCCGCGCCGCTCGCGTTCTTCGGACCGGGCAGCGGTGTCCGACCCGGCCGACGGGCCGGTGTGCGGAGCCTGCTTTGATGGACGGGTTCCGATATTTCCGTCCCGGAGGACCGAACCCTGAACTCCGCGTCCGCCGAGGCCCTGTCCGTCGTCCTGCTCGTCGCCGTGCTGGCCTGTGCCGTCGTCCGCCCCTTCGGGCTCCCGGAGGCGGTCGTCGCGGTGCCCGCCGCCGGGCTCGTCGTCCTCACCGGCGCGATCTCGCCGGAGCACGCCTGGGAGGAGGCCGAGCGGCTCGGGCCGGTGGTCGGCTTCCTCGCGGCGGTGCTGGTGCTGGCCCACTTCTGTGATGTCGAGGGGCTGTTCCGGGCCTGCGGGGCGTGGATGGCGAAGTGGGCGGCGAACCGGCCGGGGCGGCTGCTGACCTCGGTCTTCGTGCTGGCCTCGGCGATCACCGCCGTACTGAGCCTGGACGCGACCGTCGTACTGCTGACCCCGGTGGTGTTCGCCACGGCCGCCCGGAGCGGGGTCCTTGCCAAGCCGCACTCCTACGCCTGCGCGCATCTGTCGAACACGGCGTCGCTGCTGCTGCCGGTCTCCAATCTGACCAACCTGCTGGCGTTCAGCGCGAGCGGGCTGAGCTTCACCCGGTTCGCCGCGCTGATGGCGCTGCCGTGGCTGGTCGCGATCGGCGCCGAGTATCTGGTGTTCCGGCGGTTCTTCGCCGCCGAGCTGGCGGTGCCCGCGCAGGACACCGGGTCCCGTCCGGATGCGGAGGCCGCGGACGAGCCGCCGTTCCCCCTGTTCGCCCTCGTCACCGTGGGCTGCACGCTCGCCGGGTTCGTCGTGGCCTCCGCGGTGGGGATCGACCCGGCGTGGGCGGCGCTCGCGGGGGCGCTCGTGCTCGCCGGGCGGGCGCTGGTGCGGCGGCACGCGACGCCGGTGACGGTGCTGCGGGCCACGGCACCCGGGTTCCTGGCGTTCGTGCTGGCGCTGGGCGTCGTCGTCCGGGCGGTCGTGGACAACGGGCTCGCCGACGCGCTCGGGCGGGTGCTGCCCGACGGGACCGGGCTGCTCGCGCTGCTGGGGATCGCCGCGCTGGCCGCCGTACTCGCCAATCTGATCAACAACCTGCCCGCGGTGCTCGTCCTGCTGCCGCTGACCGCCCCGGCCGGTCCGGGCGCGGTGCTCGCCGTGCTGATCGGGGTGAACATCGGCCCCAACCTGACGTACGCCGGATCGCTGGCGACGCTGCTGTGGCGGCGGATCGTGCACCGGTACGAGCACGAGGTCGGGCTCGGGGAGTTCACCCGGCTCGGGCTGGTCTCCGTACCGGCCGCGCTGGTCCCGGCCGTGGTGGCGCTGTGGGGCTCGCTCGCCGTGCTCGGAAGCTGAGCGGCGGGCGGGCCCCGGTCGTCAGCGGCCTCCCCAGCCGCTGCCGTAGCCGTAGCCGCCGTATCCGTAACCGCCGCCGTAGCCGTTGCTCCCGCCGTTGTACGAGCAGGCGTAGTAGCCGTAGTAGTAGCAGGGCACGTTGCTCGGGTACGAGGCCGAAGGGGTCGGCTGCGACGTCGACGGGGTCGCGGTCGACTTCGTCGCCGTGGGGGTGGGTGTGGGAGTCGGGGTCGGCGTCGGGGAGGGCGCGGGGCTCTTCTTCACGACCGGGGCCCTGGACTCGGTGGCCGCGTCCCAGTTGACGGCCTCCATCTGGAGCGAGGGCGACGAGGAGTCGAAGACCCAGTGCTGGTCGGCGGACTCCTCGCGCGACTTCAGGACCAGCGCGGTCCTGCTCTTGTCGTCGGCGGGGGTCAGCGCCAGGTCCTGGTCCCAGCGCGGGACGAGGGTGCCCTGGAGGGTGAAGTCGTAGCGCACGTTCTTCGTGGCGGGCTGGGCGGTGCCCGTGCAGGGGGCGAGCTGGACCGAGTAGCCGAGGTGGGAGTCGAGGCAGAGGTCCGGGGCGCCGGCGTTGCGCAGCAGGCCGTCCTTCTCGTACGTCCACTGCTGGCCGGCCGCCGCCGAGCAGCTGGTCAGTTCGGTCTCGGCGCCCTTGACGGGCTTGCCGCCGACGATGCCGATGCACAGTCCGGACTCGACGTTGTGCAGCCGGCCGCGCAGGGCGCCCTTGGTGGTCTCGCCCGCGCCGATCCACGACGGGTCGTCGGTGCCCGAGCCGTTGGTGGCGGTGTCGGTGGGGCTGGTCTCGGCGGTGGGTCCCTCGTCGTCGCCGGGGCCGAAGGTGTTCCACAGCACCAGCGGGAGGATGACCAGGGTGCTCACGGTGACGACGGCGAGGGCGCGGTTGCGGCGGCGGACCGCGCGCCGGGCCGCCTTGTGCGCGGAGCGGTGCGATCCGGGGCGGACGACCAGCTCGGTGGAGGCGGGGGCCTCGGTGGGCATGGGCGGGGCCTGGGCGAGGATGCGCGGGACCGGGAGCAGGCTCTCCACGGTGGCGATCTCGACGATCGGCGCCTGCTCGACCTCGATGATGGCGACCTCGGCGGCGCGTCCGGGTCTGGACTCCAGGTAGGCGCGCGCGCCCCAGCCGAGGACGCCCTCGGCGAGGGCGAGGGCGAGGTCGCCGTTGAACTGGTTGAGCTGGTCGGCGGCGTACCGGCAGTGCTTGCAGTCGGCGAGGTGCTTGGCCAGGTCGGGGTCGATGTCCTGGCTGCGGCGGCGGCAGGTGACGTCGATCAGCCGCATGTAGCGGCGGCACTCCTGGCGGGGCACGACCTCGTGGTGGACGTGCAGGCACTCCTCGCGCAGTCGGCCGCGGGCGCGGCCGAGTTCCACGGCGGCGTCGGTGACGCTCAGGCCCAGCAGGGCCGCGGGTATGTCCAGCGGTTCGGCCTCGACCTCGGCGTGCCACAGGAGGCAGCGCTGGGACTGGGAGAGGTTCTGGAACGCCCTGGAGAGCAGCCGCCGGTCGGGGGCGGGCAGCAGCCGGGCGGCGACGCGGTCGCCGCCGCCGGGGGTGGTGCGCAGCTCGGGGTGGAGCATCTCGTGGCGGTGGTCGCCCTCCCACTCGGCGGCGAGCCGGCGCACGGTGACGAGGAGCTGGGGCCGCCAGGCCGAGGTGGGGCCGCTCTGCCGCAGGGACTCACCGAAGAGACGGGTGAACGCGGCGGTGGTGAGCATGCCGGCGGGGCGCGGTCCGCTGGTGCACAGGCGGGCGTAGGCGAAGGCGGCTTCCCAGTGCCGGTCGAGGAGTTCCCCGACGGGATGGAGCGCGGGCGTCGTCCCCGTCCACTTCTTCAGCTCGGCGCTGAGTTCGACATCCGAGGCGTCGTACGCGGGAGCTGGGGTTGGGGAATTCGACAGGCCTGCGTCTTTCACGTCTGCATTCCTCCACGGACAACGCGGGTTTTAGTCCATACCTAGTGGTATGCGACCCTGCCGACGAAACGACAGGATCGGACCAAACGGGGAATCGGCATCGCGAACGCCCGCAGCGGACAGCTCTTTTGGAGCGGGGAGCCAACGGGAACGTCGCGTACGTGCGGGGGAAAATTACTGTCCGCACGCCGACGTGCACACCTTTGCACAGCTCATCGAGCCGGAACAAGAGATCACGCCGTTTTCTGCATTCCGGCACGACGGAAAGCAGTTGACGGCATGTCAATGGGGTGCGCCTTTTGGGATTGCCACTGTATCAACATCCTCATTGCAAACGGTATTCACTTCGCTCAGGGCTGTTTTGCAACCATTGGCAGACGTCCGTCACGGGTGGCGCGAAACCACCCTTCCACGGTGTCCGGCCGTCGCTGTCCTGTGCGTTTGCCCAGCTCACGTTCCGGAGGTGTGGTAGATCTCCGCAACGCACGGCTCCGTCACGGAAGTTGACCGGTTCCTTCACCTCGTGGGCGCGGAACCGCTCCCAAACCAATAGCCGGATCGGTTACCGCGGGTATCCGTCTGGCGAGCGTCCGGTACGCGCCCGGCGGCGTCCCGTGCCGCTCCCGGAACACCCGGTTGAAGTGGAACGGGCTGGCGAAGCCGGAGGCCACGGCGACGCGTTCGACCGGGAGGTCGGTGGCCTCCAGGAGCCGGGCCGCGTGGCCGAGCCGGGCCTCGCGCAGGGCCCGCATCGGGGACCGGCCGAGCTGCTCGGTGAACAGGTGCGCGAACCGCGAGGGCGAGAGCGCGACCCCTTCGGCGAGGGAGCGGACGGTGTGCGGGGCGGCCGGGTCGGCGGCGATGAGCGCCTCGGCCCGGCTCACCCGGGCGTCGATTCCCGGCCGTTGTGGCAGGGGGCGGGCGGCTGCCGAGGCGAGCAGGACGATTTCCTCCAGGGAACAGAGAGCGAGTTCCCGTGCGGCGGTGCCGTGGGCGACGGCTATCGGGCTGTCGGGCGGCGCCGGGAATGCCGAAGCGGGGGCGGAATTGGGCGGCTGTGCGAGGCCGCCCGGCCAGCGGGCGTCGGACAGCATACGGGTGAACGCCGCCGCCATCCGATCGTGCAGGACGTCCGGGACGCCGGCGACGACGAACATGCCGTCACCGACGGCGTACGGGCTCAGCCAGGCCGTCCAGGACGGGCGGGCCCGGCAGTGCGCCCACCAGAACCGCCAGTGCGGGGCGCCGGGCCGGACCAGGTAGCGGTGGCGCACCCCGGGGCCGAGGACGACCAGGTCCCCGGCGCCGGCCCGCGCCTCGGCCGCGCCCTGGGTCAGCAGACCGTGGCCGTCCGTCGTCCAGGTGAACAGCCAACTGTCGGCGCCCTGCGGCCGGTTGACGGCGTACCCCGGTCCCTCGTCGTAGCGCCCGACGGTCACCAGTCCGGGCGGCGGCGCGGGGACAGCGGCCTCGGGCAATCCGTCAGCGTTCACAGGCATCCTCTTCCACAGGGCGGCCCTCCTAGTGTGACGGCGAGTCGCAACGGACCGAAGGAGTGGACGATGACAGTCACAGGCATCGGCGCCGCCGGCGCTCCCATCCTGCCGGAGGAGGGGCGCCGACGGTTCGAGGAGGACGGATTCACCGTCGTACGGGGTCTGTTCGGGTACGAGGAGATCGCCGCCGTCCGCGCCGGGTTCACGGAGCTGCACGCGGCCGGTCCGGTGCCGGGGCATTTCGAGCCGCGCCCCGCCGGGCGGGACGGGCGCCCGGCGGATCCGCTGGCCGCGTATCCGCGCGTGATGCAGCCGCACGAGTTCCACGAGCCGTCGCTCGGCCTGCTGCTCGATCCCCGGCTGCGCGCGGTCCTCGAAGTGCTGCTCGGCGAGGAGGTGCTGGCCGCGCAGAGCATGTTCTACTTCAAGCCGCCTGGCGCCCGGGGCCAGGCCCTGCACCAGGACAACTTCTATCTGCGGGTCGAGCCTGGCACGTGCGTGGCCGCGTGGATCGCCTGCGAGCGGATCGACCGGGACAACGGCGGTCTGGAGGTCGTGCCGGGCACGCACCGGATGGACCTGTTCTGCCCGGAGGAGGCGGACGCGGGGGTGTCCTTCGCCCGGGAGTACGTACCGCCGCCGCCCGGTCTGGCCACGGTGCCGGTGGACATGGACGCGGGTGACGTCCTCTTCTTCAACGGCAGCCTGGTGCACGGCTCACAGCCCAACCGCAGCGCGGACCGGTTCCGCCGGTCGTTCATCGGGCACTACGTGGGGCGCTCGGCGGAGCGGATCGGGCACTTCTACCGGACGATCTCCATGGACGGGGAGCGGGTGGGGTTGCCGGAGAGCGAGGGTGGGGGGCCGTGCGGTACGGAGTTCGGGCCAATGTCCGCACCGCACTGAGCGCTCCGGGGGACGGGTGGTTCGTTCGGCGCGGGCCCGGTGGGGGCTGGTCGCGCAGTTCCCCGCGCCCCTAAGGGCATTTCAGTGGCCGCTGATCCGGTGGGGGGCGTAGGGCTGCTCCAACTCCTCGGTCTCCTTGTCCGTGAGGGTCAGATCGACTGCGGCCACCGCGTCCGTGATGTGGTGGGGCTTCGTCGCGCCGACGATCGGGGACGTGACCGTGTTCTGGTGGAGCAACCAGGCAAGGGCCACCTGGGCGCGGGGGACGTTCCGCTCGGTCGCGATGCGGGCGACCGTGTCGACGATCGTGCGGTCGCCCTCCGGGTAGAGGGTGCGGCCGAAGTCGTCGTGGTCGCTGCGGGCGGTGCTGGTGCCCCACTCGCGGGTGAGGCGGCCCCGGGCGAGCGGGCTCCACGGCAGGACGCCGACGCCCTGGTCGGCGCAGAGGGGCAGCATCTCGCGCTCCTCCTCGCGGTAGAGGAGGTTGTAGTGGTTCTGCATCGACACGAACCGGGTCCAGCCGTGCTCGCGGGCGGTGTACTGGGCCTTCGAGAACTGCCAGGCGTACATCGAACTCGCCCCGATGTAGCGGGCCTTGCCCGCCTTGACGACGTCGTGGAGCGCTTCCATCGTCTCCTCGATGGGGGTGACGGAGTCGTAGCGGTGGATCTGGTAGAGGTCGACGTAGTCGGTGCCGAGGCGGGTGAGGCTGTGGTCGATCTCGGTGAGGATCGCCTTGCGGGACAGTCCGCCGCCGTTGGGCCCGGGCCGCATCCGGCCGTGCACCTTGGTGGCGAGCACGATCTCGTCGCGGCGGGCGAAGTCGGCGAGGGCCCGGCCGACGATCTCCTCGCTGGTGCCGTCCGAGTAGACGTTCGCCGTGTCGAAGAAGTTGATCCCGGCGTCGAGGGCCTGCCGGATCAGCGGACGCGAGTTCTCCTCGTCGAGGGTCCACTCGTGGCTGCCGCGGTCGGGAAGTCCGTAGCTCATGCAGCCCAGACAGATCCGGGACACGTCCAGACCCGTGGAACCGAGCTTCACGTACTGCATCGTTGCTGCTCCTGCCTTCGGCCGGGGTACGCGTACGAGAGCGAGCGTACGTCCCCGCTAGACCGGGTCCGCGAGCGCGTCGCGCAGTTGGGCGCGGCCCGTGATGCCGAGTTTCGGGAAGATGCGGTAGAGGTGGAAGCCGACCGTGCGGGGTGAGAGGAAGATGCGTTCGCCGATCTCACGGTTGGTGAGGCCGGAGGCGGCCAGCCGGGCTATCTGGAGCTGTTGCGGGGTGAGTTCGGCGAGGGCGTCGCGGGGCGCGGTGCTGGTTGTGGCGACGCCGGTCGCCCGCAGTTCGGCGCGGGCGCGTTCGGTCCAGGGGCGGGCGCCGAGCCGCTCGAAGGTGTCAAGTGCGGCGGTGAGCTGCGGGCGGGCCTCCACCGAGCGCCGTCGGCGGCGCAGCCACTCCGCGTAGTCGAGGCGGACCGACGCCCGCTCGACGGGCCACTGTTCCCCTTCCGGGTCGGCGAGCGCGGCCGTGAAGTGCGCCTCGGCCTCGTCCCCGTCGCTCAGCAGGGCGCCCGCCCGGTGCAGTACCGCGTCCAGCCGCGCGGAGATCCGGCCGGCGGCGAGGCGCCCGCGGGTCGCGTCGAGGATGCGGCGGGCCTCGTCGGCGTGGCCGGTGCGGACGGCGGCTGCCGTGAGGTCGGCCAGGTAGTAGTCGGAGGCGTGGAAGTGCACCGGCTGGGGCTCGGCGTCCTGGGTGTAGACGGCCCGGAAGCGGGTGTAGGCGGCGGCGTGGTCGTTCTCGGCGAGGGCAGCGGCCCCGAGGGCGTAGTGCCTGCGCACCTGGAGGCTGCGGGAGTTGGGCAGATCGACGCCGTAGACGGCACGCTGCACGGCGGCCCGGGCCGCCTCGGTGTCGCCGCGCCGGGCGAGGATGGTGGCGGCGACGACCGGCGAGCCGGCCGCCACGATCTCCAGGCCGGCCTCGGCCGCCGTCCGGTACGCCTCGTCGAAGACGTTGCGGGCCCGGGTCCACTGCCCGCTCTCGTACAGGGCCAGCCCGAGGGCGTTGGCGACGGTGGCGTTGGCGCCGGCCGTCGGGGTCCGCCGCAGATGGTCCAGGGCGGCGCCGAGCAGGCGGACGGCCTCGGCGGTCTCGTCCAGGATCCAGGCGGCGGCGCCCACGACGATCAGCCGGGACAGCCGCTGGTCCTGGGAGGTGGCCCCGGGCGGGTTCTCGGTCCAGTCGGTGCCCCTGAGCAGCGCGAGGGCCTGTTCACGGTTGCCGACGGGATCGCAGCCGGCCAGCGCCCACACCCGTCCCGCCTCGTCGTCCTGGGGCGGGACGCGTTCGGTGATCCGCTGGATCCGCTCGCGGAAAGAGGGGTCGCCGGAGTGGTAGGCGGGCGTGGTGGCCGTGCTGAGGGCTTCGAGGGCGAGAACGGGACCGGTCTCGACGGCGGCCTCGGCGACCGGCAGCAGGAAGCCGAGCGAGTCCTCGAAGCGGATGGTCACGGCGAGCGCCCATCCGGCCAGGAGCGAGGCCTGGGCCAGGACGGCCGGGTTCTCGGTGAGGGTGAGGGCGTGGCCGGCCAGTTCGCCGACCCAGCGCGGATGCCCGGCGTGCATCGCCATGGTCGCGGCCCGCACCAGGCGCCCGGCACGGACGTCCGGGTCGGGGCTGAGCCGGGCCGCCCGTTCGAGGGCTGCGGCGGCGCCCGCGTAGCCGCCCCGGCGCTGGGCGCGGCCCGCGCTGTCCTCCAGGCCCTGGGCGGCCTCCTCGTCGACGCCGAGGACGGCGGCGGCGCGGTGCCAGGCGCGGCGGTCGGGGTCGCCGGTGAGGGCGTCGGCGAGGCCGGTGTGGGCCGCGTGGCGTTCGGCGTAGCTCGCGGACTGGTAGACGGCGGAGCGGATCAGGGGGTGCCGGAAGCGGAGTGTGCCGTCGTCGATGCGGACGAGTCCGGCGCGTTCGGCGGGCCGCCAGTCGGCGGGGGCGGCGGTGTGTCCGGCGGCGGCGAGGATGACGGGCAGTTCGGCCGTCTCGGCGGCTGCCGCGAGCAGCAGCAACCAGCGGGTGGGCGGCGGGAGTTCGGGCAGGTCGGCGGCGAAGATCGCCTCCAGGCGGTCGGTGAGGGGCAGTTCGTCGGTGGCGCCGTCCTGTCCGGCGTCGGGGTCGCGGCTCACCGCGCGGGCGAGTTCGACGAGGGCGAGGGGGACACCGGCCGCCTGGTCGAGGATGCGGGTGCGGGCGCGGCCGACGGGGGGTTCGGGCTGGAGGTCGAGAAGGCGCCCCGCGGCGGCCGGGGGCAGCGGCTCGACGCTCAACCGCCTTCTCTCGTGCGCGAGTTGCTGGGGTACGGCGTCGTCCCGGGCGGCGAGGACCATCGCGACCGGCTCCCCTTCGAGGCGGCGGGCGACGAAGGCGAGGACATCGAGGGTGCCCACGTCGAGCCAGTGGGCGTCGTCGATCACGAGGAGCAGGGGTTCCCTGCTCGCCGCGTCGGAGAGCAGGGTGAGGGCGCCGAGCGCGGTGAGCAGCGGGTCGGCGGCGGTGTCCCGGGGCTGTTCGGGGTCCAGCCCGAACACGTCGAGCAGGGCGGCCCGTTGGCGAACGGGCAGGCCGTCGGCGAGGTCCAGGACGGGGCGCAGGAGCTGGTGCAGTCCGGCGAACGGCAGCCCGGACTCGCCCTCGCAGCCCCGGCAGCGCAGGACACGCAGTCCGGCCCGGTGGGCGGCGCGTCCGGCGGCGTCGAGCAGCACGCTCTTGCCCGCGCCGGGGCCGCCGGTCACGACCAGGACGGCGGGCAGGGTGTCGGGCCGGGCGGCGGGGCGGGCCGGTTCGGCGACGGCCTCGCTCACCAGGTCGGCGAGGAGGGCGAGTTCGGTGTCACGGCCGACGATCCACTCCTCTCCGGGACGGGAGGGGCTCATGCGGCGGCACCGGTGGGGCAGGCCGACGAGTCGCGTAATGCCGACGCGTTGCGGTCTCCGTTCATGTCATGACCATAGACGCCCAGGCAACTGACTCACGAGTCAGGAGGGGCGGACCCGGGGCCGACTTGACCGGACGCGTTCCGGCGGCTTGGATCTTGATCATGTCAAGGTCCGTACCCGCGATCGATGGAGCGGACGTGCCCGCCGGGGGCGTACCCCGCGTCGGACATCCCGGGACGGCGGTGGTCGCACTGGCGGCCGTCTGTGCGGTCCTGTGGGGGCTGACGGCCTGCGCTTCCCCGCCGGAGGACGGGTCCGAGCCGGACCCGACGCCCTCGCCCACCACGTCGGCCGGGGTCCGGTTGCCCCCGACGCCCGCCGGGTTCGACTACCAGATCGGCGGCGCCTACCCGCCCCCGAAGGGCGTGCGCATCGTCAGCCGGGACCGTACGGCGGCTCCCGCGCCCGGGCTCTACAACATCTGCTACGTCAACGCCTTCCAGGCCCAGCCCGACGCCGAGCGGTCCTGGCCCGCCGAGCTGCTGCTGCGGGACGCGAACGGCGACCCGGTCGTGGACGAGGACTGGGACGAGGCGCTGCTCGACATCGGTACGGCGGCGAAGCGGGCGCGGATCGCGGCGCGGGTGAACGAGTGGATCGACGGCTGCGCCGACCGGGGCTTCGACGCGGTCGAGCCCGACAACTACGACAGCTACACCCGCTCCGACGACCTCCTCACCGCCGCTGACGCGACCGCCTTCGTCACCCTCATCTCCCGGCACGCGCACGCACGCGGGCTGGCCGTCGGCCAGAAGAACACCGTGGAGCTGGCCGGGCAGCGGAAGAAGGCCGGGCTGGACTTCGCGGTCGCGGAGGAGTGCGGCGAGTTCGACGAGTGCGGGGAGTACGCCGCGGCGTTCGACGACCGGGTCGTCGTGATCGAGTACACCGACTCCGGGCTGCGCAAGGCCGTCGCGGGCTTCGGCGACCGGCTGAGCATCGTCCGCCGGGACGTCGACGTGTCGACCCCGGACAGCGACAAGTACGTCCGCCGGACCCGCTGACCGGTCAACACCCTTGATATCGGCCGGAGTTGCGGCCGAAACAGGGTAATCGCCTCTGCTCTCGCGGTACTCCTGCTTGAATGAGGGGGCTTCACAGAATCCGCACAGACCGACCGATCCTCGGCCTGCGACCGGGGCTCTGCTGAAGGGTGTTGGGTTGATCCTCAAAGGGCGTGCGGTGGAGCGGGAGTCGCTCGACCGCCTCGTCGCCGATCTCCGCGCGGGGCTGAGCCGGGCCGTGCTGCTGCGCGGCGACGCCGGGATCGGCAAGACCGTACTGCTCGACCACGCGGCCACCGAGGCGGCCGGGTTGCGGGTGCTGCGGATATCCGGCGTCGAGGCCGAGGCCGGTTTCCCCTTCGCCGCGCTGCACCGGCTGCTCGTACCGTTCCTGGACGGGCTCAAGGAGCCCGGCCCGCTGTCGGCCGCCCAGCGCGAGGCGTTGCGGGTGGCGTGCGGGCTGGCCGACGGACCGCCCGCCGACGGCTTCCTCGTCGGCCTCGCGACCCTCACCCTGCTCGCCGAGGCGGCGAAACGGCGGCCGGTGCTGGCGCTGGTCGACGACGCCCAGTGGCTCGACGAGGAGTCCCTGGGCGTGCTGGCGTTCGTCGGCCGCCGGGTGCACGCGGAGGGCGTCGGACTGCTGTTCGCCGCGCGCACCGGGTTCGACGTACCGGCGGGGCTGCCCGTCACCGAAGTCACCGGGCTGGCCGAGCCGTTCGCGCTGGAGCTGCTGCGCGAGGCGGTCGCCGGGCCGCTGGACGCACGGGTCGCGGCGCGGATCGTGACCGCCACCGCCGGGAACCCCCTCGCGCTCGCGGACCTCGGCCAGGAACTCTCCGCCGACCAGCTGGCGGGCGGGCTCGCGCTGCCCGAACCCCTCCCGGTGGGCGGGCGGTTGGAGGCGCACTACCTGCAACAGGTGCGCGCGCTGCCGGAGTCGGCGCAGACCTGGCTGCTGCTGGCCGCCGCCGAGCCGGGCGGCGACCTCGGCTACGTCACGGGCGCGGCCGAGCGGCTCGGCATCGGCCCCGAGGCGTCCGGCCCGGCGGAGGCGGCCCGTCTTGTGGTACTGCGGTCCGCCGTCGCGTTCCGGCATCCGCTGGTGCGGTCGGCGGTGTACGGGGGTGCCACGAGCGTGGCGCGGCGGCGTGCCCATCTCGCGCTGGCCGACGCCACCGACCGCCCGGCCGACAGCGACCGGCGGGCCTGGCACCTGGCCGCCGCCGCGCTCGGCCCGGACGCCGAGGTCGCGGCGGAGGTGGAGCGCGCGGCCGACCGGGCGGGCGCCCGGGGCGGGTTCGCGGCCCGCGCCACCTTCCTCACCCGGGCCGCCGAGCTGACCCCCGAGGACCGGGTGCGGGCCGGGCGGCTGCTGGCGGCGGCGGAGGCCGCGCTGCGGGCCGGGGCACCTCTGCAGGCGGAGTCGCTGGTCGACGCGGTGGACGTCGAGCTGCTCGACGCGGTGGGCCGGGGCCGGATACTGCTGGTCCGGGCATACGCGATCCTGGCGCTGGGCGACGCGGACTCGTTCTCACGGGCGCCCGCGCTGTGCCTGCGGGCGGCGCAGCTGCTCGCCGAGGGGGCACCGGATCTCGCCCGCCAGGCGTTCCTCCAGGCGATCCAGGGTGTCATCACCGCGGAGCACCTGATCCGGGACACCTCACCGCCCGAGATCGCCCGGGCCATCGAGACGCTCGTGCCCCGCTCGGCTCCCGCCACCGGTGTCGATCTCGTGCTGCGCGCGTTCGCCGTACTGGCCCTCGACGGCTACGAGAGCGCGGTCCCGCATCTGCGGCGGGCCTGCGCGATGGTGCTCGACCCGCGCACGCCCGACGAAGCGGTGCTGCGGGCCTTTCTGCCCACGATCACCATGTCGATGATCCGGTGGGACGAGCGGACCCAGACGGCGGTGATGCGCCGGGCCGCCGACGTGGCCCGGGCCACCGGCGCGCTCACCCAGCTGGACATCGCCCTGTACTGCTGGGTGATGTCCGAGACGAACCTCGGCGAGCTGTCCGCCGCCGACGCCCTGCACGCCGAGGGCAACCAGATCCGGGCGGCGATCGGCGCGACCGACGACGTGTGGGCGATCTACCGGCACCCCGAACTCCTGGCCTGGCACGGCGACTCGGAGAACCTGGACGACATCCTGCGCGGCTCGATGGAGGCGGGGACCTGGCTCGGCAACGGCGCCGTCGAGTCGATCGCCCGGATCGGCATGACCGTGCTCGCGCTGAGCCGCGGCGACTACGCGACGGCCCGCGACCACACCAGGACCCTGGTCGAGCACGACCGGTACGGCATCCACTCCCGGCTCCTCCCCCACCTCGTCGAGGCCGCCGTGCGCTGCGGCGACCGGGTCCTCGCCACGACCGCCCTGGACACGCTCACCTCCCGGGCGACGGCCGCCGGCACCCCCTGGGGGCTGGGCGTGCTGGCCCGCTGCCGCGCCCTGCTCGCCCCGGCGGACGAGGCCGAAGCGCTCTACGCCGAGGCGATCGAACTGCTGGCCGACACCCGGGCCCGGTCCGATCTGGCGGTCGCCCACCTCCACTACGGCGAGTGGCTGCGCCGACGCAAGCGCCGCAAGGACGCCCGCGAGCAACTCCGTACGGCGGTGGGCCTGTTCGACGCGATGGGCGCCACCGGCCTCTCGGCGCGCACCGCGCAGGAGCTGGCCGCGACGGGCGAGCACCCCCGGCGCGGGCCCGCCGGGACGGCCAGCGCGCTCACCCCGCAGGAACTCACGGTCGCCCGGCTCGCGAAGGGCGGCGCGACCAACGCGGAGATCGCCGCCCAGCTGTTCATCAGCGCGAGCACCGTCGACTACCACCTCCGGAAGATCTTCCGGAAGCTGGAGGTGACCTCCCGGCGCCAGCTCTCCCGCGCCCCGGGGCTCTGATCCGGGGTCACGACTACGCGCTCCACGGGATGCGGGGCCCGCCGGGTCCGGCGAGGCTCGGGGGGTCGGAAAAATCGCGCAGACGGGAGCACACCCCCCATGCCATACGTCACCGCAGCGGACGGCGCCGAGATCTTCTACAAGGACTGGGGCCAGGGCCGCCCGGTCGTCCTGAGTCACGGCTGGCCGCTGAACTCGGACAGCTGGGAGGCCCAGCAGCTGTTCCTGGCCACCCACGGCTTCCGGGTGATCGCCCACGACCGGCGCGGCCACGGCCGCTCCACCCAGACCTGGCACGGCAACGAGATGAACACCTACGCCGACGACCTGGCCACCCTCGTCGACACCCTCGACCTGCGGGACGCGACCCTCGTCGGGTTCTCGACCGGCGGCGGCGAGGTCGCCCGCTATGTCGGCCGGCACGGCACCGGGCGCCTCGCGCAGCTCGCGCTGGTGTCCGCCGTACCGCCCTTCATGCTCAAGACGGACGACAACCCGGGCGGGGTGCCGGGCGAGGTGTTCGACGGGATCCGGGCCGGTTCGCTGGCCGACCGCTCGCAGCTGTACCGGGATCTCGCCGACGGGCCGTTCTTCGGCCACAACCGGCCCGGCGCCAACGTCTCGCAGGGCATCCGGGACGCCTTCTGGCGGCAGAGCCTCCAGGCCGGGCACCGCAACGCCTACGAGAGCGTCGCCGCCTTCTCCGCCACCGACTTCCGCGCCGACCTCGACGCCTTCGACGTGCCGACGCTGATCGTGCACGGCGACGACGACCAGGTCGTGCCGATCGACGTCGGCGGCCGGGCCTCGGCGGCGCGGATCAAGTCGGCGACGCTCAAGGTCTATCCGGGCGCCCCGCACGGCATCACGGACACGCACAAGGACCAACTGAACGCGGACCTCCTCGACTTCCTCAACTCCTGATTCCCGGAAGGAACTTCGTGAGCATGCGACTCCACCGCACCCTGGGCACGGTCATCGCGAGCTGCGCCCTGGTCGTCGGACTGACCGGCGCCGTCGCACACTCCTCCCCCGCGCCCTCCGCCGCGTCCTCGGCATCGGAGAAGGGCGCTCCCAAGCCGACCGTCGTCCTCGTCCACGGGGTGTTCGCCGACGCGTCGGGCTGGAACGCCACCATCAAGTCCCTTCAGGACGCCGGATTCCCGGTGATCGCCCCGGCCAACCCGCTGCGCGACCTGACCGCCGACTCCGCCTACGTCTCGTCGGTCGTGGCGAGCATCCCGGGGCCGGTGATCCTGGTGGGCCACTCCTACGGCGGCGAGGTCGTCACCAACGCGGCGCGCGGCCGGGCCAACGTCAAGGCGCTGGTGTACGTCGCCGCCTTCGCGCCCGACCAGGGCGAGACCGCGCTCGACCTGGCCGGGAAGTTCCCCGGCAGCAAGCTGCCGGAGTCCCTGCTGGTGCGGACGTATCCGCAGCCGGGCGCCGACGACGGCCACGACGGCTACATCGACCCGGCGAAGTTCCACGACGTCTTCGCCCAGGATCTGCCGAGGAAGACGACCCGGCTCATGGCGGCGGCCCAACGACCGGGCAGCCTCGAAGGGTTGAGCAGCGGCAGCGGCGTACCGGCCTGGAAGACCCTGCCGTCCTGGTACGTCATCCCGACCGCCGACAACGTCATCCCGCCGGCCGTCCAGCGCTTCATGGCCGAGCGGGCCGGCAGCCGGACCGTCGAGGTCAAGGGGGCCTCGCACGTCGTGATGATGTCCCGCCCGGAGGCGGTCGTCCGCCAGATCAAGGCCGCGTACCGCGCCACCGACTGAGGAACACCAGGAAGCACCGAGAACCACTGAGAACCATTAGGGAGCACTGAGGAGCAACGATGAGCACTCCCGACACCATCGTCCTGATCCACGGTTTCTGGGTGACACCCCGCAGCTGGGAGCAGTGGGTCGCCCACTACGAGAAGCGCGGCTACCGCGTCATCGCGCCCGCCTACCCGGGCTTCGAGGTCGAGGTCGAGTCGCTGAACGCGGACCCGACACCGGTCGAGCAGGTCACGGTCCCGCAGATCGTCGAGACCCTGGAGAACGTCGTCCGGTCCCTGGACAAGCCGCCGATCCTCATCGGCCACTCGGCGGGCGGCGTCTTCGTGCAGCTGCTGCTCGACCGGGGTCACGGAGCGGCGGGCGTGGCGATCAACTCCGCGCCCACGGAAGGGGTCGCGGTGCTGCCGCTGACCCAGATCAAGGCCGCCTTCCCGGTCCTGAAGAACCCGGCCAACCGGCACCGGGCGGTCGGGCTGAACTTCGAGCAGTGGCACTACGCGTTCACCAACACGTTCGAGGAGACCGAGTCGAGGCGGCTGTACGAGCGGTACGCGGTACCGGCGTCCGGCAGCATCTTCTTCGACAGCGCCCTGGCCACCCTGCGCCCGGGCCACCAGAGCACGTACGTCAACTACCACAACGACGAGCGGGCGCCGCTGCTGTTCGTCTCGGGTGAGCTGGACCATCTGATGCCGCCCAAGGTGCAGCAGTCCAATGCCAAGCACTACAAGTCGAAGACGGTGACGGAGGTCAAGGAGTACGCGGGCCGGCCGCATCTCCTCCCCGCCGCTCCAGGCTGGGAGGAGATCGCGGACGACGTCCTTGAGTGGGCGGTCCAGCACGCGCGGTAGACCGTCAGGCGGTAGACCGTCAGTCAGGAGCCCGGGGCGGCCGGACACCGGCCGCCCCGGGCATCCGCACCCCGGAGGGAACCCGTATGACCGAGGCCCGTGTCACCCACATCGGCGGCCCGACCGCGCTGATCGAGGCGGGCGGCTGGCGGCTGCTGACCGACCCGACGTTCGACCCGCCCGGCCGGCGCTACTCCTTCGGCTGGGGCACCTCGTCGGTGAAGACCTCGGGACCGGCGCTTCCGGCCGCCGAACTCCCGCCGCTGGACGCCGTGTTGCTCACCCACGACCACCACGGCGACAACCTGGACACGGCGGGCCGGGCCCTGCTGCCGGGCGCGGACGTCGTCCTGACGACACCGTCGGGGGCGCGCAGACTCGGCGGCAACGCGCACGGCCTCGCCCCCTGGACGACGTACCGCCTCACCGCCCCCGGCCGCCCGACGATCGAGGTCACGGCGACCCCGGCCCGGCACGGCCCGCCCCTCTCCCACCCGGTCGTCGGCGACGTCACGGGCTTCGCCCTGCGCTGGGAGGGACAGCGGCACGGCGCGCTGTGGATCTCCGGGGACACCGTCCTGTACGGCGGAGTGCGCGAGGTCGCCCACCGGCTGACCGTCGGCACGGCCCTCCTCCACCTCGGCGGCGTCCGCTTCCCGCTGACCGGTCCCCTGCGCTACACGATGACGGCGGCCCAAGCGGTGTCCCTGTGCGGGGAGTTGAGGCCCCGGCTCGCGCTGCCCGTGCACTACGAGGGCTGGCGGCACTTCCAGGAGGGGCGGCGGTCGATCGAGGCGGAACTGGCGAAGGCGCCCGGCGACATCCGGGAGCGGTTCCGCTGGCTGCCGATGGGCGCTCCGCTGGACATCACCGTGTGACGCGCTCGCCCAATTGTCTTGCGGCAAGCAGCTCCAGCCCCCGCTCCCACCCGAACTCCGCCCGCCCATCGCCCACTTGGACCTCACCGGCGTACGGATCGCCGAACCGCACCCCCATCCCGCCCAGCCGTTCCAGGCTCGCCCGGTACGCGGGATGGGCGGCCAACGCCTCGCCCACGCACGGCAGTACGGCGATCGGCACCCCCATCCCGTACACCTCGCACAGGGTGCCCAGGGCGAGGGTGTCGGCGATGCCGGCCGCCCATTTGTTGACGGTGTTGAAGGTGGCGGGCGCGACGAGCACGGCGTCGGGGGCCGGAAAGGGCCGCGGGTCACCGGGCTTTCGCCACGCGGACCGGATCGGGCGGCCGGTCTGCGCCTCGACGGCGGCCGGGTCGAAGAAGCCGAGGGCGAGCGGCGTCGCGATGACCCCGACCTCCCAGTCGCGTTCCTGTGCGGCGGTGATCAACTTGCTGATGTCGGAGGCGATTCCGGCGGCGCAGACAATGACGTAGAGGAAGGGTTTCGGGGCCCGGTGGGTCGGCTCGGTCATCCGGAAACCCTAAATGAGTTGCCGGTGACCGGGCCCCGGCCCCAGGATCACGCCATGCCTACGAAAGACTCCTTCCTGCCGCTGACGCCCACCGCCGCTTCCCCGGTGCGTGGCCAGCAGCAGCCCGGCCGTCCCCGGAGGCCCGTGCTTCCGCGGTCATGACGGCCGCGCTGGTCGCGGGGCTCCTCGCGGGGTACGGCATCGCCGTTCCCGTCGGGGCCGTCACGACGTATCTCGTCTCGCTCACCGCCCGTACGTCCCTGAGGACCGGCATCTGCGCCGCGCTCGGCATCGCCACCGCCGACGGGATCTACGCCCTGCTGGCCGCCCTCGGGGGCACCGCGCTGGCCGGTGCGCTGCAGCCGGTGCTGGTCCCGCTGCGCTGGGCCTCGGCCCTGGTGCTGGCGCTGCTCGCGCTCCGGGGCGGCATCGTCGCCCTGCGGCAGTACCGCGACGGCGCGCTGGCCACCCGTGCCGACCCGACCCCGCCGAGCCCCCTGCGGGCGTTCCTCCTGCTGGTCGGCATCACGCTGCTCAACCCCACCACGGTGATCTACTTCGCCGCGCTGGTCCTGGGCAGCCGGGCCTCGGACGCCGTATCCCCTTGGGAACAGGGGGTGTTCGTGCTCGCGGCCTTCCTCGCCTCGGCCAGCTGGCAACTGCTGATCGCCTCCGGCGGCGCACTGCTCGGCCGGGTCCTGACGGGCCTGCGCGGGCGGCTGGTCACGGCCCTGGTGTCCAGTGCGGTGATCATGGCGCTGGCGGTGCGGATGGTGGTGGCGCCGACGTGACGTACGGCCGCGGACGCGTTCACCGGCCGCCGTCGGGGGCGAAGGCCCGGGAGACGGCGAGGCTGTCCTCGTACACGTGATGGCGTACGACGAGACCGTCCCGCACGGTCAGGTGCAGGGCGAACCGGGCGCGGTAGGAGCGCCCGGTGGACCCGGCCGTCTGCCGGATCTCGCCCAGCACGACCGCGTCCTCGCCGTCGACCAGGACGCGCTCGACCGTGGTCGCGGCCTCGCCGGGGACGTGGTGGGCGCCCAGGTCGCGGAAGTGGGCGGCGGCGTCCGCGCGGCCTGAGCGGTGGCGGATCCAGGGGGTGGCGACGCTGCCGTGCTCGGCCTCGGGCCAGTTCAGCCGCCAGTCGGCGTCCTCGGCGTACAGGTCGGCGATCCGCTCGGGGTCGCCCTCGCCGATCCGGGTCAGCAGGTCCGTCACGACGGTGCGGGTGGTGGTTGCGGGTGTCATGGGTACCACTGTGGACGGGTCCGCCGAACAGGGCGATTACCTCACTGGTAACGCCGTTGCGTGGGTGCCCGGATGAATAAGTCCCGCCCGGGTGTTCACTCCCACAGACGACAGCCACACGCGACGAGACGATGGGACATGGGCCATGCCTCTTGAGGGCGAGTACGAAGCCAGTCCGACCCAGTGGGTGCGGGAGCAGGTCGAGCTGTACGAGAGCTCCGGCGGTACCAAGGGAACGACCTTGATGGACACCGGTATGCCGGTGGTCCTGCTCACCACCCGGGGCGCCCGCAGCGGCAAGATCCGCAGGACACCGCTGATGCGGGTGGAGCACGACGGTGTGTACGCGGTGGTCGCCTCGCTGGGCGGCGCTCCCAAGCACCCGGTCTGGTACTTCAACGTCCTCGCCGACCCTCGCGTCGACCTCCAGGACGGGACGGTGCGCCGGGACTACGTCGCCCGTGAGGTGACCGGCGACGAGAAGTCCCTGTGGTGGGAGCGGGCGGTCGCCGCGTTCCCGCAGTACGCCGAGTACCAGAAGAAGACCGACCGCGAGATCCCCGTGTTCGTGCTGGACCAGGTCGCCGGGAGCTGATCCCGCCGGGAAAAAGAAATTCCGGTTCCGGCAGGCATGAAGTCGACGCCCCCGGGCACCCGGACCTCAGGCCCCGCCGCGCTCCCCCGTCGCGGCGGGGCCCTTCGCCGCCTTCTCCGCCTTCTCCGCGTCCGCGTCGGTCACGTCGAGGAAGATCTCACCGGCCTCCGGCACCGCACGGGCGACCGCCCGCTTGATACGTACGGCGACCTCCTCGACCCGCTCACTGTCCAGACCGGGCACCAGGTCGATACGGGCGGCCACCAGCGTGGCGTCCAGGCCCATCCTCATGGTGAACAACGCCTCCACACTGTCGATCTCCGGCTGGGCCGCGAGCAGGGCGCGGATCTCCCCGCTCAGCTCCGGATCGGCGGCCTCGCCGACCAGCTGGGCGCGCGCGTCGCGGCCCAGCCAGTAGGCGACGCACACCAGCAGCACGCCGATGGCGAGGGAGGCCGACGCCTCCCACACGACCTGCCCGGTGACCATGTGCAGGGCCATGCCCACGAGGGCGAGCGTCACGCCGAGCACGGCGGTGCCGTCCTCGGCGATCACCGTGCGCAGGGCGGGGTCACGCAGCGCACCCGTCCCGCCCGTGCCGCCCTCCTTGCGTGCCTGGCGCAGGGCCCGCAGCAGGGAGGCGCCCTCCGCGAGGAGCGCGACCGCGAGCACCACCAGGCCGACGACGTAGCCGTCGAAGGACTCCTCCGCCCCGCCCCGCAGCGCCTCCACGCCCTGGAAGAACGAGAAGCAGCCGCCCATGACGAAGATCCCGACGGCCGCGAGCAGCGACCAGAAGAAGCGTTCCTTGCCGTAGCCGAAGGGGTGCCGCCGGTCGGCGGGGCGGCGGCTGCGGCGCAGGGCGGCCAGCAGGAAGACCTCGTTGAGGCTGTCGGCCACGGAGTGCGCGGCCTCGGACAGCAGCGCGGGCGACCCGCTGACCAGTCCGCCCACGGCCTTGGCGACGGCGATCAGCAGATTGGCGCCCAGCGCGACCAGCACGGTCACCCGCGTCCGCCGGTCCGCGGACGCCACGCCCTCCGCCACTCCCTCCTCCCTGTCCGCCGTACGGGCCGTCAAAGCTGCTCGGACGCCGTCGACGCGTCCCGGCGCAGGGTGAAGGTGTGGCCGGCCGGATCGGCGTACCCCCGCTCCTCGTACGGTGTGCCCGCGTCGTTCGTCTCCAGCGCGCGTCCGCCGAGCCCGACCACCCTGCGCTCGGCCTCGTCGAGGTCGGTCACCCGGAAGTCCAGGTGGACCTGGAAGGAGGCCTCGGCGCGCGGCCAGCTCGGCGGGGTCATGTTGGCGTCGAGGCGGAACTCCATCCGGGTCCCCTCGGCGGCCCTGATCTCGATGCGGTTGACGGTCGTCACCGTCTCCTCGCCCTCCAGCAACTCCAGGTAGAACGCGGCGAGTTTCTCGGGTTCGGCGCAGTCAAGCACCACGACGCCCGCAGTCACCAAGGTCATGCTTCCTCCGTACGGAGTCCGGGGCGGGTCGGATCGCCGCTGCCCTCTACGCTGCGGGTACCCCGCCAGGCCGAATCACACGGGATGCGCGTCGCCGACTGCGGTGAGCTGGGCGAGCCGGGCCGCCGCCGCACTCAGGAAGAGGTCGAGGGCGGTCGGGTAGGAGCTGTGCCGCATGTCCACGACGAGATGGCGGGCGGTCGCATGGATGTGCGGGTGGGTATCGGCGGGCAGCCGGGCGTACGTCGCCCGCCACACGGCCGCCTCCGCCTCCCGCGCGGCCTTCGGCAGGGCCGTGTTCGCCGAGTCTAGGGCGCCGAAGGCGAGCGCCTGGTCGACGAAGGCGTGGTAGATCCGGACCGCCTCGGCGTCCGGGAAACCGGCGCCGCGCAGCACCCCGAGGGCGGTCTCCACAGCCTGGATCTCGTACGCCCGCCCGGTCACCCGGTACGAGCTGAGCACCGCCGCCTGCGGCTGGGCGAGCGCTCCGGCGTGCATCCGCAGACCGAGATCCCGCAGGTCGGCACGCCAGTCGCCGCTCGGGCGCCAGGTGCGCAGCGTACGGCCGATCAGTTCGTCGGCGATGGCGAGCAGCAGTTCGTCGGTGTCGCGGAAGTAGCGGTAGAGGGCGCTGGGGTCGGCGCCGAGGGCGCGGCCGAGGCGGCGCACGGAGAGGGCCTCGGCGCCGTGTTCGCCGAGCAGCCGCATGGCCGTCTCGACGATCAGCTCCTCGGAGAGGACGACGCCCTGTTTGGTGGGGCGTCTGCGCCGCCGGGCGGCGGGCGGGACGACACGGTCGCTCATGAGCTGCCTCGCTTCCTCCCGTACGGTCGCTCGCTGTCCTGCGCTCCGGCGGGTGCGGGCACCTTATGACAACACCGTTGACCTGTTAAGGCTCCGGGCAGTTTCATGTGCGTTCACCGGGGTCGACCGAGGCCCCCAGGTGTGAGCGGAGACCGCCATGACCGATCCCCAGCCCCACGGCGCACCCCCGGCCGGGCTGCGCAAGTCCCTCGGTGTGCTGGACGGCGTCGCCATCGCCGCGTCCAGCACGGCGGCCACGACCAGCATCGGCATCGGCCTCGGGGTCACCGCCGGGGTGGTCGGACTGCATCTGCCGGCCATCATGCTGCTCGCCTTCCTGCCGATCCTGGGCATCGCGGGCGCCTACTCCCGGCTCAACCGGGTGGAGCCGAACGCGGGCAACGGCTATGTCTGGGTGGGGCGTTCGCTCAGCCCCTGGCTCGGCTTCATGGTGGGCTGGGTGAACATCGTGGCGGCGGTGGTGTTCCTGGCGTACACCACGGCGGTCACCGGCTCGGCCCTGATCCAGCTGGCGGGCGACGCGGGCCTGCACTCGGTGGCCGGACTGACCCTGGACCCCGGATCGACCGCCCAGACGACCGCCCTCGGCATCCTGGTCCTCGCCGCCGTCACCCTGACGGCGGTCTCCGGCATCAGGACGGCCGCCCGCCTCCAGGGCGGACTGCTGATCTTCGAGTACGTCGTCCTGCTGGGCTTCTGCGGCTACGGCATCGTCGTCGGCCCGCACCCCTTCAGCCTGAGCTGGTTCGACCCCTTCCAGATCCCCTCGGCGTCGGCGCTCGCACAGGGCATGCTGCTGTCGGTGTTCTGCTACTGGGGCTTCGAGGCCGCGTTCAGCGTGAACGAGGAGGTCAAGGACCCGAGGCAGGCGTCCCGGGCCGGGCTCACCACCCTGGTGACCATGCTCGGCCTGTTCCTGCTCGGCTCGATCGCCTTCCAGCGCGTGCTGTCGGAGGGCGAGCTGGCGGGCCACGGCGCCGAGGGGCTGGCGTTCTTCGGCGACCGCCTCGCCGACCAGCCGCTGGCCGCACTCCCGCTGGTGGCACTGATGTTCTCGGCGGTGGCGTCCCTCCAGGCCGGAGTGATCCCGACGGCCCGCGCGATGTTCGCGATGAGCCGCGACCGCACGCTCGGCCCGGCCTGGGCCAAGGTCAGCCCCCGGTACGGCACCCCGGCGGCCGGCACCCTGATGATCGGCGCGCTGGCGGCAGGCGTCGCCGGGCTCTCCCTGGTCATCCCGCGGCTCGCCGACATGATCCTGGCGGCGGTGAACGCGATCGGCATGGTCGTCGCCCTGTCCTACGCGCTCACCGCGCTCGCCGCCGCCGTGCGCTTCCGGGGCCTGCTGCGGGAGAACTGGCGGGAGGGCATACGGGCGGTGGTACTGCCGGTGCTGAGCGCGGCGACGCTGCTGGGCCTCGGCGGCTATCTCGGCTGGTCGTTCTACACCTCCGCCGACCATCTCGAACTCAGCCCGGACAACGGCTGGTTCCTGCTCCTCGTGCCGACCCTGATGGTCGCGTCCGGTTTCGTGGCGGCGGCGTGGGCGAAGTGGGGGCGCAGGTCTCCTTACTTCAGCACCGGCCGGGGTACGGACGCGGACGCGCCGCAGCTGCTGGGCGCGAAGGAACCGTCGTCCGCAAGGTAGTTGCCGGTAATCGCCGGCAACTGTCGCCATTCGGAAACCCGACCCCCCACACCACCAAGGAAACGGAACATGCACGCTGATCTCCTCTTCACCGGCGGCCCGGTCTTCGCCCCCGGGAACCCCACATCCGTCGCGGTCACCGGCGGGCGGATCACCGCCGTCGGCCGGGACGAGGTGCGCGACCTGATCGGCCCGGGGACGGAGGTCGTCGATCTCGCGGGACGGCTGCTGCTGCCCGGCTTCCAGGACGCGCACGTCCATCCGCTGCCCGCCGGGCTGGAGATGACCCAGTGCGATCTGACCGGCACGAAGACCGCCGAGGAGACGGTGGCCGTCGTCCGCGCCTACGCCCTCGCGCATCCCGAGCGGGAGTGGATCACCGGCGGCGGCTGGTCCATGGAGGCCTTCGAAGGGGGCACGCCCACAAGGGAGTTGCTGGACACGGTGGTGCCGGACCGGCCGGTCTACCTGCCCAACCGGGACCATCACGGCGCCTGGGTCAACAGCCGCGCCCTCGAACTCGCGGGCGTCACCCGGGACACCCCGGACCCGGCGGACGGCCGCTTCGAACGCGACGCCTCCGGCGAGCCGACCGGGATGCTGCAGGAAGGGGCGATGGAGCACGTGGGCCGGCTGACCCCGCCGGTCACGGCGGCGGAACGGCTGGCGGCCCTGCTGTCCGCACAGCGCCGGCTGCACTCGCTGGGTGTGACGGCCTGGCAGGACGCGCTGGTCGGCTCGTTCCTGGGCATGGACGACCCCTCGGAGACGTACGCCGCCGCGGCCCGGGACGGTTCGCTGACGGCCCGGGTGGTCGGCGCCCTGTGGTGGGACCGGGAGCGCGGGGCGGAACAGATCCCCGAACTGGTCGCGCGACGGGCCGAGTTGAGCGGGGGCAGGTTCCGGGCGACCAGCGTGAAGCTGATGCTGGACGGGGTCGCCGAGACCGGCACGGCGGCCCTTCTCGACCCCTACCTCGACAAGTGCGGCTGCGCCACGGCCAACCGGGGCACGAGCTTCGTGGACGCGACCGAACTCCCCAAGTACGTCACGCAGTTGGACGCCCTCGGTTTCCAGTGCCACTTCCACGCACTGGGCGACCGGGCGGTACGGGACGCCCTGGACGCGATCGAGGCCGCGCGCACGGCGAACGGCCCGAGCGACACCCGCCCTCATCTGGCCCACCTCCAGGTGGTGCACCCGACCGACGTGCCACGCTTCGCCGCGCTCGGCGCGGTGGCGAACATCCAGGCACTGTGGGCCATGCACGAACCCCAGATGGACGACCTGACGATCCCCTTCCTCGGCCCCGAACGGGCCGCGTGGCAGTACCCGTTCGGCGCGCTGCTGCGCTCCGGGGCGACCCTGGCGGCGGGCAGCGACTGGCCGGTCAGCAGCCCCGACCCGCTCCAGGCGATCCACGTGGCGGTCAACCGCGCGGCACCGGGTTCGGCGTCCCCCCGGGTCTTCCTCCCCGCCGAACGCATCGGCCTGACGGACGCGCTCACGGCGTACACGGCGGGTTCGGCGTACGCCAACCACCTGGACGACACGGGCACCGTGCGCGCCGGCGCCCTGGCGGACCTGACGGTCCTGGACCGCGACCCGTACGCCGGGCCGCCGGAGGCCATCGCGGAGACGAGGGTGGCGCTGACGTACGTAGGGGGCGAGCGGGTGTACGCGGCGGAGGGCACCGCCTGATGACGGCTCGGGCACGTATGTCCGGTGGAGTTGTTGGACAGTCGTCCATGTATGCTGGCCGCCTGTCCATGATGGACAGCTGTCCAAGAAGCCTCGAAACCTGACGTAGGAGTTTGCCGAGCATGGAGACGGTCGCGAATGTGCTGGTCGGTCTGGTGGCCGCGCTGCACGCGTACATCCTGGTGATGGAGATGTTCCTGTGGCAGCGTCCGCCCGGGCGCAAGTTCCACGGGTTCGACCCGGAGATGGCCCGTGCGACCGCCGCGATGGCCGCCAACCAGGGGCTCTACAACGGGTTCCTCGCGGCGGGCCTGGTGTGGGGGCTCATCGCCGCCGACCCGACCGGGTTCCGGGCGCAGGTCTTCTTCCTGTCGTGCGTGATCGTGGCGGGCGTGTACGGCGCCGCGACGGCGAACCGGCGCATCCTGTTCGCCCAGGCACTGCCCGGCGCCATCGCCCTGGCCGCCGTCCTCGTCGCGAGGTGACCCGCGGTACGCCCGAGGACCCGCGGGCGGCCCGCACCCGGGCGAGACTGCGCGAGGCGCTGCTCGCGGAGTGTGCCGAGCATCCGCTGGCTGAGGTCAGCGTGGCCGCGCTGGTGCGCGGGGCGGGGGTCGGCCGGGCCACGTTCTACGTCCACTATCCCGACCTGGAGGCGTTGGCCGTCGACGCCTGCGCCGATGTCGTACGGGAGGCGGTCGACGCCCTGCACGCCTGGCGCGGCCGGCCCGACCCGGTGATCGCGCCGGTCGCGCTGGTGGAGTTCTTCGCAACACTCACCCCGCACAGCGCGCTGTACCGGACGCTGCTGAGCCCGGGCGGTGGGGGTCCCCTGGGCCAGGTGCTGCACCGGGACCTGCGTGCGCGGAGCCTCGCGGAGCGGGAGCTTGCGGGGGCCGCGGACGCGGCGTTGGTCGCGTCGGCGGTGGCTGCGACGTTCGCCGGGGTGCTGGCGGATTGGCTGCACGGGCGGATCGAGGGGACGTCGGAGGAGATCGCACACCAGGTGTGGCAGCTGCTGGTGGCGCTGCATCGCAGCAGGTGAGGTCTTGCTTTCTTCGCCCCCGCCGCCCCTACCCGTCCCATCCTTCGGGGGCTCCGCCCCCGAACCCCCGTATCGCGCTGAACGCGCTCGTCCTCAAACGCCGGACGGGCTGAAATATCCAGCCCGTCCGGCGTTTGAGG
>NZ_PJME01000076.1 GCF_002954775.1 Streptomyces geranii
CCTGCCACCTCCCCTTGGCCGCCACCACCCACCCAGCCTGTCCGGCGCTTGAGGGCGAGGCCGTCCAGGCAGATTTTCCCCGCCCACCCACCCCTACTTGCCCACCCACCCCAAGCCCGGCACCCTCCACCCAAAGCCCGGCATCACCCGTCCCAGCCCGGCACCCTCCACCCCGGGCCCGGCACCCTCCAGCCCAGGCCCGCACCCCCAGCCCGTCCGGCGTTTGAGGACGAGCGCGTTCAGCGCGACAGGCGGGGGTCTGGGGGCGGCAGCCCCCAGGGATGGGATGGGTAGGGGCGGCGGGGGCGAGGAAACATGCACGGGAATAAAACGGAGCCCCCCTCCTGTTCCGCCCCAGAGGACACCGCACGGCACCAAGGACAGCACCAGGAGGCCCCCACCGTGACCGCAGAAGCGACGCCAGACACGACGGCCGGCGTGACGTCAGACGCGACCGCAGACGAGATCCGAGGCACAAGCCAGGGCACCGCCCCAGCCCCCCTCTCCGTCCTCGACCTGGTCACAGTCGGCTCCGGCCACACCGCCACCCAGGCCCTCCAGACCAGCGTCGCCCTCTCCCGCCTCACAGAATCCCGCGGCTTCCACCGCTACTGGGTAGCCGAACACCACTCCATGCCCGGCGTAGCCTCCTCCTCGCCCGCCGTGATCCTCGCCCACCTGGCCGCCCACACCCACCGCATCCGCCTCGGCTCAGGCGGAGTCATGCTCCCCAACCACGCCCCCCTGGTCATCGCGGAACAGTTCGGCACCCTCGAAGCGATGGCCCCGAACCGCATCGACCTGGGCCTCGGCCGAGCCCCAGGCACGGACGGCGCCACAGCCGCAGCCCTCCGCCGCACGGACCGCCTCAACGAAGGCGCCGACGACTTCCCCCAGCAACTGGCCGAACTGACCCGCTTCCTGGACGACGACTTCCCCGACGGCCACCCCTACCGCCGCATCCACGCCATCCCGGGCCCGATCCAGTCGACGACACCCGGCGGAGTCCAGTCCCCCCACCGCCCGCCCATCTGGCTGCTCGGCTCCTCCGGCTTCAGCGCCCGCCTGGCCGGCGCCCTGGGCCTGCCCTTCGCCTTCGCGCACCACTTCTCCGCGCAGAACACCGTCCCGGCCCTGGACCTCTACCGGGAGTCCTTCCAGCCCTCCGAGGTCCTGGACGCCCCGTACGCCCTCATCGGCGTCTCCACCCTCGCCACCGACGACGAGAACGAGGCCCGCCGCCAGGTCCTCGCGATGGGCCTCAACATGGCCCGCCTACGCACCGGCCGCCCGGGCCTGTTCCCGACCCCGGAGGAGGCGGAGGCGTACGAATTCAGCCCGCTGGAACGGGAGTTCATCAACTCGTGGATGGCGAACATCATCCACGGCTCGGCGGACGAGGTCCGCACCGGCCTGGACGACCTCCAAAAGCGCACGGGAGCGGACGAGTTGATGCTGACGGCCCACGCCCACCGGGGAGACCTGCGCCTGCGCTCGTACGAACTGATCGCGGACGCGTACGGCCTGCCCGCAGCCTGACGAGAACCGTGAGGGAAGTGCGGTCGAGGCAGCCGTTTCAGCTGAGACAACCGTTGCAGCCGAAGCAGCCAAAGCAACCGCTGCAGCCGAAGCAACCGCTGTAGTTGTTGTAACCGCTGTAGTTGTTGCAACCGAAGCGGCTGCAGTGCAGCAGGGCCCAACTCACCCCTGCCGACAAGCACTTCCCCCCACCAGCACCGAGATCCGATCCGCCCCCACCGGCCGCGAGTACAACCACCCCTGCCCGGTGTCGCACCCGATCCGCCGCAACCGGGCAGCCTGCGCCGCCGTCTCCACGCACTCCGCGGTGACCGTCAGCCCCAGCCGGTGCGCGAGCTGGATCATCGCCTCGACGACGATCTCGTCGGCCGGGTTGGGCGCGACGCCCTCGCCCTCGTACATGAACCCCCGGACGAAGGACCCGTCCAGTTTCAGTACGGACACCGGGAGTCGGCTGAGGTAGGCGAGGTTCGAGTACCCGGTGCCGAAGTCGTCGATCGCGATGCCCACACCCATGTCGCTGAGCGCCTGGAGGGCTTGCAACGGCCGTCCGGCCGAGCCCATGACCGCCGACTCCGTCAGCTCCAGCTGCAACAGCCGCGCCGGCAGGCCGGTTTCCTCCAGGATCTCCGCCACGTCCGCCACCAGGTCCGAGTCCCAGACCTGGCGTACGGCGACGTTGACGCTCACGAAGATCGGTGGCTCGTCCGGGCGTTCGAGCTGCCAGCGCCGCGCCTGGCGGCAGGCCGTGGCCAGCACCCAGCGCCCCAGCTGCACGATCGAACCGTCCTCCTCGGCCAGCCCGATGAACCGGTTCGGCGTCAACGTGCCGAACTGCGGGTGGTGCCAGCGCACCAGCGCCTCCACCCCGTGCACCCGGCCGTCCGCCATGCCCACCAACGGCTGGTAGTCCAGGGCGAATTCACCCCGCTCGATGGCCGGCCGGAGCGTGGAGGACAGGGCCTGACGGGTCATGCGGTGGGCGTTGCGCTCCGGATCGAACAGCGTCCAGCGGGACTTGCCGTCGGCCTTCGCCCAGTACAGCGTCGTGTCCGCGACCTGCATCAGACCGGTCGGCGTCGTGCCCGCCGCATGCCGCTCCACGACACCGATGGACGCCGACACGGACACCCGCTGACCCGCGAGATCGAAGGGCAGCTGGAGCGCCTTCAGCACCGACTCGGCCAGATCCGCCAGTTGATCGGTGCCCGTCGAGTCCTCGACCAGCAGCGCGAACTCGTCGCCGCCCAGTCTCGCCACCAGCGGCGCGACGGCCCCGGGGTTCCCGCGGGCCAGCCCCGCCTCCTCCGCGCACCGCGTGAGGCGTTCGGCCACGGCGGCGAGCAGCCGGTCGCCGACCCGGTGGCCGAGCGTGTCGTTGACGGCCTTGAAGCCGTCGAGGTCCAGATAGCACAGGCCGATCCGGCCGGTCCCGCTCTGCTCGTACGACTCCGCCTCCAGCGCCGCCGACAGCCGCTCGAAGAACAACGCGCGGTTGGGCAGCCGGGTCACCGGATCGTGCATCTGCAAGTGCCGCAGCCGGGCCTGGAGTTCACGACGCGCGCTGATGTCCGCCAGGGACAGCAGCACACCCTTCTCGCCCTTCTCGCCTTGCTTTCCATTCACTCCCTCCGTCGGCAGCGGAGTGACCGTGACCTGGGCCCAGAGGGAGTGCCCGTCGGGGTGCTTGAGGCGGCGCGTGCAGCGCAGCCGGGCCTGTCGGCCGCGCAGGACCTCGCGGTACGCGTGCCATGCGCGGGTGTCCGACGCCAGGTCCACCAGCTCGGCGGCCGGCCGCCCGGCCAGCGCTTCCGGGGCGATGCCCAGCAGCGTGCCCAGCGACTCGTTGGCCCGCACGACCAGGCCCTCGCGGTTCACGACGGCCATCGCCAGCGGTGCCGCCGAGAACGCGGCACGCAGCAGGTTCGTATCGGACACGCCTGAGTTACTCTCTGTGACGGTTGGCCGGACGAGTTCTACCGCGGGCGCCGGCCCTTCGGACGTTCCGCTCACCGCTCGCTCCCGCAGTGCACTCGGTCTTCATATGGATCCCGTCGGGCGGCCGGCCGGGCGGCAAACCGCCGCCCTGGCCAGGTCCGTGCAGGAAAGTGTCAGGGAAGTGCCAGGAAAGTGTGCCGATCATAGAGGCTGGCCCCAAGCCCTTCCAGCCACTGTCCAGTGTCCATGAACGACCGCCGGTTCTGACAGATCGTTTCTGCCCGCCCCTGGACGGGTTCCTTCGCCCTCGATCGGTTGTGACGTTCCGTGAGTGTTTCGGGGTGTCGTTCCATTAAAGGTGAGGTCTCACGTGCTTGATAGCTTGCCCGGTCGACCGCCGGTCGACGCCCACTCACTCTTCCGGTGCAGACAAACAGGCATATAAACGCAAGATCACACAGGCTGGGTTGCGGTGTCCCCGAACCGTAACCGGAGGTCTGCGTGCCGCGTCAGCACCCCCTCAAGGGGCTCACCCGTGACGCCCTTACGGGACTAGGCCTGCGGCGGCTCAAGGGGCTCGAAGGCGACGGAGCGCACCCCCGGCTGCGCAGTACGGCCGCCGTACTCACCACCATGACGGCCCTCGCCGCCACCTCCCTCATCGCCGGCCCCTCGGTCGCCGAACCCTTCTCCGGCCGGCCCTGCGCCCTCCAGCGCACCGACGCCCACCACTCGGAGGGCCTGGACACCTGGAACGCGGCCTATCCACGCCCGTCCCGCGCCCTCGACGCCGTGATGGTGTTCCTCTCCTTCCCGGACGCGCCCCCGCGCACCACCCCCGCCGAACTGACGGCCGACCACTTCCCGGCCACCAGCGACTTCTTCGACCGTGCCTCGTACGGCCGCTTCACCCTCCGCCCGCACCCGCTCGGCCACTGGCTGCGGATGCCGAAACCGTCCACCGCGTACGCCATACAGCGGGACTGGAGCGCCGCCCACCGTGCCGCCTATCTGCGCGACGCGCTCGCCGCCGCCGACCGCGAGGTCGACTTCTCGCGCTACGACATCGTCTACTTCGTGGCCGACCCGGACGCGCCCGGCGTCGACTCGGACGCGACGAAGGTGGTCAACCTGGACGTCCCGCTGCGCGCCGACGGCACGGACATCCGCCGGGTGGTCACCGTCTTCGAGAAACACCCGCCGGACCGCCTGGTCCTCGCCCACGAGACGGGCCACGTCTTCGACCTGCCGGACCTCTACCACCGGCCCGTGGACGGCAAGGGCGACTGGGACACGTACGTCGGCGACTGGGACCTGATGGGCAGCCAGTTCGGCCTGGCGCCCGACCTGTTCGCCTGGCACAAGTGGAAACTCGGCTGGCTGGAACCACGCCAGGTGCTGTGCGTACGAGGGGGCGGCTCGACCCGGATGACCCTGGAATCCCTGGGCGCACATCCGCCGAGGACCGCGTACGCGAACGCGGGTGGCGAAGGAGGTACTGGAAGTACGGCAGGGGCGGGAGGTACGGCAGGTACGGGGTCGGGGGCGCCGGTGTTCGGCCAGGAGGACCGGGTGAAGCTGGCCGTCGTACGAACCGGGCCGGACCGGGCGCTCGCCTTCGAGGCACGCGGGACGACGGGCAACGACAGCGCGACCTGCACCCAGGGGGTACTTGTGTACCGGGTGCAGAGCGGTGCCGAGTCGGGCGGCGGCCCGGTCGAGGTGGTCGACGCCCATCCGCACACCGAGGCGTGCTGGGAGGACTCGGTCTACCCACCCCTCGCGGACGCACCCGTAGCCCTCGGCGAGACCTTCACGGTGCCCGGAGAGAACGTCCGCGTGGAGGTGGAGGGCCGTACGCCGACGGGTTCGTGGACGGTGGAGATCACGGCGGCGGACTGAGCCATGGGGCCGGAAGGGGCGCGAAAACGACGCCGACGGGTCTGTTTGGGCCGGCTCCGCCGCCCGACCGACAGGTACGCGGCCAAGGACTCGAACCCCGGACCCGCTGATGCTGCTTCTTCCGGGGGATAACCCCCGGACCCCCAGCCGACCCTGCCGCACCGCCGGCCATCCCCGTGCGCCGGAGCAGCTCGCCTCAACGCCGAAGGCCCTCCGCTTGCGCGGAGGGCCTTCGTTCGTCATGTGCGCCGCCAGGGACTCGAACCCCGGACCCGCTGATTAAGAGTCAGCTGCTCTAACCAACTGAGCTAGCGGCGCCTGCTGACGTCGTAGACCTTAGCACCCTGATCGGGGGGAGGAAAAATCGAAATCCGCACGCCACCGGAGACCGCGGCGCGGGCCGCGCGGACGGCTGCCCAGAGCAGGATTTCCGGTCCGGGAAGCCAGGGGCGACGGGTGTCGGGGGCGACGACCCACCGGGATTCGGGCCTGGGATCGGCCTCGGCACCGTTGTGCACGAGGGCAGGGACGGTCACGGCGTCGCCGCGCCCGTGACAGAGGAGTGGCGGGACGGAGTGCCGCCCAGGCCGCGAGTCCTCACCATCGCTGCCACCGACAACGTCACTGTCACCGTCGCTGCGGCCGGCGGAGCCCCACTCCTCCCACCGGAGGAGGGACGGCAGCCGCTGGGCGGTACCGAGCGCGGCGAAGAGGAGGATCCGCCCCCGGTAGGCCGCGACGGGCCCCGAGCCGGGGCCTTCGCCCCAAAGCCGGTCGAGCATTCTGCGCCCGAAGACGGCGGGCGCGTTGACGACGTCGAACGCGGTACCGCAGGCCAGGACGAGCGGGGCGGTGGGCTGCTCCGCCCAGAGCGAGAGCGTGCTGCGCGGATACGTTCCTGCGGAGGCAAGCCAGACGGCGCCGTCCGAGGTGACTCCCGATACGTCTGAGTAAGAGCTGCTCATGACGTCCAGATGTACCGGCAGTGACCACCCGCTCCCCGAGGGTTGCCGGAAACCGGGACAGGAGGGGGCGAGCTGGAGTACCTTGCCCTCCTGAATATGCCGCACGGACATTCGAGTCGGGGGAGGGCGGGGTCGGGCGGGCGCTGTACGGGGTCGGGCCGGCGTGGTCCGAGCGGGACTGGCGGTCGGGCGAGACCGACAGGGTCGGCGGGTCAGGCGGGATCGGCGGGTCGGTCCCTGTCGGACCGGACCGGACCGTCCCGAGCCGGGCCGCGGTAGGCCGGGGCTGCCCCAGCGAGACCGGGCCGGACTGGAGTGGACCGGTCCGGCCAGGGTCGGGCCAGGTCGGGCAACGGGGTCGGATCAGACCGGGTCGACGTGATCGCGCCCATGTCCGAGACCGGGACCGGGACCGGGGTCATGGCCGCCGCCCGTGCCCTCGCCGCCCCCACCACTCGCGTGCTCCCCACCGCCGCGCAGCAGCTCACGGCCGTACTCGACCATCTTCTTCGCGTAGTCCTCGGTCCATTCCGCGCGTTCCGCGATGTCGGCGGCGGTCAGGCGGTCGAAGCGGCGCGGGTCGGCGAGCTGGGCCGCCGCCATCGCCTGGTACTCGACCGCCCGGTCGGTCGCGGCGCGGAAGGCGTGCGTCAGCTCCGTGGCGCGGGTCAGCAGCGCCCGGGGGTCGTCGATCGACTCCAGGTCGAAGAAGTGTTCGGGATCGTCGGCCACCTGAGCGGGCTCGAAGAGCAGGGGCGCGGGGCGTAGCCGCGGTTCGTTGCGACGCGGCACAGGCTCCGCCATGTCTTCTCCTCCTCGTACGGTTCCACACCGTTCGTACGTACCGCGCACGCCCCGGGGCGCCTACGGCACACGGTCGACAGCCCGGCCGGTCGAGCCGGGCCACCGTCCATTGTCCCCCGCCCGCGCAAGTGGGCCCCGGGCTCACCCGACAGGGCACTTGAACTGCGACGACGGCCACCGGACGAGGCGCTGC
This sequence comes from Streptomyces geranii, assembly GCF_002954775.1. Lineage (GTDB taxonomy): Bacteria > Actinomycetota > Actinomycetes > Streptomycetales > Streptomycetaceae > Streptomyces > Streptomyces geranii. The sequence continues at coordinate 7,342 of NZ_PJME01000076.1, forward strand.
CCGACGGGACGCGACAACACCGCATGGTGGCTTCCCATTCATCAGGGGCGGTATTCATCCGCCGCATTCGGCAACCGCATTCGGCGACCGCGTTGTCGACCGTCGGAGCGCACGTCATGGCCGCCAAGGCACCCGGTGCTCCGCGAGATGCGACAGCACCGCGTGGTTGGCCTCCCAGCCGTCCGGGAACTTCACCGTCACCCCCAGCTGGACCGGCTCCGTCGACGGATGGTCGTCCAGGAGGTCGGTCACACCCGCCCGGCACACCACCACGCACGCGTGCCGGTGTCTGGAGGCCAGGACGCACAGGCGGCCCGTCTCCAGGTGGAAGGCGGTGGCGTCGGGGCGGCCGGAGAGCGGGTGCAGGACGACCGTCACGTCGAACTCCCGTCCCTGGAGCCGGTTCGCCGTGTCGACGGTGACGTCCGAGACGCCCAGCTCGGCGAGAGCCGCCCGCACCGCCGCTGCCTGGTCCCGGTGCGCGGTGCCGACCGCGATCCGGTCGGCGGTCAGGGGCGTCGGCTCCGGCCCGCGCTCCGAGGTGGCCGCGCCGCCCCGGTCCAGCATGCGGCGTACGACCATGGCGACCGCGCGGACCGCCTCGGGGTCCGTACGAGGGGTGTGCCGGGCGGGGAGTTCCAGCAGGCCCCAGCCTGTTTCGGCGGCCTCGTCGAGCACCCGGTCGGGGCCCGAGCCGTCCGACGGGACCGCGAAGGCGAGCCGCCGGTCGCCGTGCCCGGTGCCGCTGCGGAACGGGGTGTACGGGTAGAACGCGGCCGAGACCAGCGGCGCCGCCGAGGCCGGGAGCCGCCAGGACACCGGCAGGCGGTGCTGGGGCAGCTCGGGGTTGTGCGCGAGCAGGGTCGTGACGGCGGAGGCCGACGGGTCGTACGACAGGCCCGCCCACTGCTCGGCGCCGACGATCGAGAAGGGGTCCAGCTGACCCGGGTCGCCCACGAACAGCGCCCGCTCGAACAGTCCCGCGACGGCGAGCAGCGCGTCCGAGCGCATCTGGTACGCCTCGTCCACGATCGCGTGCCGCCACGGCTCGTCGACCTTGACGTGGGCCCACTTGGCGGCGGTCGAGATCACCACGTCGAGCCCCGCCAGCTCGGCCGCCTTCGCGGACTTCCGTACGTTCGGCAGCTCGTCCAGCGCCTTGTCGTACGGGTCGGCGTCACTGCTGTGCAGCCGGCCCACCGGCAGCTCGGGATTCTTCTCCGCGAGCCGCACGACGAGGTCGTCGACCTGCGCGTTGGTCTGCGCGATGACCATCAACGGCCGCCCGGCCTCGGCCAGTTCGAGCGCCGCCCGGACGACGAGCGTCGACTTCCCGGCCCCGGGAGGCGAGTCGACGACGACTCCACGGTGGGTGCCATGCAGCGTGTCGCGAAGGATCGCGTCGGTGGCCCGCCCGGCGGCGACCCCGGGATCGAAGGCTGCCTGCGGGGTACGGGACGCGGTCACCGGGAGCCTTCCTCGGGGGTGGGTCGGAACTGAGGGGAGGGTTGGGCAGGGCGAGCGCCGATTACGGAACCGACCTCCCGCGCGCGGGAGAAGCCCCGAACGCCAACGCCGCCACCACGGGGGAGGGGCTGCCGAGCGCCGGGGCCGACAGCGCTCCTGCACGCAGGGGCGGCGGTCACCGGGACGTACGCATCGGCGCGGCGCCCGCGCTGCTCAGGGGTCGGGACACCTCGGCGGGTGTGGGCCGCGCTCGACGTGTCCGCCTTGGCGCCGGTACGAGGCCGTCGGGTGTCGTTGTCGGCAGCGCTCCTGCACGCGGGGGCGGCGGTCACCGGGACGTACGCGTCGGCGCGGCGCCCGCGTTGCTCGGCGGTCGGCATGAAACCTCGCCGGGTGTGGGCCGCGCTCGACGTGTCCGTCTTGGCGCCGGTACGAGGCCGTCGGGTGTCGCCGTTGTCGGCAGCGTTCCTGTGCGCGGGAGCGGCGGCTACCAGGACGTCCGCGTCGGCGCCGAGCCCGCGCCGCCCGCTGCCGGGCAAGGACGCGCCTCGCTGTGCGCCGGCGACCGCAGCCCTCCCACGCCAGCTGTCCACCTGGGCACCGCACCCAGTGACGACCGATCCGCCCCTCCACGAACCGGCGTTCACAGCACATCCTCCTCGGTCACCACGTCCGGCTCAGGCACTGTCGTTGCCGCCCCCTCGCCCGGAGGCCCGCCATGGGTCCACGGGGTCTGGTCCGCGTCGGGAAGCTTCGCGCCGCCCCGCTGCTCGTGCTCGAAGAGCGTGAAGCAGACCAGGTCCCCCTTCTCCGGCACCGACCCCGCCTCCGGCTCCTTGCCCCGGCCCATCTTGTCCACCACCCGGAGCACGATCAGCGCACTCTCCTCGCCCCCGGGGCCCTCCTCGTGACCCACGAACTCCGCCGCCTGCGGCTTGCCGCCCAGGGAGCGGTACACCTTGACCCGCTCCCCGAGCTGCGGGCGGTCGTCCGTGCGGACCGTGACCAGCGGGCGCGGGCTCGGGCGCTTGCCCTCGCTGTACGTCATGACGACGTCGATCACCTCGCCCGCGAACGCCTCCCCGGACAGCCGCCGCCCCGCCATCACCAGCGGGTCGTCCAGGGCCTCCTGGGCCTCCAGGCGGCCCTGTTCGCGCTCGCGCGTGGCCAGCTTGTTCGCCGCCGTCACCGCGTCGTCCCGGCGCGGCTGCGGGGGCTCGCCCGCGGTGACCCGGTCGCGGTGACCGGTGAACGACCAGCGGTCGCGCGTCCACCGGTCGACCGCGTGGGCGCCCTCCGGCATGGCCCGCAGCAGGTCGAGGCCGCGCCACACCGCGTCCCAGGTGGGCCGCGTACGGCTCTCGACGAGGGCGTACAACTCCCGCTCGGCCGCGCTGAGTTCACCCAGCCGGTCGTCCGCCGCCTCGCCGTCCTCGGCGGTGGCGTGCGCCGTCCGCGCGCGGTGGAAGCGCTCGATCGCGGGCGCCAGCAGCTTGTTGTCGAACGCCGGGTCCGTCGCCGGACCGGCCGGCGGGCACAGCAGCTGTCCCTTCGCGTCCCGCGCCAACTCCGCCCGCAGCGCCGCCTCGGCGCCCGACTCGCCCTCCGGCGGGTCGATCCAGGCGAGCAGCGCGCCCAGATGCTGGTCCTCAAGGGTGGACTGCCCGGTGGCCCAGTGCCGGGACAGCACGTCCGTCAGGGCCAGCAGCAGTGCGGAACCGGGGACCCGGGCCCGCTCCCCGTAGTGCGTGAACCAGCGGCCGAGCAACGGCACCCGGGGCGGGGCGGGATGCGGCGTCTCCGGGTCCTGTTCCGCCGTACGCCGGAACCGCATCGAACGCCCCAGCAGCCGTACGAAGTCGATGCCGGCGCGGCTCGGGACGATCAACTGGGGCGCGTCCGCGCACAGTTCGACCTCGACCTTGACCCGCTTGCCGGTCTCCGGGTCGGTCTCGTTGCGCTCGGCGGCCTCCACGGCGTCCGCGTAGGAGTCGATGAACGGCAGCACCACGTCCGCCAGTTCGGCCAGGAACGCGAACCGCAGGTCGCGGTCGCGCGGCTGCGGTACGACGAGCAGGCGCGGCGCGTCCCGGTCGTCGCCGACGAGCGCGCCCAGCGGGGCCCCGGCCTCACCGGCCGTCGTCAGCGGTACGAGGACCAGGGGCCGCTCGGAGAGATGGCGGTGCCGGACGGTGGCGGCGGGCTGGGCGCGGCCCGTGCTGACGGCTTCGAGACGGGCCAGGGTGGCGATCAGCGACATACGGCTCCCTCCGGGGCGGGCAGCTCGGGGGAGACCGCGGACCCGCTCGGGGTGCGCAGCGCCTCCGCGCGCAGGGCCGCCGCTCTGCGCAGCGCGGCCACCGTCGGGTCCGCCGGGTCGCCCGACCGGCCGTGGGCCGCCGCCAGGACGTCGTCGACGGTCGTCAGGGCGCCCAGGTCGGCCCGTACGGAACGGCCCAGGGACGTCACCGCGCCCCGCGCGCGGGAGCGGCCCCGGCAGTGGAAGGCCAGCTCGCACGCGGACAGGCACTCCGGCGCGTACTCCGCGGGCACCGACTCGACCGCCGCCGTCAGCTCTGCGGCGGGCAGGTCGGGGGCGAAGCAGGTGCCCTCGGGGAGGGTGTCGGCGATGTCCTCGATCCGGGTCAGCCGGGACAGCTGGCGGCCGGTCACCGCGCGCTGCTTGCGGACGTCGACCGCGGACGCCGCCGGGAGGTTGGAGAAGTCCTTGGGGCAGACCAGCAGCACGCGGTGGTTCACCGTCGGCGCCGGGGCGGTGCCGTCCAGGGTGAGCCGGGCGGCGACCTCCTCCAGCGCCAGCACGTACACCGCGGCCTGGCGGGCCGCCGCGCCCACCTTCGCCGGGTCCGCCGAACCGTCCAGCATCGGGAAGGACTTGATCTCCACGACCGTCCAGCTGCCGTCCGGGTGCACGACCACCGCGTCCGGCTCCAGGAAGGCCGGCGAGCCCGCGACATCGAGGGCGAGCATCGGATGGTCGAGGAGCACCCAGCCGCCCGTGCCGCCCTCGGTCCGCGCCAGATGGGCGTCCCGCAGGGCGAGCGCCGTGCGCGCCGTACGCCCCTCAGGGCCGCTCGCCGTGAGGTCGGGGACCTCGGACTCCGCCGGGGCGGCGGCACCCGGGTCCAGCTTCTCGTGCACCAGCCGGAGCAGCTCCGCGCCGCCGTCGGCCTTCACCCGCGCCTCGAAGGTGTTGCCGCGAGCCAGCGCGAACTGGGACTGCCCGAAGCCGGACGGCGAGCCCAGCGCGCTCGCCAGCGTCGCCTTGTTCACCCCCGCGCCGTCCAGGATCGCGCGCCGTTTGCACCCGGGGTTGGCGGCGAGGGCCGCCAGCGCACGCGCGTCCAGGGCCTTCGCCGGTACGTCGGGACCGCGCAGCTCAGCGAGCCGCTGCCGCAGCGCCGTCCCCGGCGTCCGCGGCGGCGGCACCAGGTTCGGGCCCTGGGCCCGGTCCTGCCCCTGGCCCGAGGACGGACTCGCGCTGCCTTGGAATTCGCTCACGCGGGGCAGTCTGGCATCCACCACTGACAATTGAGGTCTGTGCGCCCTGAGAGCCGGTTGAGCCGGGCCCGACCCGGGCCGTGATCCGCACCCTGAGCCACAGCTTCGCCCGGTCCGCGCTCCGCATGACGTACGGCGCGAGCAGCAGCCCGATCCCCATCACGGCGGCGCCCGCGACGGCGTCGAGGAGGTAGTGGTTGGCGGTGCCCATCACCACGATCGTGGTGATCAGCGGGTAGGCGACGCCCAGCACCTTGGTGGTGCGCGTACCGCCGTACCGCCACAGCATCACCCCGCACCACAGGGACCAGCCGACGTGCAGGCTCGGCATCGCCGCGTACTGGTTGGTCATGCCGCCGAGCCCCCGCGGGGCGCTGGCCTGGCCGCCCCACCAGCCGTACGAGCTGTACTGGGCCATCGTGTCCACGAAGCCGTGGCCGGGGTGCAGGAGGCGGGGCGGGCAGGTGGGCAGCAGGGTGAAGCCGATGAGGCCGATGAAGGTGGACGTCATCAGCCAGGTGCGGGCCGCGCGGTAGCGGACGGCGCGGGACCGGAAGAGCCAGATCAGGACAGCCGGGGTGACGAGGTAGTGCAGCGACGCGTACCAGAAGTCGGCGGGTATGCCGATCCAGGGTTCGCGGGTGAAGAGGCGGTTGAGCGGGTGCTCGGCGTTCAGCCAGAAGTCCTTCTCGAACCTGAGGATCGCCAGCCCGTGCTCGACGGCGGTCGACTCGTCGCCCCGCACGAGCAGCCGCCCGGCCGAATAGCACGCGTACACGAGCAGGATCAGGGGCAGCTCGGTCCACCAGCGGAGCCGGATGGGTGCGGCCGTCTTCGTGCGTGCGGTATCGGTCCGCGGCATCCGATCGTCTCTCCACTCTCTGTCCCCGTCGAGCTGCGCCTCCGGTCGTCGGTGGCCTGCGGTTCGTCCGATTTTACGGTGTAAGCGAACGCCTCGTAAGACGCCTCTGTCACACAGGACGCAAAGATCGACCCCCGGGTTGCCCCCGGACAGCGTGCGCGATGATGGAGGGGTTCCGCCTGGCTTTTCCGCCATTAGGTACCTCTGATTCGCTTCGTAGCCCCCTTTTAGTCAGCTTCTCTCCTCGTCCCTCACGTCGTCCGTCTCCCCCCGGAAGGGTTTCTCATGGCACCGCGCATCCTGCTGGCCCGGCACGGACAGACGGAGTGGTCCCTGTCCGGCAAGCACACCGGCAGGACCGACGTCCCCCTCCTGGAAGAGGGCCGGCGCGGCGCGAAACTGCTGGGCGAACGCCTGCACAGGGTGCCCTTCGACGGTCTCCCCGGGGTCGAGGTTCGGACGAGCCCGCTGGCACGCGCGCGCGAGACGTGCGAGACAGCGGGTTTCGGCGAGCGGGCGTCCACGTGGGACACGCTGATGGAATGGGACTACGGCACGTACGAGGGCATGACCCCGGCGGAGATCCAGGCGATCCGCCCCGGCTGGCTGATCTGGCGGGACGGGGTCCCCGGGGGCGAGTCCCTGGAGGCGGTCATCACGCGCGCGGACGAGGTGATCACATGGGCACGCTCCGCAGACCGAGACGTCCTGGTCTTCGCCCACGGCCACATCCTCCGCGCGATAGGCGCCCGCTGGCTGAACCTCCCCCTGGACTTCGCCGCCCGCATCCGCCTGAACCCGACATCCCTGTCGGTACTGGGCTGGGCATACGGCGCCCCAGCGATCGAGAGCTGGAACGACGTGGGCCACCTGTCAGCCTGAGCGGAGAGGGCCGGGGGGGCCTTTCAGGGGCGCGAGGAACGGCGCGACAAGCCCCCACCGGCCTCGCACCCGGAGGGGGTTTTAGGGGCGCGAGGAACTGCGCGCTCAGCCCTCACTCACCCGCACCCGAACGACAATCCCCAGCCGATGCCTTTAAGGGGCGCGAGGAACTGCGCGACCAGCCCCCACCCACCCGCACCCGCACCCGAACCCGCACTCGAACAACTCACGCACTCCGCGGCAACCCCGCATGCCGCTCCAAAAACGCCGACACCCCCGAAGCCCGCCGGTGAGGCAACAGCACACGAGCCGTCGCCGCCAGCATCGTCTGAATCCGAGACGACTGGACCTCGTCCAACAGATCCAACACCCGCATCCCCGCCGCCGCAGCCTCATCCGGATGACCGCCGCGCGCCAGATCATCCGTCAACTCAGCCGTGTACAACGCGATGTTCCGCGTGAAGTGCGGATTCTGCAGATGCGCCGCACGCCGCGCGTGCCGGGCAGCCCGAGGCCAGTCGCCCAGTGTCGACCAGCACTGCGCCTCAAGCCCCTCCAACTCGGCCTCGCCGTAGAAACTCATCCACTCGGGGTCGGCCTCCGAAGGCCCCCGCTCGTACAGCCCCTGCGCCCGCGCCAGCGCCTGCTCGCAGCCCGCCCGGTCCGCGAGCCCCGCCCAGCCCCCCGCCTCCCGCAACGCGAGCAGCGACATCAGTCGCGGCGAGCCCAGCGGCCGGGCCACCCGCTGCGCGGCCTGCGCCGCTCTCACCGCCTCGCGCGGACGCCCCGCGTCGCGCGCGAGGAACGCCGTGTTGCAGAAGGCGTGCGCCTCAAGGGCCGCGTCCCCGGCCACCCGGGCCGTCGCCAGCGCCTCCGCGTAGTGCGAGCGCGCGTCGTCGAAGCGGCCCGAGTCATGGGCCAGCCAGCCGACGGAGATGGCGAGTTCACCGGCGCCCGCGTGCAGCCGGTCGGCGGTGGCCTGCCGTACCGCGCCCGCGTCGAGCAGCTCGTAGGCGGCCCGCAGCGGAGCCGCCGCGCGCCGGTAGAGACCGTCGGCGCCGTGCCGGTCGTCGAGCAGTCTGATGCGGCGTACGGCCTCCTCCAGGGCGCCCGCCTCACCTGCGCCGACGCGGCGCATGGGACGGCCCGTGGCCGAGGCCTCGTACGCGAGCCCGAAGGGGCTCAGGGAGGCGGCTGCCACAGTGGCACCGCCCGCCATGAATGCGCGACGCAGCACGTCGCTCTCCTCGTAGTTGTCGTGCGTTTGGTACGGGTCCCGCGTGTTCTGCGTGTCGTGCGTGTCCTGCATCTCATACGGCTCGCACGCCCCCGGCGTCTCAGCGGCGGCGGACGCCGGGAGCGCGAGGTGCGTAGCGGGCGCGTCCCCCGTATCGCGCGCTCCACGCCCGCGTACCGACGCGCGGGGCGCGAACCCCAGGTCGGCCAGTGTCCGGCCGGGGAACATGTGCAGGAACACCCGTTCGTACGCGTAGTTGGGACAGCGGATCTCGCCCGCCTCGACGCGACCGATGTAACGCGCGTCACAGCTGACCCGCTCCTCGATCTCGCGGGCGGCCCGCCGTACCGCCGCGGCGAACTCGCCCGGAGAGCGCTGTGCGCGCAACTGCCGAAAGGCGAGGTTCGGCCGTGGCGGCCGGGGGGACTGCGACGAGGTCACCGTTGACGACGTCATGGCCGGGCCCTCTCTGCGAACCGTCGAACCGTGCCGGATTCCTGACGAGTTGGAACAGTTATCCATCGGACGCCCTGTTTCCGGCGGGCATGAACGTACCCGCTGTGCACGACCCACCACGCGGGGTTTGGCTACAAACCGGATATCTCATCCACGATCTGCCATGAACTGCCATCCTTTGCGGCGGTCTTGTGCCGTAGCCGTTGACGTTCTGGCGCGTTGAACCTGACGGACCGGGAGCCGCCCGAACTCCCGACCCGCTCGTTGTAGGAGGGGTTCCGTGGTGGAGGCCGGGATGGAGATCAGTCAGAGCACCGATTCCTGTACGCCGTTCAGAACGCGTACATCACCTGTGCTGCCCAACTGCGATCTGGTGACGGTCCCGGCACGACAGGGGCTCGAAGCGGTCGACATCCTGCGCAGGGGCGCGGGGGACGCCGTCGGACCCGTACTGCACGACGACGGCTGCGACACCCTCGGTTTCCTGGTCCCGCCGGGCACCGCCGCCGCCTGGGACGTCCCCGGCAGCACCTGCACGGAGACCAATGGGCGCGGCCTGAGCCTCGTAGCCCCCGATCCCGAACCCCTGGTCGAGGGCTCGGACTGGCTGCTGCCGCCCGGCGAGGCGGACCTGGCCACCGACCCCGCGGTGCTCCGCGCGGCCCTCGGCGAGGCGGCCCGGCTCATCGAGGCCGCCGACAACCGCCACTGACCCCGCTGCTCCCGGCGGCCCCGACGATGGGGCCGATAATGGGGGAATGGGAAAGTCCAGAAACGCGCGGCGCGGACAGCCGGCCGCCGAGGCCGTCGTCGAGACGGTCGACGGCGGGCTCGCCGAGCTGATCCCCGACCGGGACCGGGCACGCGCGTGGACACTGCTCCTCGACGGCGCCCCGCAGTCCCATGTCGACCTCGACGACCCGGCGTACCTCTCCTTCGAGTACCAGCGCCGCCTCGGACATGTGATCGACCTCGTCGCCCCGCCCGGCAAGCCCGTCCAGGTCGTGCACCTCGGCGGCGGCGCCCTCACCCTCGCCAGGTACGTCGCCGCGACCCGCCCCCGGTCCACCCAGCAGGCCGTCGAACGGGACGCGGCCCTCGTCCGACTGGTCCGCCGCGAGCTGCCGTTGGACCCGAACGCCCGTATCCGGGTGCGCTCGACCGACGCCCGCGAAGGCCTCGCCAAGGTCCCCGACGGCTGGGCCGACCTCGTCATCGCGGACGTGTTCGGCGGGGCCCGCACCCCGGCCCATCTGACGTCGGTCGAGTTCCTGACGGACGTACGCAGGGTCGTGAACGACGCCGGCTGCTACGCCGCGAACCTCGCCGACGGGCCGCCGCTCGCCCACCTGCGCGGCCAGATCGCCACCGCGGGGGCCGTCTTCCCCGAGCTGGCCCTGATCGCCGACCCGACCGTGCTGCGAGGGAAACGGTTCGGCAACGCGGTGCTCGTCGCCTCCGCGCACCCTCTGCCCATCGCCGAGCTGACCCGCCGCGCCGCCTCCGACCCGCACCCCGCCCGCCTCGAACACGGCCGCGCCCTCACCGACTTCACCGGCGGCGCCGTACCGGTCACGGACGCGTCGGCCGTCGCCTCACCGGCACCACCACCGTCGGTGTTCCGCTGACCGCCCGAACCACCACGCTGCAGGTTCAGCAGGCTCAGCAGGTTCAGTAGGTGAGGACCTGCACCTTCGGCGGGCCGTCGTGCCAGGTGCAGAACACCGACACCCGGTCCGCGCCCGCGCTGAACTCCACCCGGATCCACGTCTCCGTCTTGAACACCTGCATCGACCAACCCGCCCCCGGCGTCGCGGAGACGAGCGTCGCGTAGTCCGAGGCGAGATCGAAGACCGCCCGCCCGCCGTCGGTGTCGTAAGCCTTCACCGTGGACGGGGTCTTGGAAGCGGTCGGGGCCGGGGAGGGAGAGGAGGACGGAGTCGAATCCGGCGTGGGCGTCGGGGTCGGGGCGGGGGTCGGGCTCACCGCCGTGGGCGTCGGACTCGGTGTCGGCTTCTGGGCCGCCGCCGCCGACTCCCGCACGACCGACTTCTGCTGAGCCGCGTCGGCCGCCGTGATCGGCAGCGCACGGGGCGGGTCGTACGCCGTCCCGGCCATCACCGTGTGCACACCCCACCACGTCATCGTGGCCGCCGCGCCCGTGGCCAGCGTCCACGCGAGAAGGTGTACGAGTCCTCTGCGCATCGCCGGTCATACTGCCTCACCCGCCCCACAGCTGTCGCCCGGTGGCACCCGGGGGCGGTCAGGGAGTAGTTATCCACAGGCGCCGGACCCGGCCTGCCGGATTGGCGTACGGTGCGGCGCATGGCAAGTGTGCTCGTGGTCGAGGACGACCAGTTCGTGCGCTCCGCCCTCATCCGGCATCTGACCGATGCCGCGCACCTCGTGCGCAGTGTCGGCACCGCCCTTGAGGCGCTGCGCGAGGTCGCCCACTTCCGTTTCGACGTGGTCATCCTGGACCTCGGTCTGCCCGATCTCGACGGGTCCGAGGCCCTCAAGATGCTGCGCGGAATCACGGACGTACCGGTGATCGTCGCCACCGCGCGGGACGAGGAGACGGAGATCGTCCGGCTGCTCAACGCGGGCGCGGACGACTACCTCACCAAACCCTTCTCGGTCGAACACCTCTCGGCCCGCATGGCCGCCGTACTGCGCCGCGCCCGCACGACGCCCGTGGACGCACCGCCGTCCACGGTCATCCGCGTCGGCGGCCTGGCCATCGACCCGCTGCGCCGCCAGGCCGAACTGGACGGCGTACGACTGGACCTGACCCGGCGTGAGTTCGACCTGCTCGCCTTCCTCGCCGGGCGGCCGGGTGTCGTCGTCGCGCGCAAGGAACTGCTCGCGGAGGTGTGGCAGCAGTCGTACGGCGACGACCAGACGATCGACGTCCATCTGTCCTGGCTGCGGCGGAAGCTGGGGGAGACAGCCGCCAACCCCCGCTATCTGCACACCCTGCGGGGCGTCGGCGTGAAGCTGACACCGCCGGGAGTGGAGCCGCCGCTATGAGGTGGGCGCTGGTCAAGGTGTGTGTGGCGGTCACGGCGATGGTCGTGGTGGCCTTCGCCGTGCCGCTGGGGCTGGTCATCCGGGAGATGGCCCGCGACCGCGCCTTCTCCAACGCCGAGCGGGAGGCGGCGGCCGTCGCCCCCGCCCTGTCCATCACCACCGACCGGGACCAGCTGGAGCGGGTGGTCGCCGCCGCCGGATCGGACGCGGGCCTGGCCGTCCACATCCCGGCGAGCGGCGGCACGGCCGCGGTCGACCTGGGTCGGCAGCGCGCCACCGCCACCGACATCGAAGCCGTCCGCAGACTCGGCCGCGCCTCCACCACCGAGGTGTCCGGCGGCTCCACCCTCCTCCAGCCCGTCGCGATCGGCTCCGGCCAGATAGCGGTCGTCGAGGTGTACGTCCCCGAGTCCGAAGTCACCAACGGCGTCGGCCTCGCCTGGGCCGTCCTCGCGGGCGTCGGGGTCGCCCTCGTCGTCGGCTCGGTGGCCGTCGCCGACCGGCTCGGCGTGCGCATGGTGGAGCCCGCTCAGCGTCTCGTCGAGGGCGCGCGCGAACTGGGGGAGGGGAAGCTGGGCGCGAGAGTGCCCGAGGAAGGACCGGCCGAACTGCGCCTGGCGGCGGTCGCGTTCAACTCGATGGCCGACCAGGTCGTACAACTACTGGCGAACGAAAGGGAGCTGGCAGCAGACCTGTCCCACCGCCTCCGCACACCGCTGACCGTGCTGCGCCTGAACACCGCCTCGCTCGGCGACGGGCCCGCGGCCGACCAGACCCGGGCGGCGGTCGCCCAGCTGGAGCACGAGGTCGACACGATCATCCGTACCGCCCGCGAGGCCAAACCGAGAACGACGGTCCCCGGCCCCGGCGCCGGCTGCGACGCCGCGGAGGTGGTGCGGGAGCGGATGGCCTTCTGGTCGGCGCTCGCGGAGGACGAGGGGAGAAAAGTGCGGGTGGCGGGCGTCGAGGGTCCCGTACGCATACCCGTGGCCCGCGCCGACCTGGCCGCCGCCCTCGATGCCCTGCTCGGCAACGTCTTCCGGCACACCCCGGAGGGCACCGCCTTCGCGGTCGACGTCCACAACGGCGACGACGCGGTGATCGTCCTGGTCTCGGACGCGGGCCCGGGGATCATCGACCCCGAGGCCGCGATGGCCAGAGGGCGCGGCTCGGGGAACGCGGGGTCGACGGGCCTCGGCCTGGACATCGTGCGCCGACTCGCGGAGTCGACGGGCGGGGACGTACGCATCGGCTCGTCGGTGCTGGGCGGCACGGAGGTGCGGATCTGGATCCAGCTGGACGGCAGGGCCCCGGTGCGGCGGGGACACCGGGACCGCCGAACGGGGACACCTTGGCGCCGCAGGCACTCCGGAACGTGATGTATCGGGTGCGTTGTCGGGCGCGGGCCCGGTGGGGGCTGGTCGCGCAGTTCCCCGCGCCCCTAAAAGCAAAGCCCCGGCGCTGCGGACTGAAAGGCGAGGGGCGTAGCCCCCGCCTTTCAGGGGCGCGGGGAACTGCGCGAGAAGCCCCACCGGGCCGCACCCGACAACGCACAAGCACCTGCCGGCCCCCACCCCCGCCCAACCCCCGGAGGGCTACCCGTTGGTCGGCGGCAGCGTCCCGCTGCGGGCCGCGCGGCCGTACCACAGGGCGCTCGACTTGGGCGTACGGGCCAGGGTCGCGTAGTCGACGTACACCGCGCCGAACCGCTTGCCGTAGCCGTAGGCCCACTCGAAGTTGTCCATCAGGGACCACAGGTAGTAGCCGCGGACGTCCGCGCCCTCGGCGATGGCGCGGCGGACCGCGCGCAGGTGGCCGTGGAGGTAGGCGATGCGCTCGGGGTCGTGGACGCTGCCGTCGGACTCGGGCTTGTCGTCGTAGGCGGCGCCGTTCTCCGTGACGTAGAGCGGCAGGCCCGGGGCCAGCTTGGAGTAGCGCATGATCAGGTCGTGCAGGCCCGTCGGGTCGATCGACCAGCCCATCTCCGTACGCTCGCCCGGCGACTGGTGGAAGAGCACCTCGTCCGCGCCCGGCCACGGCGAGAATTCGCTCGCGCCGTGACCGTCGGCGCGCGGGCCGCTCGGCTTCTCCTCGGCCGCCGAGACCAGCGTCGGGGTGTAGTAGTTGAGGCCCAGCGCGTCCAGCGGCTGGTTGATCAGCGCGAGGTCGCCGTCGAGGACGTACGACCAGTCCGTGATCGACGAGGTCGCGGCGAACAGCGTCTCCGGGTAGGCGCCCTGCAGCATCGGGCCGTGGAAGACGCCGTTGGCCAGGTCGTCGATCTTGCGGACCGCGGCCAGGTCCTCCGTGGAGGGCGAAAGCGGCCTTACCACCGAGGAGTTGAGGCTCACCGCGACCGTGTTGCGGGCCGGCATCGCCGCGCGCAGCGCCGAAGTGCCCAGCCCGTGCGCCAGGTTGAGGTGATGAGCGGCGCGGAGGGAGGCCAGCGGGTCCGTACGCCCTGGCGCGTGCACGCCCGAGCCGTAGCCCAGGAAGGCGCTGCACCAGGGCTCGTTGAGGGTGATCCACTGCTCGACGCGGTCGCCCAGCGCCTCGCCCATGATCTGGGCGTACTCGGCGAACCGCAGCGCGGTCTCCCGCTCCGGCCAGCCGCCCGCGTCCTCCAGCTCCTGCGGCAGGTCCCAGTGGTAGAGGGTGACCGCGGGCTTGATGTCGTGCGCGAGGAGTTCGTCGACCAGCCGCCGGTAGAAGTCCAGACCGCGCTGGACCGCGGGGCCCCGGCCGGTCGGCTGCACCCGGGACCAGGAGACCGAGAAGCGGTACGCGGTCAGGCCCAGGTCGGCCATCAGCTGCACGTCGTCGCGGTAGCGGTGGAAGTGGTCGACAGCGATGTCACCGTGCTCGCCGCCCGCGGTTTTTCCGGGCGTATGGCTGAACGTGTCCCAGATCGAGGGCGTGCGGCCGTCCTCCCGCACCGCCCCCTCGATCTGGTACGCGGAGGTCGCTGCGCCCCAGAGGAAGGCGGGAGGAAAGGTCACCGGGGTAACGGGCTCAGTCATGGAAGCGCTCCCATTGGAGGTCGTGGAGACCGACGGGTAGGAGAGGAGAAGAGGGAAGTGGGGGAAGGGGGCCGAGGCGGCGGTGACCCGGCCCCCAGATGTTCCCGGTACGACAGTCGATGTGCGGGTCAGCCCTTCACCGCGCCCTGCATGATCCCGCCCACGATCTGCTTGCCGAAGATCGCGAAGACGACCAGCAGCGGCAGCGTGCCGAGCAGCGCGCCCGCCATGATCAGGGACTGGTCGGGGGTGTATCCGCGGCCCAGGCCCGCGACCGCGACCTGCACGGTCGGGTTGCCGTTCTGGGTCAGCACCAGGAACGGCCACAGGAAGTCGTTCCACGTCTGCACGAACATCAGCATCCCGAGGACGGCCATCGCGGGCCGCGCCGCCGGGAACACCACGTGCCAGATCACGCGCCAGCTGCTCGCGCCGTCCATCCGTGCCGCCTCGATGATCTCGTCCGGCAGCGCCTGGATCAGGTACTGCCGCATGAAGAACACCCCGAACGCGCTGACCAGCGAGGGCAGGATCACCGCCTGGAGCTGGTCGGACCAGTCGAGCTTGGCGACCATCATGTACAGCGGGATCACGCTCAGTTGGGGCGGCACCATCATCGTGCCGATGACGATCAGCATCATCGCCTGGCGGCCCTTGAAGCGCAGCTTGGCGAAGGCGAACCCGGCGATCGTCGACAGCACGACGATGGTGATCGCCGAAACGCCCGCCACGAACGTGGTGTTGACGAACGCCTCGCCCAGGTTGGCGTCCGTCCAGGCCAGTTCGAGCTTGTCGAACAGCCCCGAGCCGAACCAGAAGGGCGGCGGGGTCTGCGCGAGCCGCTGGTTGTCGCGCGAGGCGGCGATGGCCGTCCACACCAGCGGGAACAGCGAGCCGATGGTGAACAGGGCGAGGATGACGTAGGCGATGGGCCCGGCGTGCATGGTGCCGCCGGCGCGCGCGGCCCTGGGCCGCCGTACGCGCTTGCGGTCTTCCTGTTTCTGTTCCGGCGGAGGGGTCAGTGTCGTCGTCACGGCCGGTTCTCCTAACTGCTGGCGCGGAGCCGGCGCGAGATGACGTAGTTGACGATCCCGATGACGATGAGGATCAGGAACATCGTCCAGGCGATGGCGGAGGCCCGGCCGAGGTGCTGGTTGACCCAGCCCTGCTCGTACAGGTAGAGCCCGAGCGTCTGGAACTGGTGCTGGGAGCCGCCGGACGCGCCCTTGTTCGCGTCGAACAGCAGTGGCTCACCGAATACTTGGGAGGCACCGATGGTCGACACGACGACCGTGAACAGGATCGTCGGCCGCAGCGAGGGCAGGGTCACGTGGAAGAACTGCTGCCAGCGGTTGGCCCCGTCGAGCGCGGCGGACTCGTACAGGTCCTGCGGGATCGCCTGCATCGCGGCCAGGTAGATCAGCGCGTTGTAGCCGGTCCAGCGCCAGATGACGATCGAGGAGACCGCGATCTGCGAGGGCCACTTGTCGTTCTGCCAGTCGATGTTGTCGATACCGACCTGGTTGAGAACCCAGTTGATCATGCCGTAGTCGCGCCCGAAGAGCAGCACGAAGACGAGCGAGGCGGCGGCGATCGACGTCGCGTACGGGGCGAGCATCGCGACCCGGTAGAAGGTGGAGGCCCGCAGCTTGTAGTTGAGGATGTGCGCGAGGCCCATCGCCATCAGCAGCTGCGGAACCGTCGAGATGATCCCGATGGTCAGCGTGTTCTGCGCCGCGTTCCAGAAGAAGTCGTCGTCGAAGATCCGCGTGTAGTTGCGGAAGCCCACCCAGTTCATGTCGGTGGGCGCGGTCAGCTCCACCTGGTGCAGCGAGGCCCAGCCCGTGTAGATCAGCGGGAACAGACCGAACGCGAGGAACAGCAGGAAGAACGGCGAGACGAACGCGTACGGGCTCCAGCGCATGTCCCGCTGCCAGCGGCGGGACAGCCGGGCCCGGCGTTTGTCGAGCGCGGCGGGCGCACCGTCCTTGGGCGGGCGGCCCGGGGCCGCGCCCCCCTCCTCGGTGGGGGGCGCGGCGGTGTCGTGCCGGGTGGCCATACGGGTCACTTGTCCAGGTTGTTGTCGATGGTCTTCACGGCCGTGTCCCAGGCTTCCTTGGCGGACTTGCCCTGGGTCACCAGAACGACGCCGTTGTCGGTCAGGCCCTGCTGGATGATCTGGTCCTTCGGGCCGATCGTCTGGACCGGGATGTTCTCGGCGGCCTGCGCGAAGATCGTGCCGATCGGCGCGTCACCGGTCATGTCGTTCTTCGCGTTCTTCACCTCGGTCGACTCGTACGCCGCCGGGGTGCTCGGGAAGCTGCCCTGGACACCGAACAGCTTGGCCTGCTGCTCGGGCGCGGTCAGCCAGGCGGCCAGCTTCGCCGCTTCCTCGGTGTTCTTGCCGGACTTGGGCACGCTCAGGAACGAGCCGCCCCAGTTGCCGGACTTGGGGGCCTGGGCGATGTCCCACTTGCCGGCCGCGTCGGGCTGCGACTTGCCCTTGATGTAGCCGAGCATCCACGGCGGGCAGGACATCGCGGCGAACTTGCTGTTGGCGATGGTGGTGTCCCAGGCGGGCTGGAACTGGGTCTGGTTGCCGATGAGTCCGTCCTCGGCGGCCTGCGCCGTGAGGTCGAAGGCGGACTTCACGGCCGGGTTCGTCTTGTAGATGACGTCACCGGCCTCGTTGTAGAACCGGTCCTTCTCACCGCTGAGGATCGACTGCAGCAGACCGCCGGGGGAGTCCAGGAACGTGGTGTCCTTGGGCGCCTTGGCCTTGTACTGCTTGCCGACGTCGACGAACTTGTCCCAGCTGCCCGCCCACAGCTTGCCGACCTCCTCGCGGTCGGTCGGCAGACCGGCCGCCTTGAACAGGTCCGTGCGGTAGCAGATGGCCATGGGCCCGATGTCGGTCCCGACGGCGATGGTCTCCCCACCAGTGGTGGTGGCCTGGGCCCACTTCCATTCCAGGTAGTCGCTCTTCTTGCCGTACTTCGACAGGTCGAGCAGCTTGTCCGACTGGGTCTTGACGATCTCGGCGATGTTGCCGACCTCGATCATCTGGATGTCCTGGAGACCACTGCCGGTGGTGAGGTGGTTGATCAGCGCCGGGTAGTAGTTCTCGTTGCGCTCCACGACCGTCTGCTGGATGTCGATCTCCGGGTGCAGCTTCTCGTACTCCTTGTACAGCCCGGACTCCTCGAAGCCGGCCGTACCGAAGAGACCGAGAGTGATCTTGGTCTTGCCGCCGCCGCCACCTTCCGACGACGAGCCGCCGGTGTCGTCGCCGCCGTCGTCGGCACAGCCGGCCAGCAGCCCGGCGCCCAGCGACGCTACGGCCGCGAGGACCACCACCCTGCGGTGGGCGGTTCGGGTACGTGCTCGCATTGCGTCCTCCTGTTGCCCTGACGTGCCGACCCCCCGGCCAACTGCATTGTTGGGCCCGTTAGTTCGTCTTGAATCGTCGCTGCGGCTCGGGCGGGGAACGTGCGGGATGTGTATGTGTCAGGTACCGTGGGAGCGCTCCCATCGGTGATGTGTTGAAGGTTCGTCGGTCCGGGCGGGGGTGTCAAGGGTGAGGACAGAGGAGCTGTGTTCAGTTATCTGCCTGTTAACTAACTCGGCGGCCCGACGAGGAGGGGACACCGACCGACGGAGATCGGCCAGTGCGGGAGCGGACCGCGGTCGCCGCTCCGGAGGCGGTACGACGCCTGCCGCGCGGGCCGGTCCGGCGCACCGGGCAGCCGCGCGGCGGCCGGGGACGGCCGGGGCGCCCCTGTCCGCGCCCGCACCGGCGGCCGAGTCCGGACAGGACTGTTAGATTCCAGGCCAGGGTGATGACAGCGGAAGGGCGGAGCCAGATGGCAAGCCACGGAGCGCGGGGCCGCAGCGGTGGCCGGCCGACCTTGGAAGAGGTCGCCGCGCGCGCCGGAGTGGGCCGTGGCACGGTCTCCCGGGTGATCAACGGTTCGCCGAGGGTCAGCGACGCGACCCGCGCGGCGGTCGAGGCGGCGGTCGCGGAGCTGGGTTACGTCCCGAACACGGCGGCCCGAGCCCTCGCGGCGAACCGCACGGACGCGATCGCGCTCGTCGTCCCCGAGCCGGAGACCCGCTTCTTCGCGGAACCGTACTTCTCGGACATGCTCCGTGGCGTCGGCGCCGCGATCTCGGACACGGAGATGCAGCTCCTGCTGATCTTCGCGGGCAGCGACCGGGAGCGACAGCGCCTGGCGCAGTACCTGGCGGCCCACCGGGTGGACGGCGTCCTGCTGGTCTCGGTCCACGCGGACGACCCGCTGCCCGACCTGCTGGCCCAGCTGGAGATCCCGGCGGTGATCAGCGGCCCGAGGTCGGCAGCGGAGACCCTCACCTCGGTCGACTCCGACAACTACGGCGGAGGCCGCCAGGCTGCCGAACACCTTCTGTCCCGGGGTCGCCGCAAGATAGCCCACATCACGGGCCGCCTGGACGTGTACGGCGCCCAGCGCCGCGTCGACGGCTACCGCGAGGCCCTGGAGGCGGCGGGCCACGAGGTGGACGAGACCCTGATCGAACCGGGCGACTTCACGGAGGAGGGCGGCCGTCGCGCGATGACCCGCCTGCTGACCCGCTGCCCCGACCTGGACGCGGTCTTCGCGGCCTCGGACGTGACAGCGGCGGGCGCCCGCCAGGTCCTGCGCGAACAGGGCCGCCGTATACCCGACGACGTGGCACTGGTCGGCTACGACGACTCGGCGATAGCCCGCCACATGGACCCGCCCCTGACGAGCGTCCGCCAGCCGATAGTGGAGATGGGCCGAGCGATGATCGACCTCCTCCTGGAGGAGGTCGCGGACCGCCGCCCGACGGCGTCCCGGGTACTGGAGCGCCGCCGACTGGTACTGCCGACGGAACTGATGAGCCGCAAGTCGTCCTGAGAGGTCGATGCCCCCGGCGTGGCGGGTAGCCGGGCACGACAAAGGGCTGATCTGCTCTCGCAGATCAGCCCTTGATCATTCAGGGTGAGTGACGGGACTTGAACCCGCGGCATCCTGGACCACAACCAGGTGCTCTACCAGCTGAGCTACACCCACCATGACCGGGTGAGGAGTTCCGAGTGGTCTTCCTGACCGGCCGAGAAAAAGTGTACAGGGTCCGAAGGGGTGCTCGCGCCCGGCTTTTGTCCGGGCTCGCGCGAGAGGCGTCGTACGAGGTCAGTGAGCTGCGGGCAGGACGTGCTTGGCCGCGATCGTGCGGGCCGTGTCCGAGTCGGGGCCGGGGTGCGGTACGAAGATCGCCTCGCGGTAGTAGCGCAGTTCGGCGATCGATTCGCGGATGTCGGCGAGGGCGCGGTGGTTGCCGTTCTTGTCCGGGCTGTTGAAGTACGCCCTCGGGTACCAGCGCCTGGCCAGCTCCTTCACCGAACTGACGTCCACGATCCGGTAGTGGAGGTACGACTCCAGGGTGCTCATGTCGCGGAGCAGGAAGCCGCGGTCGGTGCCGACCGTGTTGCCGCACAGCGGGGCCTTGCCCGGCTCCTTGACGTGCTCGCGCACATACGCCAGGACCTGGGCCTCGGCGTCGGCCAGCGTGGTGCCGCCGGCCAGTTCGTCGAGGAGCCCGGACGAGGTGTGCATCTGCCGCACCACCTCCGGCATGGTCTCCAGCGCCGAGTCGGGCGGACGGATGACGATGTCCACCCCCTCGCCGAGTACGTTCAGCTCGGAGTCGGTGACCAGTGCGGCCACCTCGATGAGCGCGTCGTCGGACAACGAGAGACCTGTCATCTCGCAGTCGATCCACACCATGCGATCGTTCATGCGTCTCACCTTACGGGGAGGCGGAGCGAGGCGAACCTGCGGTGCGGGGGTTGTCGCTGCGGTGGCTGCAGCCAAGCTCTGTTTTCCCACCCACCCGCCCTTACTGCCCCTCCAGCACAGGCCGGGGCAACCCAGTGATCTCAGCCCGTCCGGCGCACGAGGACACCCAGGCTGATTCTCCCCGCCCACCCACCCCAGCCCGCACCTTCTAGCCCGTCCGGCGTTTGAGGACGAGCGCGTTCAGCGCGATAGGCGGGGGTCTGGGGGCGCA
>NZ_PJME01000077.1 GCF_002954775.1 Streptomyces geranii
CCCCCCTAGCGTCATCCCATGCGCATTCGAATCGTCGACGCCTTCACCCACCGCCCCTTCACAGGCAACCCCGCAGGCGTCCTGCTCCTGGACGCCTTCCCCGACGACACCCGCCTCCAGCAGATCGCCCTGGAGGTCAACCACGCCGAGACGGCATTCGCCCACCCCCTCCCGAAGGACACCGACGCCGACTGGGCCCTGCGCTGGTTCACCCCCGCCGCCGAGGTGGCGATGTGCGGCCACGCCACACTCGCCACGGCCCACGTTCTGCACACCACAGGCACCCACACAGGCCCCGTACGCTTCGCCACCCTCAGCGGCGTCCTCATCGCGACACCAGGCGAGGACGGCTCGATCACCCTCGACTTCCCGACGGCGCCGCTCACCCGCGTAGAGCCCCCCACCGGCCTCGCCGAAGCCCTGGGCGCCGAGCCGCTCACCGCCTTCGACACCGGCCCGAACATCAACGACCTGCTGGTCGAGGTGGCCGACGAGAAGACGGTCCTGGGCCTCACCCCCGACCTCAGGGCCCTCGCCACCCACTCGGAACGCGGCGTCATCGCCACCGCCCGCGCCGACAACCCCGCCGACGGCTACGACTTCGTCTCGCGCTGCTTCTTCCCGAGGATCGGCATCGACGAGGACCCGGTAACCGGCAGCGCCCACACCGCCCTCGCCCCCTACTGGTCCGAACGCCTGGGCCGCCCCGACCTCACCGGCCGCCAGGCCTCCGCCCGCAGCGGCCTGGTCCGCACGGAACTACGCGGCGACCGCACCCTCCTGACCGGCCGGGCGGTCACCACGATCGAGGGCGAACTGCTCGTCTGACGGAAACCGACGACATCCAGCCACACGAAAGGCACGCACGAAAGAAGCGCACGAACCCCCAGTGCCAGTACGCCCCTGACCTCCCCACCCCCGAGCCGCACCCCCCACCCACCAGCCCACCGCTCAAGCGGTGGGCAACCACCCCACCTTCCCCGCCAGCACCGCATACCCCACAAACGCCCCGATGTCGAGCAGCGAATGCGCCACGACCAGCGGCCCCACCCGCCCCCACCGCCGGTAGAGGTACACGAACACCACGCCCATCACCATGTTGCCGATGAACCCGCCGACGCCCTGGTAGAGGTGGTACGACCCGCGCAGTACGGAACTGGCCATCAGCGCCGTCCCCGGACTCCACCCCAACTGGTTCAGCCGGCGCAGCAGATACGCGAGAACGATCACCTCCTCCAGTACGGCGTTCTGTACCGCCGAGAGGATCAGCACCGGGTACTTCCACCACACCTCGGGCAGCGCCTCCGGCACCACCGTGAGGTTGAAGCCGAGGCCACGAGCCGCCAGGTAGAAGGCGATTCCGCTGCTGCCGATCACCGCCGCGACCGCGGCGCCCCGGCCGAGGTCGGACCACGGCCGGGTGCGGTCGAAGCCGAGCGTCCGCAGCCCCTTGCCCTCGCGCAGCAGGAAGTGCGCGACCAGGACAACCGGTACCAGCGACGTCGTGATACCGAAGAGCTGCCAGGCGAGATCCAGCCATGGCCGACCCGGCGCGGCCGAGGCGTTGAGGGTCGCCGCCTGGTCTTTGAGGCCGCCAGGTTTCGTGACCGATCCGACAAAGCTGATCAGAGCGGAGATACCGCTCGCACCGAGCGAAAGCCCCAGAACCAAGAGCGTCTCGTCCCGGAGAATCCGTCGCGACGGCCGCTCCTCAGGAAAAGAATCAGCCACCACGCCCGCCTCCACCTGCACTCCTGCCTCCAGTTGTTCAATCCCGCCGCATCCCCGTCCTCGCCCCGCTAGGGTCTCGAAAGAAGTTGCGAAGATCCTGCGCGACAGGCCGTCGGGGGGCGGTCGCCGCTTCCGGCGTGCCTCCCTTTTTCCCTGCCATACGGCCCCTGCAGCCGATTCAGCTCATACGGCTGTTTCGCGCCACGTGTTCGGTTCACCAGGGAGGGACGCCACCGTCATGGGACGTCACAGCTTGCCCGATCGACCTCAGGCGGGCGCGGGCGACCCCCGTCCACGCACCCGCCGCCGCACGGTCGCCATCGCCACGGCGCTCGTCCTGACCATCGCCGGGGGCACGGCGGTCGCCGTGCAGAGCGGTCTGCTCTCCTTCGGTTCGTCCTGCCGTGACGACCCGGTACGTCTGGCCCTCGTCGCCTCCCCGGACCTGGCCCCGGCGCTGGAAACGGCGGCCGACCGGGCCCGCGACCAGAGCGTCACCTCGGACGGGCGCTGCCTCGACATCGAGGTCACCGCCCGGGACTCGTACAAGGTCGCGGACGCGCTGCGCGCGGGCAAGGTGCCCGACGCGCAGATCTGGGTGCCGGACTCGGACCTGTGGGTGGAGCGGGTCACGGGCGACGGCAGGGCGACCGAGGTGACGGCGGTCGGCAACGTCGCCTCGACGCCGGTGGGCGTGGCGGTGGTGCCCGCCGCCGCGAAGGCACTGGGGTGGCCGCAGCAGACGTACTCCTGGACGGAACTGGTCGGCGCGACCCTGGACAACGACGACCTCGCCCTGGGCGCGGCCGACCCGGCGCGCAGCGCGACCGGCCTGCTCGCCCTGACCCAGCTGGGCACGGCCGCCGCGAAGACGAAGGACGGCGCCACGCAGGCCGCCGCCCTGATGAAGGCCCTGTCGCAGCGCGTCTCGGACAGCGACGGCCAGGTCTTGGACACCCTGCCCCGGGACTCCTCAGGCACGGAACAGGGCAACCCCAGGCGCAACCGGACGCTCGTGCTCTCCGAGCAGGCGGCGTACGCGTACAACTCGTCGGCGGACAAGGCCCAGAACCTCGGCCTCTTCTATCCCGAGGACGGCACTCCCCGGCTCGACTACCCGTACACCCTGGTCGACGGGACGAGGCTGACGACCGACCAGAGCCGGGCCGCGATCCGCTTCATGACGTTCCTGCGCCGAGCCGAGCAACTCCGGCTCCTGGAGCGGCGGGGCTTCCGTACGAGCAATAACCAGGCCCCCCGGGCGCTGGTCACCCAGGCCGGTGGCCGGGCCCCGCAGCCGTACGCGCGTGCGGCCGGCGAACCCGCGTCGACGGCGGCGCTTCAGGAGGCCCTCGGCACCTGGACGATCACCGTGCAGAGCGCCCGGATCACGACGGTCGTGGACGCCTCCTTCTCGATGTCGGAGCCGGTCCCGGGCACGGACCGCACCCGGATGGACGTCACGAAGGCGTCCCTGCTCCAGGCGCTCGCCACCTTCACGCCCGAGGACGAGATCGGCCTGTGGGAGTTCTCCACCGAGCTGGACGGCGCCAAGGACTACCGCGTCCTCGTCCCGACGGAACGCCTGGGCGACCGCGAGGGCAACGGCACCCAGCGCGACCGTCTCTCGGCGGCGTTCGGCGACCTCAAACCGGTCCCGGGCGGTGCGACGGGCCTCTACGACACGACCCTGGCCGCCTACAAATCGGCCACGTCGTCGTACGCGAAGGGCAAGTTCAACGCCCTGGTGATCCTGACCGACGGTGTGAACGAGGACCCCGGCAGCATCACCCGCGCCGCCCTGGTCCGAACCCTCCAGCAGCTGAGGAACCCGGACCGCCCGGTCCCCCTGATCATGATCGCGGTGGGCCCGGAGGCCGACCGCGACGAGATCGAACAGATAGCCGACGCGACAGGCGGCTCGGGCCACGAGGTGACGGACCCGTCCCAGATCCACACGGTGATCCTCCAGGCGATCGTGGCAGCGGGCGCCGACGCCTGAACGCGGCGCCTGTCGCTCTTCCGGGGGACTGGGCCGGGGCCCTGTCCCCCGGAGAAACCACCCACTCATCCAAGAGGCACCGGCTCACCCAAGAGGCACCGCCTCCGGAAGCCCCACCGGCCAGGTGTGCACCGGCTCGCCCAGGTGCATCAGCTCGCTGTAGCGCCGTGTGGTCGCCGCCAGGGCGGCCTCCCGGGACAGGCCCTTCTCCAGTGCCCGGTGGAAGGTCGCCGCCTGCCAGGACGCGCCGTTGGCCCTTCGACGGCATCGTTCCTCGATCACGCCGAGGTAGAAGTCCCGGTCCGCCGGTTCCACCCCCCACGCGTCGAGGCCCGCCGCCGCGAGCGGCAGGAGTTCGTCCCGTACGAGGTGGACCGCGTCCACCTCCACGATGCCGCCGAACCTGCCGGACCGGGGCCACCGCAGCCTCGCCTCGATGCCGTGCCGGCAGGCCTCGTCGAAGTTGGCGGCTGCGGCCTCGAAGGGCAGACGGGTCCAGACCGGACGCGACTCCTCGGCCAGGGCCCTGACGACCCCGTAGTAGAAGACCGCGTTGGCGATGACGTCCGTGACCGTGGGCCCCGCGGGCAGGACCCGGTTCTCGACACGCAGATGCGGGACGCCGTCCGCGATGCCGTAGACCGGGCGGTTCCAGCGGTACACCGTGCCGTTGTGCAGGACCAGCTCGCCGAGTTTCGGAACGCCTCCCTCGTCCAGGACGCTCAGCGGGTCCTCCTCGTCGCAGATCGGCAGCAGCGGCGGGTAGTAGCGCAGGTTCTCCTCGAAGAGGTCGTACGCCGACGAGATCCACCGCTCCCCGAACCAGGTCCGCGGCCGTACGCCCTGTGCCTGCAGCTCGGGCGGGCGCGTGTCCGTGGACTGGGTGAACAGCGGGGGCCGCGACTCCCGCCACAGCTCACGGCCGAACAGGAAGGGCGAGTTGGCGCCGATCGCGACCTGCGCGGCGGCGATCGCCTGCGCCGCGTTCCACACGTCGGCGAACCGCGCCGGCGTGACCTGGAGATGCAGCTGCACGGAGGTGCAGGCGGCCTCCGGGGCGATGGACTTCGACGTGCACGAGAGGCGCTCCACCCCCTCGATGTCGAGTGTGAAGTCCTCCCCGCGCGCGGCCACTATCTGGTCGTTGAGCAGGGTGTAGCGGTCGACGTCGGAAAGGTTGGAGGAGACCAGGTCGTCACGGTCGAGCGTCGGCAGAATACCGATCATCACGATCCCCGCGTCGACCTCGTTCGCCTTCCGATGGGCATATGCCAGTGACGTACGGAGTTCCTCTGCGAGCCGGTCGAAAACCCGCCCGTCGAGTCGATGGGGGGCGATGTTGACTTCCAGATTGAACATGGCGAGTTCTGTTTGGAAATCTCGGCTCGCGATCCTTTCGAGTACTTGCGCATTCATCATTTTTGGCATGCCGTCGGGCCCGACGAGATTCAACTCGATCTCCAGGCCCAGGAGATTCTTCGGGCGGTCGAACCGCTTCTCGGCCAGCAGCCGCTCCAGCCCCGACAGGCACTGCCGGAGCTTGGCGCGGTACCGCTGCCGATCGGACAGGTCGAACTGCCCCGCCACGACCTTCTCCCCCATCGAAGTGTCCTTCCTCGAATGGGCAGGCCGAAGATCCGGCCGCTGATGTCCCGGGTCACGTGGGATGATGCCCACCCAACGCGATCGATAACGTCCCGCGTGTTCCTGTCGCCCGCTACGCTGGTCCAGCCACCGGCGACCCGACAGTTTCACACAGTTGCGAACTCAGCATAAACGCCGACCGATTAACCTCTTGCTCTTCACGCGGGAAACGGTTAGACGAAACACAGTCAGAACACGTGTCGTATAAACTCCGCGAACAAGGCAGAGAGTCGTCGTCCAGGTCCTGGATCCTGCCGTCCAGGTGACGTACGGCAGGCCGCAACCCCTGCCGGCGCATCCTGCCCGCCTCTTTGACCCCGAGAGACTTCGAGAGCTGACAGCGCCGTCCGCCCCCGCCCTCGCGCCACCCTGCCTGTCGAACGAGAGGCGTTCCACCATGCCCCTGCATGTCCCCCCGGCTCCCGCGCCAGCACTGCGCACCATCCTCACGGCCCTCGGTTCCCCCACCGCCGTCCGTGAGGCACGCACCCCAGCCCTGCGTACCGCGCAGGGACCGGCCACCCCCGAACTCCCCCTGCCCGTACACGTACTCGACCGGATCACCCCCGCGGGCACCCCCACCACCCGGCTGACCGGGTGGCGCTTCCTGATCCGCTGCGGCGACCGCGCGGTGGCCGCGGCGGAGACCATGCTGACCCCCGACGGCTGGGCCTTCTCGCACTTCTTCGAAGGCCCCTACATCGCCTCCACCGAGCGCGCCCTGCGCCAGGCCGAGACGATGAAACAGCCCTACCAGGCCCGCCTGTTGTCCGTACCCGAGCTGTACATGCTCACCCTCTGGCTGCACGGCGACGTCACGGCCGACGCGGCCGAGGGCCACCCCGCCGCGACCGACCTCCTCGTCCCGCTCGCACCGGCCCCGCTCGGCATCGCCGCCCACCGCCCGCACCGGGTCGCCGAACTCCTCCCGGTCCTGACCCATCGGGTGACTCCGGCCCCGCTGCTGAGTTCTCCCGCCTGAGCGCGCACGGCACGCCACTCTCCGTATTCCGACGTACCCCGCCGCCGAATTTCCGGCAGCGGGGTACGTCGCTCTTTCGCGCGCCAATACGCTCGTACGAGCCATTAAGGGTTTCCGACCCGTCCGGACTAGCCCTTTCCGACCCCCAAGAACCACCCAAAGGGACAGCCCAGTCGGGCTGAACCGTCCGCTCGGGTGATGCGTCTTGAACCTGTGAGAAGCGGTGCGGCTAAATCCCTGCGGATTGACGCCCGTAGAGCAACACTGGTTTCGAACCGACTTTCCCAACGGGGGCGGCCATGAACAGCGCTTCGAGCCGCAGGACAGACACCACAGCCATCTCACCCTCCACGACAGAGCGAAAGATCCCATCAATGTGCCAGCACCAGCCACCGTGCCCGACAGCCCACTCCACCGACCGGGAGTCCGCCCGCCTCATGGCGCACCACCCGGAACAGGGCTGGAGCCTGCTGTGCAACGGCGTTCTCCTCTTCGAGGACACCGGTGAGCTACTGCCCGACGGCCAGATCATCGCCCCGCACCGCCCGGTGGGCACCGGACCGGTGATGACGGCCGCCTGACGGACCGGCCGCGCGCGAACAGCTGAACAGACGAAGAGGGGCCGGCCCGCAGACACTCGCTGCGAACCGGCCCCGACGTGTTTCCGAGGTCGACTACTCCCCGTAATCCCGCCGCGTCACGCTGTCCTGGGGCTCGCCGAGAGCGCGACGGTAGGGTCGACTTCGGCGGTTGCGACAGCACCGGCACGGCCTCCGAGGTCTGCTGAGGACCCGCGGAGACCGGCTCCACGAGAACGACGGCAAGGACTCCACATGACGGACGCGCCCATACGGATCGGACTGGCCGGCTACGGCTTCGGCGGCAGGTACTTCCACGCACCGCTGCTCGCCTCCGCCCCGGACTGCGACTTCCTCGGGGTGGTCACCACCTCCGCCGAGCGCCGCAAGCAGGTCGCCGACGAGCTGAACCTGCCGACGTACGACTCACTGGAGGCGCTGGTCCGGGCCGGAGCAGAGGCGGTCGCGATCTCGACTCCGGCGGACACCCACGTCCCGCTCGCCCAGGAGGCGCTGCGGCTGGGTCTGGCGGTGGTCTGCGACAAGCCGTTCGCACTCGACGCGGCTTCGGCGCGGGAGACGACGGAGCTGGCGGAGCGGCTGAAGGTTCCGCTGACGGTCTATCAGAACCGGCGCTGGGACTCCGACTTCCTCACCCTGCGCCGGCTCATGGCCGAGGGCGCGCTCGGCACCCTGACCCGCTTCGAGTCACGTTTCGAGCGGTTCCAGCCCGAGCCCGGCCCGCCTGCGGCAGGCGGCGGCACCCTGCTCGACTTCGGCAGCCACCTGGTCGACCAGGCCCTCGTCCTGTCCGGGCCGGTCGAGCGGGTGTACGCGGAGATGCGCGACCACGACGGCGGCGACCGGGCCGGAGCCGGGCTCGACGAGGACGTCTTCGTCGCCCTGACCCACCAAAACGGCGCCCGCTCCCACCTGTCGGGCAGCTGGCGCCAGGGCGCACCCGGCCCGCGCTTCCGCGCCACCGGGACCACGGGAACGTACGTGGTCGACGGCGTGGACGGCCAGGAAGACCAGCTCATCGCGGGCGCAACCCCGGCCTCGGAGGGCGAGCACTGGGGCGTCGAGCCCGAGGAGCGCTGGGGCCAGGTACTGCGCGGCGACCACACCGAGCCCGCACCGTCGTCCCGCGGCGAGTGGGACCTCTTCTACCCGGCCTTCGCCGCCGCCCTGCGCGGCACGCGCCCCCTGCCGGTGAACCCCTGGGACGCCGTGACCACAGCGACCGTCCTGGACGCCGCCCGCACGAGCGCCACCACCGGCGAGGTCGTACGCCTCCTGCCCTGATCCGCACGCCGGGGGCCCTGTCGAACACGGGGCCCCTGAGCACTCAGCCACCGAGCCGGCCGGCGCCCCCGCCCAACCGCGCCGAGAAACTTCGCCCGCACCCCTCGAACTCCGTCACTAGCTCGTGATAGTCACTAGCACGAGCTAGTGACGGTCGGCAGAGGAGCGAGGAGCGTGGCAATGGACCCGATGGCGCGGGCGGAGACACTGCTGGCCCGGATGACCCTGGAGGAAAAGGCGTTCCAGCTGACCTCCGTCATGGGGCCCAGCCTGTCCGCCGGACCCGGCGGCGCCGATCCGGAGCGGCTGGCGGCGCGGGTGGGGCACGGGATCGGCCAGGTCTCCGGTCTGGCCGGCTTCGGCGCCAAACCGCCCGCCGACGTGGCTCGCGCGGTCAACGCGATCCAGCGTTTCCTGGTGGAGAGGACCCGCCTCGGAATTCCGGCGATCTTCCACAACGAGGCCCTCAACGGCGTCATGGCGCCGGGCTTCACCGTCTTCCCGACCGGAATCGCGCTCGCCGCGACCTGGGACCCGGAGTCGGTCGAACGGATGGCGGCGCTGATCGGCCGCCAACTGCGGGCGATCGGCATACGCCAGGCCCTGTCCCCGGTGCTGGACGTGGCAAGGGACGCCCGCTGGGGCCGGGTTCACGAGACGTACGGCGAAGACCCGTACCTCGTCTCCGCGTTGGGCGTCGCCTACGTCCGAGGTCTCCAGGGCGAGGACGTCCTCGCGACCGCCAAGCACTTCCTCGGCTACGGCGTGACCGAGGGCGGCCAGAACATGGCCGCGACCGCGGTCGGGGCAAGGGAGTTGTACGAGGTCCACGCCCGCCCCTTCGAGGCCGCGATCCAACTCGCTCAGCTGGCCTCGGTGATGAACTCCTACTCGGAGTACGACGGCGTGCCCGTCGGCGCCTCCCGCACGATCCTCACCGAACTCCTGCGTGACCGCATGGGGTTCACCGGCACGGTCGTCGCCGACTACATGACGATCGAGTGGCTCGCCTCACGCCAGCGGGTCGCCGCCGACAACCAGGAGGCCGGTGTCCTGGCCCTGGCGGCCGGACTGGACGTCGAGTTGCCGGAAGTCGCGGGCTACGGCAGCCCGCTCGTCGAGGCCGTGAAGGCGGGCCGGATCGGCGAGGACGTACTCGACCGGTCCGTACTCCGCGTACTGCGCGACAAGTTCGCCCTCGGCCTCTTCGACAACCCGTACGTCGACGAGGACCCGATCGTCATCCGGCGTACGGCCGCCGAAGGCACCGGTCTGGCACGGGAGTTGGCCCGCAAGTCGGTGACCCTGCTGACGAACCGGGACGCCGTCCTCCCGCTGGCACCCGGCGTCCGGAAGGTCGCGGTCGTCGGCCCGCTCGCCGACGACGTCTCCGCCGCCTTCCCGACCTACACCTATCCGGCGATGCGCAAGATGCTCATGCGCTCGGCCGCCGGGTCGGCGATGCCGGGCACCGAGGCGGTGTCGGACGGCTCGGCGTCGTCCCTGGCCGCCGAGCTGGCCACCGCGACCGCCGCGACCGCCGCCCGCGGCGACGCGTGGATCCGCGCCGAGTACGACACGCTCTCGCTCACCGAGGCCCTACGGCAGGCCCTGCCCGACGCCGAGGTCACGGGTGTGACCGAAGTGGCGGACACCCGGGCCTCGGTGGCCGCCGCCCGCAAGGCCGACGTGGTGATCCTGGCCCTCGGCGGCCACGCGGGCTGGCTCCCCGACGGCACCGAGGGCGAGGGCCACGACACCACCGACCTCGAACTCCCCGCCGTACAGCAGCGGTTGGTGGAGGCGGTCACCGCGACCGGAACGCCCGCCGTCGGCGTCGTACAGACCGGGCGGCCGTTCACGATCACCTCCGTCGTGGACCAACTGGCCGCAGTGGTCTGGGCGTTCTACGGCGGCCAGGAAGGCACCCGGGGCATCGCGGACATCCTGACCGGGGCGGCCGAGCCGGGCGGCAGGCTGCCGTACAGCATTCCGCGCCAGGTGGGCCAAGTCCCGCTCCACCACGGCCAGAAGACCGGCAGCGGCTACCGCCGTACCGACCAGGACATGCACCGGGGTTATCTCGACCTGCCCGCCACACCGCTGTTCGCGTTCGGCCACGGACTGGGCTATACGACCTTCTCCTACGGCGAGTTGACGCTCGACGCCACCGAGGTCCCCGTCGACGGGACGGTCACCGTGAGCGTGCCGATCACCAACACCGGTGACCGGGCGGGCGACGAGGTCGTCCAGCTCTACTTCCACGACACCGCCACCGGCCTCACTCGCCCGGCCCAGGAACTCGTCGGCTTCCAGCGGGTCCACCTCTCCCCCGGCGCCACCGCCACCGTCGGCTTCACCGTCCGGATGAGCCAGCTCGGCTACGTCGGCCTGGACGGCGCGTTCGTCCTGGAGCCCGGCCCGGTCGACGTGTCCGCGGGTGCGGCCTCCGACGACATCCGCGCGACGGGCCGCTTCGAGATCACCGGCGACACGATCACCCTCGACGGCCGCCGGAGCTACCTGTCCGAGGCCACGACACATCACGCGTGACCCCGTACGCACGCGCCCACGCCAGCGCCAACGCACCAACGCACGCCATCAGAAAGGCACTTCCGTGAAAAAGCAGCTGTCGATCCCCACCCTGCTCCTGATCTTCCTCGTGTTCCTGGCCGGCATCGCCGCGGCCATCGCCGCCGGGCCGCTCCTCGAAGGCTCACCGAAGCAAGTGGTCACCGTCTGCGGGACGGTCGTCTCGTTCGTGACGAGCACCGTCCTGATGAAGCAGCGGCAGGTGCGGGACTTCCTCGGCTCCAGGCCGGTGCTGTGGTT
Organism: Streptomyces geranii; assembly: GCF_002954775.1. Lineage (GTDB taxonomy): Bacteria > Actinomycetota > Actinomycetes > Streptomycetales > Streptomycetaceae > Streptomyces > Streptomyces geranii. The sequence goes on from NZ_PJME01000077.1 coordinate 11,075, forward strand.
CCTGTTCCTGTTCAACGCCCTTGCCGCAGTGGGCCTTTACCTCTTCCTGGACGGGGCGAAGGGGATCATGGCGGCCGGGGTCATGGGCCTGGTCTCGATCGGTGCGGGGACCGGTCTGCTCCGCGGCGCCAAGGAGAAGCCGGCCCCTGCCTGAGTAGCATGGGCGACGAGAACCGGGGGCGCGGCGAACGGCTCGTGAGCGAGAGACGTGAACGAGAATCGTGAGCGCGGGACGTTGGCGGGAATGAGGGGCTCTGTGGGCGCGACGGGACGCAAGCGGGTCACGGCGGCGGACGTCGCCGTGACGCTGGGGCTCTCCCGGGCGACCGTGGGGTTCGTCCTGAACGACACCCCGGGACAGACGATCCCCGAGAGCACCCGTCGGCGCGTGCTCGCCGAGGCGGCCCGCATGGGCTACCGGCCGCACCGGGCGGCCCAGACCCTCCGGCGCGGCAGCAGCAAGGTGATCCTGTTCGTCCTGCCTGACTGGGCAACCGGCCTCACCCTGCAACAGCACCTGGACGAGGCGACGTCCGCACTGGACGAGGCGGGCTACACCCTGGTCACCTGCACCCGGCACTCGGCAGGCGGAGCACGCCCCCTGTGGGAGCTGCTCACCCCGGACGCCGTCCTCGGCTTCACCCCCTTCGACGCCGCCGAACTGGCCTCGATGCACGCCTGCGGCATCACCAGGATCGTCCCCGGCCCCGAGCACCCGGGAACCCTGGACGACTGGCCCGCGCTCAGCGCCGGAACGGCCCTCCAGATCCGTCACCTGCACGGACTGGGTCATCACCGGATCGCCTTCGCCACCCCGGCCGCACCCCACACGGCCCTGCTCGACCATCGCGTACGGGTGGCGCGGCGGACCGCCGACCAGCTCGGGCTCGGCCTGCTCGACGTCCGCCGGGTGGACCACCGCGACGGCTCGGCCCACGAGGCGGTACGAGACTGGCGAGCCGAGGGTGTCACCGGCGTCGCCGGATTCAACGACGACTGCGCGGCGGCCGTGGTGGGCGCGGCGGTCCGGGCAGGGGTGTCCGTACCGGCCGACCTCGCGGTGATCGGCCACGACGACACGCCCCTGGCCGCGATGTTCGTCCCCTCCCTCTCCAGCGTGAGCATCGACATCCCCGGCCTCGGCCGCCACTTCGCCGCCTACGCCCTCCACCAGGCGGACGGCCGCCCGTTGCCGGCCCGGGACACCGGGGACGACGTGACAGTGATCGCCCGCGAGTCGACGGACGGGGCATTGCCTCCCAACTCACTTCGCCCGCCTGTTCGTTGATCTTTCACCCGCACGTCACCCACAAAAGCTTGAGTTACTCAATCAATCAGGTGAGAGTGGCCCAGGGCAGGCGAGCAACCGCTTGCCCTCTCACCCCCAACACCCTCCCCCACAGTCCTTCAGGAGGACTCCGTGCAGAGAAGTGCGCGCATACGCCGGGCCTCGCTCGTCCTCGGCAGCTCGGTCGCGCTGGTCATCGCGCTCCCCGGCAGCGCCCTGGCCGCCCCGCCGTCCGCCCTGCCCGCGAACGCGGACGCGCTGGAACAGAAGTGGCAGCCGGCGTACGACTACGACACCGACGGCTGCTACCCGACCCCGGCCATCGGCCCGGACGGCACCGTCAACGGCGGTCTGAAGCCCTCGGGTTCACCGAGCGGCGAGTGCCACGACACCTCGGACCTCGACAACACCAACGGCTATTCGCGCGAGAAGTGCAACAACGGCTGGTGCGTGATCCTCTACGGCCTCTACTTCGAGAAGGACCAGGCGACGGTCGGCGGCCACCGCAACGACTGGGAGCATGTCGCGGTCTGGGTGCAGAACGACCAGGCCAAGTACGTCTCCACGTCCAACCACGGCGGCTTCACCGTCCACGCGGCCGGCGACGTCCGCTGGGACGGCACCCACCCCAAGATCGTCTACCAGAAGGACGGCCTGAGCACCCACGACTTCCGCCTCGCCGACGCCAATGACGAGCCGCCGGAGAACGCCTACGGCACCTGGCGCTACCCGACCCTGGTCGGCTGGAACGGCTACCCGGCGGGCCTGCGCGACAAGTTGAGCGCGTACGACTTCGGCAGCGCCAACTTCGGCCTCAAGGACGCCAACTTCACCGCCCACCTCACCAAGGCCCTGCCGTCGGGCATCTCGTTCGACCCGAACGCCTGAGCAGCCTCCCGGGGGATGGGGTGTGAGGCAGGAGACCGAGCGAGATGTCCCGCGTGGACGCACCGGGCTCCGCCTCCCCTCACCCCTCGCCGCTCGTTACCCAGACCCGATCCCGGCGGCCGGCATCGTACGGTCGGCCCGCCGCAGTCTCGCCGAACACGGCTGCGCGAGCGCCTCGTTGGGAGCAGAGCCAGGAGGAGATGTACGACCGGTACCTCCGAACCCCCGGCACCCCGGACCCCACCGACCGCGTCGAGGAACCGACCGACGCGGCCGTACGCACCTGACCACTACCAACCCCGAACTGCCGTCCCCCAACCCGACCTGCGCAACTGAAGCCCCAGGCCAGGAGCCGGCGGAACACCCCTACTCCTCATAGGCATCCAACGGCGGGCAGGAACACACCAAGTTCCGGTCGCCGAATGCCTGGTCGATCCGCCGCACCGGCGGCCAGTACTTGTCGGCCGCCGAGACGCCGGCCGGGAAGACCGCCTCCTCGCGCGTGTACGCGTGCGTCCACTCCCCGCCGAGCGCGGCGGCGGTGTGCGGCGCGTTGCGCAGCGGGTTGTCCTCGGCCGGCCACTCGCCCGCGCCGACCTTCTCGATCTCGCCCCGGATCGCGATCATCGCCGCGCAGAACCGGTCCAGCTCGCCCAGGTCCTCGGACTCGGTCGGCTCGATCATCAGCGTCCCGGCGACCGGGAAGGACATCGTCGGCGCGTGGAAGCCGTAGTCGATGAGCCGCTTGGCGATGTCGTCGACGCTCACGCCCGTGGCCTTGCTGATCGGCCGCAGATCGATGATGCACTCGTGCGCGACCAGCCCACCCGGCCCGGTGTAGAGCACCGGGAAGTGCGGCTCCAGCCGCTTGGCGATGTAGTTGGCGCTCAGTACGGCCACCTGCGTGGCCCGCTTAAGCCCCTCGCCACCCATCAGCCGGACGTACGCCCACGAGATCGGCAGAATGCCCGCCGAACCCCAGGGCGCAGCCGAAATCGGCCCGACACCTGTCTCGGGCCCGGCAGCGGGCTGCAGGGGATGGTTCGGCAGATAGGGCGCGAGGTGCTCCCGCACGCCCACGGGCCCGACGCCCGGACCACCACCCCCGTGCGGAATGCAGAACGTCTTGTGCAGATTCAGGTGGGACACATCCCCGCCGAAGTGCCCCGGCTTGGCCAGCCCCACCAGCGCGTTGAGATTGGCCCCGTCGACGTACACCTGCCCGCCGGCCTCGTGCACCTGGGCGCAGATGTCGGCGACATGCTCCTCGAACACACCGTGCGTCGAGGGGTACGTGATCATCAGCACCGACAGCTCGTCCCGGTACTGCTCGATCTTCGCCCGCAGATCCTCGACGTCGATCTCACCGTCCCCGGCGGTCTTCACGACGACGACCTTCATCCCGGCCATGACGGCACTGGCCGCGTTGGTCCCGTGCGCGGACGACGGGATCAGACACACCGTCCGCTGCTCGTCACCGTTGGCGCGGTGGTATCCGCGTACGGCGAGCAGTCCGGCCAGCTCGCCCTGCGAACCGGCGTTCGGCTGGAGCGACACCTTGTCGTACCCGGTGACCTCGGCGAGCCGCTCCTCCAGCTCACGGATGAGCGTCAGATAGCCCTGCGCCTGCTCGGCGGGCGCGAAGGGGTGCAGCTGCCCGAACTCGGGCCAGGTGACCGGCTCCATCTCGGTGGTCGCGTTGAGCTTCATGGTGCAGGAGCCCAGCGGGATCATGCCCCGGTCGAGCGCGTAGTCCCGGTCGGCGAGCCGGCGCAGGTAGCGCAGCAGCGCGGTCTCGGAGCGGTACTGGTGGAACACGGGGTGCGTGAGCACGTCGTCGGTGCGCAGCAGCGCGTCCAGCAGGGTGTCCTCGGCGTCCGCGTCGAGCGCCTCGATGTCACCCTCGACCCCGAACGCGGCCCACACAGCGCCCAGTTGGGCCCGCGTGGTCGTCTCGTCGCAGGACACGGACACCCGGTCCGCGTCGACGAGGTGCAGGTTCACGCCGTGCTCACGCGCGGCGGCGGCGACCTCACCGGCCTTCCCCGGCACCCGCGCGGTCAGTGTGTCGAAGTACGCCCCGTGGACGACCTCGACGCCGCCCGCGGTCAGCCCGGCGGCCAGGATCGTGGCGTACCGGTGGGTGCGCCGGGCGATGGTCCGCAGCCCGTCGGGCCCGTGATGGACGGCGTACATGCCCGCCATCACGGCCAGCAGCACCTGCGCCGTACAGATGTTGCTGGTCGCCTTCTCGCGACGGATGTGCTGCTCGCGCGTCTGCAGGGCGAGCCGGTACGCCTTGTGCCCGTCCGCGTCGACGGATACGCCGACCAGCCGCCCGGGCAGGCTGCGCGCGAACTGCTCGCGTACGGCCATGTATCCGGCGTGCGGCCCGCCGAAGCCCATCGGCACCCCGAACCGCTGGGTCGTGCCGACCGCGATGTCCGCGCCCAGCTCACCGGGCGAGGTGAGCAGCGTCAGGGCGAGCAGATCGGCGGCGACGGTGACGACGGCACCGAGCCCGTGCGCCTGCTCGACGACCGGCTTGAGATCCCGTACGGCACCGGAGGCACCCGGGTACTGGAGCAGCACGCCGTTGATCTCGCGCCCGGCCAGGTCGTCCGGAATGCCCGCGCTCAGGTCGGCGACGACGACCTCGACGCCGACCGGCTCGGCCCGTGTCCGGATGACGGCGACGGTCTGCGGCAGGGCGTCCGCGTCGACGAGGAAGAGGCCCTTCTTGTTCTTGCCCATGCGCCGGGACAGCGCCATCGCCTCGGCGGCGGCGGTGCCCTCGTCGAGCAGCGAGGCGCCCGAGGTGGGCAGCCCGGTGAGGTCGGCGACCATGGTCTGGAAGTTCAGCAGCGCTTCGAGGCGCCCCTGCGAGATCTCCGGCTGGTACGGCGTGTACGCGGTGTACCAGGCCGGGTTCTCCATCACGTTCCGCAGGATGACCGGCGGGGTGAAGGTCCCGTAGTAGCCGAGCCCGATCATGGACCCCAGCACCTGGTTCCGGTCCGCCAGCGACCGCAGCTCGGCCAGCACCTCGGCCTCGGTTCGGGCACCCGGCAGATCGAGCGCGTCGGCGTTCCTGATCACATCGGGGACCGCGGCGGCCGTCAGCTCGTCGAGCGAGCCGTATCCGACCTGCGCGAGCATCTTGGCCCGGTCCTCGTGGTCCGGCCCGATATGACGCCGCTCGAAGGGCGTGCCCTGTTCGAGTACGGCGAGCGGAGTGCGGTGGGCGGTCATTACGGAGGCCTCCTGGTCGTCGCGACCTTCGAGGGGCACCACGGCACGGGTGCCCGAACGGCCTCCCCCTCTGTCATCTCAACCTGAGAGCTTCACCGGGCCGCCAACGCGCTGACGTCCCGGCTTTCACCGTCGGTGAGAGCGGAGGCCGTGGCCTTCGCCCTACTTTCCAGAGTGACCTCGTCCGTGCGGTACAGGGGCCTGAGAGATTCCGGGGAGGAGTTGCTCCTTCGGCGCCTCCGAGGTTCCGGAGGACTCTCCCGCACAGGGTCAGCAGCCGTTCACCAGCCTATCAGCGCGCTCCCCGCACAGGCCTTCGAGTGGCCGCCTTCCCCGAAGTGCTCTTTTGTAGTGTTTACGGATGAGTTGCGACCATTGGGAGGGCCCGCCGTGCAGACCGACATCGATCCGCGCAGTCTGATCGGCCGCAAGGCCTTCGACCGCAACGGCACCAAGATCGGCACGATCGACGAGGTGTACCTCGACGACGCGACGGGCGTGCCGGAGTGGGCGGCCATCCGGACGGGGCTGTTCGGCCGCGACGCCTTCGTGCCCCTGGAGCCCAGCGAGCTGGTCGAGGGCACACTCCGCGTCCCCTTCGAGCGCGCCCTGATCAAGGACGCCCCCGACTTCGGCGTGGGCCGCCATCTCTCCCCGGAGCAGGAGCTCCAGCTCTACCACCACTACGGCCTCGACGTGGCGCCCCCGCCCCCGTTCCCCGACCACGACTTCGGCAAGCTGGCGGGCTCGGACGACTCCTGACCGGCCGGCTCCTGACCAGTCGGTTCCCCGGTCGGTTGCTGACCGGTCGACTCCTCCTCCGGACCGCCGGGTCTTCGCGGCCCGGACGACACCAGCGGCAGCGGCTCCGCGGGCTCCAGCGCGGGATCGTCGGTCCGGAACGTCCGCACCCGCCCCGGCTGTTCCGACTCCGGCGTCTCGAACCGCACGGTCACCCGCCCGAGCCCGCTCCCCTGCACCCACCCGTGCCCGAAGTCGGCATGCCGTACGTCGTGCCCGGTCGTCCAGTGCCGCTCGGCGGGCGCCTCCTGCTCCTCGACGACCTCGTGCTCCGCGTCCTCCGCCGGCTCCAGCGCCGCCAACTCCCCGGCGGCCTGGGCGAACAGGTCCTCCTGAGTGAAGTCGGCGAGCCCGCTCACCCCGACCCCCAGCAACCGCACACCCCCTGTCGTGTCCACGGACTCCAGCAGCCGGGCCGCCGCCTCCCGCACCACCGAGGGGTCGTCCGTGGGCCCCCGGAGCGTCTCGGACCGGGTCAGCGTGGAGAAGTCGTACCGCCGCACCTTGAGGACGATGGTCCGCCCGGACAGCCCGGCCCCGCGCAGCCGCCGCACACACCGGTCGGCCAGCCGCTGCACCTCCGTCCCCACCCGGACCCGGTCGTGGATGTCCACGTCGTACGTGTCCTCGACCGACACCGACTTGGTCTCCCGCTCGGCCACCACGGGCCGCTCGTCGTGCGCCAGCGCCATCCCGTACAGCCCGTGCCCGTGGGCCTTCCCCAGCAGCCGTACGAGTTCGTCCTCGCCCGCCTCGACCAACTCGTCGACCGTGCTGATCCCGGCCCGCCGCAGATGGTCCCCGGTCGCCGGGCCCACCCCGGGCAGGATCCGCACCGACATCGGCGCGAGCATCGCCCGCTCGGTGCCGGGCTCGATCAGCACCAGGCCGTCCGGCTTGGCCTGCTCGGAGGCGAACTTCGCGAGCATCTTGGAGGCGGCGAGGCCCACCGACCCCGTGAGCCCCGTGACGGCCCGTATGTCCGCGCGCAGTCTGCTCCCGGCCAGCCGCGCCGACGCCTCGTCCCAGGCCGCTCCCCCGGCCTCCAGGTCCACGAACGCCTCGTCCAGGCTCAGCGGCTCCACCAGCGGCGACAGCGCCCGCAGCAGCGCCATGACCTGCTCGCTGATCGAGCGGTAGAACCCGAACCTCGGCACGAGATACGCGGCGTTCGGCGCGAGCCTGCGTGCCTGCCCCATCGGCATCGCGGAGTTCACCCCGAAGACCCGGGCCTCGTACGACGCGGTCGCCACCACCCCGCGCGGCCCGAGCCCGCCCACGACCACGGCTTTTCCGCGCAGACTCGGCTTGGACGCCTGCTCCGCCGAGGCGAAGAAGGCATCCATGTCGAGATGCAGGATCGTAGGCGCGTTTCTCACCTGTCCGATGCTGCCCTACGCCACTGACAATGCCCCGGAACGCCGGGGACGGGGGCGGTCAGACCGCCCGGTTGCGCCGCCGCGCCAGCTCGTCCGCCGGGTTGTTCCCGACGAGCGTCTCACCGGTGTCGACCCGCTCACCGTGCAGCTGCGAGAGAGCGCTTTCCACATCGCGCCACACCACACCGACCGCGATACCGAAGATGCCCTGCCCGCCCTGGAGCAGTGCGTGCACCTCGTCGGGCGAGGTGCACTCGTAGACCGTCGCGCCGTCGCTCATCAGCGTCAGGCGCTCCAGATCTCGGAACTCGCACGCGCGCAGATGCTGGACCGCCGTACGGATGTTCTGCAGCGAGACCCCGGTGTCGAGAAAGCGCTTGACGATCTTCAGGACGACAACGTCCCGGAAGCTGTAGAGCCGCTGCGTCCCCGACCCATGGGCGGGCCGCACGCTCGGCTCGACCAGCCCGGTGCGCGCCCAGTAGTCCAACTGGCGGTATGTGATGCCGGCCGCCGCGCATGCCGTCGGACCGCGGTAGCCGATCTCCTCGGACGCCATGGATGTCGCCCCTCCGCCGCCCACTACAACCGTCGGCCGCCGCGGAACGTGATCGGCCGCGCTGCCGTGAAGCCGGTACGGGCTACTCTCCCCCAGACCGTGTCCGGGGGCACCCCCAGCCGTACCGTCGCCGCTGCTTCTCACGCCGACCTCCGTCCTTGACCTGCCTTCACGACGGTAGGCAGTCACCAGGGGTGCGTCAACGATCGCCACACTCGGCACGCCGAGTGATAATCACCCTAGGAGTGGTTTCCCGTACCCCACCGCGGGGAAAGGCTAGCCGAATGCGCTCCGCGAGGGCCGCACGACGCTCTCACACGCCGCTGGCAATTGCCATCATCCGTGACGACACCGGGCAAAAGACCGGCTCCACCGACCACCAGGTCGGTGGAGCCGCCCGAACCTCGTCAGCCGCCGCCGTCAGGGCTCACTGACTGTTGGTCCCGAAGTCCTCGGGAGAGATCTGGTCGAGGAACTCGCGGAACTTCTCCACCTCGTCCTCCTGCTCGTCCGGGATCGCGATCCCGGCGTCGTCCAGCACTCCGTCGCTGCCGTAGATCGGCGTCCCGGTGCGCAGCGCGAGCGCTATGGCGTCGGACGGCCGGGCGCTGACCTCGACCCCGCTGGCGAACACCAGTTCCGCGTAGAAGACACCCTCACGCAGGTCCGTGATGCGCACTTCGGTGAGCTCCTGGCCGACGGCCTCCAGCACGTCCTTGAACAGGTCGTGGGTCAGCGGCCGTGCGGGGGCCATGCCCTGCTGGGCGAAGGCGATGGCCGTCGCCTCCCCCGGTCCGATCCAGATGGGGAGGTAACGGTCGCCTCCCACTTCACGCAGAAGCACGATCGGTTGGTTGGAGGGCATTTCCACCCGGACACCTACGACATCGAGCTCGTTCACACAGCAACCCTAGGCCGTGCCCGGGACGTTTGGGTAGTCGGGCACGGAACGGGTGGCCGATCCGGCCTCCGGCGACCCTGCCTGCTCAGGGTTGCCGCACTCCCAGCGCGATCCGCACCAGGGCGGCGTGCAGCTTCACCGTGAGCCCCGCCAGTTCCTTGCTGCGGGCCTCCGCGAGAGCCCTGGTCTGCGGATTGCGGTGCCGCTTCAACGGCGCCACCACCTGGTCGATCAGACCGGCCTCGCGCTCCGCCGCGGCCTTCATCACCCGCAGATGCCGCGGCTCGATCCCGAACCGCCCCAGCTCGGCCACGAGCCCGGCGACGGTCACCGTCTCCGCGTCGTACGCGCCGTCGGGCAGCGGCACGATCAGCCCGTACGACTGCCACTCCTCGAGTTCCTCGTCACCGATCCCGGCGGCGGCCAGCAGCTCGGACCGGCCGATCCGGACGGCGGTGGGCCCCTCGGGCTCCAGGACGGGCTCACCGTCCCGCTGACGGCCCACGGTGGGGAGCGGGACGGCCTCCCCGCGCTCCATGGCGTCCAGGTACTCCCTGATCACCTTGAGCGGCAGATAGTGGTCCCGCTGCATCCTCAGGACATGGCCGAGGCGCTCGACGTCCTCCGGACTGAACTTGCGGTACCCCGACGGAGTCCGCTGCGGCTCGATGAGCCCCTCCGACTCCAGGAAACGGATCTTGGAGATGGTGACTTCGGGGAACTCGTCACGCAGCGCGTTCAGCACCGTGCCGATGCTCATCAGCCCACTGTCCGCGGCGGCGATGCCGTGGCCGGCACCGCCGCTCGGTGTTTGAAGCATGGACCTTCCCTGGGGTCCCTCCGGACTCGGTCCGGAGGCGGGTCAGTAGCCCCGCTGGCTCGCGTAGAACACCAGCCGGTACTTGCCGATCTGCACCTCGTCGCCGTTGTTGAGGCTGACCGAGTCGATCCGCTCACGATTGACGTACGTGCCGTTGAGGCTGCCCACGTCGGCGACGGTGAACAGGCCGTCCTGGCCACGCCGGAACTCCACATGGCGGCGCGAGACCGTCACGTCGTCCAGGAAGATGTCGCTCTGCGGATGACGGCCGGCCGTGGTCAGCTCGCCGTCCAGCAGGAAGCGGCTGCCCGAGTTCGGACCGCGGCGCACCACCAGCAGCGCCGACCCGAGCGGGAGGGCGTCCACCGCGGCCTGCGCCTCGGGCGAGAGCATCGGCATCTGCGTCTGCCCGGTGACCTCGGCGTCGTACGCCTCGATACCGGAGATGGAGATCGTGGACGTCGTCTCCGACGGACGCTCCGGGGTGGCCCCGGCCCGCAGCGGAGCGCCGCAGTTGGAGCAGAAGCGGCTGTTCTCCGCGTTGCGGTTACCGCACCTCGTACACACAAGGGCCGACATCGAGGGATCCTCCTGCCGCGGCTGCCCCGCCGGGGCATTGGACGCATAGGGGTCGGAGGAAAACTCTCCACCCGTACTTGAGGTTGACGGTTCCCCGAAACCTATGCGCCCGGACTGGGCAGGGTCAACAGACGGCGCTCCCTGACCTCCCGGAACGTCACCGCCCGGACCGCCGACCTGGTCCCGGAACAGCGGACGCTGACCCTCCGCGTCAGGCTGTGCGCGATGACGGGCGGTCGCACTGCTGTCGCTGCCCTCTCGCGCGCTCTTGCCGAACAACTTCGCAAACAACTTCACGGGCGATTCCCCTTGACCGAAACAGACCCGCCCGTGGGGCAGGACGAACCCTGACTGCACCTACCGGTCGACCCGGACATCCTCACAACGTCCGCCGCCACCCGACAGTTTCCACCACGCACCACCCATTCGGTGCGTCGACCCCCCGCAACCTCATGCCCTCCCCGGACAGCCCCCATGCACCCCCGGTTCACCGGGAGGACGACCGAGCGTAGTCAGGCTGCTTCGCCGCTCGCAAGGCGTCCACGACGATCTTGTCCGCCCGCTCCACGGTAGCGGTGGCCTGCTCCTTCTCCAGGGTCTGCACCACACCTCCGGGAATGTTCAGCGCCGGTTCGAGGTCCTGGGGCTTGCCGATGACCTTGAAACGATAGGGCGCGTCGATCTTGTTCCCGTCGACGCTCACCCCACCGCCGTCCTCGTCCGCCAGATAGGTCCCCGCGACGACCCGTACGCCGTTGACCTGGATCGCCTCGGCTCCGGCCGCGCGCAGTTCCTGGATCGCGTCGAGCAGCATGTCGGCTTCGACCGTCCCCTTCGTGTCCTCGATGGTCAGCGTGATCCCGGGCCCCTGCGCGGCCACCGTGCCCGCCAGGATGCCCAGTTGCCGCTCCTTCTCAACCGTCTGCTTCCGGGCCTCCTCAGCTTGGTCCGAGCTGTTCTCCAGCTCGGTCCGCTGGTCTTCGAGACCCTGCTTCTCGTCCTCAAGACGCTGAGTACGGTCATCCAGTTCATCGAGGATGCGTACAAGATCCTCCTGACGCGCACCGCGCAGCGCCCCGTCGCTGTCACTGGTGGACGCGACCTGGACCGCCAGCCCGAACCCGAGCCCGAACAGCAGCAGGGCGACGATGAGTTGGGCCCGGGTCACCCGCGGCGGCCACAGCCCCTTCACCAGCCGCTGACGACCGGTCAGGGACGGTCCGGGAACCTCACCGGCCGCAACGTCCGCCGTACGCCCGTCCACGGCCTCCGAGGCCGCCGCCGGGACCTCCTCGGGCAGTTCCGCACGCAACCGCGCCTCGCCCGGGTCGTTCCTGCCGTCGCTCTTGCTGCCGTTCTTGCTGTCGCTCTTGTCGTCGTCGCTCATCGGCGTCAGGCCCGGAACACGTGCCGGCGGATGGCCGCGGCGTTGGAGAAGATCCGGATACCGAGGACCACGACCACGCCCGTGGACAACTGGGCGCCCACGCCCAGCTTGTCGCCCAGGAAGACGATCAGCGCGGCCACGACGACGTTCGACAGGAACGACACCACGAAGACCTTGTCGTCGAAGATCCCGTCGAGCATGGCCCGCAGACCGCCGAACACGGCGTCCAGGGCCGCGACGACGGCGATGGGAAGGTAAGGCTCGACGACCGCGGGAACCTCGGGCCGGACCAACAATCCAGCCACGACTCCCACGACGAGGCCCAGTACCGCGATCACGATGTGCCCTTCTCTGTCTCTGTACTCGGTTGCGCTGTTCGTACGATCACACTCGGTGCTGCGGGCAGCCGGAGGTCGCTCTCCACGGAGATCCTGGTCCGGATGTCGAAGTTCTCCTGCAGCGCGGCCAGATACAGTCCGTCGGCGCTGTCCTGGAACTTACTGCTCAGCCGCTTGCCGTCCCCCACCGCGAGCACCGTGTAGGGCGGCACCAGCGGCTTGTTGTCGACCAGTATCGCGTCTCCCGCGGCCCGGATCGCCGACAGCGCCGTGAGCCGCTGCCCGTTGATCGAGACGGCCTCGGCACCGGACTGCCAGAGGCCGTTCACGACCCGCTGCATGTCGCGGTCGCGCACCCGCCCGGTGTCGGAGAACCCGGAGGTCTCCCGCGCGTCCCCGCCGGCGCCGGTGCTGGCTTCCTTCGCGTCGTCCACGACGAGCTTCACACCGGGTCCGTGCACCTCGGTCGCGCCCGACAGGATGCCCACCAGGTCGGCCTGTCCGCTGTCGCCGCCCGCGGCCTTGAGCGCGGCCCGCTGACGGGCGCTCACATCGTCGCGCAGCCGGTCGACCGAGTCCTCAAGCTTGTCGGCCGCTTCCGTCTCGCTGTCGATGCGGTCGATCAGTTCCTCGCGCTCCTTGGCGATCGCGGGTGCGGCGATCCGCGCCTGAGCGGCCCCCACGGTCACCACGAGAGCGGCGAGCACCAGCCCGGCGGCAAGCCCCAGCTTCGCCCGCAGCGGCTTCGGCACACCGCCGTCACCGGCGGCCTTCTTCCGCGCGGCGGCCTCGGCGTACCCCTCGTCGAGGCTGTGGTCCATGACGTTGGTGAGCAGCGACATGGACGCGTCCGGGCGCCGGGAACGGCTCGTGGGGATGCTCCGGACGGGGGGCTGCTGCGGCATGCCGCACATCGTCCCACGTCGCGACCACTGCCTCCGAACGGCCCCACCGGCGTGCCGGACAGGCCCCATTGGGGGCTACTGTCCGGCACGCGCGCGTGGATCCCGATTCAGCGACCGGCGCCGTCCACGACGGTGGCCCACTCGTCGAGCAGAGCCTGCGCGGAGGCGTCGTCGGGCCCCTCGGCCCACAAGTGCGTGACGGCTTCCGCCGGGTCGGGCAGCACCATCACCCAGCGCCCGTCGGTCTCGACGACCCGCACCCCGTCGGTCGTGTCGACGAACCGCTCTCCGGCCGCCTCGACGACCCGCCGCATGACAAGCCCCTTGACGGCCCAGGGAGTCGCCAGATCCCGCTTGAGGACATGCGCCCGCGGAATCCTGGCATCGATCTGGCTGAGCGTGAGTTGCGTCCGCGCGACCAGCCCGATGAGCCGTACGAAGGCCGCCGAACCGTCGAACACACTGCTGAACTCCGGCACGATGAACCCACCGCGCCCGTCCCCGCCGAAAATGGTCGCCTCGTCGCGCCCGACCCGGGTCAGATCATCGGGCGACGTGGTCGTCCACTCCACCTGGGTCCCGTGATAAGCGGCGACCTGCTCCGCGATACGCGTAGTGGTCACCGGCAACGCCACACGCCCACTGCGCCGTTCGGCAGCGACAAGATCCAGCATGACGAGCAGCGCGCGATCGTCCTCGATGATGCGCCCCTTCTCGTCGACGAGCGAAAGCCGCTCACCCACCGGGTCGAAACGCACCCCGAAGGCGGCACGCGCCGACGCCACGATCTCGCCGAGCCGCACCATCCCGGACCGCCGGGTGTCCGCGGACTCCGTCGGCCTGGACTCGTCGAGACCGGGATTGATGGTCAGCGAATCGACACCGAGCTTCCCGAGCAGACTGGGCAGTACAAGCCCCGCACTGCCGTTGGAGGCGTCCACGACGACCTTGAGCCCGGATTCCGCGATCCCGGTCGTATCGACATTCCGCAGCAACGACCCGGTGTACGAGTCGAACACACTGGCCGGGAAATGCAGATCCCCGATCTCCCCGGGAAACGCCCGCCGGTACTCCTGCCGCGCGAACACCCGGTCCAACTTCCGCTGACTGGCCTGCGAAAGGTCGGCCCCCTGCCCGTCGAAGAACATGATGTCGACGGAATCGGGCACCCCGGGAGTGGTCCGGATCATGATCCCCCCGGCACTCCCCCGAGCGGTCTGCTGCCGAGCCACGGGCAGCGGTACGTTCTCCAGATCTCGTACGTCGATGGCGCTGGCCTGCAACGCGGAGATGACCGCCCGCTTCAGCGCGCGGGCGCCTCTGGAGTGGTCGCGGGCGGTGGTGACGGTGGACCCCTTCTTCAAGGTGGTCGCGTAGGCACCGGCGAGCCGCACCGCCAGCTCGGGCGTGATCTCGACGTTGAGAATTCCGGAGACCCCACGGGCGCCGAACAGATGCGCCTGCCCCCTGGATTCCCAGATGACCGAGGTGTTGACGAAGGCACCGGCCTCGATCGTCTTGAACGGGTAGACGCGTACGTTCCCCTGGATGATCGATTCCTCACCGACGAGGCACTCGTCGCCGATGACCGCGCCGTCCTCGATCCGGGCCGCGCGCATGATGTCGGTGTTCTTCCCGATGACGCAGCCGCGCAGATTGCAGTGCTGGCCGATGTACACGTTGTCGTGCACCACGGCCTTGTGCAGAAAGGCCCCGCTCTTCACCACGACGTTCGAGCCGACGACGGTGTGCTCGCGGATTTCCACGCCAGCCTCGACCTTGGCGTAGTCCCCGATGTAGAGGGGCCCGCGGAGTACGGCGTCGGGATGCACCTCGGCGCCCTCGGCGACCCACACTCCGGGCGAGATCTCGAAGCCGTCCAGCTCGACGTCGACCTTGCCCTCCAGGACGTCGGCCTGCGCCTTCACATAGCTCTCGTGCGTGCCGACGTCCTCCCAGTAGCCCTCGGCGATATAGCCGTAGACCAGTCGGCCTTCCTTCATCAGCTGCGGGAAGACGTCACCGGACCAGTCGACGGAGACATCGGCCTCGACATAGTCGAAGACCTCGGGCTCCATGACGTAGATGCCGGTGTTCACGGTGTCGGAGAAGACCTGCCCCCAGGTCGGCTTCTCCAGGAAGCGCTCGACTTTGCCCTCTTCGTCGACGATGGTGATGCCGAATTCCAGCGGATTCGGCACCCTCGTCAGACAGACAGTGACGAGTGCACCTTTTTCCTTGTGGAAATTGATCAGCTCGGTGAGGTCGAAGTCGGTCAGGGCATCACCGGAGATGACGAGGAAAGTGTCGTCCTTCAACGCCTCTTCGGCGTTCTTGACGCTTCCGGCGGTACCGAGTGGCTTCTCCTCATTGGCATACGTCAGCTCCATCCCGAGCTCTTCGCCGTCACCGAAGTAGTTCTTGACGAGTGAGGCGAGGAACTGGACAGTAACGACTGTCTCGTTGAGCCCATGCCTTTTGAGCAGCCGCAGCACATGCTCCATGATCGGCCTGTTGGCCACTGGCAGGAGCGGCTTGGGCATGCTTGAGGTCATTGGACGAAGGCGTGTGCCTTCGCCTCCGGCCATCACGACGGCCTTCATGTCGGAAGCGTCCTCCTTGAAGAGACGACGGTCTAGCCGACTTCACCCGTCCAGATTGTCCCGCACTTTGCCGACGCGGGCCATGCGGCCACTACAGCCGCCCAATCGGCGAGCTCAATCGGCCATGGCGTCCGCACGAACCAGTCGGCGGACTTGTACCACGTAGAGGACTCCTGCCCACCAGTAGAGCGTTGTACCCCATCCTGCGAACGCCCATCCGAAAATGGCTGCGAGTGACGAGAGCCATCCACTTCCGTCACTGAGCAGAAGGAGCGGGAAGGCGTACATCAAGTTGAAGGTGGCCGCCTTCCCCAGGAAGTTCACCTGCGGTGGCGGATACCCATGACGCCTGAGGATGCCCACCATCACCAACAGAACCAGCTCTCGCGCCAGCAGTGCAGCCGTCAACCAGATTGGCAGAATCTCGCGCCAGGTGAGACCGACCAGAGTCGAGAGAATGTAGAGCCGGTCGGCAGCGGGATCGAGGAGCCGGCCAAGGCTGCTGATCTGGTTCCAGCTCCGCGCGAGCTTGCCGTCCAGATAGTCACTGATCCCGCTCAGCATCAGCACCAGGAGCGCCCAGCCGTCGCTCTTGGGGCCGCCGAACTCGGGGCGGAGGATCAGCCACAGAAAGACGGGCACGCCGACAAGACGCGCCATGCTGAGGATGTTCGGGATGGTGAGGACCCGGTCTGTCTGGACGCGGGTCTCCTGGACCTCCACCCGGGTGCCTCCTGTGGGAAACGAGCCAACGATGCCCCCTGACCCTACCTCAACGCAAAAAAGCTCCGACTCTCGGGCAGAGTGCCCAAGAGCCGGAGCTATAAAAGGAGTTCGGCGGTGTCCTACTCTCCCACAGGGTCCCCCCTGCAGTACCATCGGCGCTGTAAGGCTTAGCTTCCGGGTTCGGAATGTAACCGGGCGTTTCCCTCACGCTATGACCACCGAAACACTATGAAACAGACAACCGCACCATCACCCGTGACCTGGGTGTGGGGTTGTTCGTGGTTTCAGAACCAACACAGTGGACGCGAGCAACTGAGGACAAGCCCTCGGCCTATTAGTACCAGTCACCTCCACCCG
>NZ_PJME01000078.1 GCF_002954775.1 Streptomyces geranii
TTGATCTGGTCGATGCGTTCGGGGATCACGGCCCGGATGCCTCGTCTGCGCAGGTAGCTGCGGATCTTCAGGGAAGAGTAGCCCTTGTCCGCGGCCACCTGGACGGGGCGGGTGCGGGGTCGGCCGGGTCCGCATCGCTGGATGCGGATGCGGGCCAGGACCGGCTCGGACTGGGTGCAGTCGTTGACGTTCCCGGCGGTGATCGTGAAGGCCAGCGGACGGCCCTGCCCGTCGCAGGCAAGGTGGATCTTCGTGGTCAGCCCGCCACGGGACCGGCCGGTCGCCTCGCCCGGCCAGAGCCCCCTTTTCGGGCCCCGGCCGCATGCTGGTGGGCCCGCACGGCAGTGGAGTCGACACACACGATCGACCAGTCCACGGCTCCGATCGCGTCGGAGTGCTGCTGGACGTGGGCCAGGAGCCGGTCCCAGGTGCCGTCGGCCGACCAGCGGCGGAAGCGTTCGTAGACGGTCTTCCACGGCCCGTAGCGTTCCGGCAGATCCCGCCAGGCCGCCCCGGTGGACAGCTTCCACAGGATGCCGTTGAGGACCTGACGACGGTCCCGCACCGGCCGTCCCATCCGAGGCGGAACCAGCAGCGGCTCGATCACTGCCCATGCCTGATCAGTCAGCTCATGACGACGCACCACGAACAGACCAACGCGCCAACCACTTTGCGGACACGACCTAACGCGTCCGCGACGCTTCGATCGGTGTCGACGTACGCGGGCCAGTCCAGCACCGAGGAACTGGTGGACCGCTACCACGTTCAGTGCCGGCCGGTACGCGATCTGTTCGTCGAATATCTCAATGAGCGACGTCCCGCACTGGATTACAACACCTTCGAAGATCTCTCTCGGACACTGGTGGCTCGGTTCTGGGCCGACCTGGAACACCATCACCCGGGTATCGACTCCCTGAACCTGAGCCCGGAGACGGCCGCGGCCTGGAAGGAGCGCATCCGCACCAAGACCGTCCGCCGCCGCGCCGCAGACGGCCAGATCGTGGAGAGCACCGCGCCCCGCCTCAACCCCGGCACCCTGCTCACAGCCGTACGCGCCTTCTACCTCGACCTCGCCACCTGGGCTGCGGACGAGCCCGCCCGCTGGGGCCCGTGGGTGGCCCCCTGCCCGGTCAGGGATTCCGACATCACTCCCCGTAAGCACAACCGATGAGTGAAGGCCCGCACCGACCAGAGCACCCGCGAACGCATGCCCACCCTGCCCGTCGTGCTGCGCACCGCCGAACTCCTCCTGCGCCAGGCGCAGGAACGCCTGTCGACGTTCCGGGACGCCCCGCTGGGAGCCCGCTTCACGGTCGGGGAAGGGACCTTCACCAAAACCCGGGCCAGCAAGTCCGGACTGGAACCGACCCGGGCCACCGACGGGAGTGGGCGACGCCGTTACCTGGTGGCGGACGAGAACCGGGCGTTTTGGGGGTGGGCGGCGATCGAGTTCTTCCGCCACACCGGCACCCGCATCGAGGAGATGCTGGAGATCAGCCACCACAGCATCGTCCAGTACACCCTGCCCAACACCAGCGAAGTGGTGCCATTGCTGCAGATCGCCCCCTCCAAGACCGATGAAGAGCGCCTGCTGCTGGTCAGCCCAGAACTCGCCGATGTCCCGTCCGCCATGGTCACCCGCGTGCGCGACACCGACGGTACGGTCCCGCTCATCGCCGCCTACGACCAGGGCGAACGCCGGTGGAACCGGCCCCTGCCTCTGCTCTTCCAGTGGCGCAGCGCCGGACAGAACCGGCCCGTCTGCGCCCAGACCATCCGCAAGGCTCTCGGTGAGACGCTCGCCGCCTCAGGGCTTACCGCCACGGCCGGCGATCCGCTGAACTACCAGCCGCACGACTTCCGAAGGATCTTCGTCACCGACGCCATTCTCTCCGGTCTCCCCCCGCACATCGTCCAGGTGATCTGCGGCCACAAAACCATCACCATGGGCTACAAGGCCGCCTACCCCGCCGAAGCCATCGAGGCGCACCGCGCCTTCCTCGCCCGCCGCCGGGGCCAGCGCCCCGCCGAGGAGTACCGCACTCCCACCAGCGCGGAGTGGGACGCCTTCCTGGGCCACTTCGAACGCCGCAAGCTGTCCGTCGGCATCTGCGCCCGCGCCTTCGGCACGTCCTGCATCCACGAGCACGCGTGCGTCCGGTGCGCGCTCCTTCGGCCGGACCTCGCCCAGCGGCCACGGCTGGCGGAGATCAGCGACAACCTGCAGGCCCGGATCGCCGAGGCCGAACGCGAAGGCTGGCTCGGCGAGATCGAGGGCCTCCAGGTCAGCCTGACCGGCGCCCGCGACAAGCTCGCCCAGATCGACGCCGAGGCCGCCCGCCGCAGCACGGCGATCCATCTCGGGATGCCGGCCTTCCCACAGATCGCGGGCCGCATCGGTACGACCTCAGCATCTCCTGTACCGGAGCGTCCTTCCTCTGGGATGTGACGGGCAGTCACCGCGGCGGCAGTCGCCGTGAATTCATGAGGTCGGTCAACGTCCCGGCCCTTGCGGCCACCGTGGCCGGGTGCTGCCACATTTCCAGTTCCACCCGGGTCGGCTTGTGGGTCGTCCGTCGGCCGGTGATCGCTGTACGGCGCGGGTCAGTCGTTGTGCGACTGCTTCCGGTACGAGGCGATCACGGTCAGCGTGAAGACCACGGGCACCACACCCAGGATCACGAACGGGTTCAGCATCGCCTTCAACCATCCAGGCATGTCAACGGAGAACTGCAGCAGTTCCAGCACCAGCACAAGGAAGAACGCCAGAGGAACGGAGGCGAAGCCGGCCCAGAGGGCTTGCCGACGCGTACGGCGCTGGCTGATGAGGACTGCGGCCTCCGAGTCCGGCGACCAGCCCCCACCGCGCAGCTCCTGCCAGGCAGCCGTCAGCACCGCGAGTTCCCGCTCGACGTCGACGTGCTGATCGTCGACGGACGGCAGTATCATCCTGCGGCCATCCCGGCCGTAGACGAACACGAGCACGGCGGGCCCGTCGTTCCGCATTTCCGCGGCCGGATTTCCCTCCGCCCTGATGTCCTGGACGTCCTCCCAGACCAGCCGCTTAAGCGTGACCATGCCACGTACATGGATCCCCTCCACGTCCACCCTGGTGCCACAGCGTGGGGCGGCGTAGCAGAGCCACCCCGTGAACGTCACGCATACGACGCTGAAGGAGATGGTG
Organism: Streptomyces geranii; assembly: GCF_002954775.1. Lineage (GTDB taxonomy): Bacteria > Actinomycetota > Actinomycetes > Streptomycetales > Streptomycetaceae > Streptomyces > Streptomyces geranii. Next base: position 3,185 of record NZ_PJME01000078.1, read on the forward strand.
ACCGAGGCGGACGGACCGCCGTCGGCCACCATGGCGCACGGGATGCCCAGAGTGATCGCGACGATCGGCACCAGGTACAGGAACATCCGGGACCGCTTCATCCGGTACTCGCGCGGCCGCAAGTCGTAGGCCACATCCCACCCCCTGCTCGGCGGACCCACGTCCCGGTCGTCACCGGGGAACCATCGTAACGCCCCAACTCCCTTGTTTTTGGTGTCATTTGAGGCGTGATCGAGGCGTCGTCGACCTGACTGGTGATGGTTGGCGCCCGGGCCCGGGCCGACTACGGACGGCGCGGCCGGTGGTTCATCGGCGGGGGTCGCCGAAGAAGATGCGGTAGATGATCAGCAGCACCAGCGAGTCGCCGATCGCCGCGCCCCGGCTCCGAGCGGAAGGAGACGAGCCGCTGGCGAGCAAGTGTGGGCATATCCGCGCCCGGCTCGACGGCGATCACTGAGCACCCGAGTACTGCCAGCGAAGGCGTCGCCTGACCAGTACCGCAGCCCACCTCCAGCACCGACGACCCTTCGTCCAAGCCGGTGACGGCGACAAGGTCCGCGAACAGTTCGTCGGGGTATCCTGGCCGAGCCCGGTCGTAGAGTTCCGGGACCTCGTTGAACACTCGGCCGAGGTCGTGGGGATTCGAGGGCCTCTTCGGATCATCGGTCACGAGCCCACAAGCTATGGGGCTTGCCCACGAAGACGCGGACTCGTATACCAGCAGCCACTGACTGATTGACAGGCTGTCGGCGGTAGTTCAGAGAACCCCGCCAGGCGACTCTCCTGCGGAAATTCGGCGTGGGCTGTGTGGGCCTGCTCGCCGCGCTCCCGCCTGTCACCGTGCAGCGCGTCCTCGGAGGACGCGCCGGACGCCTGGCCGCCGACCGCGCCTGCGTCATCGGCCCCCGCCCTGTCGCCCCGCGCATCTTGCCCGCCTCCACCACCGTCAGCCCCAGGTTTCCCCGGCAGAACCCGGACGGAGCCGAAGTGCGCGCGGCGCTCCTCGATCTGGTCGTCCAGCTCGGACTGCTGCTGCGCCGACGCGAGCAGGGGGCCCGCGGCCTGGCCTTGATACTGAGGTTCGGCGGTGGACCGTCCGGAGAGAAGACGCGGCGTCTGCCGGAGGCGTCCGCGCACGATGAAGATCTGAGGACTACGGCGTACCGGCTCATCGAGCGGCAGGCCTCCAGCGGGGCCGCCTTACCGGCCTCGTTCTTCGGGGTGAGGACTTGGTCGGCGCCGACCAAGTCGCCCAGCAGATCAGCCTCGACCACACCCGCGAGGACCAGCTCGTCGCCGAAGAAGTCAGCGACCGCATCCGTGACAAGTTCGGGCCCGGCGCAATCGGCCCTGCCGCCACGCTCCTGCGCGTTTCCTGGCTCTCGGCTGGCACGGCCACCTACGCGGACGCCCGAGTCTCTGCGGGCGTCCGAAGGAAGCAGAAGCGGCGGGCGGGACCAGGGAGTCCATCCGTCCGACTTCCACGAGCGCCATCACTTCCCTCCGGGCCCGGTCGTCCGGCATCTGCGCCATGACCTCCACCACCATGCCGTATCGCTTCCCGCACCCCGCACACCCCTGTGTGATCGACTCGGGCAGCAGCGTACGGAGGAACCACCGATCGCGTTCGGGCCTGTGGATAACCCGCGTCCGTGCCGGTCAGCGGCTCCGGAGCGTGGCGCGGATGGCGTCGACGTGGGGCCGGATGAAGGCCCGCACCCGCTGTCCGGCCTGAGCGCGCTCTGCGGCGGTCAGAACCCGCCGTACAAACAGTTTTGTGATCTCGACTTTGTACGTGCGGTAGTCGGCGGCGGGCCGGGGGAGCGGGACGGGGTACAGGTGCCAGCCGTGCGCGGTTGCCCGCCACAGCTGCCGGTCGCCCTCGGCGTGGCTGCCGTAGTGCTCGATGAACATTGCCACGTCCGCGGTGAAGTACGTCGACGGTCTGTCGCCCGACGCGCACCCCGGGCAGCCGTCCTTGCCGGTGCACACCGCCAGGCGCTGGTCGTAGCGCGGCGGCCAGGAGCGAGGGTGGGCGCGCTGCTGGGTGTAGGTGCGGCCGACGGGCCGACGGTGGACTACGACGTGGCCGCCCGCCTCGAGGCGGCACACGGCCCGCCGTTCGGCGGCACGCCGGGCGTCGGTCGACTGCGTAGACGACGCGGGCGAGACCGGTGACCGAGGCGGCTAGCGGGGTGCCGTCGACGGTGCTGAGGCCGCCGGGCTCGCTGAGCACGTACGCCAGCACGGCCCGCTGTACTCGCCCGAGTCCTCGTGACACGCTTCCAGGTTCCCGCTCCGCCCGCGTCTGGGATACGAGGGCTTACGGCTTGGCCGGGATGACCGGAATGAAGGTGTTGGGCAGGCTCCGCAGGCGCTGCCCAACGAGCGCGGCCCTGACGGCGTCACGCGGCAGCGGGCTCCGCCGCGTTCTCGAAAGGGCCTGGGGTAGGCGGCCATCTCCTCCCGGGCCTCCCATGCACGTTCGACAGGGAGCGTCCAGCTTGATCTCATGACGGTGGCCGCCCAGTGTCACAGATCCCAGACCGTGACCTGTATGTCGGCGGCCCCGCCCTCCTCGAGGGACGTGACGGTGGCCAGCGCCACGCCATGGTCCGTGTAGAGGCATACCGAGCGGCTTTTCTGCACGTCTAGCCCGCTCTCGGGACGAGTCTTGAGCAGGTTCACGCAGGAAAGAGCCGTCTTCGGCATTCCTTCGGGGAGCAAGGCGTAGTCGTGCTCAATGAACCGCAGGCGGAGGTTCACGACCCCAAGCGTGTACAGGTCCTCGTCGGGCGAATCGGCTGGCTCTGGGGGAACGGAATCGAGGTCGAACATGGCACTGTACGCTTGCAGCCGCAGAGCCCCGCTCCACCTTTGCTTCGGTTGTGATGCTGGTGTCGCGATGGACGATTCCGAAGAAGAAATCTCTGTACCAGGGCTCGCCGTCGGTCCTTGCCGTCTACCTGTCACATCCTGTGTGGTCGTTGCGGTGACGGTTACTGTCGCGGTGGCGGTTCGTGCGGAGGGGGAGGTGACGCCCGCCGCCGGCAGACCCACGAATCCAATGGCAAAGGTGAGAACGGCGATAACCGCTGTCACCACGGCGGCGTATCCCTGCAGAGCTACGCCGCGTGTGCTTCGGCGTGCGCCTGGAGTCGTGGAAGGAGGCGGGGGAACGGGATTCGTAGGCTCCGGCACAAGTGCTCCTCTCGCATGCTGGATTTCACACCATGACGAAGGAGAGCGGTGGAGGCTTGGTTTGCCCACTTTCTGTTACTTGGGCGTGACAGTGCGAATCGGGCCTCGCTTAGCTCGCCGTGCCAGTCCCAGGGCGTCGGCTCCCGTCATCCACGCAGAGCTCCTGGAATACTTCTCCCCGGCTACGCCTCGCTCCTGGTCCGCCCGGACAACACCGCCGACCGGACCCTGTACGAACTTATCGGCTGCACCTACGCAGGCCCCTACCGCTACGAACCCGGCGGCCCGGTCTGCGATCTCCTGCTGCTCCAGGACGATGAAATCGACGCGCTCTTTCGGGCGTGCACCACCGCCGCCCGCCAAAGGCGACCGAGCAGGGTAGATGGGATTAATGGGCGAATTATAGACACATTGGCAGCCCGCCCCTCATCACCGCTTCCATCCGTTAGGTCAGTGGCACGCTGCGGTCGGCGTGGACGACCGCCCCGTCGGCCAGCCCCACGTAGGGCCGCATCTGCGCGTACGGGATGTGCTGCTCTCGCTCTACCCGCCGCAGTTCATCGGCTCGGATCAGGAACCGTGCGGGAGGGGCGCCGGGGGTGAGCACGTGGGGGAGCGGAGTTGCCCAGTTCTCCCCTCGTGTGACGAACATGCGCCGGTCACCGGGGAGCTCGATGCCCCAGCTGGTGATGGCGATCGGCTGGTCTCCGGTGTTGACCGCCTCCACGCTGACGAAATGATCGCCCAGGTTCTGACTGCCGTCGGGTAGATCGTAGACAGGGATGGAGTTGGAGACCTGGAGGACGACCCGGGGGCCTATGGGTGCGGGCAGGTAGCTCGCGATATGGAAGCGGTTCTCCTGCTGGTTGTGGTTGCCGACCTGCAGAGCGGCGGGGCCGTGGAAGGTGTTGCCGAACACGCCCTGGCGGGCCGCGAATTCCTGCTGCTCCGACACCAGTGCCTGAAGTTCGGCCGCGACCTGCTGCTCGGAATCTTCCAGGTTCTCCAGGAGCGACTCGAAGCGGGTCTGCCACGATGCCTCCTGGCGGAGGAGAACCCGCTCCGTCTCGCCGGTGACATCGGCTTCCTCCAGTGCCTGCGCGGTTCGGTCCAGGCGCTCCAGCTCCGTCCGCTCGCGTTGAGGGTCCCCGCGCCCCAGGAGACGGGCTACGCGTTGCCGTAGACCAGTCCATGCGTCGGTGCCGGCGGCTTGGACGACTGCAGCACCGCCCGCTCCAGCCGCGGCCATGAGCGCTTCAGTGAGCATGTGCCAATCCTTCGTCCAGGAATACCGTCCCCTCAGCTGCGGCGCTGAGGCTTGCGACCAGTGTCCCCGGCACCACTGACAACAGGACCCCTGTCAGCGGTGCCAGCCCCATTCACGAGTACCACCCCGGTCGCAGGCCCCGAGGGCGTGGGCATACTGCTGGCCATGACGATCCCGCTCCGTACCCGTGTGTACGTGATGACCATTGCGGTGCTGATGGGCGTGGTGGGCAGCGGAGCATGCTTCGGCTTCTCCATGGCCAACTGGGCGGGCGCCCTGGTGGGCTCGGTTGCCGCCGGCACGGGCGCGGGATTCGGAATGGCCATCCGCCCCCGGCCCGCAATGACATCCGTTGGGGGGCCAGGGGCGACGGCTATGCGGAAGGGATCGCCGACGCGGTCCTCCTGAGCATCGCGATGTACGAGGCTGCGGTCTTCCCGCTCACCTCTGAGTGGACGTTAAGTCCGATCTTCCTCGGTTCGTGATCGCTCGATCGAGGTACTGATTGTCGGGTAGGCCATCCGCTGGACATGTGCATGCTGAGATGCGGGCATGGAGCGAGAGCCGTACCCCAGCGACTTAGCGGACGAGCAGTGGGCGTTGATCGAGCCGATGATCACGGCCTGGAAACAGGACCGGGTGGCACGGTCAGCGACCGGAGATCCCGGATCCTGCGATCTGCGGGAGGTAGTGAACGCGATCTTCTACCAGAACCGGACGGGCTGCCAGTGGCGCTACCTGCCCCATGACCTGCCAGCCTGGTCGGCGGTGTTCTACTACTTCACACTCTGGCGCCAGGACGGCCTTGACCAGCGAATCCAGGAACTCCTGCGCTGCCAGGTACGGGAGAGAGCCCGGCGATTAGAGGACCCGTCCCTCGTGATTCTCGATACCCAGTCCGTACGCGCGGCCGCGGGTGTCCCGAAGACCACGACGGGACTGGACGTCAACAAGAAGGTGTCGGGCCGCAAGCGGGGACTGGCCGTCGACGTGCTGGGGCTGATCATCGGCGTCGTCGTGCTGGCCGCATCCGCCCACGACAACACGGCCGGCACCGTCCTGCTCGACCAGGCCGCCAAGCGGTGCGGGATGCGTCTGGAGAAGGCTCTGGTGGACCAGGCTTCAAGGACGAAGTCCTCATCCATGGCGCGTTGTTGGACATCCACGTCGAAGTCGTCCGCCGCAACCCGGCCGAGCAGGGCAAAGGCTTCGTTCCGCAACCGAAGAGGTGGATCGTGGAGCAGGTCAACGGCACGTTGATGCTGCACCGCAGACTGGCCCGCGAGTACGATCACCGGCCCGACACGTCCGCCTCGCGCGTCTACTGGGCCTCGATCGCGAACATGACCCGCCGCCTCACCACACCGAGTCCAGCCTGGCGCGACACCCTCGGACTGGCCGCGTGAACGTCATCGAGCTTCTGGCCGACCTCCAGGCCCAGCACGAAAAGACCGCAGCCTGTGCCGACGAACTGCGTGACCAGATCCAGCGTTTGACCGCCGCCCTGACCGAGACCGAAGCGCGACTCGCGAACCTGGTCACCACCCGGAAGGTCATCGCCGAACTCGTACCGGCTTCAGGCCAAGCCGCACCGCCCGAGACGAACACCGCCTACCAGGCCATCGTGAACACCTTCAACCAGCATCCCGACCGGGAGTTCCGGGCCCGTGAGCTGCACGAACGCCTCGGCATGCCCACCGACGAGACATCCGTCAACATCACCCGCAGCCGCCTCGGACGTCTCACCCGCCAAGGCTTCCTCACCCAACCCGGACGAGGCCGCTACCAGAAGCGGACTTAACGTCCACTGATGGGGCGAGCGATGAGGAACAGGAGGCCCGTCGCACCGTTGCGTACCGGCTCTCCGCCTACGACGGCCTGCCCCGTTCCGTTTGCGTGTCGGAGGCCGCCGCGTTGGAGTCCCTTGACGACGGCTTGGACGCCGAACGTGCCCGGGTTGCGGTGAAGGAGTTGTCGGCTCGCGGTGTACGAGTGCCGCAGCGGTCGTTGAACGGGCGTCAGGCGGGGTCATCACGATTAATGCGATGCGGGGCTGACCGCACACTTTCTAAGGTTCTGTCGTGGCATCAAGCGATTACATCCTCCAACTCGTGCGGCAGGCGCTGGACGACTTCGACGACAAGCCTCTGGACGTCTCGGTCCGGCGTGCCGTGCGAATCGCCAACCTGATCGGCGACACCAAGCACGCGATCCGTCTCTCTCTTGAACTACGGCCGGCAGGGGGCGATCGGCAGAGCAACGGCGAGGCCTCCCGCATGTTGATGGCGGACCCCTCTACCTGGGGGTCTGCCACGGGGCCCGCTGAGCAGGCCTTCACCCAGTACATGACCGACCGCAAGTTCACGAAGGCGGACACCGGCGAGGAACTGGTGGAGCCTCACTCGCTGACGGAGATCGAGTTCTGGGACCAGGAACTGCGTGAGATCAAAGAGAGCGGCGATCGCGTCGATTACAAGTTCGACCTGGCATCGAGGGAACTGACTGGACGAATCGTCGCCCGGACCCGGCATCTGACGTTCGCCCTGCTCTGCTCCTGGGAGCGCCGCTTCGGCTACACCAGCATCAACGAGTCCATCTTCGGCGGTTACCGCGCCAAGGTGGACAAGCTCCTGGCCGACGGTGTTCCCGAGCTCCTCCAGCAGTTCAACGCGGTCTACCGGCGGCTCCAGGAAGCAGCTGAGATCTCACCCGACCGGGACGTCGCGGAGGAGCTGTCGCAGGCCATTACGACGTGCCGCCGCATCCTCAAGGCCGTCGTCGACCACGTGCTGCCGCCGCAAGACCAGCCGTCGGCCACGGGCCACCTCCTCGACGATGCCCGTCACCGCAACCGGCTGTTTGAGTTCACCAAGCAGGCGATCGAGAGCAAGTCGAACAACAAGCTGACCGACGTCATGATCACCGGTTTCTACGAGCGGTTCGTAGCCGTGGACACCATGACCAACAAGGCCGTGCACGCGGCTATGGCCTTCGAGACGGCCAATCTGTGCGCGCTGAACACCTACATCATCTGCGGCGAGATCATCAGCCTGTATGCTCTTCAGAGTGACGCCTCGGACGTCGGCTGACCGAAGGCGCAGTGGGTCACGGGAACTCCCGCGATTTGTCAGTCGTTCCGCACGTTTGCTGGCGGCCGGTAGCGTGACCGGTGTGATGGTGGGCACCGAAGAAACCAGGCTGGTCGTGCTGCGCGGCAACAGCGCGTCGGGGAAGTCGTCCGTCGCAGCCGGCATCCGCGACCGCTTCGGCCGCGGCCTGGCTGTCGTCGGCCAGGACAACCTGCGCCGGATGGTCCTGCGTGAGCGGGACCGGCCGGGTGCCGCGAACATCGGGCTGATCGACCTGACCGCCCGCTACGCCCTGGACGCCGGTTACCACGTAGTGGTCGAAGGGATTCTGTACGCCGACCACTACGGCGACATGCTCGCCCGCCTGCTCGCCGATCATCGTGGCCCGACCCACGTCTACTACCTGCACGTGCCGTTCGAGCAGACCCTCGTTCGCCATTCCGCCAAACCGATCGCGAGCGAGGTCAGCGAGCCGCAGCTGCGGGACTGGTACCGGGAGCTCGATCTCCTGTCCGGGGGTACCGAGACCGTCATCGGCGCCGACAGCACCCTGAGGGAGACCGTCGACCGCATCATGCTCGACACAGGCCTGGCCGGCCTTCCCGCGCTCGATCGTTGAGCGTCCCTGCCCGGCACGGACTGTCAGTGGTGTGCGGCATCATCGGCAGATGGCCGCCACGCATGCCCCGCCGACGTACCTGGAACGCCTCCGGTCCGACTTGGACCTGATCGAAGCGGATTTCCTCAAGATCCTTGCGGACTCGCAGATCCGGAACGTCGACCCGAACCGCCGGTCCGGTGGCTTCGTGCACTTCGGTGCCGCGAAGTGGGGTTGGGTACCCAGCGGCCCCGAACTCGAGACGCGAAGGATGGAACTCCTTGGGCGTGTACGGGAATGGGAACCGTTGTTCCGGCTGCTGTTCCCGCACCCGACGCCGGAGGTCACCAAGCGCCTCGACGGGCCCCTTGGCCTGTTGCAGCGCTGGCTTGTACGGCCCCGGGACACCACCGTGCCAGCCAGCATCGACAAGGCAATCGACAAGGTCAAGGCGGCCGTGGCCACGCTCCGGAAGCTGGGCGAACTCCTGCCGGACGACGCCTGGGCGGTGCGTGTGGCGGTCGACACGAACATGCTGCTCGATGACCCCGATGTGGCGGTCTACACGCCGCTGCTCGGGAATCGGTACATGGTTCACCTGCTGCCCGTTGTCCTGCGGGAGCTGGACGACCACAAGCTCGCCGGCCGCAACCCCGACATCCGCGATGCGGCGAAGAAGGCCGACCGCCGCCTGAAAGGGCTGCGAACCAACGGCGACGTCCTACGCGGTGTACGAGTGGCCGGCGATGTGCACGCCCTCTTCGAGCACATCGAACCCAAGGGCGACGGACTGCCCAACTGGCTCGACCTCGACGTGCCCGACGACCGCTTCGTGGCCTCCACTCTGCTGCTGCAGTCCCGACACCCCGGCTCCGCCGTCTACGTGGCCACCAGGGACATCAACCTGCAGACGAAACTCGCCGCCGTCGGACTGCCCTTCATCGAAAAGCCATGAGCACCAATAAGTCTGTCGTACCGAGCAAGGGAGCACCCTGTGTCCGCCGACTTCTCCGCCCTGCACGAACCGCTCGTGGAGTGGGTCTACGACCGCACGGGAACTGATCCGCTGGGCGGGGTGCCGATTACCGAGTTCGGGCAGTTGCACGGCCTCACCGAGAACCAGACCTACCGGCTCCTGCAGTTCTGCAAGGGCCAACGGTTCCTGGGCGACCGCGACACGACCCATGACGGTCCGGAAGCCAACCTGACTCCGCGCGGCCTTGAGTGGATGGAGGAGCGCAGGCGCCGACGCGCTGATCCGGCCGCGCGGGCCGCCGCCGCACGCCAGGGCCTGCTGGTCTGGCTGTGGCACCGCAAACACGACGACATCCTGCTGCCTGCCGTCGCGGACGTGCTGAACGACCCGTTGTCCCTCTTCGAGGGCGAACGCCTCACCGACAGGGACGTCGACCGGGCCTCCGCGTATCTCAGCGCCAAGGGCCTGATCAAAGGTGACCGGAACGGGAGCTCGGACGGGCCCGTGCAGGCCGAGATCACCGCCGAAGGAGAAGACTGCGTGGACAACTACCAGGGCGACATCGGCGCGTATGAACGCCGCAACACCAGTGGGAACACCACTTTCCACATCGGGCAGAACACGGGCAACATCGCCGCGAACAGCCGCGACTTCACGCTGAACGCGGCCACGCACAGCGGCGTTGACCTCACCCAGGTCGTTATGGCCGCCCGCGCGCTCCGCCAGGCCGTGCCCATCCTGGGGCTGGCCGAAGACGATGCCGCTGAGATCACCCAACTGGCGACGCGCATGGAAGAGGAAGCCACCAGCGTTAACCCCGATCCAAGCCGTCTCCAGCGCTGGGGTGCCCAGACGATGGCCGTTCTGTCGCCCGTCGCCAGTGGTGCGCTGGGCAGCGTTCTCGCCGCCTACCTCGGAGTCGTGCTGCCTGGACTGCCGACAGGGGGCTGACGCGCCAGGACGGAGCACCATCTGTGTCGGATCGCCCGCGCGAGCAGATGAGACTCATCGTGGAGGCGCACAGCCGCTCACGTCCCGACCGTGCCCGGTCAATCTGCGCCGTGATGACGTCCATGCCGCCTTCGCCAGCGAACGTGCTGGACTGGTGGCGTCCCGTACGCAATTCCCCGGGGAGGGATCATGGGTGAGGCCGCCACGGCCGTGTCCGACGAAGTGTTCTCCACACTTGCCGAGAACTTGGGCTACATCCTTGAGACCCGCGCGCTGCTGTGTGTCATCGCGCCGGAGGACGTCCAGGGTGAGGCCGTGGTGGAGGCCGCTCTCAGCCGTTGCGACGGGGCCGACCCCGTCATGGTCACGACCGCCTCGCCGGGCACCCTCGCGGCGCTCCTGGACGCGTTCCACGCCGCTCTGCACCTTGGTGTCCGGCCGCGACGGCTGGCCGAGGCGCAGCGGGCTGTCGAGGACGAACTCGCCCGCCGCTCCTTGCCGGTGGTGGTCGTACGCGATGCCCATCTGCTGCGGACCGAGGCCCTGCAGTACGTCTATGGACTGTGGAGCCTGTTCCAGGACCGCGAACGCCGGATGCCCGTCGTCCTGGTGGGACCCGAGAAGATCCGGTCCGTGCTGCGCTGGCCGTCACTCGCCAGCCTGGAGAGCTGCATCTTCATCTGGCACCGACTCACGCCCTCACCCTGACCTCGCCCGTTCGAGGGAATTCGGCGGCTGGTGTCTTCGGCTGGTGCGCTCGTGCCGGTTAGCATCCTGTAGTAGAGGTTCCCCGAGCGCTCAGCCAGGAACCGCAGGACATGAGGTGCGTGCGGCACCTCGCCGGCCCCCGCTGTGGGCGTCGCCGGACGGCCCCGGCCTCCTGACACGCCATACCTGCATGTGGCAGGTCCGCCACCCCTCGCGTGAGAGTGACCGCGGTTTGCCCCGCACCGACCGCAGTCCGCTCACGGCGGCGGTGGCCAGCTTCGTCGACGCCTACGACGTGATCGTCCTTCTGCCGAAGTGCTGGTCCTACCCCGACCGGGAGAACGCGACAGCGCATGTTGTTCTCGGGGAGATCGGCATCTTCCCGCACACCGACTGCAGGACCGCACTCCCAGGCCCCAGGGGCGAAGAGGCGGGTGTCCCGCTGAGCCCCGAGCAGAGCGCGGCGGTTCTGCGCGAGCGCTGTCTGGGCTTCCTCTTCGGATCTCCTCATCTGCCCATCCATCTGGACGGGCTGATCTGGCAGTCGAACGGGGAGCTGCCCGTCGATGAGGACTACCTGGCGGGCGTCGACCGGGACATGAACCGCGCCGGGCTGCGCCCCCTCGGCTGGGCAATCTCCGAGCGCTGGCCTTCCCCGCACCGGGAGCTGCCCGAGCCCGGCCGGCTGAAGGACCTCAGCTTCGTCCAGCGGTATCAGCCCATCGCGGGACGCCTGCGCACGGCGCTGGACGCCCGTTCCGTCTGCCGGACTTGAACCGGGAGGGCTGGCCCGCACCGCGCCCCGTGGACCAGCCCTTTGCCATGCCCGCGCCGTCGCCGCATTCTCACTGACGTCCGGACTGTCGGTGGCAGCTGCTGCACCGGTGCGGCGCGTCTTCGACCCGGGCCGCGGTGCCCCGGAATTGACGCGGGCCCGCGCCCTTGGGGCGGCTACCGTGTCCATCATGAGCACGCCCGGCCCGAGCGCCGCCCCGATCCCCCTGCACATCGTCGGCGAACCGCCAGCGCTCCCGGCCCCCAACGTGATCGGCACGTCCGCCGGGCCGGACCACAGGCCCGCCCCGGCGGTGCGGCCGGGAGTGGTGGACTGGGCGGCGCTCGGGGTGGAGCCGCGGTGGAAGGGCCAGGAGACGGGCGACTGTGCGGCCGTTCTGTCTCCTGTCCTCGGACCCGCCACCGGCCTTGAGCCCTACAAACGCTACGCCGCGGGAGCCCGGCAGCGCGGTGAGACTGCCCTCGTCGTCGCCTGCCCCGGCGCGGGCAAACGAAGCCACAACGTCTTCTCCGGCACCGTCGCTCCCGGCATCCACCTGCCCGACCACTACGGCTCGATCTCCGCCAACCCGCTCCCCACCGGCGTGAGTCCCCAACTCGCCGACGGCCTGGACCACGCCGAACACGACCTCGGCACCCGACTGCTCAACCGTCCCCCGGACACCTGGTTCCGCCTGACCCACCTCAAGGAATCCGGGTCCTCGAACCCCGGAGCTGCCAGGATGTGGCCGCCGCCGGGGGAGGGGGAGCTCCGCCCGATCCTGGTTGACGGCCGCGGCGACCCGGTGGCGGGGGTGTGGATGCCGGAGGGCGGCGGTGCCCGGTGGTTCGTGGTTCCCCACGGCACCGACCAGCGGCTCCTGGTGGAGTGGCTGGTCCAGCACGCGCTGCCCGCGTACGTGCCCGGCGCGCTGACCCGCGCTCGCTCGACCCTGTTGCGCGACCCGGCATTCGCCACCGACGCGGAAGCCGGGCTGGTCGAGACGATCGCCGAGGAGCAGCGCGCACACGAGCGGCGGCAGACCGAGCTGCAGCAGCAACTCGCCGAGCTGCGGGCCGTGGCCGATCCGCTGCGCGACGGTCTGGTGTTCGGCACCGGCCGCGCGCTGGAGGATGCGGTGCACGAGGTCCTCGTGGCGGTCGGCGCTGCGGTGACCCGCCTCGACGAGGTGTTCGGCACCAAGTCGGCGGACCTGCTGGCCGAGTACGGCGGCTGCCGAGTCCTGGTCGAGGTGAAGTCGGCGAACAACCGACCGCCGCACAGCCTGCCCGACAAACTGCTCAAGCACCTGAACACCTGGCCCGGTCTGACCGGGAGCGAGCCTGTTGATGGTGGCGTCCTGGTGGTCAACCACCAGACCAAGCTCCCACCCGCGCAGCGGGACGCCGAGGTCTACACCGACCGCGCGTTCGCCGACGCGCTGACCGTGCCGGTGATCGGCAGCGCCTGTCTGTTCGACTGGTGGCGTTGCGAAGACTGGGATGCCGTGCGACAGGCCGTCTTCGGCGACACCGGTGTCGCGCAGACTCCCGACATCGCCGTGCCGGATGCCGATCCGAAGGCGTCCGGGCGGCCCGGCCTGTTCTCGCGCCTGCGCCGGTAGCCAGCAGACGCCGGAGCACGACGGGCCGCCACGCCAGTGTGAATGGGTGCGGTGATGGCATTGAATGGGCGTCAGCAAGGATGGGATGGCTGTCCCTGCTCACGTCGCGCAGCGGTAGTGATCATGGCTGTCACCGGGTGACCAAGCTGCTGCCGTCGGGTGCCGATCGCGAGGATGGCTGGCTGTCATGGGGGTGCCTGTTCACAGTCCGCGACGGCGGCGGCGATTTCGTCCTTGCGCCACTTCTCGGGGGAGTTGTGGTGTTCACCAGGCCGCCCGCGTATGCCATGCGCAGCAGTTCGGCCTTGGTGTGTTTGCGCATTAGTTCGGTGAGACGCTGCATGCGGGCCCGGCCGCGAGCCGCCTCGGCTTCGTTCTCTTCGTCCGTCAGCGTGTCGGCGTGGGGGACGTGGCGCCCCTGCGTCGGCACCTCCGGTGACATGGGGCTGCGCCGGGCCGTTGTCCGTCGGGGCCGGGGCGGCCTGCTTCGGTGGTGCGCCCGCCCAGTCGACACTGAGTTCGACGAGGGTCGCGAGCTGTTCGGCGCTGAGCTTGTCCCGCCTCGATTTGGTGTTCGAGACCCAGACACCCAGCTTGACGGCCACGGGCTCCGTCTTGCCGTCGACCGTGATCTGTTCGCTGTGCCCGCGAGGCACCGCCCGGTCCGCGCCTTCCCGCTCCACCCACTGCGCGAGGGCCTGTACGCCCCGCTGGAAGGCCTGCCGTGCCAGCAGCACGATCGCTATTCTTCCTGGCCGAGCAGAGACTCCAGCGCGGCCCGGGCCTTGTCCGGTTGGTCCGCGCTGACGGTGACCTGTCGCCCGTCCGGCGTGATGACCTCGAGGGTCGTGTGCGCTGGCTGTCGCGTCGCGAGCCATGTTGGCAAAGCTGCCGCCAGCAAAGACGCCCCCGGCACGCCTACGAGCAGCGCTGCCAGACCTGCTGTGCCCATCATCAGCCCTTTCGGCACGGGCCGGGGCTGCGTCAAAATCCGGGCCCGTCCGCGGAAGCCTGGCTGCTCCTGCAGCCATCGCAGCAGTGATTGCAGTTCTTCTAGATTTTCATTTCTTGTTCGGATCTGGATGTCCGTCGTCTCTCCGGAATCCGGTGGCGCCAGAGAGCGGCGGATCTGCTCGGCTTCGTCGGAACGTCCCAGCGCGTCGAGGACCGTTGCCTGCGTCGTCATCGCTTGGTGCAGGCCGCTGGTGAACACGGCAGGAAGTTGCGCGGCGAACCGGCGGAAGATTTCCACGGCCTCCCCAGCCTCTTCCAGGGCTCTGTCCAGGTCCTGGTGCCGACTGGTCCGTAGCCCCGCTGCCGCGGTCAGCGACTGTGCGAGGTCGGGGAGGAAAGCGTCCGGGTTGCTCGCTGCTAGGTGACGTCGTAGGGAGATGGCTTCGCCTAGCGCTGTGGGTGCTTCGTCTGACCGTCCAGCCTCTGGCAGACGGAGGCTGAGATTGTGCAGCGCGGCGGCGAGCCGAGGGCTGTGAGTGCCGGTGTCGGTGAGGTGTCGGTAGAGCGTGACCGCTTCCTCTGCGGTGCTCAGTGCCTCTTCATGCCGGCCTGTTTCTGACAGCGCCGCGCCCAGGTTGAGCAGCGTGCTGGCCAGACCGGGAACAGCGTGTCGACGATCACGATTTTGAAAGCGTCCACAGCACGGTGGGCCGCACCGTTTCTGCAGACGGTTTCTAGGTGTTGCCACTGTGCGGACGGCGGGCCCTCCGATGGTGAGAACCACCCAAGGCGCTCTACCGGCAACGAGTTGATGGCGTCCGACTGACCTCCTAACGCGCACCCCAACTCGGCTCATGGAACCGGACGTTCTCTTCCCGACCGGGCGGTTTGACCTCTAGCGTGAACAGCGTGCCCCGCCCGCCCGCCCCGCCGTCAGGCGGTCCCCCGCCGCCAGGCCGACGGCACCGGTTACGGGCCCGATGGGCCGACCGCCACGCTCTGCCTCGGTTCGGCTACTGGCTGGTCAGCCGCGGAACCGTCGTGCTGGCACTGTGCACGGCGCTGTACCTACTGAACGGGCTCCTGATCGGTTGGGAGAACGCTTACGACGTGATGGCCGGGATCACCTCGCCTTCGGACGTCCGCCCTCGATGGTGTGCCTGGCCACTCGCCCTGACCGGCTGGGCTGTGATCCCGGCCATCATCGGGGCAGCGGCCGGCTACGTCATCACTGAGCAGATCCAGGCTCACCATGCCCGCGAACTGACCGACGTCCTCGCCGAACTACGGCGCCTAGCCGAACATCCAGGGCCGCCGCCCTCGTCCGGGGACAGCGCATGATCACGCTGCACGAGGTGTACAAGCAGGGCGCCGAGACGGTCAAGGAGGCGGTCCTTGCCTTCGGCGTGCGTCACCCCCTTGCCGTTGTTCCACCGGATCCCGCGCCCGACTGGAAGCTCGCGGAAAGGCATTTCACCAGCGTGATCGAGGTGATTATGGGCGCGGCGGCATTGTCTCAGCCCGATGTGACAGGAACCGTCCGCCGTGCCGAGAATGAAGCCGTCCAACTGCTGCTAGCGCTGAACACGCTCTCTGATTACCGCTGCCCCATCTGCGTCAAGCGGGGACGGGGCCCGCTATGACCCCCTGGCCTACCCTGGAGGGGTGGTGACGGACACCGAGCGTGCACGACACGAAGCCGCCCTACGTGGCCTGCTCTACCTTGCGTGCCCGAACGTCCCCGCAACTTCGATCACCGCAACTGCTGCGGCTATCGCACAGCGAGCGGAAGAAACGCCTCGGGAACCAGTCCCCGAAGCCGCCCAGTTCAAGCGCCCCTCTGGACTTGAGTGGCGTGCACCTGGCCGCTTGGACCTGACGGGCGCGGACCTGGCGGAGGCAGACCTGAGCCGCGCGAACCTGATCAACGCGGACCTGGCGGAGGCAGACCTCACCGGCGTGAACCTGCCTCATGCGTTACTGATGGGTGCGAACCTGAACCGCGCCGATCTGACCGGCGCTGACCTGACCGGTGCATATCTGCGCGACGCTGACCTGACCAACGCGAACTTGACCCGCGCGGACCTGACTGGTGCTTACATGCCCCACGCGAAACTGCCCCACGCGAAACTGATCGCCACAGATCTTCCCCACGCGGACCTCACCGGTGCGAATCTTCCCCACGCGGACCTCACTGACGCGTACCTGCCTCACGCGCTTCTGACAGGTGCGAACCTGAACCGCACTGACCTGACCGGTGCGGACCTGACCGGTGCGGTGCTGAACCGAGCGACCCTCGTCTCAGCCGTGGGCATGGAACTTCCTCCCGGAGCGGTCTGGGACCGGAGAACTCTGTGGCCCAGCGAGTTGGCGCCGATCGTCGCCGCGCGGTCCGACGAGGTAAGCCCGGGTGTCTACAAGGTGCGCGGAGGAGCGCCGGACAGGCCTAGCCCGATTCAGGCCTGAAACGGTCGGACACCACCGCTGCAAGAAGCCCGCAGCGCCGCCTCACTCCGCCTCGGCGTTCCGGAGCCGCCGCGGCGATCGTGGCGAGCGCCTAGGCCAGCTGCTCGCCCGAACGACCTACTCGATCGCCGACCACGCGTCGACCACGGAGACGAGTTCGCCGGTGTCGGTCGCGGGTGGGGTCCCATCAGTGCGTCGACCGCCCCGGCGACCTTCTTCGCTGCCTTCCGCAGCTGCGGATGAGCCTTGAGCTTGGCGTCGTTGCCCATCTGCTCGGCCTTCGCGAGCAGCTTGGTGGCCATCAGCGCGTGCAGCAGATCGAGCGTGTCGTCCACCGTTGCCGTCTCCAGATGCCGCACTGTCGCCAGCAGTGTGGCGGTCTGCCTGGTGACCTCCAGCCGCTTCAGTGTCGGCGCCTTCGAGGTCAGCCCGTACCGGGCCAGCCCCGTCATTCGCGCGGCCGGGACGCGCCCGGCGTCCACCGCACCGGCGCCCAGGCCCCGGACCTCACGCGCGCGGTCCAGGGCGAGTTCCATGGCCCTGCCCGACACGCGCATCGGGCCCAGCCGCAGCCGTTCCAGCTCCGACACCCGCTTCTTCTCCGGCACTTCGAGCAGCCGGACCATCTCGGTGCGCAGGTCGTACGGGACCGCCTCGTACAGCGCGGCATGCAGCCGGTCGTTCTCCTCCGACCGTACGGCGGCCACCATCCGGGCCAGCGTCGAGACCCCGGGCAACAGCACCCGGTTGTTCACCAGCCACACCACCGCCCGGTCGAACAGGGCACGAGGCCCTTCCAACGACGACCACACCCGCGCCGCCAGGAATTCCCCCAGCTCCGCCTCACCTGTGGCGAAGTCCCGGTAGCTGTACTCGTCGCGGATCTTCCACGCATGTTCGTACACCGTCTGTGAGCGTGCCCCGTACTCGGCGAAATGCTCGTCGCCGACGCCGAGTTGTTCGGCGACGAACCGCACCACGCAGGCCGGCACCACGGCGGGGTCCTCTGTCAGAAAGGTCCCGAGCATCCGCACCGTGCCCCACTGCACCGCCCACCCCAGCCTCGTCGCCGGACGGCGCTTCGCCCGCGCCAGACCCAGCGCCTTCTTATCCAGACGGAAGAACTGCTCCAGCTCCCCGGGGGACGGCTCGGTGGCGAACCGGCCGTAGCGGGCCGCTTGCTCAGCAGACAAGTACTCAACAGGCATGCCGAGGACCGTAGAAACCGCTGACCAGGTAAAACAGCCACGTCACCGAACCGGAATCAAGATCGTCCCGCTACCGCTAACTTCCGTTCCGATATTCCCCGAGGGCCTTCTCGGGCCCAGCGGCTGCGGCAGATCCACCCTCGCACGCATCTCGGCGCTCCTCCACCGCCCCGGCGCGGGCACTCGGCTGCTGGACGGCGAGCCGGTACACCACTGGCGCCACCGAGCCCCGCGCGCCCAACGCACCGCCGTCGGCGGCGTCTTCCAGCAGCCCAGACTCTTCCGCGGCCCCCGGCTACGGCTCACCGACCTCATCGCCGGGCCTCTGCGCGCGAACGGCCGACGGGCCGAAGCACCCGACCCGGTCGCCGAACTCGCCCCCACGGTGGGCCTGGCACCCGGTCTGCCGACCCGACGCCCCCACGAGGTCAGCGACGGCCAGCTCCAACGCGTCTGCCTGGCCCGCGCTCCCGCTCGCTGATCTGCGACGGGCGGACCGCCCTGCTCGACGCCTCCACCAGCGCCGCACTCGTCACGGCCGTCGAGGACTACCGCGCCTCGACTGGCGCCGGTCTGCTCGCCGTCGGTCACGACCACATACTTCTCAACCGCTGGTGCGGCCGGGTGGTCCACTGGGATGCCCTGGGCTCGGCATCTGACCCGGCGGGTCACCCGACTCGCTGATCTGCGGGTTCTTGCCGGGGCGGCGGAGGCGGCCGTTCTCCACGTTTCGAGATGTCGAGTAGCGACGCGCGAGAGAACGGCTGCTGCCGATGAGTCTCTGCGCCGACGCGTCCGCAGGTGGCGCGCCGGGTGTCCTGTCCCGCTTTCGGTTGAGTTCCTTGATTGCCTCTCTGCTCGGGCGGACGCGCTCTTCGAGCTCACGGGCGCGGTGCTGGGCGTGGAGGGATCTATGAAGCCCTTGGTCGAGGGTTTGCTGGCGGTCGAGTGCCGGCGCGGGCACCGCCTTGTACGGGGTGCTGGACCGGGACTGACTGGGGCCAGGCTGTCCCGGCCTCACTGCCGCTGCCGGAGGCCGCTGACGGCGACGGGCTGGCCTTCGGGGTGTTGGCTGGGGCGGCAGCATTTGGGTGCAGTGGCCGTCGTGGCGGGGGTCAGGTGCGCGGTTTGAGCTTGACCAGGCGCACCTGCTCGCCGTCGAGCAGTAATTCGTCGATCAGGCTGTCGGTCAGGTCGTCGGACTCGTTGTCCTCGTCTCGCGGGAAGTCTTTGGTGAGGGTGATGTGGAAGTCGCGGAGGGCGTCGCGGATCTTCCCGGGCAGTTCGGGGTAGTCGGGGGTTTCTGCCGGGTCCGCGGAGATGGTCAGGCGTGCTTCGCGGGGGGCATCGATTCCGGTCGCCGATACGTCGACGCTGGCGGCCAGTCCGGCCTCCTCCACTGCCTTTCGCGCGGAGTCCATGAGGGCGATCGCGGCCAGGTATTCCTTCACCTGGTCCCTGCTGAATGCCGTCGCGACGCTCCGCCAAACGGCCATGGCGGGGACACCGGAGCGGAACGCGCGCGTCATGGTGTCGACCAGGGCGCGCTTCGCCCCGACATAGTTGTCGAGTTCTGGCCCGATGTTGTCGAGCGCCGTCTCCGTTTCCATACCGCGACCCTAACTAGCTGACGGAATTCAGTCCAGACGGAATTCAGTCCGAATCGTCGTCGCGCCATCACGGCGACGGCGCCGACTGCGACTGACCGAGACAGACGTCACCTGATCGCCGCACCTGTCACCGGCGCCACTGTGGCGGGCTGCCATCATGCCGGGATGGCCCACGACGCAGTGTTCTTCCTCGCTCCCGACGGCGAGACTGCCGCTTTGGCACGCCGGCGGGGGCCTGGTCAGGCGTTTGGGTCGGTGGCCTGCCGTTTCATTGAGCCAGACGGTGCCATCGCCGAGTGGGACATGTACTTCGCGGAGCCCTCGCCCGAGATCCCGCCGCTTGAGCAGCTCCTTGGGTGGTCGTGGCCGGAGTGGGTCACTGCCCCCTTGAACGATGGCGTTGAGGTGTTCGCTCTGCCGCAGCGGTTGACCCGGGCGTTGGCCGGCGCCAGTCCCACCGAACTGGAGGAGCTTGCACATCGCTGGACCACGAGGCTCAGATCTGCCGGCGAGGGCGAGGTGACCGACGATGAACCCCTGGCGGTCCTGCGGGGAGTCGCCAGGCTCGCGGCGTCGGCGGTGAGCACGGGCGGTGGCCTCTACAGCTGGAGCTTCTGACCGTCCGGTGGACTGTCCTGTCGAAGTGCATCGGTCAGATAGCGAGCCGTTGACCTGCTGGGATGCCAGGCCGATCGAGAAGACGCAGGCTCGGGTTTCTCACACGACCTGGCTTTCACGGAGGAGCGGTTCACAGAACTGCTCAAAGCGGCAGCAGGTGAGGCGTATGTCGGCGTCGGAATCCCCCGGCACCCTGGTGCGACCGGTTGTCAGTGCTGTTCGGCAGTGTGTGCAGGTGACGAATCAAGACGAGGAACGTGGCACCCCCATCTGGCCTGGACTGCCTCCGACGGCCAGAGAACTGCTCATGGCAACCGCATGGGATGCCCTGCAGCATGCATATGGGAGTGCCGAGGACACACCGCCGTACCTGTGCCAACTCCTGAACGAGGATCCCGAGGTGCAGGCCGAGGCACTGGGAATGCTCGATATGTCCGTGCTGCATCAAGGATCCCTGTACAGCTCCACCCCGCCGGCCGCACTGTTCGTTGCAGCGATCCTGGCCCACCCCCAGACCTTGGCCGAGCATGAGAGCTTCTTCCCCTGGGACGACCGGACCCGGCCCCTGCGGGCTGCACTACTCGACTGGCTCGGCCGGATCGCCGACTCGGCCTCCTACGGCGAGGACCCCGGCAGCGAGGGCGAGTACGGGGATGACTACGACGGCGAGGACGAAGACGAGATCGAGGCGATCCGCGCATGCCGAAGTATCCGACCCGAGCTCTACGACGCGGTCGAACCGTTCCTCGACGATCCGCATCCGGACACCCGAGAGGCAGCCCTCGCAACGGTCACCCTGCTTCTGAAGGCACCCGACCTCGCCGAACTCGTCCCCCGCACCGCCCACCGCCTGCGTAGCGTCCTCGAAGCAGACGGCAGCCGCCGAGAACGCTCCTCCGCAGCTCTGGCCATGGGCGCCTGGGGCCAGGACGTCACCGGCCTCCTCAACGATCCTGATCCAGCCGTGCGCACATGCGCCGCTCTGGCCACCGGATGCGCGCACATGCCCCGCGCCACCGCCGTCCTGCTCGAAGCCCTACAGAACCCGGCTGAGGCAGACCACTGGTTCCCCGACCCCCTCCCTCAGATCGACGGCTGGCTCCGCTTCACCCTCCTGAAGGCCATCCTTGACCGCGTCGACGCCTTTGAGGACCTGGCCCCGGCGGCCATGGCCCTGATACCGCTCGCCAGCGACTACACCGTCGACCGCGACTGGGGTCCGCTGCTCCTCAAAGCCTTCCCCACCGGCTACCGCCCCGGCCTGCCGCTGTCGGCCGCACAACGGGAGCTTCTGCAAGCCGTCACCGCCAATGACAACTGCTGGGGAAACATTGGCAACAAGATCCGCTGGCTCAGGGAAGCCGGCCTGCCGGAGCAGCGCGACGCCATCCGAGCCCTGCTCTGAGTGACAGGTACAGCGAGAACCGAACCAGAGATATGAGATCCAACCCCACGTACGGGGTGAACGTCGCCGCTCACCGCGCGGCACAGTGAGAATCCGACAGGCACGGTGCGACAGGACAGGTGGCACCTCTTCGAGCAGGGGAATCGCCGCCCGCTTCGGTGACAACCGGGCTGCCCAGCCGAAGCAGAAGACAACAAGGCCGACCGTCCGGTGACCAGCGGCGGGACCGCCGAACTACTGAAGCCCAGATCGGCCACCAGAACCGGGTGACATCCATCGCGCCCGGTCACACCGACCCGGTGACCGTTTACGGTCACGGTGCTGAGCAACGGCTGCGTAGGGCGCTGCGGGTCAGCGAGAGCGGGAGGAGACGGCGCGGGCTGCGCGGGCGAAGAGTTCCCCGCAGGCGGCCTCGTCGGAGGGGGCGCCCGCGCCCGCCACGTCGACAGTGTGTCGCGTACGGTCTCCGCAACCGTGTGCACAAGTTGGGCCAGAGCATCGTCCAGCGTGCCCGTCTCCCCGTCGCGTGTCCGGCCGGTGACCAGGACAAGGCCGTGGAACGGGTACATGGGCATGCCGCGCCACGCGCTCGCCAGCGCCCATGCGGTGTGATTTTCATCGAGTCCGGCCGCCTGCCCGTGGCCGCGCACGTGCAGCAACGTCCGCGGGTGATAGACGCCTTGATCGGCCGGCCCCGTCGACTCGACGCGGTCACGGATCGCCGCTTGGTTATCGGACGGCGGGAGGCTGACTTCCGTGACCGTAGCGGCGGGGGTGATCAGTAGTGCTCGCATGAAGCCTCACGGGTTCCTCGGAGTGGGAGTGCGTACGGTGCGGGATCGTCGTGTGTACGGACCACGCCATGCCGTTCTGAACAGGGCTTTCGCTTTCTTCCTTGTGGGGGAGTGGGTTTGAGGCTGATGGGTTCGCCTGTCACACGAGGGACGGACGGGTGTGGTCTCACTGTTGTGCCTGTGCCTGTGCCTGTGCCTGTGCCTGTGTGTGGTGGTGGGTGAGTGTCTGCCAGCGTCGTTCGAAGTCGTTGGCATGGTCGGCGATGTACGTGGTGGTGATGGGTTTGTTGTGCTGCGCGGTGATTCCCTGGGCCGCGCATTCCTGGGCGATGGCGTCGAGCGGCGGTGTGTTGGTGTGTACCCGCTGTTCGGCCCAGAGCCGGTAGATGCGGAAGGGCAGTAGGTAGCGGCGAAGGTTGGACGGGCTGACCGGGTTCTCGCCGCGGGCGCCGTACATGCCCTGGTCCGCAAGATGGGCTGACAGTTGCTCGGCTTCCTGCGTCGAGGACATGGGTTCGCCGTCGTGCCGCAGCCGGTACTCCGACCAGGCTACGTAGTAGCGGTCGACGGTGGTGAGGGCGACGGCCGTCGCTGTCGCGTCGTCCTTGTGGGAGGGCGAGCCATCTATGGCGGCGCTTACGCGAGGGGTGCGCTGGTTCTTGGCCATGTGTGCGCCCGTGTCGACGGGTGGCGCCTGGGGTTCCTCCTGCGCTTGCTCAGGTTCGTCGGCCTGTTGTTCGGTGCCGTCGGCAGGCTCCTCGGCGGACGGATCCGGCCCGGCGGGCTCGCGCTGCTCGGAGGTCGCGGTGTAGGCCGACAGGTCCTCGCCGGTGCTCGGGCGTCCGCCCAGGCCGCTGATCTCGTCGTGGGCGCGGACGCATGCGGCGAGGGTGTCGGCGTCGGGGTATCTCCCGTGCTCTTGCCCGTACGCCAGCCGGGAGTTGCCGAAGTAGTCGAAACGTTGGTCGGCCGCCGGGTTGGCCACGCGTGGTTCATCGGATGGGTCTATCTCCTCCGCGGGCACAGTGCGGCGTTCCCGGGGGACCTGGAGGAGCGGCTTCACTTGCTTCCCGGAGAGCGGGCCACCGGCCTCGGTGGCTATGCCGTGCTCATGGCGGAGCCACAGGGCCCACGGTGTGGGTGTCGGCTCGCCCGGTAACTGCGTGACGGACGCCCGGTAGGCTTCGGCGGATCGCTCGGCGTCTTCCCGGCCCGTACTCTCCTGCTCACGTGGGTGCTCGGGTGCTGCGGCTGGAGTCGGCACGGGGTGCGCTCCCGTCCTTGCCAATTCCGTGGTCTCCGTCTCCTGACCGGGTGTCACCTCGGGTGTGGAGACGTCGGGCTGACCGGGGGCGGAGACCGGCTCGGCGGCGTCGAGGAGCGGCGGTCCGTCGATGCCTGCGGCTGCGTGGCTGGAGGGGGTTGTTTGGGTGAGGGGGATGCCGTAGCGGGCGAGGCGCAGGGGCATCAGGGACTCGACGGGGGCCTTGCGGCGCCAGGCGCGGCCGAAGCGGGCGTGCAGGCGGGCCTGGTAGACGAGGCGTTCCTGCTCCAGCTTGATGACCTGGTCGTAGGAGCGTAGTTCCCACAGTTTCATCCGGCGCCAGAGGAGGAAGGTGGGGAGGGGGGAGAGCAGCCAGCGGGTGAGGCGGACGCCCTCCATGTGCTTGTCGGCGGTGATGTCGGCCATGCGGCCGATGGCGTGCCGGGCCGCTTCGACGGAGACGACGAACAGGACCGGGATGACGGCGTGCATGCCGACGCCGAGCGGGTCGGGCCAGGCCGCCGCGCCGTTGAAGGCGATCGTCGCCATCGTCAGCAGCCACGCCGTCTGGCGCAGCAGCGGGAAGGGGATCTGGATCCAGGTGAGGAGGAGGTCGAGGGCGAGCAGGACGCAGATGCCCGCGTCGATGCCGATCGGGAAGAGGTAGCTGAAGTTCCCGAAGCCTTTCTGGACCGCCAGTTCGCGGACCGCCTTGTACGACCCCGCGAAGCCGATCCCGGCGATGATCACAGTGCCGGACACGACCACGCCGATGAGCACCCGGTGCCCGCGGTTGACGATTCGTACGGTGTTGTTTCCTGTCCGTGGGGCGGGCGGTGGCCCGGACGCGTCGCCCGGCGTTTCCGGGTCCGGCCTGCTGTGTCCGGAGGGTGTGCGGGTGTACGGCGTGGTGTGCTGCGGGTGCCGGGTGGTGCTCATGTGTTCCCGGCGGGTGGGGGAGGGGCTGGCCGGAGGAGTTCGTCGATGAGGTGTTCGGTCGACGGTTCCAGGTCGCAGTCGAGTGCCCGGTTGACCTGCTGCACGCGGGCGACGTGTCGATCTGGGGGTGGGTAGTTGGTGTGGTGGGTGGGGTGTGAGC
>NZ_PJME01000079.1 GCF_002954775.1 Streptomyces geranii
GTTCCCGTCCCTGGGGGCTGCGCCCCCAGACCCCCGCTTCGGCCTGAACGGCCTCGTCCTCAAGCGCCGGACGGGCTGAGTGGGTGGGTGGTGGCTGGGGGTTGATCTTTTAGCCTGTCCGGCGTTTGAGGACAAGGCCCGTTCGGGGCCGTCGCGGGGGTTCGGGGGCGGTAGCCCCCGAGGATGGGTATGGGTAGGGGCGGCGGGGGCGAAGAAGGCTGTTCTCGGTCGTGCCGCCTACTCGGTCGGCGTCAGGATCATCAACGCCGTGCCCGCCTCCACCTGGGCGCCCGGTTTCGTCAGGATCTGGTGGACCGAGCCTGAAATCGGGGCCGTTATTCGCGACTCCATCTTCATCGCCTCCAGGGCCAGGAGTGGCTGGCCCGCCGTCACCTCGTCGCCGGGGGACACGTTCAGTTGCCATACCGACGCCGCGAACTCCGCCTCGATCAGCCGGCCCCCGGCCGGGACCGTCACCTCGGGGGAGGGGGCCGCCGGGCCCGTGTCCGCCTCGCCCCTGGTGAACTCGCCCGACGCCTCCCACGCGTCCCGCTCCGCCGAGAACGCCGTGCCCTGCCGGGAGCGGAACTCCGCGATCGCGTCCGCGTTCTCCGCCAGGAAACCCTCGTACTCCGCCAGCGAGAAGACGCCCTCCTCGATGCGCGGCACGAAGCGGCCCGAGGTGATGTCGGCGCGCAGGTCAAGGAGTTCGTCCGGCTCCACCGGGTACCACTTGATGCGGTCGAAGAACCGCAGCAGCCACGGCGAGCCCGGCTCGAACGCGCCCCGCTGCTGCCAGCCCGACCACACCTGGGTCGTACGGCCGACGAACTGATAGCCGCCGGGGCCCTCCATGCCGTAGATGCAGAGGTAGGCGCCGCCGATGCCCACCGAGTTCTCCGCCGTCCAGGTGCGCGCCGGGTTGTACTTCGTCGTCACCAGGCGGTGGCGCGGGTCCAGCGGGGTCGCGACGGGTGCGCCCAAGTAGACGTCGCCCAGGCCCAGTACGAGGTACTCCGCCTCGAAGACCGTGGCGTAGACCTCCTCGACCGACGCCAGGCCGTTCACCCGGCGGATGAACTCGATGTTCCACGGGCACCAGGGGGCGTCGTCGCGAACTCCCGCCATGTAGCGGGCGATTGCCTCGCGTGTTGCCGGGTCGTCCCAGGAGAGGGGGAGGTGGACCGTGCGGGAGGGGACCGTCAGGTGGTCCGCCGGGGGCATGGCCCTTGCCATCTCCCTTACCGTGGCCAGGAGTTCGGGTTGGGGCAGTATCGACGGGTTCGTCTGGATCTGGAGTGAGCGGATGCCCGGCGTCAGGTCCGTCACGCCCTCCAGGGCCAGTTCCGTCACCGCCTCCATCAGCGCGTGGACCCGCATCCGTAGTGCCAAGTCCAGTTGCATCGGGCCGAATTCGACCAGCAGGTTGTCGTCGCCGCTGCGGCGGTACGTGATGTCGCCGTCCCGGGCCAGTACGCCCCCGTCGACAATCGCCGCTCGCCGTACGCCTGTTGTGTCCACCGGGGTGAAGCGGACCGTGTCGCCCGGTCGCAGCTGGCCCAGTTTCCAGCGTTCCGTGCTGATGATCGTCGCCGGGCACACGAAGCCGCCCAGGGAGGGGCCGTCCGGGCCCAGCAGGACCGGCATGTCGCCCGTGTAGTCGACGGCGCCCACGGAGTACGGGGTGTCGTGGATGTTGGACGGGTGCAGGCCCGCCTCGCCGCCGTCGGTGCGTGCCCAGCGGGGCTTCGGGCCGATCAGGCGTACGCCCGTGCGGGCCGAGTTGAAGTGGACCTTCCAGTCGGCCGCGTAGAAGTCGTGGATGTCCTCCTCGGTGAAGAACTCCGGTGCCGCGTGCGGGCCTTCCACCGCGCCGATGTGCCAGGTCGACGTGAACTCCGGGCGGTCGGCGGCGGGGACTGGAAGTCCCGGCTCTGTCAGCGTCCCGCCGTGCAGGACGTCGCCCGTGCGCAGCGCCCTGCCTCCGTGGCCGCCGAACTTGCCCAGCGTGAAGGTGGACGCGCTGCCGAGGAACGGCGGTACGTCCAGGCCGCCGCCCGCGAAGAGTACGTACGTCCGCAGGCCCTGGTCCGTCGGGGTGCCGATCTGCAGTACCGCGCCCGCCGGGATCGTCAGTGGTTGCCACTGGGCGACCGGTGTGCCGTCCAGTGTGATCGGTGCGGGGGCCCCGGTCACGCACACCGTCGTGGGGTGCGTGAACCTCAACGCCGGGCCCTGCAAGGTGCATTCGAGGCCTGGGGCGCCCTCCTCGTTGCCCAGGGCGCGGTTGCCCAGACGGAACGAGCGGTCGTCCATCGGGCCGCACGGTGGGACGCCCACCTGCCAGTAGCCGGTGCGGCCCGGCCAGTCCTGGACCGTGGTGAGGGTTCCGCCGGAGACCACCTCTATGCGTGGCGTCGGGTCGCTCACCCCCGCCAGGGTCGCCGTCGAGTGCGTCGCCGCGCGGAAGTCGCCGTCCGCGAGCGCCGCCCGCACCAGGCCGAGGTTCGTCTCGATGCCGTCGACCCGGGTGCGGGCCAGCGCCTCGTCCAGCCGGCGCAGGGCGTGCGCGCGGTCGGAGCCGTACGCGATGACCTTCGCCAGCATCGGGTCGTAGGAGGTGGTCACCTCTGTTCCTGTTTCCACCCAGCCGTCGATCCGTACCCCGGCCGGGAACTCCACCCGCGTCAACAGGCCCGCGCTGGGGCGGTGTTCGCGGGACGGGTCCTCGGCGTAGACGCGGGCCTCGACCGCGTGACCGCGCGGCTCGCCCGGGTCCCGTACGACGTCCTGCTCGCCGCGTGCCAGGCGCAGCATCCAGGCGACCAGGTCGACGCCGTAGATCTCCTCCGTGACCGGATGTTCCACCTGGAGCCGGGTGTTGACCTCCAGGAAGTACGCCTCCTCGCGGGCGGCGTCGTACACGAACTCCACCGTGCCGGCGGAGCGGTAGCCGACCGACGCGCACAAGTCGCGGGCGGATGCGGCGAGTTGGGATCTCACCCGGTCGGGGATTCCGGGCGCGGGGGCCTCCTCCACCACCTTCTGGTTGCGGCGCTGGAGCGAGCAGTCGCGGTCGCCGAAGGTGACCACCTTGCCGTCGCCGTCGCCGAAGACCTGGACCTCGACATGGCGGGCGCGTTCGACGAGGCGTTCCAGGAAGACGCCCGCCGAGGAGAAGGACGCGGCGGCGACGCGCTGCACCCGCTCCCAGGCGTCGGCGAGTTCGGCGGGCGACGCGCAGGCCGACATGCCGATGCCGCCGCCCCCGCCGGTCGCCTTCAGCATCACGGGGTAGCCGATGGCGGCGGCCTGGTCCCGTGCCTCCTCCAGTGATGCCAGCAGGCCCGTGCCCGGCGCCAGCGGTACGCCCGCGGCCTCGGCCGCCGCCCGGGCCGTGTGCTTCGCGCCGAACAGTTCCAGCTGCTCCGGCGTCGGGCCCACGAACACGATCCCGGCGTCCTCGCAGCGCCGCGCGAAGGCCGCGTCCTCGGACAGGAAGCCGTACCCGGGATGGATCGCCCCCGCGCCCGTCACCTTGGCCGCGGCCAGGACCAGGTCGGCGTCGAGGTACGACTCCTTCGCGGGCGCCGGGCCCAGCCGCACCGCCTCGTCGGCGAGCCGGACGTGTGGGGCGGAGCGGTCGGGGTCGGAGTACACCGCGACCGTGCGCAGGCCCAACTCTCTTGCGGTACGGATGATTCGTACCGCGATCTCGCCCCGGTTGGCTACCAGCAGCGTGTCGAAGGTCATTCCGGGCCCGCCTCGGTGGCTGCCCCGGTGCCTGTCCCGGCGATGGTTGCGGTGATGGTCATCTCCACCGGCGTCGGGTCGAAGCCGTTGCAAGGGTTGTTGATCTGGGGGCAGTTGGAGACCAGGACCAGTACGTCGCACTCGGCGCGGAGGGCGAGCCGGAGGCCCGGTGACGACAGGCCGTCGACGATGCCGAGCGTGCCGTCCTTCTCCACTGGCACGTTCATGTACCAGTTGATGTTGGACACCAAGTCCCTCTTGCCCAGGCCGTGTCTGGCGCCCTCGGCGAGGAAGTTGTCCACGCACGCGTGCTGCGACCAGGTGTGGTGGCCGTAGCGCAGGGTGTTCGACTCCTTGGAGCAGGCGCCGCCGACCGTGTCGTGCCGGCCGACCTCGTCGGCGACCACCGTCATCAGGGGCGTGTGCTCGTTCGACAGCAGGACACTGCCCGTCGTGAGGAAGATGCCCCCCTGCGCGTGGATGGTGTCGGGCGCGCTGTAGCGCACGGACGTGTCGTGGGCGTCGTACACGAGGAAGTCGACGGCCTGGTTGCCGTGCAGGTCCGTGACGGTCAGCGTCTCACCGGCGCGGACGACCGACGACCAGGCGGCGCGGGCGGGAACGATGGTCGTGCCGGTGGATGCGGATGCTGATGTGTTCATGCGAGCCCCCTCGCGGCGAGGAAATCGGCGGTGTTCAGGAACGCGCGGCGGCCCTCGGGTGTGGCCTCCCACAGGGGGTCGCCGGGGGCGGTCGGTCCCGCGCGCCAGGCCAGGACCTCCAGCGGGGTGCTGACGTAGTCCTCGCGCGGGTCGGCGGGGTGCGGGACGTTCGCGACGAGGACGGTGACGTCCTGCTCGGCGCGCAGTGTCACGCTGCCGCCGGGGCCGGCCGAGCCGGTGAAGTCGAGGGTGCCGTCCTCCCGTACCGCCACGCCCTGGAAGAAGGAGAGCGAGGGCGGCAGATCGCGCGGCTGGAGGCCGTTCTTGGCGGCGGCCAGCTTGAAGAGTTCGCGTCCTGCGGGGGAGGGCGACTGCGGGGTGCCGTCGCCGTACCGGGCTGTGTTGCGTACGAGGGTGGAGGTGCCGCACAGCGCGTCGTGGCGGCCGGAGGTGTCGGCGACCAGGGTGGCGAGGACGCGGCCCTGGTCGGAGAGGAGCAACTGCCCTTCGCCGAGGTAGGCGTTCCACTGGACCTTGACCGTGTCGGCGACGTTCAGCCGCTCCCAGGGCCGGTCCGCGGCGAAGAGGAGGAGGTGGGCGCAGGCGTCGCCGCGCAGGTCGGTGAGGCGCAGCTCGGTGCCCCGGGCCAGGACCCGGTGCGTGTAGTTGCCGCCCGCCACCGTCTCGGCCCACACCAGATGGCCCGCCTCGCAGGGTGGCGCGGGCCAGTCGGCGGCCGGGACGACGGGCATGGCCTCGGTCCGGGCGCCCTCCTGGGCACGGGCGTGGTCGCGGGCTCCGTACGTGGTCGATGTCCCCATCGGGGGTCCTCCGGCTCCAAGTCGTACTGCGGTCGTACTGCGGGCGTCGTACTGAGGTCTTACGGCTCGTGGGGATGCTCGTCGCGGTGGTCCGTGCTGGTCCGTGCCGGTCCGTGCTGGTCCGTGGTGTCGGTCGCTCCGGAACAATTTCTGTCGTGCGACAGAAATTAGGCGGGTGGCGCGACGCCGGAATTGCCCGTGCGTTTCCGCCCCGTTACCGATTGCTCACGAAGATCGCCGGACCGGTCGGTATGCGAGGATCGAACGCATGGGAACGACGGGTGGTCCGGGTGCGCGGCGGGTCGGCAGGCCACGGGCCGCGGGGCGGCCGGACAGCGGGGTCGCCCCACGAGCCGAACTGCTCGACGCCGCCGCCGAGTTGTTCACCACCCGTGGCTACGCGGCGACCACCACCCGGACCATCGCCGAGCGTGCGGGGATGCGCCAGGCGTCCATGTACCACTACGTCTCCGGCAAGGAGGAGCTGCTCGCCGACCTGCTGGAGTCCACCGTCACGCCCTCGTTGACGTATGCGCGCGGGCTGCTCGCCGACGACGCGACCCCGGCCGGGGAACGGCTGTGGGACCTGTGCCGTACGGACGTCGAACTGCTCTGCGGCGGCCCGCACAACCTCGGCGGTCTCTACCTCCTCCCCGAGG
Organism: Streptomyces geranii; assembly: GCF_002954775.1. Classification (GTDB taxonomy): domain Bacteria; phylum Actinomycetota; class Actinomycetes; order Streptomycetales; family Streptomycetaceae; genus Streptomyces; species Streptomyces geranii. The sequence continues at coordinate 5,896 of NZ_PJME01000079.1, forward strand.
TGCGCGCCGAGCGGTTCGCGGGCTTCCACGCCGTACGGGCCGAACTCAAGGACGCCTACCGGCAGTTGCTCGCGGCGACGCCCGCCGGGAGCGCGCTGGCCAAGAGTGAGCTGGAGCTGCGGACGGATCTGCTCTTCGGGCTCATCGAGGGCGTCATCCTCGTACACCGCTCCGACCCCGAGCGTCCGGTTTCGGCCTTCGCGGAAGCCACCGCGGACGCGGCGCTGCGCATCGCCGGAATCTGAGTCCGGGCGTCTTCGGGGGCTGCGGGGGGCTTCGTTCACCCGTCACGGTGAGTGGATTTCGTACGCCCGGACGTCGTGACGCACTGTGTGCGATTGCATCCGCAGTGTGCAAATGGGGCTGAGGGTACTCCAGCCGCAAAGGGCATTTCCGAGGGTTGCCGAATATGACACGGCGTTGATCCGGTCGGACTAAGCTCGCCCGCAGCGCACCGAGTTGGTATGTATTCGTGCGCTTGTTCCAAAAAATACCGAAGATCCGGACAGTTCCCAGACGTACCCCACAGCAAGCTCCCCCAACCCCCGTCGGTACCCCAGTGGTTACCCCAGCCGATTTGTCTCAGAGGGCATACATGGTGAGTCTTCAATCGCCTCCCGGTGGCCGTGAACTTCCCTACGCGCGCGTGCTGTTGCTGCCTGCCATAGCGATGGCCGGGGCGACCGGAGCCGTCGGTGCCCTGGTGACAGGGCCGGCCCGCACCGCCGTCGGCTGGTGCGGAGCCGTCGCCACGGTCCTGGTCGTCGCGGTCGCCGCCGAGGTCGTCCGCCGTGGCCGCACCGTCCGTCAGCTGCGGGCGGAGCACGCCCGTCACACCGCGTATCTGGAGCGGCGGATCGTCGCCCACGACGAGGACTTCGTGCGGCTCGGCCGGGAGATCCTGCCCTACGCGCTCCACAAGATGGGCAGCGCCGGTTCACCCGCAGAGGTGATTCGCCGGATGGGTCTGCCGGACTCCGAGTACCACGACCTCCCGGTGCCGCAGCTCCAACTGCTGGAGTACGTCCTGCAGATCGTCGACCACGAGGAGGCCATGCGGGACGGGTCGCAGCGCGCGTTCGTCAGCATCGCCCGGCGCGTCCAGTCGATCGTCCACCAGCAGGCCAACGAACTCCGGGAGATGGAGGAGGACCACGGCCGCAACCCCGAGGTCTTCGACGACCTCCTGCGCATCGACCACGGCACCGCGCTGATCGGCCGCCTCGCCGACTCCATCTCCGTGCTCGGCGGCGGCCGGCCAGGACGCCAGTGGCCCGAGCCCGTCGCGCTGTACAGCGTGCTGCGCGGCGCGATGTCGCGCATCCTGGAGTACCGCCGGATCGACCTGACCTCGATCGCGAAGGTCAACGTCGACGGCAACTCCGTCGAGCCGGTCATCCACGCGGCGGCCGAACTCCTCGACAACGCCACGCGCTACTCGCCGCCGCACACCAAGGTGCACGTCACGGCGACCGAGGTGCAGACCGGTATCGCCATCGAGATCGAGGACGCCGGCGTCAGCCTCACCGAGGAGTCCCGGCAGCGCGCCGAGGACATGATCGCCCGCGCCCAGGCCGGCTTCGACCTCAACGACCTCGGCGAGGCACCGCGGCTCGGCCTCGCGGTCGTAGGACGGCTGTGCGAGGCGTTCAAGATGCAGATCTCGCTCAGGCAGTCCGCGTACGGCGGTGTCCGCGCGATCCTGGTCGTGCCGTCGGAGATGCTCACCACCGACCCCGCCGCGGGGCTCGCCCACGGCATCGGCGCCGCCTCGGCGCGCAAGGCGGAGGCCGGCGCGCTGGAAGGACCCAAGCGCCCGCCCAAGAAGCGCCGCCCCACCACCGGCCCGCGCATCCCGGCCTCCGTGTCCATGGAGGACGACATCCCGGAGGTCACCGAGTGGACGGAGAACGGCCTGCCCCAGCGGCGCAGCCGGGTCAAGACCCCGCTCAGCGAGCGGTACGCCCGCGCAGCCGCCGCCGAGGCCGAGATGGAGGCCGACCCGGAGCTGCGGAAGCTGTGGGAGCCCGAGTCCCAGAAGAAGCCCAAGGACGACGAGCCCCTGCCGGGCCTGTGGGTCGAGGCGTTCATGGAGGGACTCAGGGGCGACCCGGACCCGACGGCCTTCACCAGGAACCCCGACGACCCGACGACGCTGTCCGGCCACCCGGACGACGCGGCCGACTTCACCGCGTTCGCGGACGACGCGTCCGGCTTCACGGCCTTCCCCGGCGACGCCCCGTCGTTCCCGGGCGGCTCCACGGCCTTCGACGGCCACCCGGACGACCCGGCGGCCTTCGGCGGCCACCGGGAAGACCCGACCGCACCCAGTGCGACCAACCAGCAGCCGGCCCACGCTGAGGCCGACGACGAGAGGGACCTCAAGTGATCTCGCAGCGAGCCAACTTCGACTGGATGCTCAAGTCGCTCGCCGACGGCGTGCCGGGTGTCCAGCAGATCGTGGTGCTCTCCGCCGACGGCCTGCGCATCGCCCGCTACGGCGGCGACCCCGACGCCGCCGACCGGGTGGCCGCCGCGTGTGCCGGGCTGCAGAGTCTCGCGGGCGCCGTCGCGCACGAGATCCCGGACAGCGACGGCACGATGCGCATGGTCATCATCGAGGTCACCGGCGGCTACTTCTACCTGATGGCGGCCGGCCCCAACGCCTACCTGGCGGTCCTCGCCGACGTGGTCGCCGAACCCGGCAGCATGAGCCACCACATGCGGGACCTCGTCATCCGGATCGGCGAGCACCTCACCAGTCCGCCCCGGCGGAACGGTCAGACCGTATGACTCCTCCGCAGCGCCGACGGCGCTACCCGATCAAGCAGGAACCGCCCCCGGAGCCGCCGCCCCTTCTCCGCCCGGCCGTCACGAAGGCCGAGCCGGGCCCGGCGGGCACGCAGAACACGGAGGGCCAGGAAGGCCAAGGGGGTCAGGAGGGCCAGGAGGGGGAGCGGAAGAACCCCGAGCGGCTCTACGTCCTCACGGGCGCCGCCCAGGGCGGCGAGCGCGCCTCCCTCGACCTCGTCACGTTAATCGTGGCGTGCGCCGAGCCCACGCCCTCCGCCCCGCCGGAGCAGTCGGCGCTGCTCCGGCTGTGCAAGGCCCCCCTGTCCGTGGCCGAGCTGTCGGCCTATCTCAACCTGCCGTTCAGCGTGGTGACCGTCCTGCTCACCGAGCTGCTGACGGCCGAACTGGTCCAGGCGCGCGACCCGCTGATCCGCCAGTCGCTCGCCGACCGTTCCCTCCTCGAAGCGGTGATGCATGGACTTCAAAGGCTCTGACACCATCACGGGTCCACGGACCGAGGACCGCCTGCCGCACTCCACCCAGGCCGCGGTGAAGATCGTGATCGTGGGCGGATTCGGCGTCGGCAAGACGACCATGGTCGGTTCGGTCAGCGAGATCAGGCCGCTGACCACCGAAGAGACCATGACGCAGGCCGGCATCGGCGTCGACGACAACTACGGCTCCGACTCCAAGACCGCGACCACCGTGGCCATGGACTTCGGCCGCATCAGCATCACCGACCAGCTGGTGCTCTACCTGTTCGGCACCCCCGGCCAGGAACGCTTCTGGTTCCTCTGGAACGGCCTGTTCGAGGGCGCCCTGGGCGCGGTCGTCCTGATCGACACCCGGCGCCTGGAAGTGAGCTTCGACGTCATAGGGCGCCTGGAGGAACGCGGCGTCCCCTTCGTCATCGCCGTCAACTCCTTCCCGGACGCCCCCCGTTACCCGGTCGAGGACCTGCGCTCGGCGCTCGACCTGGCCCCGGAGATCCCCATCGTCGAGTGCGACGCCCGGCGCCGCGCCTCCAGCCGGGACACGCTGATGACGCTGATGCGGTTCCTGCACTCGCTGGAGATGCGGAAGGCGTCGGTCTGAGCGCGGCAGTAGGCAACCCGGCACACCCTCAACTCATCCAACTCATCCAACTCTGCCAACCCTTCTGACCCTTCTGACCCCGGATCCACCTCAGTTTTCGGAGCGATCACCGTGACGCCTGACCCCCACACCCCGACCGGCACGGACGACACCGCCCTCAGCCCACCCCCCGGCTGCCCCGCGCACGCCGGGGGCCCCGGCGGCCTGCGCCGGCTGTACGGGCCCGAGGCCGAGGACCTGGCGGCCGTGTACGAGAAACTGCGGGCCGAGCACGGGCCGGTCGCCCCCGCTCTGCTCCACGACGACGTGCCGATCTGGGTGGTGCTCGGTCACGGCGAGAACCTGCACATGCTGCGCACCCCCTCGCAGTACAGCCGCGACACCCGGCTGTGGACCTCCTTGCAGGACGGCACGGTCAAGCCGGACCACCCGCTCATGCCGCACGTCGCCTGGCAGCCGCTCTGCAGCCACGCCGAGGGGGACGAGCACCTGCGGCTGCGCGGCGCGGTCATCGGCGCCATGTCGACCATCGACCACCGGGGGCTGCGCCGCCACATCAACCGGGCGACCCAGCACCTCGTCAACCAGTTCTGCGAGCAGGGCAGAGCCGACCTGGTGAGCCAGTTCGCCGAGCATCTGCCGATCCTGGTGATGTGCGAGATCTTCGGCATGCCCGACGAGTACAACGACCGGCTCGTCGAGGCCGCCCGTGACCTGCCCAAGGGCACGGCGACCGCCATCGACAGCAACGCGTACATCATGGACGTCCTGACCCGGCTCACCGTCGAGCGGCGGGCCAGTCCCCGGGACGACTTCACCAGCCATCTCATCAACCATCCGGCACGGCTCACCGACGAGGAGGTCAGTCAGCACCTGCGCCTCGTCCTGATCGTCGCCTGCGAGAGCACCGCCAACCTCCTCGCCAACGTGCTGAGGGTGGTGCTCACCGACCCGCGGTTCCGCGCCCAGCTCAACGGCGGCCAGATGACGGTGCCCCAGGCGGTCGAGCAGTCCATGTGGGACGAGCCGCCGTTCAGCGCCCTTCTGGGCTACTTCGCCAAGCAGGACACCGAACTGGGCGGCCGGCGCATCCGCAGGGGGGACGGCCTCCTCCTGGGTATCGCGCCGGGCAACGTCGACCCGCGCGTTCGTCCCGACGTCAAGGCCAACATGCACGGCAACCGCTCCCACCTCGCCTTCAGCGGTGGTCCCCACGAGTGCCCGGGCCAGGACATCGGCCGTGCCATCGCCGACGTCGGTGTCGACGCGCTGCTGACCCGCCTTCCGGACGTCGAACTCGCCTGCGAGGAGCACGAGTTGAGCTGGCAGGCGTCCATCTCGAACCAGCACCTGGTGGAACTGCCGGTGAAGTTCGGCCCCAAGCCCGGGCAGGACGTCCTGGCGCGACCCACGCACCCGGTGCCCGCGCAGCGTGCCGCCGCCTGGCAGTCCGCCGTACCGCAGCGCAAGAAGGAGGCTCCGGAGCCCGTGGCCCCGGCCCCCGAGCCGGTACCGGCGCCGGTACCGGCGCCGGTACCGGTACCGGCGCCCGAACCGGTGGGTCCGCCGGGAGTGTTCCGGCGCCTCCTGCGCTGGTGGCGCGGCGACTGAGCCGGACCGGCACCTGTGCTATCCGGCCCACCCGTCGTACGACGACCAGGCAGCCAGCGTCCGCGGGCTGACGAACCGGTGTGCGCGCCCCGTGACCGGATCGGTGAACTCCAGTGCCCGCGCCAGCAGTTGGAGCGGGCGCCGGAAGTCACCGGCCGGCACGGGGCCGGTCACCACGGGATAGAGGGGATCGCCGAGGATCGGCACCCCCAACGCGCTCATGTGCACCCGCAGTTGATGGGTCTGTCCGGTACGCGGTGTCAGCCGGTACCGGGCCCGCCCGTCCCGGTGCTCCAGCAGCTCCACCCGGCTCTCGGCGTTGGGCTCGCCCGCCACCTCGCGAGCCGCCAGAACCCCGCGCTCCTTCACGATCCGGCTGCGCACGGTGCGCGGCAGGGCCAGCGCGGGGTCGTACGGCGCCACCGCCTCGTATTCCTTCGCCACCCGTCTGTCGCGGAACAGCGACTGGTACGCGCCGCGTTCCTCGGGCCGCACGGTGAACAGCAGCAGCCCGGCCGTGAGTCGGTCCAGCCGGTGCGCCGGGCCCAGCGCCGGGATGCCCAGCTCCCGCCGCAGCCGCGCCAGGGCGGTCTCGGTGACATGGCTGCCGCGCGGGGTGGTGGCCAGGAAGTGCGGCTTGTCGGCCACCACCACATGGTCGTCCCGGTAGAGGATCTCGACCGCGAACGGCACCCGCACCTCGTCGGGCAGCTCCCGGTGGAACCACACGAACATGCCCGGTACGTACTCCCTGTCCCGTGTCACCGGACTTCCGGCGGCGTCCACGATCCGCCCCGCGTCCAGCATGTCGTCGATCACCCCGGCACCGGCCGTCAGCCGCGCCACGAGATGGTCCCGTACGGTCGCCCACGCGTCGCCGGGCGGCAACCGCACCCGCATCGGGTCCACCCCGTCGCGCTGCGGCAGGGGAGAGGGCGGGGGCGGAGTACGTCGTCTCATCACGATCAAGCGTACGAGGCGGCGGCCTCGGCTCAGGGGATCGCTTCCGCTCCGTTCCGGCCGGAGAACAGGGTGCTGTTGTTCCGTACGGCCGCCGCGCAGGCGAGAGCGAGCCGCTGCAGATCCGCCACGTCGAAGTGCGCGTCCCAGCGGCCCTGGAGCCAGCCGCGCACGATGGTCGAACTGTCGGAGTAGAGCCTGTCCAGCTCCCTCCCGACATCGACCGGACCGGCCTGCTCCGAACAGCCGCACTCGGCCCGGGAGAAGTGGTCGGCCAGTCGGGGCGCGTACGTCCAGTCCGTGCTCGGCCGGAGCTTCTTGCGCACCGTCGTCTCGGTGCCGTCGTGCACCCGTTCGCGGCCACCGCGTGCGTAGAGGCAGGTGCCCACCACGAAGCCCGCGACCACGCGTTGCCACTGCTGTCCGGCGACCGCGCAGGTGTGGCTCAGACAGACCTCCAGGATGTCCCAGAGCTGTTCCGTGTCGGGCAGCCGCAGGCTCAGGTTGTTCTGGTTGCCGTTGTCGGTGTCCCGCCCCCCGTCGATCAGGTCATGGGCGAGTACGGCGACCATCGTGGCCTCGTCGACGATCTCCCGGAAACGCTCCGAGACGTCGTCGCGGACGGTGTAGATGTGCACCCCGATGTCGGCGCCCCTGATCCGGATGTACTCCTCGGTGCTGAAGAGGGCGGGCAGTTGAAGGATCCCGGTCAGATTGTCGACGAACTGGACCGCCCCGCACTCCACCTGCGCGGCGACCACCAGTTCGCCGTCGTCCCCGTACAGCCGCACGCACTCCCGGGACGCGGCCACCGTGTCCTGGGCGAGCCGGACGATCTCGCCGCCGTGCTGGGCGGCTCCCGTGTAGTACTCGCTGATTCCCGCCAGAACGCCCCACAGGAACGTGCTCTTGGCTTCGAGGGCGGTGCTCGACCCGGGATCGGTGCACAGCGCGGTGAACAGCCCCGACATCTCCATCGCGAACGAGTAGTGGGGCGTATGGCCCACGGCCCGCCGGCACCACTGCTCGGCCCGGCCGACGGAGAGTTCCTCCCGTATCCCGACCGGCGGCGGACTCGCCGAACCGCGCACCAGCCGGTCGCACGCGAGGGTGAGCAGTCCGCCGGTGTCCCGGCCGAGGAGCGTCTGCCAGTTCACCCCCCGCTGCTCACGGCGCAACAGGGCGCGCAGGGCCCGGAGGCCGGGGGCGGAAAGGATGTCCAGAGTCGAGTTCGGCGATCCCAGCAGGGACCGACTGGCGTTGGCGGCCTTCGCCTCGATCGTGTGGGAGAGCATGCGGGACAGCGGCCGGGCGTCGAGGTCGGACAGGAGGTGCTCGATCGAATTGCGCCACTTCGCGGGGTCGTGGCTCGGTACGGCCCGCTCAGGTGTTCCGAGGCCCGCCGTGCTCGTCAGGATCGGCGCGTCACCCATCCGGTGCCCCCTCGGTCCGCGGGCTGCCTCCACCGGCACCGCTCCTCGGCCGGCGGTGCCGGCCGCCGGCCGCCGGGGGCGCGTGGAGGCGGGAGGGTAACCGCGAGGCGGGCCCCGAGGGCGCCGACAGGGCGAGCCGGCCGACCGTGTTCCGCTGCCGTGCGCCAGGTACCGCGTACGAGGAAGTGCTCATGGTTGCTGATCTCCTGTCGCGTGTTCGAGATCTGGCATGAACATCTGGCATGAACAGTCGTGCTTCGGCGCCTCCGGTTCAGGCGGCACGCCGAATCGGAGGCCCCGAGGTGGGATCGAGCCGTCAGTGGCACCTGACCGACGGCCGGGACGGACTACACGCTGTGCTCGGTACGCCGCGAACTCTGCGCCGACGCAGTCGTGTTGCAGGTGGTGAGGCCGTGGATCATCTCCACCCTCCAACGCCCCCACGGGTTTCGTCAACTGTTCGATTATGGCTGACGTCGGTCCTGCGTTCTCGGTTCGGCTTCGGGCACCCTCACATGCCGTCAGCTCATCCTCACAAACCACCACCTCGCACGATGCGTTGGTTTTCGGCCGCCGGAAAGGGCGTGCGACCCGGCGCACGGAGTGCACCCCCTGACCTGCGAATGCGCGGTCTCACACCTCCCGGCCGCTCAGTGCGCCCCGGGTGCGGCAACTGCGGGGTTCCTGCGCCGGGCGCGCACCAGGCGGTACACCACCCCGCCCCCGACCGTGCCCGCCAGGAACAGCACCGTGAACCACTGGAAGTACCAGTGCCCGCCCGCCGGGTCGTACACCGCCGCTCGCGGCCAGGCCAGGTTGACGGTCATGAGGAGGCCGTAGAGGAGGGCCAGGATGTTGACCGGGATGCCCCAGCGGCCCAGGGAGAAGAGGGGCTTGCCCGTCTCGTCGGTGCCGGTCGTGGTGAACGTGCCCTTCAGGCGTCGTACGAGCAGCGGGCCCGTCACCATCGCGTACGCCAGGTACAGCATCACTATGCATGTGGTGCCGATGGCCAGGAACGCCTCCGGGGACGCGAAGTTGAGGAGGAGCAGGGCCGCCGCCAGGACGCCCACCACCAGGGCCGGCGCGCTCGGCATGCCCGTGCGCGGGTTGACCTTGGCGAGGCGGGCCGAGAAGGGGAGCTGGCCGTCCCGGGCCATCGAGAACAGCATCCGGCACGCCGACGTCTGGATCGCCAGGGTCGCCACCGCTATCGCCACCACCACGTCGGCCAGCAGCGCGCGGCCCACCCCGTCGCCGAGGCTGCTCGTCAGGACGTAGCTCAGGCCCTCGACGCCGAGCCGGCCGTCGGTGAGGCTCGGGGCGGCGAGCAGACCCGCCAGGATGATCAGACCGCCCAGCAGGCCCGCCGAGGCCAGCGCGGTGAGGATCGTGCGGGGCGCGGTACGCCGGGGGTTCCGCGTCTCCTCGCTCATCTCGCCCGCGCTGTCGAACCCGATCATCACGTACGCCGCCGTGAACGAGCCCACCAGCAGCGCCCCGAACAGGCCCGACTCCAGGGCCGTACCGGTGTGGAAGGTGATGCCCGGCGTGCGCTCGGAGTGGGTCAGCAGCAGGACGACGATCAGGATCGCGCCGATGATCTCGGCGGTCACGCCGATACGGTTGATCAGGGACATCGCGCGGTTGTCGATGACGTTCACGAACGTCGTCAGGGCCAGCAGGACCACACCCCAGATCGCCGCGTTCGCCGCGCCGCTCGCCGAGGTGGGGGCCGGGTCGTCGCCGACGAGCTGGAAGCCGGACCAGATCGCCGGCAGGACGACCTGGAGGGCGAGCGCCGCCGCCGCGACCACCACGATCTGCCCGATCACCATGATCCAGCCGGCGAACCAGCCGAAGGTGAGGTTGGAGAGCCGCGACGACCACTGGTAGATCGCGCCGGAGATCGGGTACTGCGCCGCCAGTTCCGCGAAGCACGCGGCGACCAGCAACTGGCCGATCAGCACGGCCGGCCAGGCCCAGAAGAAGACGGGGCCGCCGAACGCGTACCCGAAGGCGAAGAACTGGAAGACGGTGGTCAGGACGGAGATGAAGGAGAACCCGGCCGCGAACGAGGCGTACCGGCCGAGGCTGCGGTGCAGTTCCTGGCGGTAGCCGAACTCGGCGAGGGAGCCGTCGGCGGACGGCTCCGGCGGGTCGGGGCGTACGTCGGGGTCAGCGGTGGTCGTCACGGCGGGACCTGCCTTCGGCGCGTAATTCCTGTCGGGTGACAGAAATTAGGGAGGCGCTGTTTCGCAGGGATGTCGCCGCCGTGTCGAGGCGGGGCCCAAGTCCTCACGCGCCGGCGGCGACCGGGCGATCGGGCAACTGGGGGAGGGGGGGGGAGGAGCGGGCGGGGGGTGGTTCAGTCGGTTCGGCTCGGCGGCGTGCCGGTGGCTCGGCGAGCGTTTCCGTCCGGTGCTTTCCGGACGTGGTGAAGTGTGGCGCGGGCGATCTCCACCCGCCAACTGGGGTGCGGGGGCGGGGAGTTCGAGGCCGTTGTCGCCGGTCCGGGGAGGGGTGTGCGCTCAGTGCGGCGGGGGCATGCGCTGGCCGTGGCGCCCGCCGGTGAGCGGGGCCCGGGTTCGTGCGGGCCCCGGTGACTCACCGGCGGGTGGGAAGCCGCCGGGTGCTCAGGGGATCGCCGGTGTTCGTCGGGAAGTCGCCGACGGGCACAGGGCGTCGGCGGTGCTCAGGAAGCCGCCGGTTCGGCGGACTCCTGCTCCGCCTCGACCTGCGCGTTCCACTCCCGCTTCGACGCCTGCCAGCCGTCCTCGTTGTGGCCGAGGCGCCAGTAGCCGGAGATCGAGAGGTCCTCGCGCGGGATCTCGCGCTCCACCCGCAGCAGTTTGCGCAGCTCCTTCACGAAGGCCGCCTCGCCGTGGACGAAGGCGTGCACGCGGCCGGCCGGGAACTCCAGGGCGCGTACGGCCTCCACGAGGGCCTGGCCCAGGGGGCGTTCGCCGCGGTGCAGCCAGCGGACGTCCACGTCCGAGTCGATCTTCTGCTCCTCCTCGGGGCCGGCGATCTCCACGAAGGCGTACGCCTTGGCGCCGTCGGGCAGCGACTCCAGGGCGCAGGCGATGGCGGGCAGCGCGCTCTCGTCGCCGACGAGGAGATGCCAGTCGGCCTCCGGGTCGGGGGCGTAGGCGCCGCCGGGGCCGCCGAAGTAGACCGTCTCGCCCGGCTGGACGCGCATCGCCCAGGGGCCGGCGATGCCCTCGTCGCCGTGCAGGACGAAGTCGAGGGTCAGCTCGCGCAGTTCGGGGTCCCAGGCGCGCACCGTGTACGTGCGGGTCACCGGCCACTGCTCGCGCGGGAACTCCGCGCGGACGCGCTGCATGTCGAAGGGCTCCGGGTAGGTCACGCCCTCGGCCGGGAACAGCAGTTTCACGTAATGGTCCGTGCGGGTGCCGGCCGTGAACTCGGCGAGACCGTCGCCGCCCAGGACCACGCGTTGCATGTGCGGGGTCAGCCGCTCGGTGCGGACGACCTGCGCGGAGTGGGTCTTCGGAGCCCTGCGTTCCGGGCGCTCTGCCATGACGGCCTCCCTGTTCCCATTGCTTAGGCTTACCTAAGTTAGCATCTCCCCCTTGGAATTCCCTGTTGCCCGAGATGTTTTGTTCAGTGAAGACTTCTCAAAAAGAGAGTGATGTTCTCTGGAGTGAGGATGTCGTTCTCGTCGGGCGAGGGCGTCGTGCCTGATGGTGGGGCACGAGTACATGGTGCCTCGCCCCGCGGAAGCTGCGCCTCACCTTCCCAGTGTCGTGAGCAATCTCTCCAGCGAACCGCCAAGTCCCCAGCGGGCGGCGAGCGCGTCGAGCGCCTCGGGGTCGCGGGGAGTACGCGGCACCGCCGTGTTGACGTCGGGCAGCGGGACATCCCCCGCGACCAGCACGACCTTGGGCGCGACCTCGACGTACGGCCGTGCCTCGTCGAGCCGTTTCCGCTGTGACGGCGTCAGCTTCGCCTTCGGATCGTCGACCGCCGCCATGATCCCGGCCAGGTCGCCGAACTCGGCGAGCAGCTTCGCGGCCGTCTTCTCGCCGATGCCGGGCACACCCGGCAGGCCGTCGCTCGGGTCGCCGCGCAGCAGCGCCAGATCCGCGTACCCCCGCCCGTCCACGCCGTACTTCTCGCGCAGCCATGCCTCGTCGGTCAGCTGCAGGGTGCCCACGCCCTTGAGCGGGTACAGGACCCGCCGCCCGCGCGCGTCGTCGACCAGCTGGTACAGGTCCCGGTCGCCGGTGACGATGTCCACGGGGCCCTCGGCCCGCGCGGTGAACGTGCCGATCACGTCGTCCGCCTCGTAGCCCGCGACGCCCACGCGTGCGATCCCGAGCGCGTCCAGCACCGCCTCGATGATCGGCACCTGCGGCGACAGGGTGTCCGGGATCTCCTCCTCGTCGGGCCCCAGCTCGCGCTCCTCGGCGACGCGGTGGGCCTTGTACGAGGGGATCAGGTCGACCCGCCACTGCGGACGCCAGTCCGCGTCCATGCAGGCCACCAGGTGGTCCGGGTGGTGGTCCTTGACCAGGCGGTCGATGAATTCGAGCAGCCCGCGCACGGCGTTCACCGGCGTGCCGTCCGGAGCCTTCACGGACTCCGGGACGCCGAAGTAGGCGCGGAAATAGAGCGAGGCGGTGTCGAGGAGCATCAGTCGTCCGGTCACGCCTCGCATCATGCCGTACGCCACTGACAGTCACTCCGGGTCACCCGTGCCCGAGGTCCGTGTTGCTCCTGCGGAGGCCTTGTGAACTGGCCCACTCGCCCGTTTGCCCACGTCGGGCACGGGCAGGCGCGGCCAGGACGAACGGTTGCCCACGCAACCCTCGTAACGGAAAGACACGACCGAGGAGCACCCTTGTCATCCAGGCTTGAGGCCGAGCATCTGTACAAGGTGTTCGGCAGACGACCCCAGGACGCGGTGAAACGGCTCGAACAGGGAACCGACCGCGACGAACTGCGTGAGGACGGCACCACGGCCGCCGTCATCGACGCGTCCTTCCGAGTGGAGCCGGGCGAGATCTTCGTCGTCATGGGCCTGTCCGGCTCCGGCAAGTCGACGCTGCTGCGCATGCTCAACGGCCTGCTCGAACCCACTTCCGGACACGTCAGCTTCGAGGGCGAGAACCTGACCGCGCTCGGCGACCGCGAGCTGCGCGCCGTACGGGCGAACAAGATCAGCATGGTCTTCCAGCACTTCGCGCTCTTCCCGCACCGCAGCGTCCGCGAGAACGCCGCGTACGGACTGGCCGTGCAGGGCGTGCCCCGCGCCGAGCGCGAGCGTCGCGCCGGCGAGGCGCTCGCCCTGTGCGGTCTGGCCGGCTGGGAGGACTCGTGGCCCGACGAGCTGTCCGGCGGTATGCAGCAGCGCGTGGGCCTGGCCCGCGCGCTCGCCACCGACGCCGATCTGCTGCTCATGGACGAGTCGTTCAGCGCGCTCGACCCGCTGATCCGCCGGGACATGCAGGACCAGCTCCTGGAACTCCAGAAGACCCTGAAGAAGACCATCGTGTTCATCACCCACGACCTCAACGAGGCCATGCGCCTGGGCGACCGCATCGCGGTCATGCGCGACGGCCGCATCGTCCAGACGGGCACCGCGGAGGACATCCTGGTCCGCCCCGCCAACGACTACGTCGCCTCCTTCACCAGGGACGTCGACCGCTCCCGCGTCCTCACCGCGGGCGCCGTCATGGACCCGGAGACCCAGGGCGACGAGGCCGACTGCGACTGCCCGACGGCGACGCCCGACTCGCCGTTCACCGAACTGTGCGCCCTCAGCGCGCGCGTGCCGCACGCGGTCGCCGTGCTCGACGAGGACGGCGAACTGGTCGGTGTCGTACCGAGCCGGCGCCTCCTCGGCTTCCTCGGCGACCGGCAGGGGGACCCCGAGTCCTGTACCGGCTCGCACGATGCGCACACCGCGCGCGGGGGGAAGGTGACCGCCGGTGCCTAGGATCCAGCTCGGCGACTGGGTCGACGACGGCGTCAGCTGGCTCGTCGACCACATGTCCTGGCTCTTCGACGCGATCAAGACGGTCGTGGAGGGCCTCTACGACGGCATCGACGCGGTGCTGACCGCCCCCGAGCCGCTCCTCCTGGCCGGCATCCTCGCGGTGGCCGCCTGGTGGCTGCGCGGCCTCGTCGCGGGCGTCCTCGCGTTCGCCGGATTCGCGCTCGTCGACTCGATGGCCCTGTGGGACAAGGCCATGTCGACGCTCTCCCTGGTGCTCGTCGCCACCCTGATCGCCCTGGTGATCTCGATCCCGCTGGGCATCTGGGCGGCCCGCTCGCGGACGGTCAGCGCCGTCGTACGGCCCGTCCTGGACCTGCTCCAGACGATGCCGTCGATGGTGCTGCTGATCCCGGCGATCCTGTTCTTCGGGATGGGCGTCCCGGCGGGCGTCGTCGCCACCCTGATCTTCGCGCTCGCCCCGGGCGTACGTATGACCGAACTCGGCATCCGGCAGGTCGACGCCGAACTCGTCGAGGCCGCCGAGGCGTTCGGCACCCCGCCCCGCGACACCCTGCTGCGCGTGCAGCTGCCGCTTGCGCTGCCGACGATCATGGCGGGCGTCAACCAGGTCATCATGCTCGGCCTGTCCATGGTCGTCATCGCGGGCATGGTCGGTACCGGCGGCCTCGGCGGCGCCGTCAACGAGGCCATCGGCCAGCTCGACATCGGCCTCGGCTTCGAGGCGGGGCTCGGCATCGTCGTCCTCGCCATCTACCTCGACCGGATGACCGGCGCGCTCGGCGCCCAGATCTCCCCGCTGGGCCGCCGCGCCGCCGCGAAGGCCCGTACCGCGGGCAACGCCAAGGTCTGGAACCACCGCCCCAGCCCCGCCATGGCACTGGCCGGCGTGCTCGTCCTGGCGCTCGTCGCGGGCGGGCTCGGCGTCTTCGGCTCCTCCGCGCAGGACAGCCGGGCGACCGGCACGGACGTGGGTCAGGGCAAGAAGGTCACCATTGGTTACATCCCCTGGGACGAGGGCATCGCCACGACGTTCCTGTGGAAGGAGCTGCTGGAGGAGCGCGGCTTCGACGTCACGACCACCCAGTACGCGGCAGGGCCGCTCTACACGGGCCTGGCCACCGGCCAGATCGACTTCCAGACGGACTCGTGGCTGCCCGTCACCCACGCCGAGTACTGGAAGAAGTACGGCGACCAGCTGGAAGACCTCGGCAAGTGGTACGGCCCCACCTCCCTGGAGCTGGCCGTCCCGTCCTATGTGAAGGGCGTCGACTCGCTCGCCGACCTCAAGGGACAGTCGTCGAAGTTCAAGGGCCGGATCGTCGGCATCGAGCCGAGCGCCGGAATGATGGGCCTCCTCAAGGACAAGGTCCTGGGGGAGTACGGCCTCGGCGACGAGTACCAGGTCGTCGACGGCTCCACCCCGGCCATGCTGGCCGAACTCAAGCGCGCGTACGCCAAGAAGGAACCCATCGCCGTGACCCTCTGGTCGCCGCACTGGGCGTACAGCGACTACGACCTGAAGAAGCTCAAGGACCCGAAGGGCGCCTGGGGCAAGGGCGACGGCGTGCACACGCTCGCCCGCGAGGGCTTCGCCGACGACAACCCCGAGGTCGGCGCCTGGCTGAAGGACTTCTCCATGACCGAGGAGCAGCTCACCGGTCTGGAGGCCGGCATCCAGCGGGCGGGCAAGGGCAGTGAGCAGGACGCCGTCCGCACCTGGCTCAAGAAGAACCCCGGACTCGCCGAGAAATGGGCACCCACCGGCGCCGGTGAGGGGAAGACCGGTGCCAACGGGGTATCGAACAACTGAGGGAGCCGCTCAAGGAGGGGTGGGTCGAACCGGAAGGCACGCGCGCGTGTGCGGGTGTTTTCCGGCGAGGCCCACCCCTCTCGGCGTTTCCGGAAGCCGGGACGGCGGGCCGCCGGGCCGCCGTGAGGACGGGGCGACGGGACGGACGGGCGCGTTCCGTGTACGAGAGGGATTCGGACAACCACGGAGCGCGATGTCCTCCCCCTGACCCGGCCGCCGCGAAGGCCGGTCCCGCTGGTCAGCTCCGTCGCACGCGCGCGCGTGGCGACGCCCGAAGCGGCCGGGGGGCTTCTCGACTGGCGCGAACCGTGAGGGTCGCACCCGACCCGGGGTGGCACCGATGTGACGGGCGCATGAAACGGTTTGACGAACATGCGTAGGGTGCAAGGAACTCATCAGGGAACGCGTCGTGCACGCTTCGGGGTCGATCCGGCGAACAGCCACCGAACACGCGGCGCGATGCGCTGTGATGGGACGTACGCAACCAGGACGCTACGACGAGCCGAGGAGGGAGCCGGAGCGATGGGCGACCACAAAGAACAGCCCCTTCGGGTGGGCGCGGCCGTCCGGCGGCGGCGCCGGGCGCTGGAGCTGACCCTCGCCGTCGTGGCCGAGCGCAGCGGCCTGTCGGTGCCCTTCCTGAGCCAGATCGAGAACGAACGGGCGCGGCCGAGCCGCAGCTCCCTGGAGAAGGTCGCCGACGCCCTGCGCACCACCGCGGTCGAACTCCTCGCGGCGGCCGACCCGGCGTGCAGCGTCGACGTCGTCGTCGCGGACGCCCTCGAACCGGACCCCGACGAGCCCCGGGTGCGCTCCCTGGTCCGCGGTCACCAGCAGCTGCACGCCATGGAGTTCATCGGCGACCACGACGCCGGCCGCGAATTCCAGCACCGCAACGACGAGTTGATGTACGTCGCCGACGGCGCCGTCGAGGTGGAGGCGGAGGGCCGCGCGTATCGCCTCGGCCGTGGGGACACCCTGTACCTGACGGGCGGGGTGCGGCACCGCTGGCGGGCGACCGTGCCGGACACCCGGGTGATCGTGGTGGCGGTGGGCGAGCACATCGAGGCGGTGCAGGAAGGCCGCCGCTGAGGCGGGCGACGCGACCATGAGAAACGTGACCACGAGAACCGTGACTGTGAGCACGCTGCCATGAGGGTGATCTCGCTGGTGCCGTCCCTGACGGAGGCGGTGGCGGTCACGCTGCCCGGCGTCCTGGTCGGGGTGACGGACTGGTGCAGCCACCCGGCCGACCTCGGCGACGGCGTCGAGCGCGTCGGCGGCACCAAGAACCCCAAGGTCGAACGGATCGTCGCGCTCGCCCCCGACCTGGTCGTCGCCAACGAGGAGGAGAACCGCGAACCCGACCTCGCCGCCCTGCGCGAGGCGGGCGTGGAGGTGCTTCTCACCGAGGTACGGGACGTGCCGCAGGCCTTCCGCGAACTGGAGCGCGTGGTGACCGCGTGCGGGGCGGACACCCGCCCCCGGTGGCTGGACGAGGCGGAGACGGCATGGTCGGCGCCGGAGCGCTGGTGGCCGACGGCGACCGGCGATCGTACGACCGCGGTCGTGCCGGTCTGGCGGCGGCCCTGGATGGTCGTCGGGCGGGACACCTTCGCCGGTGACGTGCTGGCGCGACTGGGCGTCGACAACGCGTACGCGGGCCACGCCGAGCGCTATCCGCGGGTGCCGATCGAGGAGTTGGTGGCCGCTGCGAGGCCCGGGATGGTGGTCCTGCCCGACGAGCCGTACCGCTTCACGGCCGAGGACGGGCCCGAGGCGTTCGCGGGGGTGCCCTGCGCGCTCGTCAGCGGACGCCACCTCACCTGGTACGGGCCGTCACTGGCCGAGGCGCCCCGGGTGCTGGGCGAGGCCCTGCGAGCAGCTCACCGCTGACCAGGCCCCGGACGGTACGGGCGGCTGCGCCGCTCCAGGCGGCCACGAGCAGGACGTACAGGGCGATCGCGAGGACGTCGAGGACGGCCAGTCCGGTGTGCCGGCCGAGGCTCGCCGCGCCGGTGACACAGGTGCCCACCGGGAAGGTGAACGCCCACCACGTCATCGAGAAGCCCATGCCCCGGCGCCGGGCGCGCAGCACCAGCGCACCGGCGAGGGCGAGCCACAGCAGCGCGAAGCCCATCACGGGGACGCCGTAGAGGACGGCTGCGGCAGCGGCGGTGGCCTGTGGGACGGGGACGACTCCGGGGGCGAGGTCGGCGAAGTGGCCGGCGGCGGTGGTGGACTGGCCGAGCGGGCCCAGCGCCAGGAACAGCGTCGGGGTGAGCGCGAGGGGGAGCGGCGAGGCCGTCGAGACGAGCCGGGCGAGGACGAGCGGCAGCATCACGAGCGTCGCGAGCAGACTCAGCCCGAACATGGCGAGACAGGCGACGAACAGGGTCGACCGCCACTGCCCCGGCGGGAGATGGGGCACGAGCAGCGGGCCGAGCGCCGCGGACACCATGGGCGCGACGACGGGGAGCAGCCATACGGGGCTGGCGGCACCGCCTCGTACGACCAGGAGGTACGGGACGGCGACGGCGGCGACGAGTCCGACGACCGTCCCGGCGCCGAACAGGACGGCGTCCAGGGCGACGGCGGCCGGAAGCCCGATCCAGTCCCGGCCGACGACCAGGGCACCGCCCCCGACGGCGGTGAGGGCCATCGCGAGACAGCCGTAGAAGGGCGCCGTCGCCGGGTCGCGGAGGTGGGCGCGGGCCTGGTCGTGGTGGTGGATCCAGTGCAGGGCCCGGGCGCAGAGCAGCACGAGGAGGAGGGCGAGGGAGAGGGCCCAGAAGGCCGTGCAGACGGTACGCAGTCCAGGGACGCCGTCCGCGCCGGGGAGCCCGGCGCCCGCGGTGCCCACGATGGCGGTGCCCATGACGGGGGCGTACCAGTTGGGGCCGAGGTGGCGGAGGGCGCGGAGGGTGTCGAGGGGGAGGGGCCGGAGGGTTCGGGACTGGGTCCGGGGGAGTGTGCGGGGGACTGCGGGGGCTGCGGTGGCCATGTCCTCACGGTCGCTCGGGGTGGGGGCGGTCACCAGGGGGTTCGGTTGTATGAGGACATAAGCTGGATCTATGGGTGATGTGGCGGGCAGGGCGGAGGGCAGGGCCTCGCGGTCGGCGGGGGTCGCGCACCGGGTGCCGGATCTCGGCGCGATGGAGCTGCTGCTTGCGGTGGCGCGGCTGGGGAGCCTCGGCCGGGCGGCGCAGGAGCTGGGGGTCACGCAGCCGGCCGCGAGCAGCCGTATCCGGTCGATGGAGCGGCAGTTGGGTCTTGCCCTGGTGGACCGTTCGCCGCGCGGGTCGCGGCTCACCGATGCCGGTGTGCTCGTCACCGACTGGGCGCGGCGGGTCGTGGAGGCGGCGGAGGCGTTCGATGTCGGCGCGCAGGCGTTGCGGACGCGGCGCGACTCCCGGCTGCGGGTGGCGGCGAGCATGACGATCGCCGAGTACCTGCTGCCGGGCTGGCTGCTCGCCCTGCGGGCGCTGCGTCCCGAGACGGCGGTGTCGCTGCTCGCCGGGAACTCGACGACGGTGGCCGAGCGGGTCCTGGCCGACGAGGCCGACCTCGGCTTCGTGGAGGGCACGGGGGTGCCGAGCGGGCTGGACTCGGTGGTCGTCGCGAAGGACCGGCTGATCGTGGTGACGGCGCCGGGGCATCCGTGGGCACGGCGGCGGAAGCCGGTGGGGGCGGAGGAGTTGGCGGCTACGCCGTTGATTTTGCGGGAGGAGGGGTCGGGGACGCGGCAGGTGCTGGACACGGCGTTGGGTGGGTTGGCGCGTCCGCTGATCGAGCTGTCGTCGACGACCGCGGTGAAGGCGTCCGCGGTGGGTGGGGCGGGGCCGGCGGTGTTGAGTGAGCTGGCGGTGGGGGAGGAGTTGTCGACTCGGCGGTTGGTGTGTGTGCCGTTGGCGGGGGTGCGGTTGGATCGGGAGCTGCGGGCGGTGTGGCCGGTGGGGCATCGGCCGGTGGGGCCGGCTCGGGAGTTGCTGGGGTTGACGCGGGGGTAGGGGCTTTTCTTCGCCCCCGCCGCCCCTACCCGTCCCATCCCTGGGGGCTGCGCCCCCAGACCCCCGCTTGTCGGCCTGAACGGCCTCGTCCTCAGACGCCGGACGGGCTGGAGTGCCCCACCAACGCGTCCATCACCCGCAAGTCCTCACCCATCTCCGGATGCCACTGCACCCCCAGCACCCACCCCGCACCCGACTCCGCCACCTCCACCGCCTCCACCGTCCCGTCCTCCGCGTACGCCGACGCCACCAGTCCCCTCCCCAGCCGGTCCACCGCCTGGTGATGGAACGTCGGTACCGACGTCTCCTCCGGTACCGCCTCCGCGTACAGCGTGCCCGGTACCGGTTTCACGGAGTGGCGGCCGAAGACGCCGGGCGTCACCGCGTGACCGTCGATGTGCTGCACCAGCGTCCCGCCCAGGGAGACGTTCAGCAGTTGCATGCCCCGGCAGATGCCCAGCAACGGCGTCCCGGACGCCAACGCCGCCTCGATCAGCGCCAGTTCCCACGCGTCTCGCGCCTCGGCGGCCGGTCCAGTACGGGGGTCGCGCTCGGCGCCGTACCGGGCCGGATCGACGTCGGGACCGCCCGCGATCACGACCCCGTCGAGCCGGGCGACCGTCGCGGCGGCGTGGGCCGGGTCGTCCGGCGGAAGCATCGCGGCGATACCGCCGGCCCGCTGCACGAGCCGCGGATACCCGGCCGGCAGCAGCGCCGCGGGCAGCTCCCACGCCCCCCAGCGCGCACCGGCCTCCAGATACGTGCTGACGCCGATGAGCGGTCGTCGTCCGGCGTTCGTCACGAGGGCCTCCCTGGCATCCAATGGCGTACAGCCATACCTTTGCCGACCCGCGCCCTCCAGGGCAACCCACGTCTCACACGCCGAACGCCCCCACACCGGACCCGCGAGACCTGCCGGACCCGCGAGACCTGCCGGACGCGCCGGACCCGGCGAACCCGCGAGATCTGCCGGACCCTCCAGACCCTCCAGACCCTCCAGACCCTGCGAACCTGCGAGATCTGCCGGACCCGGCGAACTCGCCGGACCCGCCAGACGCGGCGGACCCGGCGGACCCGACCGTCACGCCGCCACGCACCGAACCGCCCTCATGCCCGCCGTGCCCCGAAGCCCCTGCTCCCGAAGCTCCCCGAAGCCCGTCACGCACGGCTCGCCCCAAGCCCCCTGTCCCCCCAAGCCCCCTGCGCCTCCGCGCCCCAGACCCCCGCCTCTGAGCCATGAACCCCCGCAGCGACGCCGCCGCCTCTGAGCCAAGAACCCCCGCGCCCCAGAC
>NZ_PJME01000080.1 GCF_002954775.1 Streptomyces geranii
ACCCCCCCCCCCCCCCCCCCGGCCCCCCCCCCCCCCCCCCGCCCCCCCCCCCCCGCCCGTCCGGCGCTTGAGGACAAGCAGGGGTCTGGGGGCGGCAGCCCCCAGGAAGGGATGGGACGGGTAGGGGCGGCGGGGGCGAAAAAACTCCACCCGAGCCGAAGCCGAGGTCCCCCCATGACCACCCCCCGCAGAATCGAGGGCCTACTCCTAGGCCTAGCCGCAGGCGACGCCGCCGGCTGGCCCGCCGCCCGCCACCGAGCCGCCCGCATGCCCGACTGGACCCGCCGCCTCACCCGCGAACTGGACACCTTCGCCGAACAGAACGCGACGACCACCCTCCCCGTCCCGATCGCCCTCAACCAACCCCCGGAACCCCTCCGCCTCGGCCCCTCAGACGACGCCGAGTGGGCGGCCTTCGCAGCCGAGGCCCTCCTCCGCGCCGGCGACGACACCGTCCTCGGCGACCTCAGCCGCGAACGCCGGGCCCGCGCCGCCATCGACCTCTCCTGGAACGCGGTCGCCAGCGAGGTCGCCGCCGCGGCGGACCGAGCCCCCGAGGTCGAGTCCGCGGTACTCCCCCTCCGCGCCCGCATCTCCGTACGCGCCGGCCTCGGCAACCTCGCCGCCGGCCTACGCCCACCCGCCACCGGCCACGACAACCCGCACTACTTCGACGACGCGGCCTGCGTACGGGCATGCGTACTGGCCGTAGCCCACCCCGGCGACCCCCGACTCGCCGCCGAACTCGCCGAGTTCGACGCCCGCTACACCCAGGACGGCGACGGCGTCCACGGCGCCAGGGCGATGGCGGCGGCCCTCGCACTCGCGCTGGCCGGCGAGGAGGTCGAGGCCTGCGTGCGGGCGGCCCTCGCCGAACTGCCCGAGTACACGGAGATCGGCCGCAACACCCGCCACGCGCTGAAGCTCGCCCAAGACGCAGACAGCGCAGACGGCGCGTTCGCCCTGGTCCCGCTCCTGGAGCACCAGATCGTGGACCACGTCTACAGCTACGGAATCGCCGCCGCCGAAACGGTCCCGGTAGCCCTCGCACTGGCGACCGCCGCGCACGGCAGGATCGCGGAAGCGGTCCCGGCCGCGGCCTGCCTCTCCCGGGTCGCGGACTCGGCCCCGGCCCTCGCGGGCGCCCTGACCGGCGCGTTGGGCGGCGGCGCCGCGATCCCGACGGCCTGGCGGGACGCCTGCCGCACCCTCTCCGGCTGCGCACTCCCCCGCCTGACGGGCACCGACCTGGTGGAACTCGCCGAACTCCTGGAAGCCACACAACGGACCACCCCAAGAGGATGATTCGCAACATGAACCCCAAAACACCAGAAAGCAAAACAGAAGCAGTGGGCCTGGACGACCGAATCACAACCGCCCTCGTCGGCGCCGCCGTAGGAGACGCACTCGGCGGCCCGGTGGAGGGCTACACCCCCGACCAGATCCTCGAACGCCACGCGGGCCGCGTCCACGGCATCGTCGGCCCCTGGAACGGCGACGCCTGGCGCACGGCCCGCCCGATCGCCCCGTACCACAAGGGCGACGGCCACGTCACCGACGACACCTTGATGACCCACGCGCTGATCCGCGTCTACGCCAAGGTCCGCGACCACCTGGACGCCTACGCCATCGCCGACCACCTCGTCCCCGACCTGATGACGAACCCGCGCTGGATCCCGGAGTTGGAGGCCGAGGCACTCCCCCTCCAGCGCGTCTTCCTCGCGGAGAAGTGGCTGGTGGCCAGGCTCCACTACGGCCACAACGACCCCCGCGAGGCAGGCGTCGGCAACATCGTCAACTGCGGTGCGGCGATGTACATGGCCCCGGTCGGCCTGGTCAACGCGGCCAACCCGGCGGGCGCCTACGCCGAGGCCCTCGACATCGCGGGCGCCCACCAGTCCTCGTACGGCAGGGAGGCGGCGGCGGTCTTCGCGGCGGGAGTGGCGGCGGCCTGCGCCCCGGACGCGACCCCCGACTCCGTGATCGGCACCTGCCTCTCCCTCGCGAAGGACGGCACCCGGGCGGCGATCGAGACGGTGTGTGAAGTGGCCTCCCGTTACTCGGACTTCGAGTCGGCGCTACGACCGCTGCGGGAGGCGGTGACGCCGTACGACACCGTGGGCCCGGACTACCGCAACCCGTCGCTGGGCGCCCGTCGCCCGTCCCGGCTGCACACGATCGAGGAACTCCCGGTGGCGCTGGGCATGTTGGCGGTGGCGGGCGGCGACTTCCGGCACGCGGTACTGGGTTCGGTGAACTACGGCCGGGACTGCGACTCGATCGCCACGATGGCGGGGGCCCTGGCCGGCGCCCTGGGCTCCGAGGTGCCGTCCGACTGGTCGAAGACGGTAGCGGAGGCGAGCCGCCTGGACCTGTGGGAACCGGCCCGGACGCTGACCGAGGTGACCCGGGAGGTCTTCGAACGGGACGTTCGCCAACGCCGTTCCCACGAAGGGGCGTTCGCCCGGCTCAGGAGCCCGGGATGCTCCGACTGACCTGGGTCCAGCCGGAGGACCTGCTCGGCCACGAACTCCACCAGGCGACCCAGGACGGCCGGGAACCCGCCAGAATCGCCGCCCGCTGGAGGGCGGCGGGCGGCCCGGAGGCCCCGCGACGGGCGGGCGCGTCACCGGACCGAGCGTCACGCTACCTGCGCCAACTGGCAGAGGACTTGCTGGACGAACTGGCGGACCTGCCAAGCAGGTTGGCGGACGACGAACCGACAGACCTCACGAAAATCAGGGCCGGCTGCCCAACATGGCCCACCCCCACCCCCACCCCGACACGGGTCCCCACGCCCCGCCGCCTGGAAGCCGCCTGGCTGGGCCGGGCCGCAGGCTGCCTCCTGGGCAAGCCAGTGGAAAAACTCCCCCTGCACGCCATCCGCGGCCTCGCCCAGGCAACCGGCAACTGGCCCCTGAACACCTGGTTCACGGCAAGGGGAGTCCCGGAAGAACTCACCACGGCCCACCCCTGGAACCGCCGTTCAGCCCCGACCTCCCTCGCCGAGAACATCAACGGCATGCCCGAGGACGACGACCTCAACTACCCCCTCCTCAACCTCCTACTGCTCCAACGTCACGGCCCGGACTTCACCACCACGGACGTGGCGAAACTCTGGCTGGACGAACTCCCGGCGGGCCGCACCTTCACGGCCGAACGCATCGCCTACCGCAACCTCCTCTCCGGCATCGAACCCCCGCTGACCGCCCGCCACCGCAACCCGTTCCGCGAATGGATCGGCGCCCTGATCCGCGCCGACGTCCACGGCTGGACCAACCCCGGCGCACCGGCCCGAGCCGCCGAACAGGCATACCGCGACGCGACCCTCACCCACACCGCCAACGGCGTCTACGCGGCGATGTTCACGGCGGCCACGATCGCCCAGGCAGCCACCGGCACCGGCACCGACGACATCCACACCTGCCTGCGCACAGGCCTGTCAGTCGTCCCCCCACGCTCCCGCCTGGCCGCAGCCGTCCACCAAGGCATCCAACTGGCCCGTACCCACCCCGACTTCACCACCGTCGTGGACGAACTCCACGCCACCCACGCGGCCACCTACCACTGGGTCCACGCCATCCCGAACACCGCCCTGATCGCCGCCGCCCTCACCCACGCCGACGGCGACTTCACGGGCTCCATCTGCCGTGCCGTGTCCGGCGGTTGGGACACAGACTCCAACGGCGCGACGGCAGGCAGCATCGCCGCCCTCCTCGCGGGCTCCCCCGAAGCGCTGCCCGACCGCTGGACAGACCCCCTGAAGAACCAACTCGCCACCTCAGTAGCCGACTTCAACGGGACCGGCTTCGACAGTCTCGCCCAACTGACGCACACCCTCACCCACTTGACGCCGCACAGCTCGGAAACCGAGGCCACGTACACAACATGAACGCACCCCACCCCCCCACAACCCCCCTCACAGGCCTACGAGTCCTGGACCTGGCCACCCTCTTCGCCGGTCCCCTGGCCGCCACGATGCTCGGCGACTTCGGCGCCGAGGTCATCAAGATCGAGCACCCGACGAAACCCGACCCCTCCCGGGGCCACGGCCCGTCCAAGGACGGCATCGGCCTCTGGTGGAAGCTCCTCGGCCGCAACAAACGCACGATGACCCTCGACCTGTCGAAGCCCGGAGGCCGCGCCACCCTCCTCCAACTCGCCACGACAGCCGACGTGATCATCGAGAACTTCCGCCCGGGCACCCTGGAGAAGTGGGACCTGGGCTGGCCGGAGCTGTCCGCCGCCAACCCGCGCCTGGTCCTCGCCCGGGTCACCGCCTTCGGCCAGTTCGGCCCGTACGCGCACCGCCCCGGCTTCGGCACCCTCGCCGAGGCGATGAGCGGCTTCGCCGCGATCACCGGCGAACCGGACGCGCCCCCGACGCTCCCGCCCTTCGGCCTCGCCGACTCGATCGCGGGCCTGGCGACCGCGTACGCCGTGATGACGGCCCTCGCCGCCCGCGACCGCACCGGCGAGGGCCAGGTCGTCGACATGGCGATCATCGAACCGATCCTCACGGTCCTGGGCCCGCAGCCCCTCTGGTACGACCAGTTGGGCCACGTCCAGCCACGCACGGGCAACCGTTCGCAGAACAACGCGCCCCGCAACACCTACCGCACGGCCGACGGCACCTGGGTCGCCGTGTCGACCTCGGCGCAGTCGATCGCCGAACGCGTGATGCGTCTGGTCGGCCGCCCCGAACTGATCGACGAGCCCTGGTTCGGCACGGGCGCCGACCGCGCCCGCCACTCGGACGTCCTCGACGAGGCGGTCGGCTCATGGATCGCCCGCCACTCCCACACCGAGGTCATGGCGGCCTTCGAGAAGGCGGAGGCGGCGGTCGCCCCGATCCAGGACGTACGCGACGTGATGACCGACCCCCAGTACCAGGCCCTCGACACCATCACCACCATCGACGACCCCGACCTCGGCCCGCTCCGCATGCAGAACGTCCTCTTCCGCCTCTCCGCGACCCCCGGCGGCATCCGCTGGGCAGGCCGCCCGCACGGCGCCGACACCAGAGCGGTGCTCACCGAACTGGGCCTGACCGACGCCGAGATCGACACCCTCCGGACCGAGGGCGCCCTATGACGACCAGCACCCCACTGACCTGGCTGTACGTCCCCGGCGACCGCCCCGAGGTGGTCACCAAGGCCCTTGCCTCCGGCGCCGACGTGGTGGTCGTCGACCTGGAGGACGCGGTCGCCCCCGACCGCAAGGAGTACGCCCGCGCGGCCACCGCCGAACGCCTCACCGACCCCCAGCCGGTCCCGGTCCACGTCCGCATCAACGCCCTGGACGGCCCCCTCGCCACCCCCGACCTCCACTCCCTCGAAGGCCTCCCGGGCCTCGCGGGCCTCCGCCTCCCGAAGGTGACGACACCACAGGACGTCGTACGAGTGGCCACGCGGCCCCCCGCCGAAGGGCTCCCGTTGTACGCCCTGCTCGAAACCGCCCTCGGCATCGAACAGGCCTTCGCCATCGCCACCGCCCACCCCGCCCTGCACGGCATCGCCCTCGGCGAGGCCGATCTACGGGCCGATCTGGGGGTACGGGGAGACGCGGGCCTCGACTGGAGCCGCAGCCGGGTCGTCGTGGCCGCACGGGCCGCCGGTCTCGCCCCGCCGCCCCAGTCGGTCCACCCGGACACCCGGGACCTCGACACCCTGGCCGCGTCCTGCGCCCACGGCCGCGCCCTGGGCTTCCTGGGCCGGGCGGCGATCCACCCCCGCCAGCTCCCGGTCATCGAACGCGCCTACCTGCCCACCCCGGAGGAGATCGAGGAGGCCGAACAGATCGTCAAGGCGGCGGCTACGGACGAGGGCGCCCAGGCCCTCCCGGACGGCCGCTTCATCGACGCGGCGGTGGTCGCGTCGGCCCGCAGAACCCTGTCCCTGGCCGACCGCACCCGCCCCTGAGCCGCGCAACAGGCGAGGGCGCCCCGGTCGACCCGGGGCGCCCTCGTCGTCGTAAGACCAATAATCAGCTCTTCTTGCTGGACTCCGCGGCGGCCTTGTCCGCGGACTCGGAGTCGGCGTCGGACTCGGAGTCAGAGCCGGACTCGGCCTTGCCCTCGCCCTCGTCACTACCGTCCGGATCCGCCTCGGCCTTCACCTCAGCCGATTCCGCATCGCCCGGTGCACTCTCGTCGCCCTCGTCACCCTTGACCGCGTCCCCCGCAGAACCGTCGGAGAGATCCGGCTCCACGACTTCCTCCCGACCCGGCCGCTTCTTCGCGGAGAGCACGAAGTAGACCACCGCGAGGATGAAGACGAAGATCGCGGTCCAGTTGTTGAGCCGCATGCCCAGGATGTGGTGGGCGTCGTCGACGCGCAGGTACTCGATCCAGAAGCGGCCTACGCAGTAGGACGCCACGTACAGCGCGAACGCCCGGCCGTGTCCGAGGGTGAAGCGGCGGTCGGCCCAGATGACCAGCAGCGCCACACCGACACACCACAGGGACTCGTACAGAAACGTCGGGTGGTAGTAGCCCGGGACCCGGCCGTCCGTGGAGGAGGTGATGTGCAGGGCCCAGGGGACGGTGGTCTCGCGGCCGTACAGCTCCTGGTTGAACCAGTTGCCCCAGCGCCCGATCGCCTGTGCGAGGGCGATACCGGGGGCGAGGGCGTCGGCCCACGCGGGCAGCGGGATTCCGCGCCGGCGGCAGCCGATCCACGCGCCCAGCGCGCCGAGGGCGATCGCGCCCCAGATGCCGAGGCCGCCCTCCCAGATCTTGAAGGCGTCCACCCAGTCGCGGCCCTCGCTGAAGTACAGCTCGTAGTCCGTGATCACGTGGTAGAGGCGGCCACCGACCAGGCCGAAGGGCACGGCCCAGACCGCGATGTCGGCCACCGTGCCGGGTCGGCCACCGCGGGCGAGCCAGCGCTTGTTGCCGAGCCAGACCGCGACGAAGACACCGATGATGATGCAGAACGCGTAGCCGCGCAGCGGAATGGGTCCGAGGTGATACACCCCGTGCGCCGGACTGGGAATGTAGGCGATATTCATAGCAGCCCCGACGCTACCTTGACCGACGCGGCGGATGTGAGCCGCCCCGGGCTACGGCTCCATAACGGGCGGTGCCTCCGGTTCCGCTCACGACGCCGAACCGGAGGCCCCCGGGGAACCCGAGAAGCGCCCGGTCCCTACGCCTTGTCGGCGGCCTCGACCATCTGCTTAAGCTTCGCCGGGGTCATCGTCTGGTCCTGGTAGATGTTCTTCCCGTCGAGCAGGACGGTCGGCGTGCCGCCGAAGCCGCCGCTCTGGAAGGCCTGGTTCGACTTCACGACCCAGCTGTTGTGCGTGCCGTCCTCGACACATGTCCGGAACGCGGGCGTGTCGAGTCCGTCGACCTTCCCCGCCAGCTCGATGAGTCTGCTGTCCTTCGAGAAGGCGTCGTCGGTTTCCTGCGGCTGGTTCTCGTACAACGTGTCGTGGTACGCGGTGAACTTGCCGGCGTCCTGGGCGCAGGCGGCGGCGTTCGCCGCGTGCCGGGAGCCGCTGCCGCCCATGTTGCCGTCGATGATCGTCGCCAGGTGGTAGTTCACCTTCAGCTTGCCAGCGGCCGTCAGCTCATGGATGGTCGCGCGGTAGTTGGTCTCGAAGGACTCGCAGGCCGGGCAGCGGAAGTCCTCCCACACCGTGAGCGTCGACTTGGCGCTCTCCTCGCCCACCGGGATCGCGAGGCTGTCCTTGCCCTCCGCCCCCGAGGGCGCCACCACCGGACCGGCGCTGTCGCTCTTGCTGTCCTTGCCGGAGTTCGCGGCGACCACGCCGATCACCGCCGCGAGGCCCAGCACGCAGACGACACTGGCGCCCACGATCAACGCCCGCCGCCGCTTCTCCGCGGACTTCTGCTTCTCACGCTCGACCGCCAGCCGCTCACGGGCGGTGCGCTTTCCGTCACGATTCTTCTCGCTCACACCCGCAGAACGAACCGGGGAGACGCATTGCGCCTCCCCGGCCCCAGGTCCACCCGTTCGAGCGACCTGTACGAAAATGTCCTACGCGTATGCCCTGCCGGTCTACGCCGTGCGGCGCACGCCCTTCGCGAGGTCGGCGGCGAGTTCGCGCACGGCCTGGACACCGGCCGCGTGGTCCGGCGCGTCGAGCATCCGCTTGACGAAGGCCGAGCCGACGATCACACCGTCGGCGAATCCGGCCACCTCGGCGGCCTGGACCGCGTTGGAGACCCCGAGCCCGACACAGACCGGCAGGCCGGTGCCGGTGGCCCGGGTGCGCTCGACCAGCTTCTCGGCCTGGGCGCCGACCGACGCCCGGGTGCCCGTGACGCCCATCAGGGAGGCGGCGTACACGAATCCGCTGCCCGCCGCCGTGATCTCGGCGAGCCGCCCGTCCAGGCTGCTGGGCGCGACGACGAACACGGTCGCGAGGCCGTGCTTCTCCGCGTGCTCCCTCCACAGCGCCGACTCCTGCACGGGCAGGTCGGGCAGGATGCACCCGGCGCCGCCCGCCTCGGCCAGCTCGGCGGTGAACCGCTCGACGCCGTAGCGGTCGATCGGGTTCCAGTACGTCATGACCAGCACCGGCTTCCCGCTGGCCTCGTAGGCCTCGCGGACCGTGCGGATGACGTCCGCGATCTTGACGCCGCCGCGCAGGGCGATGTCGTCGGCGGTCTGGATGACGGGACCGTCGAGCACCGGGTCGCTGTGCGGCAGCCCGACCTCGACGATGTCGGCACCGCCCTCGAACACGGCCTTGACGGCGTCGATCCCGCCGTCGACCGTCGGGAACCCGGCGGGCAGGTACGCGATGAGCGCGGAGCGCCCCTCGGCCTTGGCACCGGCGAGGGTGTCGCTCAACAGCTGGATGTTGCCGCTCACTTGGCGTCCCCCTCGATCTCGGCGGTGTCGGCCGCGTTGGCGGCGACCTCGGCGTCGGTGTCGTACAGGCCGAAGTACCGGGCGGCGGTGTCCATGTCCTTGTCGCCGCGCCCGGAGAGGTTGACGACGATCAGGCCGTCCTTGCCCAGCTCCTTGCCGACCTCCAGCGCACCGGCCAGCGCGTGCGCGCTCTCGATGGCCGGAATGATGCCCTCGGTACGCGACAGCAGGCGCAGGGCCTGCATGGCGGCGTCGTCGGTGACCGCGCGGTACTCGGCGCGGCCGGTGTCCTTGAGGTAGGAGTGCTCGGGCCCGATGCCCGGGTAGTCGAGGCCCGCGGAGATCGAGTAGGGCTCGGTGATCTGCCCTTCCTCGTCCTGGAGGACGTACGACCGCGACCCGTGCAGGATGCCGGGCTCACCGGCGGTGAGGGTCGCGGCGTGCTCGCCGGTCTCCACGCCGTGGCCGCCGGGCTCGCAGCCGATGAGGCGAACGTCGCTGTCGGGGATGAAGGCGTGGAAGAGCCCGATGGCGTTCGAACCGCCGCCGACGCAGGCCACTGCCGCGTCGGGCAGGCGGCCGGCCTGCTCCAGGAGCTGCCTGCGGGCCTCGACGCCGATCACGCGGTGGAAGTCGCGCACCATGGCCGGGAAGGGGTGGGGTCCGGCGACGGTCCCGAACAGGTAGTGCGTGTGGTCGACGTTGGCGACCCAGTCACGGAACGCCTCGTTGATGGCGTCCTTGAGGGTGCGGCTGCCGGACTTCACGGCGATGACCTCGGCGCCGAGCATGCGCATGCGGGCGACGTTGAGGGCCTGGCGCTGGGTGTCGATCTCGCCCATGTAGATGGTGCATTCGAGCCCGAACAGCGCACAGGCGGTCGCGGTGGCGACGCCGTGCTGACCGGCGCCGGTCTCGGCGATGACGCGGGTCTTGCCCATCCTCTTGGTGAGGAGGGCCTGCCCGAGCACGTTGTTGATCTTGTGGGACCCGGTGTGGTTCAGGTCCTCGCGCTTGAGGAAGATCCGGGCGCCACCGGCGTGTTCGGCGAACCGGGGCACCTCGGTGAGGGAGCTGGGGCGGCCGGTGTAGTGGACGAGCAGGTCGTCCAGCTCACGGGCGAACTCCGGATCGGACTTCGCCTTGTCGTACTCGACGGCGACCTCGTCGACGGCGGCGACGAGGGCCTCCGGGATGAACTTGCCGCCGAAGGCGCCGAAGTAGCCTTCGGGGCTTGGGGTTTGACCCTGGGGGTCGGGGATGAAGAACTCGCTGGGCATGGCTGAACCTCACGGTGAGTTTGTGTTGGGCACTAGTCGCCGTGGGGCGGGAGGTTGTCAGTTGGCTGCGGGCCCGCTGGGGCTTGTCGCGCAGTTCCTCGCGCCCCTATAGGGCGCGCTGCCATCGACGGCCGTTTACCTGTCCAGGCTCGTCCCCGATGACGTAACGCACCCTGCGCCCGTGCACCCTGCGTGCCGGCGCGCGGCAGCCACGGGGGCGGCAGCCGCGCGCGAGGCGGGCGTACCTGTCCGGGGGTGTCAGGGTGAGAGTCATCGGGGGAAACTCTAGCCGGTGATCAGCCGCGGCCGTGCCGCAATGCGGGGTGTTCGCCCGCCGCCACCAGGTCGGAGACCGCCGTCTTCGGGTCCTTGCCCGTGACCAGGGACTCGCCGACCAGGACCGCGTCGGCGCCGGCGTTGGCGTACGCGATGAGGTCGTGCGGGCCGCGGACGCCCGACTCGGCGATCTTGACGATGCTGTCGGGGATCTCGGGGGCGACGCGCTCGAAGGTGGAGCGGTCGACCTCAAGGGTCTTCAGGTTGCGCGCGTTGACCCCGATGACCCGGGCCCCGGCGTCCACCGCGCGCTCGACCTCGTCCTCGTCGTGGACCTCGACGAGCGGGGTGAGTCCGATGGACTCGGCGCGCTCGATGAGGGACTCCAGGGCGGGCTGGTCGAGGGCGGCGACGATCAGGAGGGCCAGATCGGCGCCGTACGCGCGGGCCTCCCACAGCTGGTACGACGTGACGATGAAGTCCTTGCGCAGGACGGGGATGTCCACCCGCGCGCGGACGGCCTCCAGGTCGGCCAGCGAGCCGCCGAAGCGGCGCTGTTCGGTGAGGACGGAGATGACGGCCGCGCCGCCCGCCTCGTAGTCCGCGGCGAGTCCCGCCGGGTCGGCGATGGCCGCGAGCGCGCCCTTGGAGGGGCTGGACCGCTTGACCTCGCAGATGACCTTGACGCCGTCACCGCGCAGTGCGGCGACCCCGTCCTTGGCCGCGGGAGCCTTCGCCGCGCGCTCCTTGAGCTCGTCGAGGCTGACGCGCGCCTGCCGCTCCGCGAGGTCGGCACGGACTCCGTCGATGATCTCGTCGAGCACACTCACGCGAGCGGCCCCCTTCCAGACGGTGGGCGATTGACTGTTCCAGCCATTCACAGCATTGAAGCTGCACAAACTGTCAAAGCTGGTCACTCCGATGGTATCCGCAGGAGGGCATGCCCCTCACATCCGGTTGACTCCGGTCCCATTACCTGGACATTCATCATTTGATCAAGGATGAAGCCAGCCACCGAACGGCAGGTTCCGGACAACCGTGAAGACCAGCAACAATGTCCCCAGGCTCCACAGCTGCACCGGCCCGAGCGTGATCCGCATGGGCCGTCCGCGCACCGCACGGACCACCCAAACGGTCCACAGGGCGGCGAAGGCGAGATATCCGGCCACGGCGAGCGCGTTGGCCCCGAGGGCCGTCACCCAGTCCCCGTGCGCGAAGGCGTAGGCGCTGCGCAGTCCGCCGCAGCCGGGGCAGTACACGCCGGTCAGCCGCAGGAGCGGGCAGACGGGGTAGTGCCCGGGTTCGTTCGGGTCGACCGTCCCGACGTACGCGAAGGCCCCGACGACGGCCGCGAGGACCCCGGCGGGCACGGCCAGCCGCCCCACGACGGCACCGGCGCCCGAGGGCACGCCTTGCTGAGCCCGCTCGGTGTTCACCCCACGCATTCTGCCCCCTGCGGTGCGTACACGCGCGAGAGGCGGCCCCGGCGCTTTCGCCGTGCCGCCCCTGTCGGTGGTCGGAACCGGTCCCGTACGGGAATCAGCTCTCGGCGCCCGCCGGTTCGCGCGTCGACGCGGTCTGTCGGGCCGGCTTCTGCTTGCCGAGGCCCATCGCGGCCATGATCCAGCCGACGACACCGCCGAGGACCACGATCACCATGCCGCCCCAGAAGCCCAGCGGCTCGGCCATCACCATGAAGGCGCCCGCCACGCAGAAACCGATGATGATGATGGTGGTGCCGGTCCAGGCGGCCAGAGTGTGACCGTGGCTGTTGCCCGCCATGACTTGCTCCTCGTTGCTGAGTTGCCGGGTTGTTCGTTGCTGTCTTGTTGCTGCTTGTCGAACGTGCCCGCCGGGTGAGCCGGACGTTCGCCGTCCATTCTTCCGCACGCGCACGCGTGCGGAGGACCGGGGGTCGGCCCAGCGAGTCGCCCGGCGGGGCTATGCCCCTGTGGGGTCCTCGCCCCGGTCCAGCGCCTTCCAGATCTCCTCGGGCCGCTCGGGGTCGGCGGGCGCCCGGCGGCGCGGGCGCGGGGCGCCGCCGCGCTCGTACCGGCCGGACATGGCCGGCCACAGGCGGCCGTACCGCAGGGCGAGCAGGCCCGCGAGCAGGATCAGGGCGCCGCCGACGGCAGCCGCGTACGGCCAGGCCGTGTGGCTGAGGGTGTTCACGGTGGCCGCCGTGTCACCGCTGGCCTGCGCGGCCTTCTCGTCGAGCGCGGAGCTGTCGGAGGCGCCGAGGACGGCCGCGGCGATCGTGCCGGCGCCGGACAGCGCGAGCAGCGCGGCGACCAGGAGGCGGCCGGAGCGGCGGACGGCGAAGACGGCGACGAGCGCGGCGAGGCCCACTATGGCGAGGGCCGCGGGCACGCCCGTGACGTCGCTGCCGCTGGCGGTCAGCGGGAAGGCGCCGCCGGCGACCGTCGCGGTCCCCTCCGACCAGCGCTGGCGGGTGGCGAGCAGCGCGACGGCCGCGCCGAGCGCACCGGCCAGCAGGGCGACCGCGAGGCTGAGGCGGCCGGCCCGGCCGGGAAGGGGGGCTTCGGAACGTGGGGAGGGTACTGGTACGGCTGTCACGCACCCCACTATCGCCTGAACCCCGGGCGAACCGGCACCCGGGGTTCACGTGAGAAGCGCCCCATTCGGACACCCGTCGGGCACCTATGGCCGAAAACAGCCGGGAAGGCGCCTATTGTCCGAGCCGGTTCGCCGTGTGGACGGCGCGCAGGACCGCCGCCGCCTTGTTGCGGCACTCGTTGTCCTCGGCGACCGGGTCGGAGTCGGCGACGACGCCGGCGCCCGCCTGGACGTACGCCGTGCCGTCGCGCAGGAGGGCCGTGCGGATGGCGATGGCGGTGTCGGAGTCGCCCGCGAAGTCGAGGTAGCCGACGGCGCCGCCGTACAACCCCCGCCTGGACGGCTCCAGTTCGTCGATGATCTGCATCGCGCGCGGCTTGGGCGCCCCGGAGAGGGTGCCGGCCGGGAAGCAGGCCGTCAGGACGTCGAAGGCGGTACGGCCCGCCGCCACCCGGCCGGTGACGGTCGAGACGATGTGCATGACGTGCGAGTACCGCTCGACGGACATGAAGTCCACCACCTCCACCGAACCCGGCTCGCACACACGCCCGAGGTCGTTGCGCCCGAGGTCGACGAGCATCAGGTGCTCGGCGCGCTCCTTGGGGTCGGCGAGCAGCTCCTCGGCGAGGGCCTGGTCCTCCTGCGGGGTGGCCCCCCGGTGCCGGGTACCGGCGATGGGGTGGACCATCGCGCGCCCGTCCTCGACCTTGACGAGGGCCTCGGGGGACGAGCCGACGACGTCGAACCCGTCGAAGCGGAACAGGTACATGTACGGGGACGGGTTGGTGGCGCGCAGTACGCGGTAGACGTCCAGCGCGCTCGCCGTGCACGGCGTCTCGAAGCGCTGGGAGGGGACGACCTGGAAGGCCTCCCCCGCGCGGATGCGCTCCTTGATGTCCTCGACGGCGACCTGGTAGTCGGGGCCGCCCCACAGGGCCGTGTACTCGGGGAGTTCGGAGGGCGGGAGCGCGGCGGGCGGCTGGGACACGGCGCGCGAGAGGTCGGCCTGCATGGCGTCGAGGCGGGAAACGGCGTCCGCGTAGGCCTCGTCGACACCGGTGTCGAGGTCGTTGTGGTTGATCGCGTTGGCGATCAGCAGGACCGAGCCCTCCCAGTGGTCCATGACGGCCAGATCGCTGGTGAGCAGCATCGTCAGCTCGGGCAGTTGGAGGTCGTCGCGCTCGCCGGGGCCGATCTTCTCCAGGCGGCGCACGATGTCGTACCCCAGGTAGCCGACCATGCCGCCGGTGAAGGGCGGCAGGCCCTCCTGGTGGGGCGTGTGGAGGGCCTCGATGGTGGCGCGCAGGGCGACCAGCGGGTCGCCGTCCACGGGCACGCCCACGGGCGGGGCGCCGAGCCAGTGGGCCTCGCCGTCGCGCGCGGTGAGGGTGGCGCTGGCGCGGACGCCGACGAAGGA
Source organism: Streptomyces geranii (assembly GCF_002954775.1). GTDB lineage: Bacteria > Actinomycetota > Actinomycetes > Streptomycetales > Streptomycetaceae > Streptomyces > Streptomyces geranii. Next base: position 14,397 of record NZ_PJME01000080.1, read on the forward strand.
GTAGCGGGACCAGGAGAGACCGTTCTCGGCGGACTCCAGCAGGAAGGTGCCGGGGCGTTCGGCGGCGAGCTTGCGGTAGAGCGCGACCGGGGTGTCGCCGTCGGCGAGGAGCTTGCGGGTGACGGGGATGACGCGCCGGTCGGTGGCCAGCTTGCGGAAGGTCTCGAGGTCCATGGCGGCTGACCTTACTGACCCTGCGGGAGTACGCCGGAATCGGCGTCCTCGAACGACACGTCGAGCAGGACGTCGGCGTCGAAGCAGGTCCGCGCGCCGGTGTGGCAGGCGGCGCCCACCTGGTCGACCTTGACGAGCACGGTGTCGGCGTCGCAGTCGAGGGCGACGGACTTGACGTGCTGGAAGTGGCCCGAGGTGTCGCCCTTGACCCAGTACTCCTGGCGGCTGCGCGACCAGTAGGTGCAGCGGCCGGTGGTCAGGGTGCGGTGCAGCGCCTCGTCGTCCATCCAGCCGAGCATGAGCACCTCACCGGTGTCGTACTGCTGGGCGATCGCGGGAACGAGCCCGTCGGCGCTGCGCTTGAGGCGCGCGGCGATCTCCGGGGCCAGGGGGCTGGGCGGGGGCGTGCTGCTGGTCATGGGCCCATTGTGCCGCGCCCCACTGACAGCCCCGGAGGAGTGTCCACTGGGCGGACCTTGTGGACGGTCGTACGCTTGCCGGTATGTCGACCCATGCGAAGCGTGAACGACTTCTTCTCGCCGACCTGTTGGAAACCACGGGCCCGGACGCCCCCACCCTGTGCGAGGGCTGGAACACCCGGGATCTCGCCGCGCACGTGGTGGTGCGCGAGCGCCGCGCGGACGCCGCCGGAGGGGCCTGGATCAAACAGCTCGCGCCCCGCCTGGAGCGGGTGATGACGGAGTTCGCCGAGAAGCCCTACGAAGAGCTGATCCAGCTCATCCGTACAGGCCCGCCACGCTTCTCGCCGTTCTCCCTGAAGCAGATCGACGAGGCGGCGAACACGATCGAGTTCTACGTCCACACGGAGGACGTACGCCGTGCCCAGCCCGACTGGGCGCCCCGCGAGCTGGACCCGGTCTTCCAGGACGCCCTCTGGTCCCGCCTGGAACGCACCGCCCGCCTGACGGGCCGCAGCGCCCCCACGGGCCTGGTCCTGCGCCGCCCGGACGGCCGCACGGCGGTGGCCCACCGAGGCGTCCCGGTGGTCACCGTGACAGGCGAACCATCGGAGCTGCTCCTGTTCGCGTACGGCCGCCAGAACGCGGCGGACGTGGAGCTGGAGGGCGACAAGGACGCGATCACCAAGCTGCACGAGTCGAAGCAGCTCGGTATCTGAGCCGCGTCCCCAGGGGGCGCGGGGAGCCTGTCAGCGAACGGGGTGTCCCGCTCCCCGCAGCGCGTCCTTCACCTGCCCGATCCGCAGATCCCCGAAGTGGAAGACCGAGGCGGCCAGGACGGCGTCCGCCCCCGCCGCGACGGCGGGCGGGAAGTCGGCGAGCCGCCCCGCTCCCCCGCTGGCGATCAGCGGCACGCGCACGTGCTTGCGAACCGCCTCGATCATCTCGATGTCGTAGCCGTCCTTCGTGCCGTCCGCGTCCATCGAGTTGAGCAGGATCTCCCCGGCGCCCAGCTCGGCGGCCTGGTGCGCCCACTCGACGGCGTCGATGCCGGTACCGCGCCGCCCGCCGTGGGTGGTGACCTCGAAGGACCCCGCCTCGGTGCGGCGCGCGTCCACGGACAGCACCAGCACCTGCCGTCCGAACCGCTCCGCGATCTCCCGGATCAGCTCCGGACGCGCGATCGCGGCCGTGTTGACGCCCACCTTGTCGGCGCCGGCGCGCAGCAGCTTGTCGACGTCCTCGGCCGCCCGCACTCCCCCGCCCACAGTGAGCGGGATGAACACCTGCTCGGCGGTGCGGCGGACCACGTCGTACGTCGTCTCGCGGTTGCCTGACGACGCGGTGATGTCCAGGAACGTCAGCTCGTCGGCGCCCTCGGCGTCGTACACCTTGGCCATCTCGACGGGGTCGCCCGCGTCGCGGAGGTTCTGGAAGTTGACGCCCTTGACGACCCGGCCGTTGTCCACGTCCAGGCAGGGGATGACTCGTACGGCAAGGGTCATGCCGGTTCTTCTCCTCGGAACGCCTCCACCTCGACCTCGACGACCAGGCTGGGGTCCACGAGGCCGGAGACGATGATCATGGATGCGGCGGGCCGGACGGCGTCGAACAGCTCCTTGTGGGCGCGTCCGACGTCGTCCACGTCCCGCGCGTGGGTGATGTACATGCGCGTCCGTACGACGTGCTGCCGACCGAGCCCGAGCTGCTCCAGCGCCGCGAACGCGACGTTGAAGGCGTTGACCGTCTGCTCGTACGGGCCGCCCCCGGCGATCTGGCCGTCCACGATGGACGTGCAGCCGGAGACCAGCACCAGGCCGTTGGGCAGCTCCACCGCACGGGAGTAGCCGAAGGCATCCTCCCAGGGAGCACCGGTCGTGACACGCCGTACGTCGCTCACTTGGCCACCGCCTCCAGGGCCTCTTCCAGGGTGAACGCCTTCGCGTAGAGGGCCTTCCCGACGATGGAGCCCTCGACACCGAGCGGCACCAGTTCGGCGATGGCGCGGAGGTCGTCCAGGGAGGACACGCCGCCGGAGGCCACGACCGGGCGGTCGGTCGCCGCGCAGACGTTCTTCAGCAGCTCCAGGTTGGGGCCCTGGAGGGTGCCGTCCTTGGCGATGTCGGTCACGACGTACCGCGCGCAGCCCTCGCCGTTGAGCCGCTCCAGCGTCTCGTAGAGGTCGCCGCCGTCGCGGGTCCAGCCGCGTCCGCGGAGGGTCGTTCCGCGTACGTCCAGGCCGACCGCGATCTTGTCGCCGTGCTCGGCGATGACCTTGGCGACCCACTCGGGGGTCTCCAGGGCGGCCGTACCGAGGTTCACGCGCGTGCAGCCCGTCGCCAGGGCGGCGGCCAGCGTGTCGTCGTCGCGGATGCCGCCGGACAGCTCGACCTTGATGTCCATCGCGCCGGCGACCTCGGCGATCAGCTGCCGGTTGTCACCGGTGCCGAAGGCGGCGTCCAGGTCGACCAGGTGCAGCCACTCGGCGCCCGAGCGCTGCCAGGCGAGAGCGGCCTCCAGGGGGGAGCCGTACGAGGTCTCCGAGCCGGACTCGCCGTGCACGAGGCGGACGGCCTGGCCGTCGCGGACGTCGACGGCGGGGAGGAGTTCGAGCTTGGCCATGGTCTACAGGGTTCCGATCCAGTTGGTGAGCAGCTGCGCTCCGGCGTCGCCGGACTTCTCGGGGTGGAACTGGGTGGCCCACAGGGCGCCGTTCTCCACGGCGGCCACGAAGGGCTTGCCGTGGGTCGACCAGGTGACCCTGGGGGCGCGCATCAGGGGGTTCGTGATCTCCAGGGACCAGTCGTGGACGGCGTAGGAGTGGACGAAGTAGAAGCGCGCGTCGGCGTCGAGGCCCGCGAAGAGCTGGGAGTCCGCCGGGGCCTCGACGGTGTTCCAGCCCATGTGGGGCACGATGTCGGCCTGGAGCGGCTCGACGGAGCCGGGCCACTCGTCGAGGCCCTCGGTCTCGACGCCGTGCTCGATCCCGCGCGCGAAGAGGATCTGCATGCCCACGCAGATGCCCATCACGGGACGCCCGCCGGCCAGCCTGCGCCCGACGATCCAGTCGCCGCGCGCCTCCTTGAGTCCCTGAATACAGGCGGCGAAGGCGCCGACGCCGGGCACCAGCAGCCCGTCCGCGTTCATGGCCGTGTCGAAGTCACGCGTTATCTCGACCTCGGCTCCCGCGCGCGCGAGAGCGCGTTCGGCGGACCGGACGTTGCCGAAGCCGTAGTCGAAGACGACCACTCGTTTAGAAGGGGTGCTCAATTCCAGACCTCCAGCCTCAGCACGCCGGCGACGAGACACATCCCGGCGCCTATCGACAGCAACACGATGAGGCTCGTCGGCATCTTCTGCTTGGCGAAGGAGTACACGCCACCGGCCAGGAAGAGCCCGACGACGATCAGTACGGTGGAGAGGCCGCTCATGGCTTAGAGGGCGCCCTTCGTGGAGGGGAGGATGCCCACCGCGCGCGGGTCGCGTTCGGAGGCGTAGCGCAGGGCCCGCGCGAGGGCCTTGAACTGGCACTCGACGATGTGGTGGGCGTTGCGCCCGTAGGGGACGTGCACGTGCAGCGCGATCTGGGCCTGGGCGACGAAGGACTCCAGGATGTGCCGGGTCATCGTGGTGTCGTACTCGCCGATCATCGGCGCCATCTTCTCGGGCTCGGTGTGCACGAGGTAGGGGCGGCCGGACAGGTCGACGGTGACCTGGGCGAGGGACTCGTCCAGGGGGACCGTGCAGTTGCCGAAGCGGTAGATGCCGACCTTGTCGCCGAGGGCCTGCTTGAAGGCGGCGCCGAGGGCGAGGGCGGTGTCCTCGATGGTGTGGTGCGAGTCGATGTGCAGGTCGCCCTCGGTCTTCACGGTGAGGTCGAACAGACCGTGCCGGCCGAGCTGGTCGAGCATGTGGTCGTAGAAGCCGACGCCCGTCGACACCTCGACCTTGCCGGTGCCGTCGAGGTCGATCTCGACGAGGACCGACGTCTCCTTGGTGGTGCGCTCCACGCGTCCGACGCGGCTCATGACTTGTCCTGCTCCTTCTTCAGTTCACGGACCGCGTCGAGGAACGCGTCGTTTTCGGCGGGGGTTCCGGCGGTCACCCGCAGCCAGCCCGGTACGCCGTTGTCCCGGACCAGGACACCCCGGTCGAGGATGTACCGCCAGGCGGTGTGCGAGTCCGCGAAGGTACCGAACTGCACGAAGTTGGCGTCGGAGTCGGTGACGTCGAAGCCGATCGCGCGCAGCTCGGTGACCAGCCGGTCCCGCTCGGACTTCAGCTGCTCGACGTACTTCAGCAGCGTGTCGGTGTGCTCCAGGGCGGCCAGGGCGGTCGCCTGGGCCACGGCCGACAGGTGGTAGGGCAGCCGTACGAGCTGCACGGCGTCCACGACGGCCGGGTGCGCGGCGAGATAGCCGAGGCGCAGGCCCGCCGCGCCGAACGCCTTGGACATCGTCCGGGAGACGACGAGATTCGGCCGTCCTTCGAGCAGCGGCAGCAGCGAGTCGCCGTGGCTGAACTCGATGTACGCCTCGTCGACCACGACCATGGACGGCTTGGCGGCCTGCGCGGCCTCGTACAGCGAAAGGACCGTCCCGCGCGGGACCGCGTTCCCGGTGGGGTTGTTCGGCGTGGTGATGAAGACGACGTCCGGGCGGTGCTCGGCGATGGCCTGCTCGGCCGCCGCGAGATCGATCGTGAAGTCGTCGTTGCGCGGACCGGAGATCCAGCCGGTGCCCGTCCCGCGCGCGATGAGGCCGTGCATCGAGTACGAGGGCTCGAAGCCGATCGCGGTGCGGCCGGGCCCGCCGAAGGTCTGGAGCAGCTGCTGGATGACCTCGTTGGAGCCGTTGGCGGCCCACACGTTGGCGAGACCGACCTCGTGGCCCGAGGTGTCCGTCAGGTACTCGGCGAGCCGCGTACGCAGCTCCACGGCGTCCCGGTCGGGGTAGCGGTTGAGGTTCCGGGCCGCCTCGCGGACCCGCTCGGCGATCCGCTCGACGAGCGGTTCGGGCAGCGGGTAGGGGTTCTCGTTGGTGTTCAGCCGTACGGGGACGTCGAGCTGGGGAGCGCCGTAGGGGGACTTGCCGCGCAGCTCGTCGCGTACGGGGAGGTCGTCGATTCCGAAGTTCACTTGCTCTCAGGCACCTTCCACCCGAACCTTGCCTTGATCGCCGCGCCGTGGGCCGGCAGATCCTCCGCCTCCGCCAGCGTCACCACGTGATGCGCGACGTCGGCCAGTGCGTCCCGCGTGTAGTCGACGATGTGGATGCCGCGCAGGAAGGACTGCACGGACAGACCGGAGGAGTGGCAGGCGCAGCCGCCGGTCGGCAGGACGTGGTTGGACCCGGCCGCGTAGTCGCCCAGCGAGACCGGCGCCCAGGGGCCGACGAAGATCGCACCGGCGTTGCGCACCCGGTCGGCCACGGCCGCCGCGTCCGCGGTCTGGATCTCCAGGTGCTCGGCGCCGTAGGCGTTGACGACCCGCAGCCCCTCCTCGACTCCGTCGACGAGGACGATCGCGGACTGCCTGCCGTTCAGGGCCGGGACGATCCGGTCCTCGGTGTGCTTGCTGGCCGCGACCTGCGGCTCCAGCTCCTTCTCGACCGCGTCCGCGAGCGCCACGGAGTCGGTGACGAGGACTGCGGCGGCCAGCGGGTCGTGCTCGGCCTGGCTGATCAGGTCGGCGGCGATGTGCACCGGGTCGGCGGTGTCGTCGGCGAGGATCGCGATCTCGGTCGGCCCTGCCTCGGTGTCGATGCCGATCTTCCCGGCGAAGTACCGCTTGGCGGCGGCGACCCAGATGTTGCCGGGGCCCACGACCATGTTCGTGGGGGCGCAGGACTCGGTGCCGTACGCGAACATCGCGACGGCGGTCGCGCCACCGGCGGCGTACACCTCGTCGACGCCGAGCAGCGCGCAGGCGGCGAGGATCGTCGGGTGCGGCAGACCGCCGAACTCCGATTGCGCCGGGGACGCGAGGGCGATCGACTCGACGCCCGCCTCCTGCGCCGGGACCACGTTCATGACCACGGTCGACGGATACACGGACCGCCCACCGGGCGCGTACAGCCCGACGCGGTCCACGGGGACCCACTTCTCGGTGACCGAGCCGCCGGGTGCCACCTGGGTCGTGTGGGTCGTACGGCGCTGCTCGCGGTGGACGAGACGGGCGCGGCGGATGGACTCCTCCAGGGCCGCGCGGACGGCCGGGTCGAGCGTCTCCAGCGCGTCGGCGAGGGCCTTCGCGGGCACCCGTACGGACTCCAGCCGCACCCCGTCGAACTTCTCGGCGAAGTCGATCAGCGCCGCGTCGCCCCGATGATGCACGGCCTCGCAGATCGGACGCACCTTCTCCAGGGCGGCCGAGACGTCGAATTCGGCTCGGGGCAGCAGGTCGCGCAGGGCGGGTCCCTCGGGGAGGGCGTCGCCGCGCAGATCGATTCGGGCCATCGAGAAATGTTGCAGCACGGGGTCAATTCTCTCAGACGGGGATCGGGCGTCGTCCGCGCGTATCAGTGGCTGATACAGAGCGTTGCGGTTCGCCCCACCGCAACCCGGCGCGAGATCCTCGGGAACTCGGAAGATCACCTTCACGTTTTGAGTTCAGAGAGTTACTGAGCGGGCAGAACGGCTGTACGAAACTCGCAGGTAACACTTGAGTGCACGGGGAGGAGTGGGAAAACGTCGTGACCGAGGGTGACGGCACCCGCGTAGGGGACGCGGGGAGCACGGGGGAGCCGCCGGACGGTCTGAGCGCCGCCGAGATGGGCATGTGGCAGTCCTTCCGCAACGGCAGTGTGTACGACCTGAGCAGCGGCGACACCGTCGTCGACGATCCGCACGGCGGCCACCCCTGGGGCGCGGAGCGGACGGTGCGGGCCCGCATCGTCTGCTGGCTGCTCCTGGACGGCCCGCCCGCGCTCGCCGGGCGCGTCGCGTCCCTCAAGCTCACCGGCGTGCAGATCAACGGCACGCTGGACCTGGCGGGCGGCACCGTCGTGCCGTACGTCGAGCTGAAGGGCTGCCGGTTCGAGAAGGAGATCCTGCTCCCGGAGGCCCGCTTCACGACGGTACGGATGGTGAACTGCTCGATCCCCCGCCTGGAGGCGGCCCGGGTGCACACCGAGGGCGATCTGCACCTCCCCCGCTGCCGCTTCCACAACGGCGTCCGGCTCACCGACGCCCACATCGGTACGGACCTGCTGCTCAACCAGGCCGTCGTCTACCGCGACCGGCGCGGGCGCTCGCTGGTCGGGGACGGCATGGGCGTCGGCCAGGACCTCCAGGCCGAGATGCTGGAGTCGCACGGCGAGCTGAGCCTGCGCGGTGCCACGATCGGCGTGTCGCTGAGCCTGCGCGGCAGCCGCCTCACCAACCCGTACGGCCGGCTCGCGCTCAACGCGCCCCAGCTGACCGTCGGCCGCACCCTCTACCTCACCCCCGCGGGCGTCTGGAACCCGATCCTGACCAGCGGCACGACCCCCGCGCGCGGGACCCGCATCCAGCGCTTCGAGTGCCAGGGCGGGATCCGCCTGGACGACGGCCGGTTCGGCGACGCGGTGGACCTGGAGCGCGCCCGGCTGAACTTCACGGACGACCAGGAGCTGTCGCTGCGCCGGGTGCAGACGCCCGAGCTGCGCTTCCTCGGGGAGCGGCCGGAGCGCGGCAAGGTGGTGCTGTCGGGCGCCAAGGTCGTCAACCTCGTGGACCGGGCGAGCAGCTGGCCGGGCCCGGGCAACCTCCACATGGGCGGCTTCGGGTACGAGAACCTCGTACCGCAGGGGCCCTTCCCGCCGGCGGAGCGGCTGGCGTGGGTGGCGGCGGCGACCGCCGAGTACAGCCCGGAGCCGTACGAGCGGCTGGCCACCGTGCTGCGCAACGGCGGTGAGGACGAGGACGCGCGCGAGGTGCTGCTCGCCAAGCAGCGCCGGCGCCGCGAGACCCTGCCCCCGGCGGCGAAGTTATGGGGGTACGTGCAGGACTGGACGGTGGCCTACGGCTACCGGCCCGGCCGGGCCGCCGTATGGATGGCGGTGCTGTGGGCGGCGAGTTCGGTGGCGTTCGCGCACGCGAGCCATCCGCCGCTGAACAGCGGGCAGCACCCGCCGTGGAACCCCTCCCTCTTCGCCCTCGATCTGCTGCTCCCGGTGATCGATCTGGGCCAGGTCGGCTTCTGGCAGCTGCGCGGCGGCTGGCAGTGGCTGGCGGCGGTGATCATCATGCTCGGCTGGGTGCTGGCGACGACGGTGGCGGCGGGGGCTACCCGGCTGCTGCGCAGGAACTGAGGGGGAAACGGGTGGGTCCTGGGTGGGAATCGGGCGGGAACGGAAAATGAGCCCCGTTCATCTTTTACCATCCTTTGACCTTTTGTCGCACAACCAAAAACAGTTGCGCGTAAGGGCTGGCGCGGCCCCGACCTGCGCCTTTCAATGGGCGACACCATGGCTTCGCTGCGTGCGTTCCTCCGTGCCTCCCGGGCGGAACGGAACACTCCGCCGTCTCCGCTCCTCGCCCTCGCCGGACTGCCCGCCGACGACGAGGTACTGCTCGACGCGCCCGACGCGCGGCTCGGCCCCGTACTCGTGGCGGCGGGCCGCGGCGAGTACGGACCCGCGGCCGAGCTGCTGGCCGCCACCCGCGCGACGGCCGACTGGGAGAACCGCGACCGGTACGTGGTCCGGCTGGCCGCGTTCGCGCACTCCCGCGCCGAGTGGTTCACGGACTGGCGCGCAGCCGCCCCGGACGACCCTGACGTCCTGCTGATCGCGGCCGAACTGGCGGTGGCGCACGCCTGGGAGTCCCCCGCGCGGGCCGAACTCCTCCACCAGACCGGCCCGTTGGTCGAGGCGGCCGTCGCGGGCGACCCGCGCGACCCGGTGCCCTGGCGCATCGCGCTGGACCGGGCCCGGGGCAGCAACGCCGGCCACGACGAGTTCGAGCGGCTGTGGGGCGAGGCCGTACGCCGCTCCCCGCACCACTACGGCTGCCATGTGGCGGCGCTCCAGTACCTGTCCACGGCCCCCTTCCGGTCCCCCGGCGGGCGCGGCTCGCACCGCGAGTGCCTCGACTTCGCCGAGTGGGCCGCGCAGGACGCCCCGCCCGGCTCGCTCGTCCAGGCGCTGCCGCTGCACGCGGCCTTCGCCTATCTGACCGAGGGCGACGGCAGGACGGTGGTGGACCGGGCGCGGCTCGACGCGGCGGCGGACACGGCGACGGCCCTCTCCGCGAGGCTCCCGGCGGCCGACCCCCGCCCGGCCGAGCTGCGCAACCTGCTCACGTACGTCCTGATCCGCCTGGACCGCTGGGAGGACGCGCTGCTGCAATCGCGCCTCACGGGCCGGTACGCCACGTCCTTCCCCTGGGACCGCTTCTCGGACGACCCCCTCGGCAGGTTCCTCGAAGCACGCGAGGAGATCCGCAGGAACGCGCCCACCACGCGCTGCGCGGCCTGCGCCGCCCAGCCACGGAGTGGGCACGGCGGACGCGCACACTCCGGCGACCATTAGGCTTTCCCGTCGTGACCACCGTCCGGCTGCCACTCTTCCCGCTCAACTCGGTGCTGTTCCCGGGACTCGTTCTCCCGCTGAACATCTTCGAGGAGCGCTATCGCGCCATGATGCGCGATCTCCTCAAGACTCCCGAGGACGAACCGCGCCGGTTCGCCGTCGTGACGATCCGCGACGGCCACGAGGTGGCCCCGAGCGCGCAGGGGCTGCCCGACCAGACGGCGGTGCCCGAGCGCGGGCCCACGGCCGGTTTCGGCGACGACCCGCTCAAGGCGTTCCACTCCGTGGGGTGCGTCGCGGACGCGGCGACGATCAGGGAACGCCCGGACGGCACCTTCGAGGTCCTGGCCACCGGTACGACCCGGGTGCGCCTGGTGTCGGTGGACGCCTCGGGCGCCTTCCTGACGGCGGAACTGGAGGAGCTGGAGGAATCCCCCGGCGACGAGGCGGGCGCGCTCGCAGAGGGCGTCCTGAGGGCCTTCCGTCAGTACCAGAAGCGCCTGGCGGGCGCCCGCGAACGCTCTCTGTCGACGGGCGCGGAACTCCCCGACGAGCCCTCGGTGGTGTCGTACCTGGTGGCGGCGGCGATGATGCTGGACACCCCGTCCAAGCAGCGCCTGCTCCAGGCCCCGGACACGGCGTCGCGCCTGCGCGAGGAGCTGACGCTCCTGCGCTCGGAGACGGCGATCATCCGCAACCTCCCGTCGCTGCCGGCCTCGGAACTGACCCGGGGCCCGACGAGCCTCAACTGACGGGAAACAGGACACAGGCATGGCGAAGAAGAAGCAGCAGCAGGGCGGCACACCGGCGACGGTCGCCCTCACGGCGGCGGGCGTCCCGTACAAGGTGCACGCGTACGAGCACGACCCCGCGCATCCCTCGTACGGCGAGGAGGCGGCCGAGGCGATGGGGGTGTCGCCGGAGCGCGTGTTCAAGACGCTGGTGGCGGACGTGGACGGGGTACTGACGGTCGCGGTGGTCCCGGTGGCCGGGCAACTGGACCTGAAGGCGCTGGCCACGGCGGTGTCGGGCAAGCGGGCGTCGATGGCGGACCCGACGCTGGCGGAACGCACGACGGGCTACGTGCGCGGCGGTATCTCCCCGCTGGGCCAGCGCAAGAAGCTCCGCACGGTCCTGGACACGTCGGCGGACGCCCACGAAACGATCTGCGTCTCGGCGGGCCGCCGCGGCCTGGAGGTGGAACTCTCCCCCGAGGCCCTGACGACCCTCACTGCGGCGGTACGAGCACCGATCGCCCGCGCGTGACCTCTCGACGGGGTCCTCTTGCTGGACTAAGCAGGATGGACATGTCGAAGAAAACACGAAAGCGCAAGTGGCGAACAAAAAAGGGCCGCTCAAACCACGGCCACCGCCCGGCATAGGACACGGCCCGACCTTTTCCTCGCCCCCGCCGCCCCTACCCGTCCCATCCCTGGGGGCTGCCGCCCCCGGACCCCCGCTTGTCCTCAAACGCCGGACGGGCTAGGGGTGCCTGGGGTGGGTGGGTAAGCAGGGGTGGGTGGGCGGGGAAAATCGGCCTGGACGGCCTCGTCCTCAAACGCCGGACGGGCTGAGGGTGCCGGCCGGCGCTTGGCATTTCAGCCCGTCCGGCGGTTGAGGACGAGCGCGTTCAGCGCGACTAGCGGGGTTCTGGGGGCGCAGCCCCCAGAAGGATGGGAACG
>NZ_PJME01000081.1 GCF_002954775.1 Streptomyces geranii
TTCAACAAGCTCAAGCACAACAAAGCCCTCGCCACCCGCTACGACAAACGCGCCCGCCACTACCAAGCCCTGGTCACCATCGCCTGCCTACGACTCTGGCTCCCCTGACATTGCGGACACGACCTAGGACCTGGTAGGACCCGGCTGTATCAGCACCAGCATCAGCATCGATATCAATGTCAGTGCCGGCTGGAAGACTGCCCGGCATGAGCGAACCGAGTCCGAAGGCGGAACTGCTCCGCTACCTGCAAGAAGGCCGCGATGCCCTGCTGTGGAAACTCGACGGCCTCTCGGAGTACGACATCCGCCGCCCGCTGACCCCCACGGGCACGAACCTGCTGGGCCTGGTGAAACACGTCGCCGGCGTGGAACTGGCCTACTTCGGCGACACGTTCGACCGCCCGTTCTTCGGTAAGCAGCCGCCGCCCTGGTGGTACACGGAGGACGCGGAACTCAACGCGGACATGTGGGCCACCGCCGACGAGTCCCGCGAGGAGATCGTAGGGCTGTACCGCCAGGCGTGGGCACACTCCGACACCACGATCGAGACCCTCCCCCTCGACGCGATCGGTCACGTCCCGTGGTGGCCGGAGGAACGCCGGGAGGTCACACTGCACCACATCCTGGTGCGCGTGATCTCCGATACGCAGCGGCACGCGGGCCACGCCGACATCCTGCGGGAGTTGCTCGACGGGGCCGTCGGCTGCGTACAGGGCAACGACAACATGCCGCCGGGGGACGGGACTTGGTGGGAGAACTACCGAAGCCGACTTGAGCGCGCGGCACGCGAGGCATCTCCCGGAGGGTGACCCGCTAACCTTGCCGTCTCACCACGACGACGGTGCGCGCGGCGCGGTCGTACTTGCTCTGGTGGTAGGTCCCCCGGTCCTTGGCCATCTGGGCGAGCAGGATCGCGCCGACCAGCAGGTTCAGCCCGGGGATGGACATGAAGGCGGCGCGGTCGAACTCCCTGACGAAGGTGTCCTTCCAGGACGGCGGAAGGGTCCCGTCCGACCACAGCCGGACGACCCGCAGCCCGAAGATCCACTTCCCGACGGTGGTCCCCCACCAGTGCACCAGCGGCAGGAAGTACACCAGCCCACCCGCCGCGAACCCCAGGGGCACGAGGACGATCAGCGCGGCACCGTCACTCGACGCCGCCGCGGCCATGAAGCCGAGGCAGGCGAACACAAAAGCGATGACGGTATCCACCAGCCGAGCGGCGATCCGACGCCCGTTGGAGGCCAGCACCAGCACGGGACTGCCGGTCGCGGCAGCGACACCGCCCACATCACCGACGTACTCCACGGTCGCCCCGGACGGCCGACTCCCCCGCACCGGATCCATACCGGCCAACTGCTCCCGGTACCACTCCCGCCCCATGGCCCTGGCAACCATGGAGGGGATGCCCTCCACGCCCTCACGGTTGACCGCCGCCGTGTCGCTCACTGGCTTTCCCTCCTGCATTGACCGTCATTGACGATTCCAATAATTTCGGAGGAGATCTCCACAGAGCGACGATCGAGATCGCTCACCGAAACACCTCGAAGATTATCCAGAATGTAGACACCGAACGAGTTCGCTTTCCCCAGAGAGATTTCCGGAGAAAGCCATCTCAGCCATTCACAGATCATGCGGACACGAAATCTCTCCAGCGCTTCGGCACGCGCCGGATCATCCTCGACCGCCGCCAGACGAAGGATCTTGACCGCGCTTCCGAGCCGCTGGACAGCCAGATCGTGCGCAGACAGCACCAAGGCCAACTGGTCGGTCTTCCCGATCACCGATCCCGATGCCGCCAAGAAATTCGGCAGGAGCCGGCCGGGCACTCCCTCCAGCGCCACTTCCTCGTCGCCCGAGTCGATGATGACGTCGATACGGGACGCGGCACCAGGATCATCGAGGTGAATACGCACTCCGTACTCACCCGGGGCACCCACGGTCTGGGTGTATCTCGATGTTCCCAGGATGTCGCCGACGGCCAGCACACCATCCTCCAGCAAGAGGGTGCCGGTGAACTGGCAAGTGCCTTCGGCTGGACCGATTCCGTTCCAGAGCCGGACGCGCACAGGAGCGACCTGGGCTCGTGCCGCGATCTGTACGTGTTTCTCGTCCCTAGCCAGGGGGACTCCCCGTACGTCGAGGACGTCGTCCGGCGGCGAAGTCGATCCGATGCGAATGACCCGGTGGTTCAGGTGGATGGATGTGCTGCCGATCAGCATGGGCTATCCCTCTGTGTGCCCCGGCAGTAGCCGGGCCAGCATTTCGACCGCGCTTTGGAATTCCTGGCTGCCCGGTGAAGGCCGGATCATGGTAGCCATGCTCTCGCAAGATTCTCTGAGCCGTCTGAACCGCCGTCGCCTGCAAGTCACTACAGTCCTCGCAATGTGGATACAGGTTGCGCGGAAGGCTCACCGGCCTGAACTCGGCGGCTGTGGCGGTGAACGATGCCTTCGAGGACTTGGCTGATGCTCTCCACGGCTTCGCGAGATCCGCAAGAAGTGCCGCCGTGACGAGCCAAGCCCGTCCCCCACACCGCCGCATATCCCCCGCCTTGCACTTACAGGTCCCTTACAGCCGGGTGATCAAAACTCGGGGAGCCATCTTGCGTCAACCAATCCCCGACGGCACGAAACAGAATAATTAATCACATATGCCGCACAGGGCAGGCAAAGGGAAGTAGCAGGATGCGTGACGAAAAGGGCAGCGAAAGGCAAACGAAGACCAAAGGAGATTGCCTATGACCTCTGAGGGCCCAAGGAATCGACAAGAGAAGGAAAAATACCGGGCGGTCACTCAGCGGTCGACAAGGCAGGCAGAATTTTCTTACGTCGGCGCCGGCACGACGGCGCCGGACGACGCGCCCCGCCACCGAGGCGCCCGAAAAACCAGTGGAGCGGCACCGCTCCCCGCAACTACCGTGCTGCCGAACCGAGTCGCCCAGGTTGTCGCCCAGGTTAAGGACGTCCCGTTGTACACCGTGTGAGACCTCCCGGGTGCTGATCTGTCGCGCGTCGCGCCTGTGCGCCGCGCTGCTTTTTGCTGCGGACTTCTCACACTGAAACCGGTGTACTTCTGTGCTCGAAAACTGGGTGGTCATGCCCACCTGCCTGCCCCTCGTTCGCCGCCGCTGCCACGCGTGCGCGTCCGAACGCTTCCGGACGAGCGGCAAGTTCCGCGTCAACGCCAACCACAAGCTCCTCGACGCCTGGCTCCTCGCACTCTGCACGAAGTGCGGGGAGACCACGAAGCTCACGGTCCTGGAGCGCCTGAACGTACGCTCCGTACCCCCCGAGCTGCTGGACCGACTGCACGCCAACAACCCCACCCTGGCAGCCGAGTTGCTCCAGGACCCGGCCGTACTGCGCCGCAACCGCATCGCCCTGGACTGGGACAACGCCTGGCGCCTGGACACCGCCGGACCGGATAACCCGGATAACCCGGATGACCCGGACGGCCCGGACAGCCCGGATCGCGAGGTGAGCGAGTCGATCGGCGATGCGATCGGCGATGCGATCGGCGATGCGATCGGCGATGCGGTCGATGTATCGGTCCGGTTCGCGGCGCGGATACCTGTCCGGCCGGTGCGGCTGATCGCGGAGGGCTGCGGTCTGTCGCGGGCGGAGGTCGAGAGGCTGATCACGGAGGGGAGGATCGTCTCGGCGGTCCGGCTCGGCGGCAGGCTCTCCGGCGACTTCACGTTCACGCTGAAGCGCTGAGTCGTCGCCAGGCCGGGGCCTGTCACGGCAGGCCCCGCCTACTCTCCTGCTCCCCCGCCTACTCCCCGCTCTCCTCCCCCGGCGGCCAGGCGTCCCCCCAGTCCACGTCACGCGCGGCCCGATAGAGCAGCCCGTGCCGCTTGGTGACCGTGGTCCGGTGCAGAGAGGTTTCCGTCTCGCACAGGTCGAGGAGCACCTGCCCCTTCCGGATCTGCGGCTTCCGTACGACACGGGCGGGGGCCGGAGTCACGGGGAAGCGGGTCGCGGCGACGTAGCTGAACTTCTCGTCCTCGTACGGCAGGGAGCCGCCCTTCACCTTGCGGTGGAGGGAGGAACGGCTGACCCGGGCGGAGAAGTGGCACCAGTCCTCGCCGGGGACGATCGGGCAGGCGGCGCTGTGGGGGCAGGGGGCGGCGATGTGGAACCCGGCCCGCACGAGCTGCTCGCGGGCTTCGATGATCCGGAGGTAGCCGTCGGGGGTGCCGGGTTCGATGACGACGACGGCTTGGGCGGCACCGGCGGCGGCGTCGACCACGGAGGTACGGTCGGCGTCCGTCAGCTCCCCGAGGACGTAGGAGATCGTGACGAGATCAGTGCTCTCGATCCTGAGCGCCGCTCCGATCCGAGAGCGCTGCCACTCCGCCCCCTTCAACTCCGGGTTGGCGGCGGCGATCTCCCGCCCGAGGGCAAGCGCGGGCTCGGCCCAGTCGAGCACGGTGACGGGCCGCGTCCCCTCCCACACGGCGTTCACGGCCCAGGTCGCGGCCCCGGTGCCGCCCCCGACGTCGACATGACTGCCGGGCGCCCACCCGGGCGCGGCGTCGGCAAAGGCATCCAGCGCCGAGCACACCGCCTCGAACGTGGCCGGCATCCGATAGGCGGCATACGCGGCCACGTCCGACCGGTCCCGCAGCACCGGCGCATCGGTCGGCGTCCGCCCCCGATAGCTGGCGATCAGCCGCTCGACCGCCTGCGCGGCCGTCTTCGGCGGCAGCCCTTCGAGCAGACCGGCCAGGGCGGCGCGTAGGGCTTGGGCTGGGGAGACGGGGGTGTTCACGGGGTGATTGTAGGTGGGGTATCCGGTGGTCACCCTTCCGTCGGCCTCACGGGTCCACGGGGTTTCCCGGGCCGCGGAGTCTCTCCCGTATTTCCTCGGCGTCCGGGTGCTCGAACTCTTCAGAGCGCGTTCGGCGGCGTAGACGCGTAACAGGTCGTGCAGGGTGTAGCGGCCAGGTGCGTGCTCGGCGAGCAGGTGGGCACCGGTCAACTCGACGAGCAGACCGCGGGTCTGCCGGAGTGGGAGCCCGGCGAGGGCCGCCGCGGCAGAAGCGGACAGGTCGGATCCGAAGTGCAGGCCCAATAGGTGGAACAGGCGCCTGGCCTGGGCGGAGAGTGCGTCGTACGACCAGGAGAAGACGGACCGCACGTCGGTGCTGAGGTCGCCTCCGGCGAAGGCGTCGAGGGAACCGTGGCTGTCGCGCAGTTCCTCGACGACAGCGCCGAGCGGGAAGCCGGGGTTGCTCGCGGCTCGCGCGGCGACGACGGCCAGGGCCAGCGGCAGCCGTGCGCATCGGGTGACGATCTCCGCCACGGTGTCCGGTTCGGCCGCCACCCGCTGGTCACCACGGCCAGGCAACCGCCGGTGCCGGGCAACAGCGGGCGAACCTGGTCGGTGTCACGGGCATTGTCCAAGACCATCAGAACCCGCCGCCCGGCCAGCAGGCTCCGGTACAGACCCACTCGCGCCTCAGGGCCCACCGGGATCCGCTGGGCCGGTACGCCCAGTGCGTCGAGGAAACCCCGTACCGCCTGATCCGGTGTCACCGCCGCCCCGGAGGGGTCGAAGCCACGCAGGTTCACATAGAGCTGGCCGTCCGGGAAACGGTCGGCCACCCGGTGGGCCCAGTACACCGCGAGCGCTGTCTTGCCCACCCCTGCGGTTCCCGACACCGCGGTGACCACCACTGCGGCCAGTTCATCCCGCCGCCCGCTGAACCCTCGTACCTCCATGGGTAACTGGGCCGGGGCCACTCGCCCGATCCCCGCCTGGGCGGGCGACGGCGTGCCGTGGGCCACACGGTGGATGGATTCGCCGCGCAGAATCGCCTGGTGCACCTGCTGTGTCTCTCGCCCCGGGTCCGTACCCAGCTCCTCGGCCAGCCGCTTCTGCAGGCCGGCGTAGCAGGCCAAAGCCTCCGGGCTGCGCCCCGCCGCCTGCAGCGCCCGCATAAGCGCCACTGTCAACGGCTCGACCAGCGGATGCTCGGCGACCAGATCGGTCAGTTCGCTGATCACCCTCGTGTGATCGCCGACGCGGAACTCGGCTTCCGTCCAGGCCAACACCGCCTCGATCCGCTGCTGTCCCCAGGTCTCCCGGGTGCGTTTCGCCCACGCGCCGGGCAACCCCGCCAGCGGTTCACCACGCCACAATCCGAGCGCCTCACGCAGCATCAGCAGCCGATCGGCATCCGTGCGGCCTGCGGCACGGGCCTGTTTCACCAACAGGGGGAACCGGTGCACGTCGACCTGTCCGGACGGTACGTCGAGCAGGTATCCACCGGGGCCGCGCCGCAGCCGCGAGCCTGCGGCAGCAGCGTCCGAATCGGCGTCAAGGCGCACAGCGGGAGTTGCCGGCATCCGACGGATCCGGGCGATGTTCGCGTAGAGCGACGGGCGCACCTTGGCGGGCAGATCCTGCCCCCAGACCCGGTCGATCAGCATCTCCATCGCAACCCAGCGGCCCGCGTCCACCAGCAACGCCGCCAGCACCGTGCGCTGCTTCGCCGGACCCAGATCCACAGCCGCTCCGTCCGCACCCCGTAACTCGACCGTTCCCAGCAGCAGAAAATCCGTCACGGTCATCCCCCGAAGTCACTCCGCGCCACAACCCCACGCCGGGCTGCCGCCGCCAGTACGGCCCACCCACGCTGGCCAGTGAAGCAAGGTTTACGCAAGGTTCCTGCCCACCCTCACGCCTCACCGTGTGTACACGTAGCCAACGTTCACATGGGAGAAGATCCGTGCGCAGATTACGTTCCACGCAACGCCTTGCCGTCGTCGTCCTCAGCACCGCAACCTTCGCGGCTCTGGCCGTCGTGCCGGCAAGCGCCAACCTGCCTGACCCCGTCACCTTCGGCGACTCCAACGATGTGCCGATCGCCGGCGACTGGAACAGCAACGGCGGCGACGAGATCGGCGTCTACCGCCCCAGCAACCACACCTTCTACCTCCGCCGCGACAACGGCACCGTCATCGCCACCGCCGTGGGCACTCTCGGTGACGTGCCGTTCACCGGTAACTGGGGCGGCGACATCGGCGACGAGATCGGCATCTACCGGTCCAGCACCAGCATGTTCTACTTCTTCTCCGACAGCGGCGGCCTCGGCTCCATCCTCTTCGGCAACCCAGGGGACGTGCCGCTCAGCGGGGACTGGAACAACGCCGACGGCGACGAGATCGGCGTCTACCGCCCCAGCAACCGCACCTTCTACCTCCGCGACGACAACGGCAACGTCACCCCCATCACCTTCGGCGACCCCGGAGACGTGCCCATCACCGGCGACTGGAACGGCACCGACGGCGACGAGATCGGCGTCTACCGCCCCAGCAACCGCACCTTCTACCTCCGCGACGACAACGGCAACGTCACCTCCTTCACCTACGGCGACCCCGGAGACGTGCCCCTCATCGGCGACTGGAACGACATCGCAGCCGACCAGATCGGCGTCTACCGGCCCGGCAACCGCACCTTCTACCCGAAGAACTGACCGGCTGCGGGCAACCCCCTCCAGGGGCGGGAGTGGGGCCGTCAGCGAACGGAGGTCCGGAAGCCGCAGCCTCCGGACCTCCGCTCCAGGCTCACCGGCCGTTATACGGAGGCCCGTTCACCCCGGCTCCCGATACCCTCCGCCCCATGCCCGACGAATGCTTCCGACACCCCCGCCTGGCCGCCATCTACGACCCCCTCGACCCCGACCGCGGCGACCTGGACGCATACGTGGCCATCGCCGCCGAGTTGGAAGCCCGCCGGGTCCTGGACATCGGCTGCGGTACCGGTGTCTTCGCTCTGCTCCTCGCGCGCCGGGGAATCGAGGTCGTCGGTGTCGATCCCGCTCTTGCCTCCCTGGACGTCGCTCGGGCCAAGTCCGGTGCCGAGCGCGTCCGTTGGGTTCACGGGGACGCGACCGCCCTGCCGGCCCTCCAGGTGGACCTCGCGACGATGACCGCCAACGCCGCCCAGGAGATCGTCGATCCGTCCGACTGGCAGCGCAGCCTGCGCGGTGCCTACGACGCCCTCCGTCCCGGTGGGTACCTCGTCTTCGAGAGTCGGGATCCGGCGAAGCGGGCCTGGGAGCGGTGGACTCGTGGGGACTCGTACCGTGTGACCGAGATTCCCGGTGTCGGGGCGGTCGAGAGCTGGGTCGAGGTGACCGGGGTCGACGGGCCGCTCGTCAGCTTTCGCTGGACCTTCGTGTTCGCCGAGGACGGGGACGTGCTCACCTCCGACTCCACGCTGCGGTTCCGTGAACGGGCCGAAGTCGAGGCGGAGTTGGTGGTCTGCGGGTACGACGTGAGAGACGTGCGCGGCGCTCCCGACCGGCCCGGGCTGGAGTTCGTGTTTCTCGCCCAACGGCCGCCCCTGTGAGCCGACTTGCTCATCTCCCTCGTACTCCCCTCGCCACCCGGTCCGCTACCGCCACCCGCGCCCCGTTTCCCGTGCGCCCCCAACCCCTCCTCGGATGCACCGCGTTGGCCAGCAGGATCGCGAACGTGTCCGTCGCGCGGTCCAGGACCAGGGACGTGCCCGTGAAGCCCGTGTGGCCTGCCGCGCCCCTTCCCGACAGCTCGCCCATGAACCACGGCTGGTCGATCGCGAAGCCCAAGCCCGGTGGGGTCAGGAGGAGTTCGACGTAGTCGGGGCCCAGGATGCGGGCCGGGCCGTAGGCGCCGCCGGACAGGAGGCAGCGGGCGAGGACCGCCAGGTCGTGGGCCGTGGAGAAGAGGCCCGCGTGACCCGCCACTCCGCCGAGCGCCCACGCGTTCTCGTCGTGGACCTCGCCCCGTACCATCCCCCGTTCCGCCTTCGCCCACGGTCTGCGCTGGTCCTCGGTCGCCGCCGCGTCGGGGCAGGGGCCGAAGTCGGTCGCCGTCATGCCGAGGGGGCGGGTGATGCCCTCGTGGATCAGGACGTCCAGAGTGCGGCCCGTGATGCGCTCCAGGACGTGCTGGAGGAGGAGCATGTTCAGGTCGGAGTACACATAGGTGCCAGGCGTGGACATCGGCGCCTCCGCCCTCAGCAGCGCCTTGCGTGCCGCGTCGTCCGGGCAGTCGTACAGGGGGAGTTCGGGGCGCAGGCCCGAGGTGTGGGTGAGGAGTTGGCGGACCGTGATGTCGTGGTCGGCCGCCGCCGTGAAGTCCGGGAGGTACGCCGCCACCCTCGCGTCCATGCCCAGCGTGCCGCGCTCCAGTTGCTGCACCGCCGCCACCGCCGTGAAGAGCTTCGTCAGCGACGCCAGGTCGAAGACGGTGTCGACCGTGGCCCGGACCCTGGACTCCGGCGGGAGTTCCACACCGGTGTCCGTGCGTTCGTCGTACGAGGCGTACCGGACCGCCCAGCCCGCCGCCTCCCGCACCGCGATCACCGGGCCGCGCCCGACGATCACCACCGCCGCCGGGGCCCACGGGCGCTCGCCGGTCGTGAGGGCGCGTACCTCCCGTACGAGGTGGCGCATCTCCTCGGGGTCGAGGCCGGCCCGTTGCGGGGTGTCGACGCGCAGTCTCGGTGCGGCGCTCAGCTCTCCGCTCCCTCCAAGGTCGTACGTCTGTTCCAAGGACGGCACATTCCCACGAAGCAGCCGACCGCCACCAGTGCCGCCGTCAGCTGGACGACCGCCATCGGGACGGCGGTGTCCTCGCCCGCGATGCCCACCAGGGGCGAAGCCACCGCGCCGATCAGGAAGGAGGAGGTGCCGAGCAAGGCCGACGCCGCGCCTGCCGAGTGGCGTGTGCGCATCAGCGCGAGCGTCTGGGTGTTCGGCATCGCCAGGCCCATCGCCGCCATCAGGACGAACAGCCCGGCCGACACCGGGAACAGGCCCACCTCGCCGAAGACCCCCGTCGTCATCAGCAGCAGTGCCGTCGCCGCCAGGGTGGTGACCGCGAGGCCCACCGCCAGCACCTTGTCCATCGACACCCGGCCGACCAGCACCTTGCCGTTGATCTGGCCGACGATCACCAGCCCGACCGAGTTCACGCCGAACAGCAGGCTGAACGTCTGCGGAGAGGCGCCGTAGATCTCCTGGATCACGAACGGCGACGCGGCGATGTACGCGAACAGCGCCGCGAACGCGAAGCCGCCGGACAGGACGTAGCCGGTGAAGACGCGGTCGGAGAGGAGGGTGCGCATGGCGCGGAGGGCCTCGCCGACCCCGCCGCCGTGGCGGTCCGCGGGGGCCAGGGTCTCCGGGAGGCGGAACCAGACCAGCACCGCCAGCGCGATCCCCACCACCGTGAGGACCGCGAACACGCCCCGCCAGTCCGTCACCCGCAGGATCTGGCCGCCGATCAGCGGCGCGACGATCGGGGCCACCCCCGAGATCAGCATCAGGGTCGAGAAGAAGCGGGCCATGGCCACACCGTCGTACAGATCCCGGACGACCGCCCGCGCGATCACGATCCCCGCCGACCCCGCCAGGCCCTGGACCAGCCGGAACGCGATCAGGAACTCCAGGCTGGGCGCGATGCCGCACAGGACGGTGGCGACGACGTACACCGCCAGGCCGGCCAGTAGGGGACGTCTTCGGCCCCAGCGGTCGCTCATCGGGCCGATCAGGAGCTGGCCGAGGGCCATGCCCGCGAGACAGGCGGTGAGGGTGAGCTGGACGCTCGCGGCGGACGCGTTCAGGGAGGTCGTGACATCGGGGAGCGCCGGGAGGTACGTGTCCATCGCCAGCGGCGGCGTCGCCGTCAGCCCGCCGAGGATGAAGGTGACTAGGACACCTGTGCGGCGCAGAGAACGGGTGGGAGCGGTGGGATGGAGGGCAGGAGGGGTGTTACGGGTAGGGGGAGAGGTGGGTGCGGATACCGGTACGGGTATGTCTTCTCGGGTACTTTTCTCGTCCCCAGCCGTTCGGCCGCGCTCGGGCATGCGCCCCTCCCTTTTCGAGTAATCCGCCACCTATGCTCTCAGCTCGTACAGGCTGTTCGTACAGCGTGTTCGAGGTCACACGGATCACAGAAGCAGGGGTTGGCATGTCGGCTGAGCGCGTGCGGTGGGGAATTCTGGCTACGGGCGGGATCGCGGCGGCGATGGCCGCGGATCTGGTGGATCTTCCGGACGCGGAGCTGGTGGCCGTCGCCTCGCGGTCGGAGGACTCCGCGAAGGCGTTCGCCGAACGGTTCGGGATCCCGCGCGCGTACGGCGACTGGGCCTCGCTGGCCGAGGACTCGGACGTGGATGTGGTGTACGTCGCCACTCCGCACTCGGCGCACCGGGCCGCCGCCGGCCTGTGCCTGGAGGCCGGGCGGAACGTGCTCTGCGAGAAGGCGTTCACGCTGAACGTGCGGGAGGCCGAGGAACTGGTCGCGCTCGCGAAGGAGCGCGGCGCCTTCCTGATGGAGGGCATGTGGACCTACTGCAACCCGGTCGTACGGAAGCTGAAGGCGCTGGTCGACGACGGGGCGATCGGGGAGGTGCGGACCGTCCAGGCCGACTTCGGGCTTGAGGGACCCTTCCCGCCCTCGCACCGGCTGCGCGACCCGGCACAGGGCGGTGGGGCGCTGCTCGACCTGGGTGTCTACCCGGTGTCGTTCGCGCAGTTGCTGCTCGGGGAGCCCGACGGCATCTCGGCGAGAGCGGTGCTCTCCGACGAGAACGTCGATCTCCAGACGGGTGCGCTGCTCTCGTGGGAGAGCGGTGCTCTCGCCGCGGTGCACTGCTCCATCGTCGGCGGTACGTCCATCAGCGCGTCGGTGACCGGTTCCAAGGGCCGGATCGACGTACCCGACGGGTTCTTCTTCGCGGACCGGTTCGTGCTGCACCGGGACGGCCGCGACCCCGAGGAGTTCACCGCCGCCCCCGACCACGGCGCCCGCAACAGCTTCCGGCACGAGGCCATCGAGGTGACGCGCGCCCTGCGGGCCGGTGAGACCGAGTCGCCGCTCGTCCCGCTCGACGGCACCCTCGCCGTCATGCGGACGATGGACACCATCCGGGAGCAGATCGGCGTCCGCTACCCCGGCGAGGCCCACTGATGAGTGCGGCGGGGAGGATCGCGATCGTCACCGGTGCCGGTTCCGGTATCGGGCGGGCGGTCGCCCTCGAACTGCTGGGCGCCGGCTGGTCGGTGGCGCTCACCGGACGCCGTACCGAACGGCTGGAGGAGACGGCCGCGCTCGCACCGGACGGTGACTGTCTGGTCGTACGCGCCGATGTGGCCCAACCCTCCGACGTGGCCGCCCTGTTCGACGCCGTGCGGGAGCGGTTCGGGCGGCTCGATCTGCTGTTCAACAACGCGGGGACGTTCGGGCCCGGCGGGGTCGCGTTCGAGGATCTGGCGTACGACGCGTGGCGGCACGTCGTGGACACCAACCTCAACGGGGCGTTCCTGTGCGCGCAGGCGGCGTACCGGCAGTTGAAGGAGCAGGAGCCGCAGGGCGGCCGGATCATCAACAACGGGTCGATCTCCGCGCACACACCCCGGCCGCACTCGGCGCCGTACACCGCGACCAAGCACGCGCTGACCGGCCTGACCAAGGCATTGGCGCTGGACGGACGGCCGTACCGCATCGCGGTGTCGCAGATCGACATCGGGAACGCGGCGACGGACATGACCGCGCGAATGCAAACGGGCGCGCTGCAGGCCAACGGGGAGATGGCGCCGGAGCCCGTCATGGACGTGGCCGACGTGGCGCGCACCGTACGGCACATGGCGGAGCTGCCGTTGGAGGCGAATGTGCAGTTCGCGACGGTTCTCGCGACGACGATGCCGTATGCGGGGCGTGGTTGAGCGGCGCCCATGCACATGTTCGAAGTATCAACCTACACAAGTGGAATTGATTGCTCCGTAGCGTTCGGGCCGGTCCCGGGCATATGCTCAACACGCCTTCTCCACCAGAGCTTCACACTTGACGCTCTGAGGTTCCGGTACGAAACGGACCACACCGAGGGGGGAGAAGGCGACAGCCGCACCATGGCGCATCCGGGTGGGGGTGGACCTCGCGTGGGACCGCGGGGTACGCACCGGGTCATGGGGCGGCTGTCGTGCGCTCGGGCACAGAAGCACGACCGGCGTGACCGGCCTTAATTGTTCGTGATTGTTTCGGTCCCCATTTCTCAGGCCCCGCACATCGTTTACCCAGTTCCCCACAAAGGTTCCTCCCTAGCTTGTGGCAGCGCCCACAGGGGGCGTCGTCCGCAGCTGGGCGCCCAAGAACCTTTGAGGAACGGGATGTTTGGCATCTATCTCAAGCGTGAGCTGAGCCGGCGCAAGAAGGCGGCTCTGGTCATCGCCATGGGTCTGGCGCTCGGTATCGCGCTGGTCATCACCGTCAACTCGGTGTCGGCCGGCATGCAGCAGGCGCAGGACAAGGTCCTGCAGTCGCTCTACGGTCTCGGCACCGACATGACCGTCACCAAGGCGAGGACGGCACCGACCGCCAACGCGTCGGGCAGACCGAACTTCCAGTTCGACGCCAGCTCGAACGACTCGGACGAGACCCAGAGCAGCGACCGGGTGACGACCCAGGGCGGGCAGACCCTGAAGTCGGCGCTGGTCACCAAGGTCGCCGACCAGAAGGGTGTTTCGGCGGCAGTGGGCGCGCTGAGCCTCAACGTCACCAAGGTCGACGGCTCGTTCACCCAGGGCAAGGCGCAGACCGACAGCTCGTCGTCCTCCGGTTCCTCGTCCTCCGGTCAGGGCGGCGGTCCCGGCGGCGGCCAGAGCGGCAACTCCGGCAGCACCGCTCCGCCTCAAGTCCAGGGCGGCGGCGCCTCGTTCGACGTCAACTCCTACTCCGTCATGGGCATCGACGTGACGAACCAGGAGCTGGGCCCGCTGGCCACGTCGACCATCACCAGCGGCAAGACGTTCACCACGGCGCAGGCCAACGCGAAGGTCGCGGTGCTCAGCAAGTCGTACGCCAAGGAGAACAAGTACACGGTCGGCAAGACCATCACGATCTCCGGCACGAAGTACACGGTCATCGGCATCGCGACGCCCGAGAGCAGCGAGTCCACGACCGACGTCTACCTGCCGCTCAAGCAGGCGCAGACGCTCGGCGACTCGGCGAACCTGGTCTCCACGATCTACGTCCAGGCGACCGACTCGAAGCAGATCGACACCGTCAAGTCGACCATCCAGAAGAACATCTCGGGTACGACCGTCACGACCTCCGCCGACCTCGCGGAGACCGTCTCCGGTTCCCTCTCCACGGCCTCCAACCTCGCGACCAGCGTGGGCAAGTGGCTGTCCATCGCGGTCCTCGCGGCGGCGTTCCTGGTGGCCGCGCTGCTCACCTCCTCGGCCGTGTCGCGGCGTGTGCGTGAGTTCGGCACGCTGAAGGCGCTGGGCTGGCCCTCGCGCAAGGTGACCCGGCAGGTCGTCGGCGAGTCCATCGTGAACGGTCTGATCGGCGGCGCGCTCGGCATCGGCATCGGCCTCGCGGCGGCGTACGCGGTGACCGCGTACAGCCCCACGCTGACCGCGCAGCTCGGCAACACCGGTGGTGGCGGGGGCGGTGGCATGGGTGGCGGTCCCGGTGGGGGCGGTGGCCCGGGTCAGCAGTCGGCGGCCAACACGATGGAGATCGCCCTGTCGGCGCCCGTCTCCCTCACGACGATCGCGCTCGCGGCGGGCCTCGCCATCGCCGGCGGTCTGATCGCCGGGGCGATGGGCGGCTGGCGGGCCTCCCGGATGCGCCCGGCGGACGCGCTGCGCAGCGTGTCCTGACCCCCGGCCCACCTCACAACTCCCGCAACTCCCGCAACAACTCGCCCAATTCCCGTACGTCACGGAGTCGTTCATGTACAAGCTCACCGGTGTCACCAAGAGATACACGCGGGGCAAGGAGACAGTGGAGGCGCTGCGCGGCATCGACCTCGTCATCGAGGACGGCGACCAGCTCGTCATCCAGGGTCCGACCGGCGGCGGCAAGTCCACCCTCCTGCAGATGATCGGCGGCCTGGACCGGCCGACCGAGGGCAGCGTCGAGCTGGACGGTGTCGACCTCGGCGCCATCAGCGAGGCGAAGTTGACCCGGCTGCGCGCCGAGAAGATCGGCATCATCTTCCAGGCGTTCAACCTCATCCCGACGCTGACCGCTCAGGAGAACGTCGAGACCGCGCTCGTACCGCTCGGCGTGAAGCCGGCCGAGCGGCGTGAGCGGGCGGCGGAGGCGCTGAGTTCGGTCGGCCTCGGCGACCGGCTGTCCCACGCGCCGACCGAGCTGTCCGGTGGGCAACAGCAACGGGTCGCCATCGCGCGGGCGTTGGTGAAGAAGCCGAAGGTGTTGCTGGCCGACGAGCCGACCGGGAACCTCGACGAGGGGACGCGGGACGACATCATGGCGCTGCTGGAGGGGTTGTGGCGGGAGTACGGGCTGACGTTCATCATGGTCACGCACGACTCGTCGATCGCTCGGCGGGCGCCTCGGGTGGCGACTATCAAGGCGGGGCAGTTGACTGTTACCGAGCAGGATCAGTACGTCAGTTGATGCTTGTGGGGGCTAGGTAGTTTTTTGGCCGCGGGAGCGTCGTAGCTTGTCGCGCCCCGCGGCGGAGCCGCAAATAGACACAGCCCCGCGCCCCTGGGTAGGACCGCTCACCGTTCTCTCAATTGGTCGACGTCGGCCAACTGGGCTTCGGTGAGCGGTCCTTTCGCTATCGCGCCGGCGTCCAGGGGCTGTCCTGCGGCTCGCCTGCCCGCCAGCAGGCCCATGGCTAGGGGGCTGCGGTTGATGCTGGCCAGCCCCAACTCCTCGCACAGCGCAAGCATTTCGGGGGCGTCCTGCATGACGTTGAGCGTGTGCTGTGCGGCCGGGTGCGTTCGTCGAAGAGGTTGCCCCAGCGCAAGAGGGGGCGGGGGTCAGGCCTGGCCCGTCTCGAAGCGGAGGATGCGGCCGTTGTCCACGGTGAAGCTCCACTTGGTGCGCATCTCGCCCCAGGTGTCGTTGCTGTAGTTGGCGACCAGGACTCGGCCTTGCCTGGACTCGTTGGCGACGTCCATGTGGCCGTGGGAGGAGAAGATCTCTCGCTCGGTCCAGTCGGCGAGGTCGCGGTCCGAGCCGTCGTCGGACATGGTGGCGCCGGGGGCGAGGACCGCGTGGAAGGCCTCGCGGTCGTGGGCGTTCACGGCGCTGACGAAGGCTCGGACGGCTGGGTCGCTGAGCTTGGCGGTCTGAATCGTCATGCGGGTCAGACTGGCACTGTGGTCGGGGGGCCGCCACCCGAACGGTTTCTCGCCCCCGCCGCCCCTACCCGTTCCCATCCTCGGGGGCTGCCGCCCCCGAACCCCCCTTTGTCCTCAAACGCCGGACGGGCTGACTACCCAGCCCGTCCGGCGTTTGAGGACGAGGCCGTTCAGGCCGACAGCGGGGGTCTGGGGGCGGCAGCCCCCAGAAGGATGGGACGGGTAGGGGCGGCGGGGGCGAAAAAGACTGCGGTTCGCCTACCTCCTACGACGCACTCGCATTCGACCGCCCGAAGAACTCGATCTCGGCGACAGCCACCTGCTTGTCCCCCGACGCCGCATGCGCCGACCGCAACACAAACCGCACCGCGGTGACAGAGCCGACCCGAAACGCCCTGCTCTGCGGCCCCGCCCCCTGGTCCAGCGTCAGCGCACGCGTCGTCTTCGTCCCGTCAGCCATCGTGATCTCCGCGTCGATCCGCTTCGGCAGCGCCGACTCCGTGATCGTCTCCGCCCGCGCCGAGACCCCCGGCGTGATCATGACGTCCAGCAACCTCGTCGGCTCGGTGAAGCGCACCTCGATCCACTCACCCTCGCCCGACTGGGTCACCCCCGGCCCCCACCAGGTATTGCTCCGCTTGTCGAAGGCCAGTTCGGGCTGATGCCCCGGGTAGGAGCGCGACGCGGTCACCTTGTCCGGGTCGACCGGCGCCCGCTTGGCGAAGTGGTCGCGGATGCCGTTCACGGCGTCGCCGACGTTCATGACCGCCACGATCAGCAAGGTCAGCACCACCGCCCCGACCACCCAGTTCAAGACCCGCCCGAAGCCCCGGCGCAGCCGCGGCCGGTCCCCCGCCCACGGCGTCTCACCGTTGCGCAGATCCAGCAGCCGACGCCACCACGGCCCCCGCCGACCGGGCTGGTCCGGACCCTGGCCCGACATGGGCATGGCGCAACGGCCGCAGAAGTGCCGGTCAGGCATGTTCGGGGTGGCGCACCAGGGGCACGGCAGGCCGCCCTGCACGGCGGGATCCCGTACCGGGGTACGGACCTGCGGCCGGTCGGCGACGGGCACCCCGGGCAGCACCGGCGCGACGGACGGCTCGGGAGCGGCCCGGGGTTCGGGCTCGGACAACGGTACGAGCAGCGACCGTACCCGCGCTGCGGCATCGTCCGACGCGGCAGCCGAGGCGGACGACGCGTGGGCCCCGTCCCCGGCGGTTACGGCGCGCTGGGAGAGCGTGTCGTCGTCGGCACCCTCAGGAGCAGGCGCAGGCACAGGCGCAGGCACGGGCGCGGGCGCCAGGGCGAGGGCGGGAGTGGAGTTGGCGATGGCTCGGGGACTGTCGTCACCGTCGCCCTCCGGATGCCGAGGACTCCCAGAACCTACGGAACCCCCAGTCCCCCCGGACCCCCTGAGGTCCCCGGAGTTCACGGAACCCTCAGAACCCCGAAGGTCCCCCGAATTCCCGGGACCCCGAAGATCCCCGGATCCACCAGAGCCTCCCGAACTCCCGTAATCCCCGACACCCCCGGAGCCTCCAGCACCGCCAGTACTCCCGGCACCGACGGAACCTCCACCGCCCCTAGCACTCCCGGCGCCCCCAGACCCCCGAAGATCCCCCGACCCCCCACCCTGCTCCTCCGACTGCTCCCCCAACCGCCCCAAAGCCGTACGAGGCGCCCCCGCACCACCGGGCCCCGGCCGGGAGAACGCATCCCAGCCTGCCGCAGGCGCCCCCGACGCTCCGCCCGAAGCCCCCGACTCCTCCCGAGCCCCGGCCTCACCCGCAGACTCCCCCACCGAAACCCGTACGGGCCCCGCAGCACCCCCGGCATTCCCCGCACCCACACTCCCGCCGACACTGGCACCGGCACCGGCACCGGCACCAGAACGGGAGCCACCGGCACTCGCACCGGCACCGGCACTCACACCCGCACCACCCCGCTCATCCCCAACATCCCGCACATCCCGCGCACCCTGTGCACCCCGCGCCTCCCCCACATCCCGCGCACCCTGCGCCCCCCTCTCCGACCAGCCCAGCACCGCCCCGCAGGCGTCGCAAAAAGACTGGCCGGGCTCCGCCCGTGTTCCGCATTCGGCGCAGCTCTGGCTGGTCATCTCTCCGGGGTCCTTTCGGTGACGGTCACCTTGACCGTGTAGGGCATGTGGGCGGGGCGGGCCGCGGCCACGAGGGTGTCCAGGCGGTGTTCGTCCGCGGTTGTCGGGTGGGGCAGGCGCAGGAGCACGTGCAGGTGCGGGCGGCGCTCACCGGGGACCGGGCCGAGGGGGCGGGCGTGCCAGGTGGCGGCGCCGCTCTCGGTGATCTCCGGGGTCACGCCGAAGGCGAGCCGTACGGCCTCGGACAGGCCGCGTACGGTGCCGCGGATCCGGTGCAGATACGCGGCGGCGGCGACGGCCGCGCGCAGCCGGTCCTCCGGTTCGGTGCCGTCGATCTCGGCGCCGACCCAGCCGCCGAGCCAGGTGGTGAAGTCGAGCGGGGCCAGGGACGGCGTGAAGTAGGAGTCCAGGCAGTCCAGGGCGTTGTGGATCGGCGCGACGACGTCGTCCAGGCCGCCGACGAACCGTTGGGCCAGGTCGTCGTCGGCGAAGACCGCCGGGAGCATCGCCCCGATGGGCGCGGACGAACCGAGCCCGTCGATGGAGCCTCTCAACTCAGCCTCCCCGACGTGCAGTTGATGAATCTCACGCGCCGTCTCCGATCACTCGCACCCGGTGGTCGAAGGAGAACACCAGGGACGGCGGGGCCAGGTCGATGCGGTTCGTCGCCTCGCCGCGTTTGCCGGTGAGCGGGTCGGCGGGGTGCAGTTGCACCTCGTCGACCAGTTCGACGCCGGGTACGCGCTGCAGTACCGCGAAGACCTCGCCGGACTGCACGGGACGGCCGAAGGGCCAGCCCTTGCCGTCGGCGCCGCCGGTGAGCGGGTCGAGGTGGCGGTAGAGGGCGTCGTGCGCCTTGCGGCGTACGCGGTCGGTGTCGACGCCACGGAAGGCGTGCACCGTCGCGACCACCGTCACCCCCTGGTAGAAGGGCGGGCCGACCGCCAACCTCGTGCCGATCAGGCGTCGTTCGTCCAGGTGGCGGGTGATGCGCTGCAACAGCGCGTCGCCGGGGACCAGTTGCTCGAAGCGCAGGCGTCCGCCGGGGTCGGGGACCGCCTGCGGTACCACCAACACCCGTACCGCGTACGCCCCGTGCTCGCTCTCCTCCCCTTCCAGGCAGGTGATACGAGCGGTCTCCGGGGCGGCTCGGCGGGCCAGCTCCTCGTAGTCCCGGAGGGTCACCGCGCGTTCCTGGGCGCGCAGGGTGATCGGCGCCCGGACCTTCGCCTCCTCGACCGTCTCGCCGTCGACGCCGCCGCGCGCGGCCTCCCGGTTGACGACCTCGGAGACGTACGGGATCGAGCTGCGCAGCACTTGTACGGCGCCCCGGGCGACGTTGCCCGCCCTGCCGCCGCCGGTGCGGTAGCGGCGGGCCCGGAGCACCGCGCCCTTGGGCGGGACGGCGCCGTACTGGCGCAGGGTGCCGTCGGGTTCGCGGACGGCGGGGCCGAAGGCGATCTCGCCGGTGGCGGCGTCGAGGGTGAGGTGGCGCTCGTCGGGGGCGGAGGCGGAGAAGTGCGGGACGACCTGCCAGTCCGTCCAGCCCTCGGGGCCCGCCGCCGACTGGAGGAGCAGGGGCGGGTCGTCGCCGACGACGGGCGCGTTGGCGAGGCGGAGGCGCTGGCCGGGCAGGCCGGTGGACTCGCCGAGGGCCTCGTCGTACACGGTGTCGGCGTGGATGGCGCGGGTGGTGCCGCCCATCGTGAAGGCCTCGGCGGAGCGGACGGTGGGTGAAGTGGTGTAGAAGGGCTGGTTCTTGAGGGGTTCGGTGACCCGGCAGCGCAGCCAGCCGGCCTCCCGGCCGCCGGTGCGGGAGAGGGTGTGGCCGCCGGGGATGTGCAGGACGACCTCGCCGGGGCGGTTGAGGCCGCCGGTGCCGTCCCGGTCTACCTCGCAGGCCGCCCAGCCGTCCTCGGTCCAGGCCTCCCACAGCAGCGGCGGCTGGCGCGGGTCGACGCCGACGCCGTCGACGCGGCTGTCGAGGTCGAGGGCGATCACGCAGTGCGGCACGGCCGCGCTCAGCCCGAACAGCATGCAGTCGCCGGGGGTCGGGGCCTCGGCGAAGCACAGTACGTCCTTGCCCTCGGCGAGGTCGGCGGTGCGGTCGGCGACGGGCACGCCACTGTTCTGCACGACCAGGTGCCCCAACTCGCAGGGCACGATGGCGAGTTCGCGTTCCGTGGCGAAGACGACGGCCTCCTCGCTCTCGGTGCGCAGGGTGGCCGCCTCGGTGCCGGGTGGCAGCAGGACGGTCTCCTCCTGGGGCGCCGACAGCCAGAAGGTGACGTCGGTGCGGGCCGCGGAGGGCGGGAAGAGGGTGATGCCGACGAGGTCGAGGAAGGCTAGGTGGTTCTTCTCCGGGACGCGGTTGAGGCGGTAGACGATCTGGTCCGCCATGTGCGCGACCGTCTCCACGAGGGTGACGCCGGGGTCGGAGACGTTGTGGTCGGTCCACTCCGGGGCGCGCTGCTGGATGTAGCGCTTGGCGTCGTCGACGAACTGCTGGAAGCGGCGGTCGTCAAGGTTCGGGGAAGGCAGGGCCATCGGTGATCAGCGGTCGCTTTCGAAGGAGTTGCCCAGTTCGCCGGAGCCCCCGAAGCCACCGGGGCCACTGGAGTCACCGGACGCGTCGGGCTCCTCGTGGGAGGGGATGACGTAGAAGGGGAAGACGAGGCTGCGCGGGTTGTTGGTGCCCCGGATCGAGTAGCGGACGTCGATGAACAGCACGCCCTGTTCGGCACCGGCGGTGACCTCGACGTCGTCGACCTCGATGCGCGGCTCCCAGCGGTCGAGGCTGGAGTACACCTCGTGCTGGATGCGCCCGGCGGTGGCCTCGTTGACCGGCGCGAAGACCAGGTCGTGGATGGCGCAGCCGAATTCGGGGCGCATCGGGCGCTCCCCGGGCGCGGTGGCGAGGACGAGCCTGATGGCCTCCTCGACCTCCCGTTCCCCGCTGACGAGGGCGATGCCCCCGGTGGGCCCGATGCGCAGCGGGAACGCCCACCCCGAACCGACGAACTGCTCGGCCATTGTCGAACCCACCTGCCTCACGGAATCGGATACGGCTTGCTGTTGACCATCACGACGCCGTTGAGCATGAGGGTGACGGCCCGAATGCCCACGTTGGCAACGGAGTTGATCTGGACGGTGCCGCCGGTGCTGATGGTCGCGGCACCGGCCGCCTTGAGGCTGAGGGCGCCGAGCGCGTCCACATTGACCGCGCCGGCCAGGGACTTGAGGCTGACGACGCCGGTGCCCTGGAGGTTGAGGATGCCGCCGCTCTTGATGCTGATGGACCGGCGGGCGCTCAGCGTCAGATCGGTACCGGCCTGCACCTCCACCGAGGTGCCGCCGCTGATGCTGACGGCGCCCTTGCTGTCCACGGTGATCTCGGTCTTGGTGCGGTCGAGGTTGATGGTCAGCTTGTCGTTGCCGCTGGCGATGCGCACACCCTGTTTACGGGCGCCGGTCTGCTGGCTGAGCAGGTCGACCCGGTTGCCCTCCCGGTCGGACAGGGTGTGCCGGATGGCCTTCTTCTTCAGCGGGTCGTGCAGCCACACGTCCTTGACGACGGTCGGCTTGTCCCGCCCGTTGTAGAGCCCGCCGACCACGAAGGGATGGTCAAGTGCCCCCCGGTCGAAGGCGACCAGCACCTCGTCACCGACATCGAGCGGAAAGATCCCGCCCCCGCCCTTCCCGCCGAGCTGCACGACCCGCGTCCAGTCACTCACGTACGCGTCGTCCAGCCACGGGAACTGCAGCTTCACCCGCCCCTGTTTCAGGGGGTCCTGTACGTCGGTGACGAGCGCGTTGGCCACGCCGGGCAGCCGGGGTGCGGTGGTCGCGGCGCCGCCGGAGGCGAGGCCGAACAGGGAGCGCCACTGGCGTCCGCTGACCGTCACGAGGGTCTCGTAGTGGTCGCCGTCGCCGAAGACGTGCCGTACGGAGGTGCAGGTGTACTTGCCCTCGAAGGGCTTGCCGACGTCGGCGAGCGTGACAGGAACTCCCGGGCGCAGCTTCGGATTGCCCCGCACGGTGACCTCCAGCTCGGCGAAGGAGGAGGTGACGTCGTCGGCGAGGGCGCCGGCCGCGAACCTGACCTCGGACTGGCGGTCGTAGGGCGTGTCGGTCTCGACGAGGACGCCCGCCTTGAAGGGCGCGGCGGCCTTCTGCGGGGTGGTGCCGATGCCGATCAGCGGGGTGCTGGTGGCCGGTGAGGTCGCGGTGAGCTTCTTCTTGGTCGTCACGTCCCAGCCCCGCGCCTCGACCTTGGCGATCTGGTCGGCGGAGGTGACGGCGGCCCGGCAGCGCAGGATGTCGGTGCCGCCCTCCAGCACGAAGGGGCTCTTCTCCCCCGGGGTGCTGACGGGCGGCGCACCGGACGCCGGGTCAGGCGTCAGGAACTGGAACTTCCCTTTCGCATCAAGGGACATGACCATCTCGTTCTCGTCGGCGAGCCGTGCGAGGAAGTCCCAGTCGGTGATGTTTGCCTGGCTGATGAACTCGTAGACCGTCTTGGTGGACTGGATCCTCCCGGCCTGAACTCCCGCCGTGGCGACGACCTTTCGCGCGATGTCGGAGGCGGTCTGGTTGCGGTAGGCGGCCACCCGGCGCTGCCGCATCAGCCGGTGGCCGGGGTCGTAGCCACGGATGACGGTGAAGGTGCCGGTGCCGTCGTAGTCGGTCTCCATACCGGTCACCTCACCGGTGATCAGCGGATCGGAGGCACCCTTGCCCGCCGCAACGGGCGCCAGGACGACGGGAGTTCCGAAGTCGACACCGAGCTTGCCGAGAACGAGGTGCTTCGGGTCCCGGAAGGTGATCCGGAAGGCCCCGGGCACCCCGGCGCCGAGGTCGACCCACCCCCCGACGAGCAGGGCGGCGACGTCGTCGGGCAGCTTGGCGCCGCCGATCCTGACGCTGATGAGGCTGGAGAAGGCGATCTGGACCATCAGGCGCCCACCTCCTCGGCGGACGGCATGATGAGTTCAAGGCCGTTCGGCAGCCGGTTCGGGTCGTCGATGCCGTTGAGCCGGGCGATGGCCCGCCAGGCGCTCGCGTCCCCGTACTCCCGCCAGGCCAGCGACTGCAGCGAGTCCCCCGCGACGACCCGGTGCACGCGCTGCGCGGTGAGCGCGCCCGAGGTCGGGTTCTGCCCCTTGGTCTGGCTGGGAATCTCGTGCAGATGCACCTGGCAGGTGGCCCGGATGGGCACACCGGTGGTCCCGAAGAGGGTGTAAGTGGCCTCCACGGAACTGACGTACGCGGTGAACCGCGCGGTCGAGAACGACCCCCACTCGAACACGACCCACGGCGTCGACGACTGGTTCGCGGCGATGCTCTTCGCGGTCGTCTCGCAGCAGGAGAACAGCGCCTCGACCTTCTTCAGCACGCTGTTGCTGCTCGGCTCGTCGGAGGTGTCGAGAAAGATCTCGACGGTCATCTCGCGCGGCAACGGCCCCAGGAACTCCGGCAGCGAGCCGTCCCGGACGGCCGCGGTGGGGGTCGTCTTCCACTGGGCACGCCGACTGAGCGACAGCTGGGAGGGGTTGAAGTCGAAGCTGAAGTTCTTGATGAGCCCGCCGGGTGTGGTGCTGTAGCCGATCGGCGGCTCGTGAATGGCGAGCGTGGCCCGCACCAGGCTCTTCCCGGCGCCGCCCTTGCTTCCCTTTGCCATGTTCCTCGCCGCCCTTCTCAGTCCGTGAAGCCGTGGTGGGTGATCTCCAGGACCTCCGTGGCGACACCCGGGTTCGCCGGGTCCAGGGAGGGGCCCTGCCAGCTCACGGGCAGTACGTCGATCAGCCCCCAGCGCGCCACCTCCGAACCGTCCGCGCGCAGCGCGGCGATCTGGGCGGTGGGCCGGGTGACTCCCGTGGTCACACTCGAAATCCAGGCGGCGACCTTGGAGGTGTCCGGCGTCAGCGGCCGGGTCAGCCGGATGTTCGAGAACGTCACCCGCGACGGCAACGCCCACACGAACCCGTTGTTGCCGCCCTCCTGGTGATGCTCGATCTCCACCGCGGACGACAGGCCCTCGCACCCGTTGAAGAACCCGAGGCTTTCGCCGTCGATGGTGAGGGTGAAGAAGATCGTGGAGCCTGGGTCGGTACCGGTGGACATCGGGGCCTTTCAACTGACTTGTCGGCGGTGGGCAGTTGGCGGTGGGTGGACCGGCCAGGGAGGGGAGTTGTCAGTGGCGGGGGTCGCGGAGTTTCCCGATGCGCTCACGGTCGAGACGCAGTTCGGTACGGACCTTGCGGGTGACTCTGTCGATCAAACGGTGCGTGAGTTCGTCGAGTTGATGGTCGTCGAGCTTCTTCGCGTCGAAGGGGGGCGGGACTTGAGTCTCCGACCGCGCCCGTGACTGCGACTGCGACTGCGACAGGGCCTGTGAGTGCGACTGCGGCTGCGAGTGCGTTTGTGACTGGCGTTGCGGCTGGGACGGGGGCGCCGGGGGCGGATGGCCATTCCGAATCCCGCGCCCGTGCCGGCGGCAACCGAGCCCACCAGGGCGCCCGCCCAGTTGGCCATGGAGAAGCCGAAGCATGCTCCGCTGCCCACCACGCCCATCAGCAC
>NZ_PJME01000082.1 GCF_002954775.1 Streptomyces geranii
CCACCCCCCACCCCCCAGCCCGTCCGGCGCTTGAGGACGAGGCCGTTCAGGCCGACCCGGTACCCACCGACCGTCGCTTTGCCCACCCGCCCCAGGTACCCCACTCAGCCCGTCCGGCGTTTGAGGACAAAGCGGGGGTCCGGGGGCGGTAGCCCCCGGGGATGGGACGGGTAGGGGCGGCGGGGGCGAGAGTTGTCCACAGGGTGGGGGGCTCGGCGGCGCGATGTCTGTCGGGGCGGGCAGTATGGGGCCATGACTCAGAGCAACGGGCCCACGCCGAACACGAACACGCCGGACTGGGAGCAGCGGTTCCGCGCGCCGAGGGTGTCGCTGCCGGACTGGGCGGAAGACGCCCCGGACCGCTCCCTCTTCGTGTCCAACGCGACAGGCACGTACGAGCTGTACGCCTGGAACCGCGCCACGGGCGAGCAGCGCCAGGTGACCAACCGCCCGAACGGCACGACGGACGGCGTCCTGTCGCCCGACGGCGAGTGGATCTGGTGGTTCGACGACAAGGACGGCGACGAGTTCGGGGTGTGGCGCCGCCAGCCCTTCACGGGGGCGGAAGACGAGCTGGCGACCCCGGGGCTCGACCCCTCCTACCCCGCCGGGCTCGCGCTCGGCCGCGACGGCCGCACCGCCGTCGTCGGCCGCTCGACCGACGAGGAGGGCACGACCATCCACCTCGCCCTCGCCGGCGAAGCCCCGACCGTCATCTACCGCCACCGCGAGTCCGCAGGCGTCGGCGACCTCTCCCACGACGGCACCCTCATCGCCATCGAGCACACGGAACACGGCGACGCCATGCACTCCGCGTTGCGCGTCCTGCGCCCGGACGGCACGACGGTCGCCGACCTCGACGACACCAAGGGCGGTGCGGAGGAACTGGGCCTGGAGGTGCTGGGCTTCGCGCCCGTGGAGGGGGACACCCGGCTGCTCGTCGGGCATCAGCGCCGGGGGCGTTGGGAGCCGCTGGTGTGGGACGTGGCGAGCGGCGAGCAGACCGACCTCGCCCTCGACCTGCCGGGCGACGTCAGCGCGGAGTGGTATCCGGACGGCTCGGGCCTGCTCATCGCCCACGGCTTCGAGGCCCGCAGCGAACTCTTCCGGTACGACCTGACCGACCGCCAGCTGGTCAAGGTGGACACCCCGCCCGGTTCGGTCTCCGGTGCGACGGCCCGGCCCGACGGCAGCGTGGAGTATCTGTGGTCGTCCGCCGCCGAACCGTCGTCGGTGCGCTCGACGACCGGCGCGGTGGTCCTGGACCCGCCCGGCCTGAAGTCGCCGGGTTCGGTGCCGGTGGAGGACGTGTGGGTGGAGGGCCCGGGGGGCCGTATCCACGCGCTGGTCCAGAGGCCGACGGGCGTCGAGGGCCCCCTCCCCACGGTCTTCGACATCCACGGCGGTCCCACCTGGCACGACAGCGACTCCTTCGCGGCGGGCCCGGCGGCCTGGGTCGACCACGGGTACGCGGTGGTGCGGGTCAACTACCGGGGCTCCACCGGGTACGGACGTGAGTGGACGGACGCCCTCAAGCACCGGGTCGGCCTGATCGAGCTTGAGGACATCGCGGCGGTCCGCGAATGGGCGGTGACCTCGGGCCTCGCGGACCCCGACCGCCTGATCCTGACCGGCGGTTCCTGGGGCGGGTACCTCACGCTGCTCGGCCTCGGCGTCCAGCCCGACGCGTGGACACTGGGCCTCGCGGCGGTGCCGGTCGCGGACTACGTCACGGCGTACCACGACGAGATGGAGGCCCTGAAGGCGATGGACCGCACGCTGCTGGGCGGTACGCCGGAGGAGGTCCCGGAGCGCTTCGAGGCGTCGTCGCCGCTGACGTACGTCGACGCGGTGAAGGCACCGGTGTACATCTCGGCCGGGGTGAACGACCCGCGCTGCCCGATCCGCCAGATCGACAACTACGTGAAGCGGCTGGAGGCGAGGGACGCGGTCCACGAGGTGTACCGCTACGACGCGGGGCACGGCTCGCTGGTCGTGGACGAGCGGATCAAGCAGGTGCGGCTGGAACTGGAGTTCGTGGAGCGGCATTTGGGCTCGTAGCCGTTTCTTTCGCCCCCGCCGCCCCTACCCGTCCCATCCCCGGGGGCTGCCGCCCCCGAACCCCCGCCAATGCCCGCATCTTCAGCCCGTCCGGCGTTTGAGGACGAGCGCGTTCAGCGCGATAGGGGGGTCTGGGGGCGCAGCCCCCAGGGATGGGAACGGGTAGGGGCGGCGGGGGCGAGGAAACGCCTACGCCCCCGCCCGCTCCCGCCGCCTCCCCAGCAACTCCGCCAACCCCCGCCGAGTAGCGGCCAACACCACCCGATCCTCCGCCCGCAGCACATACGTCTCCGGCAGATCCCACACCAGCCCCGCCCCGAGCCCCGATACCCGCCCCGATACCCGCCCTGACGCGGGCCCTGATGCCCGCCCCGACGCCGCCCCCGACACCCGCCCCTCCACCTCCGACGACGAACCCTCAACCCCCGTATCCAACGCCAGCACCCGCCAAGCCCCCGCCCGAAACGCCTCCCCCACCGTCCGCCCCACCAACTGCGCATGCCCGCCCACCCGCATCGCGGCGAACAGCAGCACCCGCCGCTCCACCGGAATCGTGCCGAGGATCTGCGTCTGGCGGCCCATCATCGCCCCGGCGAAGGCGGGCGCCGCCAGATGCGACACGCTCCGGCTTCGCGTGGTCGCCCCGGGGTGGGCCGCGCGCAGGGTGCGGTACACGGCGGTGGCGAAGTCGTCGTCGTACAGGCGCAGGACGACGCGCAGGTCGGGGCGTACGGAACGCCCGTACAGCACCGCCTCCAGGTTCGTCGTGTCGGCGCTGGTGAGGGCGAGGAGGGCCTGGGCTCGGTTGATCTTGGCGGCCTCCAGGACGCCCTCCTGGGTCACGTCGCCCAGCACCACCGGCACCCGCAGCCGCCGCGCTGTCGCCAGGCCCCGCGCCTCCGGGTCCGCCTCGACGCACACCACCGGGATGTGCAGTTCACGGAGGCGGGTCAGCACCCTCGTACCGATCTTGCCGAGTCCCAGCAGCACCACATGCCCGCTCAGTCCACGCGGCGGCTTCCGCACCGCCGAGCCGCTGCGGAACGTACCCAGCGCTTCCAGCACCGCCGCCAGCAGCACCGGGAGCAGCAGCAACCCGACCAGTCCGGAGAGGAGTTGGAGGATCTGGCGGGGCATCGACGAGCCGATCGCCGGGTCGTTGATCGCGAAGAGGTCCAGCAGGGTCAAGTACGTCGCGTGGACGGGGTGGTCGCCCGTCGCGAGCGTCAGCGCGACCGCGAGGGCGATCACGCAGCCGACCATGCCCGCCAGCGACAGCCGCAGCCGCCGGGAGAAGAGCGAGGCGAACGGCGGCACCACGCCCCGGCCCCGGCCGCCCGACATCGACGTCCCGGAGTACGCGTACGACACCCGCTGGAGTACGACGGTCCCGCGTCCCGTCGCCGCCGCGACCGCCGCCTCGTCGGGCAGCAGCTGCGGCCCCTGGTCGCCGCTGCCCTCGGAGCCGTCGGCGCCCGCCGGGTCGCTGCTGGTGGTGGAGAGGAGGGCGAGGGTGTACAGGCCGGGGTCGGCGACCTCGCCCGGCGCGGGCGGCTGCCGTTCCACCGCGTGCAGCAGCAGTCCGTGGGTCTGGACGACCTTGCTGGTACCGGTGATGGCGGTCGCGGCGAGCGCGGGAGCGGCGGTGTCCGCGTCGGACAGGACGGTGGTGGACGCGTCCAGCCCACCACCACCGGAACCACCGCCCGAGTCGTCGCCGGACCCATCCCCCAGGCCCGTCGCCAACACCGAGGCCTGGTCGAGGAGTTCCTCGATGTGCTGGCCCAACCGGCGGTTGTAGAGCCGCAGTACGAGCCGCAGGCGTGGATTGAGGCGGCGGGCGGTGAGGGCGGCGCGGATGTTGGTCTCGTCGTCGTCGTACACGAGCGCCAGGGCCGCCGCCCGCCGCACGCCCGCCTGGTCGAGCACGGCCTCGGTCGCCTCGACGGCCTCCAACACCCCCTCGGGCAAAGGGGGTTCACCGCCGCCGCCCCCGGCAGCGGGCCCATTGCCGGCCGCCCGGTTGACGGCCGCCGACACCCGGCCCATCAGCGCCGACGCCGCCGTACCGGCCCGGACGACCACCGGCGGCCGTACGTTGCGCTCCGAGGGCGGTACGACGAGGGTGACCTGTTCGCCGTACACGTTCCGGATTTCGTGGGCGAGCCGGTGGGCGAGTCCGTCGTCGCCGCACACGATCATGTGATCGGCGACCGGGTCGCTCGGGCCGCTCTGATTCGGAAGGTTCCCCAGGATCGCCACGAGAGAAAAGACTGCCTCACTGAGACAGGTGGTTCCCGACCGGGTCCGATACGGCAATCATGACCCCATGCAGCGGCACCACCCCCGCCTCCACCTTCCGATTCCCGACTGGTTCACCGTCGACGACTCGACGCTCAACATCGCGCTGGTGTACCCGATGCAGGGGCCCGCCGGGATCTTCGGCCCGGCGTGCGAGGCGTGCGCGCGGCTGGCCGTCGAGGAGGTCAACCGGGCGGGCGGGGTGCTGGGCAAGGAGCTGCGGCTGATCGAGGTCGACGGCGGCGCCGAGCCGCAGCGGGTCGCCGGGGAGGTCGAGGCGCTGGTCGCGACGGGGCTCGTGCAGGGCGTCACGGGCTGGCACATCTCCTCCGTACGACAGGTGCTGGCGCCCCGGGTCGCGCACCGGGTGCCGTACGTCTACACGGCTCTGTACGAGGGCGGCGAGCGCACCGAGGGTGTGTTCCTGACGAGCGAGACGCCCGCCGGGCAGCTGCGTCCTGCGATGCGGCTGATCGGTGAAGTGCGGGGCGTACGGCGGTGGTTCGTCGTCGGCAACAACTACGTGTGGCCCCGGCAGACCGCCCGCGCCGCCCGCCGTTACGCGCGGGAGAGCCGGGGCCGGGTGTGCGGGGAGGCGTATCTGCCGCTGGGCACGGACGACTTCACCGACGTCCTGCGCCGCATCGAACACGCCGACGCGGACGGGGTGTTGATGCTGCTGGTGGGCAGTGACGCGGTCCGCTTCAACCGGGCGTTCGGCGCCTTCGGCCTGGACCGCAGGAGCGTCCGTCTGAGCACGCTCATGGACGAGAACATGCTGATGGCGAGCGGCCCCGAGGCAACCCGCGACCTGTTCAGCACAGCGGGGTTCTTCGCCTCCCTCGCCAACCAGGACACCCTGGATTTCCACGGCAGTTACACGGCCCGCTTCGGTCTCGACGCCCCGGCCCCCGGCAGCCTCGGCGAGTCCTGCTACGAGGGCGTGCTGCTGCTCGCCGCCCTGATCGAGCGCGCCCGCACACTCGACGTGTCCGCGATCGGCGCGGCGGCCGAGGCGGTGTCGTACGAGGGTCCACGCGGCCTCCTGCGGCTGCGGGACCGGCATGTCAGCCAGCGCATCTACCTCGCGGAGGCGGACGGACTGGACTTCACGGTGGTGGCCCAACTGGACTCCGGGGACACCGGGGATACCAGGGATACCGGGGAAACCAAAAAGTAGCCCTTCCGAGATCCTTTCGTTTGGAAGCGTTAATTGGAGAAATTTAGTTCCGTAGGAAACTGTTCTTCAATTGCGCGGAAACGCATTGGAAACAGTCAACTCCCAGGCTGTGGACGCACTTACCCCCTCTAGTCGTCCTCTCGTCCCCATCCTCCGCAAGGGCGGTTCTGCATGTCTGGGCTCAGTATCAGCAGGCGTGGTCTGTTGGCCGGGGTTTCCGCGGTCGGCGCGTCCGCCGCGCTCAGCGCCTGTGGCGCGAAGACCGGTTCCGACACGTCCTCGGACGCCGGAGTGAAGGGCGACACCTCCGGCAGCACGGTCAGGGTCGGCCTTCTCAACTCACTCTCCGGCACGATGGCCATCAGTGAAGTCACCGTCCACAACTCGCTGTTGCTCGCCGTGAAGGAGATCAACGCGGCCGGTGGGGTGCTGGGCAAGAAGCTGGACCCGATCAGCCAGGACGGGGCGTCCGACTGGCCGACCTTCGCGGAGAAGGCGGAGGCGCTGATCAAGGACGACAAGGTGGTCGCGACCTTCGGCTGCTGGACGTCGTCCAGCCGCAAGGCGGTCAAGCCGGTGTTCGAGCGGTACAAGTCGCTGCTGTTCTACCCCGTGCAGTACGAGGGGTTGGAGGAGTCGCCGTACATCTTCTACACGGGCGCGACGACGAACCAGCAGATCGTGCCGGCGCTGGACTACCTGAAGAAGCAGGGCCTGACCAAGCTGTACCTGGTCGGCAGCGACTACGTCTTCCCGCGCACCGCCAACAAAATCATCAAGGCGTACGCGAAGGCCAAGGGCATGACGGT
This sequence comes from Streptomyces geranii, assembly GCF_002954775.1. Taxonomy (GTDB): domain Bacteria; phylum Actinomycetota; class Actinomycetes; order Streptomycetales; family Streptomycetaceae; genus Streptomyces; species Streptomyces geranii. The sequence continues at coordinate 6,352 of NZ_PJME01000082.1, forward strand.
GGTCGGCGAGGACTACGCGCCGCTGGGCTCGACGGAGTTCTCCACGATCGTCAACAAGGTCAAGGACTCGGGCGCGGACGCGGTGTTCAACACCCTCAACGGTGACAGCAACGTGGCGTTCTTCAAGGAGTACAAGTCCTCCGGGATGACCGCGAAGAGCATGCCCGTGCTGTCGGTGTCGATCGCGGAGGAGGAGGTGAAGAGCATCGGGACGCAGTACCTGGAGGGCCAGTTGACGGCGTGGAACTACTACCAGACGACGCCGGGCGCCGCGAACACGAAGTTCGTCGCTGCGTATGAGGCCGCGTACGGCAAGGGGAAGCCGACGAGTGACCCGATGGAGGCGGCGTACATCTCCGTGTACCTGTGGAAGGAGATGGTCGAGAAGGCGGGCTCCTTCGAGGTGGCGGCGGTGAAGGGGGCGTCGGACGGCATCAAGTTGGCGGCGCCGGAGGGAGAAGTGACGGTGGACGGCGCCAGCCAGCACGTCTACAAGACGGCTCGGATAGGCAAGGTGGGCGCCGACGGCTTGATCACGGAGGTCTGGAACTCCGGCAAGCCCATCAAACCGGACCCGTTCCTGAAGGGCTACGACTGGGCGTCGGGCCTGTCCTGACGGGGATCTCCCTCACCCCCTCACCCCCGCACCCGCACGCCCGCCCCCCGACCAGGAGCCGCTAAATGACGGTCATCCTCAATCAATCCTTCACCGGCATCAGCATCGGCGCCGTCCTCCTCCTCATCGCCCTCGGCCTCACCCTCACCTTCGGGCAGATGGGCGTGATCAACATGGCCCACGGCGAGTTCATCATGGCCGGTGCCTACACCACCTACGTCCTCCAGAAGTCCATCAGCAGCGCCGGCCTCTCCCTCCTCGTCGCCCTCCCCGTCGCCTTCCTCGTCGCCGGACTGATGGGCGCCCTGCTCGAATGGCTGCTCATCCGGCGGCTCTACACCCGCCCCCTCGACACCCTCCTCGTCACCTGGGGCGTCTCCCTGATGCTCCAGCAGCTGGCCAGGGACATCTTCGGCGCCCCCAACGTCCAGACCCACGCCCCCGACCTCCTCACCGACAACATCTCCGTCGGCGGCGGCATCACCCTCGCCAACAGCCGCCTCTTCATCCTCGGCCTCGCCCTCCTCAGCGTCCTCGCCCTCACCCTGATCCTGCGGCTCACCCCCCTCGGCCGCCGCATCCGAGCCGTCGTCCAGAACCGCGACCTCGCCGAGGTGTCCGGCATCGCCACCGGCCGGGTCGACCGGATGACCTTCTTCATCGGCTCGGGCCTCGCCGGGGTCGCCGGAGTCGCGCTCACCCTCGTCGGGCCGATCGGGCCGACCATGGGCACCAACTACATCGTCGACGCCTTCCTCGTCGTGGTGGTCGGCGGCATCGGACAGCTCAAGGGCAGCGTCATCACCGCGTTCGCGCTCGGGGTGCTCCAGTCGGTCCTCGAATACTCGACCACCGTCAGCGTCGCCAAGGTCGTCGTCCTGGTGGCGATCGTCGCCTTCCTCCAGTGGCGACCGCAGGGCCTGTACACACTGCGCACCCGGAGCCTGGCATGACGACAACGACCGAGCCCGTGAAGGCAGTTACCCCGCACAACCCACCCCCGACCCCCCTCCTGGAACGCCTCCGCGTCCCCAGCGCCTTCGCCCTGGGAGCCGTACTCCTCCTGGGCATAGCCCCGTTGGCCCTCTCCGACTTCCGACTCGCCCTCCTCGCCAAGTACCTGTGCTACGCGATCGTCGCCGTCGGAGTCAGCCTCGCCTGGGGACGAGGCGGCCTGCTCGTCCTCGGCCAAGGCGTCTTCTTCGGCCTCGGCGGCTACGCCATGGCCATGCACCTCAAGCTCGCCGACGCCGCCGACACCGGCCAGAAGCTCCCCGACTTCATGCAGTTGTACGGCACCGGGGACGCCCTCCCCTGGTGGTGGGAGCCGTTCGCCAACCCGCTGTTCGCGCTGGCCATGACCGTCGTCCTGCCCATGGCGGTCGCGGCGATCCTCGGCTTCCTGGTGTTCCGGCGCCGGGTGAAGGGCGCGTACTTCGCGATCCTCAGCCAGGCCCTCGCCGCCGCGCTGTCCATCTGGCTGATCGGCCAGCAGGCCACCACCGGCGGCACCAACGGCCTCACCGACATCCAGGGCTTCTTCGGCTACTCGCTCGACGACCCGGTCAACCAGCGGATGGTGTACTTCGTCATCGCGGCCGTACTGCTCCTCCTGATGCTGCTGGCCCGCCAGCTCTTCGTCAGCCGGTACGGCGAACTCCTCGTCGCCGTAAGGGACTCCGAGGAACGCGTCCGCTTCCTCGGCTACAACCCCGCCAACGTCAAGCTCGTCGCCTACGTCGTGGCCGCAGGCATGGCGGGCCTCGCCGGTGCGCTCTTCGTGCCCGCCGTCGGGATCATCTCCCCGGCGCTGATCGGGATCGTGCCGTCGATCGGCTTCGTCATCGGCGCGGCCGTCGGCGGACGGGCCTCGCTGGTGGGCGCGGTGCTCGGCGCGATAGCCGTCGCCTGGGCGCAGAGCACGCTGTCGGACGCGTTCCCGGCCGGATGGACGTACTTCCAGGGCCTGTTGTTCGTGGTCGCGGTCGGCTTCCTGCCCGGCGGCCTGGCGTCCCTGTGGACGGTGGCCCGCAACCGCCGTAAGGCGACGACGAGTTCGGGATCGGAAGTGACGGCATGAGCGGCGGCGAGGCACTGACCATCAGCGATCTGAGGGTCACCTTCGACGGCTTCACGGCGGTCGACGGCGTCGACCTGACCGTCCAGAACGGGGACTTGAGGTTCCTGATCGGCCCGAACGGCGCCGGCAAGACCACCCTGGTCGATGCCGTCACCGGCCTGGTGAAGGCGACGGGCTCGGTCCGCTTCGGCGACGAGGAACTCCTCGGCAAGCCGGTGCAGCGGATCGCGCGCATGGGCATCGGCCGTACGTTCCAGACGGCGACGGTGTTCGAGCAGCTGACCGTCCTCCAGAACCTGGACATCGCGGCGGGCGCCGGACGCGGGATGTGGACAATGCTCCGCCGCCGCAAGGGAGTTCCGGAGCAGGTGACCAGGGCCCTGGAGATCACCGGCCTCTCCGCCCTCGCCGAGCGCCCGGCCGGAGCCCTCGCCCACGGGCAGAAGCAGTGGCTGGAGATCGGCATGCTGCTCGTCCAGGACGTACGGCTGCTGCTGCTCGACGAACCGGTGGCCGGGATGAGCCACGAGGAGCGCGAGGCGACCGGCGAGCTGCTGCAGCGGGTCAGCGAGGACCACACGGTCGTCGTCATCGAGCACGACATGGACTTCATGCGCTCGTTCGCGCGCAGCGTCAGCGTCCTGCACGCGGGCAGGGTGCTCAGCGAGGGCACGGTGACCGAGGTCCAGGCGGACCCGAGGGTCCAGGAGGTCTATCTGGGCCGCGCGACCGAGCCGGAGTCCGTGACCACCCCTGCCCCCGTACCTGTTGGCGAGGAGGCATGACATCGATGACTCTGTTGGAGATCAGCGACGTACGAGCGGGCTACGACCGTACGACGGTCCTGCACGGCGTGACCGTGGCCGTGCCGAAGGACGGGGTGGCCGCCGTGCTCGGGCACAACGGGGCCGGGAAGAGCACGTTGCTGCGTGCTGCCATGGGCCTGTTGAAGCCGACCGGCGGGCAAGTCCTGCTGAACGGCGAGGACATCACCCGGCTCTCCCCGCACCAGCGGGTGGCGCGAGGTATGGCGTACGTCCCGCAGGGCCAGCAGTCCTTCCCGCACCTCACCACCGCCGAGAACCTCCAACTCGTCGCCGACGGACGGGCGGACGGCAAGGAGGCGGTCGCCGAGGCGCTGGACCTCTTCCCGGCACTGCGCGAACTCTCCTCCCGCCGGGCCGGGTTGCTCTCGGGCGGCCAGCGCCAGCAACTCGCCCTGGCCCGCGCCCTGGTGACCCGCCCGAGCCTGCTCCTTCTCGACGAGCCGACGGAGGGCATCCAGCCGTCGGTGGTCGCCGAGATCGAGGAGACGATCCTGTCGCTGGCGGCCCGGGGCGGGCTGTCCGTGCTCCTCGTCGAGCAGCATGTGGGGTTCGCGATGCGGGCGGCCGAGCGGTACTTCGTGCTTGAGGCAGGCCGGGTGACGTCCTCGGGCGCGGGCGGTACGGGGGCCGAGCAGACGGTACGGGAGGCGCTGAGCGTCTGAGCGGAGGAAGAGAAGGGGGCCTGATCCGGTGCCGGATCAGGCCCCCTTCATGCTGTCCGGTCCATGCTGTCCGGACGGTTGATTCTCTGATAGTGAGAAGCTAATTTACGTTGAGAGAGAAGGTCGGAATCACTGCAAGTCGCTGCGAAGTCACTGCGGAGGAACGTCATGGAACGGGACGACCTGATCCTGATCAGCGTGGACGACCACATCATCGAGCCGCCCGACATCTTCGTGAACCACCTCCCGAAGCGGTATCTGGACGACGCGCCGAAGCTGGTCCACCGCGAGGACGGCAGCGACGTGTGGCTGTTCCGCGACAACACCGTCGGCAACTCCGCGCTGAACGCTGTCGCCGGGCGGCCCAAGGAGGAGTACGGTCTCGAACCCCAGGGCATGGACGAGATCAGGCCAGGCTGCTACGACGTGCACGAGCGCATCAAGGACATGAACGCCGGTGGCGTCCTCGCGCAGATGAACTTCCCCTCCTTTCCCGGCTTCGCGGCGCGGATGTTCGCCACCGAGGACGACGACTTCTCGCTGGCCCTGGTGCGGGCCTACAACGACTGGCACATCGACGAGTGGTGCGGGGCGTACCCGGGCCGGTTCATCCCGATGGCGCTGCCCGCGATCTGGTCGGCCGAGCTGTGCGCGGGGGAGGTCCGTCGGGTGGCCGAAAAGGGCTGCCACAGCCTGACCTTCCCGGAGAACCCGGCCGCCCTCGGCTACCCGAGCTTCCACGACGAGTACTGGAACCCGCTGTGGCGCGCACTGTCCGACACCGACACCGTGATGTCGGTGCACATCGGGTCGTCGGGCAGGCTGGCGATCCCGGCGGTGGACTCGCCGCCGGACGTGATGATCACGCTCCAGCCGATCAACCTGGTGTCGGCGGCGGCCGACCTGCTCTGGTCCCGGGCGATCAAGGAGTTCCCGGACCTGAAGATCGCGCTGTCGGAGGGCGGCACGGGCTGGATCCCGTACTTCCTGGAGCGCGTCGACCGGACCTTCGAGATGCACGCGACCTGGACGCTCCAGGACTTCGGCGGGAAGCTGCCGTCCGAGGTGTTCCGGGACCACTTCCTGACCTGCTTCATCAGTGACGACCTGGGCGTGAAGCTGCGGCACGACGTCGGCATCGACAACATCTGCTGGGAGGGCGACTACCCGCACAGCGACTCCATGTGGCCGGACGCGCCGGAACAGATCCACGGCGTGATGGAGAAGCACTCCGTCCCGGACGAGGACATCGTCAAGATGACCCACGAGAACGCGATGCGCTGGTACTCCTTCGACCCCTTCGCCCACATCCCGAAGGACCGGGCCACGGTGGGCGCGCTGCGCGAGGCGGCCGACGGGCACGACGTCAGTATCCGCGCACGCAGTCGCCAACTCACCGAACCCGTGGACAAGTTGGAGGCGTTCAGGTCGAGGGCACGGGCGGCGGTGGCGGCAGCGGCGGCGGCAGGCACGTGAACTCCCGCCTTTCCGAAGGGTGTTGTTCGCCGACGCCGTTGCCCGTCGGGGCAACCGGCCCTGCCCTGGGGGCCCCTGACGGATGATGATCGGCACCGTAACGTCGAACGGTGAGCCTTTGGACTTCCCTCGAACCTGCCTCGACGACCGTTGACCCCGGGGGCAGTACGACCGTACGGCTGCGCCTGCGCAACACCGGGGACGTGGTCGACGAGTACCGTTTCGAGCCGGTCGGTGACATCGCGCCCTGGACGAGGGTGGAGCCCGCCTCGCTGCGGCTGTTCCCGGGGACGACGGGCACGGTCGAGCTGACCTTCGCGCCACCGCGCACCCCGGACGCGACGGCCGGCCCGAACGCGTACGCGGTGCGGATCACGCCGACCGAGCACCCGGAGGCGGTGACGGTCCCCGAGGGCAATCTGACGATCACGCCGTTCACGGAGGTACGGGCCGAGCTGGTCCCGCCGACCGTGAAGGGCCGTCTCCGGGGGCGGCCGAAGCTGGCGGTGGACAACCTCGGCAACACGAAGGTGACGGCGTCGCTCAGCGGGAGCGACAACGGCGACCACCTCTCCTACGACCTCCACCCGGCCAACGTCCAGATCGAACCGGGCCGGGCGGCGTTCGTGAACGCGACGCTGAAGCCGAGGCAGATCACGTGGTTCGGCTCGAAGGAGGAGCGGCCGTACGTGATCGAGGTGAAGCGGTCGGGGACGACACCGCTCACGGTCGAGGGCACGTACGTCCAACGGAGCTTCCTGCCGGGCTGGTTCGCCACGACGCTGGGCATCACCCTGGCCCTGGCGATCACCTTCGTGATGCTGTGGATCGCGTACAGACCCCAATTCACCAGCAACGCCCGCGAGTTCCAGGCGGCCTCGGTCAGCACCCTGCCCCCACCCCTGGCGACACCGACACCTCAACCGTCGGCCCCCGCCGAGTCACCGCAGGCAGAAGCGCCCCAACCCCCCGCCCAGCCAACGCAGTCGGAACAGCCGGCCGATGGCGGCGGCGATGGCGATGGCGGCGGCGGAGGGGAGGCCTCCTCGTCGCCGAAGCCGAAGCCTCCGGCGGTGGTACCGGCGAACAACGTCATGCTGCGCAACTCGACGACCAAGATGTGCGTGGCGCTCCCGGCGGCCGACGACAGCGACTCGAAGGGCCGGGTCGTGCAGTCGAGGTGCGACGAGACGAACACCGCGCAGCGCTGGAACCTGGAGGAGCGGTACCCGAAGCTCGGCCCCGGCGGCACGGTGCTCTTCCAGATCCGCAACCTCAAGGACCAGCTGTGCGTGGACCTGGGGGACTACGGGGCGAAGCCGATCAGGTCCCCGATCCTGGAGTACACCTGCGACGGCACGACCGCCGACAACCAGCTGTGGTGGGTGAAGAAGGTGGCGAGCGGCTACTACTGGATCCGCAACTACGCGAGCAACAACGAATGCCTGGACGTGGCCGGTTACAGCACGGGCGGCGAGGGCACGAACCTCACCCTCTACACCTGCTCGATCTCGGACGACCAGGAGTGGGAGATCCTCCGGCCGACGAGTTCCTGACGGCGGCCCAACCGTCAGTCAGAAACCCAGGTATCAGAAACCCAGGTATCAGAAACCCAGGTAAGTGATCTGGACGACGTAGACGCGCTCGCTCCGCACGACGACCTGGTACGTGAACATGCCGCCGGGGACGATGATGTCGCCGCCCTTCGGGTCCAGCCCCTCGCGGGCGGCATCCTCCGCGCCGAAGGCGTACTCCCACTTCCAGCTCACTCGCGGACTGCCCTCATGGCCTCGTCCAGCACAGCGGTCACCTCGCGCAGCGCTTCCCCGGCCGTGACCGGATCCTCGTGCTCCAGCAGGCTCTGCGCCCGGGCGAAACGGACGGACAGTTCGGGGCGCCGCGCGATCTCGATGTTCCTGGCCCAGGCCAGCACCCAGCTCCGCACCGGGCTGAGGGACTGCCACTCGACCGCCAGGGCGAATGCCTCGTCCTTCTGCGCCTGCATCTCCTCCAGACGGCCCGGGTCGACGACGGCGAGCGCCGCACGCAGTGCGTCAGGCGTGTGCTCGGGACGGGGGATCAGCTCGCGTCCGTGCTCAGACTGGGTGCTCATCGTGTCCTCCTGGGGGTGCCGACGCCAGGGTATCGAGCCATGAGCGGAGAACGCCTCGGTGGAGAACGCGGCGGGCATCAGGCGGTCACCTGAGCGCTGATCCGGCACTCGCGGCACTGCCCCCGTTCAGGCCCCCGGAAGGCGCGGTCGCATCTGTCGCAGTTCTGGAGTGGGTGGCGGATCGCCGGGGGCGCGGCCGGTGCGCGGAACGGCGCCGGGGGTGGCAGCTGGTTGATGAGGCGGTGGGCCAGGAAGGCCGCCGGGCGGCGCATTCCCTCGGGTGGGAGGTCGCTCAGCAGGGCGTGTCGTACGGCTGTGGCGCTGACGTCCCGTTCCAGCCAGGCGGCGACCCCGGGCGCCAGATGGGCCGTGTCGCAGGCCGAGAGGAGCAGGTCGGGGTCATGGCGGCGCAGGCCCACGAGGAGTTCGGTGGCCGCCTCCAGCAGGCCCGGCCCCTTGTACGCGGGCTGCGGAACCGCCGGTAGCGGCTTGCGCGGGGCGCGTTTCCTGGGCTCTTCCGGGGCCGAGGGCGCCGAGGGGGCCGTACGAGCGGGCCTGTCGTCGGTGCGCTCGGGTTCCTCCCCGTCCTGCCCTTCCTCCCCGGGCTGCCTGGGGCGGTTGAAGGAGACCGTGCGGGTGATGATGCGGCCGGTGGAGGTGCGTTCGCGGGTGCGGCTCAGGTAGCCGTACTCCTCCAGTTCGCGCAGTCCGGCGGCGATCCGGGTCGCGCCTTCGTGGAAGCGGGCGGCGAGCGTCTTGATGTCGACCTGGGCGCCGTTGGGCAGCGACTGGATGTAGGCGCCGAGCCCGATCGCCGTCGCCCCCAGATCGGGGTGCTGCGCGAGGCCGTTGTCGATCACGGTGAAGCGGGTGGTGAGACGGACGTTCTTGTGGACCACGCCCGAGACGCCCGAATCGGGTCGCCGGGGAGGGTGGTTTTTGCCCTTGGAACGGGACTGGGCGCGCGAGGGCGCGCTAGGGTTTCGGGTGTCCATCAGGAAGTGCCCTTCCTCGGTGGTCAGGCCCTCGCATCGGGATGCCAGTCCCGGCGAGGGCCGTCGCATGTCTGGGGTTGTTTGTCGTGGTGCTGCTGCGCTGAGCGTAAGGCAGGCAACCGGGCACAAATCCAGCTGAGTTGGTGATGTTCACTCGGGGGAGTGAGTTTGCGCTCCTGCGTGCTCCAGTCCGCGCTCCAGCGGACGGAGCGGGCGGGAGGGGGTGGGGTTTGGTTGGGTTCTTTCTCCCCGTGTTTCTTTGGTGGGAGCGCCCGAAGCACCGCAGCACGGGTTTCCGGGTTCCGGTGCTCCGGCGGCCGATACGTCGACCTCCGCCCAGACCGTTTTACGAGGTCGCAGCTCCGGCGCCCACCCCCACCGGTCCGCCAGCGCCTCCACCAGAGCCAGGCCCCGCCCCGACTCCGCGTCCTCGGACGGGGGTTGAGGACACGGCTCCCGGTCGGCGCAGGTGTCGGTCACCTCGATGCGCAGGGTGTCGGCCACGATGTACACCGAGAGGCGGAAACCGCGCCCCGGTACGCGTCCGTGCGTGACCGCGTTCGCGGCCAACTCGGCGACGATCTGGCGGGCCGGGTCCAAGGGGACGTTCCAGGAGCGGAGTTGCTCGGCGGTCAGCAGCCGGGCCAGCCGGGCCCCACGTGGCGTGGGGGACAGGCGCACGCTGAAGTTGCGGAAGTAGTGCTCGACGGGGGCCTCAGGGGCGGCGAATTGTTGATTCACATCACTCAGAGTGGCCGTACACACCTACCGTGAGCAGTGACTCCGCCGATGCGTACGGTGACTGTCCGGAGCTTGTCCGGTCATGTCCGGGCTGTCGGGGCGGGGCGTTCGGGTAAGGGCGGAGGCATGAGTGTGAATGACGAGGCGGGACAGCTCAAGGGTGAGGCGGACGAGCCGGGTTGGGAGGTGGACCCGGACGACGAGTGGGGGGTGGCTGTCGTCGAGGCGGTCGGCCGCCAACTGCGGCTTCGCCGGGAGGCGTCGGGGATGCGGGCCGGCGAGTTCGGCAGGAAGGTGGGGTATGGCGAGGACATGGTCTACAAGATCGAGGGCGGGAAACGGATCGCCCGCCCCGAGTACATGGTCAAGTCGGACAAGGTCCTGAAGGCAGCGGGCCTCCTCACGGCGATGAACGAGGACCTGGAGAAGGTCCGGTACCCGAAGAAGGTTCGGGAGATCGCGCAGATGGAGTCCAAGGCGGTCGAGATCGGCATGTACGAGTGCAGCAGCATCGTCGGTCTGCTGCAGACGCCTGAACACGCGCGGGCTTTGTTCGAGGTGTGGCAACCGTCCTACTCGGAGGGGGAGATGGAGCGTCTGGTGGCGGCGCGGACCGCCCGCCAGTCGATCTTCAGCCGTGACCCCGCGCCCGCACTCAACTTCGTCCAGGAAGAGGCGACGCTCCGGCGCCGGGTCGGAGAGAGAATGGACCGGCGACGGCAGCTCGAACGCCTGCTGGAGGTGGGGCGATTGCGCAACGTCACGCTTCAGGTAATGCCGGTGGACAGCGTGGCCCATCCCGGCATGGGTGGCAGGATTGAGCTGCTGAAGTTCGCGGACGGCACGGCGGTTGGGCGCTCCGACGGTGCGTTCAACGGTCGCCCGATTTCGGAACCGAAGCAGCTGCGGATCCTTGAGCTGCGGTTTGGCACTATCCGGGCGATGGCTCTTCCACCGGGGGAGTCGCTGGCCCTCATCGAGCAACTACTGGGAGAGACATGATCCGCAAGACCTCCGCCGGGGACGCCTCCGAGCTGGCGTGGTTCAAAAGCAGCTACAGCAGCGGCCCCGACGGAGACACCTGTGTGGAAGTCGCCCTGGCGTGGTTCAAGAGCAGCTACAGCGACGGGAACGACGGAGAGTCCTGCGTCGAGATGGCCATCACCCCCGATACCACCCCCTCCACGATCCACATCCGGGACTCCAAGAACATAGAAGCCGGACCCCGTCTCACCTTCACCCCCACCACCTGGGCCCAGTTCGTCCCGTACTCCTGCCGGTAGGTTGCCGGTTCTCTGCCGGTCGGGGCGCGGCAACTGAGCCCGCCGAGGGGTGAGTTCGCAGGTCAGGCGGGTCGGTGAGGTGAGGCGGAGGGTGTAGGAAGCGGCAAGGATTTCCTTCATGGCTGCTTCATAGGGTCTGCGGTGTTCGACCAGCACCGCACCTACCCGAACCCCTCATGACGGGACCCCTATGTTCGCCTCACGAACAGGAAGATGGGCAGCCGGTCTCCTCACGGCCGTCTGCGCCCTCACCCTTCTGCCCGCACTGCCCGCCCAGTCCGCCACGGCATCCACCGCCACGGTCTCCGCGGCCGACACCGAACTGGCGCGCAAGTACGCCCCCAAGATCATCTTCGACCCGGCGGAGAACTACTTCCCCAGCGACGTCGAGTCGTTCCTCGCCAACACCCACACCGAGCAGCACGGCGACGAGACCTACCGGGTGCCCAACCAGCCCCTGGGCTGCCCCTCCTGCACCGACCCGGAGTTCCTCGGCGGCACGGCCCCCGGAAGCGTGCAGCCCCCGATCTACGCCCAGGTCGTCCACCGCACCGCCAACGGCCGCGCGACCAACATCACCGACATCAACTACTGGCAGTTCTTCCCCTACAACCGCGGCAAGCGGGTGTGCGTCGGCCTGTACAGCGACATCTGGGGCGGCTGCCTCGGGGGCTACTCGACGTTCGGCAACCACGTCGGCGACTGGGAGCACATCACCGTACGACTCGTCGACGACGCGCCCTACCAGGTCTCCCTGAGCCAGCACGACGGCGGCCAGACCCAGGCGTACGGCACCGGGGAGATCGCCACGGAGAACGGCCGTCCGGTGGTCTACTCGGCCAGGGGCTCCCACGCCCTCTACCCCTACCCGGGGCACTACACCTACCGGGAGCTGTTCAACGGCGACTCCCTCACCGACATCGCCGGCTACAACATCAACAGCGGGATCTGGGACACCCGGCAGTCGGTCAAGGTGTTCGCCTGGCAGCCCCCGGGCACCTACACCGGCGAGTGGTCCTGGCTGAACTACGACGGCCGATGGGGCACCCGGAAGGACGGCTGCACGCCCGTCCTTGAAGACCTCACCGGCCAGTGCATCCTGGTCGAGGGCCCTGACGGCCCGAACCTCAAGGGCGTGTACGACCCCTCCATGCAAGCCTTCGACGGGCAGCCCGACCTCTTCGGCGGCGGGGTCGCCAAGGCGGTCGCCGACGGCAACCGCGTCGGCATCGTCACCACCGACAACGACGCCTACGTCAGGGAGGGCGGCCCCAGCGCCTCCTGGACCCGCGTGTCCTCGGGCGTCAAGCAACTGGTCCTGTCCGGCAACCGCATAGGCGTCCTCGGACTTGGTGGCGACGCGTACGTGAAGGAGGGCGGGGTCGACGCGGCCTGGACCCGCGTGTCCCAGGGCGTCGGCTCGCTGGCCCTGTCCGGCAACCGCATCGGCATCGTGGGCCTCGGCGGCGACGCCTACGTGAAGGAGGGCGCGCTCGACGCCGGTTGGGTCCACCAGTACAACAGCGTCAGCTCGCTGGTGCTGTCCGGGAACCGGATCGGCGTCCTCAGCGGCAGTGGCGGGCTCGCCCTGGTGAAGGAGGGCGGCCTCTACGCCGAGTGGACCCGTGAGTACGACAACGTCAGCGCGCTGGCCCTGTCCGGCAACCGCATCGGCGTCATCAGCGGCGGCGAGGCCTATGTGAAGGAGGGCGACCTGCACGCCGGTTGGGTCCGCGAGTACGGCGACGTCACCTCGCTGGTGCTGTCGGGCAACCGGATCGGCGTCATCAGCGGCGGGGTCGCCTTGGTGAAGGAGGGCGACCTGCACGCGGGTTGGGCCCGTGAGTACGACGGCCCCAGCTCGCTGGTCCTCGCGGGCAACCGGATCGGCGTCCTCTCCCGCGACACCCTCCGCGTGAAGGAAGGCGGCCTGGGCGCCATCTGGGCCGTACAGAACTTCAGCTACCGCGGCTGACGACCGGGCGGCCGGCGACCAGGCCCCGGGCCTGGGCACAAAAGAACCCGACCGCTGGCGACGGGGGATGCACCAGCGATCGGGCTCTGGCCAAGGTTAACAAGCCCGCATGCTCAGTGGGAGCCGACTGCTCCTCTAAGACGACCAGTTGTGATCGGGATCACTCTCATTGGGCCCTCGTTTCCCTACAACCCCACCCACCCCTCACTCGTCGCACGGCGGATCGTACGAAAGTCGGGGCAGATACTCGTGCCACCGCTCCGGAGTCAGTACGCCACGCGTCGTCGCACAGATGTGGGACACCGCCGTGTCGACGTCGAGGTTCCACAGCCGGACCGTGTCCGCGCCGCTCGACACCCCCACGATCCCGCCCCGCGGGCTGAACGCCAGGAAGTTGCCCGTCTTGGCGTTGGGGCTCATGGACTGGCCGATCGACCTGGCCTTCGCCGGGTCGCCGACCTTCCACAGCCGGACCGTGTTGTCGTTGCCGCCGCTCGCCAGGACCTCGCCGTCCGGGCTGAACGAAAGCGACTCCACCGCCTCGGTGTGCCCGGTCAGCGGGGCACCGAGGCTGTGGGCCTTCGCCGGGTCGGTCACGTCCCACAACCTGACCGTGCCGTCGTCGCTGCCGCTGGCGAGCGTACGGCCGTCCGGGCTCCAGGCCAGTTCGTTGACCGGACCCTGGTGGTCCCGGAGGACCTTGCCGAGCAGGGTCGCCCGCGCCGGATCGCTCACGTCCCACAGCCTGACCGTGCCGTCCGCGCTAGCGCTGGCCAGCGTACGGCCGTCCCCGCTGAACACGAACCCGTCGACGTACCCCTTGTAACCGGTCAACTGGCGGCCCAGCGGGCGCAGTCGGGCCGGGTCGCTCGCGTCCCACAGCTGCACGGTGAAGTCCTCGTACGCCGTGGCCAGCACCCGCCCGTCCGGGCTGAACGCCACCGTCGCCGCGAACCGCGTCTTCAGCCGGACGGGCGCGGCCCAGGCCACGGGATGCCTCGGATCGCTGACGTTCCAGAGCTGGACCGTGCTGTTCCCGGCCGCGAGGGCGAGCGTACGGCCGTCGGGCGAGAAGGTCGGCGTCCGCACCTCGCCCTCCCCGGGAGTGAACGGTTCGCCCAGCTCCACCGGCCGGTCCGGCCGCTGCACGTCCCACAGCCGCACCCGCCCGTCGCGCGAGCCGGTGGCCAGCACCTTGCCGTCCGGGCGGAACACCCCGATCCGGCCGATCATGTCCGAGGTCGCCAGCGACCACAGCCGCACCTTGCCGTCACCGCTGCCGGTCGCGAGCGTACGGCCGTCCGGGCTGAAGCCGAGCGCGTACATCTCCCCGCTGCTGCCCGCGAGCGGCTCGCCGACCTGCGAGGGGTACTCCCGCTCACTCACGTTCCACAGACTCGCCGTACTGTCCGCGCTCGCGGCGGCCAGCGTCGTACCGTCCGGACTGAACGCCACCGACCAGATCGCGTCGGTGTGCCCGGTGAGCGGTGCGCCGAGCTGGGCGGCCCGGTCGGGGTCGGACACGTCCCACAGCCGGATCGTGTCGTCGGCGGCGCCGCTGGCGAGCGTACGGCCGTCCGGGCTGAAGGCCACCGAGTGGACGAGGTCGGTGTGCCCGGTCAGCCGCGAGGCGTACCGCTTGGGAGCGCGCGGGTTCGAGACGTCGTACAGCCGAATCGTGTTGTCGTCACCACCGGCCGCTATCCGCCGCCCGTCCGCGCTGTACGCGATCGCGCGCACGGCGGCGCCCGCGCCGGTGAGGGTGGCGAGGGGGGTGGGCCGGGCCGGCGAGGTCATGTCCCACAGCTGGACCTTGCGGTCCTCACTGGCGGAGGCGAGCGTACGGCCGTCCGGACTGAACGCGATCAGATAGATCGTGCCGTCGTGACCGTCGAGGGGCGTGCCGAGCGCCTTCGGGCGGGCGGGGTCGGACACGTCCCAGCGCCGGATCGTCCCGTCGTCGCCCGCGCTGACGAGGGTGCGGCCGTCCGGACTGAACACCGCGCTGCTCACCCAGCTCGCGTTCGCGGCCAGCGGCTTGCCGAGCGCCTTGGGACGCGCCCGGTTCGCGACATCCCACAGGCGTACGGTCCCGTCGTAGCTCGCGGTGGCCAGGAGCCGTCCGTCCGGGCTGAACGTGGTGAGGTAGACGGCGCCGGAGTGCCCGGTCAGCGGCGTCGACAGCGGGGTGTTGACGATCGAGATCAACCGGCTGCGGGTACTCGCGTCGTCCGGACGGAGCTGGTGCGCGACCAGGCTGAGCTGCGCCGACAGCGACGGGTCGGACGCCTGCACACGGTCCGCCTCCGCGAGGACGTTCTCGAACACCGCGTCGTCCCGCTGCTGCCGCGCGATCAGCGCCGCCCCGGCGGCCACCACGGCCAGCGCCACCACGGCGGCGACGGCGGCCCGGCTGATCAGGACGGTACGGCGGCGCAGCCGGACCGAGGCGGCCAGGAACTGGCCCGCGCCGCGCGTCAGATGGGTGTCACCGGCGGACTCCACCCAGGTACGCGCCTGGTCGAGCCGCGAACCCCGGTAGAGGAGCGAGGTGTCGCGCTTGGACTCCTCCCAGGACCGGCTGTCCTCCTCGACGCGCTGGCGCAGCAGATTGCCGCCCCGGTCCTCGTCGATCCAGTCGCGCAGCCGGGGCCAGGCGTGCAGCAGCGCCTCGTGCGTGATCTCGACGCTCTCCGCGTCGAGCGTCACCAGCCGGGCCCGCACCAGCGCTTCCAGCGACTCCTCGGTCTTCCCCGGGTCCGCCGACTCCGCGGCCAGCTGCCGCCGAGTACCGCGCCGCCGGGTGGCCTGCGTGTCCTCGCCGAGTCGCACGAGCCGCAGCAGCAGGAGCCGTGCGGCGGCACGGGCGGCCGGGTCGAGCCCGGTCCAGGCATGCTCGGCGGTCGCGGCGACCGCGCCCTGGATACCACCGGCGGCGCGATAGCCGGAGAGGGTCAGCTTCCCGGCCTTGCGGCGCTGCCAGGTGGAGAGCAGGGCGTGCGAGAGGAGCGGCAGCACACCCGCGTCATGCGCCCCGCGCGGCCCGTCGGCGCTCACCTCGCGCACGATCAGCTCGGTGAGCCCGGGTTCGAGTTCAAGCCCGACGGCCTTGGCAGGCCCGGTGACGGCCTCCCGCAGCTCGGCGGTGGTGAGCGGCCCGAGGACCATGTGGCGGTGCTGGAGGGCGTCGGCGAGTTCGGGGTGGCGCAGACACTGGTCGTAGAAGTCGGCGCGGACACCGAGGACGACGAGGGCGGGGGCGAGGGCCGAGCCGTCGGTACCTGGTTCCGTACCGGGTTCCGGTGGTGAGGCGGCGGCGTGGAGGAGCTGGATGAAGGTGTGGCGGTCGGCTTCGTCGGTGCAGAGGGTGAAGGTCTCCTCGAACTGATCGACGATGACGACGGGCCGGGCGGGGGAGACGGAGGCGTCGGAGGGGTCAGGGGAGTCCCGTCGTGCCCAGGCACCGACCACCTCCCGTACGGCACGGGCGAACTCGACCGACCCGGGCTCCCTGTCCCCGTCGGCGGAGGAGAGGACGTCGGCGAGCCCGGGTATGCGAAGGGTCAGCTCGGCGAGCGGATCACTCCCCGGCACGAGCTGAACGACCTCCCGGGCACCCCGCCCACCGTCCTGCAACGCGGGCACGAGCCCCGCACTGAGCAGCGAGGACTTCCCGGCACCGGAGGCCCCGACAAGCATGACAAGCCCGCTACGACCACTGCCACTGTCACTACCGCTGTCGCTGTCGGCTGTCTCCGCCGCGTGGAGGTGGGCGAGCAGGGCGTCGGTGCTGCGTTCGCGGCCGAAGAACCAGCGGGTGTCCTCCAGGCGGTACGAGGCGAGACCTCGGTAGGGGCAGACGGCGGCCGGTACGGCGGCGATCTCGGCGGCGGGGGAGTCGTCCTCGTCGGCAGGGGTGCCGGGGGAGCCGGGGGAGCGCTCCCCCACCGGGTCGGCGACGGCTCGTTCCCAGAGGCGTTGCCAGTGGGCCATGTCGTACAGCCCCGGGGAGACGGGGACCGGTTGCGCGCGGCGGGCCTGCGGGACGAGGACGCTCAGTACGGCCGCGAGGGCGGCGAACTGGGCGGGCACGTTCTTCGCCCGGCGCCAGTCACTGATCCGCTGTACGGAGACCCGTACCGGCCGTCCGCGCTCGTCGACCCGCTGCAACTGGACGACGGCTTCGGCCACCCGCTTGAGGGGTGGATTTCCGGCCTCCTTGTACAACAACGCGAGCCGCTCCGCGAAGGCCGTGCGTGCCCCTGAGTCGGAACTCAAGGTCTCCACTCCTTACTTCCCCCGCGTAGGTGATCGGCTGACGTCCGGTGGTCGCCCGGTTGCTGTCCGGTCCGGAAAACCCACTCTATATGCCTGACCTGCGGATACGTCGCCCGGCCAGCGCCGGAAGCTCCTCTCGCGGGGCCCTGAATGGCAGGATCATGGCGAAGTAAGGAACGAGGCGAAGACCCCGGCCATCTTTCGGCACCGGTCCCCACGTGGGGAGGGACCGGTGCCGAGCGGCGTTGTGGGGCCAGTACGGTGCTGGGGTGCGCCGCACAGGGTCGGGGATGCGGGGACGCTGGGGTGGGGGAGAACCGTTGAGCGCTCGGATTCTGGTCGCCGAGGACGACGCGATGCAGTCCCGTCTGATCCGGATCTATCTGGAACGGGAGGGAAACACGGTCCAGGTGGTGGCGGACGGCCGCGCGGCACTGGACCGGGCACGCTCGACGCGCCCCGACCTGATCGTCCTGGACGTGATGCTGCCGCTGGTGGACGGCCTGGACGTGTGCCGCATCCTGCGCACGGAGTCGGACGTCCCGATCCTGCTGCTGACGGCTCGTACGACGGAGGAGGACATGCTCCTGGGCCTGGACCTGGGAGCGGACGACTACTTGACGAAGCCGTACAGCCCACGCGAACTGACGGCACGGGTGAGGGCGCTGCTGCGGCGGGCCCGCAAGACGGTGGAGACGCAGCCGACGCTGCTACGGGTCGGCGAGATGGAGTTGGACACGTCCCGCTTCGAGGTAAGACTGTCGGGCCGTCCGGTGCCGCTGACGTCGAAGGAGTTCAACATCCTGGAGACGTTGGCGAGGGAGCCGGGGAGGGTGTTCACGAGGGCCCAGATACTAGAACGGGTGTTCGGCTTCGAAAGGGACGTCCTGGAACGGACGGTGGACGCCCACGTAATGAACTTACGCCGCAAACTGGAGAGCGCGTCCGAGGGCTCCCCCCGCCTACTGGAAACGGTGTACGGCCGCGGCTACCGCTTGGCAGACCCGGGAACCCCCTGACTTTCCTCGCCCCCGCCGCCCCTACCCGACCCATCCCTGGGGGCTGCGCCCCCAGACCCCCGCTATCGGCCTGAACGGCCTCGTCCTCAAACGCCGGACGGGCTGAGTGGTGCTGGCCTGGGCTGCACATGGTGCCGGTCGGCGCTTGTTTTTTTAGCCCGTCCGGCGTTTGAGGACGAGGCCGTCCAGGCCGATTTTGGGGGGGGGCGGCCCCCCCCCCGCGCCGGGCCCACCCCCCCCCCCCCCCCCCCCCCCCCCCCCCCCCCCCCCCCCCCCCCCCCCCCCCCCCCCCCCCCCCCCCCCCCCCCCGGGGGGGGGCGGGGGCCCCCCCCCCCCGGGGATGGGACGGGTAGGGGCGGCGGGGGCGAG
>NZ_PJME01000083.1 GCF_002954775.1 Streptomyces geranii
CGGACGGGCTGACATACCCAGCCCGTCCGGCGATTGAGGACGAGCGCGTTCAGCGCGACAACGGGGGTTCGGGGGCGGAGCCCCCGAGGATGGGTACGGGTAGGGGCGGCGGGGGCGAAGAAAAGACCCTTACGCCGACGCCCGCTCCGCCAGTGCCGGCGGCGGCTCGTCGTCCATTTCGAACGCCAGGGGAAACGGCGCATGCCCCGCCAGCCGGAACCACCGCACCTTCCGATGCCGCCGCAACGCCCGAGCCGCCCGCACCGCGTCATTGTGGAACCGCCGAGCCATCGGCACCCTCCGCACCGCCTCGGTCAGCTCACCCGCCGCAGCCTCCCCACCCGGCGCCTCCCGCACCGCCTCCACCTGCGGCGCCTCCGCGAACACGGCCCGCAACGCCTGGCTCAGCTCGCTCTCGGCGACCTCCCGCTGCTCCTCCTCGGCCTGCCGGGCGGCATGCGCCGCCTCGTACAGCACGATCGACGCGGCCGGATCCAGGACACCCGACGTCGCCAACTCCTGGGCGACAGAGGCCCGGCGCAGCAACTGCGCGTCCAGCCCGGCGCGCGCCGCGTCGATACGGGCGTGCAGTCGGTCCAGTCGTCCGGCGGTCCAGCTCAGGTAGAGGCCGATCACGACGAGCCCGGCCAGGATCCAGATGAGGGTTGCGGTCACGGTCGGCAACGCTACAGGGGCGCTCCGCTGGTTCCGCGAAGGCGGTCAGGTGGCCGTCGTCCGGGGGCTGCCGCCCCCGGGCCCCCGCTTCGGCCTGAACGGCCTCGTCCTCAAAGGCCGGACGGGCGGGGCTCCCGAACCGGCCGACAAGAGGCGCGGCCTCGCTCAGTCCCGCGCCGCCAGCCCCAACCGCGCCAGCAACCCCGTAGCCGTCCGCTCGTCCGCCGCCACCGCGGTCGTCCCGTCCGTCACCGTCTCGTACACCGACAGGATGTCCGCCCCCACCGTCGACCAGTCGAACCGCCGCACATGCGCACTGCCCCGCTCCCGCAGCTCGGCCCGGCGCTCGGGGTCGCCCAGGAGCCGTACCGCCGTCTCGGCCAGGGCGTCCGCGTCCTCGTTGGTGAAGAGTTCGCCCGCCGATCCCTGGTCCAGGACCTGGGCGAACGCGTCGAGGTCCGAGGCCAGCACCGGTGCCCCGGCGGACAGCGCCTCGACCAGGATGATCCCGAAGCTCTCGCCGCCCGTGTTGGGCGCGATGTACACGTCCACGCTGCGCAGCAGCCGTGCCTTGTCCTCGTCGCTCACCATGCCCAGGAACTCGACGCGCGAGCGCAGTTCCTTCGGCAGGCCCTCCAGGGCCTCCTCCTCGTCGCCCCGGCCCGCCACCAGCAGCCTGGTCGCCGGGCGGGCGGCGAGGATCTTCGGGAGGGCCTTCATCAGGACCGGCAGGCCCTTGCGCGGCTCGTTGATGCGGCCGATGAAGCCGATCGTGTCGCCCTGCCACTCTGGCTTCGGCTTGGCCCCGGCGAAGGAGTCGACGTCGACGCCGTTGGGGATGACGACCGCGTCGCCGCCCAGGTGTTCGACCAGGGTGCGCCGGGCGTACTCGCTCACCGCGATCCGCGCGCTGATCTTCTCCAGAGCGGGCTGCAGCATCGCGGACGCGGCGATCATCGCCCTGGAGCGGGGGTTCGAGGTGTGGAACGTCGCCACGATGGGGCCCTGCGCCGCCCAGCAGGCCAGCAGGCCCAGCGAGGGCGAGGTCGGCTCATGGATGTGCAGCACGTCGAACTCGCCGTCGTGCAGCCAGCGGCGTACCCGGGCCGCGGAGAGGAACCCGAAGTTCAGGCGGGCCACCGAGCCGTTGTACGGCACCGGGACCGCGCGGCCGGCCGAGACGACGTACGGCGGGAGGGGGGTGTCGTCGTCGGCGGGGGCGAGGACGGAGACGTCGTGGCCCAGGCGGATGAAGTAGTCGGCGAGATCGCGGATGTGGAACTGGACGCCGCCCGGTACGTCCCAGGAGTACGGGCAGACGATGCCGATCTTCACGGGGTCCCCTTCTCGGGATCCTTGGCCGGGTCCTTGTCAGGGTCCTTCTCGGGGTCCTTCGCGGGGTCCTTCGCGGGGTCGAGATCCGCGAGCCACAGTCGCTGCAGCATGTGCCAGTCCTCCGGGTGATCGGCGATTCCCGTGGCGAAGGCATCAGCCAGCGCCTGTGTCATGACAGACGTCTTCTCGGCCTTGGTACCTGTCTCGGGTACCTCGATCGGGGGATGGACCCGGCCCCGCATGACCGGCGAGTCGTCGTACCAGAGGGTCACCGGGAGGAGGAGCGCGCCCGTCTGCTGGGCCAGCAGGGCCGGGCCGGCCGGCATCCGGGCCGTGTCGCCGAAGAACTTCACCTCGACGCCCGAGGCGGACAGGTCCCGGTCGGCGACCAGGCAGACCAGGCCGCCGTCCCGCAGCCGCCGTGCCAGGGTGCCGAAGGCGGTGCCACCGCTGTGCGGCAGGACCTCCATGCCCAGGCCCTCGCGATAGGCGACGAAACGGTCGTACAGGGACTCCGGCTTGAGGCGCTCGGCCACCGTGGTGAACCGGGTCTCCAGCTTCGTCGTGACCCAGGCGCCCGCCAGGTCCCAGTTGCCCAGGTGCGGCAGCGCCAGGATCACGCCCTTGCCCGAGGCCAGCCCGTCGGTGAGGTGGTGCAGGTCCTTCGGCTCGAAGCCCGTCCTCACCCGCTCCGGGCTCCAGGACGGGAGCCGGAAGGACTCCATCCAGTAGCGCAGATACGAACGCATGCCCGCGCGGGACAGCTCGGCGAGCCGCTCCGGTGTCGCGTCGGGCACCACGCGCGCGTAGTTCGACTCCAGCCGTAGTACGCGCTCCCCGCGCCGCTTCCAGGCGAGGTCGGCGATGGTCCGGCCGAGGCGGACGGCGGCGGCCTCCGGGAGCTTCTTGACGGCGCTCCAGCCCAGCGCGTAGGCCCCGTCCGTCAGCCGCCCCCGTAGATCGCTCACGACGTGGCCTCGCTGTTCTGGGCCGCGTTCTCGCCCTCGGCCGCCGCGTCGGCCTCCGCGGACTCCCGGCGGACCGTGACGACGCGCTGGATCAGCGTGACCAGGCTGCCTACGGCGACGATCCACAGGGCGACCGGCAGCAGATACTGGATGCCGGGCACACCGAACGCGTGCAGGCCCGACAGACCGGCCGCGACCAGCGAGATCACCAGGCGTTCGGCACGCTCCACCAGACCGTTGACGGCGACCGGCAGACCGATCGACTCGCCGCGCGCCTTGGTGTACGAGACCACCTGGCCGCTGGTCAGACAGAAGATCGAGACCGCGCACAGGACGTTGTCGTCGCCGCCACCCGCGTACCAGAGGGCGAAGCCGCCGAAGATCGCGCCGTCGGCCACCCGGTCGAGCGTGGAGTCCAGGAAGGCGCCCCAGCGGCTCGAACGGCCCAGCTGGCGGGCCATGTTGCCGTCCACCAGGTCGGAGAACACGAACAGCGTGATGACGATCGTGCCCCAGAAAAGCTCACCCCTGGGGTAGAAGACCAGCGCGCCCGCGATCACTCCGGCGGTGCCGAGGAGCGTGACCGTGTCGGGGCTGACGCCCCGGCGGATGAGAAACGCGGCGAACGGTGTGAGGACACGCGTGAAGAATGCACGCGCGTACTTGTTCAGCATGGCCTTCCCGAGGGTCGGTTTCGCCGCGCGGCCCCTAGTGGCCACCGGCTGGCCCATCGTAGCCACGCGTGCGCGTGTGCGACGGTCGGGCACCCGCACCCCCGTGTCACGTCCTGACGGCATCCGGGTCACGGCGGCATGTCGGATGCCCGGATCACCCCGTCAGAGCCCTCCCGCATCGCGATCGCGTCCGCCGTATGGACGCTTCGTGACGCGAGTGCAAAGCTCGAAAGCACCGCGGGCGCCACCGGAGCCGCCACCGCACGCGGATCGGCCACGTCCGCGCCCACAGTGACCTCACCGTGCACGGGAGGCAGGACCATGGGCGACAAGGCGAACGCACACCCCGGAGCCGCCGGCAGGGCTACAGCGGCCGACCACCCCGCGTCCGTACGGAATGTGGTGCTGGTCGGCCACTCCGGATCGGGCAAGACGACACTGGTGGAGGCCCTCGCACTGACCGCGGGAGCCGTCAACCGGGCGGGCCGCGTGGAGGACGGCGGCACCGTCTCCGACTACGACGAGATCGAGCACCGGCAGCAGCGCTCGGTGCAGCTCTCCCTGGTGCCCGTCGAATGGGGCGGGTACAAGATCAATATTCTGGACACCCCCGGATACGCCGACTTCGTCGGGGAACTCAGGGCCGGTCTGCGAGCGGCGGACGCGGCCCTTTTCGTCGTCTCGGCCGCGGACGGGGTGGACGGCTCGACCCGGATGGTGTGGGAGGAGTGCGCGGCGGTCGGCATGCCGCGGGCCATCGTCGTCACGCACCTGGAGTCCGCGCGCGCGGACTTCGACGACATGACGCGGACCTGCGCGGAGGCCTTCGGCGCGGACGACCCCGACGCCGTACTGCCGCTCTATCTGCCGCTGCACGGCGCCGCCGGCCCTGACGGGCACGCGCCCGTGACCGGGCTGACCGGACTGCTGTCGCAGAAGCTGTTCGACTACTCCTCCGGGGAGCGCAAGGAGTCCGAACCGGGCCCCGAGCAGCTCCCTGGCATCGAGGAGGCCCGCAACCGGCTCATCGAGGGGATCATCGCGGAGAGCGAGGACGAGACCCTCATGGACCGCTATCTCAGCGGCGAAGAGATCGACTTCAAGACCCTCGTCGAGGACCTGGAACGAGCCGTCGCGCGCGGGACCTTCTTCCCCGTGCTCGCCGCCGCCCCCGCCGCCGACGGCGCCAAGCAGGGCCTCGGCACCGTGGAGCTGCTGGAACTGGTCACCGGCGGCTTCCCCACCCCCCTGGAGCGCGTGGCACCCGGGGTCACCACCGTCGACGGCCGCCCGCGCGAGCTGAAGCTCTGCGATCCGAACGGCCCCCTGGTCGCGGAGGTCGTCAAGACGGCCAGCGACCCCTACGTGGGCCGGGTCTCCCTGGTCCGCGTCTTCTCCGGCACCCTGCGGCCCGACGCGACCGTCCACGTCTCCGGGCACGGGCTCGCCGACCGGGGCCACGAGGACCATGACGTCGACGAGCGCATCGGCGCCCTGTCCGCGCCCTTCGGCAAGCAGCAGCGCAGCCTCAGCCACTGCATCGCGGGCGACCTCGCCTGCGTCGCCAAACTGAGCCGCGCGGAGACCGGCGACACCCTCTCCGCGAAGGACGACCCGCTCCTCATGGAGCCGTGGGAGATGCCCGACCCCCTGCTGCCGCTCGCCATCCAGGCGCACAGCAAGGCCGACGAGGACAAGCTCTCCCAGGGCCTCGGCCGGCTCGTCGCCGAGGACCCCACCATGCGGCTCGAACAGAACCCGGACACCCACCAGGTCGTCCTGTGGTGCCTGGGCGAGGCCCACGCGGACGTCGCCCTGGAACGGCTGCGGGGCCGCTACGGCGTCCAGGTCGACGTCGTACCGCACAAGGTCTCCCTACGGGAGACGTTCGCCGGCCGTTCCGCGGGGCGCGGACGCCATGTGAAGCAGTCCGGCGGGCACGGGCAGTTCGCGATCTGCGCGATCGAGGTGGAACCGCTGCCGGGCGGCTCGGGCATCGAGTTCGTCGACAAGGTCGTCGGCGGCGCCGTACCCCGGCAGTTCATCCCCTCCGTCGAGAAGGGCGTACGCGCCCAGGCCGCCAAGGGGATCGCCGCCGGTCATCCGCTCATCGACGTACGCATCACCCTGCTCGACGGCAAGGCGCACTCGGTGGACTCCTCCGACGCCGCCTTCCAGACCGCCGGCGCGCTCGCCCTGCGCGAGGCCGCCGCCGACGCGACCATCCATCTCCTCGAACCCGTGGCCGAGGTGACCGTCCTGGTCGGCGACGACTACGTCGGCTCCGTGATGAGCGACCTGTCCGGCCGGCGCGGCCGGGTCGTCGGCACCGAACAGGCGGGCGGCGGCCGGACCCTCGTACGCGCCGAGGTCCCCGAGATCGAGATCGGCCGGTACGCCGTCGATCTGCGCTCCCTCTCGCACGGCACCGCCCGCTTCGACCGCAGGTACGCACGGCACGAGCCCATGCCCCAGCAGATCGCCGAGAAGGTCCGCGAACAGGCCAAGGCCGCCCCGTAGTTGCTGCCGAGCGCCCGACAAGTGGCCTTTGCGGAACCCGCCCCTCCAGATCGGCGGACGGCTTCTGCCGTCCGCCGCCCCAATTGTCGGTGGCTGCGGATACGCTGATCACCTGATCAAGTCGCGACTCGATCAACGTGACGACCTGTTCAACAGGTGTGCGGGGCAAGGAAGTCGGGAAAGGCCGCAGGAGCGGGTACAGCGGCGAGGGGGCGGCACAGTGGCGGACGACGGTTTCGATTTCAGCCCAGGGGCACAGGTGCCCCTGTCGGGCTCCGCGGGCCAGACGGCGGCGACCTTCGCGCTGGCCTCGGCGGCCTACCGGGAGGACGACGAGGTCACCAAGATCCTCGAAGCCGACAACGAATGGCACCAGTCGACGGTCAAGCCCCCCCGAGGCGCGTTCGGAAAGCTCTTCCGGCCCAAGCTCGGCGAGGCCTTCTCCCGCGCCGTGATCGACCGCATGCTCGGCGCCGGCCGCAAGCCGCTCATCCAGTCCTTCGGCACCGAACCGCAGGTCGTCGTCGAACACGCCCTCGCGGCCCACCGCATCCGGCGCGACCGCGACAACTGGCTCTCCGCGGTGATGGTCCTGTGCGGGGTGCTCTTCCTGCCCGGACTCCTGCTGTGGCTGGCCGTCTTCGTCGGCCGCGCCAGCATCGCCAAACGCGAGGACAAACGGGCCTCCGCCCTCGCCACCACCCTCCTCGTCGCCGTCGGCGCCTTCGCCGTGATCTTCCTGATCAAGATGCCCTTCACCGGCTTCTGGGCCTGGTACGCACGCGCGTGCGTCGTCCTCCCGGTCGTCGGCTGGCTCTGGGCCAAGCAGATCTGCGAACGCACCGCCCAGGACCTGCGCGACCGCTGGGCCGCCCTGCTCGCCGGCGGCGGCGTCGGCGCCAAGATCCCCGAGGCCGTCCCCGGCAGCCCCGGCGAGACCGCCGCCGAACACCTCCGCAAGGAGCTGGCCCGGCTCAGCGCCGAACAGCAGTCCAACTCCGTCTTCTACGCCGGCCACAAGGGCATACTCGGCATGGGCACCCGCTGGGGCACCTGGCAGCTCGCCGAGAACCTCGTCCCCCGCGACGCCGCCAAGGAGATCCACCCCTTCCGCAGCTGGGACGTCATACGCGCGATCCACGACCAGCTCCGCATGCTGGAGCGCGGCCCGCTCAACACCGGCGGCTTCCCGAAGCCGTCCCTGAAGCACTGGATCGTCTCCCCCGTCGGCGCCGGCGCCAAGGAGGTCTCCCGGCCCAGCGGCACGGACGTCGACGCCTACATGATCAAGAACCACGCGATACAGGACATCTGCAACAAACAGCAGTTCGGCGACGGCCAGCGGCACTACCTCGGCGTCCAGTGGACCCTGTGGAGCGGCCAGTTGGTCATCACGATGCTCATCACGGTCACCGTGCTCCACGAAACCCTGCGCATCGAGCTGACCGGCCACGCACTCGGCCCGGTCCACTCCCTCTTCACCAGCAAGCCCGGGGCCAAGGAGAAGGAAGTCCAGAAGTCGGTCCGCTTCTGGGAGACCCGCAAGGTGAAACTCCCCCTGGTCGACGCGGACGAGGTCGTACGCCTCACCGCCCGCGCCCCCCTCACCTGGTACCCGCCGCTGCTCAACTGGCTCGGCGGCTCACTGGCCCTCCCGGAACCCTTCGGCCTGCGCCACTCCTGGGCCGAACAGCCCTGGCCGCACCGCTTCATGGCCGACGACGTACTGCGCACGGCCACACCCGTGCTGCGGGTCGTCCACGCGGCGGCGATCAAGGTCCTGGAGGAGAACGGCGTGGACACCGAGAAGTTCGGCAACCGCTCGTCGTTCCTCAGCACACTCGTACAGGACCCGATGCCCCGCAAGGCCGACGCCTACGACGCGTGACGTCCGGGGGCACGGCCCCCGGACCCCCGCCGGTCCTCACACCCCGGAGGAACCGGCGGGCCATGCCTCCGCCAGCATCTTCCGCGTGTCACCCAGCAGCTGCGGCAGCACCTTCGTGTGCCCCACCACCGGCATGAAGTTCGTGTCGCCACCCCAGCGCGGCACGATGTGCTGGTGCAGATGGGCCGCGATGCCCGCACCCGCCACCGTGCCCTGGTTCATCCCGATGTTGAACCCGTGCGCACCGGACGCCCGGCGCAGGGCCACCATCGCCTGCTTGGTCAGCTCGGCCAGCTCGGCGGTCTCGGAGTCCGTCAGATCCGTGTAGTCGGCGACATGCCGGTACGGCACCACCATCAGATGCCCACCCGTGTACGGATACAGATTGAGCACCGCGTAGACCTGCTCACCACGCTGGAGGACAAGACCGTCCTCATCCGACTTGGCCGGGATCGAACAGAAAGGACAGCCGTCGTCGGCACCGGGGCCGGTCGGTTTGTTCTCACCCTGGATATAGGCCATCCGGTGAGGCGTCCACAGGCGCTGAAACGCGTCCTGCGTCCCGACTCCGATCTGCTGCTCCGGCTCACTCGTCATGCCATGCAGCATATTGCTTCGCCCATATGGAGCGTGTCGCCGGGGCATACGCCAGGACTCCCCCGGCCAAGCTGACGGCATGGACGACGACAGCCGCACGAAACGCTGGGAGCGACGCACCGAGCTTCCCCTCGGCACGGCGTCACTCCTCTATCTCGCCGCGTACGCGGTCCACGTACTCGACGACGACCTCTCCGACGCCGGACAGCTCATCTGCCTCACCGTCCTGCTGGTCACCTGGGCGGCCTTCGCGCTCGACTACACCGTGCACTGGCGGCTGAGCGGCGAGGGCCCCCGATTCGTCCGCACCCACTGGCTCGACACCCTCGTCCTGCTCCTCCCCCTGCTGCGCCCACTGCGCGTGGTCAGGTTCTACGAGGCCGTACTGCACCGGCACGGCGAGCCCCGGCTCGCGCTGCACGCACGCGTGGCAGTGTACGCCGGCCTGTCGGTGGCCCTGCTCGGCTTCGCGGGCGCCCTGGCCGTGTACCAGCAGGAGCACGCGGCGCCGGGGGCGACGATCCGGACGTTCGGCGACGCGGCCTGGTGGACCTGCGCGACGCTCGCGACGGTCGGCTACGGCGATGTGTCCCCGGTGACTCCGGTGGGGCGGCTGGTCGCGGTGGGCCTGATGGCGTGCGGGCTGGCGCTGCTGGGGGCGGTGACGGGGTCGTTCTCGTCGTGGCTGCTTCAGGTGTTCTCGCGGGAGGGCGACGAGAGGCCCCCGGGGAATACCCCGGGGGCCTGAATCCCCGCGTGGGCGGGGAGAATGGCACCTTATGCTTGTGCGCCTTCCGGATCTTCGGACCATCCCCGCGTCGGCGGGGAGCAATCACACCTGCACTCGGCGCTCCACCACATCAACGAGCTTCGCCAGCGCTTCGTCACGCGGAATCCCGTTTTCCTGTGAACCGTCGCGATACCGGAACGACACCGTGCCCGCGTTCATGTCGTCATCGCCAACAATGATCATGAACGGAACCTTGTTGCGCTGAGCGTTCCTGATCTTCTTCTGCATCCGGTCGGACGACGAGTCGACCTCGACCCGCAGCCCCTTCTTCTTCGCCTCGGCCGCGAACTTCTCCAGGTACTCCACGTGCCCGTCCCCGATCGGGATACCGACCGCCTGCACAGGAGCCAGCCACGCCGGGAACGCCCCCGCGTAGTGCTCCAGGAGGACCGCGAAGAACCGCTCGATGGAGCCGAACAGGGCGCGGTGGATCATGACCGGCCGCTGCTTGGAACCGTCCGGACCCGTGTACTCCAGGTCGAACCGCTCCGGCAGGTTGAAGTCGAGCTGGACGGTCGACATCTGCCAGGTACGGCCAATGGCATCGCGCGTCTGGACAGAGATCTTCGGCCCGTAGAAGGCGGCGCCGCCCGGGTCCGGAACCAGCGGAAGCCCCTGCTTCTCGGCCACCTGCCGGAGTGTCTCCGTGGCCTCTTCCCAGACCTCGTCGGAGCCGACGAACTTTTCCGGGTCTTTGGTCGACAACTCCAGGTAGAAGTCGGTCAGGCCGTAGTCCCGCAGCAGCCCGAGGACGAAGGTGAGCGTCTTGTCCAGCTCCTCCGCCATCTGCTCGCGCGTGCAGTAGATGTGCGCGTCGTCCTGAGTGAACCCCCGGGCGCGGGTGAGGCCGTGCACGACGCCGGACTTCTCGTACCGGTACACCGTGCCGAACTCAAACAACCTCAAGGGCAGTTCACGGTACGAACGGCCGCGCGCGTCGAAGATCAGGTTGTGCATCGGGCAGTTCATGGGCTTGAGGTAGTAGTCCACGCCCTCGTCGAGCTGCATGGGCGGGTACATGCCGTCGGCGTACCAGTCCAGGTGGCCCGAGGTCTCGAAGAGCTTCCCCTTCGTGGCGTGCGGGGTGTAGACGAACTCGTAGCCGGCTTCCTCGTGCTTCGCCCGCGAGTAGTCCTCCATCACCCGGCGGATGACACCGCCCTTGGGGTGGAAGACGGCGAGGCCGGAGCCGATCTGCTCCGGGATGGAGAACAGGTCCAGCTCGTTGCCGAGCTTGCGGTGGTCGCGCTTCTCGGCCTCGATCAGGAAGTCGAGGTGCGCCTTCAGCTCCTCCTTGGAGGGCCAGGCGGTGCCGTAGATGCGCTGGAGCATCGGATTTTTCTCGCTGCCCCGCCAGTACGCGGCGGCGTTGCGCATCAGCTTGAACGCCGGGATGTTCCGGGTGGTCGGCAGGTGGGGACCGCGACAGAGGTCCTTCCAGCACAACTCGCCGGTCTTGGCGTCGAGGTTGTCGTAGATGGTCAGCTCACCGGAGCCGACCTCGACGTTCGCGCCGTCGTCGGTCGACGCAGAGCCCTTGATGCCGATCAGCTCCAGCTTGTACGGCTCCGACGCCAGCTCCTCACGGGCTGCCTCGTCGGTCACCACACGGCGGGAGAAGCGCTGACCGCGCTTCTGGATCTCCTGCATCCGCTTCTCGATGGCCTTGAGATCCTCGGGCGTGAACGGCTTCTCGACGTCGAAGTCGTAGTAGAAGCCGTCCTTGACCGGCGGACCGATACCGAGCTTGGCCTCGGGGAACAGCTCCTGCACGGCCTGGGCCATGACGTGGGCGGTGGAGTGGCGCAGGATGTCGAGGCCGTCCTTGGAGGAGATCTCGACGGGCTCGACCTCCTCGCCGTCCGCCACCGCGTACGCGAGGTCCTTGAGTTCCCCGCCCACGCGCGCGGCGACGATCGTACGTTCGCCGGCGAAGAGGTCGGCGGCCGTAGTCCCCGTCGTCACCACGCGCTCTTCCCGCTCGGAATCGCGATGGATGATCACACGGACGTCTGACACCGGTCTCTCCTGACTGAAGGTGGATGCGGCGCCATACCGAGAGCGCGCGCAAGTGAGGATCGTACCGACCCCGCCCCGCCCACCGCGAAACAGATAACGCGAAGCCCCGGCCGCCACCGCCCTCAGTCGTCCCCGCTGCACGCCTCCTCGAAGAAGTCGAGGTTCTCCTGGAGGGACTTCATCAGCCGGTCCCGCTCCGCGTCGTCGACCTGGACGGGTACGACCTCGGAGGCCTGGGTCAGCCTGCGGAAGCCGCCCCGGCTCTCCAGCCGGCCGTGCACCCGCACCGGCAGCCCGACCAGGTGGGCCTGCCCGGCGATCCGGTACGCCTCCTCGTCCAGCGTCATCCGGACGTGCGGGATCTCGGCGCCGGCGAGGACGCGTAGTCGTACGGCGCCTTCCCCGCGCGGCCCCGACCTGCGCATTCGTACGACCGTGCCGGTGATCCGGACCGGCACCGAGGGTTCCTCGCGCAGGTAGCGGGTGCCGGCCGCGCGCAGGACGGGGAGGTCGCCGGGTGAGAACTCGACGGGCTCGGTGGTGGCCGAGCAGCCTTCGGGGACCTCGGCTCCGGGTGCCCACTCGACGGCGACGCGGGCGCCCTCCGTACCGCGCACGAGGGCGACGAGGGCCTCGGTCAGCTCGTGGCTGACGCCTGCCTCGACTGCGCCGTCGAAGGCGTCCATGCCGCCGGTGGCCCGGTGGTAGTCGATGGCCTCGCGGGCGGCGTACAG
Source organism: Streptomyces geranii (assembly GCF_002954775.1). Classification (GTDB taxonomy): domain Bacteria; phylum Actinomycetota; class Actinomycetes; order Streptomycetales; family Streptomycetaceae; genus Streptomyces; species Streptomyces geranii. The sequence continues at coordinate 12,201 of NZ_PJME01000083.1, forward strand.
GGCCTGGTGGAGGCGTACGGCGAGGGGGCGGCCGGTGTCGACGGGGACGAAGGCGGTGAGGCTGCGGCCCGCCGGTGCGGCGCCGACGAGTACGTGTTCGAGGAGCGCGGCGGCGGTCCTGCGGTGGCGGGCACCGTAGTAACCGGCACGCGCGCGTGTGGCCAGTGCTCCGGCGAGCATCATGCGGCGGGCGGCCGAGCGGAGTTGTTCCTCGACGGGCCAGGTGGCGACACCGGCGGGACCGGTGGGGACGTCCCGCCACCAGCGGATCTCGTCGCTGGGCACGGCCAGGCCGATCAGCACCTCCCGCGCCGCGGGCGATCCGCTGCGGGTGAGGGCGACGAGGGCCTCGGCGAGCAGGTCGTCGCTGTCGGGGTAGGCCCGGCTCTCGGGCACGAGGAGGCTCGTGCCGTTGCCGCCGGGCCCGGGTGGGGTCCAGCGGCCGTATCGTCCGGGGGCTCCCCCGCGGCGCTGCCAGCCGTGCCGGCGCAGGAGAGCGCCGAGGACGGCGGGGTCGACCTGCTCGGGCGGGGGCGGTTCGTTGTCCCAGGGGGTGTCGACGGGGTGCGGCCGGACGGCCCGCAGGGGCTCCTCGGTGGGCCGGTGCGTCACGGTCTGCCTCCCGTCCCGACCCGCGTCATGATCTCGCAGAGCGCGCGGTCGTCGAAGATGCGTGAGGTCGGTATCCGCACGGTGGTCCGGTGCCGGCCGGTTATTCGCTGCCCTGCGAGGTTGACCCAGTAGCAGCAGTGCCGCAGGTCGAGCCGGTCGTGGCTGGCGCGCAGCCAGTCGTCCTGCGCGCGCGGTACGAGCATCACGACGAGGATCTTGTGCACGGAGACCGGGGTGCGGGCGAGCTTCGCGAGGTGGGCGTTGTCGAGCGTGAAGGAGAAGTAGGGGCCCGGCGGGTTCGGCGCGATCTGGTACGTGGCCTTCAGCTGGACCTTGATGGTGACCTCGTCGTCGACCGTGTGTCCGGGTGAGCCGTGGCTGACGTGCCAGTCGATGCCGTTGTCGGGGAACGGCTGGGACAGCGAGCAGCCGGCCGCCGCCGCGACGGCGTGCAGATAGCCCACCTGGAGGGTCTCCATACAGGCGGTGGTGGCGAGGGTGCCTCTGTGGGGTGCCGTGCGCTCGGGCAGCAGCCCGCCCCGTTCGGGCTGCGCTATCGCCATGACCAAGTGCCTTCCAAACCGGATGAATAGAGTGACAGGCCGCTGAAGTGCGTAAACCTGTACCTCTGTTGTCTCCTTCCGGCGTACGGCGCAAACAGCCCGGGTATCACCAAACGGGCAGAAGACGGTGCGTCAGCTGCCGTGGGTGAACGAGGAGTTGTGTAGGTATGACGTGCTGGTACGAGGGCCCCTTGGCCGCGTTCGACACGGAGACCACGGGTGTGGACGTCGAGACCGACCGGATCGTGTCGGCGTCCGTCGTGGTCCAGGAGGGTCCGGCCATCCGGCCGCGGATCAGCCGCTGGCTGATCAACCCGGGTGTGCCGGTGCCCGCTTCGGCGACGGCGGTGCACGGGCTGACGGACGAACATCTGCAGCGCAACGGCCGTTGGCCGTCCCCTGTGGTGGAGGAGATAGCCCGGGCGCTGGCCGAGCAGGCGGCGGCGGGCCGCCCGCTGGTCATCATGAACGCGCCCTTCGATCTGACCATGCTGGACCGGGAGTTGCGCCGCCATCGCGCCTCGTCGCTCGACCGCTGGTTCGAGTCGGCGCCGCTGCTGGTCCTTGACCCCCGGGTCCTGGACAAACACCTGGACCGCTATCGCAAAGGCCGCCGCACGCTGACGGACCTGTGCGCGCACTACGGAGTCGCGCTGGAGGGCGCACACGACGCGGCGGCGGACGCGCTGGCCTCGCTGGAGGTCGTACGGGCGGTCGGGCGCCGTTTCTCGACCCGGCTTGAGCGGCTGTCCCCCGCCGAACTGCACACGCTGCAGGCGGTGTGGCACGCGGCGCAGGCGCGTGGGCTGCAGGCGTGGTTCGCGAAGAGCGGTTCGGAGGAGGCGGTGGATCCGGCGTGGCCGCTGCGTCCGGAGCTGTCGGCGGCTGCGTGACCGTACACATGAAGAAGGCCGGTCCGTCGGTGACGGACCGGCCAAATCCCGGTGGGCGATACTGGGTTCGAACCAGTGACCTCTTCGGTGTGAACGAAGCGCTCTCCCACTGAGCTAATCGCCCGGGAACGGACTGAACAATACAGGTCCGGGCGGGCTCGGTTCAAACCGCTTGGTTCAGACCGTTCGCTTCACCGTGCGCGGAGGCGCGCGGCCAGTCCGCGCTGTCCGGCGCGCATCATCAGGGCGTGGTTGGCGCGGAAGAGCGGTCGGCCGGGGACTGCGAGGGCGCGCATCAGGGGTTTGGTGACGTCGACCTCCTGGTCGTAGCGGGCGAGGGTGCCGGTGGGGGTCGCGGTGAGGGTCCAGCGGGCCCAGCCGTCGAGGTCGCCGGTCATGGCGATCTCCAGGACGCCGGCGGCCGGGTCGCGGCGGGTCTCGCGGGCGGTGAAGGTCAGGTCGTAGGGCAGCAGGGAGCGGATGCGGATGGTTCCGCTGGTGTCGTCGATGGGGTTGACCTCGCGCACCTGGGGCCACCAGCGGGGGTAGTCCTCGGCCTGGGCGAGGGCGTCGTACACGGTGGTGGGTGGCGCGGTGAGGGTCCAGCGGGTGTGGAAGCGGTAGTGGCTCCAGTCCATGGGGCGAGTGTGCCCGGCGCGGTGCCGGTGGTGCGGGATCTGAGTACGTTCTGAGTACGCGCGCTCATGCCGTTCGGCGTGACCTGGCCCACTCTTCAGAGCATGACGAACATCCTGCCCCCGGCCGAGGAGTTGCGGCTCCTCGACTCCGAGCTGTGGCAGCTCGACGCCCGCCGGGCCCAGTTGCTGGCCCGCCGGGCCTGGCTGGTCGCCGCGCTGCAGCCACCGAGGCCGGCCCCGGCCCCGTCCGCCGTCGCCCGGCCCCGCCCGGAGACCGGCGCGTCCGGCGTGCAGAACTTCCTGCTGCTGCTCGGCGGGGTGCTGCTGACGATCGCGGCGGCGGTGTTCACGCTGGTCAGCTGGGGACACCTGGGGATCGCCGGGCGGGCCCTGGTGCTCGGCGCGGTCACCTCGGCGACGCTCGGCGCACCCGTGCTCCTGCTGAGGCGGGGACTGCGTTCGACGGCCGAGTCGGTGGCGGGCCTGGGCCTGGCCCTGATGGTGCTGGACGCGTACGCGCTGTGGCAGGCCGCGTTCACGGAGACGGGCGGCGCCGGGTACACGGCGGTCGCGTCGGCGCTGCTGGCGGTGCTCTGGACGGCGTACGGCCTGCTGCCGCGCACCAACGGGCTGCGGCTGCCCCTGCCCTGCGCGCTCGTCCCGGCCCAACTCCCGCTGTACTGCTGGGCGATGCAGATGAACGCGGGTTCGTACGTCGTCACGGCCGCGCTCCTGGCGACGGCCGCGTTCGACGCGGCTGTGGCGCTGCGGGTGACCGCCGGGTCCGTACGTGTGGTCGCGGCGATCGGCGCGTACGGAGTCGGCTCCGCGGGTGTGCTGGCGGCCGGTTGGCTGTCCTGGACGGCCTCCGGTCCGGGCGCCGCCGGTGCGGCGGGGCTTCTTCTCCTTGGTGCGGCGATCGCGCTGGGCGCCGCGTGGCAGGGGGCGAACGAGAAGCGCGCCTTCGGCCTGTCGATCGCCGCCGGGCTGTTCACGGTCGCCGCGTTCGGCGGTCTGGGACGCGCTGTGCTGCCGGAGTTGTGGACGGTTCCGGCCCATCTGGCGTGCGGGGTGGCCTTGTTGGCGGCGGTCCGGATCGGGCGGCTGCCGGATGCGGTACGACGCGGGACGACTTGGGCCTCCGGAGCCGTACAGGCGCTGGCCGTGCTGTGGACGCTGCCCGTCGTGGGCCTGGTGGTGCTGGCGCCGGTCGGCTGGGCATCGCGGGCGTGGACCGGCATGCCGTCGGACGCTCGTGCCGCGCTGACGGTCGACGCGTCCTGGCCCGCGCACGCGGCGGCGGTTCCGGTCGTCCTGGCGGCAGTGGGAGCCGTGCTGGTCCTGCTGGTGCGGGGCGAGTTGTGGCGCCCCAGGGCTTTGACGGGCGCACTGGGCCTGGTCTGGGCGACGGTCATGACCCTTCCGGCGGTCCTCGAACTCCCGTACCCCGTCGGCCTGTTGATCCAAGGGTTCACGACGGTCGCTGTCGTCGCGGCGGCGGCGTTTCTGCAGCAGCCCGCGCCCCGGTTCACGGCGCTCGCCCTCGCCCTGGCCGCCTCCCTGAGTCTCGCGTTCCTCTCGCTGGCCACGCAGGGGGCGACGCTCACCGTGCTGGCCGTCCTGGTCGCGCTGTTCGCGGCGGCCTCGTGGCAGTCCCTGCTCGCGCCCTTCACGGCTCCGGCCGCCCTCGCGTACGCGGCGGCGCTGGCCTGCGCGGTCGGCGCGGCCCTGGGCTGGCAGCCCGCGCACACCGCCCTGCTCGTCCTGGCGGTGCCTGTGGCGGCGGCCGTACTCGCGCCACGGTTGGGTTCTCCGGCCACCGTGCCCGTCGAGGCGGCCGGAGCCGCCGCGGGTGTGCTCGCGATCGGGCTCGCGGCCACCGAACTGCCCCTGCTCGCCCTGGTCCTGGCGCTGTGCGGAGTGATCGCCGCGGGCACGGCGATCCGCCCGGACCGCCGTTCCGTCGGCTACGTGGCCGCGGTGCTGTTCGTCCTGGCCACCTGGGTCCGCCTCGCGGCCTGGGAGGTCGGGACGCCCGAGGCGTACACCGTCCCGGTGAGCGTCCCGGCGCTGCTCGTCGGCCACCTGCGCAGGCGCCGCGAGCCACGGACCTCGTCATGGACGGCGTACGGTCCCGGGCTCGCCGCCACTCTCCTGCCGAGCCTCGCCGCGGCCTGGGACGACGCCCACTGGACGCGCCCCCTGCTGCTGGGCATGGCGGCGCTGTCGATCACGCTGCTGGGCGGCGGCCACGGCCTCAAGGCACCGCTCGTCCTGGGCGGCACGGTCCTGACCCTGGACGCGCTGCACGAACTGGCCCCCTACCTGATCCAGGTGGCGGACGCCCTCCCCCGCTGGGTGCCGCCCGCCCTGGCCGGCCTTCTCCTCCTGTCCCTGGGCGCTACCTACGAGCAACGCCTCAGGGACGCCCGAAAGATGCGGGACTTCCTGGGAAGCCTCCGCTGACCCCACCCCAGGGGCGCGGGGCTGTATCAATGTGCGGCTCCGCCGCGTGGGCGCGACCAGCCACCCGCTACGGCATCCGGTCCCCGAGCAGCGCCAGGTTCTCGATGGCGGCAAGCCCGTACAACGCGGTGTCGTTCGTCGACACCCAGGCGGCCTCACTGCCCGGCACCAGTGCCACCGGCCCGCTCAGCTCCTCCGTCTTCCAGGGCGCCGACTCCTTGTACCCGTCGGAGTTGTAGAACTTGTCCCACGCGCGCGTGGCGAGCTTCGTGTCACCGGTCTGTACGGCGGCGTACGCGTCGAGCCGCGAGTGGCCCTGGAACAGCAGCAGCGTGCCGAAGTTGGAGCCGTAGCGCGCCGCCTGCTCGGCCTTGGTGGCGTTGAAGTAGCGGCAGTAGTCGAAGTACGCCTGGTTGAACGCGGGCATGTCGACCAGGTCGATGAGTTCGGCGCACAGTTCGTTGAGCCCGAAGACGGCGGAGAGATGCGAGACACCGACGACGGGTGTCGCGGCGACGGCGAACCTCCCGGTGTCGAGGTCGTACAGCCCGCTGCCCTGCACGAAGCCGTTCGGCTGGGCGGCGATGGTCTCCATCGTCGACAGGACCCGCGCCTTGGCCTTCTCCCACTTGGGCCCCTTGCGCTCCCACTCCGTCAGCCACGCCGAGACCAGCCCGCTCCAGTCCGTGCCGAAGCCGATCGACAGGGCGTGCCGGTCGGGGGTGTAGGGCTCGGTGCGGATCTTGCGCAGGGGGTCGAGGGCGAGGAAGGTCTCGTCGCTGTCGACGTTGGCGTGCATGAGGTCGCCGACGCGTTCGTCGCCGGTGAGGAAGTAGTAGTAGCGGCGGTAGGTGGTGTTGGCGATACGTTGCTGCTTGGCGCTGTCGGCGTAGTGCTGGACGCCGTGCCGGGTACCGAGGCCGGCCCACTGGCCGAGGTGGTAGACGTCGACCTCGCCCGTGTGGCGGGTCATCGCCTCGGCGAAGCGGAAGATGTCGGCGCGGCCGGAGCGCAGATAGGCGAACCAGAGCCAGAGGTCGGGCGAGAGTTCGGAGTTGTCCCAGGCGTAGCCGCCGATGTCGTACCGCCACTGGTGCCGGTAGGTGTCGTACGTGTGCATGATGTCGCCGTAGTCCCAGAAGCCGTACCAACGGCGTTGCTCCACCTGGTCCTTGTAGTAGGTGAAGAGGAAGTCGAGGTGGTCCTCGATCCTGGCCTTGGCGGGGGTGGAGCGGTCGGGCTCGGAGTACAGCCCCGGGCCGAAGACCTGAGCCTTGATCAACTGCTTCGGCGGGGCGGCGAGTTGGGGCAACACCCTTACGGACTCGACCTGTTGGGCGAGCACCTCCGGCGTCGGTGTCGACTCGTTGGCCCAGAAGAGGAGTTCGGATGTGCGTGCGATGCCGTAGGGGGTGCCGAAGCCGGGTTCGTAGTCCTCGTAGGTGATGTTGAGGCCTTCGAGCTGCTTCGCGTACGTGTCCTGGCCCATGCCGTCGTGGTAGAAGCGCAGGTCCATGGGCTGGGCCTCGGGCGACCAGAGCCAGAGGGTGACCTCGGCCTCGTCGGTGTGGGCGTCGCGGATGTCGAGCTGGGCGGGGTGCTTCTCCCAGAAGTCCCGTAGCCCGAAGGAGAATCCGCCGCTCGCGCCGCCGACGTAGCCGAAGCCGGAGGCCCGCTTGCCGCCGCCGGCGCCGATCCAGCCGTGGCCCTTCTTGGTGCGCTTGCGGAGGGTGAAGCCGTCGGCGGAGAGCTGGGAGAGGGTGTAGTCGCCCCACTCGGGGATGTACTGGAGACGGGTGGTGACCCGCTGGTCCCAGGTCGACGGGTCGGCGAGCTTCTCCCCCGCGAACTGGGCCGCCTGGACGGTCGCTCCGGGGTCGCGGCGCTGTCCGGTGATGCCCTTGACGGCCTCCCGTAGGAGCCCGGTGCCGTCACCGCCGATGCGGATGTGGCGGTCGTACGAGGCGTCACGCATCGGCACGTTGAAGCGGACGCCGAGGCCGCGGATGAAGTCGCCACTGGCCTTGCCGGGTTCCTGGGTGCCGTCGTAGGTGATGGTGTGGACCATGCGGAAGGAGTCGGCGCCGGCGTAGAAGTAGAGGCGGATCGAGAAGGGGAGCCAACTTCGGCTGCCCTTGCGGTGTTTGCCGTCGATGCGGACAACTGCCCTGACGGGACCGTCCTGTTCGACCTCGACCTCGCTGATGGCGCTCTCGAAGCGCTCGAACTTGGTGGCGCCCTGGTCCTCGTCCTCGATCTCGGGCTGGCGGATGAGGACGAGCCGACCGTTCTTCGCGATCTCCGTCGCACCGCGTCTCACCGATTTCACCAGCGTGGAGCCGGACTTGCCGATGCGGGCGGTGATGACGCCGGTCGAGATGTCGATGGTTCCGCCGCGCTTGTCGACGGTGACCTTCGCGGCCGGGGCATCCGGGGTGCCTGCGGCGAGCGTCAGCTTCCCCGCGCCGCCCGAACTCACCGCGTGCGCGGTCCACTTGAGGGTGCCGTCGGGCCAGTAGGCGAGGGGCCATGACTGTACGGGGACGGCCTTGCCGTCGGCGTCGGTGAGCGCGAAGGTCTGGTCGGCGTCGTAGGTGCCCCTGGGCCAGGGCACGCCGACCGTGGAGCCGGGGGCGGCGCCGAGGCCGCCGTCCTCCAGCCAGTCCAGGGTCACGGGGTCGGTGGCGGCCTCGGCGGCGCTCGGCGCGGCCTGCGCGTCCTTCGCGCCCAGGGCCCAGCTGAACTGGGCGGCGGCACCGGCGACCGCGGCGGCCTTGAGGAGGGACCTGCGGGGGATGGGAGACATGGATCCGGCCTTTCCTTTGCGTACGGGTGCGGGGTCCTTGCGAGTACACGAAATAGTCAGGGGCATGACAGAGCGAGGTGCGGCGCCCGGGCGCCGACCTGGTGCCGGGGCACCGCTCGTCAGCGGTGCCGGTAGCGCTCCTCGACGGCGACGGCCGCCGCCGATACGGCCCCGAGGACGGGCACCGCCAGCGGTGGCAGGATTCCCGCGGACAGGGCCACGACAGCCAGCCCGCAGACGACCAGGAGGGACCCGGCGGGATCGCGCACGGTCCGCCGAGCGGCGTCCGCGAACAGCGCCCGCCAGGAGGCGCCCGGCGTCCAGACGGCCGTCGCCCGCAGCAGGGCTACGGTGACGCCGATCAGCGCGAAGATGCCGACGGCCCCGGCGAACCGCCCGCCGGGAATCCCGGCCCGGGCCGCCAGGATGTCGACCCAGACCGCGCCGACCGCCGCCCAGCCGGCGAGCCCGACGAGCCATCCGCCGCGCAGAGCCGCCCGGAAGTCGGCGCCGAACTCCCGCAAGCCGCTCACCTCGTGGGCCGTACGACGTCGTAGATGACGTGCGCCGGCGGCGAGGGCGGCGGGGTAGGTGACGATCCCGAGCGAGGCCACGGCGATCCACACACCGGTGAGCAGACACTCGGCGAAGACCGCGAAGCGCTCGCCGAACAGGGAGTCCCTGCGTGCCCTGCGTGCCCTGCGCTCCCTGCGCGGGGAGTCGGCCTTCTCACGTGTCGGGGCCATGGTGACCGCCTCAGCCTCTCTGCTCACTCGGTCTTTCCGCTCACTTCAGTCCGGAGGTCGCCATACCGTCGATGAGATAGCGCTGGAAGGCCATGAAGAAGGCGACGACCGGCACGAGCGCCACCAGCGACATGGCGATCATGCTGCCGTAGTTGGAGATGCCCTCCTGGTCGCGGAACATCATCAGACCGAGCGAAACGGTGTATTTGGAGGGGGTGTTGAGGTAGATCAACGGCCCCATGAAGTCGTTCCAGGCGTTGATGAAGGTGAAGATGGCGCTGGTGATGATCGCGGGCCGGCTCAGCGGCAGCACGATCGACCAGTAGGTCCGCAGGTGTCCGCAGCCGTCGAGCTTGGCGGCCTCGTCCAGCTCGCGCGGCAGCCCGCGCATGAACTGCACCATCAGGAAGACGAAGAACGCCTCCGTGGCCAGGAACTTGCCCAGGACGAGCGGTACGAGCGTGTCGATGTAGCCGAGGTTGCGGAAGAGCACGTACTGCGGGATGAGCAGGACGTGGTAAGGCAGCAGCAGGGTGCCGATCATCAGTGTGAAGAGCAGGTTCCGGCCGGCGAACCGGATCTTGGCGAAGGCGTACGCGGTGAGCGAGCTGGAGATGACCACGCCGACGACGGCGAGGCCCGCGTACATCAGCGAGTTGGTGAAGAAGCTGGTGATGGAGATGCCCGAGATGCCGTCGGCGAGGCCGGAGAAGTTCGCCCAGACGGGCTTCGCGGGCAGCAGGTCGAGGCTGGCGATGATGTCCTTGCTCGGCTTGAACGAGGCGCCGAACACCCAGATCACCGGGTAGAGGACGACCGCGAGCACGAGGAGGGCGCCCACGTGCCAGACGAGGGATCCGACGCGCTTGCGCTCGTTCACGGTGTGCGCGACAGGAGTGACGGCCTCGGGAGTGGTGGTGGCGGTGGTCACTTGGCGGCCTCCTCGTAGTGCACCCACTTCTTCTGCGACCAGAACAGGACCGCCGTGACGAGCGCCACCGCGATCACCAGCGTCCAGGCCATCGCGGAGGCGAAGCCCATCTGGGCCTCCTTGAAGCCCTTCTGGTAGAGGTAGCAGGTGTAGACGAGGGTGGCGTCGGCGGGCCCGCACCGGGTGTCGGAGACGACGTACGCGGAGCCGAACACCTGGAAGGCGTGGATGGACTCCAGCAGTACGTTGAAGAAGAGCACCGGGGAGATCATCGGCAGCGTGATGTTCCAGAACCGCCGGAGGGGACCGGCCCCGTCCATCTCGGCGGCCTCGTACAACTCCTGCGGGACCTGCTTGAGTCCGGCCAGGAAGATGACCATCGGTGCGCCGAACTGCCAGATGCTCAGCGCCACCAGGGCGTAGAGAACGTAGTCCGGATTGCCGATCCAGCCGCCCGCGTCGAGGCCGAAGACCTTCTGCGTACGGTCGACGACGGCGTCGTCCGAGAACAGCGCCCGCCATACGAAGCCGATGGAGACGCTGGCTCCGATGAGCGACGGCATGTAGAACGCGGCCCGGTACAGGGCCTGTCCGCGCCGCCGCTGCGCGAGCAGCAGCGCGACGCCGAGCGCGAGGAGCAGCTTCAGCGGGGTGGCCACGACGACGTACTTGAGGGTGACCTCGACCGACTTCTGCCAGCGCGGGTCCTGGAACATCGTCGTGAAGTTGTCGAGGCCCACCCACTTGGGCGGGGTGAAGAGGTTGTAGCTGGTGAAGGCGTAGTACAGCGAGGCGATCATCGGCCCCGCGGTGAGCAGCAGGAACCCCGCGATCCACGGCGACATGAAGAGATAGCCGGCGAGGTTCTCGCGGCGCCGCCCGAGCCGCCCGGGGGCGGGAGCGGCGGTCCGCTTCCCGGCCGGGCGCACGGGCGCTTCCTTGACGAGCGTCATGGTGGTACGTCCCCTCAGCCCGCGAACGCGGCCTTGGCCTCGCTGAACAGGGCCTTCGCGCCGTCGGCCGGCTTGGTCTTGCCCTGGGCGATCTCGCCGCCGATCCGCAGGAAGGCCGACTCGACGACGTCCGCGCCGGACGGGTGCGGGGTGATCTTCCCGAGTACGCCGGCCTTGGCGACCTCGTCCTCGTAGGCGGCGACGCCCTTGTTGTTGGGGTCGGTCGGCTTGAAAGCGTCGTACTGCTCGGTGGTGGCGAGGATGCCGCGGTCGTAGCCCATGATCTTGCCGACCTCGGGGTCGTGGACCATGAAGGAGATGAACTGGGCGACTTCCTTGGGGTGCTCGGTCCCCGAGAAGGCGCTCATCATCAGCGAACCGAGGTACTGGCCGGTGTCCTTGCCGTCGGTGGTGGGGATCGGCGCGAGCCCGTAGTCGGACTCTCCCTCGCCCTCGTAACGGATGGAGAAGTTGTCCCAGGTGAACTCGGACGCGGCGAGCCCCGCCGACAGTCCGGACTTGGGCGAGACCTGCTCGATCTTCTTGGGGTCGGCGACGAGGCCGGACTTGACGCGCTTGTAGCCGTCCGCCCACCACTGCGTCAGATCGTCCTCGGTGAAGCCGAGGTCGGTGTCGGTGAAGAAGGCCTTGCCGTTCTGGCGGAGGTAGAGGTCGTAGAGGTACATGATGGTGAAGTAGCCGGTGTCGCCGGCGATCTTCAGCTTGTCCTGGATCGTCTGGAGCGCGGCGAAGTAGTCGTCCCAGGTCCAGCCGAACTTCGCCTCGACGCCCGCCCTCTCGAAGGCCTTGAGGTCGATGACGAGCGCCATGGTGTTGGCGCCGACCGGGACGCCGATCTGCTTTCCGTCGACCTGACCGTTCGCCAGAACGCCGTTGCGGAAGTTCTCCAGGTCCAGATTCCCGGCGTCCGCCTGTGCCTTGAGATCCATGAGAACGCCGCGCTTGTCGTACTTGCGCAGGAAGCCGACGGCATTCTGGAAAACGTCCGGGGGATTTCCGCCGGAGGCCTGTGTCTGGAACTTCTCCCAGAACGCCTGGTAGTCGGTGAATTCCGGCTTGATCTTAATCTTCGGGTACTTCTTCTCGAAGAGCGCGATCGACTTCTTGATGGCGATGGTGCGCGGTTCGCCGCCCCACCACGCATAACGGAGCGTCACATTCCCGTCTCCGGCGCCACTCTCACCACCACAACCGGTCGTCGCCGCCAGCCCCAGCGTGGCAGCCGAGGCTCCGGCCACCTTCAGGATCGTTCGTCTCTCAACATTCCCGTTCTTAGGCACAGTCGGGCCCTCCCCGCGACGTCATTGGCGCCTGCGTGAATCGTTTCAAGTAAGCGCTTGCTGGCACAAGTTACGGAGGGGCTCGGGGTGCGTCAATGATTCGGACAGGATTTTTCTGTGAGGGAGCTGGGTGCGGTGGGGGTGCGAGTGGGGTGTGGTGGCGGGGC
>NZ_PJME01000084.1 GCF_002954775.1 Streptomyces geranii
GGATGCGGTAGGCCACGGCCCGGTTGGCCGCGACGCGGTCGGCCCACTCGGTGCCCCGGTGCGCGAACGCGACCCGGCAGGCCAGCACGTACCGGCCGTGCGGGGCGTTCGCCAGATGCGCGAGCGGCGCGGGGAGTTTGAGGCTCACCTCACCATCCGGGCTCACGCGGATGGTCTCGTTGCCGTAGCGCTTGCCTGACTCACCGTCCGCTTGGCAGAACCAGCGCTCCGCCTCCCAACACCTGCGCCACTGCGACTCGGTCAGCCGGGCGGCATCCAGATGATGCCGGGTGCGGGCCAGCCGCTTGCCGCCCCGCACGACGCGCACGATGCCGGCCTCGCGGTCGGCCCGCGCGCCAGCCAGCCGGTCCTCAAGCACCCGCAACCGGCGGGACTTCGCATGCCACTCCCGCCGGGACCGATAACCCCCGGGCGCCTTCCTCGTCCCCTTCTGCCCGACCGGCTGGGCCAGCCGGTCCTCGATGGTGCGCACCCCTGCTTCTAGGTTCTGGACGTGCGCCAGCTGGCAGCGGCGGGCCAGCGCCCACTGGTCGTGCGTGGCTTTGGTGATCGACCCGGCCCACCTCGACGACGACAACGGCGTCAGCTCCCGCTTACGCACCGACCACGCTTCACCGGAATGCTCCAGGCCGTCCCGGCAGCGCGCCTTGAGGTCCTTCGACGCCAACGACCCCAGATGCGCCCCCACCAGACGCAGCATCTTCTCATCACCCGGCGACAGGTCCCTGAGGCGGGTACGCACAGCCACACCAGACGAACCGGACGCGACGAACGGCGAACGGATGCTCCTCAGCTCACTCACCCCGTCACCCCCGCCCGGCTCCACCCGAAGAACCCTGTCGCCATAGGAAACGAGCACGACCCATGAAGGTCACGCATTCGATGAAAGAACGTCAGTTCCCCACTGAGAACCGGCCCCATGGCCGAGATACGCGACACAACGCAGACCAGCAGCCCTCACTCCCGCTCACCAGAACGTTCTCGAAGGCATTCCAACGGCAACAGCTCCAGACCCTCACCCTCGCGGGATCGTCACTTGCCCTCGACGGGCCAGCACTTCGGATCCTCCTTGCACCAGAGGGTCTTCGTCACGGTGACGGTCACGGTCGGGCCGGGCTGTCCGTCGCCCGGCGGCCTGTACGTCGGTGTGGTGGGCGCGTCGCAGTCGCCGAGGCCGGTGACGCGGAACACCTGCCTGCCGTCGACCTTGGCGGTGACGTCCCCGCGTACGCACCTGCCGTCGACGGCCCGTGTGACCTTGCCGGTGACGGTGATGTCCTTGCCGTCCCCGGTCTCGCCCTGGCAGTCGACGCTCGCGACGGTGTTCACACTGGCGGAGGGTGAACTCCCGGACGCGGAGGCCCTGTTGCCGCCGTCCACGGAGGCCGTGCAGGTGAGCCACTGGACGTCGACGTTCCGCCGCTCCAGTTCCTTCGTCGCGGTCTGGTCGGTGGTGAGGGACACGGTGGCCGAGGTCAGCCCACCGGGATCACAGGCGACGACACCGCTCACACCGGCCACCACGAGTCCGGCCACCGCGACCGCCCTGCGGTGCCCGCGCGGCCGATGCCAACTCCGCCTCAAAGGCCCCATGGACGGCAGCCTGCCACCGTCCCGCCGGACACGGAAGACCGTAAACGGACAGGAGACGGGAGGCGCGAGTCAGGACCAGCGACCGGTGCGGCCGAGCAGCAGGGCCGTCGCCGCCGTACCGGCGGTGGAGGTGCGCAGCACACTCGCCCCGAGCCGGTACGCCTTCGCCCCCGCCTCCTCGAACAGGGCCAACTCCTCGGGGGAGACGCCCCCTTCGGGTCCGACGACGAGCACGATCTCGCCGGAGGCGGGCAGTTCGGCGGTGGCGAGCGCCGCGCTGCCGTAGTCGCGGTCCTCGTGCAGTACGGCGGCGAAGTCGGCGGCGGCGAGAAGTGCGGCCACCTGCTTGCTCGTTGCGGCTTCCGCGACCTCCGGGAAGCGCACCCGGCGGGACTGCTTGCCCGACTCCCGGGCGGTGGCCCGCCACTTGGCGAGCGCCTTCAGCCCGCGGTCGCCGCGCCACTGGGTGACACACCGGGCGGCGGCCCACGGCACGATGGCGTCGACCCCGGTCTCGGTCATCGTCTCGACGGCCAGCTCGCCCCGGTCGCCCTTGGGAAGTGCCTGGACGACGGTGATACGGGGCGACTGCGGGGCCTCCTCGACCACCGGCCCGAGTCGCAGGGTGAGTCGGTCCTTGCCCTCGGCCGCGACGACCTCGCCCTCGGCCCAGCGTCCGGCCCCGTCGGTGAGGACGACGGCCTCGCCGGCGCGCAGCCGCTTCACGGAGACGGCGTGCCGGCCTTCGGGACCGTCGAGGAGGAACTGCCGTACGTCGGGCAGCTCCTCGACGACGAAGACGGGCGCGGTCACGCCTGCTCGCCCCCGTCCGGCAGCGCGGCCCGGGCCGCGGCGATCTCGTCGGCCAGCAGGGCCACCAGTTCACCGGCGGGCAGCGCACGGGCCATGCGGTGCCCTTGCCCCGCCCACAGGGCCATGCCCTGGGCGTCGCCGGACGCAGCGGCCTTCTTGCGGAGGGGGGAGGTGAGGTGGTGGACCTCGGGATAGGCGGCGGGGGCGTACGGGCCGTGCTCGCGCACGAAACGGTTCACCAGGCCCCGGGCGGGGCGGCCGGAGAACGCGCGCGTCAGCTCCGTACGGACGAAGAGGGGGTTGGTCAGCGCCTCCTTGTGGAGGGCGTGGGCGCCGGATTCCGGGGTGGCGAGGAAGGCGGTGCCGAGCTGGGCGGCGCAGGCGCCCGCGGCGAGGACGGCGGCGATCTGGCTGCCGCGCATGATGCCGCCGGCGGCGACGAGCGGCAGGTCGACGCTCTCGCGTACCTGGGCGAGCAGGGAGAGCAGCCCGATGGCCGCCCCGTCGGTCTCGGGGTTGTCCCGGTGGGTGCCCTGATGCCCGCCGGCCTCGGCGCCCTGGACGATCACGCCGTCGGCACCGGCGCGCTGCACCGCGAGGGCTTCCTCGGCGGTGGTGGCGGTGACGAGGGTGAGGGTGCCCGCGCGGCGGAGGGAGTCCAGTACGTCCGGGCTCGGCACGCCGAAGTGGAAGGAGACGACCGGGACGGGGTTGTCGAGGAGTACGGCGAGCTTGGCGTCGTAGCCGTCGTCGCGACCGCTGTCCGGGTCGCCCAGCCCGGTGTCGTACCAGGTGACCTCGCCTGCGAGCTGGTGTGCGTAGACCTCGACGGCGGCGGGGTCGGCGTACTCGGGCTGCGGCATGAAGAGGTTCACGCCGAAGGGGCGCTTGGTGATCCCCCGCAGCGTCTTGATCTCCTGGTACATCCCGTCCGCGGTCTTGTACCCGGCGGCGAGGAACCCGAGCGCGCCCGCGTCGGCGACTGCGGCGGCGAGTTGGGGGAGGGAGACGCCGCCTGCCATGGGGGCCTGCACGATCGGGTGTGCGAGGAGATCGGTCAGCGCGGAGGACATGACGGCATGTTGTCACGTCCTCAGCACAAGTCCGAATCAGCCCACAGGCATCTTCCTCGCCCCCGCCGCCCCTACCCGTCCCATCCCTGGGGGCTGCCGCCCCCGGACCCCCCGCTTGTCCTCAAACGCCGGACGGGCTGGGGGTGCGGGCCTGGGCTGGAGGGTGGCGGGCCTGGGGTGGGTGGGTAAGCAGGGGTGGGTGGGCGGGGAAAATCGGCCTGGACGGCCTCGTCCTCAAACGCCGGACGGGCTGAAAACCCAAGCGCCGGCCGGCACCATTTGCAGCGCAGGTCGGCACCCCTCAGCCCGTCCGGCGTTTGAGGACGAGCGCGTCCAGCGCGACAGCGGGGGTCTGGGGGCGGCAGCCCCCAGGGATGGGAACGGGTAGGGGCGGCGGGGGCGAGGAAAAAGCCCCCTGCCCCACCCCTCAGCGTCCGTTGAACGCGTCCTTCAACCGCGAGAACAACCCCTGCTGCCCGGGCTGGAACTGCCCCGTGGGCCGTTCCTCGCCCCGCAGTTTCGCCAGTTCCCTCAGCAACCGCTCCTGCTCGGGGTCCAGCTTCGTGGGCGTCATGACCTCCACGTGCACGATCAGGTCGCCTCGGCCCCCGCCCCGGAGGTGCGTGACACCCCGCCCGTGCAGGGGGATCGACTGGCCGGACTGGGTGCCCGGGCGGATGTCGACCTCCTCCAGGCCGTCCAGCGTCTCCAGCGGCACCTTCGTGCCCAGGGACGCCGCCGTCATCGGCAGCGTCACCGTGCAGTGCAGGTCGTCCCCACGGCGCTGGAACTGCGAGTGCGGCAGCTCGTGGATCTCGACGTACAGGTCACCGGCGGGGCCGCCACCCGGCCCCACCTCACCCTCACCGGCGAGCTGGATCCTCGTACCGTTGTCGACACCCGCGGGGATCTTCACGGTGAGCGTCCGGCGCGACCGCACCCGCCCGTCGCCCGCGCACTCGGGGCACGGCGTCGGTACGACGGTCCCGAACCCCTGGCACTGCGGACAGGGCCTGGACGTCATGACCTGGCCCAGGAAGGACCGCGTCACCTGCGACACCTCGCCACGCCCGCGACACATGTCGCAGGTCTGGGCGGAGGTCCCGGGCGCCGCGCCCTCGCCGCTGCACGTCCCGCACACCACGGCCGTGTCGACCTGGATGTCCTTCGTCGTGCCGAAGGCGGCCTCGTCCAGCTCGATGTCGAGCCGGATCATCGCGTCCTGGCCGCGCCGCGTGCGCGACCTCGGTCCGCGCTGGGACGCCGTTCCGAAGAACGCGTCCATGATGTCCGAGAAGTTGCCGAAGCCACCGGCGCCGAAGCCGCCCGCGCCTCCGCCCGCCTGGGACAGGGGGTCGCCGCCGAGGTCGTAGACCTGCTTCTTCTGCGGGTCCGACAACACCTCGTACGCGGCGTTGATCTCCTTGAACCGCTCCTGCGTCTTCGGATCGGGGTTGACGTCCGGGTGCAGCTCGCGGGCGAGCCTCCTGAACGCCTTCTTGATCTCGTCCTGGGACGCGTCGCGGCGCACGCCGAGTACGGCGTAGTAGTCCGTGGCCACTTACGACTCCGCCAGGATCTGTCCGACGTACCGTGCCACTGCGCGTACCGCTCCCATCGTTCCCGGGTAATCCATGCGGGTCGGTCCGACCACGCCGAGCTTGGCCACTGCCTCGCCGCCCGAACCGTAGCCGACCGACACGACTGACGTGGAGTTGAGTCCCTCGTATTTGTTCTCGTGACCGATTCGTACGGTCATGCTCGAATCCCCGGCCTCACCAAGGAGTTTGAGAAGTACGACCTGTTCCTCCAGGGCTTCGAGCACGGGTCGGATAGTGAGGGGAAAGTCATGTCCGAAGCGGGTCAGATTGGCGGTTCCGCCGATCATCAGCCGCTCCTCGGCCTCCTCGACGAGCGTCTCCAGGAGGGTGGAGAGCACCGTCGCGACCGTGCCCCGGTCCTCCGCCTCGAAGGCTTCCGGGAGGTCCTGCACCAGTTGCGGCACGTCCGCGAAGCGGCGGCCCGCGACCCGGCTGTTGAGCCGCGCGCGTAGATCCGCCAGAGAGGTCTCCCCGAAGGGCGCCGGGCAGTCGATCATCCGCTGCTCGACCCGGCCGGTGTCCGTGATCAGCACGAGCATCACGCGCGCGGGAGCGAGCGAGAGCAGTTCCACATGCCGCACGGTGGACCGGGTCAGCGAGGGGTACTGCACGACGGCGACCTGCCGGGTGAGCTGCGCGAGCAGCCGGACGGTCCGCCCGACGACGTCGTCGAGGTCGACGGCGCCGTCCAGGAAGTTCTGGATGGCACGCCGCTCGGGAGCGGTCATCGGCTTGACGCCCGCGAGCCGGTCGACGAAGAGCCGGTAGCCCTTCTCGGTCGGGATGCGCCCGGCGCTGGTGTGCGGCTGGGCGATGAAGCCCTCGTCCTCCAGCGCGGCCATGTCGTTGCGGACGGTCGCCGGGGAGACCCCGAGGTTGTGCCGCTCGGTGAGCGCCTTGGAACCGACCGGTTCCTCGGTGCCGACATAGTCCTGGACGATGGCGCGCAGCACTTCGAGCCTGCGTTCACTGAGCATCGCGCGCACCTCCCACCGCTGTCGTCACCAGAGTGCCTTGACCGAGCGCCCCGCCTGTGTGCCTTGGCCTTCCCTGGCACTCTTCGTGTCCGAGTGCCAGAGTTCCCCGGCCCAGTGTACGGCTGTCGGGTACGCCCCCGGCAAGGGCGGCCCGTGGCGACCTGCCGACGTATGCCGACCTGTCATGCGATGTCATGTTCGCAGCAACCCACCCTGGTCGGTCACTTCCCCCTCCCCCACCCCTGCCCAGCTAGCGTCGCCGTATGACGGTGACTTGGGAAGAGCCGCGGTGGGACGACCTGGGCTGGGAGCGGCTGGCGGCCGGGGTGGGCAGGCGTCGGCTGCCGGTGTGGGACTGCACCGTGGGGCTGGTCGTCGGGGCGGGCGGCGCGCTGCTGGTCGACGCGGGGTCGAGCCTGCGGGAGGGCTCGGCGCTCCGGCTGGAGGCCCGGAAACTGGCCGGCCGCCGGGTGGATCTCCTCGCACTGACGCACGCCCATTTCGACCATGTTTTCGGTGCGGCGGTGTTCGCGGGTGCGCATGTCGTGGCGGCGGAGGGGGTGGGGGACGAATTCGGGCAAGTGGGGCGCGAGGCGTTGTGCGCGGACGCGGTACGCAACGGTCTGGACGCCGGTGCGGCGGAGGAGGCGGCGGACACCCTGGTCGTCCCGCACGAGCTGCTCAGCACCTCCCGCACCCTCTCCCTGGCCCTCCCCCTCGCCCCGCTCACTCCGGCTCCCGGGACGGCCGACGGCCCCGGGGAGGTCCATCTGGTGAACGCCGGTCCGGGGCACACCCGGGGCGACCTGGTGGCCGTCGTACCGGGCGAGCCGACCGTCGTGTTCTGCGGTGACCTGGTCGAGGAGTCGGGCGAGCCCCAGGCGGGCCCCGACGCCGTACCGTCGCACTGGCCCGCCGCCCTGGACCGTCTGCTGGCCCTGGGCGGCGAGGACGCGCTGTACGTGCCCGGTCACGGAGCGGTGGTGGACGCGGCGTTCGTACGGGCCCAACGGGACGCCCTGGCAAGCCGTTTCGGCGTGTCGCGGTGACCGGTGGAGTGACGGCGGGAGAGGTTCTCCTATCGTCATCCGAATGCGCCAGTACTCTCCGGACCTGACCCCGCCGTGGAAGAAGCCCAAGCCCGTACCGCAGGTACCGGCCGAACCCGGCCTGGTGGTCGAGGAGCCGGGTACGGGGTTCTGCGGCGCGGTGATCCGCTGCGAGGCGGGCACGGTCACCCTGGAGGACCGCTTCGGCAAACTCCGGGTGTTCCCGCTGGAGCCCCGGGGGTTCCTGCTGGAGGGCAGGGTGGTGACGCTGGTCCCGGCCTCGGCGGCTGCGTCGGTACGTCCCACCCGTACCGCCTCCGGTTCGGTGGCCGTGCCCGGCGCACGCGCGCGCGTGGCTCGCGCCGGGCGCATCTACGTGGAGGGCCGGCACGACGCCGAACTGGTCGAGAAGGTGTGGGGGGACGACCTGCGGGTCGAGGGCGTGGTCGTCGAGTACCTGGAGGGCATCGACGACCTCCCGGCGATCGTGAACGAGTTCGCCCCGGGCCCGGACGCCCGCCTGGGCATCCTGGTCGACCACCTGGTGCCGGGCACGAAGGAGTTCCGGATCGCACAGTCGGTGACGAGCGAACACGCGCTGGTGGTGGGGCACCCGTACATCGACGTGTGGGAGGCGGTGAAGCCGGCGTCGCTGGGGATCCCCGGGTGGCCCCGGATCCCGCACGGGCAGGACTGGAAGACGGGGGTGTGCAGGGAGCTGGGGTGGCCGGAGAACACGGGGGCGGTGTGGCGGGCGATCCTGAAGCGGGTGGGTTCGTACCGGGACCTGGAGCCGGAGCTGCTGGGCCGCGTGGAGGAACTGATCGATTTCGTGACGGCACCGGAGTAGTCGCGGGGACTTTTTCCTTCGCCCCCGCCGCCCCTACCCGTCCCATCCTTCGGGGGCTCCGCCCCCGAACCCCCGTATCGCGCTGAACGCGCTCGTCCTCAAACGCCGGACGGGCTGGGGGTGCCGGCCAGCGCTTGGTTTTTCAGCCCGTCCGGCGTTTGAGGACAAGGGGGGTCTGGGGGCGCAGCCCCCAGGGATGGGACGGGTAGGGGCGGCGGGGGCGAGGAACTGTTCTTCAGTCCACCAGGTCCCGCACCACCGCATCCGCCAGCAACCGCCCCCGCAACGTCAACGCAGCCACCCCCGCCGCGTACGGCGCCCCCTCCAGCAGCCCCTCCCCCAGCGCGCGGCCGGCCGCGGCGAGCCCCTCCTCCCGCAGGAGCGCCAACGGCACCCCCTCCCGCAACCTCAGCTCCAGCAGGATCCGCTCCACCCGCCGGTCCTCGTCCGTGAGGAGTTCCCGTCCCGCCCCCGGCGACCGCCCCGCCGCCAGCGCCCCGGCGTACGCCCCGGGGTGCTTCACGTTCCACCACCGGACGCCGCCCACGTGCGAGTGGGCGCCCGGTCCGGCGCCCCACCAGTCGGCGCCGCGCCAGTACAGCTCGTTGTGCAGGCACCGGGCCGCCTCCGACGTGGCCCAGTTCGAGACCTCGTACCAGTCGAATCCGGCCGCCCCCAGCACCTCGTCGGCGATCAGGTACCGATCCGCGTGGACGTCGTCGTCCGTCATCGGCACCTCGCCCCGGCGGATCCGCCGCGCCAGCTGCGTACCCTCCTCCACGATCAGCGCGTACGCGCTCACGTGGTCCGGCCCGGCCCCCAGCACCGCGTCCAGCGAGGCCCGCCAGTCGTCGTCGGTCTCGCCGGGGGTGCCGTAGATCAGGTCGAGGTTGACGTGCTCGAAGCCCACCGTCCGCGCCTCCGCGACGCACGCCTCGGGGCGCCCGGGCGTGTGCGTACGGTCCAGCACCTTCAGCACATGCTGTTTCGCGCTCTGCATCCCGAACGAGATCCGGTTGAAACCCCCCGCGCGCAGAGTGGCCAGATACCGCTCGTCCACGGACTCCGGATTCGCCTCCGTGGTCACTTCCGCGTCGTCCGCCAGGCCGAACTCGTCCCGGATCGCCCGCAGCATCCGTACGAGATCGTCGGCGGCCAGCAGCGTGGGCGTACCGCCGCCGACGAACACCGTACGGACGGGCCGCGGGTCGTCGCCGAGCACCTTGCGGGCCAGCCGTACCTCGTCGATCAGGGTGTACGCGTAGTTGTCGCGGGAGGCCAGGACACCGCCCGTGCCGCGCAGCTCGGTCGCCGTGTAGGTGTTGAAGTCGCAGTAGCCGCAGCGGGTCGCGCAGTACGGGACGTGGAGATAGAACCCGAGGGGCCGGTCCACGGCGCCGGCGAGCGCGGAGGCGGGCAGGGAGCCGTCGTCGGGGACGGGGTCACCGTCGGGAAGTGCGGAGGGCATGCCTTCCATTGTCCAGCACGGCCAGGACGCGCCGCCCCGTGCCCGCCCGTGTACCCGCTCCCGCCCTCATTCGGTCTGCAGCACCAGCAGCGCCAGATCGTCCTCCGGCGGCTTCTCCCCGAACTCGTGCACGAGTCGGCGGATGCGTTCCGCGATCAGCTCGGCGCTCAGCCCGGCGCAGTCCGCGAGGGCGCTCGCCAGCCCGTCGCCGTCGTCGAACTGGCGGGGCCCGCAGCGCCGCTCGGTGACCCCGTCGGTGACGCACAGCAGGCTGTCGCCGGTCCGCAGCTCGAAGCTCTCGCTCGTGTACGTCTCGTCCTCGACGACCCCGAGCAGGGTCTGCGGCTCGGCGACCGTACGGACCTCGCCGCCCGCCCGGAGCACCAGCGGCAGCGGATGCCCGGCCGAGGCGAGGGTACAGCGCACGCCTCCGTCGAAGGGTACGAGTTCGCCGTAGAGGAGGGAGAGGAAGCGGGTCTGCGGCCCGTCGCCCGGCCGGATCGCGGCGGGCACGGCGGCGACCGCCGAGACGACGGCCGAACCCACCGATCCGGCGGTCGGCACCGTCGGCACGGCGGGCCGTCCGTCGCCCGCGACCAGTGCCCGGGCCGCCGCGTCCGCCGTCTCCGTCGCGTCGTCGAGCAGCAGCTGGTTGAGCCGGTCGAGGACGTCCGCGACCCGGTATCCCTCGCGGGCCAGCAGCCGCAACCAGGGCCGGGCCAGCCCGATCACCACGGCCGCCTCCGGCCCCTTGCCCTGGACGTCGCCGACGGCGAAGCACCAGCGGCCGGCGCCGGCCGGGAAGAGGTCGTAGAAGTCGCCGCTGGGGCCGCCCTTGTCGCAGGGCTCGTAGACGAGAGCACTGCTCACGCCGGGTATCTCGGCGACCGCGCCGGGCAGCAGGCCGCGCTGGAGGATACGGCTGATGGTGGCCTGGCGGGCGTACTGGCGGGCGGCGCCGATGGCGAGCGCGACACGGCGGCCGAGGTCCTCGACCAGGCCGGTGACCTCGTCGGGGAAGCGGATCATCCCGGCCCGCCCGATGACCAGCGTGCCGAGCGGCCGGCCGCCCGCGACCAGCCGGTAGGCGAGCGCGGAGCCGGTCTCCCCGCGCCCGCCGACCGCCTCGCCGGGCCAGCGCACGGGCACCGGCCCGGTCCTGGTGGTGTCGGGCGGACGCGGCGGGTCCTTCTCCAGGGCCCGCCTCAGCTCCTCGATCCGGTCCTCACTGCTGTGCCAGACCCGCGCCAGCCGCGGCCCGTACCCGCCGCTTCCGCCGATCCCGCCGCTTCCCCAACTTCCCCCGGTCCCTCCGATCCAGCCGCCTCCCCCGCTCAGGTCACCACCCGAACCCCCGTCGCCCCAGCTCCCGCCGCCGCCACCGCCTCCGCGCCCCATCGACTCGTCCTCCAGCCACACCGCGCACCAGTCGGCGAGGCGCGGCACGAGGAGCTGTCCGGTGAGCGCGGCGACGAGGTTCTCGTCGAGCTGTCCGGCGAGCAGGTCGGAGGCCTCGGCGAGGAAGGAGAGGGCGCCGTGATTGAGCCACTCCTGGTCACGTGCGCCGCGCTGCGGCTCGGGGGCGAGGATCTCGGCGACCCGCAGCCCGGGCCCGAGGGTGTGCGCGCCGGCGTACGCCCCCACCTCGTCGTCGACCGCGACGGCCGCCGCCGGGAGCCGCGCCCAGACGGTCTTGGTGCCGGTGCGGTAGGTGACGCCCCAGGCCTCGGAGAGTACGGAGACGAGGCGGAGGCCACGCCCGTACTCCGGTATGTCGTACGGGAGTTCGGCACCGGCGTCCCGGGGCGCGCGGGAGGGATGGTGGT
Organism: Streptomyces geranii; assembly: GCF_002954775.1. Classification (GTDB taxonomy): domain Bacteria; phylum Actinomycetota; class Actinomycetes; order Streptomycetales; family Streptomycetaceae; genus Streptomyces; species Streptomyces geranii. The sequence continues at coordinate 11,272 of NZ_PJME01000084.1, forward strand.
CGGACACCTCGACGACGAGCGCGACACCGGCTCCCGCTTCCTCCTCCCCGGCCCCTTCCCCCTCTACGCCCCCCTCCTCTCCCTCCTCCCACTCCTCCCGCTCCTCCGGTGTCTCGGGGGCCTCCAGCCGGCACGCCAGCTCCACGTCCGTTCCCGCGTGGACGACGGCGTTGGTGACGAGTTCGCTGACGACCACCATGGTGTCGTCGACCAGCCGTTCGGGCAGCGAATCGGCGCCGGGCAGGCCGAGCCGGGCCCATTCGGCGAGGGCCGCGCGTACGAGGCCACGGGCCGCGCCGGGTGCCAGGGGGCCGCCGCCGAGCGTGGCGTGGGTGACCGCGCGCCGGTCCGCACCCCGGCGTGCGGGGGCACCGGACGCGCGGGAGGGCGCACGGGACGCGGTCTCCCGTTGCGTCGGAATGGCCCCCATCGACAGCCCCCAGCAGTTCGGACGAATACACCTCGGTGGACGCGGACAGAGTGACAGACTGGCCACGCCCATAAGCGCCGAGTCACCGAAGTGGGCCACCATGAGTGAGAACAGTGCTACGCATGTGCTCGAAGACGGACAGATTCCGGCATCCGATCAGATTCGGGCATCAGATCTGCGCCCGCTGCTCGCCGCGATGACCGCCGCCCGTGACGGCGACTTCGCGAAGGTGCCGGAAACCGGCCACGGCCTGGTGGCGGAACTCAGCTCCGCGTTCAACCAGATCATGGACCGCAATCTGCACTTCAACTCCGAGGTACAGCGCGTACGTCGGGACCTGATCCGGCACGGCCGCCTGGACGAGCGGCTCTCCGCGAGCCCCGGCCAGGGCCACTGGACGTCCCGCGTCAACGACGTGAACGGCCTGCTGGACGCCCTGGTGGCCCCGGCGGCGAACGCGACGCGCGTCCTGGACGCGGTGGCCGGCGGCGATCTGACCCAGCGGGTCGATCTGCACGACGGGAACCGGCAGTTGCGCGGCGATCTGCGCAGGCTCGGCCGGGCCGTGAACAAGATGGTCGACCAGTTGTCGCTGTTCACCGGCGAGGTGACCCGGGTCGCGCGCGAGGTCGGTACGGAGGGGCGGCTCGGCGGTCGCGCCAAGGTGCAGGGTCTGTCGGGCAGTTGGCGGGATGTGACCGAAGCGGTCAACACGATGGCGGCCCGGCTGACCGCCCAGGTCCGTGACATCGCCCTGGTGACGACCGCGGTGGCCCGGGGCGATCTGACCCGCACGGTGACGGTCGAGGCGACCGGCGAACTCCTCGAACTGAAGCTGACCGTCAACACGATGGTCGACCAGCTCTCCGCGTTCGCCGACGAAGTCACGCGGGTGGCCCGCGAGGTGGGCACGGAGGGGCAGTTGGGCGGCCGGGCCCAGGTGCGGGGGGTGTCGGGTGTCTGGAAGGACCTGACCGACAACGTCAACTTCATGGCGTCGAACCTGACTTCGCAGGTCCGCAACATCGCCCAGGTGACGACGGCCGTGGCGAACGGCGACCTGAGCCAGAAGATCACGGTCGACGCGCAGGGCGAGATCCTCGAACTCAAGTCGACGATCAACACCATGGTCGACCAGCTCTCCGCGTTCGCCGACGAGGTCACGCGCGTGGCCCGCGAGGTCGGCACGGAGGGCAACCTCGGCGGACGCGCCCAGGTGCGAGGTGTGTCAGGCGTCTGGAAGGACTTGACGGACAACGTCAACTTCATGGCGGACAACCTGACTTCGCAGGTCAGGAACATCGCGCTCGTCTCCACGGCCGTCGCCCAGGGCGACCTCGGCAAGAAGATCACGGTGGAGGCGAAGGGCGAGATCCTCGAACTGAAGTCGACGATCAACACGATGGTCGACCAGCTCTCCGCCTTCGCCGACGAAGTCACGCGGGTGGCCCGCGAGGTCGGCACGGAGGGCAACCTCGGCGGGCAGGCCCAGGTGAGAGGTGTGTCAGGCGTCTGGAAGGACCTGACGGACAACGTCAACTTCATGGCCCTGAACCTGACTTCACAGGTGCGGAACATCGCCCAGGTGACCACGGCGGTCGCGAACGGCGACCTGTCGAAGAAGATCACGGTCGACGCGCGCGGCGAGATCCTCGAACTGAAGGACACCGTCAACACGATGGTGGAGCAGCTGCGCGCCTTCGCCGACGAGGTCACCCGCGTGGCCCGCGAGGTCGGCACCGACGGCCGACTCGGCGGCCGGGCACAGGTGTTGGGCGTGTCGGGGGTCTGGCGGGATCTGACCGACAACGTCAACTACATGGCGGACAACCTGACTTCGCAGGTCAGGAACATCGCCCAGGTGGCGACGGCGGTGGCGCAGGGCGACCTGTCGAAGAAGATCGACGTGGACGCCCGGGGCGAGATCCTCGAACTGAAGACGACCATCAACACGATGGTGGACACGCTGTCCTCCTTCTCCTCCGAGGTCACCCGGGTGGCCCGCGAGGTCGGCATCGACGGCCAACTCGGCGGCCAGGCAAGGGTCGAGGGCGTCTACGGCACCTGGAAGCGCCTCACGACGAACGTGAACGAGTTGGCGCTCAACCTGACCACGCAGGTCCGCGCGATCGCCGAAGTGGCCTCGGCGGTGGCCCAGGGAGACATGTCCCGTTCCATCTCGGTGGAGACGCGCGGCGAGGTCGCCGAGCTGAAGGACAACATCAACCTGATGGTGGCCAACCTCCGCGAGACGACCCGCGCGAAGGACTGGCTGGAGTCGAACCTGGCCCGCCTGGCCGCCCTGATGCAGGGCCACCGGGACCTGATGGAGGTCGCCGACCTGATCCTGCGCGAGCTGACCCCGCTGGTGAACGCGCAGTACGGCGCCTTCTTCCTGGCCGACCCGGACGAGGACAGCGCTTCGCTGCGCGCGCCGGTCCCGGCGAAGGGACTGGCGTTCATCGCCGGGTACGGCGCGGCGCAGGGCGCGACGGTCGACACGGGCGGGATGCCGGTGCACGGCCTGGTCCGTCAGGCGGCGCGCGAGAAGAAGCGCATCCTGGTGGAGGAGGCCCCGCCGGACTACATCAAGATCAACAGCGGGCTGGGGGAAGCCGCCCCGGCGAGCGTCGTGATCATCCCCATCCTCTTCGAGGACAAGCTGCTCGGCGTGATCGAACTGGCCTCGTTCTCCCGCTTCTCGGACGTCCATCTGGCGTTCTTCGACCAGTTCGTGAACACGATCGGCGTCGCGATCAACACGATCATCGCCAACTCCCGTACGGAGTCCCTGCTCGGCGAGTCCCAGCGGCTCGCCATGCAGCTCCAGGAACGCTCGGACGAACTCCAGAAGCAGCAGGCGGAGTTGCAGCGCTCGAACGCGGAACTGGAGGAGAAGGCGGCCCTGTTGGCGACATCGAGCCAGTACAAATCAGAATTCCTGGCGAACATGTCCCACGAACTCCGCACGCCCCTCAACTCGCTCCTCATCCTGGCCCGGCTGCTCTCCGACAACCCGGACCGCCATCTCTCCGACCAGGAGGTGCAGTTCGCGACGACGATCCACCGCTCGGGCTCGGACCTCCTCCAGCTGATCAACGACATCCTCGACCTGTCGAAGATCGAGGCCGGCCGGATGGACGTACGCCCGAAGAGGCTGCCGCTGATCAAGCTGCTGGACTACGTCCACGCCACCTTCCGCCCGCTCACCCTGGACCGGGGGCTGTCGTTCGAGGTGACGGTCGGCGACGACGTACCGCGCGAGATGTACTCGGACGAGCAGCGCCTCCAGCAGATCCTGCGCAACCTCCTGTCCAACGCGATCAAGTTCACCGCGACCGGGCGGGTGGAGCTGCGGGTCAGCCGGATCACCGACCCCGATCACCTCTACACCCGCGAGAACAGCGACGACGTGATCTCGTTCGCCGTCTCCGACACGGGCATCGGGATCGCCGCCGAGAAACTCCCGGTGATCTTCGAGGCGTTCCAGCAGGCCGACGGCACGACGAACCGCAAGTACGGCGGCACGGGCCTCGGGCTGTCCATCAGCCGGGAGATCGCGGGCCTGCTCGGCGGCAGGATCGTCGCCGAGAGCGTGCCGACCAAGGGCTCGACCTTCACGCTGTACGTGCCTGTCGTGAGCCCCGGTCACACGCCGAGCGGGAGCGCCCCGCAGGAGCACCAACTGGCGCTGCCCGAGCAGTTGTCCACCGAGCCCTACACCGTCCACGACACGGACGACTCGTGGCCCGCGCCGACCAAGCTGGAGGCGTGGAAGGTGGGCCGGGCGGGCCAAGTCCTGCCCGGACGCCGGGTGTTGATCGTCGACGACGACATCCGCAACGTCTTCGCGCTCACCCATGTGCTGGGGCGGGTCGGGATGCCGGTGCTGTACGCGGAGAACGGCCGCGAGGGCATAGAGACACTGGAGCGCAACCCGGACGTCGAACTCGTACTGATGGACATCATGATGCCGGAGATGGACGGCTACGAGACGATCTCCGCCATCCGCCGCACCCCGCGCTGGACGGACCTGCCCATCGTCGCCCTCACCGCCAAGGCGATGCCCGGCGACCGCGAGAAGTCGATCGCGCGCGGCGCCAACGACTACGTACCCAAGCCCGTCGATGTCGACCAACTGCTGACCGTGGTCTGCGCACTTCTGGACCCCGAGCACCCCAACGGCGAGGCACTGGACAAGACGGCGACCGAGTGAGGCACAGCCACCATGAGCGCTGAGGACACCACAGACGAACGCGCCGGCATCCTCCTGGTCGACGACATGGAGGACAACCTGATCGCCCTGGAGGCGGTGCTGGCCTCCCTCAACGAGCCGCTGGTGCGCGCCCGTTCGGGCGAGGAGGCGATGAAGGCCCTGCTCCGCCACCGCTTCGCGGTCGTCCTCCTGGACATCCGGATGCCGGGCATGGACGGCTTCGAGACGGCCGCCAACATCAAGCGCCTGGACCAGACGAAGGACATCCCGATCATCTTCCTGACCGGCACGGACTCGGACGCCGGCTACGCCTTCCGCGGCTACGCGACAGGCGCGGCCGACTACTTGACCAAGCCGTTCGACCCCTGGGTACTACGCGCGAAGGTCTCGGTCTTCCTGGACCTGCACCGAAAGAACCAGCAACTGGAGCGCATGCTGAGCAGGGAGCAGGCGGAGTACGGCCAGATCAGCGCGGGATTGGCGGAGTTGGAACGCCAACTGTCCGGGGAGACTCCGCCGGACACGGCGAAGCTGATCTCGCGGGTGCAAGCCCTACGTCAACTGGCAAGCAGGGGCCGCGAGTCCTGACCTCAGGGGCGCGGGGAACTGCGCGACAGGCCACAGCGCACGCCGCACCCGCCACACAGCCCCCCACCACCCACCCACTTAGGCCTCCCGAGCCCCCACATACATCTCATCGATCAGGTGCTTGTACTCCCGCTCGACAACCGGCCGCTTCAACTTCAGACTCGGCGTGATCTCACCGTGCTCCACATCGAGATCCCGAGGCAGCAACCGGAACTTCTTGATGGTCTGCCACCGCTGCAGCCCCGCGTTCAGCTCCGTGACGTACCCCTCGACGAGCGCCACCGTCCCCGGCGCGGCCACGACCTCCGCGTACGACTTGCCGTCGAGGCCGTTGTCCTTCGCCCAGCCAAGAATGGACAGCTCATCCAGGGCGATGAGCGCCGTGCAGAAGTTCCGATCAGCCCCGTGCACGAGGATGTTGGAGACGTACGGGCAGACCGCCTTGAACTGCCCCTCCACCTCGGCCGGCGAGATGTACTTGCCGCCGGACGTCTTGATCAGGTCCTTCTTGCGGTCGGTGATCCGCAGATAGCCGTCCGGGGACAGCTCCCCGATGTCACCGGTGTGGAGCCAGCCGTCGGACTCCAGCACCTCGGCGGTCTTCTCGGGCAGCCCGTGGTAGCCCTCCATGATGCCGGGCCCGCGCAGCAGGATCTCGCCGTCGTCCGCGATCCGCACCTCCGTGCCGGGCAGCGGCTTGCCGACCGTGCCGGTGCGGTACGCCTCGCCGGGGTTGACGAAGGAGGCCGCGGAGGACTCGGTGAGGCCGTAGCCCTCCAGGACGTGGATGCCCGCGCCGGAGAAGAAGAAGCCGATGTCGGGGGCGAGGGCCGCCGACCCGGAGACACAGGCGCGCAGGTTGCCGCCGAACGCCTCGCGGATCTTGGCGAAGACCAGCGCGTCGGCGACCTTGTGCTTCGCGGAGAGGGCGAAGGGCGCGGAGGCGGTGCCGGTGCGGCGGAAGTTGTCCTGGGTGGCCTTGGCATACTCGCGGGCCACCCCGGAGGCCCACTGGAAGATCTTGTACTTGGCGCCGCCACCGGCGCGTGCCTTGGCGGCGACCCCGTTGTAGACCTTCTCGAAGATGCGCGGCACGGCGGCCATGTACGTCGGCCGCACGACCGGCAGGTTCTCGATGATCTTGTCGACGCGGCCGTCGACGGCGGTGACGTGCCCGACCTCGATCTGGCCGGAGGTCAGCACCTTGCCGAACACGTGCGCGAGCGGCAGCCACAGGTACTGGACGTCGTCCGCACCGACCAGCCCGGTCGCGGCGATCGCCTTCGCCATGTACGACCAGTTGTCGTGCGGCAGCCGGACACCCTTGGGGCGGCCGGTGGTGCCGGAGGTGTAGATGAGGGTGGCGAGCTGGTCCTTGGTGATCGCCCCGACCCGCTCCTTGATCAGGTCCGGGTTCTTCTCCAGGTACGCGGCACCGCGCTGCTCCAGCTCGGCGAGCGTCAGTACGCCCTCGCCGCTCTCCACCCCGGCCGGGTCGATGACCACGACATGGGTGAGTTCGGGCAGGTCGGCGCGCTTCTCCTGCACCTTGGCGAGCTGGGTCGCGTCCTCGGCGATCAGCACGCGGCTCGCCGAGTCGGCGAGGATGAAGGCCGACTCGTCGGCGTTGGTCTGCGGGTACACCGTGGTCGTGGCAGCGCCGGCGCACATGATGCCCAGGTCGCCGAGGATCCACTCGACGCGGGTGGCGGAGGCGAGCGCGACGCGCTGCTCCGGCTGTACGCCCAGTTCGATGAGCCCGGCGGCGATGGCGAACACGCGTTCGGCGGACTGCGCCCAGGTCAGCGACTTCCAGTCGTCCGGGCCCTCACCGGCGGCCGGGGGCACCGGGTAGCGGTATGCCTCGGCGTCCGGCGTGGCGGCCACGCGATCCAGGAAAAGGCCCGCCACGGACGGCGGACGGTTCTCGATCAAGGTCTGTGTGTCGCTCACGACATCCTCCGGGACCCGCGGCAGTGCGGCGGCTGGCTCATTACGACTTGTTGTTTAACTCGCGAGTAACTACCGAGTGGAGATCAGACTAAAGCGCGACCGGCCAGCGCGTAAGGGGCGACGGCCTGTCACTTTCACCGGCGGGCACCTGTTCGCTTCCTACAGAACCGATGGCACGTACACGAAGGGGGCCCACCGCGTCCGTACGCGACGAGCCCCCGTTCTCCCGACTCCCACGAGCAGGCGTCGGCTACTTCTTGCCCTTGCCCGACCCGGCGTTGTCGTCGCTCGACAAGACGGCGATGAAGGCCTCCTGCGGAACCTCCACAGAGCCCACCATCTTCATCCGCTTCTTGCCCTCCTTCTGCTTCTCCAGCAGCTTCCGCTTACGCGAGATGTCACCGCCGTAACACTTGGCGAGAACGTCCTTACGAATCGCGCGGATGGTCTCACGGGCGATGACCCGCGACCCGATGGCGGCCTGGATGGGCACCTCGAAGGCCTGCCGCGGAATCAACTCACGCAGCTTCGCGACAAGCCGCACCCCGTACGCGTACGCCGCGTCCTTGTGCGTGACCGCCGAGAACGCGTCGACCTTGTCGCCGTGCAGCAGAATGTCGACCTTGACCAGGCTGGAGGCCTGCTCGCCGGTGGGCTCGTAGTCCAGGGAGGCGTAACCCCGGGTCTTGGACTTCAACTGGTCGAAGAAGTCGAAAACGATCTCCGCGAGCGGCAGGGTGTACCGGATCTCGACCCGGTCCTCCGACAGGTAGTCCATGCCGAGCAGGGTGCCGCGCCGCGTCTGGCACAGCTCCATGATCGACCCGATGAACTCGGAGGGCGCGAGAATCGTGGCGCGTACGACAGGCTCGTACACGTCGTCGATCTTCCCCTCGGGGAATTCGCTCGGGTTGGTGACCGTGTGCTCGGTACGGTCCTCCATCACCACGCGATAGACCACGTTGGGCGCGGTGGCGATGAGGTCGAGCCCGAACTCACGCTCCAGCCGCTCACGAATGACATCGAGGTGCAGCAGCCCCAGGAACCCCACCCGGAACCCGAACCCAAGGGCCGCCGACGTCTCCGGCTCGTAGACGAGCGCGGCGTCGTTGAGCTGAAGCTTGTCGAGCGCGTCCCGCAGTTCGGGGTAGTCGGACCCGTCCAGCGGATAGAGTCCCGAGAAGACCATGGGCTTGGGGTCCTTGTACCCCCCGAGCGCCTCGGTCGCCCCCTTGTGGAGCGTGGTGATGGTGTCACCGACCTTGGACTGCCGCACGTCCTTCACACCGGTGATGAGATAACCCACCTCACCGACACCGAGCCCGTCGGCCGCCTTCATCTCCGGCGAGGAGACCCCGATCTCCAGCAGCTCGTGCGTCGCGCCCGTGGACATCATCCGGATCCGCTCACGCTTGTTGAGCTGCCCGTCGATGACACGTACGTACGTCACGACACCGCGGTACGAGTCGTACACCGAGTCGAAGATCATGGCGCGCGCGGGCGCGTTCTGGACGCCGACCGGCGCGGGCACCTCGGCGACGACCTTGTCGAGCAGCGCCTCGACGCCCAGCCCGGTCTTGGCGGAGACCTTGAGGACGTCCGCGGGATCGCAGCCGATGAGATTGGCGAGTTCCTCGGAGAACTTCTCGGGCTGGGCGGCCGGCAGGTCGATCTTGTTGAGCACCGGAATGATCTTCAGATCGTTCTCCATCGCCAGATACAGGTTGGCGAGGGTCTGGGCCTCGATGCCCTGGGCGGCGTCGACGAGGAGAACGGTCCCCTCACAGGCCGCGAGCGACCGGGAGACCTCGTAGGTGAAGTCGACGTGCCCCGGGGTGTCGATCATGTTGAGGATGTGCGTGTTGCCCGGGTCCTCGGTGGGCGCCCAGGGCAGCCGCACGGCCTGGGACTTGATCGTGATGCCACGCTCGCGCTCGATGTCCATCCGGTCGAGGTACTGAGCACGCATCTGCCGCTGGTCGACGACGCCGGTCAGCTGAAGCATCCGGTCGGCGAGCGTGGACTTGCCGTGGTCGATGTGCGCGATGATGCAGAAATTGCGGAGCTGAGCCGGGTCGGTACGGCTCGGCTCGGGAACGTGGCTAGGGATCGCGGGCACGCAGGGTCCTGATTCTTGAGGCGTCCGCAGTGTCTGCGGTCTCGGGTCGGATCGATACGTAGGCTCCATGGTCCCACGGGCCGGGACCGGGGACCGGTTTGGGCCACTCGGACGCCCACTGGTAGCCTGGGTAGCTGTGTCTCATGCCCTCTCAGCACGAGGCACGAACTTCTGGAAATCATCGGTACGGGACCCGAGCGGCCCCGTGCCTGAACCTGTAGAGGCTCATTCGTGGCGAACATCAAGTCCCAGATCAAGCGGATCAAGACCAACGAGAAGGCCCGGCTGCGCAACAAGGCCGTCAAATCCTCCCTGAAGACCGCGATCCGCAAGGCCCGCGAGGCCGCTGCCGCGGGTGACGTCGAGAAGGCCACCGAGACTCAGCGCGCCGCCGCGCGTGCGCTCGACAAGGCCGTCTCGAAGGGCGTCATCCACAAGAACCAGGCCGCCAACAAGAAGTCGGCGCTCGCTTCGAAGGTCGCGACCCTCAAGGGCTGAACCTCCCGTTCTTTGATCTGAACGACCGCACCACCGCCGGAGGGACCAGCGGGCCCTCTCATCCGCTCCCACCCGGCACTCCGGCCCCACGCACGACTGCGTTCGCCACGCGGGCGTGAGGCCACCACAGCAACACGCGTTGCCCGAAGGCCCCGACAGCTGTCGGGGCCTTCGGCATATCCGGTGCTTTCAGCCCAGGCGGTACTTTTCGAGCGCCGGCCCGCATCTCCAGCCCGTCTGGGGGTCCCCCCTCTGGGGGAGTTTGAGGACGAGCGCGTTCAGCGCGAAGGGGGGTCTGGATGGGACGGGTAAGGGCGGCGGGGGCGAAAAAACGCCCTACCCCCGAGACCGAGCAGCCCGGGCAATCACCACAACAGCCTTCTCCAACGCGTACTCAGGATCATCCCCGCCCCCCTTGACCCCCGCATCCGCCTCAGCCACCGCCCGCAGAGCAACAGCAACCCCATCCGGAGTCCACCCCCGCATCTGCTGCCGCACCCGATCGATCTTCCACGGCGGCATCCCCAGCTCCCGGGCAAGATCCGCCGGCCGCCCACCCCGCGCCGACGACAACTTCCCGATCGCCCGCACCCCCTGCGCCAACGCACTGGTGATCAACACCGGCGCCACCCCGGTGGACAACGACCACCGCAACGCCTCCAACGCCTCAGCTGCCCGCCCCTCGACAGCCCGGTCGGCCACCTCGAAGCTCGATGCCTCCGCCCGCCCCGTGTAGTACCGCCCGACCACAGCCCCGTCGATCGTCCCCTCGACATCCGCGACCAGCTGGGTCACCGCGGACGCCAGCTCCCGCAGATCGCTCCCGATGGAGTCGACCAGCGCCTGGCACGCCTCGGGCGTCGCGGACCTCCCGGTCGCCCGGAACTCCGACCGCACGAAGGCCAGCCGGTCCGCCGGCTTCGTCATCTTGGGGCACGCCACCTCCCGCGCCCCCGCCTTGCGCGCCGCGTCGAGCAGCCCCTTGCCCTTGACCCCGCCCGCGTGCAGCAGCACGAGGGTGATCTCCTCGGCGGGCGCACCGAAATACGCCTTGACGTCCTTGACCGTGTCGGCCGAAAGATCCTGCGCGTTGCGTACGACCACGACCTTGCGCTCGGCGAACAGCGACGGACTGGTCAACTCGGCCAGCGTGCCCGGCTGAAGCTGGTCCGAGGTCAGGTCTCGTACGTCCGTGTCGGCGTCGGCGGCCCGGGCGGCGGCCACCACCTCCTGCACGGCACGGTCGAGCAGGAGGTCCTCCTGGCCCACGGCAAGCGTGACGGGGACGAGAGGGTCGTCTTGTGCGGTCTTCTTGGCCATCACCGAAAGCATCCCACGAGCCACTGACAACGCGGCCCGCCCTCAACCACGACTACCGGTCACGGCTCCTCACGCCACCCCTCCCACTCCCCCACGAACTCGTCCAGCCCCGCCGGATCCAGCCGCCCACGCTCGTCCCGCAGCACCACGAGCCACTGGGCGTCCTCCGCATCGTCCTCACCGGCCAGCGCGTCCCGTACGAGCTGCGGCTCCTCATCGAGCCCGAACCGCTCCCGCAACGCCTCCACCACTTCCTCGGCGGCATCACGGTCGGGCAGCACCAGCACATGTCTCACATCGCTCACGAGGCCATTTTCCGCTACCCCGCCCCCACCTCAGCCACCCCCACCAGCCCCCCGAACGCTCGGCACGACAGCCAACTCGACCCCGAACCGCTCCCGGTAAACGGCAAGCACCTCACTGTCGGCCCCCAACTCCCGCACCTCCTTCTCCCCACCGGGCGAGGTCACCGTAAAGCTGCGCCCACTGAGCGTGATCCGCCCCCCGTCCTCGGTGACCCGCGAACACACCAGCGACCGCGTGAAGTGCGACTCCGGCGAGGTGCTGTGCCACCAGGCCCCGGCCACGAAGTCCCGAAGCACCCGGGGCCGCACCTCCACCAGGTACTGCCGCTTCCCGTCCCGAACCACAACCAGATCCCCGGGGGCCCCTCCCCCTCCCCCCTCC
>NZ_PJME01000085.1 GCF_002954775.1 Streptomyces geranii
CCTGGACGGCCTCGTCCTCAAACGCCGGACGGGCTGGGTATGTCAGCCCGTCCGGCGTTTGAGGACGAGCGCGTTCAGCGCGACAACGGGGGTTCGGGGGCGGAGCCCCCGAAGGATGGGACGGGTAGGGGCGGCGGGGGCGAGGAAACCCCCTACGCCGACGCCCGCTCCACCACCCGCGCCCGCAGCTCCGCCCCCTCCAGAACCTCCCGCAACCGCCGCTCCACCACCGGCAACACCTCCCGCACGGTCACATCCCGCTCCAGCTCGTTCGCGAGCGACGTGACCCCCGCGTCACGGATGCCGCACGGGATGATCCGGTCGAACCACACGTTGTCCGGGTTCACGTTCAGCGAGAAGCCGTGCATCGTGACGCCCTTCGCCACCCGGATCCCGATCGCCGCCAGCTTGCGGTCCTCGCGGCGCTGGCCCGCGTTCGAGGGCGCGTACTCGGGGCCGTTCAGGCGCGGGTCGAACTCCTCGTCCGTCAGGCGGGGGTCCAGGTCCAGCGAGAGGCCGCCCAGCGTGACGGGAGGGCGTTGGTCGACCGGGTCGCCGAGCACCCACACCCCGCTCCGGCCCTCCACCCGCGACGTCTCCACCCCGAACTCCGCGCACGTCCGGATCAACGCCTCCTCCAGCCGCCGTACATGCGCCACGACGTCCACCGGACGCGGCAGCTTCTGGATGGGGTAGCCCACCAGCTGGCCCGGGCCGTGCCAGGTGATCTTGCCGCCGCGGTCCACGTCGACCACCGGTGTGCCGTCGAGGGGGCGCTCGCTCGGGTCGGTGCGCCGGCCGGCCGTGTACACCGGGGGGTGCACGAGGAGCAGGCAGGTGTCGGGGATCTCGTCCGCGAAACGGGCCGCGTGCACCCGGCGCTGCTCGTCCCAGGCCTCCTGGTAGTCGACGTACTCGACGCCGTCGGTACCCCCCGGGCCGTCGAAGCCCATCCGGACGAACCGCAACTCACTCACGGCAAGTGCCTCCCTGGCCCTGGCTGTATGGCTCCGTGGTTCCGTCAGGCGCATAACGCGCCCAAGCCACTGTACGTCCGGCCGCTGCCCGTCAGTCCGGCGCCCAATCCTCACACGATCGGATGAATGTACGGCGAAATGTGCGATCGGCTGCTTACGCTCCGCTACATTCGCGCCGTTCGCCAGGCCATAAAAGGGCTGCTCACCAGCAATCCGGGCACATCACGGGCACATCAGAGGGCCCGAAGGCAGGAGACCGCACCGCAGATGACGGAACGACCCGCGCAGCGCACTCCCAATCGACAGCTCGCCGCGCTCATCGCAGAAGCGGGATTCTCCAACGCGGGTCTGGCCCGTCGGGTCGATCAACTCGGCCTTGAACACGGACTCGATCTCAGATACGACAAGACATCGGTGACCCGCTGGCTGCGCGGACAGCAGCCGCGCGGCACCACCCCCGCGCTCATCGCCGAGGTGTTCACCCGCCGCCTCGGCCGCCGGCTCACCGCCCAGGACCTCGGGCTCGACGCCTGCGCGCCCGTGTACGCGGGACTGGAGTTCGCGGCCACCCCCGAGGAGGCCGTCGACATCGTCAGCGGGCTGTGGCGCAAGGACTCCGGCAGCCACGCCGAGCTGCGCAAGATCGCCTTCACCCCGGCCGGGCTCGTGGTGCCCAGCAGGGACTGGCTGATCGGACGGCCCGACGACCGGGTCGGCCGGGGCGATCAGCCGCCGCCCGTCGTCCGGGTGCCCGTACAGGGGCGGCCCGGCGTGCCCCGGCAGCGCGGGCAGGTCGAACGCGGGCCCGGGCAGAAGGTCACCGGCGGCGACATCGCCGCCCTCCGCTCGGTCGGCGAGCTGTTCCGCACCCTCGACGACGCCTACGGCGGCGGCCACGCCAGACAGGCCCTGGTCCGCTACCTCGAACACGAGACCGAGCCCATGCTGCGCGGCACCTACGGCGAGCAGACGGGCCGCCGCCTGTTCGCGGCGGCCTCCGACCTCACCCGGCTCGCGGGCTGGACCTCGTACGACATCGCCGCGCACGGTCTCGCCCAGCGCTACTTCGTCCAGGCCCTCCGGCTCGCCCAGGCGGCCGGGGACCGGGCGTACGGCTCCTACGTGCTCGCCACCATGAGCCGCCAGGCCGTCTACCTCGGGCACGGGCGGGAGGCCGTCCAGCTCGCGCGGGTGGCCCAGCAGGGGGTCGGTACGACAGCGCCGCCCGTCGTGCAGTCGCTGCTGCACGCGTGCGAGGCGCGCGCCCACGGGGTGCTCGGGGAGGTCCGGGCCTGCACCGCGTCGCTCGTACGGGCCGAGCGCGCCCTCGAAGCGGCCCGGCCCGGCGACGAGGTGCCGCACTGGGCGCGGTTCTTCGACGAGGCGCAGCTCGCCGACGAGTTCGGGCACTGCCACCGGGATCTGCAGCAGTTCCGCGCCGCCGCGCAGCACGCGGAGCGCTCGCTGCAGTTGCGTGCGCCCGCGTTCGCCCGCAGTCGGCTGTTCTGCCGGGTCGTGCTCGCCTCGGCCCGGTTGGGGCTCGGTGAGCTGGATCAGGCGTGTCTGCTGGGGGCGGAGGCGGCGGGGGCGGCTGCGGAGATGCGGTCTGTTCGGGCGTCGGAGTATGTGCGGGACTTCGAGCGGCGGTTGGAGCCGTATCGCGATGCGGCGCCGGTGAGGGGGTATCGGGACAAGGTCGCCGCGCTCGGGTAGGGGGGCTTGGGGGTTCGTGGTTCGGTGCTGCGCCGTCGTGGCTTGTCGCGCCCACGCGGCGGAGCCGCATATCGATACAGCCCCGCGCCCCTTTGGGGCGCGGGCCTAACCGTCGCCATCAAGCTCACGCCGCTAACGGCTCCTGCACCCGTACCGGTTCCGCGCCCAGGTCCGTCAGGAGGGCCGACGCCGCCCGGTGGCCCGAGTGCAGGGCGCCCTGGACGGTGCTGGTGTCCCGGTGGTCGCCGCAGACGTACAGGCCCGCCAGGAGGCGTACCGGGCGGCGCAGGTCGTGGGGTGGGCGCATCGCCGGGACCGCCTCGGCGGTGTGGTGCACGGCGAGGGTCTCCCAGCGGGTCGTCGACGTGCCGTAGAGGCGGGACAGGTGGGCCCGTACCGCCTGGTCCACGTCCTCCGGCGGGGTGCCCAGGACCGTCGACGAGATCAGGGGGCGGCCGGCGGGGGAGCGGGTCGGGTCCACGTGGCTGATCACCGCCGTGTGGGCGACCGGGCCCCGGCGGTCCGCGTCCAGCAGCAGGAAGGCGCCGGACTCGGGGGCCTCGTCGGCCGTGTGGTGGACGACGGTCACCGGGTGGAAGTCGGGGACGCGCAGCCCGGGCAGCAACTCGGCGGCGGCGCGGGCGTCGGTCGCCACCAGGACGGCGCGGCAGCGCAGTTCGCCGTGGTCGGCGGTGGTGACCAGGTTCGTGGAGACCGAGGTGACCCGGACGCCCGTGTGCACGGTGCCCGGCGGCAGCGCCCGTGCGAGCAGCTCGGGGAGTGTCTCCGCGCCGCCCTCCGGTACGCACAGCCGGCCGCCCGCGAACGCCCGCAGCGCCAGATCCGCGCACCGGCTCGACGTGGTCAGCTCGGGGTCGCAGAGCAGCGCGGCCAGCAGGGGGCGCAGGAAGCCCTCGATCGTGCGTGCGGGCAGACCGCGGTTGGCCAGGGCCTGCGCGGCCGGCAGCTCGGGGCGGGCCAGCAGGCGCTGTACGGGGACGGCGGCGAGCCGGTTGAGGGCGGCGCCGAGCCTGGCCTGATCGACCGCTCCGCCGACCGCGCCGCCCACCGCCCCGGCCAGCGGAGCGCCGGTGCGCGCCCCCGCCGATGCCGTCGGGCGGGGTGACCTGGCCGACCTGGGGGCGCTCGCCAGGGCGCGCACCGCGCCGAGTGCGCCCCGTGCGCCCCCGCCGCTCAGTGGAGCGCCCGCGCGGTGCCTGCGTCCGTCACTGTGCACCAGGACACCGGGTGCGAAGGGACGCAGCACGAGGGCGTCCAGGCCGGGGGTCAGCCGCAGTTCGGGATACGACGTCGACAGGAGCTGCCCGACGCGGTCGAGCCGGAAACCGTCGACCTTCTCGGTCGCCATCCGGCCCCCGACGTAAGGGGCGGCCTCCAGGACCACGGTCGTTACTCCTGCGCTGGTCAGCCGGTGGGCCGCCGCGAGTCCGGCGACCCCGGCCCCCACGATGACGACGTCCGCCTGGTACGCGGGCTCAAGCACGTGCCCTCCCTCGATCGCGGTGCGCGGCCGGCCGGGGCACGTGCCCCAACAGGCATACGGGACAAGCGAGTTCGGATCGAGGGTAGGGCCGCCCACGGCAACCGGGAGTCGCGCATGGACAGGGCACGGTCGCACACCGGTCGCATACGGCGGCACCCCGTCGGCGGCGACACGGGCGCGGGCGCGGGGAGGGGTCAGGCGAGCGCCGCCCGGATCGCGTCGTCGATCTCCGGGTGCGCGAACGTGAACCCGGACTCCAGCAGCCGCTTGGGCAGCACGCGCGCGCTGCCGAGCACGTCCCCGGACATCTCGCCCAGCACCAGCCGCAGCACGGGCGCCGGTACCGCGAAGAGCGTCGGCCGGCTCAGTACCCGGCCCATCGCCGCCGTGATCTCCCGGTTGGTGAGCGGCTGCGGGGCCGTCAGGTTGAACGGCCCGGACAGCCCGTCGGTGTCGATGAGATGCCGGATCGCCGCCACCTCGTCGTGCAGCGCGATGAACGACCAGTACTGGCCGCCGTCGCCCATCCGCCCGCCCAGGCCCGCCTTGAACAGGGGGAACAGCTTGCCCCAGGCCCCGCCGCCGCGCGCCACCACCAGCCCGGTCCGCGCGAAGACCGTCCGTACGCCCGCCTCCTGGGCCGGACCCGTGGCCGCCTCCCACTCCACGCACACCGAGGGCAGGAAACCGGCCCCCGCGGGGGAGTCCTCGTCCACGGCGCGCTCGCCGGTCTCCCCGTAGTAGCCCATCGCGCTGCCGTTCACGAAGACCCGAGGCGGCTCGTCCAGCGAGGCGACCGCCTCGGCGAGCGTCGCCGTGCCCAGGACCCGGCTGTCCCGGATCGTCCGCTTGTACGAGTCCGTCCAGCGCCGGTCGCCCACCCCCGCCCCGGCGAGGTTCACCACGGCGTCGCAGCCCACGAGCCCGGCCGTGTCGACCGTCCGCCGTGCCGGGTCCCAGCGGACCTCGTCCGCCGTCCGGGGCTCGTGCCGCACCAGGCGGCGCACTTCGTGCCCGTCGGCGGTCAGGGACCGCGCCAGGGCCGTACCGATGAGGCCGGACGCACCGGCCACCGCGATTCGCGAGCGTTCCATGCCCCCATCCTGCGCCACCCGCCCCGGACCCGTTGTCGTACCCCCGCTCTACAGTGATTCCCATGCCGCCCGAGCCACAGCCGCCGCACCAGCCCGACGAGGGACACGAGGACCACGGGACCCGTGAGCCGTTCGTGCGCACAGCCCTGCCCGACGACGAGGACGCGCTCGGCAGACTGGAGCGCACCACCTGGTCGACCCTGCACGCCGTCACCCCTCGCGCCAGACCGCCGTACACGCCGTTCTTCGAGACCTCCGACCCGCGCGACCACCTGGTCGCCGTGACCGGGGACGGCCGGGTCGTGGGTTATGTCCGGCTCGCCCGGCCCACCCCCCTCGCGTCGAACACGCACGTGCGGCAGATCCAGGGGCTCGCCGTCTCCGACGAGGCCCGCGGCATGGGCGTCGGACGGCTGCTGATCCGGGCCGCCGTCGCGGAGGCCCGCAGCCGGGGCGCCCTGCGCCTCTCCCTGCGCGTCCTCGGGCACAACACCCCGGCCCGCAAGCTCTACGAGTCGGAGGGCTTCGTCGTCGAGGGGATACAGCCGGGCGAGTTCCTGCTGGACGGGGAGTACGTGGACGACGTACTCATGGGCCGGACGCTCTGACCGCGGGTCGTAGCAGGTCTCGGTAGGTCTCGGTAGGTCTCGGCAGGTCTCGGCAGGTCTCAGGACGTGACCAGGTCGCCCGTGTCCACCGGTGTCGTCGAGGCCGCCCCGCGCTTCGCGTCGCCGGAGACCTCGTCGACCGTCAGGACGTAGCCCGTCTCGTCGTCGGACGTCGAGCGGGCGAAGACCACGCCGTACACCTTGCCGTCCGTGGTGAGGAGCGGGCCGCCGGAGTTGCCGGGGCGGACGGTCGAGCGGATCGAGTAGATCTCGCGGGTCACCGTGTCGCTGTTGTAGATGTTCTGGCCCCGCGCCCGCACCTTGTCGGCGACCGTCGCCGCCTGGAGGTTCAGGTCGCCGTCCTGCGGATAGCCCGCGACCACCGCCGAGTCGCCCCGCTTCGCGCTGTCGTCGAAGCGCAGAACAGGGGCGCGCAGCTCGGGGACGTACAGCACGGCCACGTCCTTGTCGGGGTCGAAGAGCACCACCCGCGCCTCGTACGCCGTCCCGACGCCGCCCACCCGGACGGTCGGGTCGTCGATGCCCGCCACCACATGGGCGTTGGTCATCACATGCCGCGCGGAGTAGACGAACCCGCTGCCCTCACGGCCCTGGTTGCCCGCGACGCCCTCGACCTTGACCGTGCTCATCTTCGCCGCGTTCGTCGCGCTCGCCGTGACGCTGTCACCGGTGGGCTTGGCGACGCTCGTCGCCGGTTCGTTCTCGAAGGGGTTGAAGACCTGCGGGAAGCCCGCCTGGGTGAGCGCCGAGGTGGCCCGGGAGAACCAGGTCGGGGTCGTCTCCGGCATCGCGTCCTGCACCGCGCCCAGCAGCGCCGAGTCCCGGATCGCCGTCGTCACCAGCGGCGAGGAGGAGGCGCCGAGCACGCTCGCGGCCACCCAGGCCACCATCAGCACGGCGACCGCGTTGGCCACGCCCCCGCCCACCCCGTCGGCGACCCGCAGCGGCCCCCGGTCCAGCTCGCGGCGCAGCTTCAGCGCGAGTCTGCCCATCAGCTCGTGTCCCACCACCGCCGGCACCAGCACCGTGAGCACGGCGGTCACCGTGGCGGTGGGCGTCCCCGCCTCGACCAGCTCCATGATCCACGGCAGCACCCACACCCCGACGACGGCGCCGCCGACGAACCCGGCCAGTGAGACACAGCCCGCCACCAGGCCACGCCGGTACCCGGACGCGGCATAGCCGAGGATCACCAGCACCAGCAGGATGTCGAGCAGGTCCACTCCGGCCGCCTTTCTCCTGGACCCCTTGGTCCCCCTGTACATGCGGTTTACAAGCGGTAGTACGCGCGGGACGGGCCCGGTGATCAGCCGCCGGTCGGACACACAGACAGACAACAGGTGCTTCCGGCCCCCGGACTCCTGAAAACGTCCCGGACCGGGACTTTGGTTCCACCAAGTGGCACACCACACATCGCGGGCGGAACGGAACCGACCCACAGTTGGGCCCATGGGGTCCAACGGGTCCAGGGGTGACACACGGGTCCGCCGCGTGCCGGGCGCCGCCCGCGCGGCGCTCGCCTGCCTGCCCGGATTCGCCGCTGCCGCGGGCCTGGTCCTGTGCGCGGCGGGCGTCGACCGTACGACCACGGCCGCGAACCCCGCCCACCCCGTCGCGGCCCGCCCGGCCGTCGTCCACTCCGCCGCCAAGCCGCGCATCGTGCCCCGTACCGCCTGGATCGCGGACGCCGAACGCGACCAGCCGCCACCGCGCTACGACGACCGGGTCGTGGCGGTGTTCATCCACCACACCGACTCCCCGAACGGCTACGACTGCGCCGACGCGCCCCGCATCATCCGCTACCTCTACGCGGGCCAGACCGGCACCCGGGACTGGGACGACATCGGCTACAACTTCGTCGTGGACCGCTGCGGCACCGTCTACGAGGGCCGCGCGGGCGGCGTCGACCGCCCGGTGACCGGCGCCCACACCCAGGGCTTCAACCACCGCACCACCGGCATCGCGGCCCTGGGCACCTTCACCGCGGGCGTCCCGGTACCCCAGGCCATGACCGACGCCATCGCCGCCCTCGCCGCCTGGAAACTCGGCCTCTCGGGCACCGACCCGCGCGGCCACGTCCCCCTGGTCTCCAGCAACAGCCTCAGCCGCTACCGCTCCGGCACCAAGGTCTCCCTGCCCGCCCTGGCGGGCCACACGGAGGGCTACATGACGAGCTGCCCCGGCGCCGCCCTCACGGCCCGCCTCCCGTCGATCAGACAGACGGCGGCGCGACTCCAGGGCAGACGCTGAGCGGTAGGCAGCCCGTACGGTCTCGCGCGGTCTCACAGGTACGCCACAGCGCACTCAGGGAGACGCCCCAACTCCCGCTCCTACCTTCGTCGTAGGCGCTGAACAAGGCGCTCAACAAGGTACTGAGCAAGGCACTGAGTCGCAGGTACTGGCCGGAGGTGGGGATCATGAGCAGCAGCAGTCGTACGAACCCGGTGGAGCGGACCGGCGGCAAGAGGTCTTCCGGGGGCGGTGGCTGGGCCGGGGCCGCGCGGAACCCGTGGACGGTGCTCTGCGCGGTCGCGACGGTCGTCCTGGGCCCGGCGGCGGTCACCGCGTCCGCCCTCGACCAGGCCAACTCGGCCCCCATGCACCACGCGGTACGGGCCGAGCACACGCAGCAGGCGTACATCGCGTCGGACCTGACGCGACGCCGAGGCGCGGCAGCCTGAAGGGCAGAAGGCCAGGCGGTCAGCCGCCCTTGAACCGCTGCCACAGCTTGGGGAACCGGTCGGCGAGCGCCCCTTCGTCCGCGAGGTCGAGCGGCGTGCCCTCGGGCTCCGCGGGCGCGGGCGGAATCCCCAGATCCGGGGTGACGGTACCGGTGAGCTGCTCGTACGCCTCGTCGGCGGCGTAGCCCAGCTCCTCCCCGTCCCCGTCGATCTCGTCGTCGAAGTCGTCCAGCAGATCGGCGAGCGAGTCGGGGTCGCCGTGCAGGGCCCCCTCGAACACCTCCCGCCCCTGCCCGATCAACCAGCACCGGAAGAAGTCGAAGGCCTCCTCACCGGCGCCGTCGAGGAGCACGCGGGTGGCGCCCCACAGATCCCACCGGTAGGCGCGGTTGTAGCGCGCCTCGAAGTGCCGGGCGAAGTCGAGGACCGAGTCCGGATCGAGCTGGAGCAACCGCTCGACCAGCAGATCGGCCTGATCCTCGGGGTCCCCCTCGGCGGCCTCACGGGTCGCGTCCACCAGCTCCCAGAACTCCGTCTCGTCCATCACGGGTCAAGCATCGGGCCTGGAGGGGAGGTGCGCACGTGGAGCTGCACGGATTGTGATGGGGTGTACAGGCTCAGAGGCGTGCAGGGCCGAGTGACGATTGGGTCAGGGCGCGTAGAGAGCCTGCAGCCGCCGTGCGTCCCGCGCGAACCGCTCGCGCAGTTCGGCCGGCGCCAGCACCTCCGCCTCCGGCCCGAGCGCCGCGAGCTGCGTATGGGCGACCTCCGCCGACTCCACGCCGAGCGTCACGGTGACCCGTCCCTGCTCGTCGGGCTCGCCGCAGGCAGCCAGCGCGTCGCGGGCGGCGACGGGATCGACGGCGTACGGCAGTCTGCGCGCGCCCTCCGCCGAGAGCCGCAGGACGACTTCGGCCCGCAGGATCGAACGGGCGAACTGCTCCGCGCGCTCCTCCCAGAAGGCGGGGAGGTCGAAGGTGTCGTCGCGAGAGAAGCGCGCGCTCTCTGCGGGTGCCCGGCCGGCCTGGACGGGCTGGACGGAGGTGAAGCGGTCGACGCGGTACACCCGAAAGGGCCCGGGCCCGGGGCTGGTGCCCTCCGGCACGCGGGCGCAGAGATACCAGACGCCGGCCTTGAGTACGAGCCCGTAAGGCTCCAGAGTGCGCTCCACCTCGGTGTCGTTCGGGCCGCGCCGATACCGCGCCAGCACCGGACGGTCGTCCCACACCGCGTCCGCGACGGCGGGGAGGGCCTCCGGGGTGGTGGGTTCGCTGAACCAGGCGGGTGCGTCGAGGTGGAAGCGTTGGGCGGCTGTACGGGGGGTGTCGCTGAGGGAGGGGAGGAGCGCGGCGGCCACTTTGAGGCGGGCGGCGGAGGCGGTGTCCGCGAGGCCCATCTCGCGCAGGGCGCCCGGTACTCCGCTCAGGAATAGCGCCTCGGCCTCGCTGCGGGCGAGCCCGGTGAGACGGGTACGGTAGCCGCCGACCAGCCGGTATCCGCCGGCGCGTCCTCGGTCGGCGTACACGGGGACGCCTGCTTCGGAGAGGGCCTGGGCGTCGCGGGTGACGGTGCGCTCGGAGACCTCCAGCTCGCGGGCCAGTTCGGCTGCGGTCATGGTGGGGCGGGACTGGAGGAGCAGCACCATTTTGATGAGACGGGCAGCGCGCATGGGGCAATGATGCCGGGTACTTTTTCTCGCCCCCGCCGCCCCTACCCGTCCCATCCTCGGGGGCTCCGCCCCCGAACCCCCGCTCCTCAAACGCCGGAGGGGCTGACATGCCCAGCCCGTCCGGCGTTTGAGGACAGAGCGGGAGTCCGGGGGCGAGGGAAAAAACCGCCCTACAACCCGTACCGCTCCCGCGCCTCCTTGACCGCCGTCGCCTTCACTTCCCCCCGCCGGGCCAGCTGCGCCAACGCCGCCACCACGATCGACTCCGCGTCCACCCCGAAGTACCGCCGCGCAGCGTCCCGCGTGTCCGACAGCCCGAACCCGTCCGCGCCGAGCGACGAGTAGTCCTGCTCGACCCACTGCGCGATCTGGTCCGGCACCTGACGCATGTAGTCGGACACCGCCAGCACAGGACCCTCCGCCCCCTGCAGCGCCTGCCGCACGAACGGCACCCGCTCCTCACCCCGCAGCAACGCCGCGTCCGCCTCCAGCGCGTCCCGCCGCAGCTCCGTCCAGGACGTCGCCGACCACACGTCCGCCGCCACGCCCCACTCCTCGGCGAGCAGCCGCTGCGCCGCCAGGGCCCAGTGGATCGCCGTACCGGAGCCGAGCAACTGGATGCGCGGCGCGTTGGCCGCACTCACGTTCAGCCCCGCCGACTCCGCCGTGTTGAAGCGGTACAGCCCCTTGACGATGCCCTCGTCGAGCCCCTCCGCCGACGGCTTCGCGGGCTGCGGGATCGGCTCGTTGTACACCGTCAGGTAGTAGAAGACGTTCGGGTCCTCGCCCGGCGCCGCCTCCCCGTACATCCGGCGGATGCCGTCCCGCACGATCACCGCGACCTCGTACGCGAACGCCGGGTCGTACGACAGCGCCGCCGGGTTCGTCGCCGCGATCACCGGAGAGTGGCCGTCCGCGTGCTGCAGGCCCTCGCCCGTCAGCGTCGTACGGCCCGCCGTCGCGCCGACCAGGAAGCCGCGGCCGAGCTGGTCGCCGAGCTGCCACATCTGGTCGGCGGTGCGCTGCCAGCCGAACATCGAGTAGAAGATGTAGAAGGGGATCATCGCCTCGCCGTGCGTCGAGTAGGACGTCGACGCGGCGATGAAGTCCGCCATGGAACCGGCCTCGGTGATCCCCTCGTTGAGGATCTGGCCGTCCTTGGCCTCCTTGTAGTACATGAGCTGGTCGCGGTCCACCGGCTCGTACGTCTGGCCCTTGGGGGAGTAGATCCCCAGGGACGGGAACAGCGACTCCATGCCGAAGGTGCGTGCCTCGTCCGGGACGATCGGCACCCAGCGCTTGCCCGTCTCCTTGTCGCGGACCAGGTCCTTGACCAGGCGTACGAAGGCCATCGTCGTCGCCACGTTCTGTGAGCCGGAGCCCTTGTCGAACGACGTGAACGTCTTCTCCGCCGGAGCGGGGAGCGGGGCCAGCGCGTGCGTACGGCGGGCCGGGGCCGGGCCGCCCAGGGCCGCGCGGCGCTCCTGGAGATAGCGGACTTCGGGGGAGTCGGCGCCCGGGTGGCCGTAAGGCACCACACCGTCGACGAAGTCACTGTCCTTGATGGGGAGTTCGAGCAGATCACGCATCCGCTTGAACTCGTCCACCGTCAGCTTCTTCATCTGGTGGTTGGCGTTCTTCGACGCGAAGCCCTCGCCCAGCGTGAAGCCCTTGACCGTCTGGGCCAGGATCACCGTCGGGGCGCCCTTGTGTGCGAGCGCCGCCCTGTAGGCCGCGTACACCTTGCGGGACTCGTGGCCACCACGGGAGAGGTGGAAACACTCCAGGATCTTGTCGTCGCTCAGCAGCTTCGCCAGCTCCACGAGCGCCGGGTCCTTGCCGAAGAAGTCGGCGCGGATGTAGGCCGCGTCCCGCGTCTGGTACGTCTGCACCTGGGCGTCCGGCACCTCGCGGAGCCTGCGCACCAGCGCGCCCGTGGTGTCCAGCTGGAACAGCTCGTCCCACGCCGTACCCCACAGGGTTTTCACCACGTTCCAGCCCGCGCCGCGGAACTGGGCCTCCAGCTCCTGCACGATCTTGAAGTTCGCGCGGACCGGGCCGTCGAGGCGCTGGAGGTTGCAGTTGATGACGAAGGTCAGGTTGTCGAGACCTTCGCGCGCGGCCAGCGCGAGTGCCGCCGTCGACTCCGGCTCGTCCATCTCGCCGTCACCGAGGAACGCCCACACGTGGGACGCCGAGACGTCCTTGATGTTGCGGTTGGTGAGGTAGCGGTTGAAGCGGGCCTGGTAGATCGCCGACAGCGGGCCGAGGCCCATCGACACCGTCGGGAACTCCCACAGCCAGGGCAGCCGGCGCGGGTGCGGGTACGACGGGAGGCCGTTGCCGCCCGACTCACGGCGGAAGTTGTCGAGGTGGCCCTCGTTCAGCCGGCCGTCGAGGAAGGCGCGGGCGTAGATGCCGGGGGAGGCGTGGCCCTGGATGTAGAGCTGGTCACCGGAGCCGGGGGCCTCCTCGGACTCCTTGCCCTTGAAGAAGTGGTTGAAGCCCGTCTCGTAGAGCCAGGCCGCCGAGGCGAAGGTGGCGATGTGGCCGCCGACGCCGTGTTTGCTGCCCCGGGTCACCATGGCAGCCGCGTTCCAGCGGTTCCACGCGGCGATCCGGTGCTCCATCGCCTCGTCGCCGTCCACTGCGGGCTCGGCGGCGGTCGGGATGGTGTTGACGTAGTCCGTCTCCAGGAGCTTGGGCAGCGCGATGCCGTTGCCCTCGGCGCGCTCCAGTGTGCGGCGCATCAGATACGCGGCACGGTGCGGCCCGGCCGCCTTGGTGACCGCGTCCAGGGAGGCCTGCCATTCGGCGGTCTCCTCCGGGTCGCGGTCGGGGAGCTGGTCGAGCTCGCTCGGCTGGATGGCCTTGGGGTCGGTCATGTCGCCGCCTTCCTCAGTCGAAGGGGGGTGCCCTTGGTCTTTGGCAGGACAGGGCTGTGGGTCCTTGTGGGGACCCGTCGCCGACTCTAACTCCCTGATCGATGATCGATCAAAGGGTTCAAGGCAAAACCTCTTGATCACGAGAAAGTAGGCACGGGGTGCCTTTGGTGCGGGCACCGAGTGTCGCGTCGAGAGCGGGTTTCCGCAGGTGAGCGAGTAAGTAACCGCTTGCCTCAAGGGCGCGGCGCGCACCCCAGCACATGCGCCTTCACCAGCTCCGCGATCCGCGGATCCCGCCGCCGGAACGCCTCGACCAGCTCCTCGTGCTCCTCCGCGTACGACTGCTGGACGGTTCCCAGCCAGCGGATCGACAGGGCCGTGAACACCTCGATGCCGAGCCCCTCCCAGGTGTGCAGCAGCACCGAGTTCCCGGCCGCGCGGACCATCTCGCGGTGGAAGGCCACCGTGTGCCGCACCTGGCCGGTTCCGTCCGACGCGCGGTCGGCCTCGTACAGGGCGGCGACATGCGGTTCGAGGGCCGAGCAGTCGTCCGCCAGCTTCGCCGCCGCCAGTTCCGCCGCGATGGCCTCCAGGCCGGCCCGGACGGGGTAGCTCTCCTCCAGGTCGGCGGCGGTGAGGTTCCGTACCCGGACGCCCTTGTTGGGGGCCGACTCGATCAGCCGCAGCGACTCCAGCTCCCGCAGCGCCTCCCTTACGGGGGTCTGGCTGACCTCCAGCTCGGTCGCGATCCGGCGCTCCACGATCCGCTCGCCCGGCTTCCAGCGCCCGCTGACGATCCCCTCCACGATGTGCTCGCGGATCTGCTCGCGCAGCGAGTGGACGACGGGCGCGGTCATGAGGGCTCCTTGAGGGAGGGGCTTCGGCCCCAGGGGCGTTGACCTACAGACAATACGGCCGCGTCCCTGTCCAGAGGGTTTCCGGGCACGAGTGCGCGTACACGTGAGACGAGCGTTACAGACCGGACGGGGCGCACGCCACAGCACCACGTACGAAGGTGGACCAACGTGGCGCGCACCTCAGCGCCGCAACGCCTCCACCGGCTGGATCCGCGCCGCCCGCCACGCCGGGTACACCCCCGCCAGCAGTCCCGTGAGCATTCCGGCGGCCGGGGCCGTGGCCACCGTCAACGGCTCCACCACCGCCGTCCAGTGCTGGGCCACGGCCACCCCGACGACGACCAGGGTGCCCACGCTCGCCCCGACCAGGCCGCCGAGCAGCCCCAGTACCGCCGACTCGGTGAGGAACTGGCCGGTCACATGGATGCCGCGCGCCCCCAGTGCCCGGCGCAGCCCGATTTCGGGGGTGCGTTCCAGGACGGCGACCAGTGTCGTGTTGGCGATGCCCACCGCGCCGATCACCAGACAGACGCAGGCCAGCAGCAGGAACAGCTGTCCGAGGTCGTTGGAGACCGAGGAGCGCAGCGCCTTCGGGTCGGGCGGCGGTACCGCGCCGAACCGGTCCTGGTGCGCGGGGTCGAGCGCGACGGGCAGCTCGTCGGCGATCTGGCGGGCCGCGCCGACGTCCGTCGACACCAGCATCTTCGCCCGGCTGCTGTCGTCCGGCGGGCCCCAGATGTCCTCGGCGGTGGTGCGCGGCACGATCACCGACAGCAGCAGGCTCGTCTGGCGCTCCACGTCGTCCAGGATGCCGACCACCGTGAAGGCCCGGCCGCCGATGTGGACGGCGGGGGCGTTCTCCAGCGAGGTGATGCCCAGCCGCGAGGCCAGCCCCGCGCCCAGCACGGCGACCGGCTGGCGGTGCTCGCTGTGCCAGGCGCCGAACAGCCGCCCCTCGCGCAGCGTCGGCTCCACGGCCCCGAGCAGCCCCGGGTCCGCCGCGACGACACTCGCCCCGCGCTCCCCGTCACCCGCGTCCCCGGTCAGGGTGGCCCGTACGGTGTCGTCCTCCCGTCCCTCCAGCCCGACCTGCCAGTACACGCCCGCGTGCTCGACGCCGTGCAGTTTCTCGACCCGTTGCTGCGCGTCGTCGGGGAAGGACAGCGGCACATCGTCGGCATCGCCCCCGCCGGTGTCCTCGACGGTCACCTCGGTCGCCGTGAGCGCGTTGAACGTGCTGTCGATCTGGGCCGAGGTGGTCGCCGTCAGCCCCAGGACGGCGACGAAGGTGCCCACGCCGAGCACGGTCCCCAGGCTGGTCAGCGCCGACCGTCCGGGCCGCTGGAGCAGCCCGCCCAGTGCCTCGGAGACCAGGTCCCGAGGGCTCATCCGGGTGGTGAGGCGGGGAACGCGCGGGGCACGCCGGAAGCGGATCATGTCCGTACCCCGCTCTCCTCGTGCTGCTGCTCCCGCTCGCGCAGGACTCCGTCGCGGATCGTGACCGTGCGCCGGCCGCGGGCGGCGACCTCGCGGTCGTGGGTGATGACCAGCAGGGTCATGCCCTCGCCGTGCAGCTGGTCGAGGAGGCTCAGCACGGACTCGGCGGTGACCGTGTCCAGGTTGCCGGTCGGTTCGTCGCACAGCAGCAGCGAGGGGCGGGCCACCACGGCCCGCGCGATGGCCACCCGCTGCCGTTCCCCGCCGGACAGCCGGGACGGCACGGCGTCGAGCCGGTGGCCCAGGCCCACCCGTTCCAGGGCCTCGCGGGCCAGCGCGAGCCGCTGTCCGCGCGGGGTGCCGTTGTAGAGGAGGGCCAGTGTGACGTTCTCCAGGGCGCTGCGGTGCGGCAGCAGATGGAAGGACTGGAACACGAACCCGATCCGCCGCCCGCGCAGCGCGGTCCGCCCGGCGTCCCCGACCGCCCCGGTGTCGACCCCGTCGAGGAGATAACGCCCCGAGGTGGGCCGGTCCAACAGCCCGGCGATGTTCAGGAACGTCGACTTCCCCGACCCGGACGGCCCTACGACGGTCACGTAGTCGCCGGTGAGGACGGTCAGGTCGCAGGGGAGCAGCGCGGGCACGGGCGGCGGCCCGGGATAGGTCAGCCCGACCCCGTGGAACTCGATGACCGGTGGCGGCGGGGGAGCGGTGGCGCCCTCCGGCGCCGGCCCGGGCTCCGTCATGACGACGTGCCCACGACGACCGAGTCCCCCGCGGCGAGGCTCGTAGTTGCTCCCGCACTCGCACCGGAAGCCGCCCCGCTCACCGGCGTGACCTGCACATACCCGTCCCCGGTGGCGCCCGTACGGACCTCCACGCGGTCCCGGCGCTCCCCGCGCAGGACCGTCACGGTGGTCCGGCCGTCGGTGCCGGAGGTGACCGCGGCGACCGGCACCACGAGCACCTTGCCGCCGGTGGCCGCCGAGGTGACGGTGATGCGGACGTTCTGGCCGGTCAGCGACCTGGGCAGTGCGGTGTCCGGTACGACGACCACGGCGTACGTGGCGGTGTCGGTCCCGGAGCCGCCGGAGGAGCTCCCGGACCCGCTTCCCGACCCGCTTCCGGAACCCTGGCCGCCGCTCGTCGTCGGTGTCGTCGCGACCGTGGACACCTTGCCCGCGAACTCCTTGCCGGTCAGTTCGGACAGGATCTGGGCCTTCTGCCCCTTGCGCAGCAGCGTCTTCTCGTCGGCCGCCGCGCCGCCCTGGACCACCAGATCGCCCGAGGACAGGGTGAGCAGGGTGCCGGAGACGGGCTCGCCGACTGCCGCGCCGACCGCGTCCAGGCGGGCCGGGAACGAGGGCAGGAAGACGACCTCGGCGGCGGGCAGCATCGCACCGGCCTGGAGCCGGGCCGCCGCGAGGTCCTGCCGGGCGTCCGCCAGATCCTCCCGGGCCCGCTTCACCTGGGTGGCGTCCGGCTTCTCCACGGCCTCCGCGTCCTCCAGCATCCGTTCGGCGTTGCGGACGGAGTCCTCCGCGCTCTCCACGGCCTGGGCCGCGGCCTCCTCCCCGCCGGTCGAGGCGGGCCTCGGGTCGTAGCCGAGGTCGGCGTAGAGACGCTCCACGGCGTCCTGGGTGCCGGTGCCGAAGGAGCCCGTGGTGTCGCTTCCGCTGCCGTAGCCGAGGTCGGCCAGCGCCCGCTGGAGCTGGGTCACGTCGTCGCCCTTCGAACCGGGCTTGAGATCCCGGTACGCGGCGACCCGGCCCTTCAGCGTGATCACCGGGCGCCCGGACACCTCGGCGACCACCTTGCCCGCCTTCACGTCGTCACCGGCGGCGTACGGCAGCTTGGACGCGATGACCGAGCCGCCGCTGCCGCTCTCACCGGAGGCGGTGGCGGACGGGGTCACCGTGACCGTCCGGCCCGCGCGCACGGTGCCGCGCAGGACGACGGTGTCGGCGAGCACCCGGCGCTCGACCTCGGCGGTGAGGACGTCGGGCTCGGGCGCCTTGGTGTCGGCGACCGCCTGGGCGGGCGACTTCACATACAGGGAGGCGGCCACACCGCCGCCCGCGAACAGCGCCGCGCCCCCGGCCACCAGGGCCAGGACGCGGCGCCGCCGGACAAGTCCCTCGGCCATCGGTCACACGACCTTGGCCGCGTTGCGCAGCATCGCGTCGTAGTAGTCCCGCACGGCCTGGAGCAGCTCGGCGTTGTCCTCCACGGCCTGCTTCTCGTAGGCGAGGAACACGGCCTCGGTCACGCCCAGGTAATTGGCGGACATCCGGCATCTCACATCGGCGGTGGCCACGGATATCTCGCGTTCACTCGCCACCTGATTATTCGACCATTCCCCGTCCTCGGCGGCGGATTTCAGGCTTCCGTAAGAGAAGCCGGATTTCTTCATGCATGCGGACCACGATTTCTCCATGTTTTCGAAGAGGGTGGTCTGCATGGCACTGCTGTGGGATTCCGCCCGTATTTCCAGAATGGCGTTGAGCGGGTCCGCGTTGTCCGAGCCGAATTTCTTCAGCGCGGGGGTGTTCTTGGCGATCGTCTGCTGGGCGCGGCCGGCACAGCCCCCTTCGGGGACCTCCTTGCCGTTCACCCGCTGCCCGGAGGCGGCGGGGGAGGCACCCGCGACCGCGGCCGGGCCGTTGGCCACCAGCAGCTCGGTCTGCTTGTCCCCGGTCGCCAGCGCGGGCAGACCGGACGGTGAGTCCGAGCCGGCCTCCTGGTCGTCGCTGTCGCCGCCGGTGTCGGTGCCGGCCGGGTGGTATCCGTACCGCTGTGCCTGTTCGAGGGTGACCGGAAGGCCGGTTCCCTCGCTGATGTCCTTGAACAGCAGCCACTCCGACGGCGCTTCGAGCTCGGAGTCGGCGAAACCGTACTCGGCCATGCAGTCGCGCAGGAGTGAGGTCTGGGCCCTGGCCAGGGTGTTCAGCTCGTCCTCGGTCGGCAGATAGGCCGCGAGGGGCATCTTCGTCGTGGTCGCCGCCGTCGGTGTGGCGACGGGACCGACCTTCACGGGCGTCTCGGCGCTCTTCTCGTCCGCCGAGCATCCGGTGGCAAGTCCCGTGGCCAGAAAGGCAGTTACTAGGATCCGCAGTGTTTTCATGTTGCCTTCCAGCACGGGGCGGGCGGCCGGCCGCCCGCCCCGTGAGAGTCTTGGCGATCAGGTCAGGCGACGGCGACGTACCAGCTGCTGCAGGAGAAGTAGTCTCCCGTGCCCGACTCCCCGACGCACGCCCTGTAGTAGACGTAGGCGTTCTCGGTGAAGTCGTAGTTGAAGTCCACCGTGGTGCCGTTGCCGCCCGTCACCCAGTTCTCGGTGTCGATCCCGTCGTACGGGACGTACGACAGGCCGACCGCGGAGTGGCCGTCGGCCTCGATGTCCTTGACCCAGACGTGGTCCCCGTACGCCTTGAACCAGACGGCGGCGCCGCCCGTGGTGTTGTAGATGGTGCCGCCGTCCGAGCTGGCCGCCGAGATTCCCGCGCTGCCGAGGGTGAGAGCCGCCGCGCCCGCCAGGGCGAGGGCGAGTCTCTTGCTTCTGCTGAGAGACATTTCTTGGGTTCCGTTCCTTTTCGTGCGATCCAGTGGTGCATGAAGGGAAACGGAGGGGCAGGGATAAGCACCGCCTTGGCCTCGTCGGAGCGCCCCCCCAGTCGATGGCGGAACCTCATCCCCTGAGGAGCCGCCACCTTGGCGCCGCGCTGATCGTATGGGCTGCTTCCGGCCAAGAGCAAGGTGAATTCAAAAGAAACCCCAGGGGTCGGTATTCTTTTGTTTGTTCTGAGGGGAACCAATCCTTTCGCTTTTTGTTTCCTGTGCGCCCAGGGAGTTTGATCAATTAAAAAGAGCCACTTGGCCGGAAAGTGCGGTGGCGTGATCCTGTACCGGACTCGGACCGGAGTCGTCACCGCCGTGTCACCGGCGAAACCCGGTGACCCGAAACGGTGTCGCCGTCTCCAGAGGGTTCGCGAACGGTGCGTCCCTTGGACCATCGGGGGACGGGATGAACGGTGTCGGTCGGTCGGTGGGTCGTGGCGATGGCGGTGGCCGGGGCGGTCGCGGGTGTGACGGGGTGCGGGCCGGGCGCCGGCACGGGTACCGGGCAGAAACCGGCCACCGTTGCCAGTGCCGGGGAAGGGCTCCAGGGCATGTCGGCCGCCGCCGGCCCCCGGCGTTCCGGCGGGGCCTGCGTCTTCGTGAAGCCCGACGGTGCGCAGAGGTTCGGCCACGTCGGCTGGGGCTTCCGCATCACGGGCACCGACCGCTGGGTGTACGGGGCGGTCGAGAACCCGTCGGGCAAGCTGTACACCCCGCCCGGCGGTGACATCGGGGCCTGGCACACCGAGGGCTCGTACAAGAAGATGCTCAGCGAGATGTCCCGGGACGCCCACTACCCCGGGAAGTCCGACCACCCGTACAGCCGCTATCGCTGTACGAACTCCTCGCGGAGCGACGTCCCGGCGGCTCGCGGCATGATCGGTACGGTCGAGGAGCGCGGGTTCCTGGTCGGCGTCGACCCCGAGACCGGCGAGCTGACCTCCCGGGACTGCCTGGACGCCACGTACGACGTCCTGAAGGCCTACCGGACCCGGCATCTTCCGAAGGCGGCAAAGCTGGCGATCCCGAATGTGTGGGTCGAGTCGCTGGTCGGCTGGACGGACGACAAGCTCAGGCCGCACTAGAGGCCGACACGACGGTGCCCCGCCCGGAAGGCTCCGGGCGGGGCACCGTACGTACCGCTAGAGGCTGATCAGAGGCCCAGCTCGACCTCGAACTCGCCCGCCTCCAGGATCGCCTTGACGGCCACCAGGTAACGGGCCGCGTCGGCGCCGTCGACCAGGCGGTGGTCGTAGGACAGGGTCAGGTACGTCATGTCGCGTACGCCGATGACCGTGCCCTCCTCCGTCTCGATGACCGCAGGGCGCTTGACCGTCGCGCCGATGCCCAGGATCGCGACCTGGTTCGGCGGCACGATGATCGTGTCGAAGAGCGCGCCGCGCGAGCCGGTGTTGGAGATGGTGAAGGTCGCGCCGGACAGCTCGTCCGGGGTGATCTTGTTGGCTCGGACCTTGCCCGCCAGCTCGGCCGTCGCCTTCGCGATACCGGCGATGTTGAGGTCGCCCGCGTGTTTGATGACCGGGGTCATCAGGCCCTTCTCGGAGTCCACCGCGATACCGATGTTCTCGGTGTCGAAGTAGGTGATCGTGCCCTCGTCCACGTTGATCCGGGCGTTGACCGGCGCGTGCGCCTTCAGTGCCTGGGCCGCCGCCTTCACGAAGAACGGCATCGGGGAGAGCTTGACGCCCTCGCGGGCCGCGAAGGAGTCCTTCGCCTGCGCGCGGAGCTTCATCAGACGGGTGATGTCGACCTCGACGACCGAGGACAGCTGGGCCTGCTCGTGCAGGGCCTTCACCATGTTGTCGCCGATGACCTTGCGGATGCGGGGCATCTTGATGGTCTGGCCGCGGAGGGGAGAGGCCTCCAGGGTCGGAGCCTTCTTGGCGGCCGGGGCGGCGACGGCAGCGGCGGCGGGCGCCGGAGCGGCAGCGGCGGCCTTCGCGGCCTCGGCGGCGGCGAGGACGTCCTGCTTGCGGATACGACCGCCGACGCCGGTGCCCTTGACGCTGCCCAGGTCGACGCCGTTCTCGGCGGCGAGCTTGCGCACCAGCGGGGTCACGTACGCACCCTCGTCGGTGGCCTGCGCGGCGGCGGGAGCCGCAGCCGGAGCCGGAGCCGGGGCGACCGGCGCGGGCGCCGGGGGAGCGACCGGAGCCGCGGCCTGGACCGGCGCGGGGGCCGGGGCGGGAGCGGCCGGAGCCACGGGCGCCGGGGGCGCGACAGGCGCGGCCGG
>NZ_PJME01000086.1 GCF_002954775.1 Streptomyces geranii
TCCTCAAACGCCGGACGGGCTGAAAAACCAAGCGCCGGCCGGCACCCCCAGCCCGTCCGGCGTTTGAGGACGAGCGCGTTCAGCGCGATACGGGGGTTCGGGGGCGGAGCCCCCGAAGGATGGGACGGGTAGGGGCGGCGGGGGCGAGGAAACGCCTACGGGGACGCCGGTGTCGAGTTCTGGGTGTCCGGGGTGGTCGCTCCCGCGTCCTCCCCCGACGTCGCCGCCCACGTCCCGACCCCCACCGCGGCCACCAGAACCACCCCGGCCACCCCCAACGTCAGCCTCCGCCGACGCGCCGACGCCGCCCGGTGGCGGGCCGAGCCCGGCCTCGGGGCGCCCGCCGGGCGCGGGACGCGGGCCGTGCCCAGGGCGCCGCCCGCCAGTTCGTCGGGGCCGGGCACCCGCATCGACGTGTGCGTGTCCCGGTTGGAGTCCGGCTTCGCCCCGCGCACCAGCGGCACCGCCCCCCTCCGCACCCGCTCCCCCACAGGCACGGCCACCTCCTCGTACCCCTCACCCCGCACCCCCGGCTCCGCCGCCTCCGGCGACTCCGAGTCGGGCTCGTCCACGTCCAGCGGCGGCATCCCCACCAGCAACGGCAGCTGCTCCCGCAACCGCACCCCCAGCTCCGACGCCCGCAACCGCGACGCCGGCGCCTTCGCCAGGCACTGCACGAGCAGCTGCCACAGCTCCTCGGGGATCCCGGGGAGCGGGACCACCGTCTCCGTGACGTGGCGGCGCAGCACCGCGCCCGGGTGGCCGCCGCCGAAGGGCGTGAAGCCGGCCAGCAGCTCGTACAGGACGGTCGCCAGCGCGTAGATGTCGACCGCCGCGCGCGGGGGCAGCCCCTCCACGATCTCGGGTGCCAGGTAGTCCGGCGTACCGATGATCTTCGTGGCCCGGGTCCGCCGCGGTGAGTCGATGAGTTTCGCGACGCCGAAGTCCGTCAGGAGGGCGGGGTGGGAGCCGCCGGGGCCCAGGGGGCCCTGCATGTCCAGGAGGACGTTCTCCGGCTTCACGTCGCGGTGCACGACCCCGGCGGCGTGCGCGGCGGCCAGCGCGTCCGCGATGTCGGCGACTATCGCGACCGCCGCCTCGGGGGCGAGCCTGCGCTCCCGGTCGAGCCTGGTGCGGAGGTCCGTACCCCGCACCAGGTCCATGACGAGCGCGAGGTCGTTGCCGTCGACCACCAGGTCCCGTACGGACACGATGTGCGGGTGTTCGAGACCGAGCAACGCGGTCCGTTCCTGCACGAAGCGTCCGACGAGCTCCTGGTCCGACGCCAGGTCCTCGCGCAACAGCTTGACGGCGACGGGCCCCTCGGGTCCCTCGCCCAGCCACACCGTGCCGGCGCTGCCCCGCCCCAGGATCTGGTTGGCGGTGTACCGGCTGCCGATCTTCCGTGCCAAGACTGCTCCTACAGACGCGTGTTGCCGACGCTGCGCCGATCCACGGGACCAGCCCCGGACCCCCGGCCGCCAAAGCCTCGCTCAGCCGACAAAACTACGCGCCCGGAGCCGTAACCTTCACCGCTGGGACGGAAATCACCCGCCAGGTGTCGACAAATCCCCAGAGTCGCACCGGATTCACCGGCACGGCACAGCCCGGCTGCTCCACAAATGCCCCGACTGGCTGCCGATTGCCCGAACCGCGCCGGCCCGACCGGACGACGGACCGACCAAGCACCCGAGCGGCCAACCGCCGGGTCGCCGACAGGACTTCGGGGTTACGCAGCTACGCAGCTACGGAGTTACGGAGTTACGGGGCTACTGCCCAGGCGGGTTTCCCGAGCCCCCCGAGCCCCCGCCCAGGTCCCCGACCCAGCCGCTGACCGTGTCGATCCAGTCGCCGATCTGCTCGAAGAACCCCTTCGTCGAGCCGATCCACCCCTGCAGCGGGCTCAGTTCCCAGATCAGCCACGCGGCGACGAACAGGATGATGATCGTGAACAGGCACCCCTTGAGGCAGCCGAGCCCGGGGATCTTCATCGGGTTGGCGCTGCGCTGCCGGGGTTCCCTCGGCTCCCTGGGCTCGCGCGGTGGCCGGGCCTCGGGCTGCTGGGGGCGCTGGGGCTGCCGCTGCGGCGCGGGGGCGGGCGGCGCGTACCGCTGTTGCGGCTGCTGCTGCGGGGGCGCGTACTGCTGGTGCTGGGGCGGCTGCGCGGGGGCCTGCTGTCCGGGGCCCTGCGGATAGCCGTATCCGGGCGGGGGCTGCTGCTGGCCTCGCTGCTGCTGGTACGGCGGCTGCTGGGGCTGTTGCTGCGGCGGCCGGCCGGGCTGCCGCTGGGGGCGGCGGCGCAGCGGGTCCTCGCCGGGGTCCAGGTACTGGACCTGCGTCTGCTCGTTGCGGTCGCGGGCGGCGCGCAGCTGGTTCTGCCAGGGGTGCGGCTCCTCGGGGCCGCCGGGGCCACCGGGTCCGCCCGGCCGGCCCTGCGGGACCGGCGGAAGTACGGCCGTGGGGTCCGCGGCGCCTGCGGAACCCGCGCCCACGGCGCCGGGCACGCCGGTGTGCGGCAGGACGCTGGTGGCCGCGTTCGGGTCGTACGCCCCCTGCCCCTGTCCCTGCATGCCCGCGCCCGCGCCGTACGGCAGCACCTGGGTCGGGTCGCCGGAGCCGGGGACCGCGGTCGGCGCCGGATCGGGGGCGAGCAGGTGGACGACTCCTTCGGCCGCCGCGATCTGCATCGAGTTGGCGTGCACGCCGATGCCCTCGGCGACGACGCGGAGCCCGCGCGCGAGGTTCTCGGCGCTGGGCCTTTCGTCCGGGTTCTTGCGCAGGCAGCGCTCGATGACCGTCCACAGGGGCTCGGGCACGGTCGAGGGGCGGCGCGGCTCCGCGGTGAGGTGCTGGTGCAGCACTTCGAGGGCGGACCCGCCGCCGAACGGCGGGCGGCCGGTGACCAGCTCGTACATCAGGATTCCGGCGCCGTAGATGTCGACGGCGGAGGTCTGCGGGCGGCCCTCGGCGGACTCCGGGGCGACGTACGCGGGCGTGCCGACGAACTCGTGGGTGCGGGTGAGGCCCGGGGAGTCGGCGAGGCGGGCGATGCCGAAGTCGGTGAGCATCGGGTGCATCCGGCCGTTGTCCTGCATGAGCAGGACGTTGGCGGGCTTCAGGTCGCGGTGCACGACGCCGTCGGCGTGGCTGACGGCGAGCGCGTCGGCGATCTGGGCGGTGAGGAGGGCGGCGGCGACGGGCGTGAAGGGGCCGTTCTCGCGCAGGTAGCGGTGCAGGTCGGGGCCGTCGATGAGGTCCATGACCAGGGCCAGCAGATCGCCCTCGACGACCAGGTCGCGCACCCGGACGATGTTCGGGTGGGTCAGCCGCAGCAGCACGGACCGCTCGCGCAGGAAGCGCATCACGATGTCCGCGTCGTTGGCGAGCTCCTCCTTGAGGACCTTGATCGCCACGGTCTCGCCGGGCTGGCCTGGCACGGCCGCCTCGGCCCCCGCGGTCTCCCGCTGGCGGGCACGCCAGACGGTGCCTGTGGCGCCGCGTCCCAGCGGCTCCTCAAGGAGGTACTTGCTCCCTACCGGCCGCACGTCTTGGCTCCCTTACGTACGCAAGTGTTCCGACCCACTGTAGTGCCGCGCTCCCGGGAGAATCGTTTGGACGGGACGTTCGGGAAGACGTCCCGAACGGTCGTCCCGGTTGCCGAATCCCGAACGTGACCGATCTCAAAGCGATAACCAAACCGATCCCAAACGGACAAGCGCCGGTCACTGGTCAGGCACTTTTGCGGGCAGAGGCGACCATTCAAGATCACTTATGGGTGGGGGGCGGGCGCGTTGTCAGTGGCAGGTGCGAGGATGCCTCCAGTACTGGCCGACGTGCTCGTGTGCGGTGGGGGAAGTCCGCGGTGGTGGGACCCGTGGCGTGGCTTCGCCCTCCTTCACAGGTGCCCGTGCAGAAGGGACCGCTGACGGCGATGCAGATCCGGCTGACCGTCGTAGACCCGCTGGGGCCGCCCTCGGAGCCGTGGGCGCGTGCCGCGAGCTGCGACGTAGTGGTCACCGCGCCCGCCGGCACGGCGCTCGCCGCGGTCGCCTCGGCCCTGGCCTCCGCGGTCGCGGGTGACGGGGCGTCGATGCCCGAGCGAGGCCGGGAGCGCGAGAGCGGCGGCCCGGTGGTGCTGTATGTGGGCGACCAGCGCCTCGACACCCAGCGCTGCACCCTGGGCGAGCCCCCGCTGGTCGACGGCGCCGTGCTGGCCCTCGGCACCCCGGCCGAGCCGGAGCCGCACCCCGAGGCGGACGAGGCGGCGGCCCAGCTGCATGTGGTGGCGGGCCCTGACGCGGGCGGTGTCCATCTGCTGCACGGCGGCCGGATCACCATCGGCCGCTCCGCCGACGCGGACGTCCCGCTGGACGACCCGGACGTCTCCCGGCTGCACTGCGCGGTCACGGTCGCGGCGGACGGCCGCATAGCGGTCGCGGACCTGGGCTCGACGAACGGCACGACGCTGTCGGGCGCCCGCCTGGGCACCCGCCCGGTCCGGCTCGCGCCGGGCGCGCTGCTGCGGATCGGCGAGTCGGCCCTGCGGCTGACCCCTCCCGGCGACGCGGGCACGCGCGTGGGCACGACCCCGGACGGCGAGGGGCACGTGCGCGTGAGCGTCGCCGAGGGCCTTACGTCCGGTGCGGGCGAGGCGAAGGACAAGGACACCGAGGCCGACACCCACGACCGCCGCACCGCCCGCACGGCACCCACCACAGGGGCGTCCCTTCCGGCCCAGGCGCAGCACACGCGCGTGCAGCCCGGCGGCGCCCCGAAGCCGCCCTCCGGGGAGACCCATCACGCGTACGGCTCGGCGAGCTGGGGAGCCGCCGGGAGCGCACCCGAGTCGCGCGGCGCGCGCGGCCCGGCACCGGAGGCGGCGCAGCCGCTGGTCCCCGGGCAGGGCCGGGCACCGCGGATCGAGAGCCGGGGCACCAAGGGCACGGCGGGTGCGGCGGGCGCGGGCAGGTTCTCCAGCGGTTCCGGTGACACCCACGGCGCCGGTTTCGCCGTACCGGAGCGGCCCGGTCCCGAGCGGGCGGCGGGGGCCGCGTCGGTGCCGCACGCCCGCTCACGCTTCGAGGGCGACGGGGCCGACGAGACCGGCGAGGACACAGCGGTCCCCGGTGACGCCGGGGGCGGCGGACGCAAGGGGACGCCCCTGCGGGGTACCGACGTCCCGCCCGGTGTGCGCAGGCGCGGCGGGCTCTCCAAGTGGGCCCGACGGCTGACCGGCGGACGCCCGGAGCAGGAACAGGCCGAGGACGAGGTGTACGAGGACGAGGAGCCGCCGGCCGACCATGCGGCCCCGGAGTTCCCTGACGCCCTCCCGCAGGCGCCGGAGAGCTGGCCCGACCCGGCAACCCTGCTGCTGACGGCCCTGGGCCCCGGCCCCCGCCTCTGGGAGCGCGGCCCGGGCCACCCGGAGGCGCTCACGGTCCGGCTGGGTACGGCGGACCGCGCGGCCCCCGACGGCTCGGGACTGCTGCCCGCCGTCCCCGTGACGGCCGGGTTGCGCGAGGTCGGGGCGCTCGGACTGGCGGGCCCGCGCGCGCGGCTCGCGGGACTGGCCCGCGCGGTGGTGGCCCAACTGGCCGCGCTGCACTCCCCGGAGGCGCTGGAGATCGTCCTGATCAGCACGGACCGCTCGCGTACGCCGGAGGAGCGCACCGCGGAGTGGTCCTGGCTCGGCTGGCTCCCGCATCTGCGCCCCGGGCACGGCCAGGACTGCCGGCTCCTCCTCGCCTACGACCGCGAACAGGCCACGGCCCGCGCGGACGAACTCCTGCGCCGCCTGGAGGACCACGACGCGGAGACGACTGGGGCTGGGACCGGGACTGGGAGTGCGAAGCCCCTCGCCCACGGTGCCGGGGAACCGGCCCGGCGCCCCTCCTGGGCCCGGGACGACTCCGCAGGGGCGTCGGGGCCGGGCGGTTTCGCGGGTCCGTACACCGTGGTCGTCGTGGACGGCGATCCGGGCGGGGCGGCCGTCCGGGAGGCCGTCGCGCGGCTCGCGCACGAGGGCCCGCGGGCCGGGATCCATGTGGTGTGCCTCGCGGAGACGGAGGCGGCGTCACCCGCGTCCCCGGTGACGGAGACGTACGAGGCGGCGTGCGCGGTCTCGCCGCCGTTCCGTGAGTGCGGGGCGGTGGCGCTGCTGGGCGGTGACGTGGCCACGGCACTGCATGTGATGCGGGTGGCCCGGGCGGGCGTGACCGCGTCCGGGCGGCCGGACCCCGCCGAGGCCGACCTCGGCGGTCGCGCCGGGCTGGTCGGACAGGGCTCCGTGGCCGCCGTGGACGCGGTGTCCCTGGCCTGGGCCGAGCGGTTCGCGCGGGCGCTGGCCCCGCTGCGGACCGACGGTGCCGCCGGAGGACGCCAGCAGCGGGTCTCCGCGCCCCTGCCGCAAGCGGCGCGGCTGCTCGACGAGTTGGGGCTGGCCCGGGCCACCCCGGCGTCCCTGATGGCCCGTTGGGCGGACGCCGCCGACGACACCGAGACGCTCGGCGGCCGGGCCTGGGCCGTGCTCGGCGCCGGTCCGCGCGGCCCGGTGGGCGTGGACCTCGCGGCCGAGGGGCCGCATCTGCTGATCGAGGGCCCGCCCGGCAGCGGCCGTACGGAACTGCTGCGGGCGGTCGTCGCGTCACTGGCCGCCGCCGAGCGCCCCGACCGGCTGGGCATCGTCCTGATGGACGGCCGGGACGGCACCGGCGGAAGCGCGCCGCACGGCGAGGGCCTGCGGGTCTGCACCGACCTGCCGCATGTCACCACCCACCTCACGGCCAACGACCCTGTCCGCATGCGGGAGTTCGCCCAGTCGCTCAGCGCGGAGCTGAAGCGGCGGGCGGAGTTGCTCGGGCGGGTGGGTTTCGCGGAGTGGCACAACGGGCGCGAGTTGTCGGGCCGGATC
The DNA here is from genome assembly GCF_002954775.1 of Streptomyces geranii. Lineage (GTDB taxonomy): Bacteria > Actinomycetota > Actinomycetes > Streptomycetales > Streptomycetaceae > Streptomyces > Streptomyces geranii. The sequence goes on from NZ_PJME01000086.1 coordinate 6,911, forward strand.
GGCCCGCAGCGCTCGAAGTCGGGGGCGGGGACGCACGGTTCGGTGGGAGCGGGAGCGGGGGCTGGGGCCGGGGTCGAGGAGGGCGCGGGGGATCTCGACACGCCGCCCAGTTCGACGTTGCGGCTGCGGCCGGCGGCGAGTCGGCGGCGTACGGAGACACCGCCGCTGGCGCGGCTGGTGGTGGTCGTGGACGATCTGGACGCCTTGGTGTCGCCGCCGTTGGGGTCGCCCGGGCGGCCGTCGGCGGGGTCGGTGGTGCGGGCGTTGGAGGCGGTGGCCCGGGAGGGGGAGCGGCTCGGGGTGCATCTGGTGGCCGCGGCGGGGGTCGGGGGGCGGACTGCGGAGACGGAGCTGGCTCGGGGGGCGGCGCTGCGGGTCGTGCTGGACGCGCCGGCGCCGGGGCCGGACGAACCTGCGGCGGGCCGGGGGAGGTTGAGCGGTGCGGACGGCAGGGGGATCCCCTTCCAGGGCGGCCGGGTGACGGGCCGTATCCCGCGCACGGCGACGCTGCGGCCGACGGTGGCGACACTGGACTGGCAGCGCATGGGCGACCCTCCGACCCGCCGCCCGGTCCGCGAACTGGGCAACGGGCCGACGGACTTGGCGCTGCTGGCGAGCGCGTTGGAACGGGCGGCACGGTCGGTGTCGGCGGTGGAGGTACCGTCACTGCTCTGAGCCGGGGCCGACTTTTCCTCGCCCCCGCCGCCCCTACCCGTCCCATCCCCGGGGGCTGCCGCCCCCGGACCCCCAGCTTTGTCCTCAAACGCCGGACGGGCTGGGTATTCAGCCCGTCCGGCGTTTGAGGACGAGCGCGTTCAGCGCGATACGGGGGTTCGGGGGCGGAGCCCCTGAAGGATGGGACGGGTAGGGGCGGCGGGGGCGAGGGAAAAAAGGACACGACACCGTCACGATCGTCCAGTTGACACCGCAGGCGTACTTGCCGACCCCAACGACCCGGCGTAGACCAGAGCCCACGGGACAGCGCCGAGCACGTTCAACGACGAACGACGAACGGGGCAGACATGCGCAGCACGCCACGCACACGCACGCTACGTACACGCACCCTCACCGCCGCCCTCTCCGCCACCGCCCTCACCCTCGCCCTCACCTCCTGCGGCTCCGGCGACGAAAGTCCGGACACCGCGGACACCAGTACCGGCACCGGCGGTGACACCTCCTCCTCCGTCCAACTCCCCAAGCTCGACGGGCAGACCCTGGAGGTCGCCGCCGTCTGGACCGGGCCCGAGCAGGACAACTTCACCAAGGTGCTCGCGGAGTTCGAGAAGCGCACCGGTGCGAAGGTCAACTTCGTGCCGACCGGCAACAACACCTCCACGTTCCTCGGGACGAAGATCGAGGGCGGCAAGCCCCCGGACGTCGCGTTCCTGCCGCAGGTCGGCGTACTGCACCAGTTCGCCGAGAAGGGCTGGATCAAGCCGCTCGGCGCCGATGCCCAGGCGCAACTCGACAAGAACTTCTCCGCCGGCTGGAAGGACCTCGGCGCCTTCGAGGGCAAGCAGTACGGCATCTACGTCAAGGCCGCCAACAAGTCCCTGATCTGGTACAACACCGCCGCGTTCGAGGCGGCCGGGATCACCGAGACCCCCGCCACCTGGAAGGACTTCATCTCCACCGCCCAGACCCTCTCGGACGCCGGCTCCCCCGCCGTCTCCATCGGCGGCGCCGACGGCTGGACCCTCACCGACTGGTTCGAGAACGTCTATCTGTCGCAGGCGGGCCCGGAGAAGTACGACCAGCTCGCCCAGCACGAGATCAAGTGGACCGACCCGTCCGTCAAGGACGCCCTCACCACCCTCGCCGAACTGTGGGGCAAGGACGACCTCATCGCGGGCGGCCGTTCCGGCGCGCTGGCGACCGAGTTCCCGAAGTCGGTCACCCAGACCTTCTCCGGTGACACCCCGGCGGCGATGGTCTTCGAGGGCGACTTCGTGGCCGTCAGCATCAACGCGGACACCAAGGCGAAGATCGGCACGGACGCCAAGGTGTTCCCGTTCCCGGCGGTCGGCGACCAGGCGCCCGTCGTCAGCGGCGGCGATGTCGCGGTGGCCCTCAAGGACGGCGCGGGCGCCCAGGCGCTGCTCACCTTCCTCGGTTCGACCGACGCGGCCGAGATCTGGGCGGCCCAGGGCGGCTTCCTCTCCCCCAGCAAGGCCATGGACCAGGCCAGTTACAAGGACGACGTCACCCGGGACATCGCCAAGGCCCTCATCGCGGCCGGCGACGACTTCCGCTTCGACATGTCCGACCAGGCCCCGGCGGCCTTCGGCGGCACCCAGGGCGTAGGCGAGTGGAAGGACCTCCAGGACTTCCTCAAGAACCCGACGGACATCGCGGGCGCCCAGCGGAAACTAGAGGCCGACGCCGCCAAGGCGTACAAGAACGGCTGACGGCCCCGGCATGGAGTCGCAGACAGCAACAACCTCCTCCTCAACAACGCCCTCCTCCGCCCACCACAAGAGCGTCACCGGCACCCGCTGGTGGATCGCCGGCCTCTTCCTCCTGCCCGCCCTGATCCTGCTCGGCTCCCTCGTCGTCTACCCCATCGGCTACTCGGTCTGGCGCAGCCTCTACGACGCCGACGGCTCCGGCTTCGTCGGTCTGGAGAACTACGGCGACATCTTCACCGACGACGCCACGCTGACCGCCGTACGCAACACGGCGATCTGGGTGGCCGTCGCCCCCGCACTCGTCACCGCGCTCGGGCTGATCTTCGCGGTGCTGACCGAACGGGTGCGCTGGGGTACGGCGTTCAAGCTGATCGTCTTCATGCCGATGGCGATCTCGATGCTCGCGGCGGGCATCATCTTCCGCCTCGTCTACGAGGCGGACCCGAACCAGGGCGTCGCCAACGCGATCGTGACGTCCGTCCACGACGCCTTCGTCGACTCCTCGGTCTATCCGAAGGCCCGCCCGAACGCCCAGGTCAGCGATCTGAAGGCGTCCGGCGGGGGCTCGTTCACGTCCACCGGGACGGTCAGCCCGGGGACGCCGGCCCTCGTCCCCCTCGTAGGCATCGCGCCCAACAAGCTCCCCGGCACGCCCGAGGACGCGAAGGCGCCCGCTGGAGGCTCCGGGATCAGCGGGACCGTATGGCTGGACTTCAAGCTCGGCGGTGGCGGTACGAAGGGGCAGGTCGACCCCGGTGAGAAGGCGCTGAAGGGGGTCAAGGTCGAGGCCGTGAAGGACGGGAAGGTCGTCGCGTCCGCGACCAGCGGCGCCGACGGGACCTTCGCTCTTCCCGCCGACGCCTCCGGCGCCCAACTGCGGCTGCCCGGTTCGAACTTCGCCGCCGCCTACAACGGGATCGACTGGCTCGGGCCGACCCTCGTCACCCCCGCCATCATCGGCAGCTACGTGTGGATGTGGGCCGGGTTCGCGATGGTGCTCATCGCGGCGGGGCTCGCGGGCGTGGACCGGAATCTGCTGGAGGCGGCGCGGGTCGACGGCGCCAACGAGTGGCAGGTGTTCCGTCGGGTCACCGTGCCGCTGCTCGCGCCCGTCCTGGTCGTCGTCCTCGTCACGCTGATGATCAATGTGATGAAGGTGTTCGACCTCGTCTACATCATCGCGCCGCAGCCCAGCCAGGACGACGCCAATGTCCTGGCCCTCCAGTTGTTCCTGTCGTCGTTCGGCGGTGGCGGCAACTACGGCGTCGGCAGCGCGATCGGCGTCATCCTGCTGCTGCTCGTCCTGCCGGTGATGTTCGTCAATCTCCGCCGACTCAGGAAGGAGCGTCAGCGGTGACGGCTCTCGACCCCGCCCTCGACGCACCCGTGCGTGCCAGGCGCTCCTTCGCCGCCCGCGTGGCCAGTGGCACCGCCGGTGGTGTGATGCGGCTGTTCCTGATCCTGGTCGCGCTCTTCTGGACGGTACCGACGCTCGGGCTGCTCGTGTCGTCGTTCCGCGACCCGACCGCCATCGCCTCCTCCGGGTGGTGGAAGGTGTTCACGGCGCCCGGGCAGCTGACCGCCAAGAGCTACGAGACGCTGCTGGAGAACGACGCGATCACCAGCTCCCTCCTGAACACCATCTGGATCACGGTCCCGGCGACGCTCCTGGTCGTCGTGATCGGCGCGATGGCCGGATACGCCTTCGCCTGGCTGGACTTCAAGGGGCGCGACTGGTGGTTCCTGGTCGTCGTCGCGCTGCTCGTCGTCCCCGTGCAGGTGGCGCTGATCCCGCTCTCCGATCTCTTCGGGAAGATCGGGATCTTCGGCGACATCATCGGGGTGGTGCTGTTCCATGTGGGGTTCGGGCTGCCGTTCGCGATCTTCCTGCTGCGGAACTTCTTCGCGGAGATCCCGCGCGAACTGCTGGAGGCGGCCCGGCTGGACGGCGCGGGCGAGATCAGGCTGTTCGCGACCGTCGTCCTGCCGCTCGCCGGGCCCGCCATCGCGTCCCTGGGGATCTTCCAGTTCCTGTGGGTGTGGAACGACATGCTGGTCGCGCTGGTGTTCTCCGACTCCCAGTCGCAGCCGCTGACGGTCGCGCTCCAGCAGCAGGTACGGCAGTTCGGCAGCAACATCGAGGTGCTGGCGCCGGGCGCGTTCATCTCGATGGTGATCCCGCTGGCCGTGTTCTTCGCGTTCCAGCGGCAGTTCGTGTCGGGGGTGATGGCGGGCGCGGTCAAGTAAACGGATAAGCATCTCACTTGTGAGGTAACGGCTCCAAACGGCAATGTCCCCCACATGCCGCAATCGGCGTAACCAAGTCACTCCATCGGCCGTTCCCGGGCAGTAGGCCCGCGCAGTCCCCGCAGACCCGCCGACCCATGGATGTGCCTTGCCCAGGTTCAGTGTCATCGTCCCCGCGTACAAGGTTCAGGCGTATCTGCAGGAGTGCCTGGACTCGGTGCTCGGTCAGTCGTATCCGGATCTCGAAGTCATCGCCGTCGACGACCACTCGCCCGACTCCTGCGGTGCGCTGATCGACGAGTACGCGGCGCGGGACGCCCGGGTGCGTCCCGTCCATCTGCCGGAGAACGCCGGGGTGGGCGGGGCGCGCAACGCGGGGATCGAGCGGGCGAGCGGCGACTACCTCGTCTTCCTCGACGGCGACGACACTCTCGCCCCGGACGCGCTGCGGGCGGTCGCCGACCGGATCAAGGAGGCGGGCGACGCGGACGTCGTCGTCTACGACCACGCGCACGCCCTGTGGACCGGCGAGACCGTCCGCAGCCCGTACGTCGGACAGCTCACCGAGCAGGGTCCGGCACCCTTCCGGCTCGACGACCGCCCGCTGCTGCTCAAGCTGCCGCCGGTGGCCTGGAACAAGGCGTACCGCCGGGAGTTCGTCGAGCGCGAGGGCCTCACCTTCCCGCCGGGCGGCTACGCGGACCTCCCCTGGGCGGTCCCGGCCCTGCTGGCCGCCGAGTCGGTCGCGACCCTGGACCGGGTCTGCGTCCACCACCGCAGGCCGCGCCGGACCGCCGAAGCCCCCACCGGCGACGGCCACTTCGACCTGCACGAGCAGTACGACCGGGTCTTCGCGTTCGTCGACGCGCGCCCCGAACTGACGCACTGGCGGCCGGTGCTGTTCCGCCGGATGGTCGACCAGCTGGTGTCGGAGCTGGGCCGCACCGACCGGCTGCCGCGTGGCGCCCGTGCCGAGTTCCTGCGCAAGTCCCGTGCCCACTACCGCCTTTACCGCACCCCGGGCGCGGCCGTACCGCTGCACTCCCGGCTCCGGCACCTGCTGGTCCGCACCGGCAGCTACCGCACGTACCGGGCGGTGCGGCTCGCGTCCGCCCTGCGGCGTCGGCTCACCCGCTTCACCAAGTCCCTCGGCCGCAGCGTCCGTTCGGCCGCGCTGCGGCTGCACTACCGGGTCCAGCTGCGGCTGCCGCTGCGCGCCGACCGGGCCGTCTTCACCAGTCACTCCGGGCGCGGGTACGGCTGCAACCCGGGCGCCCTGGAAGCCGCGTTCCGCTCCTTCGTGCCGGGCATGCGGACGGCGTGGGTGGCCCGGCCCGAGCACCATCACACGCTCCCGACGGCGACCGCCCGGGTCCGGCCCGGTACCGCCGCCTACTGGACGGCGCTGGCCCGCTCCAAGTACCTGGTGAGCAACGTGAGTTGGGAGGAGCGGTTCACGAAGCGGGCCGGGCAGGTGGTGATCCAGACCCAGTACGGGACCCCGCTGAAGCGGATGGGCCTCGACCTCCAGGACCGGCCGGCCGCCGCCCGTGACACCGACTTCACCGCGCTCCTCGCGGACGTCGACACCTGGGACCACTGCCTGTCGGCCAACCGCCACTCCACCCTCGTACAGGAGCGCGTCTTCCCCGGCGGCTACCGCACGCTGGAGACCGGGCAGCCCCGCAACGACGTGTTCCAGCAGGCGACTTCGGCGGACGTGACCCGGCTGCGCGAGTCGCTCGGCATCCCGGAGGGCTCGGTGGCGATCCTGTACGCGCCGACCCACCGCGACTATCTGCGCGGCCCGCGTCTCACCCTCGACCTGGAGCGCGTGCTGCGCCAACTCGGCCCGCGCTACGTCCTGTTGGCCCGCGCCCACCACGTCCACGACGCCCCGCTGACGCACGCCTCCGGCGGCCGGCTCATCGACGTGACCGACCATCCGAGCGTCGAGTCGCTCTGCCTGGCCTCGGACGCGCTGGTCACCGACTACTCGTCGCTGATGTTCGACTACGCCAACCTGGACCGGCCGATCGTGATCCACACGGACGACTGGGAGGCGTACGAGGCGGCCCGCGGCACCTACTTCGACCTGCGCGCCTTCCCGCCGGGGGCGATCTCGCGCAACGAGGACGAGCTGATCGACATCTTCGCGACCGGCCACTGGCGCGGCTCGCGCTCCACGCAGTTGCGGACCGCGTTCCGCGAGCGGTTCTGTCCGTACGACGACGGGCGAGCCGCCGAACGCGTGGTCCGGCGGCTGGTGTTGGGCGAGAGCGGCGGGCAGCCGTCGGTGATTCCGCTCGCCGAGCGGCACCCGGTGCCGTCGGCGGCGGCCTCGTTCGGCGACGCGCCGCTGGCGAGCGTGCCGCGACCGCAGCCCAGCCCGGACGGCGCGGCCGTCACCAACGGCTCCTGACCGACGTACCAGTTGATGCCGACGTACTACTCGATGACGAGGTCGACCTCGATGTTGCCGCGCGTCGCGTTGGAGTACGGGCAGACCTGGTGGGCCTGCTCGACCAGCTTGCGGCCGGTCTCCGCGTCGACGGTGTCGGGCAGCTCGACGCGGAGCGCGACCTTGAGGCCGAAGCCCTCGCCCTGCTTGCCGATGCCGACCTCGGCGGTCACGGCGGCGTCGCTGACGTCGACCTTGGCGGCGCGGCCGACCAGGCCCAGCGCGCTGCCGAAACAGGCGGCGTAACCGGCGGCGAAGAGCTGCTCCGGGTTGGTGCCCGCGCCGTTGCCGCCCATCTCCACCGGGATGCCGAGCGGGAGGTCCACCTTGCCGTCGGAGCTGACGGCGCGGCCCTCGCGGCCGTGCGTGGCGGTGGCGACTGCGGTGTAGATGGCGTCCATGGGACCCGTCCCTCTCGTCAAGGTTTCTCGGGGAGCCCCTCACGGGGTTCCTTCTGGAGATAACTAAAGCACACAATTAAATTGTGCACAACTAAATAACGGGCAAAGAGGTACTCTGGAGTCATGTCAGCCACCTCCGCCGAAGCCTCCGCCGAGGACTTCCTCCGTCTCGACCAGCAGATCTGCTTCTCCCTGAACGCGGCGTCGCGCGCCTTCAACGGCGTCTACCGCGTGGTCCTCAAGGACCTCGGGCTCACCTACCCGCAGTACCTGGTGATGCTCGTCCTCTGGGAGCACGGCCCGCTGCCCGTGAAGAAGGTCGGCGAACATCTGCGCCTCGACTCCGGCACGCTCTCGCCGCTGCTCAAACGGCTGGAGACGGCCGGGCTCGTGCGGCGCGAGCGCAGTGCGCGGGACGAGCGGTCGGTGGAGGTTCGGGTCACCGAGGAGGGGGTCGCGCTGCGGGAGCGGGCGGTTCAGGTGCCTCGGCGGATCGTGGCTGCGACGAGTTTCGACGTGGAGGAGATTCGGGCTCTGCGCAGTCGGTTGGACGAGTTGACGTCGGCGTTGGACTCGGCGGCGCTTGAGGGTTAGGCGGGTGGGGTTGTCGGTCGGCCGCGGGTTCGTTGTGGCTGGTCGCGCAGTTCCCCGCGCCCCTTCAGGGCGCGCTCGTACAGCCGTAGGTTCACTCCGGCGTCCCTGTACTCGCGCCTCTGCACGAACTCCCTCTCCACCAGCGCCCGTTTGAGGCGGTCGGTCGGGGTTTCCGGGTGCCAGTTCGGGCGTAGGGCGTACGGCTCTGCCACCAGCCATACCTGGTCGAGACCCGCCAACCGCCGCCGCAGAGCCTCCGGGGACAGCTCGACCCCGTACAGCGTGCCGGAGGCCCCCGCAGGCTTCGCCAATGCCACGTCCCGTACCCCCCTGAAGCCCTTCGGGTACGCCAGTGCCGAGCGGCGGCCGAGGGACGGGAGGAAGAGGACCGGGTCGCCGGGGCGGAGTTCGCGGGACGCGAGTGCGGAGGCCGTGGCCAGGTTGTCGCCGCCTCTGTGGGTCATCGTGCGGTCCTGGCGGAGGAGCGGGAGCTGGTGGGCGCAGACCATGGCCACCGCCAGTGCGCCGGCCACCGTGACCGTCGCCCGGGGCAGGCGTGGTGCGGCCCGGGCGATTCGGTCGGCTCCGGCGGCGATCAGGAGGGGGGCTCCCGCGAGGGCGTACAGCACGTAACGGGCATCGTAGAGCGGTGACCACTGGGAGACCGTCATGAGGATCGTGGGCGGCACCAGGAGGAGCGGGAGGGCCACCGCCGGGAGGGGTGGGGCACCGGTGGGGCCGGTTGGCCAGGGGCGGCACAGGGCCACGCCGATGAGGAGCAGGCAGGGGACGAGCACCCCGTTCGTCGGGCCGGCGAACTGGCGTACGAGGTGGTCGACGCTGTCCTGGCCGGGGGGCCGCAGCCAGGCCACCTGTGCCGACTGGGCGTGCGAGAGCAGGGCCAGGGGGAGCACGGTGAGGGTCACGGCGGCTGCCGCGCACAGCCAGCGCGTCCACATCCGGCGGGGGGCGCGGGTGAGGGCGAGGGTCGTGGCGTGGGCCAGGAGGAGCAGTACGGCGAACTCGTGGAGGAGGCAGGTGACGGCGAGGACCGCTCCGTACGCGGTCCAGGAGCGGCCCGCGAGCGCCCGTACGAGCAGCAGCGTCGCGGCTGTGGCGCCGGCCGCGACCAGGGCGTACGAGCGGCCCTCCTGGGCGTAGTGGCCGACCATCGGGGTGACCGCGTACAGCAGGCCGGCCCAGAGGCCGACGCGCGGGGCGGCCAGGCGGGTGCCGAGGGCGGCGACCAGTCCCGCGGTCGCGGTGGCGGCGAGGACGGACGGGAGGCGGAGCAGCACCTCGCCGGGGTGGACGACGAGGACGGGCCGCATGAGCAGGTAGTACAGACCGTGCACGGCGTCGACCTCGTGCAGCAGCCGCCAGATCTGCGGGACCGTGCGCCGCGCGACCTGGAAGGTGGCGGCCTCGTCACGCCACATGCCGCCCCGGTCGAGCCCCCAGCAGCCGATCGCCAGCATGACGGCCATGGGGAGGGCGGCTGTGTTCCGTTTCATCCCCTTGTCCATCGGCCTGTTGATCACCGGCCTGATTTTGTGGGATTAGATCGTCTTTCGCGGTGATTGGCGGCGAATTGACGTGAATATGGCATCCGACCGGCTTACGATCCCGCCGTGACGAGACCCCCCACCCCCAGGAACCACCGCCTCCTCACCCTCGCCGTCGGCTGGGCCGTCTCCCGCGCCCTGATGCTGTGGCTGCTGGTCCACGACGACGTCCCGCTGCTCGGCGGCGGTGGTGTCGCGCGTGAGGTGCAGCAGTTGTATTTCCGCTGGTACGGCGTGCTCACCCAGGGCGCGTTCCCCGTGGACGACAAGCTGTGGCAGTACCCGCCGGGCGCCGGGCCGGTGCTGCTGTCGCCCGCGCTGCTGCCGACGCTGACGTATTTCGAGGCGTTCGTGGCGCTCACGCTCGCCACCGACGCCCTGATCCTGCTGGCCCTCACGCGCGCGGGACGGCGTCCGGGCCGCTCCCTGCGCGGGGCGGTCTACTGGACGGCGGGTCTGCCGCTGCTCATCCAGGTGCCGCTCGCACGCTACGACGTGCAGGTCACGGCGTTCGCCGTCATCTCCCTGTTGACGTTGGCGCGCTCCCCGCGCGCGTGCGGCGCCTTCGCGGCACTGGGCGCCCTGGTGAAGGTCTGGCCCGCGCTGGTGCTGCTGGGCATGCCGAGGGGCCGTACGACCCGGTCGGCGTGGACGTCCGCGACGGTGACGGCGACGGCCGCGCTGGCGCTGCTCGCGGTGGCCTTCAGCAACCCCTTCTCCTTCCTGCGGCAGCAGGAGGGGCGGGGCGTGCAGATCGAGTCGTTCGGCGGTACCGCGCTCTCCCTCGCCTCGCACGCCGGGTGGGAGGGGCGCGTGCGCTACCAGTACGGCGCGATGGAGTTCGTGGGTCCGTACGTGTCGTCGGTGGCCGCGCTGTCCCTGGCCCTGACGGCCGTGGCGTTCGGGCTCCTGCTGCTGTGGCGGGTGCGGGCCAGGCACTGGACGGAGGCGACGCCGTTCGACGCCGCGCTGACCGCCGTGCTCCTGTTCACGATCACCAGCCGGGTGATCAGCCCGCAGTACATGATCTGGCTGCTCGGCCTGGCCGCCGTCTGCCTGACCTCGCACCGCACCACCCAGCGCCCGGTGGCGTGGCTGCTGCTGGCCGCCGCCGCGGTGAGCAGCGTCGCCTATCCGGCGCTGTACGGCGAGGTCATCCAGTGCAGCCGGACGGGCGTCGCGGTGATGGTCGTACGCAACGGTCTGCTGCTGGCGGCTGCGATCATGTCCTTCGTACGGTTGTGGCGGGCGGCGCGTCCGGCCACGATTCCGCACCCTTCACAGCCCGTGTCACAGCCCGTGTCCGTCGCTTCGCTCCCCGAGCGGGAACTGAGTGCGCCTTAACAGGAGTTAACTGACAAAGCCCGACCGGACGAGGGGACGACCGCACATGACCTGGCTGATCACCGGCGGTGCCGGCTATATCGGGGCGCATGTCGTCCGTGCGATGACCGGGGCGGGCGAGCGGGCCGTGGTGTACGACGACCTGTCCACCGGGATCGCCGAGCGGGTGCCGGACGGCGTGCCCCTGGTGGTCGGCTCGACCCTGGACGGCGAGCGGGTGACGCGCGCGCTGCGGGACCACGAGGTCACGGGCGTGGTCCATCTGGCGGCGAAGAAGCAGGTGGGCGAGTCGGTGGACCGCCCCCTGCACTACTACCGGGAGAACGTGGAGGGGCTGCGCGTCCTGCTGGCCGCGGTGACGGCGGCCCGGGTCCCGTCCTTCGTCTTCTCGTCCTCGGCGGCGGTGTACGGCATGCCGGACGTGCACCTGGTGACGGAGGAGACACCGTGCGCGCCGATGAGCCCGTACGGCGAGACGAAACTGGCGGGTGAGTGGCTGGTCCGCGCGACGGGCCGGGCGACGGGCCTGTCGACGGCGTGTCTGCGCTACTTCAACGTGGCGGGCGCGGCGGCCCCGGAGCTGGCGGACGTGGGCGTCTTCAACATCGTCCCGATGATCTTCGAACGCCTGACGGCGCACGAGCCCCCGCGCGTCTTCGGCGCCGACTACCCGACCCCGGACGGCACGTGCGTACGGGACTACATCCACGTGACGGACCTGGCGGAGGCCCATGTGGCGACCGCCCGGGCGCTGATGGCGACGCCGGGCCGCGAACTCACCCTCAACGTCGGCCGGGGGGAGGGTGTTTCGGTGCGCGAGATGATCGACCGGGTGAACGAGACGACGGGTCACGCCCTGCCCCCGGTGATCGCCCCGCGCCGCCCGGGCGACCCGGCGAGGGTGGTGGCCTCGGCCGACCGCATCGCCACCGAACTGGGCTGGAAGGCGAAGCACGACGTCCAGGACATGATCAGATCGGCGTGGGAGGGCTGGGTACGCCTGCACCCGGAGGCGGGGACGACGACGCCCGGGCGGTAGCGACAAGGAGCGGCTGGAAGAACCCGGTCGCGGCGGGCTCCGCCCAAGTCACCTCGGAGAACCCGGAGTCGGCGACGAACCCGGCCAACTGCCGCTGCCCAAGCGCCCAGTAGGTGGCCCGCCGCACCCGCACGGCCCACCTCTCCTCCCCCGGCTCCTCCTGCTCCTCCAGCAGGAAGTGCTCCAGGTCGTACCGCTCCCCGTCCGCGTGCCACTCCCAGAGCTGGAACCCGACGGCACGCCCGCCCCCGGTCCCCGACACGCTCGGCGGGGTGGCGGTGGGCCGCGCGGCGCGGATCTCGTCGTACGGCCGTGTACTGACGATCAGCAGCCCGCCGTCCCGCAGCACGCGCCGCATGTCGCCGAGAGCGGCCCGCACGTCCGCCTCGGTGAGCAGATGGGGCAGGGCGTTGTCGGCGCACACGACCACATCGAACCGCCCGTCCGGGAAGGGCAGTTGCCGCATGTCGGCGACGGCACCCCGAATCCGCACCCCCCGATCACCGGCCTCGACGAGAGCCCGCCGGACGGCCACCGCGCTGATGTCGGTGCCGACGACGTCGTACCCCCGCATCGCGAGCCCGATGGCCTGCGTACCGATCCCACAGGCGCAGTCGAGCAGCGCGGCGCTGTCGGCCACCGCCCCGAGCCGCTCCCGGACGACCCGGTCGAGGGCGGCGCCCTGCCGGGCGACACTCGCGTCCCAGTCGGCGTAGAGGAGGTGGTAGTCGGCGGCGAGCCGGTCGTAGAAACGGGCGGTGGGCGAGGTGTCGGGCATGGGGGGACGGTAGTGGAGGTGCCGGGGCGGTGTGCTCCGTATCCTGCGGCTGTGAACGACCAGGGTGTTCAGCGGGAGCGGGAGCGGCGGGAAGAAGAGCAGCGGGCGCTGCGGGCCGTCGGGGCCGTCCTCGGTTCGGCCGTCGGTGACGCGCTGGGGGCGCCCTTCGAGTTCGGGCCCGAGGGTGCCTTCTCCGCGCGTTTTCCCGCCGTCGGCCAGGGCGGTGAGATGTGCGGGGGCGGCGGCTGGGACCCCGGGGAGGCGACCGACGACACGCAGATGGCCGTGCTGGTCGGGGAGTCGCTGCTGGAGTGCGGTGGGCTCGAACTCCCGGACGTCTTCAGGCGGTTCAGGCGGTGGGCGACGAGCGAGCCGAAGGACATCGGGCTGCAGACGGAGGCGGTGCTGTGCGGCCCCGACGACTGGGACACGGCCGCCGCTCTGCACTTTCAGTCCAGCCAACGCGGCGCGGGCAACGGCGCGTTGATGCGGGCGGCCACCTCGGCCGTGTACTTCGCCGACGCGGGCCGGTCGGCCACGATGGACGCCGGCCGGCGTATCGCCGCGCTCACCCACGGGGACCGTGCCGCCTGGGAGGGGACCGCCCTCTGCCACGAGCTGGTGCGGGTCGCGCTCGACGGCGACGACCCGCTCGCCGCCGTACCGGACGCCCTCGCCGAGGTCCACCCCGGCCACCGGGCCCGGTACGCGACCGTCCTCGCCCCCGACTGGCATCCCGACCTGGCCACCGAGTTCAACGGCGCCGTCTGGCCCTGCCTCGGCTCCGCCGTCTGGGCCCTGCGGACCACGTCCTCCTACGAGGAAGCGGTCCGCGCGGCCATCGACCTCGGCGGCGACACGGACACCGTCGCGGCCGTCACCGGCACCCTCGCCGGAGCGGTGCACGGCGTCGCAGGCATCCCGGCGCGCTGGACGGAGCCTTTGCACGTACCCCTGCCGGGGTTCGGCGAACGGGTGCTGCGCGCACCGGAGTTGGAGATCCTGGCGCGCGGCCTGGCAGCCCGCTAGGTCCTGTCGTCAAATTCCCGTCGTCGCCCGTAGGGCGGCTCCGCGGCGTCCGGTGCGTGCTCTCGGCGTGCCGGGTGCAAGCCCTCGTACTGGTGGTACGTGGGCTTGTGCCCGGTGCGGCGAGTGGGGGTCCCCCCTCTGGGGGAGCGTGCCGGGCGTCGCGGAGCAGGCGGGAATTTGACGACAGGGCCTAGTAGGGCTTTGTTAGGTCTCTTGTCGCGGCGGCAGGCTGGTGCTTCTCTGCAGGGATGAGGGCAGATGAACTCTCAGCGTGTCGTGGCCGGTTGGAGGAGTTCGCCGGGGAGGTGTTCGCGCC
>NZ_PJME01000087.1 GCF_002954775.1 Streptomyces geranii
TCCTCAAGCGCCGGACGGGCTGGGGGTGCGGGCCTGGGCTGGAGGGTGCCGGGCCTGGGGTGGGTGGGCAAGTAGGGGTGGGTGGGCGGGGAAAATCGGCCTGGACGGCCTCGTCCTCAAACGCCGGACGGGCTGACTACCTAGCCCGTCCGGCGTTTGAGGACGAGCGCGTTCAGCGCGACAGGCGGGGGTCTGGGGGCGCAGCCCCCAGGGATGGGACGGGTAAGGGCGGCGGGGGCGAGAGGCAACAGGGCGTGTGTCACAGCGTCGTGTCGTTCCCCCGGTTCCGCCGCGCGCCTATCGTCGAGCCCATGTTCGCTGCCTACGCCGCCCGCATCGACCCCGACCACCCCCTCGACGGACTCGAGTTGGGCGACCGTCCAGCCCCCGACGCGCGTCCCGGGTGGGCGACCGTCGACGTCCGGGCCGCCTCGCTCAACCATCACGACCTCTGGTCGCTCCGCGGAGTCGGCCTCCCCGAGGAACGGCTCCCCATGATCCTCGGCTGCGACGCCGCCGGCGTGGACGCGGACGGCAACGAGGTCGTCCTGCACTCCGTCATCGGCCAGACCGGGCACGGCGTCGGTCCCAAAGAGCCGCGCTCCATCCTCACCGAGCGCTACCAGGGCACCTTCGCCGAGAGGGTCGCCGTACCGGCCTGGAACATCCTGCCCAAGCCCAAGGAGCTGTCCTTCGCCGAGGCGGCCTGTCTGCCCACCGCCTGGCTGACCGCGTACCGCATGCTCTTCACCAACGCGGGCGTACGCCCCGGCGACTCGGTGCTCGTGCAGGGCGCCGGCGGCGGTGTCGCGACCGCCGCGATCGTGCTCGGCAAGGCGGCCGGGCTGCGTGTCTTCGCCACCAGCCGGGACGAGGCCAAGCGCAAGCGCGCGCTGGAGCTGGGCGCCGTCGAGGCGGTCGAGTCCGGGGCCCGGCTGCCGCAGCGCGTGGACGCCGTGATCGAGACCGTCGGGGCCGCCACCTGGTCCCACTCGGTCAAGTCGCTGCGGCCCGGCGGCACGCTCGTCATCTCCGGCGCCACCAGCGGCGACCGCCCCTCCCACGCCGAACTGACCCGCATCTTCTTCCTCGAACTCAAGGTCGTCGGCTCGACTATGGGCTCCAAGGACGAACTGGAGGACCTGCTCGCCTTCTGCGCCACCACTGGCGTACGCCCCGTCATCGACGAGGTGCTCCCGCTCGACCGGGCCCGCGAGGGCTTCGAACGCCTCGAATCCGGCGACCTGTTCGGCAAGGTCGTTCTCACGGTCGGCTGATTTCCGCCGTTCTCGTCGCTCCCGCCGTTCTCGTCGTCTCGTGTTCGTGCATCCCCTCTTGTCAATCAGGGTTGACATTGCCCTACGTGTCAACCTACGTTGACATCATGACCGAAGCAACAGATCTCGCCGAGCGCGCGGGCGACCGCGACCCGCGGGTCGGGCTGCGGGCCGTCTCCGCGCTGCGGAAGCTGGTCGAGCAGTTGGAGGCCGTGCAGGTGCGTGGTGCGCGCAATCAGGGCTGGTCGTGGCAGGAGATCGCCGCGGAACTCGGTGTCAGCAGGCAAGCCGTGCACAAGAAATACGGGAGGCAGTGATGTTCGAACGGTTCACGAGCGATGCGCGCGCCGTGGTGCGGGGTGCCGTCGAGCACTCCGAGCGCGTCGGCAGCCGGTCCGTCGGCGCCGAGCACCTGCTGCTCGCGCTGCTCGACCGGGAGGCGAGCCGGGCCTCCTTCGCGCTGGCCGCGCTCGGGCTCGCCGCCGACCGCAGGGAGCCGGTGAGGTCCGCCCTGGCCGACGCCCGGCGCCGCGCGGGACTGTCCCAGGCCGAGACCGACGCCCTCGCCGGGCTCGGCATCGACGTCTCCGACCTCGTCTCCCGGGTCGAGGAGACGCACGGCGTCGGCGCGATGTCCGGCGGCCGGAAGGGCGGCGGGTGGTGGGCGGGGCGCACCGTCTTCAGCCGGGACGCCAAGGAGGTGCTGGAGCGGTGCCTGCGCATCGCGGTGGCCCATCGCGACCGCCGCATCGGCGACGAGCACCTCCTCCTCGCCCTCACCGCCCGCCCCGGCGTCCCGTCGGAGGTCCTCGCCGACCAGGGAGTCACGTACGAGACCCTGAGCCGTGTGCTCTACGGCGCCGAGGGTGAGGGCGAGGGCGAGGCGAAGGCCGCCAGTTGAGAGTTCTCGGACTGAGGTCCCTCGGGCTGAGGTCCCTTGGGCTGAGGTCCCTTGGACTGAGGTCGCTCGGGTCGGGGAGGGTTTCCTCCCGGTTCATTCCTTCGGTGTCCGCAGTGCCGCCCCTACCAGGGCCGCCGCCGCCGACAAGTGGCCGCGGATCTCCTGGAGTTGGGGTTCCGTGACGCCGTGGTCGCGGGCCGCGTCGCGGATGTCGTCGCGGAAGCGGTCCAGGAGGCGGTCCAGGTCGCGGGCCGGGTTGCCGGTGGACTCCTCGTGGGCCCAGGACGGTTCGTAGCCGGCCGGGAAATCCGGGGGAGTGTCCGAGTACGCCGGTTCCGAGTCCGGTGTCTGTGCCGTGGACGGTGTGGCCGTGCGGGGGCGGGTGAAGCGGAAGTCCTTGCCGAACTCGCCGAACTCCTTGGCCAGTTCGGTCAGGCCCTCGCGGACCCCCGTCGGCCAGTCGCCCCTCGTGAAGTGGTCCTGGACCTGTTCCTGGACGCGCTTCGCGATGCGCTGCACCTCCTCCTGGGCCTGGGCACGGGCGTGTTCCTGGGCCTCCTTGGCCTGGCGCCTGGCCCGCTGGGCCTCCTCGCGGGCCCGGCGGCTCTCGTCCTTCGCCCGCCTGGCCTGCTCCTTCCACTCCTGCTTGATGCGCCGCATCTCCTCCGCACCGGAGTCGACGCGGGCCTCGCTCGCCGCCGCCCGCACCTCCCGGCGCAGGTCGCCCGCGGCGCCCCGGACGTCGGCCCGGATCTCGGCGGCCAGTTCGGCGACCGACTCGCGGATCTCCAGCTCCAGATCGGCCAGTTCGCCGCTGCGGTCGGCCAGCTCGGCGCGGCCCGCGTCCGTGATGGCGTACACCTTTCGGCCGCCCTCGGTGGTGTGGGTGACCAGGCCCTCGGCCTCCAGCTTGGCCAGCCGGGGGTACACGGTGCCCGCCGACGGCGCGTACAGCCCCTGGAAGCGTTCCTCCAGGAGGCGGATCACCTCGTAGCCGTGGCGGGGGGCCTCGTCCAGCAGCCTCAGCAGGTAGAGACGCAGACGGCCGTGGGCGAAGACGGGGGGCATGTCAGAGCACCTTCTTGTTCGCGAGGTCTGTCGGGCCGGAATTGTCTCCAGGGGCGGCCGGTTCCGTCGATTCGTCCTCCTGCTGGGGACGGCGGAGCAGGGCGATCGAGCCGGAGACCGTCGTCGCCCGCAGCTTGCCCGTGCCCGCGCCCAGTCGGCCCGTGACGCGGTGGGCGCCCCACTGGCCGTGGACGCGCAGGCCGTCGAAGGCGTTCGAGATCGTGCCGCTCGCCGTGTTCGCCTCGATCTCCGCGTCCGCCGGATGCGGGAGCCGGATGGCGATCTCACCCGAGACGTTCGTCAGCCGCACGTCCGTCGGGCCCTCCGGGTCCAGGTCGACGACCATGGAGCCGCTCACCGAGTCCGCGCGCACGGAGGGCCCGGAGCCCGCGACGACGGTCAGATCGCCGGAGACGGAGTTGAAGCGCAGGTCGCCGGTGACCGACTGGGCCTCCAGGCTGCCCGAGACGGTGTCGGCGCGGACCGGCCCGGAGAGGCCGACGAGTGTCGTGTCGCCGGTGACGCCCTTGACCACCGTCGGCCCGTGCACCCCCGAGACGACGGCGCCCGCGCCGACCACGCCCACCTCCACGCGCGTGCCTGCCGGGACGGCCAGGGACACCACCGCGTTGCGCTGCCAGCCCTTGCGGTCCAGCCATTTGAGGAAGCCCTTCCAGGGCAGATCCTCGTACGCCACCGTCAGGACGCCGTCCTCCTGGGTCACCACCAGGGGTGGGCCCTGGATCTCGGAGACCTCCAGACGGGCGGGCCCCTCGTCGGTCCCCACCACGTTCACCGTGCCGTTCACGATGCGTACGTGCAGGCCCGTGACGGGCTCGTCGAAGGTGAGTTTGCCGGGCTCTTTTACGGACCACTCGGACGTCGTGGACATGGTGCGGACCCCCTGGACGCATGGAAACAGCACGACGCGCCATATCGCGTCTTCTGCTATTCACGATATATCGCGGTCACGGAAAGTCAAGACACCCTTTCGAGTCGAGACCTATCGCGCGTCGCCGGAGGTGGGGGGCTACTCCTCGTCCTCGTCGTCCAGCCGTGCCAGCCAGGTCGCCAGGCGTTCCACCGGGACCTCGAAGTCGGGATTGAGGTCGACGAAGGTCCGCAGCTGCTCCGCGAGCCACTCGAAGGTGACCTCCTCCTCGCCGCGCCGCTTCTCCAGCTCTTCGATGCCTCGGTCGGTGAAATACACGGGTGTTCTCCTGCGGGGGCCGTCGATGCGTGTCCCCCCAGGTTATGCGCAGCCATCAACAGGCCCTGCCTGCCGGAACCTCACGAATCATCCGCACGCGCGCGTGCCCGCACAGGCACAATGGGATCACCTGTAGTCACCAGGTTCGGGGGTGCCGTGGAACAACGCAGAATCCAGGAGATCGAGCTGCCCGGGGGCGGAACCGTACTCGCGCGGGTCAGCGTGCTCGACGCGGAGGAGTGGCCGGGGCAACCGCCGGGCACCGCCGACGAGTTCTCGTACGACGACGTCGGCGCCCTCGACCACATGGCGGCCCGGGTCGACCAGCTGGGCGAGCTGGTGCGGGGCGTCGGCGGCGCCGTGCGGGACGCGGCGCGGGCCGTGGGGCCCGACGAGGTGAGCACGACCTTCGGGGTCGAGGTGGCCGTCAAGTCGGGCAAGGCGGTCGCCCTGCTCGCGGACGGCGAGGCCAAGGCGACCCTGTCCATCACCCTCACCTGGCGGGGGGACGCGAACCCCACATGACCGCGGCCAAGCTCGACGCCCTGGTCGTGCGAGCCACCGTGCGCATAGGGCCCGACGACGAACCGGGCACCCTCTGGGGCAGCGGTTTCTTCGTGGCTCCGGGCTGGGTACTGACCTGCCGCCACATCCTGCCTCTCAGGGACGGCCCGGAGAGCATCGGCTCCTTACGGGTCCAGGGGTACGACGGTCTCGACGTACGGGCCCGGCCCGCCTACTGGCTCGGCGGCGGTACGGACCCCGAACAGGACCTCGTCCTCATCAGGTTGACGGAAAGCGTCCCCCACGCGTGCGTGCGGCTCACCGACCGCTACGACCCTCCCCTGTCCGTCACCGCGCACGGCTGGCGCACCCCCGCGGGCGGCGTCCCCCAGCGCTGGAGCGGCCAGACCGAGTGCAACGGCAAGGACGGCGGCTACGGCCTGACCCTCGCGCCCCTGGTGGAAATCCCGCACGGGGCCTCCGGCGGGCCGCTGCTCGACCGGGAGCGCGGTCTGGTCGCCGGTGTCGTCAAGGCACGCCGAGCGCAGAAGGACGGCGGGCTCGCCGTCGCCGCCACGGCGCTGCGCGGCTTCCGGCGGGCGGTGCCCGTGGGGGAGGAGCGCGGACTCGGGGACGACCCCTACGCGGCCCTGATCCGGGCCCACGACACCTGGCACCGGCGGGCCACCGGAGCCGCCTCCTGGGTCAGGGCGCAGACCGTGGCGGGCGCGCGCGGTGAGCGCGGCTGGGGACCGAGGGACAGCGCCGACGCCTCCGCGCTGCTCGCCGGACTCCCCGAGCCGCGCTCCTCGGCCGAGTTACAGGGCCTGATCGAGCGCGTCCTCGGCGACGAACCGCTGTGGGAGGAGGAGGTCGCCCCACGCGACTGGCGGGACGGCCACGGCTGGCTGTACGACCACCCGGAGGGTGCCGACCTCGTGGCGCTGCACTATCTGCGCGCCGTCGCCCAGGTGTGCGGGACCCGGGCCCCGGCGGCCGTCGCCGAACTGGAGGAGTGGGTCGAGCGGCGGGCCGAGGACCTGCCCGCCCATCTCCGGGCCCTCCTCATGGGCGTCGCGGCCGGAGCGCCCGCGCCATGGCACAGCCCCGGTGTCGGTGGCATTGGCGGGTTCGGCGCCGCTGCTGCCGACGTATGGACCGATGATCGGACGGCCATGCATCACGCGGCGGCCGACGCGGGCGGCGGGTACGGCGGGGACGACACCGACGAGGTGGACGACTCGGACGGGCCCGTCGTGGCCGTCGAGCTGGAACCCGATCTCTTCCGGCCGCACGACCGCTTCCACTGGCGGATCTGGACCTGGACCGGCGGCCCGGAGACCGTGCGGGCCGAGGACGAGGGCTCCGACGGGGAGGGTGTCTCGCTCGCCGAGCTGCCGTCGCTGCTGAGCGAGCCGCTCGCCCGTACCTTCCGCCGGCTCGACAGCGGACGCCGGGCCCGGCTCGAACTCGCCGTGCCCGTCGAGCAGTTCGGGGTCGACGCCCATCTGTGGCGGCCGGGGCCCGTCGTCCGCAGTCTCCGGCCGCACCCAGCCGAGCGGCCCTTCGGGGTCCACCGGCAGGTCGTGGTGCGGTGCCTGAAACGGCGCGGGGAGCCCACGACCGTCTGGCGCGACCGCTGGCGGGCGGTCGCCGAGGGCGAGCCCAAGGCGCTGCCCGTCCCCTCCGACGCCTACGCGGGCCAGGCCCTCGACTCGGCGCCGCCCGGCGCGGTGCCCGTGCTGTGCAGGCCGCCCGCCGAGAGCACCGGGCCGCTGTCGCGCGCGGTCACCGCAGGCTACGGCGTGATCCTCTGGAACCTGCACGCCGAGCACACCCACGGCTGCGACACCGGCTGCGCCGAACTGCACGACCGTACGGCGGAGTTGCTCAGCTCGGCGGGCCGGGCCACCGCCCTGCCGGAGCGGCTGCGGGCCCTGCGCGAACGCGTCAGCGAGGCCGATCCCGACGCCGACTGGGCCGAACACCTCGCCCTCCTCTACGACGACCCGCGGCGCCCGATCCCGCACTGCGACGACCTGCTGGAGTCCCCTTGACGACCGCGCCAACGACCGCGACCTACACCCCCGAACCGGACTGGTACGTCTACCGGGGCGCCGGCGAACCGCACGACGGCATCGACCGGCTGCCCGCCCCGCCGCCCTGGCGGGACTTCGACGGCGAGCCCGGCGGCACCGTCGTACCACCGCTCGGCACCGAGTCGACCCGGCGGCTCGGTGGTCGCGGCGGACGCGGGATCGCCTGGCGGCCGGAGCAACTGGAGCTGATCAACGCCGCGTTGTACCTGCGCCGCCCGCTCCTGGTGACCGGCGACCCCGGCTCCGGAAAGTCCACCCTCGCCCACGCCATCGCCCATGAACTGGGCCTCGGCAGGGTCCTCCAGTGGCCCATCGTGAGCCGTACGACCCTGCGCGACGGCCTCTACACCTACGACGCCATCGCCCGCCTCCAGGACACCCAGATGGCGAAGGTGCGGGACGCGTCGGAGGCCTGGGAACAGGGGGACGAGCCCACCGAGGACATCGGCGACTATCTGCGGCTCGGCCCGCTCGGCACCGCGCTGCTGCCGTACGGGCGTCCGCGCGTCCTGCTCGTCGACGAGCTGGACAAGAGCGACATCGACCTCCCCAACGACCTGCTGAACGCCCTGGAGGAGGGCGAGTTCAGGATCGCCGAGCTGCAGCGCATCGCCGGACGGCAGCCGGACGTCGAGGTCCTCACGGACGACGACGAGCGGGCCGTGGTGCGTGGTGGACGCGTCCGCTGCAAGGCCTTCCCGATCGTCGTGATGACCAGCAACGGCGAACGCGACTTCCCCGCCCCGCTGTTGCGCCGCTGCCTCCACCTCGACCTCCCCTCGCCCCGCAACGACGCCTGGGGCAGGTCCCGGCTCGACACCATGGTCACCGCCCACTTCGGCGACGAGGGCGCCGAAGTCGCGGCCCGCAACGGCGAGTTGATCCGCACCTTCCTGGACTCGGCCCCCGGCTCCCTGCGCGCCGCCGACCAGCTCCTCAACGCCATCTACCTCACCCAGGAGGCGGTACGCGACCGCGAGCCAGACCGCCAGCGGCTCGCCGAACTCCTGATGCGGCCCCTGGACCACGGCGAGCGCGGCCCGGGCGGCGGACCGCTCTGATGACCTCCCCCGACGGGCAGTTGGCCGAACTCGCCGAACGCCTCCGCGCCCTCGGCGGGGTCGAGCCGTCCGCGCGCGAACTCGCCGAGGCGCTGTGGCTGGCACGGTTCGTCGGGGGCGCGACGGCGCCTGCGGGGGCGGAGCCCGAAGTCCCGGAAGGCGGCGCGGACTTGGCTGCGAGCGGCAGGACGTCGCCGGTCGGCCCGCCTCCGGGTTCCCGCCCGGGCTTCCGCGCCCGGCCCACCGATCCCACCGATCCCACCGAGCCTGCCGATCCCGTCGCCGACCGGACTCGCCTGCACGCCGACCGGCCGCGTGCTGACGGCACCCCGGGTGCCCAACCGGCCGACGCCGACAGCGACTTCGTACGGGTCCGGGTCCCCTCCGCCACCGCGCTCCCCAACCCCCTCGCGCTGCAGCGCGCCCTGCGTCCGCTCCAGCACTACCGTCCGCCGGTCCGGACGCCCGCTCTCGACCTCGACGAACAGGCCACGGCGGAACAGGCGGCGGAGACCCGTCTCCTGCTGCCCGTCCTGCGCGCGACCACCCGCCGCGAGGCCCGGCTGCGGCTCCTCATGGACGTCTCGACGTCGACCGGCGTATGGGACACGGCACTTGAGGAGTTACGGCAGCTGTGCGCCGGGCTCGGTGCCTTCCGTGAGGTGGCGACGCACTACGTCCGGGCCGGCGAGGACGGTCGGTTGGTGGCCGCGCCCGGACGGGCCTTCGACCGGGCGGCCCGGGCGGCGGAGCAGCTGCGCGATCCGACCGGCCGTCAGCTGACCCTCGTACTCAGCGACTGCGCGGGCCCGTTGTGGCGGTCCGGCGCGATGCAGCGGATGCTGCACGAGTGGGGGCGGGCGGCGCCGGTGGCGGTCGTACAGCCGCTGCCCCAGCGCATGTGGCAGCGTACGCATCTGCCCGCGCTGCCCGGCACGCTGCGGCGGCGCGAAGGGATGGGCGCACGGCTGGAGTTCACGGCGGCGGACGGTGGCGTACGCCCGCAAGGGGCCCTGCCTGTCCCGGTGTTGTCGCCGACCCGTACCGCGCTGGGCACTTGGGCGCGGCTGCTCGCGGGCAGCACCGGGCTGTCGGTGTCGGCGCCGGCGGCGTGGGTGCGGGCGGAGCATCCGGCGTCCCCGGCCCGGCCCGAACGCCCGCCTGCGGACCCGGAGTCGCTCGTACGGGCGTTCAGGCGCACGGCGTCCCGCCAGGCGGTGGCGCTGGCGGTGTCCGTCTCGGCGGTACCGCTCACGCTGCCGGTGATGCAGCTCGTCCAGCGGGCGATGCATCCCCGTTCCGGGCCGAGCGTGCTGGCGGAGGTGTTGCTGAGTGGGCTGCTGGAACGGGGAGTCGAGGAGGGGTGGTACGAGTTCCGGCCGGGCGTACGGGAGGCGTTGCTGCGGCTGCTGCCACGGGGTGACGCGATGCTGGTGCTGAAGCACTGCGGGGAGTATGTGGACCGGCACTTCGGGCGCCGGGCGCGCAATTTCCCTGCGCTCGCGCTGGCGCGGCTGAGCGGGGGGACGGTTGCCTCGCCCGAGGGTGACGCCGATGTCGTTCCGGGGGCGTTCGCCGAGGTGGCGGGGGTGGTGGCGCGGCGGTTCGGGACGGCTGTGGCGGTGCGGCGGGAGGTCGTGGATGTCCTGTACGCCGGGGAGGACGTGGACTGGGCGATCTGGGCGGCCCACGTGCTGGAGTCCAAGGGACGGGAGGTTGTGCTCCGGCGGGGGCACGGGGCGTGGGCACTGCTGGATCTCGTACGGCAACAGGTACGGGTGCCCTCCCAGAGCGGCGGGCGCGTGCTTCTTCTCGTCGGGAGCTGGTACGCGGGCCTGCGCGTCGCGGATCCCCTGCGGGAGATCGCCGAGCGGCACGGGGAGCGCTTCGTTCCCCTCACGATCGAGCGGACGGGACCCTTCCGGTGGGAGACGGGGGAGCCTGTGGCTCTGTGGGACACCCGGGTGGTGGTGGCGGCTCAGCGATTGCTCGGCAGTCTTGGGCTCTCCTCGGAGGGGGCCGAGTGGGAAGGCCCGGGGGCGCGTTTTCCGGGGCCCACGCTGCGCGTTCTGAGCGGGGTGCCCAGCGCGGTTCCCGGGTTCACCGTGCCGGAGGACGCGATTGCGGAGGTACGCGGGAATCTGGGGCAGGACCGTCGGTCCAGGGTGTGTGCTGTTGTGGGGCCGCACCGGGACGACAGGGTCGGGCTCGCCGTTGAGTACGTGAACCGTTACGGCTCCAAGTACGACGTCATCTGGTGGGCCGGGGGAAGAGACGACGAGCACCGTCGGGAGCGGCTCGCGCGGTTGGGGGTCGAGTTCGGGTTGCCGACGGGGAATGTCGATCAGAGGCTTCTCAATCTGCGGCGGGTGCTGCGGAACACAGCCCTCAGCTGGCTGATCGTCATGGACGACTGGGAGGGCACCACGGACGCGTCCGCCTTCCCAGTCGGCGGGCACGTACTGGTCATTTCCCCGGACACGGCCTGGCCGGACTCGGTGGACACCGTGTCGCTGCCCGAGGAGACGCTCACGGTTCACCCCGTCAGTGCCGTGATCGGCGTCCACGCCGGAGGCCGGGCCCTCGCCAGCGGCTTCTTCCTCGCACCCGGCATGGTCGTCACCTCCGCGGGTGCCGTCGAAGGTCTGTCGAAGGAGGACCGCGGCAGGATCACCGTCCACACCACGGACGGGCGCGGTCACCGTGCCTGGTTCGCGCGTGCCGTCGGGGAGTTGGCCGTGCTGGAGGTGCCCGGGATCGCCGATCGCTACGACTGTCTGCGGCTCACCGACGCCCCCGACGTGCTCCCTCAGAAGGTGACCGCCCAGTACGCCGACGGAGTCGAGGTCCGTTCCTCCCTCACCCGCGTCCGAGGACAGAGGGACCGTCAGGAACTCGCCCTCATCAGCGCCCCCTCCGCCGAACTGAGCGTCGGTGGGCCCGTGTCGAGCCGTCGGGACGGATCCGTCGTCGGTGTCGTCGTCGAGCCTCCGGCGAAGGAGGGCGGCCGGGGGCGGGCGGTACGGATCGGGGCCCTTCGGGACCTGTGCCTCCAGGGCGACAACGGCACCGAGCTGTGGCATCGCCTCGTACGCACGCACGACCTGCACCATGCGCGCCGCAGCCCCGAAGACAGGGCCGAACTCTACGGCCTGCTCGCCGAGTTGGAGCCGCCCCGCGACCCGCACGCCGTGCTGGGCCTGCTCCCGGGCTCCCCGCCGAGCCTCCCGCCCCGGAGTTGGCGCGACGGCGCCGCCCACCTCTACGCGCGCGGCGACGCCGGAGCCGTCCCGGTCTACGTGGCCCGGATTCTCGCCGACCTCGCCGACCGCCGGACCCGAGGCCCGGCCGCGCTGCGCACCTGGGTGCAGCGGGCCGCCGGGGAGGAGCAGCGGCGGGAGGTGCAGCGGGTACTGGAGACGGTGGACGACCCGCCCGGCCTGCGGGGATGTCGTATCACCGTCGAGGTCGGGCCGGAGCGGGAAGGTGCTCACAGCTGGGCGCTGCGGGCTACCCAGGACAACCGGGTCGTGTACGAGGCCGAGGCGGCGCGGCCCGTCGCGCTCGACGGGCCCGTTCCACAGCTCCGCGAACACCTGGGCCGTGCCCTCGCGGAGGCCGGTACCGGCAAGCTCAAGGCGATGGTCGAGTTCCGGCTCCCCGATGAACTCCTGTGGCGGCTCGACGTGTTGAACTGGGCGCCCGCTCAGGCCCTCCGTACCGAGGCCAATGTGTTCGTCAGGGGCCTGGGCCCGGACTCTGTCGCGTTGGAGCGGGTCGAGCGTTGGAACGGCGTGCAGGGTGGTCCTCTGCTCGGTCTCCGGCCTCCTGCCTCTCTTCGCGACGGCCCGCTGAACTCCGTACCCCTGCTGTGCCGTCACGACGCGGACGACGGCGTACTCGACGAGGCGCGCGCCCTCGGGTACCCGCTGGTCCTCTGGAGTCGTCAGGCCGATCACCACAACTGTGCCGTGTTCTACAACTGGGTGGAGCGGGAGTTGCTGCGTGGCTCGGGGAGTGTGCGGGAACTGCTCGCCCGGGTGCGGGGGTTGTGGATCAGGAACGGGATGCGGGAGCGGAACACCGACTGGGTCAGGCAGTTGGGCGTCTACTACGACCCGCCCGGCGGCTACGACCTGCCCGGCAGCGCATGACGAAGGGCCCGGCGCCGGATCTCTCCGGTGCCGGGCCCTCCCGCTGTGCTGTCGTACCGCCAGAGGCCTACGCCTCGAACACCTCACGCACCAGCTGCTCCTGCTCCGCCTGGTGACGCTTGGCCGAACCCACCGCCGGGGACGAGCCCGCCGGGCGCGAGATGCGCCGGAGGCGTTCGCCGTGCGGGATGTCCGCGCCGACCGCGAGGTCCAGGTGGTCGATCAGGTTGAGGGCGATGAAGGGCCACGCGCCCTGGTTCGCCGGCTCCTCCTGCGCCCACAGGTACTTCTCCGCGTTCGGGTACTTGGCGATCTCCGCCTGGAGTTCGGCACCCGGGAGCGGGTACAGGCGCTCGATGCGGATGATCGCCGTGTCCCTGATGTCGCGCTTCTTCCGCTCGGCCTCAAGGTCGTAGTACAGCTTGCCGGCGCAGAAGACGACCTTGCGGACGTCGGCCGGGGCGGCCGACTCGTCGCCGATGACCGGGCGGAAGGCGCCCGTCGTGAACTCCTCCGTCTTCGAGGCCGCCGCCTTGAGGCGGAGCATCGACTTCGGGGTGAAGACCACCAGCGGCTTGTGGTGCGGGTTGTGCACCTGCCACCGCAGGAGGTGGAAGTAGTTCGACGGGAGCGTCGGCTGAGCGACCGTCATGTTGTTCTGGGCGCACAGCTGGAGGAAGCGCTCGATGCGCGCGGACGAGTGGTCCGGGCCCTGGCCCTCGTAGCCGTGCGGGAGGAGCAGGGTGACGCCGGACGTCTGGCCCCACTTCTGTTCCGCCGCGGAGATGTACTCGTCCACGACCGTCTGCGCGCCGTTGACGAAGTCGCCGAACTGCGCCTCCCACATGACCAGCGCGTCCGGGCGGGCCAGCGAGTAGCCGTACTCGAAGCCCATGACCGCGTACTCGGAGAGCAGCGAGTCGTAGACGTTCAGGCGGGCCTGCTCGTCGGACAGGTACTGGAGCGGGGTGTAGTCCTCGCCGGTGACCCGGTCGATGAGGACCGCGTGCCGCTGGCCGAAGGTGCCGCGCCGGGAGTCCTGGCCCGAGAGGCGCACCGGGGTGCCCTCCAGGAGCAGGGAGCCGATCGCGAGCGTCTCGCCCATGCCCCAGTCGATGGTGTCTTCCTCGATCATCGACGCCCGGCGCTGCAGCTGCGGGAACAGCCGCGGGTGGACGGTGACATGGTCGGGGATGTTGACCTGGGACTCGGCGATGCGCTTGACGACCTCCTGGGAGACCGCCGTCTGCACGGCCACCGGGAACTCGGCGCGGGGGTCGCCGACGAGGGCCTCGGCCGGGGTCGAGATGGCCTCGCGGACCTCCGTGAAGACCTTCTCCAGCTGGCCCTGGAAGTCCTGGAGGGCCTGCTCGGCCTCCTCAAGGGTGATGTCGCCGCGACCGATGAGGGACTCGGTGTACAGCTTGCGCACCGAGCGCTTCTTGTCGATCAGGTCGTACATCAGGGGCTGTGTGAACGCCGGGTTGTCGGACTCGTTGTGACCGCGGCGGCGGTAGCAGATGAGGTCGATGACCACATCCTTGTTGAACGCCTGGCGGAACTCGAAGGCCAGGCGCGCGACGCGCACCACCGCCTCCGGGTCGTCGCCGTTCACGTGGAAGATCGGCGCCTCGATCATGCGGGCCACGTCGGTGGCGTACATGGAGGAGCGCGACGACTCCGGGGCGGCGGTGAAGCCGACCTGGTTGTTGATGACGATGTGGACCGTGCCGCCGGTGCGGTAGCCGCGCAGCTGCGACATGTTGAGCGTCTCGGCCACCACGCCCTGGCCCGCGAAGGCCGCGTCACCGTGCAGGGCGACGGGCAGGACCGTGAAGTCCGTGCCGCCCTTGTTGATGATGTCCTGCTTGGCGCGGGCGATGCCCTCGATGACCGGGTCGACCGTCTCCAGGTGGGACGGGTTGGCGGCCAGCGAGACGTTGATCTGCTCGCCGTCCAGGCCGGTGAACACGCCCTGGGCGCCCAGGTGGTACTTCACGTCGCCGGAGCCGTGCATCGACTTCGGGTCGAGGTTGCCCTCGAACTCCCGGAAGATCTGGGCGTACGACTTGCCGACGATGTTCGCCAGGACGTTCAGCCGGCCACGGTGGGCCATGCCGATGACGACCTCGTCGAGACGGGACTCCGCCGCCGAGTCGATGACCGCGTCGAGGAGCGGGATGACGGACTCGCCGCCCTCCAGGCTGAAGCGCTTCTGGCCCACGTACTTCGTCTGCAGGAAGGTCTCGAAGGCCTCCGCCGCGTTCAGCCGGCGCAGGATGCGCAGCTGCTCCTCGCGCTCCGGCTTGGAGTGCGGGCGCTCGATGCGGTCCTGGATCCACTTGCGCTGCTTCGGGTCCTGGATGTGCATGAACTCGACGCCGGTGGTGCGGCAGTACGAGTCGCGCAGCACGCCGAGGATGTCGCGCAGCTTCATCAGGGACTTGCCGGAGAAGCCGCCGACCGCGAACTCGCGCTCCAGGTCCCACAGGGTGAGCCCGTGCTCGGTGATGTCCAGGTCGGGGTGCTTGCGCTGGCGGTACTCCAGCGGGTCGGTGTCGGCCATGACGTGGCCGCGGACCCGGTAGGAGTGGATCAGCTCGAAGACGCGGGCGGCCTTCGTGACGTCGTCGTCGTGCGAGGCGTCGATGTCCTTGAGCCAGCGGACCGGCTCGTAGGGGATGCGCAGCGCCTCGAAGATGTCGTCGTAGAACCCGGTCTCGCCGAGGAGGAGGTTCGCGACGACCCGGAGGAACTCGCCCGACGCGGCGCCCTGGATGACCCGGTGGTCGTAGGTCGACGTGAGCGTCATGACCTTGGAGATGCCGAGCTTGTTCAGGGTGTCCTGGCTGGTGCCCTGGAACTCCGCCGGGTAGTCCATCGAGCCGACGCCCATGATGACCGACTGACCGGGCATCAGACGCGGGACCGAGTGGACGGTGCCGAGGCCGCCGGGGTTGGTCAGGGAGACCGTGACGCCGGTGAAGTCGTCCATCGTCAGCTTGCCGTCGCGGGCGCGGCGGACGATGTCCTCGTAGGCCTGCCAGAACTCGAAGAAGTTCAGCGTCTCGGCCTTCTTGATGCCCGCGACGACCAGCTGGCGGTCGCCGTTGGGCTTCACCAGGTCGATGGCGAGGCCGAAGTTGACGTGCGCCGGCTTGACGAGGGTCGGCTTGCCGTCCTTCTCCTGGAAGGAGTAGTTCATCGACGGCATGAGCTTGATGGCCTGCACCATCGCGTAGCCGATGAGGTGGGTGAAGGAGATCTTCCCGCCCCGGGCGCGCTTCAGGTGGTTGTTGATGACGATGCGGTTGTCGAAGAGCAGCTTCACCGGGACCGCGCGCACGGACGTGGCCGTGGGCACCTCGATCGAGGCGTTCATGTTCTTCGCCACAGCGGCCGAGGGGCCGCGCAGCGTCACGTACTCGGGACCGTCCACGGCGCCGCTACCGGCCACAGCGCCGGCCTGGGGCGCCGGGGCGGCCTTCGGCTTGGCGGCGGTGGCGGCCGGCGCGGGAGCCGCTGCGGGCTTCGCGACCGGGGCGACGGGTGCCGGGGCGGCGGCGGGCTGGGGTACAGCCGCCGGGGCCGGCGCGGGGACGGCAGCGGTCACGGGAGCCGCGGGGGCGGCCGGAGCCGCTGGAGCGGTCGTGGTGGTACCTGCGGCCCCCGTGGCCGCAGCACCCGCCGTAGCCGTGGGGGCGGCAGCCGCCCCGGGCTTGTAGTCGGCGAAGAAGTCCCACCAGGCTCGGTCTACGGAGTTCGGATCCTGGAGGTACTGCTGATAGATCTCGTCGACGAGCCACTCGTTGGGTCCGAACGCAGCCGCAGGGTTACCTGCGTGCTCGTCGGTCGAGATGCTCGATGAGTTACTGGGGGACTGTGGCGACACGGCGGCAACCGCCCTCTTCCGCTTCACAAGGTGGCTTCACAAGGTGATGGACAGCGGGAATTAAGGCTACGCCCCCGTGGCCGAAAGGTCAGTCCGGGCCCGTTCATCGTCGCGTAAGTCACATCGAGAATCGGGTTTCGGGGGGTGAAATGGCGGGAAACAAGCGGGGTTCCGGTCCGAAAGGGACACAAGAGGGACGCCGAGATTGTCGAGAGGGCGCACGAATTGCGCGGGCCTGTGATCAATCACACGTGTCCACGCGCGTCCGTCAGCGCGGACGTCAGGTGGATCTTGCGGCTCCGCTTCGAACTTTACGTCAACTTGGGATAGATGACTCTCCCGGAAGGGTGACCAAAATCCGGCAACCCCGCTCGGATTCGGCCACTCCGATCCGGCCGCCGTGCAGATCCACGGCCCAGCGGGCGATGGCCAGCCCCAGCCCCGTACCGCCGTCGCTGCCCGGCCCGTGCGGCGAGCTGACGCCGCCGCGGTTGAACCGCTCGAAGACCCGGTGCCACTCGGAGCGCGGGATGCCGGGACCCTCGTCCAGAACCTCCAGCTCCAGCGACTCGGACCGCTCCCCGCGCCGCGCCTTCACCGTGACCCGGCCGTGCGCCGGGCTGTGCTTGACCGCGTTGTCGATCAGGTTGGCGACGACCTGGTGCAGGCGCTCCGGGTCGGCGTGCGCGACCAGTTCGGGCGGGTTGACGTCGAGGTGCAGATGGACGTCGTTGCGGGTGTGCCCGCCGGAGCCCGACGCGATGCCCGCGCGCGTGGCGGCGAGCATGTTGGCCTCCTTGAGGACGCCCGAGAGATACGGCCACACCTCGAACCGGCGGGTGCGCAGCGGGACCACGCCGTTGTCGAGCCGGGAGAGGTCCAGCAGGGTCTCCACCAGCCGCCCGAGCCGCTCGGTCTGCTTGAGGGCCGTGCGCATGGTCTCGGGGTCGGCGGCCGAGACGCCGTCGACGACGTTCTCCAGCACCGCGCGCAGACCCGCGATGGGGGTGCGCAGCTCGTGCGAGACGTTCGCCACCAGCTCCTTGCGCTGGTGGTCCTGGGCCTCAAGCTCGTCGGCCATGACGTTGATCGTCTGGGCCAGGTCGCCGAGTTCGTCCCAGCGGTTCTCGCGGACCCGGCGCGTGTAGTCGCCGTGCGAGATGGAACGGGCCACCGCGTTCATGTCGTCGAGCGGCGCGGTGAGCGAATGGGCCACGAACTGCGTAATCAGCAGTGTGGCGATCATCGAGAAGACCGTGATGAAGCGGATCTCCGTCTTGGTGTGCACCGCGATCATGGAGAGACCGGTGGTGATGAGTACCGAGACGACGACCAGAGCGCCCAGTTTGGTCTTGATCGAGAACGGGCGTACGCCGCCCCAGGGTTCCCCGGGGCTCCTCCGCGCGGCCGGCCGCCCCCGGTTCATGGCGTCGGTGTCTCCAGCGCGTAACCGACCCCGTGCACCGTACGGATGCGCTCCGCGCCGATCTTCCGGCGCAGCGCCTTGATGTGGCTGTCGACGGTCCGGGTGCCGGAGGCGTCCGCCCAGTCCCAGACCTCGGCGAGCAGCTGCTCGCGCGAGAGCACGGCGCGCGGGGTGTTGGCGAGACAGACGAGCAGGTCGAACTCGGTGGGCGTGAGATGCACGTCCTCGGAGCGCACCCGCACCCGCCGCTGCGCGTGGTCGATCTCCAGCTCGCCGAGGCGCAGGATGCCGGAACGCGGCGTCGACGCGGCGATGGCGGCCCGCTCGACCCGGCGCAGCAGCACGTGCACGCGTGCGGCCAGTTCGCGCATGGAGAAAGGCTTCGTCATGTAGTCGTCGGCGCCGACCCCGAGCCCGACCAGCATGTCGGTCTCGTCGTCGCGCGCGGTGAGCATCAGTACGGGCACGGCCCGCTGGGCCTGCACGCGCCGGCAGACCTCAAGCCCGTCGAAGCCAGGCAGCATGATGTCGAGGATCAGCAGATCGGGCTGCCAGGCCTCGGCGGTGTCGACGGCGGCCGGGCCGTCGCCCGCGGTCTGCACGAGAAATCCCTCGGCGCGCAGCCGGGCCGCGATGGCGTCGACGATCGTGGGGTCGTCCTCGACGACGAGGACCCGGCGCTGGGCGCCCTGGGTCGCCGTCGCGCTGTTCTGGGAGGTCTGTGTCTGCTCCATCGCCCGCCCCTGAAGTGTGCTTTCCGGAACCAGTGGGGTGATTCCTTGGCTGCGCCTGTCCGCGCATGACTGCGATTGACGCACGACTGATCGGATGAGTGATCGGCGTCAGGGAAGCAGAGTACGGGCAGCCACCGCATGAGGGCTATCCAGGTCTGATGCCGAGATGGACCACGTCCGGTACTCCTCGGGCAACCGGGATCTCTTCGGTACGCACCCCCCGGAATCCGGCATTCCGTAAAGTTCCCTCGAATTCCGGTGAGGGCTGCGCGGACCACACGGCGAGCACTCCGCCCGGCCTCAACACCCTTGCACAGCTTGCCAGTCCGGCCTGCGAGTACAGGCCCAGATTGTCCTCCGTGACGGTCCAGTCGGGGCCGTTGTCGATGTCGAGACAGAGCGCGTCAAATGTGGCGGAGGTCTCATTGACGTAAGCGAGGAGATCGGCTGCGACGATCTCGGTGCGCGGATCGGAGAACGCGGCTCCCGAGATTTCCGCCAGCGGCCCCTGCCGGTGCCATTCGACGATCGCGGGTTCCCGTTCGACGACGGTGATACGTCCCCAGCGGGGGTCGGCGGCGGCGTGCGCGAGGGAGAAGCCGACGCCGAGGCCGCCGATGAGGGCGTGGGGTGAGGGGGTCCCGGGGGCGAGGGCGTCGAGGGCGGCGTCCATGAGGAGGCGTTCCGAGCGGCCGTCCGAGGTGTCCATCAGGAAGCACCCGTTGGCGATGATCTGGAGTAACTCACCGTGCCGCCGCAGCACGACCTCGCCGTACGGGCCGTCGCGGCGGTCCAGGACTTCGGGGGCGGCGTAGGGCGTGGTCGAACGGCTCATGGGGGCATCTTCGCAGTGCGTCGACCGCGGGTTCAGCCATTTTCGGTGACGACTGGTGACGGCCGGTGAGGACAGGTGAGGGCTGTCGGCTTGCTGTGAATCGGCCGGAGCGTGGCGCGGGTCACAGACAGGGGCGGGTGGGGGGCGAAGGCTGGGGCGAAACGGAAGGAGCGCCTCACCGTGGAACGGGCCGGTACGAAAGGTGACGCGACGCCGGACGCCCCGGCGCCCTCCGAGCTGCCCGTCGCGGACGGCGTACGACTGCTGGACGGCATGCCGAGACAGCGGGGACCGGCGCGAGCCGTGCCCGTACCGCCCGTGGCCGCTCGCCGCGGCCGGCTCCCGCGCCCTTGGCGGCTCCTGCCCACCCCCACCGGAACGCCCTTCACCTTCACCTTCGCCGCCGTCCTCCTCGTCACGACGCTCGTCGCCGAACACGCGGACCCGGCCCTCGTGCACGCCCTCCACCAGGGCTCCAGCACGGACGTAGCCCACCTCCTATGGACCCCCGTGTTCGTGCTGGTCACCAGCGCGCTGTGGGTCGCGGGCGGGGTGACCTCGCCGTACGCCGTGGTGTTCCTGCTCGTCCTCACGGCGCTGGAACGCCGGATCGGGGGCCTGCGTACGGCGTCGGTGTTCGCGCTCGGGCATGTGCTGGCCACTCTCGCGACGGAGGTGCCGGTGGGGGTCGGGGTGCTGGTGGGGTGGTTGCCGGAGACGTCGTTGCACCGGCTCGACTACGGGATCAGCTTTGGGGTGGCGGCGAGTGTGGGGGCGTTGGCGGGGGTGTTGCGGGGGTGGGTGGGGTGGCCGTTGCTGGTGGTGTTCGGCGGGATGCTGATCCAGGATCTCGTGGCGTACGGCGACCCGATGACCAACTGGGGGCATGTGATCGCGTTGGGGATCGGGGTGGGGACGTGGCCGTGGGTTCGGCGGAGCGTCTGAGCGTGCGGGTGTAGCGGGTAGGCAGGGCTTTTCCTCGCCCCCGCCGCCCCTACCCGTCCCATCCCTGGGGGCTGCCGCCCCCGGACCCCCGCTTTGTCCTCAAACGCCGGACGGGCTGGGGGGGGGGGGGGGGGGGGGGGGGGGGGGGGGAGCG
>NZ_PJME01000088.1 GCF_002954775.1 Streptomyces geranii
CAACAGCAGAATCACGTGCTGTCCCCGCGGTCTGCTTGAGCCGTGTGCGGGGAAACCCGCACGCACGGTTCTGAGGGGGGCCTCGTCCCGAGAGGGGCGGGGCCTACCCGACAGATGCGCCGCCACGCCGACGACATCCCCCGAAGCGAGCGAAGCCTTCTGACCGCTTACTGGGCGCTGTCCGGCTACGGCCTGCGCGCTTCCCGGGCCCTGGGCTGGCTCGCCGCCGCCATGCTCGTCACCATCGTGCTCCTGATGAGCGTTGACCTCCCCAAGGACGCCCCGAAGCAGGAAGCGACCGGCACCATCCCCGCCAGCGGAGGCACGGTTACCTTCGAGATCGACAAGGACGAACCGCACAACCCCACGGGGAACCGGTTCACCGGCGAGCGTTTCGAGAAGGCCCTGCACGTCACGCTCAACTCGGTGGTCTTCCGCTCCGCCGACCAGGACCTGACCACCGCCGGCACCTACATCGAGATGACTTCCCGCCTGGCCGAGCCCGTCCTTCTGGGCCTCGCGGTCCTCGCCGTCCGCAACCGCGTCAAACGCTGACCCAGGCGACTTCGCAGGGATGGGTCTACTCGCGAAGCGAAGCCGACTCCCTTCAAGGGTGTGACTGGGGAGTCGTGGTTCAGGGCCGACCGATGGGGCTTCGGATGGCGGGGAAGCGTTGCGTCTCGCCAGACTCATACTCGCTGTTGAGCCAGCTTCGGATGCGGGCGGGAGTGTCGATTCGGACAGGCGTCAGTCTCGACGGATTGCAGAGTGCCGCACCACACGCAAGTCCATTGCCGCGCCGGCACTGCCAGTGCTGCTTCGAGATGAGACCGGTCCGCTGCCGGGATGTCGGTGAGGCCGTCGACTGCCTTTTCACGGACGAGGAGGTCGACGTCGCATAGGAAGGCAGACGCGTCACGGTGTTGGTGCTGAGAAGCCAGTTGCTGCGCCTTTACTCGGGCGATCCCCGCACGGATAACCGGGTCCTGCGTGGGAAGGGAACGCAGAGGCCAGCGAAGCGTGAGGAGCGTGGCCGTCATCACCCGGGCCACGGCCGGGATCTGTGCCAGCGCTTCAGCGAGTTGCTGGGGCAGCGACGAAGGGACGGACTGGGCGCCGTCCGTGAGTCGCAAGGATAGCTGGGCGAGCCACGGATTCCCCGTGTGCAGGGCCTCCAAAATGAGGTCCGTGTCAACCGTGCTCGGCTGAACCTTTCGGGGGAGCAACCGGGTGCTGTGTTTGAAGAGCAGTCCCCAGTCTGGGTCGTTTTCGCTGTCCAGTGATTGCAGCTGTGCGGCGACGAGGTCGGGAGCCAATCCGGTGCCGTCCAAGGTGGCGCGGCACAACCGCTCGGTGAGATTACGGTGCTGCTGCACCGCTTGGTCGGGGACGGTCGCCATGGCTTTAGCGATGCCGAGGGTGGCGACGAAGGCGGCGGCATCGTTCAGGTGCCACGCCTCGCTGGCGGCGAGGACGGGTCGCGGTTCGGCGAGTCCACCAAGAAGCCGGAACAGCGCTGCTCTCTCGTCGGCCCATCTCATGATTATGGTCGCGGACGATGGGATCGGTTGGGTCATGGCCCGGGCCGCCGCTGCGAATCCAAGGTGATCCAGCTCGGTCGTCAACCAGAGGCAGAAGCCTGTTGTGGTGTACGACCGCGCTGCGGTGGCGAGGGCAGGTGCGATGTCTGGGCGTGAGGGCAGGAGGTGGATGAGGGCGGCGCGGATGAGGGGTTCGATCCCTGCCAGGCGAAGCCTGGGGAGGTTCTCCTCGACTGGCTCGGGATTGTCCCCGCTAGGGAGTCCGTATAGGGCCGTCGCCACGGTGTCGAGTTCAGCCGCGGTGAGTGCCGTTCCTCGCTTCCGTGCGGTCCTGCAGGCGCACAACGCCTCCACTACGGCAGCCTGGTGAGATCCCAGCTTCGCGGTCGCTGCGATTAGTCGATCGGTCTGCTCGCAGGTGAGGTCGTCGTCGGCAAGGCGGATCGCGAGCTGTGCCGCCGGGGGAGCCTGAAACAGACTGAGAAACCCGGTGACGCCCTTGGCTCGGTCTGGTTCCTTGATGGTGGGGAGCCGGTCAAGCTGGGCGTCACGGACAGCTGTGAGTGCGGTGGGGACGAACACTGCCCCGTCATCGAGCGCGTCGTAGACGAGGTCGAGCGCATCATCGCCAACGTGGAGTGCCCACCGGATCAGTTCGTCGGCGGCTGCGGGAGACAGACTGGCAGCAAGCCGGGCACTCTCATAGCGGTCCGCGTCGTGGAGGACACTGGTCATCCAGCCTTGGAGTTGTGTGGTGTCCCGCACAACCCACTGCACCTCCCCGATCTCCGCAAACAGCCGGACGCGGGCATTGAGCGCGCCGCGATGGGTATGTGTGATGAACACCCCCGCTGTCGCGTCCCAGTAGTCAACGATCTTCTCTGCGCCACTTGCGGCAACCCCCGGAGCCAGCCCCCAGTGGTGCCGCAGACGGTGCTCCACTGCGTTCTTCGCCTCGTCCCAGGGCGGGTCTCCGGCAATGACCAGATGCGCAATGTCCTGATAGCAGTCCAGCAGAGGGTCGCCGGCCAGGGACGAGTCCATGCCAGGCACGACGGCGTCGGGCCGTCGGAAGTCCCATCGGTGAACGCTGTCGCGCAGGACACCAACGAGTAGGCCAGCACGGGTGTTTGGGACTGAGCCCAATGGGCGCCGCGCAATGGTCAGAACCATGAGCATTGCGAGCAGCGGCACCCGCCACAGATCGGCTTCGGACTCCCGGGAGCGGCCGATGCGCTGAGTGCGTTCCGAGATCCACTGTTCCTGGGTCTTCTGGGAGTCATCTCCTGCCATGGAGAGTTCTTCCAGGAGCACGCGGGCGGTCTGTTCCAGACTGCTCGGCTCTCCCAGCTCATAGCAGGGCAGTTGCAGGACAGATGCAGCCGCTACGGACGAGTGCCGAGAAGTCACCACGACGTCTATGGTCGAGGGCAGGTCGCCGATCAGCGCAGCCAGCGCCTCCACGACGGGGCCCTGACGCTCATGCACCTCGTCCAGGGCGTCCAGGAGGAGCAGCACCTCGCCAGCCTCTATCCGGCGAGCCAACCCCGCTCTCAAGGAGGGGTACTCGGTATCTGCTGCAACCTGAACAACATCGTCGATCCGGAGCCGATATGGGCCTGCGACTGGCAGGCACACCTGAAGGTCACGCAGACGGAGCCAGACCGGCACGGGGGCATTGGGCTGGCTGGCCCATGCGGCGGCAATCAGTCGCAGGGCCACGCTCTTGCCCATCCCAGGACGGCCGACCAACAAGAGCTGACCCTGACGGCGGACGATCGAGACCAGGTCGTTACCAAGAGTCCCGATCTCAGTGTCGGGGGCATGGAGAGGCGTGGCACGCAGATCCTCCACCAGCCCAGGCACGTCCAGGGAGGTCAGGTTCAAGCCCAGGTCGGCCAGCGGAAGCACATCCTGCTTCTGGGCCCACCTGCGCCTGTAAGCAGCGACCGCGTCGTCCTCGGCCTGCAGGCGCGCGGCCAGTGCCCCGCCAGCATCGGCAGTCAGCGGCAGCGCGGCATCGGTCAGCCACTGACGCCACATGTTTACGTCGGACGGGGTGCGGGTTTTCGCGCGATCTTTCAGGCGGGCTCGCATGGCCTGGAACGCTGGCAGTCCATGGCCTGCAGTGACGATGGCAGCGTTGAGGCACGCTGCTCCCAAAGCCTCGTCCCGGCCGTTCTCGTCGGCCTCCAACTGCTTGATCTTGGCCACGCCCAGCAGCAGGTCTGCCTGTGGTTCGGTCAGACCAAGGCGGACCGCCTGGACCTTGAGCTCGTCGACAGCGAGTTGCGCGGTGGATGTCAGCGATGCGCCGCCGCGACGCGCGTCAAGCGCCTGTGCCAACTCCATGAGGTCATCGGTCCACTTCTGTCCGACAACCAGGAGAACTTCGTCTACCGCCGTACACTCCCCCGCCCTGATTGCTGCGCACCACTGCTTCAGGGCAGCGGTGAGAGAAGCGCGGTCACCGCTGTTCTTGGCCTGGATGAACACATGGGAGCCGTCAGCCATGTCGACGGCGATGTCGTCGACATGCACGTCGGCTTCCAGCAGCATCCGCTCCGGGGCGGCCAGGGAGCTGAGCCACGGCACACGCTCACCGAGAAGCCCATAAGCAGCGATCAAAGCAGCGGCACCAGCCCGATGACCACTGCCTGCTTCCCCAGCGGCGCCGCCAATGGCTCCCCTGTTTGGTTGCGACACCTGTCGGTTCTCCGATGCCTAGATAGCTGAAGGGGCGACGGATCGCAGCAACGTGATGTCCCACGTGAAGGACAGTGTCCCGACTGCTCCGGCAGTCTTCTTCAGTCGGCACCAGCTGAGCGGTCCGCGGCCCTCAGCAGCGATGACCCGCACCCTGGTTGAGGTCTGAGAGGACCACATGTAACTCCTTATCCGGTTCGCCATTGCGTGCGAATGAGGCGCAGTGATCAGTCGATTGGGGTTAGCCGAGACTGAGTGCCGAGCGACGGAACTCTATGGGCAGGAACCGGCTTGAGCACCCCGTCACGGCCGAAGACATCCAGCAGCAGCCCTCCCGCGCGGCGGCGACATGGCCGGTTGCTACGGCTCACGCTGATGACCTGGACGCGCCTTCCAGTGAACTTCACCGGCGTCGTCGTCGCAGTTCCACGCTTCCAGGACGTTCGCGTGCAGCAGCCGGTCGAAGAGGTCATCCAATTGGGCCTGCGACATTGCGCACAGGCGGGTGAGCTGGTCGGCGTCGGCTCGCCCGGTGTCCGCTCCCGTGTGTGCGGCCAGCACGAGAGCGGTCAGTTGTATCGCCGGCGGTGCGGCTCGGGCCACCGCCAGCGGGGCCGGGTGTAGCGCCCAGTGCGCGGCCCGTGCCCGGCTTGTCCGGCCGGGCGCCGGCGTGAGGGCGTCGGCATCGAGCAGTTGCGCTTCCACGCCGCCCTGCCCCTTGGTCATGCCGGCCGGTAGGCAGCGCAGCCAGCCGGCGTGTTCCAGTTCCTGCCAGGGCATGGCATGACCGCCGAGGCGCATCGCGCGCAGGAGCCCGCCCGGCAGGTGCACCTGTCCGTGGCCGTCGGCGCGGAGCGCGCACTGCAGCGCGAGCAGCCGGGCGATCGGAGAGGAGAAACGGGGCAGGACCGTTGCGAGCTGGGTGAGCGTCTCCCGTACGCGCCGTCGTTGGTCGTGCTCATGAGGCCGACTCCCCCGCCGTCGGGCGCGGGCTGGGCCGGATCTGCAGGACGTGAAGGTGTCCGGAACAGCCGCAGCGTGGGGAACTGCTCCCGCGCAGGCAGCGCACATGTCAGCCAGGCGCCAGATCCGGCCGCCATGCTCGCGCATGAGCACCAGCAGCACGGAACCGGCACACCCGTGATGGTGCGGATGCCACCGGCAGCCCCGTTCCCGGCACTGGCAGATCCGGAGATGGGGAGCGAGGACGTCACGGCGGGCATGCCCGGCCAGATGAGCAAGAACCGCCGACCGCGCGGAGGATGCCTCCAGGGACTGAACTGCCGGCACGCACAGAGGACAGGCAAGCACCGGTCCGCCCGACTGCGACCGCAGTTCGACCGTCCAGACGCGCCGCACTACCGCGTGTGTTGTGCAGAGCCTCATCGGGCACGCGCTCCTCCCGCCCATCCGCACCGAACCGCCCCACGCAGGCGGCTGGAAGTGGCTGACAGCCGCACGATAGTGCAGACCTCTGCCCACCCGTCTGGACGACCGACAGGAAAGTAGGGCAGAGGTCTGCACTGACAGGGCAGGTGGCTGCACCGTCGGATTGACGAGTGACGATCTTCCCGCCCGATCCGAATCTCGACGCGCTGCGCCTGGAGCTCGCGCGTCTGCGGGCGGTGCGAGGTTGGAGCTACGACGAGCTCGCCGCCCGCAGCGGCCTGGCCAGGCGCACTCTCATCGAGATCGAGCAGGGCCGCAC
Source organism: Streptomyces geranii (assembly GCF_002954775.1). Classification (GTDB taxonomy): domain Bacteria; phylum Actinomycetota; class Actinomycetes; order Streptomycetales; family Streptomycetaceae; genus Streptomyces; species Streptomyces geranii. The sequence goes on from NZ_PJME01000088.1 coordinate 5,956, forward strand.
TATCGGGACCCTGAAGACGTGGCACGCCCTTGCCCATGCGTTGAGCACGCCGGTCGAGGACCTCTTCGGCTTCCTCTGCCGGGGCCACGATTCACCTGGCCCGGACGACGCCTGACGACCCCCGTCAGGCGTCGTCATTCATCACCCGAACCGGTGATCCGGGGGCGAACGTGTGAGTGTACGCTCGCACACCCGTTGCCATGAATGGGGCCGGACGGGGGACTCTTACGGTGCCGATGACGGCTGCCCGGCGTGTCATCCGCGATCTTCGCGCACATGCGCTCCACATCCCCACCTTCACGACGGCACTGCGACGGCAGCCCCGTCTCCGTTCACGCGCGGCGTTTCCTCCGCGTGGATCCCGACGGTCCCAGCCGGCTCCTGCGCTGCGGCCAGAGTGACCGCTGCCGTGACTGCGGCAACCGGATCGAGTGGTACCAGGGCGTCAATCAGCGGCCTGTGCGCTTGCATCCCCCCGAACTGCCGGTCGCCGAGGTGCCCGACTCCTGCCGCTGGCACGTCAGCTCCGGCGTCGCCCACCCCGCGGGCGACGGCAGCAGTTGGTGCCGCGTGGCGCACGCCGTGCTCTGCCCCGCGCGGGGCACTCCGCCAGCCCCGCCCGAGCTGGCCGGACTGCGCCGCCGTCTGGCGGTCAACACCCGCCGCCTGATCGATGCCGGGGCCTTCACGCCCTATGCACCGCTGGAGGCTGAGCCAGCGACATCGGCCGTATGCCGTCCGGCCCGGCCCGTCGTGCGGCTCCTGTACGTCCGCTACCTCGCCACCCGTCCCGTGGACGAGATCCAGTGCGTCGCGCAGACCCGGCTCCGCCACCGCTGCACCAGCACGTTGCTCACCCCCGACGCCCCCGCAGGCACCTGGCGCCTGATGCCGGCCACCGCCGCAACCGGTCAACTGGCCCTGCCCACCGCGGTGATGGCCGTCTACGACCTCACCCGCCTGCCCTACGTCGAGCAGCTGCGCTGGCGCACCCAGCGCTGTACGCAGCACGCTGCCACCCCCTCGGCCCCGGACCTGACAGTCGCCGACTGGGAACCCTTCGACCCGTTCATCCATCACGAGCACATCCACACTCGTCTACCCAACCGCACCCGGCGCCCCGGCCCATCAGAGCGCGGACGGGAGGCGGGCCGCCTGTGACACCGCACCACGCCATCGAGATCGCCCTCACCCGGCCCGCCACCACCGCCGAACTCCACCGCGCCCGCCGCACCGTGGCGCTGGCCGCCAACGCGGAACGCACCCGGCTGATGGCCGTGCAACAGGCCAGCAGTCCCGGCCGCGCGTTGCACCGGCTGCGCCACCAGCTCAATGCCCTGCTGCCCATCGACGTTCTGACCACCCACTACCCGGACCACCGAGGCCAGGTCCGGCTCAATGTAGCCTTCAGCCACTCCGCCCGCACCGCCATCCACCAGGCCGCAGCCGCCCGGGGCCAGCGGCCCCAGGACTTCCTCAGCCAGAGCGTGACCGCAGCCGTCACCCGCCACAAACGAGAACGCGCCCAGCGACTGACGGCACAACTGGAAAGGCTGCTCGCCCACCACACAGCCGAGGAAGTGCTGGCCTGCACGGCCAGCACCCTTCTCGCCCACCGCCCACCACCGGGCCAGTAGGGCCTGTGCGGCACTCCACGGAGCCGACCGCCGACACCATCCTCTTCCCCCCTGCCGCCCTCCCTCTTCCGCGGAGTCCTTGTTGCCCACCCCGACCGACGAACAGACCGAAGCAGCCGACGCCTTCCGCGCAGGCCACCACCTCGTCCTGCAAGCAGGCGCCGGCACCGGAAAGACCAGCACGCTGAACCTGCTCGCCGCCGGCACCACACGCCACGGCCGCTACCTCGCCTTCAACAAGGACATCGCCCATGACGCCTCATCGCGTTTCCCCCGGACCGTGCTCTGCAAGACCGCCCACGCCACGGCCTACGCCGCCCTCGGCCACCGCTACACCCACCGCCTGAACAGTCCCCGCCAGCCCGCCTGGAAGACCGGCCAGAACCTCGGCATCACCCGCGCCATCCGTATCGGCGACCACGACGTCAGCCATCGGACCCTGTCTCACACCGTGCTGCGCACCCTGACCCGCTACTGCCACTCCGCCGACCGCACCCTGGACCGCCGCCACGTACCGCACCTGCGCGGCCTGGGAACCCCGGCCGAACAAGCCCAACTCGCCGCCGAGGTCCTGCCGTTCGCCGTCAAGGCCTGGGCCGACCTGCAGGACCCCGACCAGAGGGTCGTCCGCTTCGAACACGACCACTATCTGAAGATGTGGGCCCTGACCGAACCGAAGATCGACGCGGACTTCCTCTTCCTCGACGAGGCCCAGGACACCAACCCTGTGCTGGAACAGGTCTTCGCCGCCCAGCGCGACCACGCCCAGCTCGTCATGGTCGGCGACTCCGCCCAGGCCATCTACGGCTGGCGCGGCGCCCGCGACGTGATGACCGGCTTCGACGCCACATCCCTCACCCTGACCCGCTCCTTCCGCTTCGGCCCCCGCCTGGCCGAGCAGGCCAACCGCTGGCTGCAACTTGCCGATGCACCCATCCGCCTGACCGGCACCGAGGCCATCCCCACCGAGGTCGGCACCCTCGCCCGCCCCGACGCGGTTCTGTGCCGCACCAACATCGGCGCCATGACCGAAGCCATGAAGCTGCTCGCCGGCGGCCACCGCGTCGCCCTGACCCGCGGCGGCAACACACTAACCGCGCTAGCGCTCGCGGCTCTCGATCTCAAGCAAGGCCGCCGCACGAACCATCCAGAACTGGTCCTGTTCGCCTCCTGGGGCGAACTCCAGGACTACGCCGCCCACGATCCCGCCGGCGGCGATCTCCAGCCCTTCGTCGATCTCGTCGACACCCACGGACCCGACGCCATCCTTGCAGCCGTCGACGAACTCACCGACGAGCAGCACGCCGACGTCACCGTCTCCACCGCCCACAAGGCCAAGGGCCGCGAATGGGCCGCCGTCAAAATCGCCGACGACTTCCCCCCGCCCAAAGACACCGACCAGCACGACGCCCAAGGCTGCCCGATCCCGGAACCGGTCAGCGACACCGACGCGCGCCTCGCCTACGTCGCGGTCACCCGCGCCCGCCACCACCTCGATCTCGGCGGTCTGTCATGGATCGACAGCCACCCCCACGTTCTCTAACCCACTCCATGTTGCTGCCCGGTCGTGCCGCTCCCACGAATCAGGATCTTCGGCCGACACGGGCGAGGTCCACCCGACCAGGCTGGCGGATCGACTTTTGCCGCAGATGACGAACATGGGTACGCATGTTCTAGTCAAGAACATCGGATCATATTAGATCTTCCGGACTTACGGGAGCAGCCGCTACCATCACCCGCAAACACATTCGCCAGGGGGGCGTCGTTGGAAGAGCGCTTGGTGCCGGTCAATGCCCTCTTGGGCCTATGTACGCCGAACGACATCAACCCTGCCGTGCTAACCCGGGCCGGATTCAGGATCGTGGGTCTTGAGATCACCGTGGCCTGCTCTGCGGGCGGCAGAGTGACAATTGATGTCGTCCTGCTCAACGAGGCCGAGTCTCACCTCGTTTTCTGCGAGTGCAAGTCAGGAAACAACATTGAGAACGAGCAGGCCGAACGCTACGGAATGATCGACCCGAAATCGGTCGTCACTGCCGCGGCTATTACGCTCAGCAACAGGGAGCCGCTGACGTCGGAGGTGCTGTACGTCTGCCTCGCCGATAAATCTGACCGAGTCATTCAGGGACTGGACAGTATTTCCGCCGACTATGCACTGCTGACGGTCGGTGATTCCGAGGTCACCTTAAGGCGAGCGGGCAAGGCCTCGAAGATCCTCCGGGACGCTTTCCCCGGAGGATCGGTCAAGCTACTTGCACCACCAGCGCGAATCATTGACTTTGATCACGACTCGCCCGCCTCGGTCTTCGTTGACAAGCTGCGCCCGTACCTCATCAAGGCCGCAGCCCGAAGGACTGAAGAAATCTCGGTGCCCCGAATCGCCGAAGATCTGTGCGTTCATTACAGAAGATACCAACAGGCGGTCAGGCAGCAGATCGCCAAGCGATTCCAAACGGCTCTGCGTCAACTGAGTGCCGAAGAGCCCGACACGTATCGTTACGAGCAATCGCCCGGCGGTGGGCCCGAAGGTGTGGTAAGGCTACTTCGTACCCCTGAGGAGTTTGACCACCGAGGGCGCACCGTCGCGTATCAGTCACTGGCGCGGGTATCTAGACGACGCAGGGGGAGGTCGGTCGATCCCAACCAGCTCGATCTGCTCGCCGATGTCGAAGGGTCTTCCGAGCTGGAAGATCCCTCCGAACCGTCTGACGATGAAGAAGAGGGCCTGGAAGGAGAGGAGGCGTCATGACCACGCGCGCGGACATGATCGATCGCTTGGGGTGCGATGTGTCCTCTCCCACCAGGACCATCGTGGTGGAGGCACACGACCCGAGTGGGTCCTCCTCGCCGGACGACATCATGGCGACCATCTTCGGTTCCTCGAATTTCGTGGAGACGGACGACGCCTACGTCAAACGAGCATTCGTCGATGGCGGCGAGGTGTGGGTCGACCAGCTTCAGGGCCGCTTCTGGTCCCTCCATACGAAAATGCCTATGGGTGGGATCCTCCCGATCTTGAAAGAAAAGATCGAGAGTCACCGAGAGCTGGACTGGCTCTGGCTGCCGTCGAATCATCTGCAGAACCTTTGGCCGGGTTCCAGTTCGAACCGCGTCAAAACAAAATTCCAAGGGCATGACTTCCTGCCCGCCAGTGATCCAGCGCAAGACCTGAGCATCAACCTCTCAGGTGGTGGTGCCGAGCGGCTTCTCGCCTATATCTCGGAGGAGGATAACTACCGCTCTGCGGTCTCCTTTGACAGTGTTCAGGTATCTGTCCGGGACTCCATCGGCAGGCTCGACGAAGCGGTTCACCGTATGGGGAGATTCGCAGTCACGGGAGACTTTGAATATCATCTCCAGTTCGTGAGCATCATCGTGGACAGATATCGAAATCTTGTAGAGCTGTGTGAACATTCTTCATTGGCGTGGAGCCCGCTCGACGGCAGTTCTGAGGACGGGTTCACGTTCAGCGGGGGCCCGATCTCCATTCGATTCAGCCGTGAGATCCCGGACATGGAGCAGTTTGCCGCGAGCTTGTTTGCGGCCAGACAGCCATTCCGATTGTGGGGAATCCCACAGTTCAAGGACGATGTGGTCTACGTCGACGCGGTCGATTTGCACGTCGGTCAGCAGGTCAGAATGGAAATCGGCCGTCAGTGGATGCGGGTCCATCTGGAGCCCGGCGGATGTGGCAATGCCATTGCCCGGCTGGTCAGTAATCTTCAGCATCGGTTTGACAGCAGGCTTGAATTCGTGGATCCGTCGCTGCAAAGCGCGCTGGCCTTGCCTGCTCCCGCCGGCGTCTGAGCTTTCGCTCAGCCGGGACTGAGGGGAAAGTAGCGCGCGCGTAAACGCTGTCCAGACAGCGGGAGCGGCTGAGACCGGCGGCGGTGGGGGTCACCGGCCGGTCACGTCTCAGGGAGTTGGGTCGCGGCCTCCGGGCCGAGGACCCTGACGAGGAGTTCGCGGAGGCAGGGGCTTGCCCGGTACATGTATGAGGGCAGGTGGTCGTCAAAGTCGCGGAGCCGGGCGGGGGACGGTGAAGACGTTCCGGGCTGATGCGCCGTGACACGCAGTGGTGCCCACCTCGTGGTCCGTGGGGTGGGCATCATCCTCGTGCGCGGAGTCAGACGGCGAAGGCAGCGATGACCCTCGACAGCCCACAGGCCCGCACATACACGCTGCCGCGCTGAGGCGGAGGTCTCGGTCTTGTCTGCGTCCGTGAGACCCGGCGGCACGCTGGCGCCGGACGGCCATCCTGTCCGCATCGTCAGCACCCGACCTGCGGGGACGGCTATTTGTAGGTTCCGCGGGACCGACCCGGAAACGGGGCAGGATCCGTCTCCAACGGCCCCGGGCACCTAGCCTCCAAGCCGGACCCACGGAGCCGCCCTGCGGCCTATTACTCTGTCCACCGCTCGGGCTCCAGGTTGTCCAACCGGCGATTCAACTCTTGCGTGACCGTGTCGTCCACGCCGAGGGTCTCTGTGGCCACCGTCGCCGCGTGCAGGTAGGCGTTCCTGCGGTTCGCCGCGGTGATGGAGCGGGCATCCAGGTTCTCGGCCTGCTGGACGGCATCGGCGAGCCGCAGGTATCCGTTGCCCGTCCGACGGAGACCGTTGACGAGGGCGCTGGGGGAGGGCGCTCGAAGATGGTTGGCAGCCGCGGTACGCAGGCGGCGGAATTCGGTCTGCTTCGCCTTGACCTGTCCGTCTTGCGTGTCCATGAACTCGGTCATGAGCAGAGCGACTAGGTCGCTGAGGGCCTCCCCGTTGGGCAGTTCTCCACTGGAGAAGAGCGCCCCGACACTGGACGTGCTCCGAGTTGTCTTGTATTTACCGGACAGGTAACCCTCGGCCCATGCCTTCGCCATTCGGGGGAGAGAGGGCTCACCCGCATCCAGGTGCAGCTGGTGCAGAGCCTCGTTGAGGGCCTTCAGTGGCCCGGCTGCAACGTCCGGCTTCTTGAGTTGCCCCACACTCGCACCAGCCTTCCAAAAACTTCCAGAAATAGCTTCGTAGCTTACTGCGACGTACGGGTTCGTACGGCAGCCTTCCGGAGGTTTCTGGCGGCCCGCCATGGGGCCCCAGGAGTCGGGGCGTTGCCACATCCTTGGGACGGAAAGGCCCAGGAACACAGAAAGAGCCCGACCGGCAAGTTGGTTGGCGCCCGCTGCCGGGGGCTCTCTGTGCGCCCTCAACCACCTGAGAGGTACTCCATGAGGAACCCGTTCATGATGTCTACTCCCGACGGCCGGGGCAAGACTCGTCCCTCCGTCCGCGCCGGGCTCTTCCTCGCACTGTCCGCAGTCGGTGGCTTCGCTTCACAGGCCGGAAAGACGGCGTGGGAGTGGGTGATCACGAAGTAGCGCATCAACCTCCGACTGCGGCCGGGCCGGTTTGGCAACCGCCGTCGGAGGTAAGCCGACACACCGTGGCCCGACGCCGGTGGTCTGGGTTCAATCCCAACATCGCTGGAGTGCTGTGGGCCCAGGTCAAACGCAGCTTTCTGGGGGCCGGAAATTCAGCTACTGCTAGCGCCACACCCCACCCTGGCAGGATCAGCGCATGCTCATCACACCTCTGCCCGGCGCCAACCGCAACGGCATCCACGACAACCTGCGGAGGATCCGCAACGCAGCAGCAAGCGCCCAGGGCCCCGGGGAGGAGACGGCCTACGGGCGGCTGCTGCGCTACCTGGAGTGGGCTAACGAGTCAGCTCGGCTCATGCGCGGACAGATCAGCGACACGGACATCGACCGCCTCGTACTCACCCGCACCCACGGCCAGCTTCTCGCCGGTGTCGGCCACCTCGCTGGTTCCGATCAGCAGCGCCTCGTGAACGGACTGGTCAGCATGGAACTCGCCGAGCGGGCATCGGCACTCGACGCCGCGGCCGACTCACTCATGGCCCACATTCGGCGGTGGGGCGGGCCAATCTGGCTGGCCGTTGCGGACTCCAGCTTCTATCTCAACAGCCCGTCCCCGCTCGCGAAAACCGACCTCCACGAGGTGATGGGCCTGCCCGAGGACGAGGAGATCCACCTGCTCTTCCCCATCGTGGTGGTCGACGAACTCGACCGGCTCAAGGAATCCGGGCAGCCACATCCCCGGTGGCGCGCCGGCCACACCCTGGGACGCCTGGACGAGACCATCATCACCGGCACCACCGGAGTCCTGCGCCCGAGAGGGCACGGCAAAGGACAGTCCGTCCGTGGGGCGATCACTGCGGAAATCGTCCTCGACCAGGCTGGCCACGTCCGGCTCCCGATCGCCGACGACGAGATCATCGACCGGGCGGCTACCATCCAGGCCATCGCCGCCCGCGAAGTCCGGTTGCTGACCTGCGACACCAGCCAGGCCACCCGCGGACGCATCGCCGGACTGAAGGTCACCAAGCTCCCCCACACCGCGGGTATCGGTGAAGAGCCGCCCCGTGACCGCGGCGGGAACCAGCCGCGCGGCAACGGCATCCGGGCACAGCGGAAGAACCGCAGTGAGGCCGAAGCCGCCGCTGCGGCGTCGGGTGCCTGATCTGAACATCGCCGATCTGGGGCCCGGGCTCGGCGAATGAAGCGCGGAACCCGAAGTCGACGGTGTACTCGACGCAGTACACCGGGCCCCGTAAGCAGGGCTTCCTCGGCGCATCGGCAGCCTTTCGGCGTTAGGACGCTGCGGCGGTGGGCAGTTGGTCGAGCGCGTCGGTGAGCTGTCGGGCGGACACGGAGCCCGCATCCGGTAGTCCGGCGTCACCGAGCGGGCTCCGACGTGGGCCTTCGAGGCCCTGCGGCACGACCGGTCCGAGAAACGGGCTCTCGTCCTGCACACGGGCCCCGACTGCTGGGCGGCGAAGGGCCGCCTCACCCCCGCGCCGTTGGTCCAGGTGCGGGTCTTCCTGCGGGAGCAATGGGCCACCGCGTGCGAGGCTTGCCAGCCGGATCCGTGATCGGACGAGCCCGCCCGCAGAGGGGAACGCCGGATCCCGGGGTGCGCCTAATCGCCTGGCGGATACAGGGGGCGAGGCGGGAGGATTCGGCGCATGGCTTCCCAACTTATGAGCATGGTGGACATTCTGCAGAGCCGATCCCTCGGACGGAGGCGGGCCGTATGTCCCCATCCAGAATGCGCGGTTGGCGTAGCCATGACCCTGAGGGACCGCCGCCAGGTCCACCCGAAACCCTCGACCAGCTCGGTTGTGACCACCCCCGCCTCAGTCGTGTACGAGGAACTCTGGAGCTGTGATCTGTGCAGCCGGGGGGTTCTGGAGCTTGTCGGGTTCGAGGGAGTGGCTCCGGGGTCGGCACTGGCGCAGGCCGAGGAGGCATCTCCGTCCGGTTGGCGCCGCCGGGTGTGGCCCGAGCCCGAGCCCCGCGAACTGTCCCCTGATGTTCCGGAGATGGTGCGGACCCTGTACGCCGAGGCGTCGCGCGCCGAGAGCGCCCGCGGTTTCCGTCTCGCCGGAGTCGGTTACCGGGCCGTGGTCGAGGAGATCTGCAAGGACCAGGGAGCCACTGCCTACAACCTGCTCGGCAAGATCAAGGAACTGGCCGACCGGGGCCTGCCGCAGGACGTCGTCGACTCGATGAACGAGGCCCGCGTCGTCGGCAACGACAGCGTGCACCACAACGTGGAGTACGCGGCCGACGAGATCGCCGATCTCGCGGAGATCATCGCGGAGGCCGTCGAGATCCTCTACGTCGAGCCGGCGAAGCGCAGGCGCATGGCCGACGCCCGCAAGGCACGCAGCGACGCGGCCAAGGCGCCGAAGCCGTGATCCCTCATGGTTCCCGGATAAGCCCCCCATATCCAGGTTCCATGGAAGTGCTTAAATCCGATGAACGGGGCGTCATATGTCGGATGGTCACAATGCGGTCGAACCGGTTGTCATCCCGGCTGCGCCGGCCCGGCCGGAGGAGTACGACGCCGCGACCCGGGCCGTGCTGGAGCACATCGACCACCAGGCCGTGCGCACCGTCGCGGACGGCCGCCCGTCGAGCACCCGCAGGAGCTACGCCCAGGACTGGGCGAGCTGGGCGACGTTCTGCGCCGACTCCGGGGTGCCCGTGCTCGCCGTCACCTCGGCACGATGGTGATGTTCGTCGAGTGGCTGTGGACCCGGCCCGGCGGGAAGACGGGCACGTTCACCGCCCCGTCCACCATCGACCGCCGCCTCTCCGGCACCGTGGTCTCCGCCCGCGCCGAGCACGGCGTCAAGCTGGAAGACGGCATTGCCCGCCTCGCCCGCAACCGGCTCAAGCAACTGGTCAAGGAGATGGAGGCCAACGGCGAGACCCGAGGCCGCGGCCAGGCACCGCCGCTACTCGTCGAGCACCTGGTCCGCATCAGCGCCGCCTGCCCGGACAACCTCCGCGGCATCCGCGACCGTGCCATGGTCCTCATGCACTTTGCCGTCGCCGGCCGCGAGCACGAACTCGCCTTCAACCGGGTACGCGACTACGCCGAGACCCCCGGCGGCATCCAGGCCGACCTGCGTGTGTCCAAGGTCCGCCCCCGCATCGTCCCCGTCCCCTACGGCTCCCGGCCCTCGATCTGCCCGGTCCGCGCCTGGCAGGCCTGGAAGGAAGCCGCCGGGCTCGACGACCCGGACGGGTACGCCTGGCGGCGCCTGCACAATCGCTGGCACACCGTCATGGACGGCGGGCTCCAGCCCACGGCGATCGGCGATGTCGTCACCCGCGCCGGCGAACGCGCCGGGATCGAGATCCGCTTCACCGGCCACAGCCCCCGCCGCGGACTCGCCACGTCCTCCCGCCTCAAGGGCCACGACCAGATCGTCATCGCCAAACAGGGCGGCTGGGCCCCCCACTCCAAGGTGCTGGCCAGCTACCTCGAAGTCGTCGACCAGTGGGAGGACAACGCCCTGCTCGGCGTGCTGTAGGACCCCATGACCTGGCCCACGAGGGCCCCCTACCAGGCATCAGCCAACGTCACCCCAGCCGGCAAGGGCCCTCCCGACGAAGGCAGCCCCGGCGGAGCGACGCCGGAAACCCCCGCGAAGTCGACCGTGCCGCCGTTGAACTCCGCGCTGTCGAAGTCGACCGTGCCGCTGATGAACTCCGCGTTTCCGAAGAGGGCCGTGCCGCCGCTGAACTGCGCGTTGCGGAAGAAGACGGTGCCGCCGCTGAACCGCGCGATGCGGAAGTCGACCGTGCCGCCGCTGAACTGCGCGCCGTCGAAGGGAACCGTGCCGCCGCTGAACTGCGCGCCGCCGAAGAAGACGGTGCCGCCGCTGAACCGCGCGATGCGGAAGTCGACCGTGCCGCCGCTGAACTGCGCGATGCTGAAGGAGACCGTGCCGCCGCTGAACTGCGCGCCGTCGAAGGAGACCGTGCCACTGCTGAACTGCGCGTTGCCGAGGAAGACCGTGCCGCCGCTGAACCGCGCGTAGGCGAAGTCGACCGTGCCGCCGTTGAACTGCGCGCTGTGGAAGAAGACCGTGCCGCCGTTGAACTGCGCGTTGCGGAAGGAGACCGTGCCGCCGCTGAACTGCGCGATGCTGAAGGAGACCGTGCCACTGCTGAACCGCGCGCCGTCGAAGGAGACCGTGCCGCCGCTGAACTCCGCGTTGCCGAAGGAGACCGTGCCGCCGCTGAACTCCGCGTTGCCGAAGGAGACCGTGCCGCCGCTGAACCGCGCGCCGTCGAAGGAGACGGTGCCGTGGAAGTGCGCGCCGGTGAAGTCGCCGCCGTCGAAGACCACGCTGGTGAAGTCGAAGCTGTAGTCGCACCAGGAGTGAGCGTGTTCAAGGTCGAGACGGAGGTGGTCGCGGATGAGGCGGATGACCGTGTGGCGGACCTGTCGCAGCGCGAGGTATTCGTGCCGGGCCGCGGTGTCCCCGGGCGGCAGGTCGGATTTCGCTGTGTAGGGCAGGCGCAGGTACGCGCACAGGACGTCGATGCACGTCTGGCGCAGGGCCCGGGTGGGTGCGTCGTCGGCGAGGTGTGCCAGGGAGTGAACGCCGCCGAGGCGGACTGCGGCGGAGGCATCGCCGAGCTGGGAGACGGCGACGGTGAACCGCTCGCTGTGCAGGCGGGTCGCGTCACGCAGCGCACCGTCCTCGTCCACCCGCTGGCGCCGGTAAGCCACGACCAGGGCGACCAGACCGCCGGCCCCGGCGACCACGCCGAATGACAGCTTCACCAGATCGAAGAGCGTCTTGGAGTCGATGCGCGGCTCGGCTTTGAGCTCCCGGACGCCGAGCAGGTCCCAACCGGCATAGAACACGCCACCTGCGACCGTCAGCGCGGCGATGAACGCCAAGGGCAGGACGACCCACACGTGCCACAGACGCAGACCACGCCGGCGCTCCCGGGTACGGGCAAAGAGAGGAGTCACGACCGGCAGGACGAGTCAGCCGTCACGGCGGTTGCGATATCCACCACCTGTGGTCCGACACAGTCGCCACCGATCACATATGCGGGAACCAGATGCTACAAACTCCGTTACGGAAAACACGGCTTGACGGACCGACACAGCCACGGGACGGTCCTCGAACTGGCCGGCAGTCTCGCCCACGAGGTCACACAGGCCCGCCTCACCCTGGAGTCGCTGGCCCCGGAGTCCGAAGCCGTCGTCGTGTGCCGCCGGCGCCGCATTCAGCTCCTGCTCAGCCAGAACACGGCCTACGATCTGTGCCGCGCTCCCCACTGCCAGCGCCATCCGATCGGTTCGGCGATCACCACGTGCACAGAACACCTGGGGGACTGCGACGCCCGGGCCCTGGCCGGCATGGCGCGGGACTGGGGATACATCCGAAGGGACGACGCCGAGCGGGATCCGGCCCGGCTCGGTGGCCGCTCGGAAGGAGACCTCCTCATCAAGGCCGCCGTCGTCCTGGGAACCTTCGAACGGGTGCGGGGCGTGCTGCTGGACGCAGCCTTCGGCGACCCGAACCTGTTCGACGACGAGTTCTCGGACCCCGCCGAGGCGCTCGCCATGCAGCATGCCCTGGAGCGGGAACGGCTGCGCTTGCACGAAGTGGGACGGGCCGAGGGCTTGCGCATCCGCAAGACCATCAGCTCGTGCACCGGCTGCGGCCATCAGCTGTACGGATGGAACCCCGTGATCCCCCCGCAGTACTGCCACAAGTGCGCTCCCCCGCAGCCGGCCGAGCACCCGCTGTACGCGTTCGCCGACTGAGGACCGCTTCCGGGCCGTGGGGAGCTCGCCTTGCCGCTGCACCTGCGCTTGAGGTGACAGTCGATCTTCGGCTCTCGGCTGGGGTTGTCCAGGGAGTGAAGGGACTTTGTGCAGTTCAGGGGTGCCTCGCTGGTGCAGGCACGTGCGGCACATGGCCGGGTAACGGTTCGGCCGAACCGTTACCCGGAACTCCCGTTCGGCTGGGATGAACCACCTGTCGTTGCCGGGGCTGCGGTCAGCGTTTGATGCGTCCGCGGATGGCGAGGGCGCCGAGGGCCAGGAGGGTGGGTTCGAGGAGGCGGGAGGTCATCTCGATGTAGGTGCCGGCGGTGGTGAGGTTCTGGCCGCTGTAGCGGAAGACGACCGAGTTGACGGCGACGCGGGTGGCCTTCTCCGCGCGGGCCCAGGTCATGCGCTTGGGCCATCCGCCGTGCAGGGCAGGGTCGGGGGTGCTGGTGTTGAGGCTGATCCTGCTGCCGTTCAGGGTTCCGGTGGTGGCGGGGTCGGGGTCGTGGGTGGGCAGGCCGATGCCCATCAGGAGCAGCACGGTCATGCTCATGGCGGCGAGCAGCCAGGTGAAGGCGCGGGAGGCGCGCAGGCCGTAGCCGGACAGCAGCCAGTACCCCCACAGCAGGCGGCGCTCGCCCTGTGCAGTGCCGGTCAGGTCGTGGCGGCGCATCTGTCGGGTAGGCCCCGCCCCTCTCGGGACGAGGCCCCCCTCAGAACCGTGCGTGCGGGTTTCCCCGCACACGGCTCAAGCAGACCGCGGGGACAGCACGTGATTCTGCTGTTG
>NZ_PJME01000089.1 GCF_002954775.1 Streptomyces geranii
GTACAAGAAGCGCAACACCGTCGAACGGACGATCAACAGGCTGAAGCAGTCCCGGGCCGTGGCCACCCGTTATGACAAGCGCGGCTACGTCTTCCTCGGCACCGCAACCACCGCAGCTCTACTGATCTGGCTTCGGAGTTGAGTCCCGGCCTCACAAAGCGATCGGCCGATATGCCAGGGCCTGATCGACCACCTCATCAGCCGAAAGATCCCGCTCCGAAGGCCAGAAGATCAAGCCACTGACGTGCCCAGACGGGCAAGCCAGGGTTCTGTCGAGCCTGCCCAGCCAACCGGCCACCTCGTCATCGGAGGCGCAGCCCGCATCCATGACGCGCTGCACCAGCGCGACTGCCTCCGCACGGCTCATCTCCACTGCACTCACCAGGCCCTTCCACCACAGCCACCGTAGTGGGACCAGTGATCGCCCGGACAGGTCCTAGTGGAACGGCTGCCGTAGTTCGACGTCGATACTCTCTTCGCGGGAGGTAGCGGTCACAGCCAGGGCACGTTACTTCCCGACCGCCCATCGTGGCCCCGGCGTGCAGAAGGGGAGCCCCGAAGGTCATGCCCGAGCTTGGAGGCGGAGGGCACGACCGAGGACTCCCCAATGCCGCGCCGGGATCACATCCGCCCGAGCGAAATCACGAGAGATGAATCCTGAAGCAACACCGCGAAACAGTACCTCAGGCGGGATGACGTCCCGTCTTGCCCAGGTCGGCCGTGTGGCTCCGGCCATTACCGCCCTCCTGGCCATGGTCGCCATCTGCTTGCTGGCCGCCCTCGGACACACGGAGCAGATCACCGCCGTGGCCCTGTTCGGCGGAACCGTCGCGGCCGGCGGCGTGATCGTTAACGTGACCGTCCATGTCCGCCGCTGACCTGATGGTCAGGCGCGGATAGCCTGCGAAACGCTCCGTCCCTGGCAGCTGACATGCCGGGGACGGAGCGTTGCCATGTCCGTGAGCTATCCGAGCCAGATGACTGGTGAAGAGGCAGTGTTCCAACCCTGCACTGTTCCTACCGGCATGCGGTGTTCCTCGCGTTCAGGCCCTCCGCCGCTGCGGCCATGGATAACCAAGCTGCTTGGCGTATTCCGGTGATCCGCCACAGACCTCGGCTGTCTGACGTGGGTCACCCGCCACGAGTTGCTCAGCAAGTCTCTCGGCCTGACTTTCAGGGTCGTCACTGGAGACGTCAAGCACCATCCGGAACTGCAGCCACGGGCGGTCTTCCCCGATGGCCGAGCGGCCCGGATGGAAGAGGAAGAGGTTGATCTGGTCGGGCTCCCAAAGCCAGGCGGACACACTGCCGAGTTCACATTCCCATCGTGCAAGCCAGCCGACGCGCTCTCTGAGGTCCAGCTCCAGCAGCCGGGCAACAGTGCGTGCTGGCCACTCCCAGCTGTGGTCCGCAACGGCTCGCTCTACCTCTGTCTGGTACTCCCGAGCATCGAACCAGAACTCAGGCAGGTCAACGTTGTCCTCGTCGGGGTTGCGCCACTCACTCCAGATCACGTGGTCGCCGTCGCGCCGGATGGTCACATAGAGGGCGCCGCAGCACCCTTCGGTGCACGTGGCCTCGGCCAGCCGCACCTCGTGCGGCTCAGGACCAGCCGTCAGAGGACCGTCCGGCAGCAAGAGGTACTTGGGATCTTCGCCCGGCCCTTCTGTGAACACCTCAGCCAAGATGTCCTCACTGTCGACCAGCGGTCGGACCTCCACGCTTGCACCCCTCTGCGGAAGATCAGGAACGACAACATGGAGGGTGAGGCAACGCTTCTTGGCAGTCATCGAACGATTGTCGGGCCTGCCACATCAAGGTGTCGCAGCATTTCTCGCGGATGGTCCCGTTACTGGTCCTTCAAGATCTCTCCGGCGGTTTCGCATCGTCGTTCGTGCAGGCAGCTAGGTAGTCCGCCCAGCTGTCCTGCGCGAACCGGGCCCACTTGTGCGCCGTGCCGGGGTCGATGCCCAGGAGATCGCTGACGACGATCGGGGGCAATTCCGCCACGAATTCGATCATGGCGGTGTTCCGCGCGCTCAAGCTCGGCAGGCCGTGCCGCTTCAATCGCGTGTGCGCCCACCCTCCGCCAATTGGGCGACTGGCAGGTCGGCCTGGCCAGAGGTAACGCGGTCCGTCTCCAGGTAGTTGCTCCAGCATCGAGACACGTGCAGGGTGCCGGATTTGCTCCTCTATGAGTCGACCCAGTTTGGGCGGCAGCAGGACCGGCTCGCGGTCGAATGTGACGTACCAGTCCGTCTCCTCCTTGTGGAAGCGGTCAGTGGTCAAGGTGACGATGCGGGTGACCTGCATCCCATAGAGCCTGACCATCGCGCCGATGATGCGGACGTCGAGCGGAAGTTGGTCGTCGTTGAGGCAGCGACGAAGTCGTCCGTAGTGCTCGTCCTCGGTGAGAAAGTGCGAGGCGTCGGCCTTGACCTCCGGGGGGAGTTTGATCCCGCTGGTGAGGCGGCGGGCGAGTGTCCAGCGGACGAACGCCCCGACCCCCTGGCGCCGTGTGGGATGCGTGGTGAGCCAGAGGTCGAGGGCTTCTTGGGTGAGGGCGCTCAGATCGAGCTGGTTCTCGTCGAGCCAGGTCATGAACAGGGCGGCGGTGCGGATGTCGGTGCGGTAAGTGCTGGCTGATCCGGCCGTGTAACGGCCGCGGGCAGCGCGGCGACGCGTATCGCGGAGCACCTGCCACTCGGCGAAGGGCCGAATGATGCGGGCTTGGTGGGCCGGCAGCGCGTCGGTGAAGTCGCGGAGCCAGAGTTCCAGTCGGGCCAAGGTCTCCTGCCTCCGGGGCAGAACGCCGGTGGCCACGAGGGTCTCGCGGACATGCCAGAGATTCTTGCCCTGGGGCAGTCCGTCCAGCAGTTCGTGAGTGATCTCGGCGTGTTCGGCTGCGAGCGTGGCCAGCAGCTTGGCGGACGGGCTTTGTCGGAGCCAGTAGATCACCGACCTCGGCCGCGCTGCCCCGGACAACGCGTCGGCCAGGGGCTGCAGTTGAGGGGCGATGATGCTGTCGGATCTGCTGAGGAGATCTTTCACGCGGTCGCTGGCCACGCAGCGGGTGCACTTGCCGTCGGCGTAGACATCGCCAGGGAAGCGGCACTGGCGGCAGGCGACGTTCAGCGCGTCGAGGCCGCAGCACGGGCCGCAGAGATCTTTCCCCGCCGGGGTGCGGCCGACCGGGACGCGGGTCTCGCTGCAGCGTGAGCACGGTATGGGGTTGCGTGCGCGACGTGAATGGCAGCCGGAACACAGCGGTCCGACGGGCCAGCCGACCATCCTCGGCTGCCTCGATCTCCCGCAGTCGGCGCACGCGCGGACGGGACGCGGCAGGCACGAGTTGCAGTGGAAGGCTCCTCCGCGGTGCCGGTGCCCAGGACGGACCCGAGCGCAGACACTGCACTCACCGAGACTGCCCTTGTAGCAGGCGCCGCAGATGTCGGGCTCGCCGTTGGCCGCGCGGACGTGGATCTGCCGGACGCGACCGCACTTTCCGCAGAGCCGTCCCGGGTTGTCGTGGCAGTGGCGACATACCGGACCGTTCTCGAGGATCGCGTAGACGCGCGCCAGGGTTCCGCAGCGGACGCACTCGCGGTGTTGCCGCGGGTAGCAGCCGGCGCAGAGCGGGGTTCCGTCGTCGCTGCGATAGGCCGGACGACGCTGGCGGCCGCATTTGCCGCATGCCTGCTGGAAAAGAGGGTCGTCGTGGTAGCAGCTGCGACAGATCGGACCGTCGTCCCGATAGGCGGCGACGGGGCTGTCCTGCTTGCAGCGGGCGCACTGCTTGAGCAGGTGCTGGTCAAGGCACCATCCGCAGCTGCGGCCAGCAGGTGTGAGCCGGCGCAGCGGAACGTCGGTTTTCCCGCAGTTCACGCAGCCCAGCGGGGTGATGGCTTCTCCGTGCCCGGCGGCCTGGAGCTGGTGCAGCAGCCGGATCAGGACGAGGGGGCAGTGCGGCGACGGCGCGGTCAGCGCGTCGGGGTTGTCGGTGACGTGCGCGTCCAGTTGGCGCGCGACGAGCGAGTTCCATGCCGTCGCTTGTTCGAGGATCTCCTGGGCGCCCGCGGCGGTGAGGGCGGGCCCGACCGCCTCACGCAGATGGGTGATCAGCCGGGCCCGAGCCTGTTCGAGCTCGTCCCGGCGGTGACGCTGGCGGGCGCTGAGCGGCATTACTGCTGGCCGGGGCGGCGGATGACGGTTCGCCGTGGAGTGGTCGGAGTCGGTCCGGTCGTCTCCCCCGCAGTCTTGCGGAGCGGCTTGTTGACGACCTCGGGCTTGATCAGATCATTGGGGGTGCACTCCAGGATGTCGCAGAGCGCGACCAGAGTGTCCATGCTCATTCGCTGCGGTGGCTGGGTGACCAGACGGTAGACCTGCTCGCGGGACAGGACGACCCCTCGCTCGGCGAGCAGCGGCACCAGGTCGGAAGTCTGGAACATCTGGCGCTCGGCCATCAGCTGCCGTAGCTGCCACTGGTAACCCATTTTCTTGATCATGCCGTTGCGTCCCAGTCGTCGCCGAGTCGGTTCTTCATGGAAGCCTCCAGCAGCTTGTTGCGGTACTCGTTCGAGACACCCATGTAGATCGCCGTTGTTCCGGCGTGGGAGTGGCCGACCTGCTCCTGGATTATCTTGAGTCCGGGCAGGCTTCGTTCCTGTGACCTTGGCGTTCGCGTTGAGGACGCTGTTGTCGAGGCGGAGTTGGCAACTGCGTTCTCGTAGCGGATGGCTGACTGATCGTTATCAGGGCGAGACGCGCTGCTGCGGTTCCTGATGGGGTGGCTCATCTCCGTGCGGCTGGTGCTGGGTTCACGAGGGTGCGGGTCCTGACGAGGGGTGGCGGGGCGGCCCGACTTCCTGATCGCGTTCGCGGGCCGCGGCCCGCTGCTGAGCGCGGTAGCGGTGGAGTGCCGGCTGGTCGCCGAGGTGTTCGGCAGCCGCGATTGCGGCGTCGAGGACTCCGTCCATCCAGAGCCGAGGAATTCCGTGCAGGTCCTGCTCGCTGGCGGCGAGCAGTCGGTGCGCTGTTGAGTCGTCGGGGGCGATCGGGACGAGGAGGAAGCGCTCCTTAACGAAGTGCCGCCATATTCCCTGGTCGAAGCCCTGCTTGTCGGGAGGCAGGCTGCGCTGGGCCTCCTGAAGTGTTTGCCGTGCGCCCGTGTAGTCGTCGGTTCGGCGTTGCAGCCGAGCAAGGGTGAGAAGTTTGCTCACCCTTGCTCCTGACCACGACGAATCACTGATCGCGACGGCTTCTTTCTGTACTTCCACGGCTTCGGCGAGGTAGCCGAGCTGAGCGAGGTGGAACTGCAGTGTGTTGAGTGTGTCGCCGGTCCGGGGCTCACCTGCCGCCCATTCGGTCATGAAGAGGCGGGATGCCTCGCGCTCGCCAAGGCGCGCGGCGTGGTGGGCCCACGACTTGAGTCCTTCGTCGGCCGGATCGGAGGGGAATCGTGTGCGTTGCCGGTCCAGCCATTCCTCGACGGCGGCATCGGTATGCCGGGGCGATGTGATGTCGCCCAGGATGCGTTCGCGGTCGGGGTGGGAGCTGGCTCGAACCGTCTCCGTGGCGGCGGCGATGCCTGCCGTGAGGAGATGGTAGAGGTGGTAGCCCAGCGCCGTATCGAAGCTGATGTTCTTGGCGTCCCAGTGCAGCCAAAGGTCCTCCGCCTGCCGGTGTTCGGCGACCAGGAATCCCGCCAGTGTCAGGTCGGGGGCCATGCCCCAGGGGACGGCCTCGCGGTAGTAGGTGGTCTGCTGCTGGAGCAGGAAGCGCAGGAGCGGCAGGTCCTGGGGGCGGCGGTCGTATTGCAGTGCCCACAGAACGGCGAAGCGGTCCGCTCTGTTGCGGTCGGCCACGGGACCCTCGTCGGTAACCTGGGCGCAGTAGGCCAGGTCGGCCCACATCGTCGGGTCCTGCCGTGCTCGTTCGAGGGCGCTTCTGGGTCTGTGCAGGAGCCGGTCCTGCTCTTCGGCGGTACTCATCGTCTTCCCTTCGCTTATTCTTTCGTGATTCTTTCTGCTCGTTGCTCGCCCAGTGCGCCGGCGAGTTGGTCGCGGAGTCGCCGGTTCTCCTCGGTGAGCTGCCGGACACGGGTGTTCGCGGCTTCGAGCCGCCGCAGCAGAGAGGCGTCGGAGGTCCGTTGGCGAGCAGGAACTGGAGACACGGGTCCTCGGTGGTTTGCTGCGCGCAGGCGTTCGACTTCAGCCCGCAGGTCCGGCTGGGCATAGAGCCAGGACCTGGACACTCCGGCCTGTTTCGCGACGGTCTCGAAGGTGACCGGCTCGCCCGCTGCGTCGAGAGTGCGGAGGGCCTGGACGGCCTTGGCGCGGGTGTACTCGCTGCGGCGGCGGGCTGCGTCGACGATGTGCTGGCTGTTGTCAGCTCGCATCTGCGGTCGCCTCCGGCTGATCGGGATCGGATTCCAAGGTCGTGATGATCTGCTCCAGATTGCCGAGGACCTGGCGGTTCATCTCGACCACCCGCGTTTGGCCGCGGGCCTCGGCGGCGGAGACGATCTGCAACAGCTGCTGTCGTTGCTCGCGGTGTTGTGGCAGGAACTCGGGGGTGGTGACGAACATCGGGCATGTCAGGCAAGCGTTGGCATGCGGACAGGTTTTCTGCACCGGCAGACCGCAGTAGCCGTTCGGTAGGGCCTGGGTCACGCGGCCGAGCCGCTGCTTGGCCCAGGTGGCCTCGGCCAGCGGACCGTCGGGATCGACGGTGACGCTTTCGCCCTTGATGTTGACTTTGCGGGCCTTCTCCCAGTGCCGGCGGACCGTGGTGTCGTGTAGCCGAGCGTAATGTGCGGTCATCTCACCCGAGGAGTGATCAAGAAGGACGCGTACGACTTCCTGCGGGACGTCCCGGTTGATCAGCCTGGTTCCAAAAGTGTGGCGCCATTGATGGGGTGTCAGGTGCACCGCCCGGCCGTGCTCGTCGCGGACGTCGCAGCGCTCCAGCCAGAGATCGAGCTGTCCGCGGTAGGAGTGCGTCGTCAGCGGTCGCGTGCCGTCGGGGTTCATCCGCGGGGCAGGAAACAGCCACCGGCTGCCCCCGGGCCAGCGCTCCAGGACGCGCTGCTGCTGGGCGGTGATCTCGCCCTCGACCTCCTCGTCGATGGGGACCAGGGCCTCGCGTTTCATCTTCCGGTTGAGATAGCGCAGGTAGGCGGCGCCGTCGGCGTCCCGGACGATGCAGTCGAAGGCCAGGTTGCAGGCGTCACCGACCCGCAGCCCGCACCGCATGAGGACCAGGGTCAGCACGCGGCCCTCGGGGTTGTGCCAGCGGTCGAGGTTGGCGGGCTGCTCGACCTGGGCCATGACCTGCTCGGCCAGCGCCCGGGGCAACCGCTTGTCGGGACGGGGGAAGTCGTCGGGGTAGAACGTCGCGTTCGCCGGAAGGGCGACGTCCCAGCCGTGGCGGCGCAGGGCGTGGAAGAACGCGTTCAGCGAGCCGATGTCCCGGCCGCGCGAGTGGACCGACCGCGGGTCGACGGCGAGATCGGCCAGGTAGCGTTCGAGTACCTTCCGGTCCACCGCAGCCAGACCGCCCGCGGCGACGCGCGCGTCGGC
Source organism: Streptomyces geranii (assembly GCF_002954775.1). Classification (GTDB taxonomy): domain Bacteria; phylum Actinomycetota; class Actinomycetes; order Streptomycetales; family Streptomycetaceae; genus Streptomyces; species Streptomyces geranii. The sequence continues at coordinate 7,584 of NZ_PJME01000089.1, forward strand.
CAGGAAGCCGGAGAACCGGTTGAGCGCGAGGACGTCGACGACGGCCTGGTTGATGCTGCGGCCGATACTGAGCCGCCGACGCACGAACCTTTTGGCCAGCTCGCGCAACCACGGCTGGGCGATGCGGTCGAACCGCAACCGGGCCCGGGTGCCCTCGATCCCGAGCCGACGCAGCACCCACACATCGCGGGGGAACTCGCTCTCCCAGCCGCTGCCGCAGGCGAGATCCTCCAGATGCTCGTGCGCGTAGCGCAGGAACGCCAGCTGTCCGTTCTGGTCATGGCTGGCCCCGCGCATCGCGGCGAAGTACCCACTCCACTGCTCCATCGGCCACTCCAGCAAGGATCCGGCCTCGCTGGCGGCGGTCAACCGGATCACCGGCGAGACGGCCGAGCTATGGGTGTTGACCTGCCGCTCGTCGTGTCGGCACTGCAGCGCGTACTGCAATTCGAGCTTGAGCTGACGCTTGTAGTCCAGCGGCCGGAAGTCGAAGCGGTCGTCTCCGGCGGCCTCGCAGCGGCGTACGAACTCCTCGATCTCGGGGCTGCCGACGGCATACCAGCGGGACTTGTGGTTGTGGCAGAACGGCGACTTCCCCTGGGTCCACAGAGTGCAGAACGACAAGCGGCAGCTCGGGCGGCCGTTGTCGGCGACCGCCGGCAGATCCGCCACCCACTTCTTCTTCCCGGGCTTGTCCGCCCGTTCCCAGAAGCCGTGATGGCGCACGCACAGCCCTTGGCGGGCCGCACCGTAGCGGCAGCCGGCGACGGAGCACTCGGTCAGTTCAGTCCGCCCGACCGGGCCGGGGCCGGGATCGGCGATGAACGCTTCGATGTCCGGTCCTCCACGCCTCTGCCAGCGGTAGTAATGGCCGCGGCAGAGCTGACAGGTGCGAGGCTGCCGTGGGCATCCCGGAACCCGGCAGGATCGCAGACCAAAGATCAGCTCTCCCGGAGCGGGGATGAACACATCGACGCGGAACTCCGGCCGGACCGCGGCCATGAGTTTGCCCAGCAGCCCTGAGCTGGGAAGGGGAACAGCAGGAGTCGACTCGCTCACCAGCGGACCTCCCGCCCGGTCAGGAACCCGGCCTCCTCCAGGGCGCGACGGGCGTCCTCGACGGACAAGTGACCGTAAATATCCAGCGTGGTGGCGATCGAGGAATGACCGAGCAAGGTACTGACCACCTCGATGGGCACCTTGCGGCGCAGGAGCAAGGTGGCCCGGGTGTGCCGGAACCAGTGGGGGTCGAAGTCGATGCCGGTGGCACGGCGGATCCGCAGCACCAGGTCGTAGACAGCCGCGTAGGTCAGCGGGTGTCCGTAGGAGCCGCCCCAGAGGTTGACGAACATGTAGTCGCTGTCCAGGTCGCCGTACTCATCGTGGAGATAGTCCGCGTAGAGCCGGATGATCTCGGGGCCGACGGGGACGGTGCGGGGAGAGGCGGACTTGGCCCGTGCCCGGTTGTCATTGACTCGCGGAGTGACGATCAACTCGCCCTCCGCTGCGGCGAGATCCTCGTGCCGGAGACCAAGGGCCTCACCGATCCGGATCCCGGTTTCCCACAGCAGTGCGAACAAGAACCGGTCCCGCAGTCGGGGGCAGGCGTCCAGGATCGCCTGGACCTGAGCGGCGGTCAGGATGGTCGGGTGCATGCGAGGCGTCTTCAGCTTGATCGTTCGGCGTCGCTGGGGTTCACCGCCGGCCAGGTGATACAGAAACGGCTTCCAGCCCGTGCGCCGGGCTCGGACCGGCTGCAGCTCGGTGACCAGGTCGCCCAGATCCACACCGTGACGGGCATGGAAGACGTACAGACCGCTGACCGCCGACAGCTTCCGGTTGACCGTGGTCACCCCGCAGTGATGCTCCGCCGACGGCAGCAATGCGACCCGGCCGTCACGGCCCGCAGGCGGCAGCCGGAGCCAGGCGACGAACTCACCCAGGTCCTCCAGCCTCACCTCGCGCCAGTCCAGACCACGCCGGCCGAGGAAGACGAACCAATCCTTCAGATCGTGGGCACAAGCCTTGACCGTGTTCGGCGACCGCTCGATATCGGTCAGGTAGGCGAGGTAACGCTCGATCGGCTCAACTATCCCGCCCTCATCGCCGAGGACCGTCCACGACTCAAGCGACGAGGCGGGCATCAACACCCTCTGCACCAGCATCAAACCTCCCGGGGAACTGCGTGATGGACGGCGGTAGATAACCACCTCCACCACACAGATCTCCGCCCACCCCGGGCTCGTGCTGCACGTCATGGACACACCGCAGAGGACTCAAGAGAACCTGGACGAACCGGGCGGGGTAGCCGAACTCCGTCAGGTGCGTGATGTAACTGTGGCGCAAGCAGTGCAAGTCGAGGTCTTCGTCCAGGTCAGCGTCCTTCCGGGCCGCCACGAACGCCTCGTTGATCGACCTCGGTGAGAGTCGGCCGACCCGCTCGGTCACCCACAGCGCCGGGTGCCGGCCCGGTGAGAACTGCGGCCGTATCTCGGTCACCCAGTCCTCCAGGACGCCGACAGTCCAGTCCATCTCTGGGACGGTCAACACCGTGCGGCGCTTGGGTGGGGCACCCTTCGACGCTTTGCCGAAGCGCACCATGAGGCTGCCGTAGGTGCCGTACTTCGGTGCCTTGCGGCTCCGGCGAAGGTCGACCAGGTCCAGCTTGGACGTCTCGGTTCGCCTGGTGCCGAAGGCGTAGACCGCCTTGAGGACCGCCGCATCTCTCAGCGCGCACAAGGCGCCCTTGCGGCCCTGTCCCCGAATCTTGCTCGGGCGGGCGTCAGCGGCATCGAACAGGGCCTGGACCTCGTCGTAGGTCAGCGGCCGACGACGAGGATCGCCCTCGTACTCCACGGTGTGCAGAACCGAGTTGCCCTCGTGGAAGACCACTTGGGGCACTTCGCCGAAGCGCTCCTCGCAGACCCGGGCCCACTCGTAACGGGTGTCCAGGAGGTACTCCAGGAACAGGCCGATCGTCACCTCGTACGTACGTGCGGTCGACATCTGGATCGGCTTCTCGCCGCTTCGCAGGTGAGCGATGAACGCCTCACCATCAGCGGGTGACCACTGCCACGGGTACAGCCCCGTGAACTCCTCGAAGCGCTCCAGCAACCGGATCCGAGGATCGATGGTCGAGGACTTCAAGAACCTGGCCGACTGCTGCCTCGCCCAGCCCTCCTTCATCGCCCCAAATACGGCTGGCGCCGGGTCCAGATGGACGACGTTACGGGCCAGGACAAGGTGCGCCGAACCGGGCGCTCGCGTACTCACTATCCTGTTGTATCAGACGCAACAATGTTGAATCAGCGTGATAGCGTGCAGGTCAGCGTAAGACTCAAGCGCGGATCACCCTCAACGGCCTGCTGCTCTGACCAGCCGGAACGCCAATTCCGCCACTCTGAGCAATGTTGCATCAGATGCAATTCATCCCGTTTGATGTCCACGACGTACAGGCGTCCGGCGGGGCAGTTGATCCAGTAGACGGCGGTGAGCTGTCCGACCGCGGCGGAGCAGACGTCCTCGCCTTCGGGGTCGCGCGGGTTGAAGGGCGGGAAGGACCACCGGTCGCGGCCAGCGATGTCCGGGACGTCCCGCAGCATCTCCCGGGCGTGGTCGGGCAACTCGGCTGCGGTGTCTGCGGCTTGGGGCGACAGACAGACGGGCGGGCCATGGCGGTTGTCCGTCGCTCACGTACGGGCTCCGAGGACCTGGTCCAGGTCGATGCCGTCCGCGTCGTCGCAGCCGCCGGCGAGGAATGCGTCGACGGCCGGGGCGGAGGACAGGCGGGCCGGGCAGGTTCCGATGACGGTGTGGACCGGGGCGAGGCTGAAGCTGTGCCGGGCGTCGTCCAGGGCGCGCGCCCAGTCCTGCTCGAACGCCGGCACCCACGTTTCGGCGCGGTGGTCGGCACGGAGTGCCCGGAGCAGCTGGGCGGTGGCGGCCGGGGCCGGCGGTGCGGGGGCTTCCTCGGGCTGTGCGCTGATCGAGTCCTCCTGGCTGGTCGTATCGCCACCGTACGCGCGGTGCGGGGCAGTGGGGACGGACATGCCGTGATCCCTCATTGATACCCGTATACCGCCGCGGATCGCCGTAGCTCAGGCACGGTGAGGTCGTCAGCCCGACCGGGGAGAGACATCATTGCCACCAGAATCAAGCCCCTGGGACTGCTAGTCAGCGGGGTTGTAACGGGTAAACCGGACGGGGCGGTCCTCGTAACCAGGTGCGGTCCGTACAGACAGCTCAAGTCCGTCATCCGATGACTGAGCCCCCGTGATCTGTAGCGGGGGTGACTGCACCGTGACGGGGCCGACCTGGATGCCCTGGCCAAGGATCTCCACCTGGTGGTCTGTGACGAGACCGGTCATTTCAATAAGGCCTTGGGTTTCCACGAGTTCGCGGATTTGCGGAGTGTCGTTGGCGGTGATCGTGGCGGTCGTGGTGGCGCCGACTTCCGCGGTGCTACCCGTGAGAAGCGCGTAGGCGGTGCGGATGGCCACCTTGTCGGCGCTCGGGATGTCCACCGGCACCTCGAACGTGGTCACGGCCAACCTCTCGATCGCCACCAGCTGCTCGAGCAATTTGATCATCATGTCGGCTACCTGCTGGTCGACTCCCTCGGCAATCGGCACAGGCACGCACTCGGTGACCGGCTTACCGGCGAGCATCACCTGCAGGGTGTGATGAGGCTGAAGCGCGGCCGCGAAACGGACGACGTCGAGGCCGGCAGCAGGGCGCAGCCGGTCAACGATCTCGTACTTCAACTTGACCTGGAGCGCGCCGACGCTGTGGTCCATCCGCAGGCAGCACTCGTACGACCCGGTGACGTCGTTGCCGCTCAGGACGCTCCCGCTGATCCCCATACGCAGTGCCGTCATCTGTAGCCCGAGTACCGCGACGCGCTGGCCCTGTCCGTCCGTGATCAGCAACTGCGCGGTGTGATCGGCAGGGACCTCATGTCCTGATACCCGCAGTCTCATCCCGGGGCCGGGCTGTCCGTTGGGAAGTCCCAAGACCGCGGGGCCGTTCATTCGGAGATCCGCGATGTGCTCGCCCGGCACGTCCACCGGATCGCCGAAGGCGATGGCCCGCTCCCAGGCACGAGCGGTCTCCTGTGCTTCGGGAGTGTCCGCAAACGCCACCCAGAAGCCTGCTGGGCGGTCCCGCACCGCGCCGGGATAGGCGGGCAGCATCTCCACCGAGCAGTCTGCCCCTGGCCCTGCAGTCAGCTTGAACCGGTAGTGCGGTTCCAGTTCCGACAGCCGGTCGACCATGCCACGCATCCGTTGCATGGCTTCACCGGTGTCGGTGATGGGCCCCCGTTCGGGAACCAGCTTTCGCAGCAGTTCCTCCGTCTCAGCCATGGCATCGGCAAAGTAGAACCTGCGGACCTGCGGATGCTCGGTCAGCTGTGCCTCGATCCATGTGGCACCACGCCACTCCATCTGAAACGGGTACTGCGTACGGAGCCTCTCGAACCACTGCCACTCCCCCGGCGTCGGATCGATAGGAACGATCAGCTCCCAGCTGACGGGCAGGAGCTGTGCCGCTCGTGCGAGGGAGGATTCCACCTGCTTCCTGCGTCCATCCGTCACCCGGCCGGTGAACGACTTCATCTCGAAGACGTGCAGCCCCTCCGGGGACGTGAACTGTGCGTCCCGGCCGCCGTCGCCGCCAGCACCGTCGATCCTCTGGACGTTGGGATGCATCCGGCTCAGCAGAACCGCGATGCCCTTCTCGAAGGAATTAGGGTCATCGGGCCAAGCGATGCCGCTCATTCTGTCGCCGTCCTTATGAATTCGCCTTCAGTAATCCAGGTCGAGATAATCGATGTCGTTGATTTCGACGTCCGAGAGTCCCATAGCGCGCCCTCCGCCGTCCTGGAAATACACCTCTTTGAATCCTTCGGCAATGATCCCACGCATCTGCTGGTCGCTGGCAGCCGCGTTACGGGCCTCGAGGAGGCGCTGCGCGTACGCCGGGGGTAGGTGCACGGTCAGTCGGCGGAAGCGTCCGTCGTCGTTCGTGCCGACGGGCGCGGTGTAGCCGAACCGGGCCCTCGTCTCCACGGTGATGCCGCCGGAGGTCGCAGCCTGCTTCTGTCGGCGCTTGCGCACCTGCGGCTGCCACCGCTGCCGTTCCGCGTCGTCGATCTTCGCGGCGACGTCCGCGCGGGCGTGCTTGCGGGCGCCGCGCCGGTAGCGGTTCACCGAGTCGGCGGTGACCCCGAGCTCCTGCGCGACGGCCTTGGCGCTGCCGAACTGCTTGAGCAAGTAGCCGATCTGACTCTTCAACGTCTTCGGCGGCTGGCGGGTGAAGCTCTCCCGGTCGGCCCGCTCGATCGCGTCGTCGATCTCGCCCACCGGCTATTCCCCTTCGTCCAGGACGGCGTCGCCGCCCTTGATGTGGCGGGCCGGATTGAGGCCCTTCTCCATCAGGTCGACCGCCCACAGCGTCGACTGGACACCCTCCAGCTTCGCCAGGCCCGGCGTCGGCCCGAGACGAAAACCGCCGGGCTGCGGCTTACCGGACGCCGCGTACGGCAGGAAATCCAGCGGACTCTCGCCCGGCGACGGGTAGACGACGCAGTCGGACAGCACCGCGAGCGGGTACAGGCCCATCATCTTGACCATGTTGTTGAGCTTGCGGTGCATGTTGACCCGGGCCTTGCTGATGACGGCGGCGCGGATGTCGGGGCGCCAGGTCGGGCGTACAGGGCCGTCCACCGCTCGCCGTCCTTGTAGGACTTGCCCTACGGGCGTTCGCGGAGCTTGCCGACGCCGCCCTTCACGGTGGCCTTGATGGCGGCGAGGACGGCGGCCATCGCCGGGTCGGCCTGCTTGTGCTGCTCCATCGCGGCGAGGAAGGCGCGGTCGTCCAGGTCCTTCGTGACGCCGAGGTCGGCGAGGGTGTCGACGTACGCGGTCTTCAGCCGGTCGTGCCACGGATCCAGGTACGCACCGGTCTCCCGCCGCAGGTACCCCTCGATCGGAGCCACGTTGAAGCCGAGCTCCTGGGCGTAGGCGACGGTGTGCGTCTGATACCAGGCCGGGCCCGTCGGGCGCTCGCCGGTCGGCGTGAACGGCGAGGGCAGGCGCGGGTCCAGCTCGATGAAGGAGAGGTCGACCAGCCAGGAACCGGGGATCTTCGGGTTGAACGCCGGGGTGTGGAAGTGGTCGGGAGCGGAGAGACCGACGACCAGGCGGGCCGCAGAGGCGAGGAACGCGGTGTTGAGGTCCAGGCCGACCGCGAAGGGCAGCCTGCAGTCCTCATCGCTGAGCAACTCCACCGGCGCACCCACTGGTACGCCTCCTCGTTGAGGAACCCGCCCCTCCAGTCGGAGTGCACGACCACAGGGTGCTCCGGGGTGGCCTCCGGCGGCGCCGGGTCCACCGGCTCCGTCCCCAGCGAGCCCGCGTTGTAGCCAGACACCCAGTTCCCGGTTGCCAGGTCCTGCACGGCCTTCGTCGGCGGACGCAGCGCCGTCATCAACTCCAGACCGGACACGGCCGTCGACCCGCGCGGGGTGATGACCCGGGTCGCGTACACACCAAGGACGCGGGCGATGTCGGCCGCATCGAGGTCCTCCACGCCGGGCCAGGACCGCTCATCAAAGGCATCCCACGAAAGGATCGCCAACTGCACACACTGCCGATCACGCCCCTGCGCCTTGCGGTAGACCCTTGCCCACGGGCCGAACCCGCGCTGCGTCAACTGCCACCGCGCCTTCGCCACCTCCTTGACCACCGGGTGATCCTCGGGCAGTCGGAGGGAGCGGCGCTGATCATCCCTCCAGTCGCTCCGGCAGACCCGGCTTCACGGCGGCAGCGGCGGTGAGCACGATCAGCGGGTCGGAGTCCTTGCCGTAGCGGTTGAGCTTCGCAGCCCCGAGGCCGGACTCGCGCAGCGTCCACTCCACCAACTCCGGGATGGTGGTCGCCGGGCAGTCGAGCACGATGCCGCCCACGCCGTACGCGGAGCCGTCACCGTCCAACACCGCGAGTGGGCCGTGCGGGAATCGCGGGTCGACGGCGGGCTTCGCGGCCTTCTTCGCCGCCGGACGCCGCGACGACGAACACCGGTGGATCTTCGACGAACTGATCACCCCGACCGTCCTGGCGGGCGTCACGCCCCGGGACGAGCCGCGCGCCCTGTACGTCCTGGGGCAGCCCGGTGCGGGCAAGCTACGGACCGCCAGGATGGTCCGGCGCGCGATGCGCACCGGCACGACCCGGCTGGTCGGCGACGACTTCAAGGCCTCGCACCCCGACTACTTCCAGCTGCTGCGCGACGATCCCCGCCGTGCCGGGGCTGCGATCCGTACCGACTACCGCGCCTGGTTCTCCCGGGCCGAGGCGTACGTACGCCGTCGCCGCGGCGACGTCCTGATCGAAGCCGCCCCCGGCAGCATGGAGGAGTTCCTCGACAGCGCACTGCCCTTCGCAACCGACGGCTACCCGGTCGAACTCGTTGTCCTGGCCGTCCGCGCGGCCGTCCGCGCGGCCGACAGCCGGCTCGCCACCGCGCTGCGCTACGCCCGGGCGCTGGAGATCGGCGGCACCGGCCGGTTCACCACACGCTCAGGGCACGACACCTGCTACCGGCCCCTCGCCGACATCGTCACCGCCGCCGAACGGCACCCGCAGATCACGGCCATCACCGTGCTGCGCCGTGACGGGCAGGCCCTGCTGCGCCACGAAGCCGACGGCTCCGGCCGGGCATCGTGGGCACTCGCCGCGGAACGGCTCCGCCCCTATACCGAGCAGGAAGCCACGATGTTCCTCCAGCTCCACCACGCGCTGCGCCGGGCGCTGCCCCGCCACCGCGCCGAGCTGGACGACATCGCCGCGCTCGACCGGCCCCTGATGCCCCCTCACCTGCAACCGGCCCGCATCGACCGGCCGGGCCAGCCCTTCTGGCCCCGGCCCGTACGACGGCAGACCTCCGGCTACGACTCCTTGAGTTCCTTCAGCCGGGCCGCGTAGACCGCGGCAATCCGGGCCTCTTGTGCCGGATCGGCGCTCGCCAGCAGTGCCTGGTCGGCGAGCGCGGCCTCACGGCCGGCCTTCAGCTCCTGGATCCGTTCATCGTCGGGCACCGGCGCACGGCGTTCCGCGACGATCTGCGCGTTGTACCAGGCCACCACTTCCCACACGATGTCGTCAGCCTGCTGGTCCTCGCCCCCCGCCCAGGCCGGAGAAGTCGGGCTCGTCTGGTGTGCCGGACATGGCAACTCCCTTGATCGTCGAACGGGCCGCCATTGTCCTCCGGGTGGCCGTGCGGGGCGTCGTGGTCACCGGTCTTGCAGGGCCCGGTACTTCTTCTCCCAACGACGGTCCTTGAAGCGCGAGAGCCAGCGCCAGTCCCGGACCCACCGGCGAGCGCGGCCGGTCCGGCTGTCGAGCACGTGGTATTCGGGATGGGCCAAGCGAACGACGTCCTGGTCGACCCCCAGCGAGATGCCGAAGAAGCTGCCGTCCTCGAGTTCCTTGTACGAGGCCATGCCGCTGACGACGACCGTGTTGACCACTGCACGCGCCCGGTAGGCAGCCAGATGGTCGGGCGGAAGCCGAGGTAGAAAGTCGTTCTCGTTGTCGAACCAGTTGGGAAACGGTGCGACGGCCTTGTATCCGATGTCGTTGACCCCGACGTACCACGATCTGTAACCGCCAAGGTTGCCGAAGTAGTGGCACTCCCAGTACCCGAACCGGCGGTTGCCGATCCAGGCACGATGCTCTTCGACGCTGCCGAGCACTGCGAAGGGGGTCTTCCCGAGCCGGATGCGCGTATCGCCGATCATCACGCGCGGCCGGAACCACCAGCTGGTCGTCGTCAGCCCGAACATCACCACGGCGTCCTCCGCGGACCAGGCGACGAGGTACCCGAGCCGGGCCAGGGGCCAGGTCCGTACCGTGATCTCGACTTTTCGGTCGTCGTCGACGGCTTCTTCGTCTTCGGCGGCGGACAGACGGTGGCACGTCATCGTCGACTGCCACTTCGGCTCACCGAGCAGGGACTCGACATAGTCGTGCCGGACACCGGGGGCGATCTTGCGGAGGCGCGCGGTGAGATAGCGGCGAAGACCGATGGTGCGGCGCCATCCGCTGGTGACCGTCTTGGCGAGGCTCCAGCAGGCTACGAGCACCCCGGCCATCGTCCACACGTTCAGGGTGGTGCTGTACCAGGGCTCGGGATCGGGCGTCATCGCTGAAGAATGCCGTACACCCGCCCGCCCGGGCACGGGTCCGGTCGCCGCCGTGGAGCGGGCCTCCTCCCCAAGAGCGGTGCTGCGGGCATACGTTGGACCCCACAGGTGATCATCTTTCGGGAGTGGATGTGACGGGCGGCCGGGATCTCAGGTCGCTGTTCAGTACAAACGACCGCAGCGTGCAGGCTGACGAGGCGTTCACGAACCGGTCCTCGCAGTGGGAGACTGTCGCGGGCCGCGAGGGTCGGCAGCCGTGTCTTGTGACGGGCGACAGCAGCTACCCGAGCCGAATGCCACCCGCCGCCTCTGCCCGATCGAGCAGAACCTCTTGGATGCCCACCGCAACCACGGCACTCTCGGCTTTGTCTCCATCCTCATGACAGTGAACCGGCGGCCTCGATCAATCCCGAATGCCCGGGAGCTACGCCTGTGGAAGGTCGGCCGGGCTCTGACCGTCACTTTCGTCGCTGCGGTCCTGATCGCCGGCGGCGTCTTCTACGGCTTGGTCGTCCTGCTGGACTTCCAGGAGATCGACAGCACCGCGAAACTCGACGCGAAGACCCTCTTCGACCTGGTGAAACTCTCCTTCGGAGTAGTCGCCGGGTCCGGCGCCCTCGTCGCCCTGGTCGTCGCCTACCGCCGCCAGCGCGTCGACGAAGCCGGCGCCCACCGGGAAGCCACCCGACTCCACACCGAACGCTTCTCCCAAGCCGTCGACAAACTCGGCTCAGACTCCCCCGCCGTCAGGCTCGGAGGCGTCCACGCCCTGGCAGGACTCGCCGACGACGCCCCCGACGACAGCCTGCGACAGACGTGTATCGACGTTCTGTGCGCCTACCTCCAACTCCCCTTCACCCCCGACCCCGGCAACGAGCCCGCCCATCAGGATGAACACCACCGCTACCTGGCCTTTCGCAAGGTCAGGCACACAATCCTGCGCCTCATCGGCGACCACTACCGACGTCCCCGGGGAACCCACCGCTCCTGGCAGGGCTGCGACCTCGACCTCACCGGCGTCACCATCGACGGCATCATGAACTTCCGCGGTGCGGTGTGGGAGTGTAAATCTAACGGCGGATCCGACGATCATGGGAGAGGCGTCAAGTGACTGACACCGCCGTGGAGTTGGAGACCGTGGAACCTGTCGAGAGCACCCTGTCCGGGCAGCCTG
>NZ_PJME01000090.1 GCF_002954775.1 Streptomyces geranii
CCCCCCAAGGATGGGAACGGGTAGGGGCGGCGGGGGCGAAGAAAAACCCACCCCCACCGCCCCGCACCCTCCCCGTCCCCCTAGCCCCAACCCCTACGTACTCCGCCGCCTCCGAGCCCCCGGCCGCCGCTCGCTGGGCCGAGTAACCGGATCCCCGGACTCCACAGCAGAAGCCCTCCGCCGCAGCCCGAAGTCCGCCAACGCCTCGGCCAGCTTGTGCACGGACGGCTCCGGAGCCATCACGTCCACCCGCAGCCCATGCTCCTCAGCGGTCTTCGCCGTAGCAGGCCCGATACACGCGATCACCGTCACGTTATGAGGCTTACCGGCAATACCCACAAGGTTCCGCACAGTGGAGGACGACGTGAAGAGAACGGCATCGAAGCCACCCCCCTTGATCGCCTCCCGAGTCTCCTGCGGCGGCGGCGACGCCCGCACGGTCCGGTAGGCCGTGACGTCATCCACCTCCCACCCCAGCTCGATCAGCCCCGCCACCAACGTCTCCGTGGCGATATCGGCCCGAGGCAGGAAAACACGGTCGATCGGATCGAACACCGGGTCGTACGGCGGCCAGTCCTCAAGCAGCCCAGCAGCGGACTGCTCCCCGCTCGGCACCAGATCCGGCTTCACACCGAACGCGACCAACGCCTTGGCGGTCTGTTCGCCCACCGCAGCGACCTTGATCCCGGCAAAAGCACGAGCATCAAGCCCGTACTCCTCGAACTTCTCCCGAACAGCCTTGACCGCGTTCACCGACGTGAAAGCGATCCACTCGTACCGCCCGGTCACGAGCCCCTTGACAGCCCGCTCCATCTGCTGAGGCGTCCGAGGCGGCTCGACGGCGATCGTCGGCACCTCGTGCGGGACAGCACCGTACGACCGCAGCTGGTCGGAGAGCGTCGCCGACTGCTCCTTCGTGCGCGGCACCAGCACCCGCCACCCGAACAGCGGCTTGCTCTCGAACCACGACAACTGCTCCCGCTGAGCGGCGGCGGACCGCTCACCGACGACGGCTATCACCGGCCGGCCACCTTCGGGCGACGGCAGCACCTTGCCCTGCTTGAACACCTGGGCGATGGTCCCGAGCGTCGCGGACCAGGTCCGCTGCCGAGTCGTCGTACCCGCAACCGTCACGGTCAACGGCGTATCAGGCTTACGCCCGGCGGCGACCAACTCGCCGGCAGCCGAAGCCACGGAATCGAGAGTGGTCGAAACAACGACCGTCCCGTCCGAAGCCCCGACCTCGGTCCAGCACCGATCCGAGGCCGTCCGCGCGTCGACGAACCGAACGTCCGCCCCCTGCGCGTCCCGCAGCGGAACACCCGCGTACGCGGGCACCCCCACCGCAGCCGCGACCCCGGGAACCACCTCGAAGGGAACCCCCGCGCGGGCGCACGCGAGCATCTCCCCGGCGGCGTACGTGTCGAGCCCGGGGTCCCCGGACACCGCACGCACCACCCGCCTGCCGCCCCGTGCGGCCTCCATGACAAGATGTGCGGCATCCCGCACAGCGGGTACACCAGCGGTCGTCGACGTGCCGTCAACCACCGCTAGCTGGGGCGTGCCTGTACCTGGATATGTGCTGCCGATAGGCATGTCCAATTCGGTGTTGAGTACTGCGACGCCCTGTCTGGCGTGGGCGCGTACGACGTCGAGCACCTCGTGCTCGGCGACCAGTACGTCCGCGTTCGCCAGCGCCTCGACGGCGCGCAGAGTCAGTAGTCCCGGATCCCCGGGTCCGGCACCAAGAAAGGTGACGTGCCCGTGTTCCGGACCGGCGGGAAGGGTGGTGGGGCTCACTGTGCTCGCTCCCCCATCAGACCGGCCGCGCCCTTGGCAAGCATCTCGGCTGCGAGTTCACGGCCGAGCGCCATTGCTTGGTCGTACGTCTCGGGCACGGGACCGGTGGTGGACAGCTGCACCAGCGTCGAGCCGTCGGTCGTGCCGACGACGCCGCGCAGGCGCATCTCCTTGACAATCTGCCCGTCGGCCAGCAGGTCGGCCAGCGCGCCCACAGGGGCGCTGCAACCGGCCTCCAGGGCGGCGAGCAGTGACCGTTCGGCGGTCACGGCGGCCCGGGTGTACGGGTCGTCGAGCTCGCCGAGTGCCGCGATCAGGTCGGAGTCGTGGGAGGTGTTCCCCGCTCTGCACTCGATCGCCAGGGCCCCTTGGCCAGGGGCAGGCAGAACCATGTCGACCGACAGGAAGTCGGTCACCTCGTCGGCGCGTCCGATGCGGTTGAGCCCCGCCGCGGCCAGGACGACGGCATCCAGCTCGCCGTTGCGCACGAACCCGATCCGGGTGTCGACGTTCCCGCGGACGGGCACGACCTCGACATCGAGCCCATGGGCACGCGCGTACGAGTTCAGCTGGGCCGTGCGCCGGGTCGACCCCGTCCCGATGCGCGCGCCGCGCGGCAGGTCGGTGAACTTGAGGTCGTCGCGCGCCACCAGCACGTCACGCGGATCCTCGCGCTCCGGTACAGCGGCCAGCACCAGGCCCTCGGGCTGCGCGGTCGGCAGGTCCTTCAGCGAGTGCACCGCGAAGTCGACCTCACCCCGCAGCAGCGCGTCCCGCAGCGCGGTCACGAAGACCCCCGTGCCGCCGATCTGGGCGAGGTCCTCACGGGACACATCGCCGTACGTCGTGATCTCGACGAGCTGGACGGGCCGCCCGGTCAGCCTTCTCACGGCCTCGGCGACCTGCCCGGACTGGGCCAGGGCGAGTTGACTCCGCCTGGTCCCGAGTCTCAGCGCCCCTTGTCCCGGCGCCACTTGTACTGGCTCACTCATGCTCGCCCTCGGCTCTCGGCATGGTCGTCTTCGTTGTCCGCGTCGTTCGCGTTGTTCGCGTCGTCCGCCCGGGACACGGAGGCGACCGTCTCCTGGTCGAGGTCGAACAGGGTGCGCAGCGCGTCCGCGTACCCGGCACCGCCGGGCTCGGCCGCGAGCTGCTTGACCCGTACGGTCGGCGCGTGCAGCAGCTTGTCGACCACACGCTTCACGGTCTGGGTGATCTCGGCCCGGTGCTTCTCGTCGAGCCCGGGCAGCCGCCCGTCGAGCCGGGCGATCTCACCAGCGACGACATCGGCGGCCATGGCGCGCAGCGCGACGACGGTGGGCGTGATGTGCGCGGCCCGCAGAGCGGCCCCGAAGGCGGCGACCTCGTCGGCGACGATCCGCCGTACCTGGTCGACATCGACGGCCATCGGAGCGTCCGCCGAGGCCTCGGCCAGCGACTCGATGTCCACGAGCCGCACCCCGGCCAGCCGATGCACGGCGGCGTCGATGTCCCGGGGCATGGCGAGGTCGAGCAGGGAGAGCACAGGAGCGGGCCTCGGCACACCGACGACCACCTCGGGCCGCCGCCGCTCGGGAATCCGCCCGACTACGGCCGCGGTACGGGCGAGCGCGGCGATGACCTCACGGTCGTCGTCCGGCGTACGACGGCCCGCGTCCCGCCGGTCGACGGTCCCGTTGTCCACCCAGGCGGCGTGCTGCTCCAGGGTCGCCGCGTCCATCCCGGCGACGGCGGCCTCCCCCATCACGGAGAACCCGGCCGACTCCTGCACGGCCTGCCCGGCGGTCGGATCCAGCGGACACCCGTCCTCGGTGCCCAGGCTGGTGGGCGGCAGCACCGTCCGTACGTCACTCGTCACGGTCGTACGAGGGGACAGCCCGGCTCTGTCGGCGGCCGGCACCCGGCCCTCGACGGCCGCCGCGACGGTCTCGGCGGTGAGGACGAGCCCCGTCGCGCCGGTACAGGAAACGGCTATATCGGCACGTGTCAGCTCGAACGGCACCGACTCCATCGGAACCGCCCGGGCGGAGACGGCCGTGTCGGCGCCGTCGTACCCCTCGTCCTCGATGATCCGGGCGAGCCGCTCGGCGCGGTCCGGGGTGCGGTTGGCGACGACGATCTCGGCGACCCCGAGCCGCGCGAGCGTGGCGGCGGCCAGCGAGGACATCGACCCGGCACCGATGACCAGGGCCTTCTTGCCCGCGGCCCAGGACTCGACGGAAACCCCGGCTCCGGCCAGCTGCTGGAGCCCGAAGGTGACGAGGGACTGCCCCGCCCGGTCGATGCCGGTCTCGGAGTGGGCGCGCTTGCCGACCCGCAGGCCCTGCTGGAAGAGGTCGTTCAGCAGCCGCCCGGCGGAGTGCAGATCCTGGGCGAGGGCGAGCGAGTCCTTGATCTGCCCGATGACCTGACCCTCCCCGACGACCATGGAGTCGAGCCCACAGGCGACGGAGAAGAGATGGTGGACGGCCCGGTCCTCGTAGTGCACGTACAAGTACGGAGTGAGTTCGTCGAGTCCCACCCCGCTGTGCTGGGCGAGCAGCGTCGACAGCTCGGCGACACCGGCGTGGAACTTGTCCACGTCCGCGTACAGCTCGATGCGGTTGCAGGTGGCGAGCACGGCGGCCTCGGCGGCAGGCTCGGCGGCGACGGTGTCCTGAAGCAACTTGATCTGCGCGTCCTGGGACAGCGCGGCCCGCTCCAGGACGCTGACCGGAGCGCTGCGGTGACTCAGCCCGACGACGAGAAGACTCATGCCGGCATCACGGCGGGAACGTCCCCGTCAGACCCTTTGCCGTTACCACCGCTGCTACCGCTACCACCGGCACTGCCACTGCCACTGCCGTCGGCGGGGGCCCGCCTCTTGGCCGCGACGGCCACGGCGACGACGTCGGCCTCCGCAGCGGCCTCGGCAGCCTCACCGGCTTCGATCGCCTCGCCGGCCTTGCGCTGCTCATGGAAGGCGAGGATCTGCAGCTCGATCGAAAGATCGACCTTGCGTACGTCGACACCGTCCGGAACGGTCAGGACGGTGGGCGCGAAGTTCAGAATGGACGTGACACCGGCGGCGACGAGCCGATCGCAGACAGGCTGAGCGGCACCGGCGGGAGTGGCGATTACGCCAATGGACACGCCGTTGTCCGCGATGATCCTTTCCAGATCATCGGAGTGCTGCACCGGAATACCGGCGACGGGCTTTCCCGCCATCGCGGGATCGGCGTCGATGAGGGCGGCCACCCGGAATCCACGGGAGGCGAAGCCGCCGTAGTTCGCGAGGGCGGCGCCGAGATTACCGATACCGACGATCACTACCGGCCAGTCCTGGGTCAGCCCCAGCTCACGCGAGATCTGATAGACGAGATACTCGACGTCGTACCCCACACCACGTGTCCCATAGGAGCCGAGGTAGGAGAAGTCCTTGCGCAGCTTCGCGGAGTTGACGCCCGCGGCGGCGGCGAGTTCCTCGGAGGAGACCGTGGGCACCGAGCGCTCCGACAGTCCGGTCAGGGCACGGAGGTACAGCGGAAGCCTGGCGACGGTGGCCTCGGGAATCCCTCGGCTGCGGGTCGCCGGTCGGTGAGTTCGGCCAGTTGCCACGGTGCTCCTGCGGGTAGCGCGGGGCTGCAGGCGGTCACACGTACCTAGACCGCCCCGTCGAATGCAGGCTATGTCTTTGTGAACGCGTGCACAAAGATGGTGTCCGATTTGCCCGGCCAACGTGACCGGGGTCACGCACCTCCGGCACACGCGTATGGAACCGGCACACAAGCACCGCCGTCCCACGTCGCCACAGACACCATTGGGGGGCAAAACCTCACACACTCCTCATGAATCCCGCCCCCGAGATCTGAACCGCCCCCGATCCTAAGCGACTTTCCGGACCACCTGGACTGCTCAGTCAGCACTTGGTCAGAACTCGACCACTCGGTAATCGACCGGGAATCTATGTGAGGGCTTTGCGAAGACGTTCTTCGTTGACGCGCCAGAAGGTGTGCTGGGCCCCGTCGATGAGCACGACGGGGATCTGTTCCCAGTACTGGCGGTGGAGTTCTTCGTCCTGAGTGATGTCCTTCTGCTCCCAGGACACCCCAAGATCGGCACACACCTTCTCGACAACTCCCTGTGCGTCATCACACAAATGACACCCGGGCTTCCGGATGAGCGTGACGAGCCG
This sequence comes from Streptomyces geranii, assembly GCF_002954775.1. Lineage (GTDB taxonomy): Bacteria > Actinomycetota > Actinomycetes > Streptomycetales > Streptomycetaceae > Streptomyces > Streptomyces geranii. The sequence continues at coordinate 5,975 of NZ_PJME01000090.1, forward strand.
TGACTGCCGGGACTCGGGGGAGGCAGGGGAAGCGGGGGACCCGCTGCGCCGAAAGAGGGGACTCATGAACCCATTGTCCCGCTTGTTTAACGGTGCGGTCGCGGAGAGTTCACAGCCTCCAAACCTCTCGACTCCGGAACCACCGAACAAACTGGCTATGCTCACGCCATGGCCGCTCTCGGATGGCTCACTCCCCGTAGGCGCTCCGCCACCGCGCGGAGCGTGTTGGCAGGCGAGGCCTCGGCGGAGGCAGCGCGCAAATCCTCCCAGGAGCTGGAGGAACTCACTCCTGCCCCGGCCCAGCCGGGCACCGAGGAGAAGGAGAAGGAACCGGCGTTCCCGGTTCTCGGCGACGACAGGGCCGCGGCCTTCTTCGACCTGGACAACACGGTCATGCAGGGCGCCGCGATCTTCCACTTCGGCCGGGGCCTGTACAAACGCAAGTTCTTCGAGACCCGCGACCTGTACCGATTCGCCTGGCAGCAGGCGTGGTTCAGGCTGGCGGGCGTAGAGGACCCCGAGCACATGCAGGACGCCCGCGACTCGGCACTCTCGATCGTCAAGGGCCACAGGGTCTCCGAGTTGATGTCGATCGGCGAGGAGATCTACGACGAGTACATGGCGGAACGCATCTGGCCGGGCACCCGGGCGTTGGCCCAAGCGCACCTGGACGCAGGCCAAAAGGTCTGGCTGGTAACAGCAGCACCCGTCGAGATCGCCACAGTGATCGCCCGCCGCCTGGGCCTGACGGGCGCGTTGGGCACGGTGGCGGAGTCGGTGGACGGCGTGTACACGGGCAAGTTGGTGGGAGAACCCCTGCACGGCCCGGCAAAAGCGGAGGCGGTACGTGCGCTGGCGACGGCGGAGGGCCTGATCCTGCCCCGCTGCGCGGCGTACAGCGACTCCCACAACGACATCCCGATGCTGTCATTGGTGGGCCACCCCTACGCGATCAACCCGGACGCCAAACTCCGCAAACACGCCCGCCAACTGGACTGGCGCCTACGGGACTACCGCACAGGCCGAAAGGCAGCGAAGGTAGGCATCCCGGCTGCAGCGGGCGTAGGAGCTGTAGCAGGCGGCACAGCAGCAGCAATCGCCCTACACCGCCGCCGCCGCTAACGCTCCGCGAGGAACGGTCCGCCCCAGCACAGCCCTACTTCCCACCCACCCGCCCTGACTGCCACTCCAGCACAGGCCCGGGCACCCCACCTTGCCCGGCGCGCCCAAGGCCAAGGTCCGCCCAGCACAGCCCTGCTTCCCACCCACCCGCCCTGACTGGCGCTTCAGCACACGCTCGGGCCCTTTGGTCCGCCCGGCGTTCAGCGACGCCCCACCCTCCCCACCCCCGGCCGGCACCCCCAGCCCGTCCGGCGCCTGAGGACAAAGCGGGGGTCCGGGGGCGGCAGCCCCCAGGGATGGGAACGGGTAGGGGCGGCGGGGCGAAAACAGATTTTCGGGCCGTCGTACCCCCGTACCCCCCACCCGACCACAACACGCCCCGACCAGACCTCAACTCGCCCCCAATCGATCAACAACCTGTCACACTGCGGCACTTGAACAGGCGCCAATAGGTAACAGAAGCGACGTAATCGATGATTTGAGCAACCGGGTGTAGCAGTGCCTGTACGAAGCGTTATTCTCCTCAGACGCAAACCGGTACCCCTCCGTCGCCACGACGGGTGAACGGTCCCGCACTGCACGTGATGGAAGCTCTGCCTCTGGGAGTCCCGTGTACCCACACGTCGGGGTTGACGCCTCGGGCCTGGCTACGCTGCGCGCAACGGTCCTAGACCTGTTGCGCGGCTTCGTCCCCACCGCGTACGCCGTACCCGCATTCGCCACCGCCGCACCACTCGGCCCGTGCTACGCCCTGGCCGACGGCACCGCCGCGGTCGGCCGACGAGGCCGCGCCGCCGGCACCGGCGCCGCCACCGCCCGCCGCCCCGCCGCCGACAGCGACAGCGCCCGCATGATGGACCTTGTCGAACGCGCACAGGCCGGCGAGGCCGACGCCTTCGGCCGCCTCTACGACCAGTACAGCGACACCGTGTACCGGTACATCTACTACCGGGTGGGTGGAAAGGCCACCGCCGAGGACCTGACGAGCGAGACGTTCCTGCGCGCCCTGCGCCGCATCGGAACCTTCACCTGGCAGGGCCGCGACTTCGGTGCGTGGCTCGTCACCATCGCCCGCAACCTCGTCGCCGACCACTTCAAGTCCAGCCGTTTCCGGCTCGAAGTGACCACCGGCGAGATGCTCGACGCCAACGAGGTCGAGCGTTCACCGGAGGACTCCGTCCTGGAGTCCCTCTCGAACGCCGCTCTCCTCGACGCCGTACGACGCCTCAATCCCCAGCAGCAGGAGTGTGTGACCCTGCGCTTCCTCCAGGGACTGTCCGTCGCCGAGACCGCCCGCGTCATGGGCAAGAACGAGGGTGCGATCAAGACCCTCCAGTACCGCGCCGTCCGCACCCTCGCCCGGCTCCTCCCGGAAGACGCGCGCTGACGGTAGGTACGACTACCGTAAGAACGCGAGGAAGCACCCTGGGTCAATCCGCACCACACCCCCAGGGCCGATCAGCGACCCTCCGCGACCGTCTGCGATGCTCAACTCACTTTCAGTGAAAGTCCGTTGAGTTCGCGGTCCGATCATCCGCCGTCCGTAACCCAAGTGCCGCGCCACTCGTTGTGCGGGATACAGGCTCCCTGTGGTCACTCCCTGGCCGTCTCCGATCACCCGATCGTGTGGACGTGGTCAGGGCGTGCAACCCTCAGGACCCCCTGGGGAGTCGACCGTCATGACGAGAGGAGGTGCCGCCAGTGATCGCGAACGTTTCGGCGCACCGGCGGGCGAACGCCTTCGCCCAGGCCCTGGAGGAGCTGTCCGACCGGGACTCGGCGGCAGAGCAGTCCGACGGACCGGCACCGGGCCCCGACCCGGAGCCGCCCCAGGCTGCCGCGGAACCGACGGACCACCAGGCGGACCACAGGGCGGAACGCGCCGAACCAAACCGTCTGCTGGCCCTCGCGACCGGTCTCGGCGAGCTGCCGAAGCCCGTGCTCGACCCCGCGGTCAAGGTCGTCCACCGGGCCCAGCTGGTGGCCGCGATGGAGGCCATGCTGCGGGACGGCACGGTGCCGGGAGGCGAGGCGTCGAACCCTTTGGTGCCCGAGCAGCGCTCCCGCGCCCGGGGCGCCCACCGGGCGAGCGGGCTGGGGAAGTTGCGACCGCGCTCACGGCTCACGAAGGGCCTCGCCGCGGGCGGACTCAGCGTGGGCGTGGCCGCGGGAGCCTTCGGCGGTGTTGCCGCCGCCAGCTCCGACGCCCTGCCCGGTGACTCGCTCTACGGCCTCAAGCGCGGCATCGAGGACGTCAAGCTGAACTACCTGGCCGAAGGCGACAGCGAGCGGGGCCAGGTCTACCTCGACCAGGCCTCGACCAGGCTCAGCGAGGCCCGCCGCCTCATGGAGCGCGACCGCGCGGGCCAGCTGGACCACGAGTCGCTCGGCGAGATCCGCCGCGCCCTGTCCGGCATGCGGCACGACGCCTCGGAAGGCCACCGCCTGCTGCACGAGGCGTACGAGCGCGACCCGGACTCCCTCGGCCCCATCCAGGCCCTGGACGCCTTCTCCCGCTCCCACCGCGAGGCCTGGGGCGCCCTGCGCGACCGCCTCCCGGTCCAGCTCGGCGATGTGAGCCAGGAGGTCTCCTCGGTCTTCGACGCCATAGACCAAGAGGTCGCCCCCCTCCAGTCCATGCTGCCCAAGCCCCCCGCCAAGAGCGGCCCGGGCGGCGGCGGTGCGGGCGGCGGCCAACGCCAGGGCTCGGGCACGGAGTCGGGCACGGGTTCCGCCGGCACCGACCGGTCGGCAGCGCCCAGCGACACCGGCGCCGACACCGGCGAGGGCCGCGAGACCGGCAGCGGCAACCCGAAGCCGTCCACCTCCGGCACGACCGACGACGGCCTCCTCGGCGGCAACACCGGCGGCCTCCTCGACCCGCCCCAGGACACCGGTGGTACGGCGACCCCGACCCCCACCCCGTCCATCGCCGAACCGGACGTCACGCTGCCCCCGCTCCTCCCGGGCCTCCTGCCCGGCCTGGGCATCGACAGCGAGGACGCGAGCTAGAACAGCGCCAGACGGTACGACAGTTGGGGGCGCCCTTCGCAGGAAGGGCGCCCCCAACCACGTACAGGAACCCTCACGGGAACCCTCGCAGGAGCCCTCAGAAGAAGACCGACCGGCGCTGTACGAGCAGCTTGTACAGCGTGTGCTGGATCTGTTCCCTGACCTGGTCCGTCAGGTTGAACATCAGCATCGGGTCCTCGGCCGCCTCCGGCGGGTAGCCGTCCGTGCGGATCGGCTCGCCGAACTGGATCGTCCACTTGGTGGGGAGCGGCAGCGCTCCCAGCGGGCCGAGCCAGGGGAAGGTCGGGGTGATCGGGAAGTACGGGAAGCCCAGCACCCGGGCCAGCGTCTTGGCGTTGCCGATCATCGGGTAGATCTCCTCCGCCCCGACGATCGAGCACGGGATGATCGGAGCGCCCTGCCGCAGGGCCGTCGAGACGAAGCCGCCGCGGCCGAAGCGCTGGAGCTTGTACCGCTCGCTGAAGGGCTTCCCGATGCCCTTGAAGCCCTCCGGCATCACACCCACCAGTTCGCCGCGCTCCAGGAGCCGTTCGGCGTCCTCGGCGCAGGCCAGGGTGTGACCGGCCTTGCGGGCCAGTTCGTTGACCACCGGCAGCATGAAGACCAGGTCCGCCGCGAGGAGCCGTAGATGGCGGCCCTCCGGGTGGTTGTCGTGCACGCCGACCTGCATCATCAGGCCGTCCAGCGGGAGCGTCCCGGAGTGGTTGGCGACGATCAGGGCGCCGCCCTCCGACGGGATGTTCTCGATGCCCTTGACCTCGACCCGGAAGTACTTCTCGTACAGCGGGCGCACCAGCGACATCAGGACCTGGTCGGTCAGTTCGGCGTCGTAGCCGAACTCGTCGACCTCGTAGTCACCGGTGAGCCGGCGCCGCAGGAAGGACAGTCCGCCCGCGACCCGCCGCTCCAGGCCGCCGACGACACCGCCACCGGCCGACGACGACTGATCGCCAGGCAGCCCGGAGTGGTCCTGCGACTCCTGGGTCGGCTGGGGCTGCTGGGACGGCTGTTGCTCTCGTGTCACTCGAACATCATCCTGCGGGCGGGCCCGTCCCGGCAGGGGCTGGACCTCACGTACCACCGCCGATTCGCCCTTGCGCCGACCGCCGCCCGCGCCCCGGCGGCGCGACGGCCGCGTGGCGGAGCCCGCGCGGGACCTGTCGTCGTCGAACGGAATGACCTTGGCATCCGCCATCGTTGATGCGCTCCTCGGTTGGCGCTCTGCGTAGGTTGAGACCTTCTGGCCGTCTCCGTCAGGTCGCTGTCGTGGGTGTCACAGTTGTCGTGGCCGGGGTACGGCCGCCGCCCGGGAAGGGTGCGAAGGGCAGCGCGGCGATCCGGTCGACGGCCCCCACGAGGGCCTCCGGCGGCAGCAGACCGGGACCGCGGACCCGGGCGAAGTCCGTGAACGTCTCGGCCGTCGTGAACTTCGGCTGGAAGCCCAGGGTCTCGCGCATCTGGTTCGTCGCGACGACCCTGCCGTGCGTGAGCAGCCGGATCTGCTCGGGCGAGAAGTCCGTCATGCCCAGCGTACGCACCAGCGAGCCGGCCCAGGTGACGGCGGGCAGCAGCAGGGGCACGGTGGGCCGCCCGAGCCGCCGCGAACACTGCGACAGCAGCAGCACCCCGTCGCCGGCGATGTTGAACGTCCCGCTGTTGAGCGTGCCGCGCGCCGGGTCGTGCGAGGCGATGCGCAGCACCTCGATCACATCGTCCTCGTGCACGAACTGGAGCCGCGGGTCGTAGCCGAACACGGTCGGCAGCACCGGCAGCCCGAAGTACTGGGCGAGCGGCGAGTCCGCGGTCGGCCCCAGGATGTTGGCGAACCGCAGCACGCACACGGCCACATCGGGCCGCCGCCGCGCGAACCCCCGCACATACCCCTCGACCTCGACCGCGTCCTTCGCGAAGCCGCCACTGGGCAGCGACTTGGGCGTGGTGGTCTCGGTGAAGACGGCGGGATCACGAGGAGCGGAGCCATAGACGTTCGTACTGGACTTCACGACCAGCCGCTTCACGGTCGGCGACTTCTGGCAGGCGCCCAGCAGCTGCATGGTGCCGATGACGTTGGTCTCCTTGACCGTGGTCCGGCTGCCGCTGCCCAGCGCGATGCCCGTGACATCCATGTGGACGACGGTGTCGGCGTTCGTCTCGGCCAGCACCCGCGCGATGGTGGGCTGCCGGATGTCCGCCTGGATGAAGTCGGCGCCGCCCAGGTGGTGCTCGGGCGGCACGGCGTCCACGGCGATGACCCGGTCGACCTGCGGGTCGCGCTGGATCCGCCGTACGAACCGGCCTCCCAGCTGGCGGGCCACTCCGGTCACGAGCACGACCTTGCCCAAGATCAGCGCCTTCCTTCGGTGTGTGGAGCCCAACCTAGCGGGTCGGTGTTGCGCTGTGATGACCGCCCGATGCACGAAGTCACTGTGGCCCCCCACCGAATACCGGTGGGGGGCCACAGCAGGCACTGCTCAGTCGCAACCAGTCGTTGCTACTGCCTACTTCTTGTTGCGACGCTGAACACGCGTGCGCTTCAGCAGCTTGCGGTGCTTCTTCTTAGCCATCCGCTTGCGCCGCTTCTTGATAACAGAGCCCACGACTACCCTCGCTCACTTCTCATCACTCGGCGTTGGGCGCCATGGGCCCATACGACCTACAAGGGGCCAGCCTACCCGTCCGAGCGCTGAGGTCGTAATCGAGGACAACCGAGGAGATCAGGGGGACCTCACGGTCCCCTTCCGCCCCCCTCGACCGCCGTCAGGCTGTCTCCACCCCCACATAGCTCTCGCGGAGGTACTCGTGAACCGCTTGCTCGGGGACGCGGAAGGACCGCCCCACCCGAATCGCGGGCAGATGACCGCTGTGCACCAACCGGTACACGGTCATCTTCGACACTCGCATCACCGAGGCGACTTCCGCCACGGTAAGGAACTGAACCTCGTTCAGAGGCCTCTCGCCAGCTGCAGCCATGACACACCTGAACCTTCCGCACTCGACTGGCCACCGGCTTCCCCTTCCGGTGACTCTTCGTCGCTGCGTGCTCACTCCCCAATGTAGGGGCGGGTGATGCGAGTGGGGAAGAGGTGCACCCATCAACGGCCTACTGTGACAGACACGCTCGATTGAGTACGTAGCGGGTAAGCGGCCGGTAGTAATCAGACCGCACAGCGTCATCAAGTGGAACGACGACGGACACGACTCCCTCGGCCTCCCCCACGAAGAGCGCGGGGTCATCGGTATCGGCCAGCCCAATGGCCTCAAACCCCAGCTGACCTGCACCGCAGACCCACCCGTGGTCCCCGATCACCAGCTCGGGCAGCACCCCGCCGGCGTCGGCGACAGCACTCAGAACGGTCCGAACCGGGAGGGGTGAGTGCGTGTGTGCGCCCGGCTCACGCCCGGCGGCCAGGAGGCCCGGTTCACGGACGAGCGCGACTCCTCGTACGTAGTCAAGGTTGTGCGTGCGTAGACCGAACCGGGTCGTTATGTCGACAGAGCTACCCTGCGCCGGGGTGAGTACGGCACATCCCGCCGCCGACAGGGCGTCCGCGAGCGCGGCGTAGAAACCGAGCAGCCGGTGCGGGTGACCGGTGCCGAGCAGTACGGGTGCCTGCTTCCGGGCGACTGCGGAGAGTCGCCCGGCGAAGGCGTCCAGGGCGACGAGGGTCCGCTCGGGATCGATCACATCGCACCCGGAGGTGACGTACGGATCACCGGAAACCCCGCACCTGTCGGCCATCAGCCCGATCAAGTCCCGCACCGGCCAGGCCGACTCGGGATCGAGCCCGATGGTGACGCGAGGATCCCGAGCGGCAAAGAGCCGATAACTCCGCAGACTGACCTCCCGAGAGGTAGCCACACTCCCAGCAAGCCGAGCGGCCAGCAAATGGGCCCGCAGGTCCCCAACACTCAACACCCGCCCGATGCTGCCGGACACCCCACCCTGCCACCCCGAAAACCCGAGGAACACCGCACGGTCGGAGCAACGGGACGACGACAGGACCAGGGGCCCTCTGACCTCCCCCACCACTATCAACGCAAGGCCCACGCACCCCAGGCCGCCTTTTCCCGCCCACCCACCCGTTTACCGCCCACCAACCAGCGGGGGTCGAGGGCACCTTCAGCACCGGCGGCTTCCAGCACCGGTCGGCACCACTCAGCCCGTCCGGCGCTTGAGGACAAAGCGGGGGTCCGGGGGCGGCAGCCCCCAGGGATGGGAACGGGTAGGGGCGGCGGGGGCGAGAAAAACCCGCCCTAAGCCAGCCCTTAAGCCAACAACCCCCGCAACGGAAAAACCGCCCGCCGAGCAGCCAGAACCGCCTGGTCCAACCGATCCGCAGGGTCGTACCCCGCCTCCCACCCCACATACTCCACCGGCCACCGCCCATCAGTCATCCGAGCCGGCGCCAACTGCCGAGTACGAGCGAAAACCTCCTGCCGCCACCCCTCAGGAATCACCGCCCCAGGCTCAACATCCCGCCCGGCAGCAATAGCCACCAGATGCGTCCAGGACCGCGGCACAACCTCCACCACCGCGTACCCACCCCCACCCAGAGCCACCCACTTCCCCCCGGCGTACTCATGCGCAAGCTCATGACAGGCAACCTGAACAGCCCGCTGCGCATCCAACGACACCGCGAGATGAGCGAGCGGATCCTCGAAGTGCGTATCGGCCCCATGCTGAGTGACCAACACCTGCGGCCGGAAATCAGCGATCAGCTCAGGCACCACCGCGTGGAACGCCCGCAACCACCCCGCGTCCCCGGTCCCCGCCGGCAACGCGACATTGACGGCACTACCCTCCGCAGCCCCCGCCGCCCCCGTCTCCTCAGGCCACCCGGTCTGCGGAAACAACGTACGCGGATGCTCATGCAGCGAGATCGTCAGAACCCGAGGATCCTCCCAGAACGCGGCCTGGACCCCGTCCCCGTGATGCACGTCGACATCCACGTAAGCAACGCGCTCGGCCCCCAGCTCCAACAACCGAGCAATGGCCAACGAGGCGTCGTTGTAGATACAGAACCCGGAAGCCCCCCCAGGCATCGCATGATGCAACCCACCGGCGAAGTTCACCGCATGCAGGGCCTCCCCGCCCCACACAGCCTCCGCAGCGCCCACAGACTGCCCGGCGATCAAAGCGGACACCTCATGCATCCCGGCAAAGGCAGGATCATCAACAGTCCCCAGCCCATACGCCGAGTCAGCCGCCCCCGGATCAACCGAGGCAGCCTTCACCGCCTCGATGTAGTCCTCACGATGCACAAGCCGCAAGGTCGACTCCCCGGCCGGCTTCGCCGAGACGACCTCCACGTCCCGGTCGAGCCCGAAGGCATCGACAAGTCGCCGGGTCAGGGCCAGCCGGACCGGATCCATCGGATGGTCCGGCCCGAAGTCATACCCCGTTACTGCCTCGTCCCACATCAGCTGTGCGCGCCCGCTCATGCCCGTCACCGTATCGGGCCGGTCCAGGATCGAACGACCCCGCGTACCTCAACGTCACCAGGACCAACACCATCGGTACGAGCATGGCCCCGCGGTAGCTCCACAGATCACCCAGCGCCCCCACGAGAGGCGAACCGACCAGGAACCCGACGTAGTTGAAGATGTTGAGCCGGGCGACAGCGGCATCCGAGGCCCCCGGGAACAACCGCCCGGCGGCAGCGAAGGTCTGCGGCACGATCACACACAACCCGAGCCCCAGCAAGGTGAACCCGAGCATCCCGACCCACGCGCCCGGCGCCACGGCCACCACCGCGAACCCCAGCGCGGCCACCAACGCCCCGGCCCGTACGACGGCCACGGCTCCGAATCGCCGCACCCCGAGGTCCCCGATGGCCCGCCCGACCAGCGTGGTCACCATGTACACGTTGTACGGCACGGTAGCGAGCTGCTCAGAACTCCCCAGCACGTCCTGCAGATACTTCGCACTCCAGTTGGAGACAGTCGAGTCCCCGATATAGGCGAAGGTCATCACCAGGCACAGCGGCAGAAGCATCTTGAAGACGATGCCCCCAGAGGCACCACCCGCATCCCCCGCCCCGCCCGGAACGCTGTCCTCCTTCTCCTCACCGGCATCGACATACCACCGGCTCCCGACAAAGGCGGCCGGCAACAACACAACGACGACAGGCAGATAGGAAACAAACAGATCAAGATGCCAGTGCGCCCCGGCCCAGGCCAGCGAAGCCCCAAGAATCCCCCCGAGGCTGTACACGGCATGAAACCCGAGCATGATGCTGCGCCCGTACGCCCGCTGCAGACTCACCCCGAGCATGTTCATCGACGCGTCGAGCGCACCGACGGCCAGCCCGAACGCCCCCAGCGACACAGCCACTTCGACCAACTGGTCCCCGGCCCCGACACCGAGCAGCGCCAGCAGTACGACGGGCTGCGACCACCTCAGTACGACGCTGGGCGGCACCCGCTTCACCAGCTGCTCGGTGCAGACGCTGCCGACCCCGGCCAGCACCGGCACGGCGGCCAGGAAGGCGGGCAGCAGCGCGTCGGATATCCCGTACCGGTCCTGGATGGCCGGGATGCGTGTCACAAGCAGGGCAAAGGCAACGCCCTGGGCAAAGAAGCTGAAGGCCAGCGAGGCTCTGCCGCGCCGCAGCACATCTGTCATGGCGGCGAGCGTAGGGCCCAGGCTTACCCGTGGGTAGATGAATCAGAAGATGAATTTCCCTCATCTTCTGCGCGACCCACCAGCAGCTCACCCAACTCACCCATGTCACCGAAGAGCCGAGTGGCCCCGACGAGCCGCTCAGCAGGGGTCATGGCGGTGAACCCGAGCACATCCATCCCGGCGGCGACAGCGGCCCGCACCCCCAGCGGACTGTCCTCCACGACCACACACCGCCCGGCCGGCACCCCCATCCGCTCGGCCGCGTGCAGAAACAGATCGGGCGCCGGCTTCCCCCGCCCCACATCCTCCGCGCTGAAGACCCGCCCACTCTCGAACCACCCCGCAAGCCCGGTGCTCCGATGCCCGACCCGAATCCGCGCATGACTCCCGGAGGAGGCCACGCAGTACGGCACCCCGTCAGCCCGCAACCTCTCCAGCACCTCGACCACACCACCCACCGGCTTCAACTCCCGCTCGAAGGCGGCGAACACCCGAGCATGAAAGACATCATCGAAGTCGTCCGGCAACCGCCGCCCACTCCGCTCCTCGACCAGATCGTGTACGCGGTGCATGGCGGAGCCCATGTAGTCGCGGAGGGAGTCCTCGTAGGAGGTCGGATGCCCCAGCTCGGTGAGATAGGCGGCCAGGAGCGTGTTGGAGATCGACTCACTGTCGACGAGCACACCGTCGTTGTCGAAGATGACGAGGTCATAGCGCATGACAAGGACCCTAAATAACTCCGGAAACGCAGAAAACCCCCGCACTCGAAAGTGCGGGGGTTTTCCCAATATTTGTTCGGCGGTGTCCTACTCTCCCACAGGGTCCCCCCTGCAGTACCATCGGCGCTGTAAGGCTTAGCTTCCGGGTTCGGAATGTAACCGGGCGTTTCCCTCACGCTATGACCACCGAAAC
>NZ_PJME01000091.1 GCF_002954775.1 Streptomyces geranii
CGGGCGATCGTCTTGGTCAGCAGTCGCTCGTCGGCTGCCTCGACGAGCTCGTTCACCAGTTTCGTGGCGAGGGTGTAGCGGACGCGGTAGCCCTTCATCGCGGCCTCCGTGCCCAGTGCAATCAGCAAGTGGGACTTCCCGGTGCCCGAGTCGCCGATCAGGCAGAGGGGCTGTCCCTTCCTGACCCACTCGCAGGTCGCGAGGGTGTTGATCGTGGCGGCGTCGACGTTGGGGTTGGCGTCGAAATCGAACGCCCGCAGTGACTTCTCGCGCGGGAACGCGGCGGCCTTGATGCGCCGTTCCGAGCGGCGGCGGGCCCGGTCGTCGCACTCGGCAAGCAGCAGTTCGGCGAGGAAGCCCTTGTAAGACATCTGATCGCGCTTCGCGGCCTCGGCGAGGTCGGGGAACTGGCCCCGGATGGTGGGCAGCCGCAGCATCCGGCATGCCTGGTCGATGGCGGTGTCGGCGGCTTGTTCGGTCAGGCCGTGATGACGTTGGGCACTCACGTCGCTTCTCCCTCGGTGGCAGGGGCACCGCCTGGGCGGCGGTGTCGTAACAGCTGGTCGTAGGGGGCCACCGAGGGCAGCGGCCGGGTGTCGGCCGGCAGATGGGACATCCGCCAGTCGGACAGGAAGGTGACCGTCGCCCGCTGCCGCCCAGGCGGCTGGGGCAAGGAAACGTGGGCGGGAGCGGAGGCCGCCAGTTCGTCGGCTTCAGCGGCCTTGCGGGCCTCCAGGGCGACCGCGTCCGCGGTCAGAGCGCCGGCCCGCAAGGCCGTCGCCAGTCCGGCGACGATGTGTTCGTGGCTCATGTGCCGGCCCAGCAGCAGGACCTCGATCAGAGCCTTGGTGCCGTCCTTGTCGCCGTGGGCCGCCCGGGCGGCCGTCCACCACTTGTCATGGACCGGCGTGAACTTGCCTGCGGACTTGGCCTGTTCGAGCGCAGTGGCGCCGGGGAAGGCACCGGGCTTGCGGATCAGCGCCTCCAGATAGTGGTCCAGCTCCAGGCGCGAGCCGGCCTTCGTGCTCAGCCGCTCATGGCGGGCGACCTCCTGGCCCCGGTCGTAGACGATGAGGTGGTTGGCGTGCAGCATCACCCGCACCGTCCGGCCGATCAGCCGGACCGGAACCGAGTAGCGGTTGGTCTGCACGGCGATCTGGCTGTAGCGGTCGACCCGCGGCGTGAAGAGCCGGCCCGTCTCGAACAGCTCGGTCGGCAACGGCTTGAGCAACGGCGCCTCGACGGCGAAGTACTCGCCCACCGTCCTCGCCCGCGAGCGGATCCTGCGGCCCTCGTCCTGAAGGTCCCACTGGTCGACCATTTCGTTGAGCTCGGCCAGCGAGGCGACCTCGGGAACGGGGACGAAATGGTTGCGCCGGAAGTACCCGATCTGCCCCTCGACGCCGCCCTTCTCGTGGGCACCTTCGAGTCCTGGCCTGCAGTAGAAGCTCTCGATGCCCCAGTGCGTCCGAAACGCGGTCCACCGCTCGCTCTCCTGGCGGTGCCGGGCGAACCCGAGCACCTTGGCGACCGCGGCCTTCAGGTTGTCGTAGCGGACCTTGCCGCGAGGGGCGCCGCCCAGCACGGACAGCGCGTGAACGTGCCCCTCGAAGAACGCCTCCTGGCCGCAGGACGCGAAGACCCGGTGGACCGCCTTGCCCGAGTACGACAGCCGGAAGGAGAACAGATAGCAGCGGGTCACCACCCCGGCGAGCACGATGTGCACGTCCCCGAAGTCCACTTCTGCCTCGGTGCCCGGCAGATGGGTCTGCGGCACGAACACCTCCGACGGCCCCCGTCCCGCTTCCTGCCGGATCTCCCCACGACGCGTGGCGATGTAGCCGCGGACCATCTGATACGAGATCCCCGTCGCCGTGTACTCGTCCAGCAGCCGGTCGAAAACCCGCTTGGAGATGTGCCGCTGCTTCGGCGGCGCATCCAGATCTCTGCGGAGCATCTCGTCGATCAGCGGCTTGTAGGGATCCAACCTGGTCGGACGCGGGGGCAGTTTCTTGCGCGGCTCGGGCCAGACCAGGTCCAGTGCCTTGCGGACCGTCTGCCAGGTGACCCCGTACTTGCGCTGCAGAGCGCGCATCGACATCCCGGCGCGGTGGTCCCGGCGGATCGCCGCGTACAGATCAGCCTTGGATTTCGACAGGCGCATCGGTGCCCCCAGCGGGAGAAGCACAACCATCGTCCCACCACAAGGCCCTAACTGCCCCTAAAACACAGCGACATCGCTTTTGCCGGAACAACGGTGACATCCGCGCTCAACGACAAACGACACTACGACTCACCGACAGAGCCACCGGGTCTGATCGGTCAGTTGAGATCCTCGGCGGGCAGCCTGTGGCCCGAGTGCCCCTGGGCAAATGCTGGCCGGGGCAGTAGCAAGCCGCGACCGGGCGCTCGGTGGTTCAACGCGGTGGCGAGAAGCGGCGGACCACGTCCGCTTTGCTGTCCGCGAGCCAGAACCCTCCGCCCGGAACGGCGACGAGAGCACTCAGCTGCACCGCGCCCGGCACGGACCACAGGGTGACCTTGCCCGACAGCGCGAGCCGCCCGACCTTGGTGGCCGTGGTGAACCAGACCGCGCCCTCTGGGCCCGCGGCGACGAAGTTCGGGCGCTCGGCCTGCGGTACGGGGAAGGATGAGACCTCGCCGCGGACGGTGATGCGCCCGATGCCGCCGCGCTGCGTGAACCACATCGCCCCGTCGGGCCCGGCGGTGATGTTGCGCGGTGCTGTGCCTGGCGGTAGCGGCCAGCTCGTATACGTCCCTTCGATGCTCACGCGTCCGATGCCGTCAGAGCCGCCCGGCTCCTTGGCGACCTGCGAGAACCACACGGCCTGGTCCGGTCCGGTCGTGATGCTGTCGGCGGGAAGGTCGATCGTGCTGGGCAGTACAGCCATAATGGACGGCTGCCCCGTCGTCGCGTCGGCGCGGCCGATCGCAGGATCCAAGGTGGTGGTGAACCAGGCCGCTCCGTCGGGGCCCACGGTGATCCCTTCCGGGAGCTCCACGTAGTCGAAGTCTGCGCGGGTGATCCTTCCGTCTGGGTGCATTCGCCCGATTTGCATGATTGTGGTGAACCAGACCGTTCCATCCCCGGCGCGTGCGATGCCGGAGATTTCGCCTGACCACCGTTCGGAGAGCCGGTGCTGGGTGATGGTCCCCGAAGGGTCGATCCTGGCGACACCGCCGACATCCGTCTCTGCGACCCAGAGTGTCCCGTCGGGTGCGAGGGCCAGTGATGCGGCGCCGGAGTTGCCGGGCAGTGTGATGACGCTGTCTGCGCCCTGCCGCAGGGCTCCGGCAGACATGCCGGGGACCGGGCTGTCGGCGGGGCCGTTCGCGTCCCGGCCGTCCGCCGCGGACAATGCCAGTACCAGCAGGGCGGCGCAGGCGACGGCCCAGTGCCGGGGGCGGGCCGCTGTCCCTGCCGGGTCGCGACGGGGGTCGGAGCGTGGGCTCATGTTCCTCATCGGTCCTTCGTTCCGCCGGCCGGCGGGCGTCATGGTGCGCAGCGCAGACTCGACGGGGCGTCGGAGCCCAGGTACTGCTTCCAGAGGGCTGGGGTCAGCTCCCGTCCGGCCGAGCTGCAGGCGGCGCCGATCCACGAGTTCGGGTCGAGTCGCCAGCTGATCAGAGTGCCCATACCTTCGACGGTGTCGGCGTCGCCCTCCGCCCTGCGGAACTCGGTCGCCGAGACCAGACGGGTGCCGTCCACGGAGAAGGCCAGACCGGTGGATATGGACTTCGGGCCCGCAGGGATGGGCAGAGAGCCGAGCACGTCGCCCGATGGCCGGTCAAGGAGCTGGACGGTGTTCTCGTTGCCCGGGATCGCGGCGATGAGCCCTTTGCCGACGACAGGTCCGACGGATGATCCGGGCGTGCCCTCGAGCGTCCCCAGACGCCGGGCCCCATCCGGGGACCAGACTTCCAGGTCCCCGGACGTTCGTTGGACGAGCAACTGGTCATCTGCGTACCCGAGGCCCTGGAAGCCCGTTGCGTCGATCACGTGGTAGCTGCCCGTGGCGGCATCGACGACCCGGATCTCGCGGTGGCTGCTCGCGTCGTCGTACTTGACCAAGGCGGCGTGGGCGGCCAGCCGGTCCAGGGCCGCCTCCCCCTGGTGGCCTGCATAGGTCCCGTTCACGGTCGGGGACATGTCGCGCGGTCCGGCTGTCTGGCGCAGTACGCGGCCGGTGGCCGGTTCTCTGATGCGGATCGTGCCGGAGGCGTCCAGCTGGGCCACTTCCCGGCCGCCCGGAAGGAACTGGAGCAGGGCCGGTACATCGTCGAGCTGGAGCGGGTTGGGCAGAGCCCGCCATCTGCCCGTCACGCGCATCTCGTTGCTGGGGTCGAAGATCAGGGCGCTCCCGTCCTCCGACACCGT
This sequence comes from Streptomyces geranii, assembly GCF_002954775.1. Lineage (GTDB taxonomy): Bacteria > Actinomycetota > Actinomycetes > Streptomycetales > Streptomycetaceae > Streptomyces > Streptomyces geranii. Next base: position 4,400 of record NZ_PJME01000091.1, read on the forward strand.
GATGACCCGCGATCCGTCGGCATTCCAAACCACCGCCCCGTACTCCTTGTCCAGCGATTGCGGTCGGACCGCAGACGGCCGGCCGGCGTCCGCCGGATCGAGGCTCCGTACGTCGAGGGTGACTCCGTTGCCGCTCAGAACCGCCGCCGTACGGCCGTCAGGGGTGAGGGCGAGGCGCGGTCCCAAACATGCGTTGCAGCCGGGCTCGGCGACAACTGTCGTCTGCGTTGCGATCCTCGACAGCCGGTCGAGGTCCCACAGGGTCAGCAGGTCCCCGGCGGCGGAGACGAGCTTGTGGCCGCTCGGGCCGAGGAAGGCGAGCCCGCCGGCGGGGACCGTGCCGGCTCCGGGCAGGACGAGGGGCTCGGACGGCGGCTGGTCCGGCGTGCTGGTCCGTGACACGTATAGCGTGGCACCGAGGGCTGCGGCTGCCCGAGTGCCGCCGCGGCTGAGCGCCAGGGCTGCGGGGACGCCTTCCGGGAACCGTGCCCGCAGCGGCGGTTTTTCGATATCCGGGGAGCCCTCTGACACCCAGACTGGCGAGAAGCTGGCCCCGGTGCTGTAGGTGAGGTGGCTGCCGTCCGGGGCGAGCGCGGAGGCGTAGTTTTGGTTGCCGAAGTTCATTGTGCTCCCGCGGGTGCGCACCGGGCCCGGCACGGTGAGCTCCTCCCACGTGCCGCCACCGTCGAACAGCATCAGGTGCGAGTCATCGGAGAAGGCGATGGCATCCGGTGCCGAGTAGTCCATGTCCGCGAGGTCGAGGCGGCCGGTAGCTCCCGTGGACCTGTCCAGCACCCACGCCGTGGGCGGGACGTCGAAGGACCCGGTGGTCGTCGTCACGACGACGAAGCGTCCCGATGGGGAGACCCCCACGGCGGTGGGCTGCTGTCTTGCGGGGAGGACCGGGGTTGGGGCCGGGGCGTCGTCCTTCCAGACACCGACCGAGTCGTGGCCGATCGCCGCGACGACGTTCCCAGAGGCATCCGACGCCACTGCGGTGACCTGCCCGGATATGCGGCCGACCTGTTTCCTGCGGCTCGCTGTAGTTGCGGTGACCGTCCACCGCTCGACTTCACCGCCCTGGGTCCCCGCGAGCAGGGCACCGCCGTTCGGCGTAGTCGCCAGCGCAGAAACCGTCCCGCTGGCCCGAACACTGCCGACCAGGTGCGGGCTGGCGGTGACCGCCTGGAAGAGTGCATGGCGGGTGAGCGCGTCGGCGTGCTGACGGTAGGCCTGCACTGCGAACAGCTCTGCGAGCCCGACATCGCTGGAGATCAGGCTCTGGGACACGTCGGCGAGGCGGTGGGCGTTCTCCAGCCGGGTCTTCGCCTCGGCGTAGTGGTAGTAGACAGCCAGCCCCGACAGCGAGGCCGCGGCGACCAACGCCAGGGCTGTCACCAGCCAGCCGGTGCGGAACTGCCGGGCGTACCGGTCGGCCTGCTTCAAGGTCGCCGCGAACCGCACGTCGCCCGGCTCGGGCGCGTGGGCGACGTCCGCCCGGTTCGCCTCGGGCGCCACCAGGCGCAGTCCCTTGCGGCGCGCTGTCAGCAGCTTGACCTCCATCCCGCTGATCTTCAGCAGGTGTTCGCCGTCACCCAGAGCCCCCGTCACCGCGGTCCGTGGCCTCAGCCCGTAGAAAGCGCCTCGGATCCAGGCACCGCTGGGCCGACGAGACCGCGGGTGGCGCAGTAACTCGCGCAGGCCCAGGGCGAAGGCCACACCCAGAGAGGGGCCCTCGATCCGTGGCGGCGGCAGTGGATCGTCGGACAGGACGAGGCGCCACAGCACGCAGCGGCCCTCGCGCCCGGCGCCCGCCGCCCGCCACGCATGGCCCACAGCTGTGGCGAACTGCCCGTTCGGGCTGTGCGTCCCAGCCATCGCCCGTGGATCGGGGTACAGCCCGGCCGGGCCTGCGGGGAACTCGCGCAGCTCCAGAACACCGGTGACCCCCTGCTCCGGCGCAGCCCGGTCGGGACCGTCCGCAGACTGTCCGAACACCACCGGCACACGCACGACCGGCCGCTTGCGCACCTCGGCGCCCGCCATCAGCAGCGCGCCGATCACCAGCACGTTCCCGGGCCCGCTCGGCTCCGGCCCCCCGCCTTCGGTGTGCGGGCGCAGCCGCGCAATCCGTTCACGGACGTCGTCCAGCCGGGTCGTGATCTCCTGCGGCAGGCCGCCGCTCTGACCGCCCGACGGCTGCCCGAGCCGGGGCAGTGCGTCGGGGGAGAGCAGTCCGCTCCACCGCCAGGTCTCCCGCAGCCGGGCCAGGTCCTCGTCGTGGTCCTCCGCCCCGCCCCCCGGCGGACTCAGAGCCCGGCCCAGCAGATAGGTCTGACGGGCGGACGACACCGGGCCGCCCGCCCGGTCCGGCGCCGTCGCATCGAGCCAGGAGGCCAGTTCTCCGGCACGTTCGCCCGCGAACCATGCAGGGTCGGCGCGTACCGCCTCTGCGCAGCACTTCCACCACAGCTGCCGCTCGCCGAGCAGTTCCTTCACAGAGGCCTGCGAACTCGTCGCCCCCGTCAGCACGGCTTCGAGCGCGGCCCGCTCCGGGAAGTGTCCGGCCCGGGCCCCCGCTGGGCCCCGGGGCGACCGTTCACCGTCGGCTGCCTCCCCGGTAGACCCGGGCACGTCCGTGGCCGTCACCGCAGCGCACCGTCGATGACGCCGCGCAGGCCGTCGCCAACGTGTTCGCGCACTCGCCGCCAGGCCTCGCGGGTCGCTTCGTTGAGGGCCGCCCCGATCGAGGTGGTCACCGTATCGGTGTCCCAGTCGGACTCCGGCCCCACCGGAAGGGAAACCGAAGCCGTCCAGGCTGCTCCGACGGAGAATTCCGGGAGCCGGACGTATGACGCCGCAGGTCCGACCGGCCCCCGCACCACCGGTACGAGCAGCTCCCGCATGCGGCCGTCTGGCCGGGCGTAGCGGATCAGGCACATCAGCGGCCAGGCGCCGTCGTCGCCGCGCGAAACCAACTCCACGCTGTACGAGGGCTCGCCCTCGCCGGTGCTCCGCACCAGGAAAGCGACCCGGCCGTCGGGAGAGGCGGCCTCCAGCACCACCGCGTCACCGCCCGCGGCGGTCAGGGCGCCGCCTGGCGACAGCGCGGGCAGCTCGAACCACCCCAGGGCGGGGCGGACGTCTGGCTGCCGGTTGCGGGATCCCCCCACGGTGGACTGCCGAGGCACGGTGCCTGGCGTTCGCGGCGCCGCAGTCGGGGCGGGCCGTACCGGCAGGTCGAAGCCGAGGAACGACGCCCGGACCCGCTGCCACAAGGTGTGTCCTGCGCGGCCGCGGCCCACCGTTCGGGGCGTGCCAGGTGGCCGTGCGCCGATGAAGGACCGCCAGGAGCGCCGAGCGAGCGGGCTCGCGTTCACGGGGTTGCCTCCTCGGACACCGGCGGAAGACCCTGTTCCGGCGAGGCCGGGGAAGCGCCCGGATCCTGGCCACCAGGAGCGCTGTGGAGAGCGCCGTCGGCTGTGGTGGACCGGCCCAGTTGGGCGAGCAGCGCCGGCGCGGACGCGCCCACGGCCACGGCCGCGTACACGCCGGTCACCTCCGTGTGGAGCAGCCAGCCCGCCATGCCGCCCAGCAGGACTCGGAACAGAGCGGCGAGTCCGTCCGCCAGCGGGTCGATGAACACCCCGATCGGTGGGAGGTCACCCGCCACCGCCCGCTGTGCGTGCCGTGCTTGCTGCCAGGAACGTAATCGCCCGAAGGTGACGACCGCCTCGGCGATCAGACCACCGCCCGCACCGCACGCCATGGCCTCGGCCCACGTCATCATCGTCCCCCTGCCCTCCGCTATCCCGGCCGGTACCCACTGACCGTCGTACACCCCCAGAGGGCGTGGCGTCCCATCATGCACACAGCTGCTGCGGTCTGTTGAGGTATCAGCTGAATTAGCCTGTGATCACCGCCCCGCATCCGGCGGGCGACCGGTGCATAGATAGGGGTGCCAGTAGAACCCCTTTCTCCAGCCGCGGTTGTGATCTCGCAGGGTGCTCCGGAGCACAGACGGACGGGCGTGCGGGAGGCGGCCGAGGGGCCAGTCCTCACGCAGTCGTTGCGATCGAACCCACGTGAGACACAAGCCCATAGAGGGCGGATCGCCACCGGTTCCCAGTCCATGCCCATCGAGATTCAGCGAACTCGTCGGTTTCCGGTCAGCGGCGAGTCGATGATCAAGGCGCACATCATGGACGGCGACACGGTCGCCGTCAGGGTGCAGCCGGACGCCGAGAACGGTGAGACCGTCGCTTCTAGCGGGGTCAACCGTCGTGCAGCGTGATCCGATGAGGATCAATGCAGCTCAGCAGCAGCGTGAAGGACGCTACCGCGCGCAACAGATGTGGCGCTATCACTCGATCCGGTAAACGGCGCCCCGTCTCATAGAGGTCGAATGCCATTGGGCCGTGCGGCAGATCGACCGGAGATCACAGCCAGCCGGAGCGTCTCGTCGAACGGCGGACATGGAGGCGTGAGGTGTAGCAGACTCCAATTGGTGCGGGTAGGACCATTCAGGCTGTTCGTTGCCGACTGCCGCATTGCTGCTTTTCGTCCACCTGGGGGGCAAGGTGTTCGTAGGGGTTCACGGCATCGGTCAGCAGCAGCTTGGCCGCCACCAGTTGCGTGGTGCTTGGTCATTGGCGTTGCGGGATGGTTTGGAGCGGGCTGTCTGCGATGCTGTCGACGAGCCCGCGCTAGACATCGCGTTCTACGGCGACCTGTTCTTGAACAGTGAAGGGGAGTTGTCGAAGAGTTCTGTAACTGGGCCGGGTGCTCATGAGGAACTGTCGGACGCGGAAGTGGTATGGCTGCGGGCGGCCGCCTCGGAGATCCTGGCCCGGGATGAACCCCTGTTGTTCCCGGAAACGCAGACCAAGTCGGCGGCGAGGATGCCTCCGTTGCTGCTTCCTGTGGCGGCGGCCTTGGACCGTCACCTGGGGCATCGTGCTGGCGCGCTTCTTGTGGGTGAGCTGCGGCAGGTCCGGCGGTACCTGATCGATCGGGAGATCAAGGAAGAAGTGGACCAGCGGGTGAGGAGGTGTACGACGGGATGTCGCGTCCTGATCGGGCACTCGCTGGGTTCGGTAGTGGCGTTCGAATATGTACGGCAGAACCCGCGACACCGGCTGGATTTGTTCCTTACGTTGGGATCGCCCCTCGGACTGCGGACGGTGCGTTCCTTGATGCCTAACCCCCGGTACGGGGCCATTCGCCGCATTCCGAACCACGTCGGTTCGTGGGTGAATCTGCGGGACCCGTCCGATCCGGTGGCCTGCGCCGGCAACCTGGCAGCCTTCTGGCCAGGAGTGGTCGATCAGCGGGTCGACAACGGTAACGACCCTCATGCAGCCACACGCTATCTGGGCAAGCGGGAGACCGGGGAGGCCGTACGCACGGCCGTGCCGGGCTGGGCCGACGTATGACAGACGACCTGGAAGCCTCTGAAGTGATGCGCCGACATTTCGTCGCGCTGGCCACGGGCACATACGAGCACCCAATCTGGCCACCACTGCCCGTGCAGGATGAGGTACGCGTGTTACGTGAATGGCTGTGCAATCCTGCGCTGGGTCCGGACCGGAGTTTCACTGCCCGTTTCCCCTCACTCTGCGATGACCCCTCACTCAGGGAGATCCAGGATCTCCTCAATCCGGAGGGCGGCCTGCCGTGGAACGAGTCCGACGCGGCGGTTGTCTTTGTGACCGGACATGGCACGACGAGCGAGCGCGGACTGACGCACTGGACCGTGTTGAGGACCACGGTGCCGGGTAAACGGCTTCCGGCGACCGCGCTCCGCACGGCGGACTTGCTCTCTTGGCTGGCCGCCACCGACATCCAGTATCTGTTTCTCGTCCTGGACATGTGCTTCGCCGGTGCCACGGCAGCCCAGATCACCGAGTGGGAAGCGGACATCCCTCCGACCTGGCTGGTACTGCCCAGTGCTACTCGGGACACGGAAGCGCTGCCCGGCGCACTGACTAACGCCATCTCCGAATTCCTCGCCGATCTAGAGTCGCCCTCAGGCCGCAAGTACGCCGGCCGGGAAGTGCCCTACCTGAGTGTGGAGATGTTCCTCGGTGAGGTTCGGCGTCGGCTCAGCAAGGCTGCGGGCCGCCTGGTGCCGCTTCAGGGCAGTCAGGAGAACGGTCCTCATCCATGCCTGCCCAATCCTTGTTATGTGCCTGGCACGCGCGTCAGCCTTCGTCCGGCGCTGCGTGACATGGCTCTGCCCAAGGAGGATCTGCTCCAGCATTGGAGTCCCCGGTCACGAGGCGTGGCGACACAGGAGGAGCCAGGCTGGTTCTTCGAGGGCCGTGAAGCACTCATGCGGGAGTTGATCAGCGTCTGCTCCGGCAGTCCAGGCATCGTCCTGGTCACCGGCTGTGCCGGCAGCGGCAAGTCAGCGGTTCTGGCGCGTCTGGCCACGCTCAGCGACCCTGAATTCCGGACCGAACATCACGACCGCATCGCGGCAGTGCTCCCGGGCCTGGACCCGGGAGTGAACTCCGTCGATGTCGCGGTCGTCTGCACCGGCAAGACCCCGGTGGAAATAGCCGCTCAGATCTGCCTGGCGCTAGGTATCGATGCACCGGTCAGCAGCCGGACGGTGGCGACGACAGCGGAGTGGATCAACACCTGGCACGCCTGGCTTCGACTGCACCGTTCGGCAGTAACGCTTGTAGTGGATGCTCTGGACGAGGCGAGCAGTCCTCACGACGTACTGGATCAGGTACTGACCCGACTGGCGGCTGGCGCATCCCGGCCCTGGGTCCGTCTCCTGGTCGGGGTCCGCTCACCTCGCCGGGAGGCCAGCGGCGCCACAGCGGACTCGGACCGCGTGCGCCCTCTGGCTGACCACGCGGAGCGGGTTCTGGGAGCCAGGCGGCTGCGGGTTGACGAAGCGCCCTGGTGGCGTCCCGATGACATTGCCTCGTATGCCGAGAATCTGCTGCTGTCCACGCCCGGCTCTCCCTACGCACAGTGCCCAGAGGCAACCGCGACCGTCAGTAAGCGCCTTGCCGACCGCGCTGAGCAGTCCTTCCTGACCGTACGTCTGGCAGCCTCGTCTCTCGCCCGCCGCGACCAGATGGTCGATCCTGACGACCCTCGGTGGCTCAGGGCGGTCGATGAGGGCATCACAGGCGTCTTCCGAGACGATCTGCGAGCGACACTCACCAGTGAGGAGGACCGGGAACGTGCCGTCCACCTACTGCACGCCGTCAGCCTGGCCAACGGAAAGGGCATCCCCTGGGCCCGTATTTGGCCCAGCATGGCGACGTGCGTGCAGGACGATGGCACCCGCAGCTATGGCGACGCCGATATCTCCTGGCTGCTGGATTCCCGCATGGGGGCCTATCTCGTCACCGACACGGAGGACAGCACCACTGTCTACCGCCTCTTTCACGATGCGTTGCGCAACCTGCTCAGAAACAGCTGGCATCGTCTGACCGAGCCCGATGCGAACAACCTTGACGACGAAAGCAGCCCGCCGCCGGCACAACACGTTCAGGCCGAGCAGGCCTCGATTGCACGGGCTTTGATAAGCCTCGCCGGGGAAAGCCTATCCGCCGCGACTCCGCCACCCGCATACGTACGGCGACACGCGGCCGTGCACGCGTACGCCGGCGGCGTGCTCGACAACCAGTTGATCAACCCGCACCTGCTGCCCTACCTAGATATCTCCCAGTTGTGGCAGCTCAATGGACTGCAGGACACACTGCCGCACAGGGAAGCGACCTTGCTGCGGGCTGCGCGCGGGGCGGCATTCGTCTGGAGCCATGGCAAGCCGACGGTCAACGCGATGGCACTGGGTCTGCGCCTGACGGAACTGGGTCTACCCGCGCCAGAGCCGCTGCCCGGAGTCGAATGGCACCCCGAGTGGGCGAACTGGGCGCCGACGACGGCCGTTTCCATCGGATCGGCCACCAGAGCCACCGCCGAACTCCCTGATGGCCGGACTGTCGCCGTGACCGAGACCGACGACCGTAAGACAGTAGTACTCGATCTCGTCTCTGGACAGCCTATCGGAGCGCCCCTCGAAGGAAGGGTGCACGGTGCTGTGAGACTCAGCGACGGCAGAGTCATCGTAGTCGTCCAGGAGAATCCTTACCGCATGCACGCCACGGGTGTGGTCAACCTGGTCGATCTTGTCTCCCGGACAGCCGTGACCACGCCCATCAAAGGGGATGTGGAAGCGGTTGTGTCTCTCTCCGACGGCGCTTCCTTGGCCGTCACGACCACGGTCGACCGGAAGATGGCCGTCTCACATGTCTGGGACATCGAGAAAGCACAGAGTACCGGCGTGTCCTTCAAAGGACGCGTTATTGCCGTATTCACGCTGCCAGACGCACGATGCTTCGCGGTGGTTTCTGCGGAGGGAAAGCACCGGCCCCGACTGTCCATTCGTACGCTGCGCGACGGGGCCCTGGTGCATAACCTGCCACCATTGCTCCACGACCAGCGCCTGGATGAGAGGGCCTGTATCGCCACCCTGGGCCCTGCCGAGGCCAGGCGAATCCTCCTGGTGCACAAGACGTCGGACCGGCTCGATGCCTGGGACTTGCTGACCGGGCTGCAAGAGCACCGGCCGCCCGCAGCCGACATCCTGAAGGCAACCGCCACAGCCTCGCTGCCGGACGGCACGGACGCGCTGGTCGTAGCAGATGACGCATGGAAAATCCTCAACGCAGCAGATGGCACGACGCTCGACTGGCCCCCGGGCACACCCGGTCTTCGACCCGTCACACATCTCGCTGGAGCCTGGGCGGTGTCACGATCCGACACAGTCGGCGGAGCCGGACCATTCCTCCAACTGGCCGACGGACGACACATGGCCATCACCCAACGTCAGCACCACAGCTACCTACACGACGTGGAGAACAGCCGACTGCAGCGCCGTGAGGCCATCAGACACTCGAACCCCACCGGCTCGGGCACGCTCAACAGCGGTCGAAAGGTGATGCTGTCACCCGGTGACGCAGGTGTGGTCCATGTGCTGGATTACGAAACGGGAGACGAGATCGGCAGCCCGTTCCGACACCAACGCACCATACGAGATTCCCTCTACGCCCTTGACGCGAAGACCGCGGTCCTTCCCAATGGCCGCAATGTCGCACTCAGTGTAGGCGCCGACGGCGCGTGGCTGTGGGACCTGGACAGCCGCGAGCCCTTGAAGAATCTGTACCCCTGCAGTAAGAACGGTATTGGCTGTGTCGAGACCCTGACCACCCACGACGGACAGGTCCTCGGGATCGTGGGGCACCAGAGGGCTAACGTGGCCGTCTTCGATCTGTCGGACGGCAGTCAGATTGGCTCTAGCACCTGGCCCTTGGGATCGACGGACGACTGGAGCGTGCACTGCATCGCTGCCACCCATGACGTCGAGGGCACGCCTATTGCCGTGATCACGAATCAATCTGACCGGGCGACAGTCTTCGACCTGCGTAACAACCACCCGGCACGGGAGCTGGTCGTGGGTCACTCGTTGCGGGGCAGGCACTGCATCGCGGCCGCATCCTCCCCTGGGGGCAGGACCTACGCCCTGCTCGGTCCGGAGATCTGGGACCCCTCCCTCAACGACAGGGCGGGCCGTATCGGCGGGCGACTGGGTGTACTGCAGACCGATTCGGCCACGCTGCGGGCGGTGAGCATGACCGCTCTGGACACCGGTGAAGTCGTAGCCTTCACAGTGAGCGCCGACGGCTGGGTCAGAGCGCACTCCATTCCGGACGGCCGTTTGATCAGTGAACCCTTGCCTTCCCTGGGCAAGGCCTACCGAGTGACTGCTGAAGCGGCGCAGGAGGGAAGCTGCCGCCTCACCCTCTATGGCCGGTACGGCTGGGCAGAAGTGACCTGGCGGCCGAACCGACGTTCGTGGTGAATCGGGTGGACCCCGCTGGGCGGTGGTGCTCAGCGCCCTGGACGGGCGCGAGGTCCGCGACTCGGTGGAACCGGCCGAGGCAGAAGCCTACTACGAGCGGCAGGCCCGAGACTTGGCCAGCAGCGCGGGCGATCAGCCGTGGTGACAGGCCAGCGGCGTGCCCGGCATCGTGCTGAGCTGCAACTTCACGATGCACACTGCTCACTAGGGTCGGGCCTGTCTTGGTCCCGCCTGCTCTCCACGCTGGTTGAGGGTCCGGGTCAGCTCACGGTTGGCTTCCCCGGCCGCCGCCAGATCGGCCTGGCTCTCTTCCAGGGTCTCGGTCAGCTCGAGATTGCGCTGCTCGAGCCGCGTGATCGTTCGCTGGAGCTCTTCGATGTCGATAGGAGTCGACCGTTCACCTGCGGTGACGCCTCGCGGGCGTGAGAATCGGTACAGGGACTGTCCGCCGACGCCGCTTGATGTTTGGGCTGTGAGCCCGCATAGGAGTCTGGTGAGGGAGCCGTCCGAGGGGCCGCACACTGTCGCCTTGAGCACGCCGATCAGCTTCTCCGTCACCCCTCAGGCTCCCCGGGCAGTCCCTGCCTGCACCGGCACGACAGGGGGCACCTCATGGAGGAATTGAGAGAAGACCACGACGACGGAACGGTCGCCAGGGTCGCGGCGATCGATATCGCCAAGGCATCCGGGATGGTCTGCCTGCGCGTCCCGCACGACACCATCGACGGCCGGCGGATGCAGCAGGTCTGGAACGTCGCCTCGACGACCAACGCGATCCTGGAACTCGGCGACAAGCTGGTCTGCCAAGGTGTCGAGCGGGTGGTGATGGAGGCCACGGGCTCGTACTGGCGCCCGTTCTTCTACCTCCTGGAGGCCCGCGGCCTGGACTGCTGGCTGGTGAACGCACGGGATGTGAAGAACGTCCCCGGGCGCCCGAAGACCGACAAGCTGGATGCGGTCTGGCTGGCCAAGCTCGCCGAACGCGGCATGGTGAGGGCCTCGTTCGTCCCGCCCAAGCCCGTGAGGCAGCTGCGGGACTTCACCCGTGTCCCACATCCGTGCTGCACACGGGGCGGCTCCTGGCTGCGCGTACACCGATCTGCCGGAGGACCGGTGCCTACCGCGCTCACGTACATCTGGCAGCAGGACTCACTGATAAGGCCACGCCGAAGTTGACCAGCATCTCCCTCAACGCCCGGAGCACGGCGGGGTGTTCGTCTGCGAGCCGGGCGTACGACACAGCTGGCTGCCACTCACCGCCACCGCAGCACATCGATCCCGCCGTACTCGTGGAACCGCACTGCCTTCATCGCGTGATCACCCCTTTCCCTCGCTCGGACAAGCCTTGGACGGCCACGCGCCGAATGCCACGCGTCGACCGTGTCATCGTACTGCTGCCGACAGCGATGACGTCCGCGTCGACAGCGGCCCCGCCGAGAAAGCACCCCTGGCCTGATCTACACCGTGCAACCCGAGCACGCGGGACGTCGACGGAGAGTGACGGCACAAGTGGCCGTACGTGGGGAATTCTCAGGCCGCCGACAGCCGCTCAGGACCGCGGGCGCGTCCGGTTCTCCGAGGTAGTCAGCAGTCCGAGTATCGCGCGATCCTCCCAGTGGGCGCGCCAGCGCCCGGCTTGGTCGCGATCGGCGAACTGCCCAAGCCCTTGCTGGGTCGACGGAGTCAGCTCGATCACTTCCCACCCGCCTTCGGTGGCAGCGAACCCGTCGGCGATCTGAGCGAACGACGGGCCGCGGAAGTAACTCACGGCTGTGTCGTTGAGTTGCAGCGGTCTTCCGGACTCATCCGACACGAATGTCTCTTCCGCGAGCCGCGACTCGAAGTATGCAGTCGTCTTGTCCTCCACCTCCACCCGCATGACGTTGTGGACCTGCGAGCGGAGACTCGGGTGATCAATGCAGTCCCTGTAGGAGAAGTCGATCGTGCTCTCATCTGTCCGGACCACCTCGAATGCGGGGTACTTCTTGTATTTCGGGTGGGGCGACGGAGCAATCCGAATGTCGGCCACCCCCACTCCTATCTTGTCCTCCGCGTCGGGGTGCATGTCGAGAAGGTCTCGGAGCAGATCAAAAACTTCGCCACTCAGAACGGTCCCCACCGGATACCCGTGCAGTACCTCCTGCACTGCCGCGCGGGCCGCCCCCTTCGTCGCAAACCTGCGTTGCCCGATCCAGAACACCGCCATGTGATCGTTCTCCTGCCCATCGTCCGCCGGCGCTGCCCACCCCGACGGGCCCACTCTCCCGAGACTCCTCGGGAGCAGCTCTCACGATGGCCCAGTGCGGGCCTGCCCGCGACCGGATATAGCCGTTCGCGGCCCCAGCCACCGGGACCGCGTACGAGCAACAACCCACACCCACAGCCATAACGACATCACCACCGCTGGCCGGAGGGCCCTGGCCGTACCGGAAATGGGTTTGGCTTAAGAAGTCATCTCATTTGGCTGGGTAAGCTGGCGGTCGTGGTGAGGATCGTTGAGCGGCTGGTGCCGGATGAGTTGTGGGAGCTGTTCCAGCGGGTGGTTCCGGAGGCGCCGTCGCGGCCCCAGGGTG
>NZ_PJME01000092.1 GCF_002954775.1 Streptomyces geranii
GCTTCGCACAGGTCCGTTACCAGTCCTGCACGCCTCGCCGGGGGCCCGCCACCTTGGTCACTTGGCGGGGAAGATCTCCTTCCTCTGGAATGTCTTCACTGGACCTGAGCGGCTTTCAGGCCGCACCGCACTCGCCGTAGTAGAAGTCGGCGGCGCCGGGTTCGTTCTTGCCGTCCTCGAAGGCTTTGCGCAGCTGCCGGTACAGGGCGGCGACGTCTTCGGGGTCGGGGGTGCGGGCGGGGTCGGTGGGGTGTGGCCCGGGGCGCCACCCGTGGGGTAGCGGAGCGGTACCTGTGGAAGCGGCGGCGTTGTGGGCACGCCAGTGGTGTTCCTCGGCGAGGACTCGTCGGCGGGTGTAGCGGATGGGCCCGATGCCTTGGTGGTGCCAGCCGGTGGGGGCCTCGGCGAAGGTGGTGCGGCCTTCCAGGCGGATCTGGTCGAGGTGGAAGGCGCCGGAGAACAGGCAGTCGGTCAGGTCGGTGTCGGTCAGCACCAGGTGGGCGGCGTCGACGCCCTGTACGGAGGTGATCTGTACGCGGTCGGGGCCTGTGAGCAGGTCCTCACTCAGGGAGTTGCTTCCGTCGGTGAAAGGGGTGGGGTGGGAGATGACCGCGACAGGGGAGGTCAGGACCGCGTGACTGAGGTCCACGGCCGCGTACCGCACCCGTACGGTCGCCGTCGACTCCCATCGCGTCCGCCTACACACCACCTCCTTTGCGGCTAGCTCCAAGGTCACTGGCAGCACAAACACCGCGTGTGACAAGACCACCTGCCTCGCACACACCAATGGCCCCAACACAGGTACACCCTCAAACCGTGCGCCGTTGAACCTGGCGTTGCTGGTGAACTGTGCTCCGTTGAAGAAGGCCTCGTCGGCGAAGTGCGCGTCGTTGAACCACACGTTGCTGGTGAACTGTGCCCAGTCGAACCACGCGCTGCTGGTGAACTGTGCGCCGTTGAACCTGGCGTCGCTGGTGAACTGTGCCCCGTCGAACCTGGCGTTGCCGGTGAACTGGGCGTCGTTGAACCAGGCGGCGCCGACCCTGGGCTTGCCAGTGGAGGGATCGTTGAGGGCGGTAAGGAGGATCTCCAACAGCTCCTCGCTGAAGGGAGTGCCACGGTGGTCGATGTCCGCACCCGGGGCAAGCCCGCGCAGGTAGGCGATGCGGTAAGTCTCGGGAAGGTGAGCCAGGCAGGCCGTATGGCCGGGGACGTGGGCGCCGCGGCAGCCGACCGGATCGTCGGCCGGATCCGCTCCGTGTCCGCAGTGCAGCCACACGGGCGGTAAGGGTGTGCTCATGGTGCGGCGGCTCCACAGATGGGCATCGAGGTGCCGGGCCGGCACACAAGCAGGGACGCGCCATCGCCCGGACCCGGTTCAGGCACGTAGCCCCCAGGAAAACGACCCCGCGCCCTAACCCGCCCCCAGAACGACGAGTTGCCGCGTAGCCCGGGTCATCGCGACGTACCGATCCACCGCCCCCTCGATCCCCGCCCCGAACGACTCGGGCTCGACGACCACGACCAGGTCGAATTCGAGCCCCTTGGACAGCTCGGGTGTGAGTGAACGGACGCGGGAGGTCGCCTCGTAACCGGCGTCACCGATCACGCAAGCGATGCCGTCCGGGTGCGAGGCAAGCCACGTGTCCACGACCTCGTCCAGGTCGGACACCGAACCGTGGACGACCGGCACGCCGCCGCTGCGGATGGATGTCGGGACGTTGGCGTCGGGGAGGGCGGCGCGGATGACCGGCTCGGCCTCGGCCATGATCTCTTCCGGGGTGCGGTAGTTGATGCTGAGCGAGGCCATGGTGACGCGGTCCAGGCCGATCCGTCCGAGCCGTTCCTCCCAGGATTCCGTGAAGCCGTGGCGGGCCTGGGCGCGGTCGCCGACGATCGTGAAACTCCGGGACGGGCACCGCAGAAGCAGCATCTGCCACTCCGCGTCGGTCAGTTCCTGCGCCTCGTCGACGACGATGTGTCCGAACGGTCCCGCGAGCAAGTCCGGTTCGGCCGTGCGGAGTTCGGACTCGTCGACGAGGCTGACCTTGGCGTCCTGGCCGCGCAGCATCCGGACCAGCCCCACCCCTTCGTCACCGTCGGCGCCGGAGGCGGACGCGGCGTCGATGAGGTTGTCGACGACCTGGTCCATGCGCTCGCGCTGGGCGGCGAGGACGGTGTCGTGCCGACGTTTGCGCCGGGCCGCCTCCGGGTTACCGAGCCGCTGGCGGGCCGCGTCGAGGTACGGCAGGTCGGACACCGTCCAGGCGTGGGCGTCGGCGCGCTGCAGTGTCCGTACGTCATCGGGGCCGAGCCAGGGCGCGCACATGCGCAGATAGGCGGGGACGGACCACAGGTCGCCGACCACGTCGCTCGCTTCGAGGAGTGGCCAGGCGCGGTTGAAGGTGGTGAGCAACTCACCGTCCCGCGCGAGGGACTTGCGGAGCTGGGCGGGCGAGACGCCGGGGGCGTCGTTGTCGGGGTTGGCCTCCTGGTACGCCTCCTCGTGTTTCTCGGTGAGGATGGTGAGCAGTTCCTCCCAGACCTGGTCGCGGGCCTCGTTGTGGGGGACGCCGGGGGCCGATTCGAAGGCGACGGCCCAGTCGCCGGCGGTCAGCGGGAGGTCGGACCAGGGGGTCGAGACGGTGATCCCCCGGGTGGGCGGCTCCTCGTAGAAGGCGACGGCCTTGTCGATCGCCCGCACCAGCTCCACGGACGACTTCAGGCGGGCGACGGCGGGGTCGGCCTCGACGGCCGCCGACGCCCCCTCGTCGACGAGGTCCCGCAGGGTGCACGTCTGCACGCCCTCCTCGCCGAGGCTGGGGAGGACATCGGCGACGTACGCGAGATAGGGCCGATGCGGACCGACGAACAGCACACCGCCACCACGACGTTGGTGACCGAGGCGGGGATCGGCGTAGAGGAGATACGCGGAACGGTGCAGCGCGACGACGGTCTTGCCGGTGCCCGGCCCGCCGTCGACGACGAGCGCGCCCCGGGACCCCGCACGGATGATGGCGTCCTGGTCGGCCTGGATGGTGCCGAGGACGTCCCGCATGCGCGGCGAACGGTTGCCACCCAGGCTGGCGATGAAGGCGGACTGGTCGTCGAGGGCGGCGGAGTGCTCGTCGAACTCGCCCGCCACGAACACCTCGTCCCAGTAGTCGCCGATCCGCCCGTCGGTCCAGCGGTAACGTCGTCGGCTGGCCAGCCCCATCGGGTTGCCGTGGGTGGCGCCGAAGAACGGCTCGGCGGCGGGGGAACGCCAGTCGAGCAGCAGCCGACGCCCACCGCTGTCGGTGAGGCCGAGTCGTCCGACGTACACGGGCCGGTCGGGGTCGTCGGCGGTGACCATGTGCCCGAGACAGAGGTCGAGCCCGAAACGGCGCAACGCGCGCAGTCGGGCGGTGAGTTGGTGGATCTCGGTGTCGCGGTCCATGGCGTCGCGCCCGGTACCGCCCGGGGCCCGGCGCACGACGTCGAGCCGCCCGGAAAGCTCGGCGACGGTCTGCGCCAGACACTCGGCGATGGCGGCGAAGTGCCGCTCGTCGCGGGAGATGAGGCGGGGTTCGGCCTTGGCGGCCAGCCGCTCGGGAAGATCGAAGGCACTGATGGCACCGGTGGTGGCGGTGGTGGCGGTGGGCTGAGGCGGCACGGGATCAGCTCCGATCGTGGTCGTGGTCGTGGTCGTGATCGAGGTTGAGGTTGAGGTCGAACAGTCGACGGGCGGCGATGTTCGCGCCGTCGGTACGGACGGTGGGGGCGAGGGCGGTGGCCCGTGCGCGGGTCTCGGGGGCGAGGGCGACGATGAGCGCGGCGGAGAGGGAGTCGAAGGTGGGCGTGGGCCCGTCGTGCAGCGCGCCGACGCCCAACTCGGCGACGCGGGCGCCCCAGTAGGGCTGGTCGACGAGCTGCGGCACGATCACCTGCGGCGCACCGGCGCGGGCGGCGGTGGTGGTGGTACCGGCACCGCCGTGATGCACGACGGCGGCGGTACGGGGGAAGAGGGCTTGGTGGTTGACGTCGCCGACGACGAAACAGTCGCCCTGCTCATCGACGAGCCCGAGATCGGCCCACCCACGCCCGACGACCACCCGCCGCCCCTGCGCACGCACCGCCTCGACGGCGACACGACCGACATCGCTCGCACCCCGCATGGGCATGCTGCCGAACCCGACGTACACGGGCGGCTCACCACGGTCGAGGAAGGCCAACAGGTCGGCGGGCAGGGGACGTTCGTCGGAGAGAAGCCAGGCACCGGTCTGCAGGACATCGAGGTCGAGGTCGAGGTCGAGGTCGGAGGACTGGGGCCAAGGGGCGAGAACCGGGTCGGCGGCGAGGAACGGCCGCCCGGTGAAGACGTGCCGGACGACGTCGTCCACGACCGGCTGCCCCAGGGCCTGCCGATGGGCGTTGATGCCGGGCCCGTAAAGGAGCCTGAAGTTCTCGGAGTTGATGTCCCAGAGGGTTTGGTTGTCGGTCTCGCCGGGCGGGAAGGGCCGTCCGGGCAGGGCGTGCGGCCGGTGGTGGAGGGAGGGCAGCATGGTCGGAAAGAAGGCGACGTAGAAGAAGGGGACCCCGAGCGTCTCGGCGACGGACCGGGCGGCGGCGACGGCGGGCACGAGCCCGGTGGCGACGACGGCATCGCACCCGGCACTGCCCGCGAGCACGGCCTCGTACTGGGCGACGGTCATGGCGGCGGCCCGCTGCGGCAGGGCCTCCGGCGCCATGGGAGCGGACCCGGTCACGACGGTCCGCACGGGATCGGCGGCCGGCACGAACTCCACCCCGGCCCCGGCCAGCAACTTCGCGAACTCCTCGTCGGAGGGCGCACAAACCCGAACCTCGGCACCGAGCCCGCGCAACGCGACGGCAAGCGCGGCCATGGGCTGCACGTCGCCGCGAGACCCATAGGTGGACAGCAACACACGCACGTAGAAACTCCCCGTTTCAGCGACGATCCGGCCTGGGTAAAGCCCCGGACACCGGCCTAGGCGGGAGATTCTGCGGGACAGAGGGGGCCTTGCCGCAAGCCCCCCTGTGCGCTATACCTTGAGTATGGCAAGGAGTTCCGGACTCCTTGCCTTTACTGTTTTCTGGCAGCTGTGTTCAGTACCGCTGCCGCTGCCCCTGAGGGCTGGCGCGTGGAACTGGTCGAGGGAGAGGTCTGTGTGTCGCCGCCCGGCCCTGCGCCCCTCGGGTTCGAGTTGGACACGGTGGAGTAGCCCGGCCGCCTGCATCAGCATGACCGTCACCGACGTCGTCATGACGAACGTCGTGCCGCCCTACCTCCGCAACACGTACTCCTGTACCTGTACCTGCACCCGCGCCTGCCCGGCCCGCTGCGGCTCCGCCGCTCGGGCCGGGCCCGCGTTCGCTGCGATGATGAGTGTGGCGGCGGCGACGATCGCCGCGCAGATCGCTCTGGTGTATGAGAGCACGGCAACCTCGCAACAACAGCTATGACGACTAAGACAGCAACAACAGCTGAGACAGCAGTAACAACAGCGATAACAGTGATGTATTAAGCGTGCTTAACTCGTGGCTTAACGTAGAGCTTGACGGACCTCAACGGCAAGTAGGCGCAGGGGAGTTGGGCGATGGCGGAGCGCGACGACCCGGAGGTCATCGGGCGTAGGGTGCAGCGGCTGCGCAGTGAGCAGGGGCTGACGCAGCGGCAGTTGGCGGAGCCCGCCTACACACCCGCGTACGTCTCCACCGTGGAGGCGGGCCGCGTGCGGGCCTCCGACGAGGCGCTCAGGCACATCGCCGAGCGGCTCGGGGTGGCGTACGAGGAGCTGGTGACCGGGCGGCCCGCCCATCTGGCCACCGACCTCCGGCTGCGGCTCACCGACGCCCAGCGCACCCTCGCCACCGGCGAGACCGAGGCCGCGGCCAAGCAGTACGGGCAGTTGCGGGAGGAAGCCGCGCGGCTCGGGTTGCTGCCCGAGGAGGCCGCCGCGCTGCTCGGGCTCGGCGAGTGCGGGGTGGAGAACGGCGATCTCGCCGCCGCCCAGGGGTACTTCGAGCTGGCTGAGGGATGTCTGGCCGACGGGCCGCTCACCGGGCGGGTGCCCGCTCTGCGGGGACGGGCCGTCGCTCACTACCTCGCCGGTGAACTCCGTTACTCCGTATACCTTCTTGAGTCCACCATCGATGAGCTGAATCGCAGTGGGCTGCACGATCCCGACGCGCTGCTCCCGCTCTACGCCAGTTCCATCGCCCCCTACATGGACATGGGCGCCCACGCCCGCGCCGCCCAGGCCGCCGAACTCGCCCTCGCGCTCGCCCCGCAGGTGAGCGACCCCGCGCTGGTCGCCCGTATGCACCGCCAGGTCGCCCGCACGATGCTCGCCGAGGGGCGGTACGCCGAGGCCGACGCCTCGCTCGCCAAGGCCGCCGAGCTGTACCGGCAGCTGCAGATCCGTACCGAGCTGGCCAACTGCCACTGGATGCGCGGGTATCTGTACGCCCAGCAGGGGGAATTCGCCCGTGCGGAGGGGGAGTTGAGGCAGGCGCACGCCATGCTCGCCGCCAAGCGCGCCGCCCTCTACAGCAGTCAGGTCACCGTCGAGCTGGCCGACGTACTGCACCGGCGCGGCAAGTCCGAGGAGGCGGCGACGCTGCTGCACGACGTGCTCGGCGACCTCTCCTCGGAGCGCGGCGCCGTCCACTCGGCCGCCGCCCACCGGCTGCTCGGCATCATCGCCGAGGACGCCCGGGACACCGAGAAGGCGGAGGAGCACTACGTCCGCGCGCTGAGCGTCCTGGAGCGGGCCGGCGCCGCCGGTGACCTCGCCGACCTGTGCCGGCTGCTCGGCGATCTGCTCCGCCGGACGGGCCGGGTCGAGGCCGCGCTCGACGCCTACCGGACGGGGCTGGGGCATCGTACGGCCCCGGGGACCACCACACTGGGCCCGGCGCCCGCACAGCCCCCTCTTTGACGAAGCCTCGGTGGCGCACAGTGCCGCCGGTTAACCTTCGGCCGGACCTCTGGACATTTCACCGGGACGGTACGGAGCGCGTGGACAGCGAGCACGGCGAGCACGGTGGGTACGACGGCTACCGCGGCCACAGCGGCCACAGCGGCTACGGCGGCTACGGCGGCTACGGCGGCGGGGCGCGAGTCGTCGACGGGCTGCGGTTCGCCGTACGCGCCCTCGTGTACACCGTCGTCGGCGGCATCGCGCTGATCGCCATCGTGACCGTCGCCTCCGTCCTCGGGCCGACCTTCGCGATGGACCTGTACACACCCGCCGTCGCCGCCTGGTGGACGGTGTTCACGGCGATCGTCGTACAAGGCGTGCCCTTCCTGCTGCTGGGCACCCTGGTGTCGGCGGCGATCGGGGCCTTCGTACCGGAGAAGGTCTTCACCCGGCTGCTGCCGCGCAACCAGGCCCTCGCCGTGCCGATCGCGGGCGCGGCCGGGGTCGTACTCCCGGGGTGCGAGTGCGCGTCCGTGCCGGTGGCGGGCAGTCTGATGCGGCGCGGGGTCGCCCCGGCCGCCGCGCTCGCCTTCCTCCTCTCCGCCCCCGCCATCAACCCCGTCGTGCTCGTCGCGACCTCGATCGCCTTCCCCGGCCAGCCCCAGATGGTCCTCGGCCGGCTGGTCGCCTCCCTCGCCACGGCGGTGGTCATGGGGTGGCTGTGGGCGCGGTTCGGCCGGGGGAAGTGGCTGCCGAGGCCGAGGGCGGGGGGCGGCGGGTCCTCCGGCCCCGGCTGGCGCGGGTTCCTGCCCGGGCTCCAGTACGACTTCCTGCACGCCGGCGGCTTCCTGGTACTGGGCGCGGGGGCCGCGGCGACCTTCAACATCGTCGTACCGAGATCCGTGCTCGACCTGTTCACCGGTTCGCCGTGGCTGTCGGTGCTGCTGCTCGCCGTACTGGCGGTCGTGCTGTGCGTGTGCAGCGAGGCCGACGCCTTCGTCGCCGCCTCCCTCAGCGGCTTCTCGCCCACCGCCCGGCTCGCCTTCATGGTGGTCGGCCCGATGGTCGACCTGAAACTGATCGCCCTCCAGGCGGGCACCTTCGGCCGGTCCTTCGCCGTCCGGTTCTCGTCCGTGACGTGGGTGGTCGCGGTCGCCAGCAGCGTCGTCGTCGGGTGGTGGTTGTTGTGAGGCGGTACGGGGGTGCCGTGCTGTTGCTGCTCACGGGCGGGGCGGTGCTGCGGATCTCACTCTTCAGCGAGCTGTATCTGCGGTATGTGCAGGCGGGGCTGCGGCCGTACCTGGTGGTGTCCGGGGTGGTGCTGGTGGTGCTGGGGGCGGTGGCCGTCGTGGCGCAGCGGCGGGGGGCGGAGGGCCATGACGGGCACGACGATGACGGTGGCGACGACGGTCACGGGCACGACGGTGACGACGGGCACAACCATGGACACAGTCACAGTCACAGTCACAGTCACGGGCATGGGTACGGGCCCCCGGTGGCCTGGCTGCTCACCCTCCCCGCCCTCGCCCTGCTCCTCTTCCCGCCGCCCGCCCTGGGCTCGTACAGCGCGGACCGGGAGGCGGCGCAGCGGGCCGCGCAGGGCGTGGGCACCTTCCCCGCGCTGCCCGCGGGGGACCCGCTGGAGCTGACGGTCGGCGAGTTCGGCTCGCGGGCGATCTTCGACAGCGGACGGTCCCTGAAGGGCCGTACCCTCCGGCTGACCGGCTTCGTCACCCACGGGGACGACGGTGCCTGGTACGTCACCCGCCTCCTCGTCTCCTGCTGCGCGGCCGACGCGTCCGCGGGCAAGGTCGAGATCCGCGACGCCGACGCCCCGGTCACGGACACCTGGGTCACGGTCACCGGGACCTGGGTGCCGAAGGGCGAGCTGGGGTCGGACGCGGCCTGGCCGCCCGTACTGGCCGCCGAGTCGGTGAAGAAGGTCGCGGAGCCGTCGAACCCGTACGAGAAACGATGACCGGCATTCCTGGCTGAGCGAGAGTGAAAGGATTCCCCGGTTGCCGGACAGGGCAGGTCGTGGAATCCATGACGGAGACGGAACAGAGGGCCACCGGGGATCAGCGGGCCCGCTTCGAGGCGCTGGCGCACGTCGTGGCCGAGCCGCTGCACCGCTATCTGCTGCGGCGCGCGGACCCCGACCAGGTCGACGACGTCCTCTCGGAGACGCTGCTGGTGCTGTGGCGCCGGATCGCGGAGGTGCCGGGCCTGGAGGCGCCGGGGCACGCGCCTGACCCCGACGCCGTACTGCCCTGGTGCTACGGCGTCGCCCGGGGCTGCCTGTCCAACGCCCGCCGCGCGGACCGCCGTAGACGCTCCCTGCTGGAACGCCTGACATGGACGGCGGCGGGCACGGCGAGGCAGACACGGGAGACGGAGGACCCCGACCACACGGCCCTGCACACCGCACTGGCCCAACTCCGGCCGCTGGACCGGGAAGTGGTCCTCCTCTGGGCGTACGAGGAACTGCCCCCGAGCCGGATCGCCGAGGTGACCGGTCTGAGCGCGAACGCCGTGAGCATCCGGCTGCACCGCGCGAAAAAGAAACTGGCGGCCCAACTGGAACGAAAGACCGCCCCACGCCCCGGACATGAGACGGACGAAGGACAAGAAACCGGAAACGGAATCGGAAGGAGCAGTCGGTGAACGACGACGAGTTGCTGGCCCAGCTGAAGGCCACGGACCCGGTACGGACCTCGAAGGCTCCACGACCCGACGTCACCCGTCTTGTGGAGGCCACGATGAGCACGAGTCCTACGAGTCCTACAGGTACTGCGAGTGCTGCGAGTTCAAAGACGACAACCGCGACCGCCGGCCCGTTGCGAGGAGCGCCGCGCCGACGCCTCGTACCGGCCCTGGCGTTCGCGGCCCTGCTGGTGGTGGGCGGCGGTGTCACCTGGGGCGTCGCGCAGGGTGGAGAGGGTACGGCGGACAAGGCGGGGGCACATGCGGCGGGCGGCGGCCAGGTGCCCGGGCTCGAACCCCTCACCTTCGCCCTCGCGGACGGCGGCTCGGTGGCCCCGATGTGCGCGGCGCCCACGCCCGACTCCCTGCGCCGCCACGACCTCGCCTTCGAGGGCACGGTGACGGCCGTGGACGGCGACCGCGTGGTCCTCCGGGTCGACCACTGGTACCGCCTCGACCCCAACCTGGCCAACCCCACCGACGAGGTCCGCCTCACCAGCGACAAGGGCAACCCGGAGGCCCCGGACTTCCCGCTCGGCGGCCACTACCTCGTCACCGCCGATGCCAACAGCGGCACCGTCCCGGTCTGCGGCGGCACGACCGAGGCCACGGACGAGGCGAGGGCCATGTTCCGGGAGGCGTTCGAGAAGTAACCGGAGAAGCAGCGGGAGAAGCGACGGAGAGCGGTCCCTTTCCTCCTCCCCCGCCTCAACCCCTACACCCCGTACGAGGGAGGCGGTCGCCGTCGGCTGAGATCGGAATGCCGGGTGGTGCGTGGCATAGAACCGCTTCCCTGGGTACCCGGAAGCCCCGAGGGGCCCAGGGAGGCGATGACCGTGCGACCACGGGACTGCCGCCCCGGTGAGCTGCCCGCCCGACTCTGCGCCGTGGCCGTCGAGTTGCTGCCGGTCGCCGGTGCGAGTGTGTCGCTGTGCGCCGACGGGGTCCCGCTGCGGCTGGCCGCCACCGACGACCTGGCCGCCCGACTGGCCGACATCCAGGTCACGTTGGGCGACGGGCCCGGTCTCCGCGCCGCCGCCTCCGGCACCCCCGTACTCGCCTGCGACCTGAACTCCGGCCGGGACGCGCGCCGTTGGCCCGTCTTCGCCCAGCAGGCGACGGCGGCGGGCGTGCGCGCGGTGTACGCGCTGCCGCTCGGCACCGAGCGGGTCCGCGTCGGCACCCTCGACCTCTACCGCGACAGCGCGGGCGAGTTGACGCCAGACGAACTGTGGACGGCCGGATGCGTCGCACGACTGGTGACCGTGTCGCTGATGGACCTCTCCAGGAGGGCCCGGCTGGACGGCCACGGGCTGGTCGGCGAGCCCGACGAGATCCACCAGGCCGCCGGCATGGTCATGGCCCAGCTCGGCATCGGCCCGGACGACGCCCTCGCCCGCCTCCGCGCCCACGCCTTCGCCCACGGCCGTACGGTGCTGGTGGTGGCCAGGGAGGTGCTGGGCCGCCGGAGCCGGCTCGACGGCGAGTGAGAACAGCTCAGTACACGCCCTGATCAGACGACTCCGCGTCCGCGTCCGCGTCTGCGTCTGCGTCCGTGTCTGTTTCTGTCTCGGGCTCCTGCAAGTCCTCCTGTACGTCCTCCTCCTGCACGTCCTCCTGCTGCGGCGGAACCGGCGCCGAGGTGGGCGTAGACGCCGGAGTCGGTGAAGGACTCTGGCCCTGCTCCTGTACGGGTGTCTGCGGTGGGGCCGGGGGCTCCTGGCGGGTCTGGCGGAGACGGTCCGCGCCCACCTGCAGCGCATGGACCGTGTACTCCGTGCGCGGCTCGGCCAGGCCGCCGTTCGTGACGAGGATCGCGTCGTCGCCGACCCGCGCTGCCGCGAGGTCCAGGGTGAGCGTCGCCGGAGCACCGTCGAGTTCGCCCCGCGTCGACAGGCGCAACCCCTGTCTGGCCTCCCCGGCCTCCGGCAGCCCGACCTCCGTGACCCGCACCTCCCGCCGGTCGCCGCGCGGGCCGGTCGCCGTGAAGCTGGCGCACTTCTGCGGCATCGTCTTCAGCCAGGCGAGCCCCTTGTCCACGTCGGCGCGGTGGGCGGCGGTGACCTGGTAGCGGAGCTGGGTGCCGTCGTCGTAGTCGTCGAAACCGGCGACGGCGCGGGCGCCGGTCGGCTCGCCCAGCAGTTCCTCCGTGTACACGGCGTCGAGGAGTCGTCCGCAGTCGGCGTTGTCCGTCGTCGCCTTGAGCAGCGCGTCCCGCCAGAGCGCCGCGCCCTCGGTCGGGGTCCAGGGCGCCCCGAGGTCGGCGTCGGTGAGGAGCGCGCTCTGCGCCTGGACGTCGGTGAGGGCAGCGGGCGCGGTCGGTACGGCGGAGGCGGGCCGGGCGGCGGGGGAGGCGGCGGCCGGGCGGGCCTGCCGGCGTTCCGTGCTGCCCCCGGCACCGCCGTTCCCGTCGCCGTCCTGCATGCACGCGGCCATCGTCAGCAGGGTGCCCATCCCGATGGCCGAGGCGAGCAGACGTACCGCACGGGGAGAGGGCCGACGGGTCATCAAGGGGTTCCTCCAGAAGTGCCGGTACGTCGGATGCCTCCTCCGACGGCACCACCGCCCGGGCACTCCCACCAGCGGGCCGGGCCGTACGGGTGAGCGGCACCCCGCAGACCCCGTCTCCTGACGGCAACAAGGGCGTGGCAGCCTGTGCAGCCGGGAAAGGAGCCCCACTGTGACGACCGCCCAGCCCAACCCCCTTGCCCGGCAAGGAAGTACGGCCCAGCCCATCCCCGTGATCATCGACTGCGACACCGGTGTCGACGACGCCCTGGCCCTGCTGTTCGCCGTACGCCACCCCGGACTCGACCTCCGCGCGGTCACCTGCGTGGCCGGGAACACGGACGTCGACCAGGTCGTACGCAACACCCTCACCGTCCTCGACCGGGCGGGCGCCCCCGACCTGCCCGTCGCGCGCGGCGCCGCCCGCCCGCTGATCGAGCCCGCCCGGCACGCCTCCCACGTACACGGCCAGGACGGCATGGGCGACCTCGGCCTACCGGCGCCCACCACCCGTACCGCCGTCGACGTGGACGCGGTGACCCTGCTGCGCCGCGAGATACTCGCCTCCCCCCGCCCGGTCACCCTCATACCGACCGCGCCGCTCACCAACATCGCCCTGCTGCTGCGTACGTACCCCGAGGTGACCCGGAACATCGAACGGATCGTCTTCATGGGCGGCGCGGTGACCACCGGCAACGCCACCCCGGTCGCCGAGTTCAACGTGTGGCACGACCCGGAGGCCGCCGCGATCCTGCTCACCGCAGGGGTCCCGATCACGATGTACGGCCTGGACGTCTTCGAGCGCGTAGTCGTACCGGCCGCGGATGTACGACGGCTGCGGGCGAGCGCGGAACCGGGCGCGCGTCTGGCGGGCGACCTGCTCGCGCACCGGCACCCGGCCGCCACGACCGACCCCGACGCCCCGGGCGGCCTCGGCGACGCGGGCGCCGTCTGCGCGGTCGCCGACCCGGCGGGCCTGACGACCGAACTGCTGCCAGTCGAGGTCTCCTTGGCGCCCGGCCCGACCCGGGGCCAGACGGTAGTGGACCGCAGACCGCGCCACGGCGAGTCCGAGATCCACCACGGCACGCGTGAACAGGCCCTGGTGGAGGTGGGGTTGGACGTGGACGTGACGCGGTACGCGCGCCTGTACCTGGAGACGGTAGAGACCCGATAGCAGCCAAGAACCTCAGAAGACCATGAGGCCAGAAGATCGGGAGGTCAGAAGGCCGAAAGATCAGAAGGTCGAAAGATCAGGACAACAGGCCGTCGTAGTCGGGCAGCTTGTAGGTCGTGTCGGCGTAACCGCCGCTCAGGTCGGTGGTGTTGTTGCCGATGTTGGCGATGATGTCGTAGCCCTCGGCCTCGATCGCCTTGCGCTGGGAGGTCTTGAAGTCGGCGATGCTCTCGGTCAGCAACTGCGCGACCGTGCGCGCGTAGAGCCCGTCGACCGTGTAACCGACCTTCGTCAGGTTGGACCTGGTCACCGAGTTGAACAGGTTGCTGCGGGCGCTGATGAAGAAGACGCTGATCCCCTTGGCGTGGGCGTCCTGTGCCAGGGCGAGCACCGGCGGGGTGGCGGGCGTGCTGGTGCCGGCGCCCTCGAAGTAGGTCTCCAGCGAGGTGTTGTCGATGTCCAGCACGATCGCCAGGTCGGCGCCCGAGGTGTCGGCGGCGGCCCGGTTGTCGATGTAGGTCTGCGCGGGGCCGGTGACGGCGGCGACGTCGGACAGCCACTGGGCCTCGGTGACGGTCGAGTCGGCGGCGTGCGCGGGCAGGGCGGCGGCGAACGCCAGGCCGAGCCCGGCCACGACGGCCACGGCTCCACGGCGTGCGGTGAGACGGTTCATCGGGTGAGCGCTCCTCAGGTCACGGCAGCCCCGGTCCCGTACCGGTGGCCGTCGTTCCGCAACGCTCCTGGCACCGGGCATGCAACGGGCGACATCCGGGAGACCACGCGGCGACGCGACACCCATGTTCTGCCCAGGTACCTGTGAACGAGCCTTGGGGGAAGGGGACTTGGAACGACGACGCCCCGGTACACGCTCACGGGGAGCGGTACCGGGGCGGTCGTGTCCAGGTGCTGTCGGGTCGGTAGTACCCAGGTATGACGGGGGCGGTCGTACCCGGGTGCTACCGCGCCGGATCAGGCTCCGGTGCGGGAGGCCTTGCGGCGCTTCGTCGCCACGACGATCGCGGCGCCGCCGATCAGCAGCGCGGCGGCTGCGCCCGCGATCGGGCCGGTGGCGCTGCCGCCGCCCGTCTCGGCCAGCGGGGGCTGGGTGCCCTCCGGGGTGGTCGGCGTGGCCGGCGGGGTGGACTCCGGGGTCGATTCGGACGGCGTCGGGGTCGGGGTGCCCGGCGTCTCGGAGGCGGGCGGGGTCGTCTCGGTCACCGGCTCGGACGGGGTCGGCGTACCGGGGGTCTCCTCGGCCGGCGGCGTCGGGGTCGGGCTGCTCGGGGGCTCCTCGGCGGGCGGGGTGCTGGTGGTCGTGCAGTCCTTCGTGCCGCCGTTCCAGGCCGCGATCAGCTTGTCCTTGATGACGGGACGGTCCGGACCCTTGGGCACGTCACCGTGCTCGAAGCCGTCGTTGGCGTCGAACTTGCCGTCGAACTTGACCTTGCCGCGGTAGAGGTCGATCTGCGCGTAGCAGCCCGCGTCCGGCACCGCGATGTCGAGCGAGTCGGTCTGGCCCTGCTTGACCGTCACGCTGTCGAAGTCGACGAAGACCTGAACACCGGAGGTCTTGAAGGTCGGACCGTGGGCGAGGTACGAGGCCAGGGAGGCCGTGCAGGTGGTGGCGTCACCGGCGGTACGGACCTGGATGTGGACCTTGCCGTCCTCGGTGACCTTGAGGTTCTGGTCGTCGACCCGGACCGAGTCGAAGAAGTTCTTCCCGTCGAGGGAGAACTGGCAGCGGTCGGTCTCGGTCTTCGTGCCGGCGCCCGTTCCGGGCTTGTAGCCGTCGGTCTTGGAGCCCCAGCCGTCGCCACCGGGCGTCCCGGTGGCCCAGGCCCCCGAGGCGGAGGCGGCGCACAGGGCGAGCGCGGCGGTGCCCGTCCCCAGCAGGCGCAGCCCGGTGACACGTCTCGCTATGGACATGCGGATCCCATCTTCGCGTGGGCGAGAACCCGGGCACGGCGGGAGGGCAGCACGTCGCTGCCGGGCCGTACCGGGGGAGTGTGGTCGAAGGAACGCCTGGCCCATTGGTCAAATGCGCCACAGCGTTTCCACATCGTCGATCTTGCGGCCCGTACTGTCAACTCAGCCGATTGCAAAGGAGATTCGTGCGGGGGATCGCGTGTCGTCACAATTCCACCACACAAGGAACGGTGTGTTCCGGGGGCGCATGCGGTCACTCGGAGGGTGGGGTGCCTCATCCCGCCGTGGGGCTGGTGGTCTGGCCGGGGGAGACGTTCGGCGGCGGGGTGAGGACGACGGTCGGGGAGCCCGGGGCCGGGACGGGCGGGGTGACGTCGGAGGCGGGCAGTTTCGGCGGGGTGGTCTCCTGGAAGAGCACGGTGTCGAAATTGACGAGCCCGGTCTTCTCCATGACGGTGATGTGGTCGAGGACGGTGGTGTTGGCCTGGTCGGCGAGGGCGCGTACCAGGGTGTTCTTGGTGGTGGAGCGGATCTTGGCGACGGTGTTGAAGATCGACCCGTGGGTGATGCGCAGGATGTTGGCGAAGTCGGAGTCGAACTGCGTGCCCCTGCTGTCGGCGGTCAGCGTGGAGATGAACCCCTGCTGCTGCGGACTCGGCAGGTTGGGAATGGTCACCCCGAGCACCGGGGCGATCCGCCGCACGGTCGCGTCGAGGGCGGCGTGCCCGGCGACGAGGTGCTGTCCGGCGGTGACGACAGCGGGCGAGGTCCCCTTGGCGATGGCCATCTGCCCGACCGGGTACTCCCAGAGCCCTGCCGCCCGCACCTTCACCACGAAGTCCCGGTCGGCCTCCGTCAGCGGCCCGGCGGAGGTCTGGGCGATGACACGCGTGGGCGAACTGGACACGTTCTGCACGCCGAGCATGGCGGGATAGGCGAGCGCGGCCAGCGTCAGTCCCAACGCGCCACCCACGAACAGTGTGCCGGTCGCGCTACGGGTGAATCGCACCTTGCCTCCAGCTGTCGCGACGGAAGTCGTCGACCAGAAGTACGGCTGCACGGCCCCCCGGAAACCTTTGGTCTCCGTAAGGCCCACGCAAAAGGTGCACCATGAACCCAAGCCGTTTCCTCGCCCCCGCCGCCCCTACCCGTCCCATCCCCGGGGGGGGGGGCCCCCCCCCCCCCCCCCCCCGGCCGCCCCCCCCCCCCCGGGGGGGGGGGGGGGGGGGCGGGGGGGGGGGGGGGGGGGGGGGGGGGGGGGGGGGGGGCTTGGGGGGGGGGGGGGGCGGGCAAAAATCGGCCTGGACGGCCTCGTCC
>NZ_PJME01000093.1 GCF_002954775.1 Streptomyces geranii
CCCCGTCCCATCCCTGGGGGCTGCCGCCCCCGGACCCCCGCTTTGTCCTCAATCGCCGGACGGGCTGGAGGGTGGGACGGGCCTGGGGTGGGTGGGTTAAGCGGGGGCCGGTGGGGGGTGGATCGGCCTTGACGGCCTCGTCCTCAAACGCCGGACGGGCTGAAAGCCAAGCGCCGGCCGGCACCCCCAGCCCGTCCGGCGTTTGAGGACGAGCGCGTTCAGCGCGATTGGCGGGGGTCTGGGGGCACAGCCCCCAGAAGGATGGGACGGGTAGGGGCGGCGGGGGCGAGGGAAACCGTTGTCCACAGGCAACCCACTGCGCCAGGTCTGGCCAGTAATCTCGGCGTTCATGGAGCAGAGGCATCTCGGCCGTACCGGCCTGCGTGTGTCCCGGATCGGGCTCGGGACCCTGACCTGGGGTCGGGGTACCGACGAGCATGACGCCGCGGACCTGTTGAAAGCGTTCTGGGAAGCGGGCGGGACCCTCGTCGACACCGCGGACGTGTACGGCGACGGAGAGGCCGAGTATCTGCTCGGACAGCTCATGGAGGGGCTCGTGCCGCGCCGGGACCTGGTCATCTCGACCAAGGCCGGCAGCGTCCCCGACCCCGACCGCCCCGTCGACGGCTCCCGCGGCCACCTCCTCGCCGCCCTGGACGCCTCCCTCGCCCGCCTCGGCACGGACTACGTCGACGTCTGGCACATCCACGCCTACGACCCCGACACCCCCCTCGAAGAGACCCTCCAGGCCCTCGACCTCGCCGTCAGCAGCGGACGCGCCCGCTACGCCGGTGTCTCCAACTTCTGCGGCTGGCAGCTCGCCAAGGCGGCCACCTGGCAGCTCGCGGCACCGGGCATACGTACCCGTCTGTCCAGCACCCAGCTGGAGTACTCCCTCCTCCAGCGCGGCGTCGAGCGCGAGGTGCTGCCCGCCGCACTCGACCTCGGCATCGGCCTCCTGCCCTCCTCGCCCCTCGGCCGCGGTGTCCTCACCGGCAAGTACCGCAACTCCACCCCCGCGGACTCCCGGGGCGCCTCGGAGCACCTGGCGCCCTTCGTCGCGCCGTACCTCGACGACACCGCCGGCCGCATCGTCGACGCGGTGCGGACGGCGGCCGACGGACTCGCCGTCACGCCCTTGCAGGTCGCGCTCGCCTGGATCCGCGACCGGCCCGGCGTGGCCGCCCCCGTCATCGGCGCGCGCAACGCGCAGCAGCTCACGGCCGCATTGTCAGTGGAGGCCCTTAGTCTTCCTGACGAGATCTGCCGGGCGCTCGACGATGTGTCAGCGCCCGTGCACCGCTATCCCGATCACGACTGGAGCACGCTGTGACCACGGAGCCCGACACCACGGAGGAAGCCGAGCCGGGGGCCCCGGACGCCACCGAGGCCACCGAGGCGGCTGAGGAGGCCGCGCCGGATTCGTCGGCGGAGGCCACCGGGACCGTCGAGGCCGCTCAGCCCTCCGAGGCCGAAGCCGAGCTGGCCGCGCAGCGGGAGTTGCGGGAGCGGATCGAGCGGCGCAAGGCCGAGAAGCAGGGGCCCATCGCCGCCGGCACCAAGCTCAGCGGTACCGCCGCCGATCTGCTGGCCGCCGTACGCGCCGTGGAGAGCGGGGAGAAGCCCGCGTCGGCCGTCGTCTTCCGTGCGCCCGTCGAGGCCAAGCCCGCCCCTCACCGGGCCCCTGCCGCAGTGGCAGCCGCTCCCGCCTCGCCCGTGCCTGTAGCGACGTCCCCGGTAGTCGCCTCGGCCGCCGTCCCCGCGCCCGAAGCCGTCGACGCCGTCCGGGGTGTCCTCATTGAAGGGGGTGCCCCGGACTCGCTCGCGTCCCAGGTCGTATCCGTGCTGGGGGACGGAGCCGGTGAGCAACTGCGCGCCGATCCCTGGCAGTTGCTCCGGGTCTCCGGAGTGCGGCCCGAGCAGGCCGACGGGTTCGCGCGGGCGCTGCTCGGTGCCGAGTGCGGGCCGGACGACGAGCGCCGGGGCCGGGCCATGACGGTGTGGCTGCTGGAGCAGGCAGCGCTGGCCGGACACACCGTCCTGGACGCCGCCGCCCTCAGCGCCGCCCTCGCCCAGCGCAGCGTGCCCGACCCGGACACCGCCGTGCAGAGCGCCGTCGCGGAGGGCGAGGCCCTGGAGTTCCAGGACTCGGTCGAGGAGGCCGTACCGCGCGTCACGGACGAGGACAGCGAGGAGGACGAGGAGCGGCCCGTTCGGGTGCTCATCGGGCTGGAGCGGTACTCGCTGGCCGAGGAGAGTCTCGCCGACGGGCTGGCCCGGATCGTCAACTCGCTGCCCAAGGAGGCCTCGGAAGAGTGGGAGTCGGCCGCCGGGGCCGCGGGGTCCGGTTCGGCCGCCGAGCTGGTCCGGGCCGTCGGCGGGCACGGGCTAGTGCTGCACACCGGCGGTGACGCGGCCCGCGCCGAACCGGCCGCCCTCGTCACCGCGGCCCGTTCCCTGGGCCTGCGGGTCTGCGCGGCGGCCCACACCCCCGACGGCCGCCGCCGTTTCGCGGCGCTGCTCGACTCCGCCGAGGAACAAGAGGATCGATCGGAGGCCGTCACCGTCGCCGGGCTGCTCGCCGGGGGCGAAGGGCCCGGGCGGGACTCCGACGGGGCGTTCGAGGTCGATCTGCTGGTCGTGCTGGACGCGCCGCAGCTCGATGTGGAGAGCGCGGCGATGGTCGTGGAGTCGCTGCCCGACGGGGCCCGGCTGCTGCTGAGCGGTGACCCGGCGGTGCTGTGGTCGGCCGGTCCCGGGCGGGTCTTCGCCGATCTGCTCGCCGCACGCGCGTGCCCGCACATCGTCTCCCGTACGCCCGACCCAGGGCCGATCGGCGAACTCGTCTCGGGTGTCTCCGTCGGCGAGCTGACCCAGGTCGAGGCGCCCGGCAAGGAGGTCGTGATCGTCCCCGTGCGGGACGCGGGCGAGGCGGTGCACCGGACCGTGCAGCTCGTCGCGGACTCGGTGCCCAGGGCGCTGGGCGTACCGGCCGAGCAGACCCAGGTGATCACGCCGGGACACGGCGGCGCGGCCGGCACGCGTGCGCTCAACTCCGCCCTCAAGGAACGGCTGAACCCCGGTCCCGGCCGCTTCGGCGGCTTCGACCCGGGCGACCGGATCGCGTACTCCCCCGCCCCGGGGCGGACGGTGCCCGGGCAGGTCGTCAAGGCCGACGCGGAGGGGCTGCACCTGGAGTGCGCCGGCGCCCCCGTGGTCGTACCGAAGGAGCGGGTCGAGCAGAGCGTGCGGCACGGGTGGGCGCTGACCGCGCACCAGGCGGTCGGGCTGCACTGGCCGGCGGCCGTCGTGGTGCTGCCCGGCGACGCGGCCCAGTCGCTGAGCCGGCCCTGGGTCTACACGGCCTTCGGCCGCGCCGAGCGACACCTCTCCGTGGTCCACGGTGTGGACCAGGCACTGCCCCGCGCGGTCGCGGAGGTCCCGGCCAAGGCCCGTACGACACGGCTGCCGGGCCTGCTCAGAGCCCAGGTCCCGCCGACCGCCTGAGCGAGCCGCACAGGGGGAACAGGGGAGCAGGGGAACAGACGACTGCGGCGGTCACCGGAGGTTCTGCCTCCCGTGACCGCCGCGGCCTCACGACATCCCGATCGCCGACCGTTAGCGGTCGGCGTCCAGTGGTTCCAGGTCCTCGTCCTCGTCCAGGCCCACTGCCACGAGGTCGGTGTCCAGTTCGTCCTCCAGCAGGTCGTCCTCGTCGATGACGTCGTCCACCTCGTCGTCGAAGACCGCGCTGACGTCGAAGCGGCAGACCACCCGTTCCGCGTCGACCTGGTCGAAGGGGGCCTCCAGCCACTCGCCGGGGTCGGCCGGTTCGTCCGCGGCCGTCACCCACAGCGTGGAGTCGGCCTCCTCCAGGCCGAACTCCTTGTGCCGGGAGGCGATCTCGTCCGGCTCGAACTCGCCGAACAGAATGCCCAGCGCCCCGTGCACCGTGTCGGAGGCCTCGGCGCCCGTGCCGTCGTCGTCCACGGCCTCCACGCGCTGTGCCTGTGCCAGCAGCCGCTGCGGCTCCACCACCGCGTAGTCGCGGCGGATCAGCACGCTCACGGCGTTCGGCTCCTCGGGGCCCGTGTACGGCGGCAGGGCGTCGTCGGATCCGGGGATCTCGAAGGGGGTGACCTCGTCGTAGCGGTCGTAGAGCAGCTCGTCGTAGACCTCGGCGGCAGCGGCCAGCTGGTTGAACGCCTCGTAGACATCGGGGTCGTCCTCCCCCGACCGGTGTTCGACCGCCGCCAGGTGGCGGTCGAGCGCGGTCTTGACCGCCTCGGCGGCGGCGCGTACCTCGGCAGCGGTGGGCTGCGCAGCATCAGACATAGTGCAGACGCTATCCGTACCGGGCCTCTGCCCGCACAATAGATGCGATGCCGGAATACGAATTTGTCGACGTGTACGTACCGCGCGGGGTCACCCGCAAGGAAGCCACACGCCTGCTGACGGACCATGCCGAGTACGGACACTGGGAGTTGGACCGACTGAGCCTGCTGCGCGACGGCAGCCGCAGGGTGCGGTTGCGCCGGCGCATCATCCGCCAGGTGCGAGCCACGTGGTGAGCGGGCCCGGGTGAAACGGAGCGGGCCCCGCGTCTGCGGGGCCCGCTCCGTTCGGTACGCCGCCGGGTGACCGGGCGGCGGTTCGCTCATGTCTGTCGGGGCTACGCCGAGGGGCGTGCCTTGCGGTAGAGGACGGTGCCCGCGAGCAGCATGCCCGCGCCCACCGGCAGGACGACGCCCAGCGGCAGGTCACCGCCGGTCTGCGCGAGCTGCGGGGCGGCGGCCCGGGGCTGCGGAACGGTCTGCGCACCGCCCTGGTCGACGTAGGAGGAGCCGCCCGGAGGCGTCACACCGTTCGGCGAGCTGGGCGGTGTGAGCGGCGATCCCGGCCGGGACGGGCCGGACGGCTGCGCCGGAGTGCCCGGGTGCTGCGGAGTCGCCGGGTAATGCGGGGTGACCGGCTGCTCCGGGGTGGTGGGCTGGTGGGGAGTGGTGGGCTGCTGGGGGTTGCCGGGAGTCTGCGGGCTCCCCGGGGTCTGCGGACCGCCCGGCTGCTCGGGGGTGCCGGGCTGGTGCGGGTTCCCGGGCTGCTCGGGGGTCCCCGGGTGCGCGGGACCGCCAGGAAGCTCAGGGATGCCCGGAAGCTCGGGTACGCCCGGGAGCTGGGGGTTCCCCGGCTGCTCGGGGCCGCCCGGCTGCTGGGGCGTTTCGGGCTGGTGGGGGCTCTCCGGCTGGTGCGGCGGCTGTGCGGGCTGCTCGGGGCCGGCCGGGGGCGGGGTCTCCTCGCCGTAGCCGGGGGGCGGGGCCTCCTCGCCGTAACCGGGCGGTGTGGCCGGGGGGCCG
Source organism: Streptomyces geranii (assembly GCF_002954775.1). GTDB lineage: Bacteria > Actinomycetota > Actinomycetes > Streptomycetales > Streptomycetaceae > Streptomyces > Streptomyces geranii. The sequence continues at coordinate 5,355 of NZ_PJME01000093.1, forward strand.
GTTTCCGGAGGCGGTGACGGGTGGCCGCCGCCCGAGTCGTCCCCGGTGTTGGCGCAGTCGTTGCCGAACGCCGGGTTGAGCAGAGCGACGACATCGATGGTGTTGCCGCAGAGGTTCACCGGTGCGCTGATCGGTGCTTCCACGTGGTTGCCGGAGCCGACGCCCGGGGAGTCGGTGGCGTAACCGCCGGCGTGCGCGCCCTCCCAGTCGCTCCACTCCGTCCAGGAGCCGGAGCCGCCCGGACCGCCCGGGTAACCCGGAGTTCCCGGGTATCCGAAGCCGCCCGGGGCGCCCGAGTCGCCGTACCCGCCCTGGCCGGCGTGCCCGCCGTAGCCGCCGTATCCGTCATAGCCCGGGTAACCGCCGTAACCGCCGTGGCCGCCGTAGCTGCCCGGCGAGCCATGGCCGCCGTACCCTCCGTCGTCGCCGTACCCGCCGGACGAGCCGTGGCCGCCGTTGCCGCCATGCCCACCCTGGCTGCCATGACCGCCTTGGCCGCCGTGGTTGCCCTGACCTCCGTGGTTGCCCTGGCCGCCGTGTCCGCCCGGTGAGCCGTGGCCGCCGCCCTTGCCTCCACCGCCGCCGTTGGCACACTTGTTGCCCATCGCCGGGTTGAGGAGACCGACGCCGCTCACGGTGTTGCCGCAGGCGTTGACCGGCACGCTCACCGGGGCGCTCACCGTGTTGCCGGACAGCACTCCGGGTGAGTTGGCGGTGGCGCCGCCGGCACCCGAGTCGGCATGCGCCGGGGCGCCGCCGGCGGCGGCCATCACGCCTGTCGCGGCGGCGACCGTCATCAGGCCCTTGCGCGTGACCTCACGCATTGCTGCATCCCTGCCTTCACTGCTGTGTCGTGAACCTTCCGGAACGACCTGTCGGCCCCGGAACGCACAGGGCGTTCCGGGGCCGACAGGCTCAGACTCGCTGGGAGTCGGAACCTCACAAGGTGAGGCGCAGCATCAGTTGTTGACGCAGGTGTTGCCGAAGGCGGGGTTCAGCAGGCCGATCACGGAGATCGTGTTACCGCAGACGTTCACCGGGACGTGAACGGGAACCTGGACCACGTTGCCGGACAGGACGCCCGGGGAGCCCACAGCGGCACCCTGGGCACCCGCGTCGGCGACAGCCAGGCCCGCACCCGCGAGAACCAGACCACCAGTGGCAGCCGCAGCGGCGACGATCTTCTTGATCATTATTCCTCCTTGTTGGCAATGCGATCCCGAGTAGCGGACCGCATCACCAGTAACGAGGAGGGGGCATTAGGGCTACGACCTGATGAGCGCCTTCACTCTTCTCAGTCAATTGCGCACACCCGGACGAATATCGGAGCCGTCGGTCGGCGCGGTTCAGGACGCGTCGATGAAACGATCCAGCACCCGGACCCCGAACTTGAGGGCGTCGACCGGCACCCGCTCGTCGACACCGTGGAACATGCCGGCGAAGTCCAGCTCCGGCGGCAGCTTCAGCGGGGCGAAGCCGAAGCAGCGGATGCCGAGGTCCGCGAAGGACTTGGCGTCGGTGCCGGCGGAGAGCATGTAGGGCACGGCGCGGGCGATCGGGTCCTCGGCGACCAGCGCGGTCTGCATGGCGTCGACCAGGGCGCCGTCGAAGGAGGTCTCCAGCGCCTTGTCGGCGTGCACGTCCTCGCGCTTCACGTTCGGGCCGAGGATGCGGTCGAGGTCGGCGAGGAACTCCTCCTCGTAGCCCGGCAGATAGCGGGCGTCGACGTGCGCGGTGGCCTGGCCGGGGATGACGTTGACCTTGTAACCGGCGCCCAGCTGGGTCGGGTTGGCGGTGTTCTGCAGCGAGGCGCCGATCAGCTTGGCGATACCGCCGAGCTTGGCGAGCGTCGCATCCATGTTCTCGGGGTCCAGCTCGGTGCCGAGCGCGTCGCCGAGTTCGTCGAGGAAGTGGCGGAGCGTCTTGGTGACCCGGACCGGGAACTTGTGCCGGCCGAGACGTCCGACGGCCTCCGACAGTTCGGTGATCGCGTTGTCCTTGTGGATCATCGAACCGTGTCCGGCGGTGCCGTCGACGGTCAGCTTCATCCAGTGCATGCCCTTCTGGGCCGTCTCCACCAGATACAGCCGCAGGTTCTCGTTGACGGTGAAGGAGAACCCGCCGACCTCGCCGATCGCCTCGGTGACGCCCTCGAAGAGATCCGGGTGCTTGTCGACGAGGTGCCGCGCACCCCACGTACCGCCCGCCTCCTCGTCGGCGAGGAAGGCGAGGACGATGTCGCGCGGGGGCTTGCGGCCGGTGCGCAGCCGGTCGCGGACGACCGCGAGGGTCATCGCGTCCATGTCCTTCATGTCGACCGCGCCCCGGCCCCACACACAGCCGTCGGCGATCTCCCCGGAGAACGGGTCGTGGGTCCAGTCGGCCGCGTTGGCCGGTACGACGTCGGTGTGGCCGTGGATGAGCAGCGCCGGCCGGGACCGGTCCTCGCCCTCGATGCGCGCCACGGTGGAGGCGCGTCCCTTGTGCGACTCGAAGATCTGCGGCTCCAGGCCGAACTCGGCGAGCTTCTCGGCGACGTATTCGGCGGCCTTGCGTTCGCCGGGTCCCGAGTGGTCGCCGAAGTTGCTGGTGTCGATCCGGATGAGATCGCGACAGAGGTCCACGACCTCGTCCTCGCCGGTGACCGCCCTGGCCGCGTCTGTCCTGCCCGTCTCGCTCACGGTGCTACCTCCCGCTGTTCCCGCTGGTGGTCCTGCTCCCCCATACTCTCCCTCCCACCCGGCGCGTCCCAAGACCGGCCGGGGTCCGTCACACACCGTTCACGCGGCGACAGGGGGTGACCGGCCACCCCCGAAAGCCTGGTAATGTTTCCTTCGTCGCCACGGGGGAACCCCGCGCGACAGACACCTTGTCCGGGTGGCGGAATGGCAGACGCGCTAGCTTGAGGTGCTAGTGCCCTTTATCGGGCGTGGGGGTTCAAGTCCCCCCTCGGACACTCATCGCAATAACCGCCGAAACCCCACTTCACGTGGGGTTTTCTGGTTTTCGGACACTTTACGGGCCGCCCGGGGACCGCTTCCCGAGGTGGCGTGACCATGCCCGCCCGTCCCGGCATGATGGTGCTGCCCGTGCTGGGCAGGGAACGCCGTGAAAGATGGAGGGCGCGTGTCACGCCAGGTACTGACGGTCTGCCCGGAGGGCACCGAGGGCTTTCGGACGATCGGAGAGGCACTGGCGAGGGCCCGGGGCGGCGCCGTGATCAGTGTGCGTCCCGGGATCTACGAGGAGAACCTCGTCGTCGCCACCCGGGTCACGATCGTGGCCGAGCAGTCGCGGGGCACGGTGGAGATACGTCCGCGCCGTGGCAGCGTGCTCACGCTGAAGGCGGACGCGGTGATGCTCACCGACCTGGTGCTGCGCGGCCGTGACGAGGACCTGCCCGCCGTGGACGCCGCCCGCGGGCAGGTCGCGATGGACGGCTGCGATGTCACCGGCGCCGCCTGGGCGGCCGTACTGGCCCGGGGCACCGGCTCGCTGGCGATGCGGGACTGCCGGGTGAGCTGTCCGTCCGGGGCCGGGGTGGTGGTCACCTCGACCGTGGAGAGTTCGGTGGACTCCTGCACGATCGAGCACCTGGGCACCTCCGGGGTGGTCATCGGCGAGCGCGGCCGGGTCACGGTGCGCGGCTGCACCATCCGGGACGCCCGGGGCAACGGCGTGCTCGCCAACGGTGACGCGCAGGGTTCGGTGGAGGAGTGCGACATCTCCTCGACCGACAAGCCGTCCATCGCGCTGGAGGAGCACTGCACGACCCAGGTGGTGCGCACGGTCGTGCACGACACCTCCATCGGCGTCCATCTGACCAGCTCCTCGCGCACGGTCCTGGAGGAGCTGCGGGTCACCGCGACCACCGGCCCCGGCATCGTCGTCTCGCACGGCAGCGACCCGCTGCTGCGCCGCTGCCGTACCGCCCGTACGGAGGGCAACGGCCTGCTGATCACCGACCGGGCACGCGGCACGTACGAGGACTGCTGGCTGGACACCTCCCAGGCACCGGCGCTGCGCGTGGCCGGGGCCGCCTCCCCCACGCTGACCTCGCTGACCGTGCGGGACTGCGCGGCGACGGGCGTGCTCCTTGAGGAGGAGTCCACGGCCGAGCTGGACCGCCTGGACGTCGTGGACGCCACCGGGGTCGGCATCTGCATACGCACCGGCGCCAATCCGATGCTGCGCCGGGCCCGGGTCAGCGGTTCCGGCGGCCACGGTGTGGAGGCCGTCAAGGACGGGCGGGGGCGGCTGGAGGACAGCGAGATCGACCGGGCGGGCGGTGCGGGCGTCCATGTCGAGAGCGACGGGAACCTGTATCTCGGCGGCACCAACGTCCTGGCCCCGACCGGTGTGGGGCTGATGGTGGCCGCGGGCGGCAGTGCCACCGCCCGTGACTGCGACTTCCGTGAGCCGGGCGGCGACGGTGTCCTCGTCGACGCGGAGGGCGAACTCACCGCGACCCGGGTCAAGGTGAACTCCGCCGGGGAGAACGGCGTGTTGGTGCGCGAGGGAGGCCGGGCCTCCCTCAACGCCTGTGAGATCGGCGGCAGTTCGAAGGACGGGGTTCGAGTCGAGAGCACCGCGCCGGTGTCCGTCGTCAACTGTGTGGTGCGGGACAACAAGGGCGGCGGTCTGATCCAGACCCAGCGGGGCGAGCGGCTCGCCGTCGAGGGGCTCTCCAGCAACGGCAACGGCCAGCGGGACGCCTGGGGTTACGGCGACAGCGAGGGCACCGACCCGGCCGGTACGGCTCCGGCGGGCGGCGGCGCGGCGGGCGACACCGGTCCGCTGGCCGAACTGGAGGCGCTGATCGGCCTGTCCAACGTCAAGCAGCAGGTCCGTACGCTCGTCAACCTCACCCAGTTGGCACAGCGCCGCGCCCAACTCGGCATGTCCGCCCCGCCGATGAGCCGCCATCTGGTCTTCGCGGGCCCGCCCGGTACCGGTAAGACGACGGTGGCCCGGCTCTACGGCACCATCCTCGCCCAGCTCGGCGCGCTGCGCTCCGGGCATCTGGTCGAGGTCTCGCGGGCCGATCTCGTCGCCCAGGTGATCGGCGGTACGGCGATCAAGGCGACCGAGGCGTTCAACAGGGCTTTGGGCGGTGTCCTGTTCATCGACGAGGCGTACACGCTGACTGCGGACAGCGGGAGTTCGGGCGCCGACTTCGGGCGCGAGGCGGTCGACACGCTGCTGAAGCTCATGGAGGACCACCGCGAGGACGTGGTCGTCGTCGCGGCCGGGTACTCGGGCGAGATGCAGTCGTTCCTGGGCTCCAACCCGGGTCTGGCGTCCCGGTTCTCGCGGACCGTGGAGTTCGAGAACTACTCGGTGCCCGAGCTGGTCGCGATCATGGAGAGCATGTGCGTCCGGCACCAGTACGAACTGGGCGAGGGCACGGCCGCCGCGCTGGCGACCCACTTCGAACGCATGCCGAAGGACGCCACGTTCGGCAACGGCCGCGCGGCCCGGCAGGTCTTCGAGGAGATGGTCGACCGGCAGGCCGTACGGCTGGCCACGCTGGCGGAGGTGGGCGAGCGGGACCTGTCGCTGCTGCTGCCGGAGGACGTGGGTGCGGAGGCCGCTGCGGCGGCGGGCGAGGACGGGGGCGTGCCCTCGCGGAGCGACGCGCTGTCCCGGCTCGGCGACATGGTGGGCCTGGCGGCCGTCAAGCGCGATGTCACCGACCTCGTCAACCTCCTCTCCACCGCCCGCCAGCGCGAGGCGGCGGGCCTGCCCGCGCCCCGGATCAGCCACCACCTCGTCTTCAGCGGCCCGCCCGGCACCGGCAAGACGACGGTGGCCCGCCTCTACGGCGAACTCCTGGTCTCCCTGGGGGTGTTGCCGCGCGGCCAGCTGGTGGAGGTGTCCCGGGCGGACCTGGTCGGCCGGTACGTCGGTCACACGGCGCAGCTCACCCGCGAGGTCTTCGAACGGGCCCTGGGAGGCGTCCTGTTCATCGACGAGGCGTACACGCTGACGCCCGCCGGGTCGGGTTCCGGTTCCGACTTCGGGCAGGAGGCGGTGGACACGCTGCTCAAGCTGATGGAGGACCACCGGGAGCAGGTCGTGGTGATCGTCGCGGGCTACACCCGGGAGATGGCGGGCTTCATGGCCTCCAACCCCGGCCTGTCGTCCCGTTTTTCGCGGCGCGTCGAGTTCGCGGACTACTCGTCGGACGAGCTGGTCACGATCGTACGGATGCACGCGGACAGCGCGGGTTACGAGTGCGGGCCGGGTACCGGGGCGGTGCTGCGGGAGTACTTCGACTCGCTGCCGAGGGACCGCTCGTTCGGCAATGCGCGGCTGGCTCGGCAGGTGCTGGAGGGCATGATGACGCGGCAGGCCGGGCGGGTCAGCGCGATGGCCGCGCCGGGGCTGGACGATCTGCGGTTGCTGGTGGTGGGGGACGTACCCCGGGTGGGGTGAGTGGCTCGACCCGGGTGTACGGCGCCTTCACAGGCCGTCGGCGTCCGGCTGGGCTCCGTAGGGCGTGTCCAGGACCGTCAGCGCACGGGGGTGTATCAGGGCGCCCGGGAGGCGCGGGTGCGGGGCGAGGACGTCGGCGGCGAGCAGGCGGTCCAGGGCAGGTTCCGGGGCGTACGGAATGCGGGGGCGCAGCCAGTCCGCGGAGAGCGCCGGGCTGGAGCGGAGGCAGGTCAGGACGGCTGTCGTGGCCGGGTCGCGGCCGACCCGGTCGATCGCCTCGTCGATCAGGGCGCCGTACGCCGTGACGGTCGCGGTCCGGTGGTGGGCGGTGTCGGTGACCGTGCGGGCGAACAGCTCGCCCCATACCTCCCAGTGGCCCTCCGCGGCGGCGACCACCGCCTCGTCGTGGGCGATCCGGTGGTGTTCGATCCAGCCCTCGATGTCGAGCAGCAGTCCCGGCAGGAGGCCGGCGGCCACCAGGTCGCACTCGGCGAGCAGGCGGGACATGCGGCCGTTGGCGTCGGGGAACGGGTGGATCGTCAGCAGCCGCACCATGCTCAGAGCAGCCGCGTCCAGGGGTGGCGAGGTGGTCCGGGTGCCCCACTCGTACCAGCGCTGCATGTGGTCGCGCAGTTCCTCGCCGGGGCCGACGGCCATGACGAAGCGGCGCCCGTCCGGCCAGGTGACGCGGCAGGCGGAGCGCCGGAAGCCGCCGGTGCCGGGGATGTTGGGGTCGGCGGCGACGAGGAGTCCGTGCAGTTCGGCGAGCGCGTCCGGGGTGAAGCAGGGGCGGCTGTCCGGGTGTTCGGCGCGTTCCGCGCGGACCGAGTGCACGGCCAGTAGGCCCGCCTGGGTCCGGTGCTCGGCGGCCTCGGCGATCCGGGTGGTCAACTGGTCCTCGTCCAGCGGTACTTGGGCGAGGTGGTGGCGGTGCAGCTTCGTGCGGTAGCGGGGGCGGTGGAACAGGTCGGGGTCGCCGAGGTGGCGCCGGGTGGCCTCGGTGAGGGTCGCCAGGGCGGCCAGCGCCGTCGCGCGGGCCGCCACGGGGATCACCTCGGCGTCGGGCGGTGGGGCGCCGGGGGGGGGGGGGGGGGGCCCCCCGGGGGGGGGGGGGGGGGGGGGGGGGGGGGGGGGGGGCCGCCCCCGGGGGGGGGGGCACGAGGCCCGTGGGGGCGGTGACGTTCACGTACTCGGTGGTGTACGCGAGGCTGAGGTAGCTGAACGACGTGATCGCGTAGACGGTGGTCTGGTACTCGACCCCGAGCGTGAAGCTCTGGCCCGGGTCAAGGGTGACGTCGACGGAGGTGCTCACGCTGACGGTCGTGTTGAGCTGGGTTCCTAGAGTGGCGGTGAGTATCTCGCCGGCCTTGGCCGAGATGTTCGCGCTCGTCTGGTAGGTGACGTCGTACTTGTAGGTGTCGTTGAACTTCACCTGGATGGTGTTGTTGTTACGGATGCACTTGGTGTGCTCCTCCCACTTCTGGCCCTTGCTGTAGGGGATCGCGGTCTGGCCGCCACCGCCGCCGCCCGAGTCGGACCAGCTGTAGGGGGGTGTCACCGGGTCCATCGGCGACGGGGGCCTGGTGGCGGTGCCGTCGACCTCGACCCTGGGCAGGACGGCGTCCGCCGGCGCCGGGGTGGGGTCGCTGAGGTTGTCCCCGGGGGGCAGGACGGAAAGCTCGTCGCCGCCCGAACCGGAGTCGCCGCCACCGCCCGGGTCGCCGATGGGGCCGCCCGGGTCGCCGGGGTCGCCAGGGTCACCGGGCGGGAATCCGGGGTCCTGTTCTTCCTCGCAGGAGGTGTTGCTGTCCTCACAGGAGTCGGCGACGGCCGTGTGCGGGGCGATGACCGCCGGCACCGTGGTGAGGACGGTGGCGCCGAGTGCGGCGGCCAACACCATGCGTCTGAGCTTCACGTTTCCTCCGGATCGGATGGTGCTCTGGGGGGGGGAGGGAGCCGAACCAGCCCAGTGTGCGGAGCGGGGGGTGCGCGCAGCATTGGGGAAACCCCTAGACCCGTGGTTCCGATGGGCGAGTGGTTTGGATGGGCGAGTGGTTTCGTTCGCTTCAACTGGGTTGCCGTATGCGTGGGTTGGGAGCAGGGCGTCTGCGGTCGGGCTCCTGCCGCGCCATTTAGGATCGGTCCATGCGTCGCCCTCGTCTTCGTCCGGCCCGGACGTTCGCCGTTCTTCTTCCGCTCGTTCTGCTTGCCGCTCCCGTCGCCTCCGCCGCCGACGGTTCGCCGGTACGACTGCCGGTGATGCCGTCCCGGCTCGACGCGGACGACGCCTGCACCGGGGCCTCCGGCGAGCGGGCCACCGCCGTGCCGTGGGAGCAGCAGAGTCTGCAGCTGCCTCGTGCCTGGGAGTTCTCGGGCGGGGCCGGGGTGACCGTGGCCGTCGTGGACACCGGGGTGTCGACGGAGGCGCCCGCGTTGAAGGGGCGGGTGACGGCTGTCGGGGACGCGGGGCAGGACTGTGTGGGGCACGGGAGTTTCGTCGCCGGGCTGATCGCGGCGGCGACGACGGACGGGGTTCGGTTCGCGGGGGTCGCTCAGCAGGCTCGTATCGTCGCCGTGCGGGGGACCGATGCGCGGGGGGTCGCTACGGCGGGGAGTGTCACTGCGGGGATCAGGGCGGCGGTTGGGGCCGGGGCGAAGGTGATCGAGGTGTCGCCTGCGTTGGTGCGGGGGTCGGAGGAGTTGACCGCTGCGGTGAAGGATGCGGTGGCGAAGGATGCGGTGGTTGTTGCCGCTGCGGTTCCTGATCCGCCTGCCAGGGGTGGCAGTTCCTCCTCCGGTGAGGCGCCGGAGCCTCTTGCTTACTGGCCTGCCTCCCAGGACGGGGTGTTGTCCGTGCTCGACGTGGATTCGAGTGGGGGGCGGCCCGACAACGCGTTGGTGCCTCGGGAGGCTGATCTGGCCGCGCCCGGTGATGGGGTGGTCGGGCCTGGGCCTCGGGGTGGGGGGCATTACATCGGGTCGGGGGCTTCGTTCGCTGCGGGGTTTGTGGCGGGGGCCGCGGCGTTGGTGCGGGCCGCTCATCCTGGGTTGACCGCGGCGGAGGTCGCGGGGCGGTTGGTGTCCACGGCTTATCCCGATGCGGTGCCTCGGGTGGATCCGTATGCGGCGGTTACCTCTGTGGGGCCTGGTGTGGAGGGGCGGGAGGTGCGGGCTGCGGCTGGGGAGGGGGCTGTGGTGCGGTTGCCTGGGGATCCTGGGGCTGGGCCTACTCGGCGGGCTGTGCTTGTTGCTGTGGGGGGTGGGGCTGGGTTGTTGGTGGTGGTGTGGGTGGCTGTTGTGGTGCCTCGGGGGCGGGCTCGGGGGTGGCGGGCGTCGTAGGGGTGTTTTCGCCCCCGCCGCCCCTACCCGTCCCATCCCTGGGGGCGGTGCCCCCAGACCCCCCGGGGGTGGGTGGGTAAGGCGGGGGTGGGTGGGGGGTTGATCGGCCTGGACGGCCTCGCCCTCAAACGCCGGACGGGCTGAGTGGTGCAGGCCGGGGCTTG
>NZ_PJME01000094.1 GCF_002954775.1 Streptomyces geranii
TCAAACGCCGGACGGGCTGAAAGATCTAGCCCGTCCGGCGTTTGAGGACGAAGGGGGTTCGGGGGCGGAGCCCCCGAAGGATGGGACGGGTAGGGGCGGCGGGGGCGAAAAAACCAACGCCCAGCCCCCTCACACCCTGTTGGCCGTCGCCGCGTCCAAGAACGCCGGCCGTTCTCCCCCGCCGTGCACCAACAGGCTCGCCCCACTCACATACCCCGCCGCATCCGACGCCAGGAACACCACCGCCGCCCCGATGTCCGACGGCTCCGCCAACCGCCCGACCGGCACCGTGCGGGCGACCGCGTCGACGCCCTCGGGGCCGCCGTAGTGCAGGTGGGACTGTTCTGTGCGGACCATGCCGACCACCACCGTGTTGACCCGCACCTCCGGCGCCCACTCCACTGCCATCGACCGAGCCAGGTGCTCCAGCCCCGCCTTGGCCGCCCCGTACGCGGCGGTCCCCGGCGACGGACGGCTGCCGCTCACGCTGCCGATCATCACGACAGACCCCCGGGCCCGTTTCAGGTGCTCGTACGCGGCGAGGGACACCGTGAGAGGCGTGATCAGATTCAGCTCGACGACACGGACATGCCGCTCGGCCTCCCTTTCGCCGGCCCCCTCCATCGGCCGATAGGGACTACCCCCCACGTTGTTGACCAGCACGTCGAGGCGCGACAGCCCCCCGACGAAGTCGTACACGGCCGCCCGGTCCCGCAGATCGACCTCTGTGAACTCCACCCCGGGCAACGGCACTTCAGGCGGCCTGCGGGCGCACACCAGGACCTCGGCCCCAGCTTCGGCAAGCGCCCGAGCGATCCCCGCGCCCACCCCGCGCGTACCGCCGGTGACCAGCGCGACCCGCCCCTTCAGGTCGGCCCCCGGAGCACTCAAAGCCGCTCGATGATCGTCACGTTCGCCTGTCCCCCGCCCTCGCACATCGTCTGGAGCCCGAACCGGCCCCCCGTGCGCTCCAGTTCATGCAGCAAGGTCGTCATCAGCTTCACGCCGGTCGCGCCCAGGGGATGGCCGAGGGCTATCGCCCCGCCGTTGACGTTGACCCGCTCCGGGTCCGCGCCCGTCTCCTTCAGCCACGCCAACACCACCGGTGCGAACGCCTCGTTGATCTCCACCAGGTCGATGTCGTCGATGGACAGGCCGGTCTTCTTCAGGGCGTGCGCGGTGGCCGGGATCGGGGCCGACAGCATGCGGATCGGGTCCTCGCCCCTGACCGAGAGGTGGTGGATGCGAGCCCTCGGGCGCAGGCCGTGCTCCCGTACCGCCCGCTCGGAGGCGATCAGCATCGCGGCGGCACCGTCGGACACCTGGGACGAGCAGGCAGCCGTGATCGTGCCGCCCTCGATCACCGGTTTCAGGCCCGCCATCTTCTCCAGGGACGTGTCCCTGCGCGGGCCCTCGTCCACCGTCACCGTCTCGTAGGCCACCGTCTCGCGCGCGAAACGGCCCTCGTCGATCGCCCGCACCGCCCGCTCGTGGGACAGCAGCGCGTACTCCTCCTGGTCCAGCCTGCTGATGCCCCACTTCGCGGCGATCATCTCGGCGCCCGCGAACTGGTTCACCGGCCGGTCCCCGTACCGCGCCCGCCAGCCGACGCTGCCCGCGAACGGGCCCTCCGTCAGCCCCAGGGGCAGGGCCGCCTGGCGGGAGGCGAAGGCGATCGGGATCAGCGACATGTTCTGGACGCCGCCCGCGACGACCAGGTCCTGGGTGCCGGAGAGGACCGCCTGCGCCGCGAAGTGGACCGCCTGCTGCGAAGAACCGCACTGCCGGTCGACCGTCACCCCCGGCACCTCCTCGGGCAGCCCGGCGGCCAGCCAGCTGGTGCGGGCGATGTCACCGGCCTGCGGCCCCACCGTGTCCAGGCATCCGAAGACGACGTCCTCCACGGCGGCCGGGTCCACCCCGGACCGCGACATGAGCGCCGTCAGCGCGTGCGCGCCCAGGTCGGCGGGATGCACCCCGCTCAGACCACCTCCGCGCCGCCCCACAGGCGTACGGACCGCTTCGACGACATAGGCCTCGGCCATGGCAACTCCCCAGACTCCCCTATGAGTTACACGAGTGATGGACTCAACTGCGTACGGCGATCCCGTCCAGCACCATCGACAGGTACTGCCGGGCGATCTCCTCGGGCCTGTGCTGTCCGCCCGGCCGGTACCAGGACGCGGCGACCCACACCGTGTCGCGCACGAAGCGGTACGTGAGGCGGATGTCGAGGTCGGCGCGGAAGACCTCGGCGGCGACCCCGCGTTCCAGCGTGGACAGCCACGCCTTCTCGAACTTGCGCTGCGACTCGGCGAGGAACGCGAACCGCTCCTGCGCGACCAGCTGCCTGCTCTCCTTCTGGTAGATCGCGACGGCGGCGCGGTGCCGGTCGATCTCCCGGAAGGACTCGGTGACCAGCGCCTCCAGCGTCTCGCGCGGCCCGGACTCGGCGTCCAGGACGGAGTCGTAGCCGTGCCACAGCTCGTCGAGGAAGGTGCGCAGGATCTCCTCCAGCATCGATTCCTTGGAGTCGAAGTGGTAGTAGAGGCTGCCCGCGAGCATGCCGGCGTGGTCCGCGATCTTGCGTACGGTGGTGGCGTTGTAGCCCTGTTCGGCGAAGACCTCGGCCGCGGTGGCGAGGAGTTCGTGGCGACGGGCGGGCACGGCGGTCACCTGGGGCTTCTTCTTCGTAGGAGGCACGTGTCCATTGTGGTCCCCGGCATGAGTCGTCCTAGGGGTGCTGGTTGCTGACGGAGACGACTTCCCCCGTCATGTACGAGGAGTAGCCGGACGCCAGGAACACGATCACGTTGGCCACCTCCCAGGGCTCGGCGTACCGCCCGAAGGCCTCTCTGGCCGTCAGTTCGGCCAGGAGTTCGGGGGTCGTCACCTTCACCAGGTGCGGATGCATGGCGAGGCTCGGCGACACCGCGTTGACCCGGACGCCGTACTCCGCCGCTTCTATCGCCGCGCTCCGGGTCAGCGCCATGACGCCCGCCTTCGCGGCGGCGTAGTGCGCCTGCCCGGCCTGGGCCCGCCAGCCGACGACGGACGCGTTGTTCACGACCACCCCGCCCCAGCCGCCCTCCCGGTAGGCCCGCAACGCCGCCCGTACGCACCGGAACGTGCCGTTCAACGTCACGTCCAGCACCCTCGACCACTGCTCGTCCGTCATGTCGACGAGGGCCGAAGTGCCGCCGAGACCGGCGTTGTTGACGACTATGTCGAGCCGCCCGTGCGCCGCCACGGCGGCGTCGAACAGCGCCCGCACCTGGCCCTCGTCGGTCACGTCGCACGGGAGTGAGTCGACGGCGCCCTGGAACTCGGCGGCCAGCTCACCCTCGTACTCCTTGAGCCGTCGCGCGTGCGCGTCGCTGATCAGCACGCGCGCGCCCTCCTCCAGGAACCGGCGGGCGGTGGCCCCGCCGATCCCGGCGCCCGCGGCGGCCGTGATCACGGCGGTGCGCCCCTTCAGCAGCCCATGCCCGGACACGTACGCCGGACTGTCGACGTCTCCCATGGAGCCACCGTAACCTACCAAACACTTGTTAGGGAAGGTCGATCGCCGATGAACCTGTCGCTCATGGACTCAGTGGACTCAGTGGTGGTGGTCCCCGCTCGTGATCTCCCGGTACTCCTCGACCGTCGGCTTCGGGATCCGGGTGTCGGGGCCGAACATCGACCGCGCCAGTCGGGCCCGCAGCCGCTGCCCGGGGCCGACCCTGCGGCGGACGCCGTTCGCGTCGACGAGCGGGCCGATCTCGTACGGCGGCTCCTGTTCGTGCTGGGTGAGGGTGAACAGGGCCTCCTGCGGGAGGGGTTCGTGGATCTCGACGTACTCGCCGTGCGGGAGGCGTTTGATCGTGCCGGTCTCCCTGCCGTGCAGCACCTTTTCGCGGTCGGCGCGCTGGAGGCCCAGGCAGATCCGTTTCGTCACGACGAACGCGAGCACCGGCACGACGAAGAAGCCGATCCGCACGAACCAGGTGATCGCGTTGATCGACAGATGCAGATGCGTGGCCACGATGTCGTTGCCGCCGCCGATCAGCAGCACGCCGTACAGACTCAGCCAGGCCACGCCGAGTCCCGTACGGACGGGGACGTTCCGCGGCCGGTCGAGGATGTGGTGCTCGCGTTTGTCGCCGGTGATCCAGGCCTCGATGAACGGGTACACGCCGATGGCCGCCATGATCAGCGGGAAGAGGGAGAAGGGGATGAAGACGCCCAGCGCGAGGGTGTGGCCCCAGGCGTTGATCTCCCAGCCGGGCATCACCCGGATCAGGCCCTCGGAGAAGCCGAGGTACCAGTCGGGTTGGGCGCCGGTGGTGACCAGGTCGGCGCGGTACGGACCGAACGCCCATACGGGGTTGATGCTCGCGATGCCGCCGAGCACCGCCAGCACCCCGAAGACGAGGAAGAAGAAGCCACCCGCCTTCGCCATGTAGACCGGCAGGAAGGGCATGCCGACGACGGTTTTCTGGTCGCGGCCGGGGCCCGGGTACTGCGTGTGCTTGTGGTAGAAGACGAGGATCAGATGGGCGACGACCAGCCCCAGCATGATCCCCGGCAGCAGCAGGACGTGGATCGGGAAGAGCCGCGAGATGATGTCGTGGCCCGGGAACTCCCCGCCGAACAGGAACATCGAGAGGTACGTCCCCACCACCGGGACGGACAGGATCGCGCCGTCGGCGAAGCGCAGGCCGGTGCCGGAGAGCAGGTCGTCGGGGAGCGAGTAGCCGGTCAGGCCGGTGATGATGCCGAGGAACAACAGGGTCCAGCCGAACGCCCAGTTCAGCTCGCGCGGCTTGCGGAAGGCGCCGGTGAAGAAGACGCGCATCATGTGGATGAGCATCCCGGCGACGAAGACCAGCGCCGCCCAGTGGTGGATCTGCCGGATCAGCAGTCCGCCGCGTACGTCGAAACTGATGTCCAGCGTGGACTCGTACGCCCTGGTCATGATGACGCCGTTGAGCGGGGTGTAGGAACCGTTGTAGACGACCTCGACGCCGCTCGGTTCGAAGAAGAGGGTGAGGTAGACGCCGGTGAGGATCAGGATGAGGAAGCTGTAGAGGCAGATCTCGCCGAGCATGAAGGACCAGTGGTCCGGGAAGACCTTGCGCATGTTGGCCTTGGCGATGGCGTAGAGGCCCAGCCGCCCGTCGGCCCAGTCGGCTAACTTCTCGCCCTTCGGGGGCTCACCCCTGCGTGCCGAACTCCCTTTTCCCACAGCCGTGTTCATCCGTACTGCCTCCCCCTCGGATCATCCTCAGGGTGGCACGGCCGCACACTTGTGCCAACGGTGCGTACACCGCCTCGTACGCCGGTGTCAGTCGACGATCCCCGCCGCCCGCGCGGCGACCAGCCACTTCGGGAACTCGCCCACCAGCCGGTCGTACAACTCGTCGTCGGACACGGCACGCGGATCCGAACCGGCGTGGAAGAAACCGGCGTTGTCGACCACCCGGCGCCCCGGCACCGCCAACTCGTCGAGCTTGCGCAGGAAGTCGAACTGCTTGCTCGACGCGTCGCCGAAGCCGATGAACTGCCAGAACAGGGGCAGCCTGGCCGACTTGCAGACGTACCGTTCGGCGGCCAGCTTGTTGATCGGGCCGCCGTCGGTCTGGAAGACGACCAGCGCGGGAGCCGTCGACCCGCTGTCGAGGTAGTGCTCGATGACGGCGTCCATGGCGAGGTGGTAGCTGGTCTTGCCCATGTGGCCGAGCCCGGAAACGATCCGGTCGACGCTGCCCGCGTGGTCGTCGAGCGCGATAGCGGTCACGGCGTCGATGTCGGTGGAGAAGAAGACGACGGGAACCGTCCCGTCGTCGTCGAAGTGGGCTGCGAGCCCCAGCACCCGGTCGGCGAGCGACTGCACGCTGCCGTCCTTGTAGTAGGGCTTCATGGAGCCGGAGTAGTCGACCACCAGATAGACGGCGGCGGGTTGACCGTCCAGCCCGTGCCGGTCCACGGCCGCCCCGGCGCTCTTGTAGAGGCTGACCAGCGCGGGCGCGCTCTCCTGCACCTTGGTGAGACTGATCGCGGCCATACGCGGCTCCCCCCGTTCCCTGATGGAATGCGAGGGTACGTCACCCGGGCGGGTGATCCTCCCACGTACCCTGTGCCCCATGAAACGAACCGGCGTTCTCCTCCTCGCCGTGGTGCCGTTGCTGGCGACGACCGCGTGTCTGTCCGTCGCGTCGGACACCCCGCGCGGTCCCGAGGTCACGCGTGTGGAGGAAAGCCCGCTGGACGCGGAGTCCACGCTCGTCGACCCGCCGAAGAAGGAGCTGGCCCACCGGATCGTGGCGAGCGCCGAGAACGGCACGCTGGACTGGCGCAGTGCGTACGGCTATGTCGAGGACATCGGCGACGGGCAGGGTTACACGGCCGGCATCATCGGCTTCTGCACCGGCACGCACGACCTGCTCGCGCTCGTCGAGGAGTACACGCAGGAGCACCCGGACAACGCCCTCGCGCCCTATATACCGGCGCTGCGCGCGGTCGACGGCACGGACTCGCACGAGGGGCTCGACCCCGGTTTCCCGGCAGCCTGGAAGAAGGAGTCGAAGGTCGCGGCGTTCCGCGCGGCCCAGGACGCGAAGCGGGACAAGGGCTATTTCGAACCGGCGCTGCGGCTCGCCGTCGAGGACGGGCTGGGGCTGCTGGGCCAGTTCGTCTACTACGACGCGATGGTCTACCACGGGCCGGGCGAGGACTGGTTCAGCCTGGGCGGCATCCGTGCCGCCGCCAAGAAGGAGGCCGCCAGCCCGGCGGCGGGCGGCGACGAGAAGACGTATCTGCGCGCGTTCCTCGACGTCCGGCGCAAGGCGATGCTGGACAAGTGGCCGGACGTCGACACCAGCCGCGTCGACACGGCCCAGCGGCGCTTCCTCGACGCGGGGAACCTCGATCTGCACACACCGCTGGAGTGGAAGGTGTACGGGACCACGTTCAAGGTGCCCTAGGACTTGTGCCCTACGGCTTGCCGTCGGACGTGCCACGGCGCCCGCCACGTCCGGTCGGGGACTGTGGCGAGCGCCGTGGTTGTTCGTTCCGTACGCCTTTGTACGGGACGTCTGTGGGGTGACCGTCAGGCCACTCTCATGACCGTCAGACCATCAGGGAACGGTCCGTCGGGCGGATCGGGGCCGGGAGTTCGCTCGCGCCCGTCAGGAAGCGGTCGACTCCGCGCGCCGCCGAGCGGCCCTCGGCGATGGCCCACACGATGAGGGACTGACCGCGGCCGGCGTCACCGGCGACGTACACGCCGGGGACGTTGGTCGCGAAGTCGGCGTCGCGGGCGATGTTGCCGCGCTCGTCGAGGTCCAGGCCGAACTGCGAGACGAGGCCGTTGTCCTGGTCGGTGCCGGTGAAGCCCATGGCGAGGGTGACCAGCTGGGCGGGGATCTTGCGCTCCGTGCCCGGCTTCTGGGTCAGCTTGCCGTCGACGAACTCGACCTCGGTGAGGTGCAGCCACTGCACGTTGCCGTGCTCGTCGCCCTCGAAGTGGGTGGTCGAGACGGAGTAGACCCGCTCGCCGCCCTCCTCGTGCGCCGAGGTGACCTTGTAGAGCATGGGGAACGTCGGCCAGGGCTGGCCCGGGTTCCGCTCCTCACCCGGCTGCGGCATGATCTCCAGCTGGGTGACGGAGGCCGCGCCCTGGCGGTGGGCGGTGCCCACGCAGTCCGCGCCGGTGTCGCCGCCGCCGATCACGACCACGTGCTTGCCCTCGGCGGTGACAGGCGGGGCCACGAAGTCGCCCTCCTGGACCTTGTTGGCCAGGGGCAGGTACTCCATCGCCTGGTAGACGCCCGTCAACTCCCGCCCGGGGACGGGGAGATCACGGGCGGTCGTCGCACCGGCGGCGATCACGACGGCGTCGTACCGCTTGCGCAGGTCCGTCGCCTTGAGGTCGCGGCCGATCTCGATGCCCGTACGGAAGCGGGTGCCTTCCGCGCGCATCTGTTCGATACGGCGGTTGATGTGCCGCTTCTCCATCTTGAACTCGGGGATGCCGTAGCGCAGGAGGCCGCCGATGCGGTCGGCGCGCTCGTACACCGCGACCGTGTGACCGGCCCGGGTCAGCTGCTGGGCGGCGGCGAGACCCGCCGGGCCCGAGCCGATGACCGCGACCGTCTTGCCGGAGAGGCGCTCCGGGGCCTGGGGGGCGACGTCGCCCGTCTCCCAGGCCTTGTCGATGATCGAGACCTCGACGTTCTTGATGGTGACCGCGGGCTGGTTGATGCCCAGCACGCACGCCGACTCGCACGGAGCCGGGCACAGACGGCCGGTGAACTCCGGGAAGTTGTTGGTGGCGTGCAGGCGCTCGGACGCCGACGTCCAGTCCTCGCGGTAGGCGTAGTCGTTCCACTCGGGGATCAGGTTCCCCAGCGGACAGCCGTTGTGACAGAACGGGATACCGCAGTCCATGCAGCGGCCGGCCTGCTTGCTGATGATCGGCAGGAGCGAACCGGGAACGTAGACCTCGTTCCAGTCCTTGAGACGTACGTCCACGGGGCGGGACTTGGCGACCTCGCGCCCGTGGTTGAGGAAACCCTTCGGGTCAGCCATTGATCGCCGCCTCCATCATCTTCTCGGTGATCTCGGTCTCCGTGAGACCGGCCTGCTCGGCGGCGGCCTTGGCGGCGAGCACTGCCTTGTACGTGCTGGGGATGATCTTGCTGAAGCGCTGGACGGCGACGTCCCACTCGGCCAGGAGCTTCTCGGCGACCGTGGAGCCGCTCTCCTCCTGGTGCCGGCGCACGACATCGTGCAGCCACTTCTTGTCGGCGTCGTCGAGGGCCTCGACCGCGTCCACGTTGCCGACGTTGACGTTGTCGCGGTCCAGGTCGATGACGTACGCGATACCGCCGGACATACCGGCCGCGAAGTTGCGTCCCGTCTCGCCGAGGACGACCGCGTGACCGCCGGTCATGTACTCGCAGCCGTGGTCGCCCACGCCCTCGGAGACCACCGTGGCACCGGAGTTGCGGACACAGAACCGCTCGCCCGTACGGCCGCGCAGGAACAGTTCGCCGCCGGTCGCGCCGTACGCGATGGTGTTGCCCGCGATCGTCGAGAACTCGGCGAGGTGGTCGGCACCCCGGTCCGGGCGGACGACGACCCGGCCACCGGAGAGCCCCTTGCCGACGTAGTCGTTGGCGTCGCCTTCGAGGCGCAGGGTGACACCGCGCGGCAGGAAGGCGCCGAAGGACTGGCCGGCGGAGCCCGTGAAGGTGATGTCGATGGTGTCGTCGGGCAGGCCCGCCCCACCGAACTTCTTCGTCACCTCGTGGCCGAGCATCGTGCCGACCGTGCGGTTGATGTTGCGGATGGCGACCTGGGCGCGGACCGGCTGGGCGTCGGTCGCGCTGTTCGCGGCGAGGGCGTCGGCGGCGAGCTTGATCAGCTCGTTGTCGAGCGCCTTCTCCAGGCCGTGGTCCTGCTCGATGACCTGGTGGAGGGCGGCGCCCTCGGGCAGTTCGGGCACGTAGAAGAGGGGGGCCAAGTCCAGGCCCTGCGCCTTCCAGTGGTTGACGGCGCGCTCGACGTCGAGCGTGCCGGCCTGGCCGACGGCCTCCTCGATGGTGCGGAAGCCCAGCTCGGCGAGGATCTCGCGGACCTCCTCGGCGATGAACTGGAAGAAGTTCACGACGTACTCGGCCTTGCCCGCGAACCGGTCGCGGAGCACCGGGTTCTGCGTGGCGATGCCGACCGGGCAGGTGTCGAGGTGGCAGACGCGCATCATGACGCAGCCGGAGACGACGAGCGGCGCGGTCGCGAAACCGAACTCCTCGGCGCCGAGCAGCGCGGCGATGACGACATCACGGCCGGTCTTGAGCTGACCGTCGGTCTGTACGACGATCCGGTCGCGCAACCCGTTGAGCAGCAGCGTCTGCTGCGTCTCGGCGAGGCCCAGCTCCCAGGGACCGCCCGCGTGCTTCAGGGAGGTAAGGGGAGAAGCACCCGTACCGCCGTCGTGCCCGGAGATGAGGACGACATCGGCGTGCGCCTTCGACACACCGGCGGCGACGGTACCGACGCCGACCTCGGAGACCAGCTTCACGTGGATCCGCGCCTGCGGGTTCGCGTTCTTCAGGTCGTGGATGAGCTGGGCGAGGTCCTCGATGGAGTAGATGTCGTGGTGCGGCGGCGGCGAGATGAGCCCGACACCGGGGGTGGAGTGCCGCGTCTTGGCGACCCACGGGTAGACCTTGTGGCCGGGCAACTGCCCGCCCTCACCCGGCTTCGCACCCTGGGCCATCTTGATCTGGATGTCGTCCGCGTTGACCAGGTATTCGCTGGTCACACCGAAGCGGCCGGACGCGACCTGCTTGATGCTGGACCGGCGCGCGGGGTCGTACAGACGGTCCGGGTCCTCGCCGCCCTCACCGGTGTTGGACTTGGCGCCCAACTGGTTCATGGCGATGGCGAGCGTCTCGTGCGCCTCCAGCGAGATGGAGCCGTACGACATGGCGCCGGTGGAGAACCGCTTGACGATCTCGCTGACCGGCTCGACCTCGTCGATGGAGATCGAGGGGCGGTCTGACTTGAAGCCGAAGAGCCCGCGGAGGGTCATGAGCCGCTCGGACTGCTCGTTCACCCGGTCCGTGTACTTCTTGAAGATGTCGTAGCGGCGGGTGCGCGTGGAGTGCTGGAGACGGAAGACCGTCTCCGGGTCGAACAGGTGCGGCTCGCCCTCGCGGCGCCACTGGTACTCGCCGCCTATGTCGAGAGCGCGGTGCGCGGGCGCGATGCCGGAGGCGGGGTACGCCTTGGCGTGCCGGGCGGCGACCTCCTTGGCGATGACGTCGATGCCGACGCCGCCGATCTTGGTGGCGGTGCCGAGGAAGTACTTGCCGACGAAGGCGGTGTCGAGACCGACGGCCTCGAAGACCTGGGCGCCCCTGTAGGAGGCGACGGTCGAGATGCCCATCTTGGACATGACCTTGAGGACGCCCTTGCCGAGCGCGTAGATCAGGTTGCGGATGGCCTGCTCGGGCTCGATGCCGGGCAGGAACGTACCGGCGCGGACCAGGTCCTCTACGGACTCCATCGCCAGGTACGGGTTCACGGCGGCGGCGCCGAAGCCTATGAGCAGGGCGACGTGGTGGACCTCGCGGACGTCACCGGCCTCGACCAGCAGGCCCACCTGGGTGCGCTGCTTGGTGCGGATGAGGTGGTGGTGGACGGCGGCGGTGAGCAGCAGCGAGGGGATCGGCGCGTGCTCTGCGTCCGAGTGCCGGTCCGACAGCACGATGAGACGAGCGCCGTTGTCGATGGCCGCGTCGGCCTCGGCGCAGATCTCGTCGATGCGGGCGGCGAGGGAGTCGCCGCCGCCGCTGACCCGGTAGAGGCCGGAGAGGGTCGCGGCCTTCATGCCGGGCATGTCGCCGTCGGCGTTGATGTGGATGAGCTTGGCCAACTCGTCGTTGTCGATCACCGGGAAGGGCAGGGTGACGCTACGACAGGAGGCGGCGGTCGGCTCAAGCAGGTTGCTGGCGGGGCCGAGGGAGGAGCGCAGGCTGGTGACCAGTTCCTCGCGGATGGCGTCCAGCGGCGGGTTGGTGACCTGCGCGAACAGCTGGGTGAAGTAGTCGAAGAGCAGTCGCGGGCGCTCGCTCAGCGCGGCGATCGGCGAGTCGGTGCCCATGGAACCGAGCGGCTCGCCGCCGGTCTTGGCCATCGGCGCGATGATGACGCGCAGCTCCTCCTCGGTGTAACCGAAGGTCTGCTGGCGCCGGGTGACCGAGGCGTGGGTGTGCACGATGTGCTCGCGCTCGGGCAGGTCGGACAGCTCGATCTCACCGGCTTCGAGCCACTCCGCGTACGGCTGCTCGGCGGCGAGGCCGGCCTTGATCTCGTCGTCCTCGATGATGCGGTGCTCGGCGGTGTCGACGAGGAACATCTTGCCGGGCTGCAGGCGGCCCTTGCGGACGACCTTCGCGGGGTCGATGTCGAGGACGCCGACCTCGGAGCCGAGGACGACGAGGCCCTCGTCGGTGACCCAGTAGCGGCCGGGGCGCAGTCCGTTGCGGTCGAGGACCGCGCCGACCTGGACGCCGTCGGTGAAGGTGACACAGGCCGGGCCGTCCCAGGGCTCCATCATCGTGGAGTGGAACTGGTAGAAGGCGCGCTGGGCCGGATCCATCGTGCCGTGGTTCTCCCACGCCTCCGGGATCATCATCAGCACGGAGTGCGGCAGCGAACGGCCACCGAGGTGGAGCAGTTCGAGCACCTCGTCGAAGGACGCCGAGTCGGAGGCGTCCGGCGTACAGATGGGGAAGACGCGCTCCAGACCCTTGTCGCCGAACAGGTCGCTGACCAGCTGCGACTCGCGCGCGGCCATCCAGTTGCGGTTGCCCTTGACCGTGTTGATCTCGCCGTTGTGCGCGACGAAGCGGTACGGGTGGGCGAGCGGCCACGACGGGAAGGTGTTCGTGGAGAAGCGCGAGTGGACGAGCGCGACGGCCGACGCGAAGCGGCGGTCGGACAGGTCGGGGAAGAAGGGCTCCAGCTGGCCGGTGGTCAGCATGCCCTTGTAGACGATGGTCCGCGCGGAGAGCGAGGGGAAGTAGACGCCGACCTCGCGCTCGGCGCGCTTGCGCAGCGCGAAGGCCTTGCGGTCGAGGTCGATGCCGGTGGCGGGCACGGCGGCGCCGTCCGCGACGAAGATCTGCCGGAAGGCGGGCATCGTCGAACGGGCGGTGGCACCGAGGAGCCCGGGGGCGGTCGGCACCTCACGCCAGCCGAGGACTTCGAGGCCTTCGTCGCCGGCGATCGTCTCGATACGTGAGACGGCCTCGGCGAGAGTCGGACCCGCGTCGGTCGCCCCCGCCTCCTCCGGAAGGAAGGCGATACCAACCGCATAGGAGCCGGCCTCGGGCAGCTCGAATTCGGCCACCTCACGGAAGAAGGCGTCGGGGACCTGGGAGAGAATGCCGGCGCCGTCACCGGAGTCGGGCTCGGAGCCGGTGGCACCTCGGTGCTCCAGATTGCGGAGAACCGTGAGCGCCTGCTCGACCAGCGTGTGGCTCGCCTCGCCGGTGAGGGTGGCCACGAAGCCGACGCCACAGGCGTCGTGCTCGTTACGGGGGTCGTACATACCCTGCGCAGCAGGGCGAGCATCCATGAAGGACCACTTCTGGCCATTCTCGGAATGCTGGGACGGCTGGCGCGGCGTACGCATCGGCTCTCCCGTCGTCGTCGTGTGGCATATGCATTAGCCGAGGGACGACGTTGGCCCTCTTGGAGTGCAAAATTTCGTGCAGGTTACATGATGGGACGGTTCTCGGGAACCGGATACTACGTACCAACATGCGGACACCGTCGTGCGCGGCGTGATGACCGCGCTGCGGTGGAAGTAATGGGGGGCGAAGCGGACAGATCGATGTCCTTCGACCCATGGCAAGGGGAGCTCCGTCGCCCACCTCGCGGGGTGCGCCGCAGGCTTCGTTGCCCACAGCGCTTACGGCTCATGCCCAGTGGTTAAGCGTTCGAAACCAGCGAGTAACGGCTACTTATACGGCCCAACGCATAAGTGCACGTTTCCTTATCGTACGGCCGCCTCGGTCGGGTTGCCCAGGGCGTACGTCACACCGACCACGAGAGCGACGACGAGGGCGACGGAGAGGGCGACGAAGAGGGCGATCAGGAGACCGACCGGGCCGCAGGAACAACGTACGGACTCCCCCGCCACGGCCGAGAAAGGCCACCTCCACCTGCGCCTTCACCGTGATCGCTCATCCGTAGGAGTGCTCGCACAAATGTCGACCGGGTGACGCTGGGGCGCCTGAGGCTCGTGCGAACGCCTCCGGTGGGACAGTTCCGCAAAGGGTTCCGCTCCCCGCGAGGGAGCCCCCGGAACCCTCCGGAGGAGAGGCCGCGTATGGCATCGATCGCCTGCATTCCCTCGGTCCCGACGCCCGAAGACGCCGCCGTCCTGCGCGACAGAGCACGCGGTGCCCTGCTGGGTCTGGCAGTGGGGGACGCGCTCGGTGCCCCCGCCGAGAACATGAAGCCCTCCGAGATCCGCGCCCGTTGGGGCCGCATCACCGGCTACGTGGCCGAGAACCCCTCCGGTACGGACGACACGGAGTACGCGATCTTCTCGGGCCTCCTCCTGGCCCGCCACGGCTCGGCCCTCACCCCGGCCCATGTGGAGGCGGCCTGGCACGAGTGGATCGCGGACCGGGACGAGGGTCCCTTCCGGGGCGCCGGTTTCAGCGAACGGGGCACGCTGGAGAACCTGCGCAGGGGCCTGGCGGCGCCGATCTCGGCCCAGCATCGCCACGCGTGGAGCGACGGACTGGCGATGCGGGCGGCCCCGTTCGGCGTCTTCGCGGCGGGCCGCCCGGCGGAGGCGGCCCGGCTGGTGGCGATCGACGGTTCGGTGAGCCACGACGGCGAGGGCATCTACGGCGGCCAGGCGGTGGCGGCGGGAGTGGCGGCGGCGATGGCGGGCGCCCCGACGATCGCGGTGGTGGCCTCGGCGCTGGCGGTGGTCCCGGACGACAGCTGGACGGCACGTTCGCTGCGCCGGGCGGTGGCGGTGGCCCACCGGGGCGAACGGGCGGTGCGCTCCGCGGTGGTGATCGGCGGCTACCCCTGGACCGACCTGGCCCCGGAGGCGGTGGCCCTGGCCTTCGGCGCGTACGCGGCGGCCGACGGCGACTTCAGGGAATCGGTGCTGACGGCGGTGAACATGGGCCGCGACGCCGACACGACGGCGGCGGTGGCAGGAGCGTTGGCCGGCGCGACGAACGGCGCCTCGGCGATCCCCCCGGACTGGGCGGAGGCAATCGGCGAGGCCCGCGGCACGTGCCTCCCCTCGATGGCAGGCCACCACGTACTGGACGTGGCGGAACTGCTGACACCGGGGGAGGGCGGCAAGTGGGGCGCGAAGAGGACAACGGTACGGGACCAGTAGTGACCGTCCCGCAGGAGGAGCTTCCTTCTTTCCCACCCACCCACCCGTTTCCACCCCGTCCACCAGCCACCCTCGAACCCCAACTCCGCTCCCACCAGCGCGGATCGACACCACCGGGCCCACAAGAGCCTTGAGGACGAACCCACGCACACCCGACCCACCCACGACTTGAGAACAGGTCCGGCCCAAAGCCACCCACCCCACCCACGCACCCCAGACACACCCGACCCACCCACGGCTTGAGGACAAGCCCGCCCAGGCTGATTTCCCCCGCACACAC
>NZ_PJME01000095.1 GCF_002954775.1 Streptomyces geranii
CCCGCCCCCGTTCCCGTTCCCGCCCCTTCACGTGCGCTACAGCGCCTACGTGCGTCACAGCGCCTTGAGCGCCGCCGCCGTCGCCCGGGCCAGCGACCCCAGATACCCCTTCGGCAGCTTCGGGCTCCGGATCACCACCGAGCGCCAGTAGAGCGGCCCCGAGATCAGGTCGAGGGCCAGATCGGCGTCGATGCCCTGGCGGACCTCGCCCCGCGCCTGAGCCGCCGCGACGATCCCGCTCGCGACGCCCTCCTGCCCCTCCCGCAGCGCCTTCTGCATGGCGTCGGCGATCTCCGGGTTGCGGGCCGCCTCCGCCTGGAGGTCCGGGATGACCTGCGAGGCCACCGGGTGGCGCAGGGCGCGGGACGTCAGCTCGTACAGCAGCCGCAGATCGCCCTCCAGGGTGCCCGTGTCGGGCGCCGGCAGCCCCTGCACCGCGATCGCCGAGACCAGGTCGAGCACCAGGTGCAGTTTCGAACGCCAGCGCCGGTAGACGGCCGTCTTGCCGACGCCGGCCCGGCGCGCGATGCCCTCGATGGACATCCGGGCGTATCCGACGGACGCCAGCTCCTCGAACACGGCCGCCCGGATGGCCTCCGTCACGTCCTCGCGCAGTACGGCGGCCCCGGCGGGGGCCCGGCGGCGGGTCCGCGCCGGTGCGGTCCCGGGCTCGTCGGCGTTCGTCGTCATACGGACCAGCATAGGGGCGTTACGACGGAACGGTTGCGTTCCGACGCCGAATCGGAATACGCTCCCGTTACGACGATACGGTCCCGTCCCGACGTAAGAACTGAGAAAGAAACAGGTAAGAAACCGGGTTCCGGTGCCGGCGGGGGACGCCGGAGAAGAGCCAGGGAGCGGAACCGGTCGCGCACGCACCCCCTCCACTCCCCCGAGCGAAAGCAGCGGATGTGAGCCAGGCCCTCGACACACCGCCCCAGTCCACGCCCCTCGCGGCACCGGTCGTCCCGCCGGAGGGCGACCTCTCGGCGTACGCCGTCCGGCACGGCCTCTCGGTCAGCGGGGCCCGCCCCAGCCTGCCGACGTACGTCCGCCAGCTGTGGGCGCGGCGCCACTTCATCACCGCGTTCGCCACCGCCAAGCTCACCGCCCAGTACAGCCAGGCGAAGCTCGGCCAGGTCTGGCAGGTGATGACCCCGCTGCTCAACGCGGCGGTCTACTACTTCATCTTCGGCGTCCTGCTGGGCACCAAGCACGGCGTGCCGGACTACATCCCGTTCCTGGTCACGGGCGTGTTCATCTGGACGTTCACACAGAGTTCGATCATGGCGGGCACCCGCGCGATCGCCGGCAACCTCGGTCTCGTACGGGCCCTGCACTTCCCGCGCGCGGCCCTGCCGATCTCCTTCTGCATCCAGCAGCTGCAGCAGCTGCTGTTCTCGATGGCCGCGCTGATCGTGATCCTGCTCTGCTTCGGCATCCCGGTCACCGCCTCCTGGCTGCTGGTCATCCCCGCGCTGGCACTCCAGTTCGTGTTCAACGCGGGCGTGTCGATGATCATGGCGCGGATGGGCGCGTCCACTCCGGACATCGCCCAGCTGATGCCGTTCATCCTGCGCACCTGGATGTACGTGTCGGGCGTGATGTGGAGCATCGACAAGCTGGCCAAGAAGGACAACCTGCCGCACGTGGTGTCGGTGCTCCTGGAGACCAACCCGGCCGCGATCTACATCGACCTGATGCGTTTCGCCCTGATCGACAGCTTCCACTCCAGCCAGTTGCCGCCGCACGTCTGGCCGATCGCGGCCGGCTGGGCGCTGGTGGTCGGCGTCGGCGGCTTCATCTACTTCTGGAAGGCTGAGGAGACGTACGGCCGTGGCTGAGAACGAGAACGAGAACCTGAACCAGAACCCGGGCCTGAACCAGGGCGGCACCCCCGGCGAGCCGATCCCCACCGTCGTCGCCGACCACGTCGACATCGTCTACCGGGTCAACGGCACCGGCGCCGGACGCGGCACCGCGACCGCCGCGCTCAACCGGATGATGCGGCGCAAGCAGAGCGAGAAGGCGGCCGGGGTGCGCAAGGTGCACGCCGTGAAGAGCGTCTCCTTCGTCGCGTACCGGGGCGAGGCCATCGGCCTGATCGGCACCAACGGCTCCGGCAAGTCGACGCTGCTCAAGGCGGTCGCGGGCCTGCTGCCGGTGGAGCACGGCCACATCTACACCGACGGCCAGCCCTCCCTGCTCGGCGTCAACGCGGCCCTGATGGGCGACCTGACGGGCGAGCGCAACGTCTACCTCGGCGGCCTCGCCATGGGCATGTCCCGGGAGCAGATCAAGGAGCGCTACCAGGGCATCGTCGACTTCTCCGGCATCAACGAGAAGGGCGACTTCATCACCCTCCCGATGCGCACCTACTCCTCCGGCATGGGCGCCCGCCTGCGCTTCTCGATCGCCGCCGCGAAGGACCACGACGTCCTGCTCATCGACGAGGCCCTCGCGACCGGCGACCGCTCCTTCCAGATGCGCTCCGAGGAACGCATCCGGGAGCTGCGCCAGCACGCGGGCACGGTGTTCCTGGTCAGCCACAACAACAAGTCGATCCGCGACACCTGCGACCGGGTCCTGTGGCTGGAACGCGGCGAACTGCTCATGGACGGCCCGACCGACGACGTACTGAAGGAGTACGAGGCCTTCACGAACCGTCCGGCGAAGGCCGCGCCCAAAGCCGCCTAGCTCCTGTCGGCCCGGTACCGCACTAGTGGCGGAAAACCCACGTCCGATAAACAAGGAACCGGAACGCCGAGGCCAGGACGATCGAGACGCCCTTCACCTCATTCGACTCGACCGGCCCGTGCAGACCCAGTCCGTGATAACCGATGTAGAACAGCCCACTCTCCATCGCGATGCCGATCGCGCTGAACACGAAGAACAGCGCGATCTGCTGCCTGGTACGTGAGGCCCTGTCCCGATACGTGAAATAGCGGAAACCCAGGTAGTTACCGCCCATGGCGATCAGGCTGGCCAGTACGGTCGCCGTCATCGCCCGCCAACCGAGCCCGTGCAGCAGCAGGTTGAAGAAGAGGAAGTTCACGAGCACACCGCTGCCGCCGACGGCCCCGAATTTCACCGCTTCGAGGATTACGCGCCGCACCGACCGGGCAGGAACCGAAATCCGGTTCTCGGAGACATTCACACTCACGCCCGCGACTTTATCCGAGGCGCCCGGACTAGCAGGAAAGGGTAAATTCCCCGTCTGCTTTTCTCCAACAGTTGTCAAGAAAAACGGGTGCGCCCCGGACCGTCACCGGCCCGGGGCGCATCTGCGGCTGTGCGGCTTACGAATGCGCGCGCAGCAGCGTCCGCATCGTCCGCATGGCGACGGACAGGTTGGCCAGGTCGAAGGTCTCCGAGGTCTGGATCTCGTCCAGGGTGGTCCGGGCCCGGCCCAGGAGCGCGGTGTTCTTCTCCTCCCACGCCTTGAAGCGCTGCTCGGGCGTCGACGTGCCGTTGCCGACCGCGAGGACGTCCGCCGTGAGGGAGGAGTGGGCCGCGTACAGGTCCTCGCGGATGGAGGCGCGGGCCATGGACTGCCAGCGGTCGGCGCGCGGCAGCTCGATGATGCGGTCCATCAGCTGGGTGATGTGGAGCCGGTCGGCGAGGTCGTAGTACACCTCGGCGACGTCCATCGGGTTGCGGCCCATCCGGTCGGCGACCGAGACGATGTCCAGCGTCGGGAACGCGGACGAGAAGCCCGCGACCCGGGTGGCGAGTTCGTCGGGGACGCCGGCGCCCGTCAGCTCGTCGTAGATCTTCTGGTACCACTCCAGATCCGCGCCGCGCAGCAACTTGGCCAGCTGGGACCAGACTTGACTCACCCGCTCGCCGAAGAACTCGATGGTCTCGGTGAGTTGCACCGGCTGCGGCCGGTTGTTGAGCAGCCAGCGCGTGCCGCGCTCGACAAGTCGCCGTGAGTGCAGGCGGATCCGGGTCTGGACGGCGGCCTCGACGGTGTTGTCGAGCGCCTCGACCGCGTCCCACACCGCGCTGGAGTCGAAGATCGCGCGGGCGGCGGTCTGCGCCCGCACCACCTCCTCCAGCGAGGCGCCGGTCTCCTCGCGCAGCCGGTGCAGGAAGCTCGTACCGCCCGTGTTGACCGTGTCGTTGACGAGGACGGTCGTGATGATCTCGCGGCGCAGCGCGTGCCCGTCGATCTGCTCGGGGAACTTCTTGCGCAGTGCGCTCGGGAAGTAGGCGTCCAACAGGCGGCGCAGATAAGGGTCTTCGGGCAGCGAGGTCTGCAGCAGCTCGTCCGCGACGGTGATCTTCGTGTACGCGAGGAGCACGGCCGTCTCCGGACCGGTCAACCCCTGTCCGCCGCCCAGCCGTTCACGGATCTGCCGGTCGGTCGGCAGGAACTCCAGCGCCCGGTCCAGATGCCCCTCCCTGACCAGGTGGCGCATGAAGCGCTGCTGGGCGTGGAGCATGTCCTTGGACTGGGCGAGGGCGTTGGCGATGGCCGTGTTCTGCGCGTAGTTGTTGCGCAGGACGAGCTTGCCGACCTCGTCGGTCATCTTCGCCAGCAGCGTGTTGCGCTGCTTGACGGTCATGTCGCCTTCCGTGACCAGGGCGTTGAGCAGGATCTTGATGTTCACCTCGTGGTCGGAGGTGTCCACACCCGCGCTGTTGTCGATGGCGTCGGTGTTGATCTTCCCGCCGGTCTGCGCGAACTCGATCCGCCCGAGCTGGGTGAGCCCGAGGTTGCCGCCCTCGCCGACGACCCGGACGCGCAGATCGCCGCCGTCGACGCGGATGGCGTCGTTGGCCTTGTCGCCGACGTCGGCATGCGATTCCGTACTCGCCTTGACGTACGTGCCGATGCCGCCGTTCCACAGCAGGTCGACCGGCGCCTGGAGGATCGCCTTCATCAGGTCGGCCGGGGTCATCTTGGCGACACCGGCCTCGATGCCGAGGGCCTCACGGATGTGCGAGTTGACCGGAATGGCCTTGGCGGTACGGGGGAAGATGCCGCCCCCGGCCGAGATCAGCTGCGTGTCGTACTCCGCCCAGCTCGACCGCGGCAGCTCGAAGATCCGCCGCCGTTCCGCGTACGACGTGGCGGCGTCCGGATTCGGGTCGATGAAGATGTGCCGGTGATCGAAGGCGGCGACGAGCCGGATGTGCTCGGAGAGCAGCATGCCGTTCCCGAACACGTCACCGCTCATGTCACCGACGCCCACGACGGTGAAGTCCTCGCTCTGGGTGTCGACGCCCAGCTCACGGAAGTGCCGCTTGACGGACTCCCAGGCGCCGCGCGCGGTGATGCCCATGCCCTTGTGGTCGTACCCGGCCGAGCCGCCCGACGCGAAGGCGTCGCCGAGCCAGAAATTGTACGCCTGGGCGACCTCGTTGGCGATGTCGGAGAAGGTCGCCGTGCCCTTGTCGGCGGCGACGACGAGATAGGTGTCGTCCTCGTCGTGCCGGACGACGTCGGCGGGCGGCACGACCTCGCCGGCCACCAGGTTGTCGGTGATGTCGAGGAGCGCCGAGATGAACGTCTTGTAGCTGCGGACGCCCTCCGCCAGCCACGCGTCCCGGTCCACGGCGGGATCGGGCAGCTGCTTGGCGACGAACCCGCCCTTGGCACCGACCGGCACGATGACGGTGTTCTTCACCATCTGCGCCTTGACCAGCCCGAGGATCTCCGTACGGAAGTCCTCGCGCCGGTCCGACCAGCGCAGCCCGCCGCGCGCGACCTTCCCGAACCGCAGGTGGACGCCCTCGACCCGGGGCGAGTACACCCAGATCTCGTACGCCGGTCGCGGCGCGGGCAGGTCCGGGATGGCCTGCGGGTCGAACTTCATGGAGACGTAGTCGTGCGGCTTGCCGCCCGCGCTCTCCTGGTAGAAGTTCGTCCGCAGCGTCGCCTTGATGACGGTGAGGAAGGACCGCAGGATGCGGTCCTCGTCGAGCGAGGCCACCTGGTCGAGGGCCGCGTCCAGCTCCTCCATCAGGGCGTCGGTCAGCTCAAGTCCCGCCCGCTGCCGCTCGGGTGACATCCGCGCCTCGAACAGGGAGACGAGCAGCCGGGTGGTGTGGACATTGCTCCGGAGGGTGTCCTCCATGTACTCCTGGCTGAAGGTGGAACCGGCCTGCCGCAGGTACTTGGCGTACGCCCGCAGCACCAGCGCCTGCCGCCAGTCGAGGCCCGCGCTCAGCACCAGCGCGTTGAAGCCGTCGTTCTCGGCCTGCCCGGTCCAGGTGGCCGAGAAAGCCTCCTGGAAACGCTCGCGGCCGTCGTCCCCGAGATAATCCCCGCCGCCGGCCGGCGACTTGGGCAGCCGGAGCCCGAAGTCGTAGATCCAGGCGGTGGTCCGGTCGGAGCAGCGCAGCTCGTACGGCCGCTCGTCGATCACCTCGACGCCGAGCCGGTTGAGGACGGGCAGCACGGCGGAGAGCGAGACGGACTCGCCGGTGCGGTAGATCTTGAACCGGCGCTCACCGGGCACCGCGCCCACCGGCTCGTAGAGGCTGAGCGCGAAGTTCGTACCGACGCCGAGCTTTTCGAGGTGGACGAGGTCGGCGACGGCGGCGCGCGGGCTGTGGTCGGCCTTGTAGCCCTCGGGGAAGGCGTTGCCGTACCGGCGCAGCAGTTCGGCGGCGCGCTCCTCGCCGCACTCGGCGTTGAGGGCCTCACCGAAGGCGTCGGCCCAGGAGCGGGCGGCCTCGACGAGCCGGGCCTCGATGCGCTCCTTGTCCTGGTCGGACAGCTGAGGAAGCTCGGTCCCCTGCGGCACGCGGACGACGAAGTGCAGCCGGGACAGGATCGACTCGGTGTTCCAGGCGGTGAAGTCGACGCTGGTACCGCCGAGTTCCTCCTTGAGGATGTCGATGATCCGCAGCCGTACGCCGGTGGTGTAGCGGTCGCGCGGCAGGTAGACGAGGGCGGAGTAGTAGCGCCCGTACTCGTCCTGGCGCAGATAGAGCCGCAGCCGCCGCCGCTCCTGCAGATAGAGAACGGACGTGACGATGGACCGGAGTTCGTCGGGCGGGGTCTGGAACAGTTCGTCGCGCGGGTAGGTCTCCATGATCTGGAGGAGGTCGCGCCCGTCGTGGCTGTTGGGCGAGAACCCGGCGCCCCGCAGCACCTCTTCGACCTTGCGGCGCACGACGGGCACGCGGCGCACGGACTCGGTGTAGGCGGCGGAGGAGAACAGCCCCAGGAACCGCCGCTCACCGACGACTTCGCCGTTGGCGTCGAACTTCTTGACGCCGACGTAGTCGAGATAGGACGGCCGGTGCACGGTGGCCCGGCTGTTGGCCTTGGTCAGGACGAGAAGCTTGTGCTCGCGGGCCTTGGCGCGGGCGTCGGCGGGCAGCCGCTCGAAGGAGGGACTGACCGGATGCCCCTCCTCCTCGGAGTGATGCGGATCGGACCGCAGAATGCCAAGTCCCGTACCCGGCACGGCGCCCAGCGAGTCGTCCTCGCGCAGTTCGTACTCGCGGTAGCCGAGGAAGGTGAAGTGGTCGTCCGCGAGCCAGCGCAGCAGTTCGCGCGCCTCCTCGACGTCCTGGTCGCGCAGGTCGTCGGCGGTCGGCTCCTTGGGCAGTTCCTCGGCGATGCGCAGCGCGGAGTCACGCATCTTCTCCCAGTCCTCGACGGCCTCGCGGGTGTCGGACAGGACGCGCTGCAGGTCGCTGGTGATCTGCTTCAGATCGGCGCGGTCGGTCTCACGGTCGATCTCGACATGGATCCACGACTCGATGTGCGCGTCGTGCGGCAGCTCACCGCCGCCGGCCTGCACGGGCAGCACCTCGACGAGCCTGCCGGTGAGGTCCCGGCGTACGACGAACTGCGGATGGACGACGAGATGGATGCCACGCCCCTGCCGGGACAGTTCGTTGGTGACCGAGTCGACGAGGAAGGGCATGTCATCGGTGACGACCTCGACGACGGAGTGGCTGCACTGCCACTGGTTCTCCTCGACGGTCGGGGTGTGCACGCGCACGCTCGCCTTGCCCTGCGGACGCGTCTCGCCCAGCCGGTAGTGCGAGAAGGCCGCGCCGAAGACGTCGACCGGGTCGCGGCCTGCGAGGTCCTCCGAGGCGGTGTGCAGGTAGTAGCGCTGGAGAAACGCGAGCACGGTGTCGTGGTCCGGGCTGCCGGGATCCCCGCCGGGCGCGGTCGCACGTGTCGTCCCAGTCGGTAGGTGCCCCCCGACCGGGCTGTTCTCAGCTACCCGGGCGGCCCTTTCGAGCAGCTCGGCCTTGGCTTCGTCCAGCTTGGTCTGCATTGTCCTCTGGCTCCTGTCGCGCGCCGTTGCGTGACGTAGAAGGAAGTAGATCTCCCTCTCCGGCACAACGCCACGACGCGGGGTCTCCGGTCAGTTCCGACGCTATGCCGCAGGGTGGGAAGAGCGGGGGGTTATCAGCCATTCTCGGCACCCCGACGGAGTGTGACGCTGCTCTCGGCAGCACCGGTCCATGGGATGCGTACGGCGTCCTGGGAACCCTCGGGGTTCCGTCCCGCCCGCGCCGACCAGCGATCACCGCCCGGGCACGGATGTCGTCCGTGCGTTCCGGGCGCAGGGCAGGGGCGAGAACGCCCCCGCGACGTATCGCGCTGATCACGCCACCAGGCTATCGCTCATGACGGGGGCCACGTCATGAGCCATTTGTGTACAAAAGCAGGACGGGAAGTTTGCCACTCTGAACAGTGGGAGAAGAGAAAGGGCCCGAAACGCCCGCAGACCTCCCTACGCGGCGAGTCTCTCGGCCTCCGCGACGGCCTCCTCCAGGCTGTCGACCACCGGCACACCCACCGCTTCGAGACTGGCCCGCCCATGGGACCCACCGGTGTAGAGCACGGCGAGCGCACCCACATGCAGGGCGGCAAGCGCATCGTCGGCGGCATCCCCGATCACCACGGTCCGCGAGGCCTCGACACCCCCGAGCGCACCGAGATGCCGCACCATGTGCTCGGCCTTGCTGCCACCGGAGGGCCCGGTCCGCCCGTCGACCCGCAGAAAATGCGGCTCGATCCCGAACTCCCGCACGAGCGGAACGAGTTCCTCATGCCCGTACATACTCAGAATGGACTGACTGCGCCCGGCCGACTGCCACCCGGCCAGCAGCTCCCGCGCCCCCACGGCCAGCTCGCAGACGACGCGATGCTCCGCGTAGTACCGATGAAAGATCTCGTCCATGACGGCCCACTCGGCATCCGTGGGCAGCCGCCCGAGCAGCCGCTCGTAGAACCGAGGCACCGGTACGCAGTACAGCTCCCGGTACTGCTCCAACGTGATCGGCGCCAGCCCCAGCTCACTGAAGGCGGCGTTGGTGGCTCCTATGACGGCGTCGGTGTCATGAAACAGGGTCCCGTTCCAGTCCCACACGATGTGCGCCACTCCGTACTTCCCCATACGAAGAACGTACCTCGCACCACTGACATGGCGACCGGCAGCTTGCCCGGCGACCGGGGGCGAGGACGAGGCCGTTCAGACCGGTTCCCCCCGCCCGCCCGCCCCTGCTTGCTCAGCCCAACAACCCCAGCAAGTTAGGAATCTCCTGCCTGGCATACCAAAGCAGCTCGTGATCCTCCGCCCCGTCCACGACGAACTGCGCGTCGTCGTCCCCCTGATCCGCCGCCCCCAGAGCGTCCGCCGCCCCCGCGACATCCCCCTCCGCCTCCCCGGAGTCGACATGCACAGCCGCGACCTTCCCCAACGAAACAGCCCCACCGACCCGAACCTCACCCAGCGCCCCAGGATCAAGCCCCCGGTCGGGATCGGCGACAGCCACGCCGTCGGCGACATCGACGGCGACCACCACCCGCCGCCGCACCACCCCCGGCTCCATCGCCAGCAACCGCAGAGAAGCGAGCGCGGCCCGATTCAACGCCGCGTACTCCAACTCCTCCACGTCATCGGACAGATACCACTCCCGCAACGCGGGCGTGACGGCGTACGCGACGAACGGCCCCGCCCCCAACTCACCCGTCTTGTACGCCTCGGCAAGTCCCGGGAGGGTCAGGGGGACGTAGACGCGCATGGCTGACCACTTTCGTAGTAGGCGTTTCTCGTAGCAGACGTTCCGGTGACGAAGGCGAAGAAGAGCACCCCGGAAAGACCCTCAGGATACGTCGCGGCGTCCCCTTTCGAGTCCCCGCCCGAGCCTCTCCGAACGTCCACCCCGCTCCTCGAAATTCACCCCCACCCCCCACCCCCACCAGCCAATTCCCCTCCCCCGATCACTCGGATAAGTGAACCCCCGGACCCCCCGACCCGCACCCCGCCGCACCTTGCATCCGCCCGATCCGGCCCCGTACAAGATCCCCACCAGAAAGTTACCGCCCGGTACCCACCCGGGCCCCAGGAAACGGGGATATTCCATGAACAAGGTGATGACAAGGACGGTCCGCCGCACCCCGGCCCGCCCGCCGGTACGCAGGGACACCCGCCGCCCCGGCAGCGCCCCGCAGCGCGCCACCCCGGGCGGAGGCAGCCCTCGTACACCGCTCCCCGCAGCCACGACGCCCACCGAGCCCCACACCGGGCTCCACACCGAGCCCCGGGTCCCCGCCCAGGGAGGCAGGCACCGGGCAACACCCCAGCAGCCCCAAGGCCCCCAGCACCCCCTCCAGCCCCGCCAGAGCCCCCTCCCGCAACCCCGCCCCACCGACCTCTTCGCCGACCGCCTCCTGGCCGTCCTCAGCGGCGAACGCCCCGTCCACAGCATGCTCCGGCACACCATCGGCCGCGCCTACGACGAACTGGCCTGGCTCGCGGAACGCGGCCCCCTCCGCACGCGCGGCACCCGCCCCGTGGTCCGCGACGTCGGCTACTACGAGCCCAGCCAGGGCGCCCTGGAGGCGTTCGCCCGTATCGGCGCGGGCGACCAGCTCCGCGCGATGGCCTTCCGCCTGGAACTGGGCCGGGACTTCCGCTGGCGCTGCACAGCGGTGGAACTGGGCGGCCCCCGAAGGCCCCGGACGGCAGACTGAGCGCCCACGAACCCACGACCCCACAACGCAGAAGGGCCGGCCACCCTCATCGGATGCCCGGCCCTCCACACAGCAAGTACAACGCACTCACTGCTTACGTCTCACAGCCCACAATCCGCTGCTTACCGTCTGCTGCCTGCCGCCCACTGCTCAGGTCGACGAACAGCTCACTTCTTGCGCCGACGCCCACTCCGCTGCTGCTTGCGCCGCTCCGCGCGCGTGAGCCCGTCCGCCTCGGACCGCACCTCGTCGTCGTCCCCGACGAGGTCGCCCTCGATGACACCGCCCTCGCCGTCCACGCTGGGCGCGGAGAAGTGCAGCCGGTCCGGCCGCTGCGGAGCGTCGAGCCCCTTGGCCCGGATCTCCGGCCGGGAACCGGCGCTCGCCTGCGCCGGCACCGAGTCCTCGGTGCCCTTGTCCAGCGACGGCTTGGCGTCCGCGACCGGGACCTCCTCGACCTGCTGCTCGACCTGGACCTCCAGGTTGAACAGGTAGCCGACGGACTCCTCCTTGATGCCCTCCATCATGGCGGTGAACATGTCGAAGCCCTCGCGCTGGTACTCGACCAGCGGGTCCTTCTGGGCCATCGCGCGCAGGCCGATGCCCTCCTGGAGGTAGTCCATCTCGTAGAGGTGCTCGCGCCACTTGCGGTCGAGCACCGACAGCACGACCCGACGCTCCAGCTCACGCATGATCTCGGAGCCGAGCTGCTCCTCACGAGCCGCGTACTGGTCGTGGATGTCGTCCTTGATGGACTCGGAGATGAACTCGGCGGTGAGACCGGCCCGGTCGCCCGCCGCCTCCTCCAACTCGTCGACGGTGACCTTCACCGGGTAGAGCTGCTTGAAGGCACCCCACAGCCGGTCGACGTCCCACTCCTCGGCGAAGCCCTCGGCGGTCTCGGCGCCGATGTACGCGTCGATGGTGTCGTCCATGAAGTGCTGGACCTGCTCGTGCAGGTCCTCGCCCTCCAGGACGCGGCGCCGCTCGCCGTAGATGACCTCGCGCTGCCGGTTGAGGACCTCGTCGTACTTGAGGACGTTCTTACGGGTCTCGAAGTTCTGCGTCTCGACCTGCGACTGGGCGGAGGCGATGGCACGGGTGACCATCTTGTTCTCGATCGGGACGTCGTCCGGCACGTTCGCCATCGACATCACGCGCTCGACCATCTGGGCCTTGAACAGCCGCATGAGGTCGTCACCGAGGGAGAGGTAGAACCGCGACTCGCCGGGGTCGCCCTGACGTCCGGAACGACCGCGCAGCTGGTTGTCGATACGCCGCGACTCGTGCCGCTCGGTGCCGAGGACGTAGAGCCCGCCGAGGTCCTTGACCTCCTCGAACTCCGCCTTCACGGCCTTCTCGGCCCGCTCCAGGGCGGCCGGCAGGGCCGCCGCCCACTCCTCGATGTGCTCCTCGGGGTCGAGGCCGCGCTGGCGCAGCTCCGCCTCGGCGAGGTCGTCGGGGTTGCCGCCGAGCTTGATGTCCGTACCACGACCGGCCATGTTGGTGGCGACCGTGACGGCACCCTTGCGGCCGGCCTGGGCGACGATGGTCGCCTCCCGGTCGTGCTGCTTGGCGTTCAGCACTTCGTGCTGGATGCCGCGCTTGGAGAGCTGCTGCGACAGATACTCGGACTTCTCGACAGAGGTCGTACCGACGAGGATCGGCTGACCCTTCTCGTGCTTCTCGGCGATGTCGTCGACGACCGCCTCGAACTTCGCGACCTCGGTGCGGTAGATGAGGTCCGACTGGTCCTTGCGGACCATGTCGCGGTTGGTCGGGATCGGGACGACACCGAGCTTGTAGATCTGGTGGAACTCGGCGGCCTCGGTCATGGCCGTACCGGTCATACCGGAGAGCTTGTCGTAAAGGCGGAAGAAGTTCTGCAGGGTGATGGTCGCAAGGGTCTGGTTCTCGTCCTTGATGTCCACCCCTTCCTTCGCCTCGATCGCCTGGTGCATGCCCTCGTTGTAGCGGCGGCCCGCGAGGATACGGCCCGTGTGCTCGTCGACGATCATGACCTCGCCGTCGATGACGACGTAGTCCTTGTCGTTCTTGAAGAGCTCCTTGGCCTTGATGGCGTTGTTCAGGTAGCCCACCAGCGGCGTGTTCACCGACTCGTACAGGTTGTCGATGCCCAGCCAGTCCTCGACCTTGGCGACACCCGACTCGTGGATGGCGACGGTGCGCTTCTTCTCGTCGACGTCGTAGTCGCCGGTCTCCTCAAGTCCCTTGAGGGCGTTGCCGGCCTCGCCGCGCTTGAGACGCGTGACCAGCTTGGCGAAGTCGCCGTACCACTTGGTGGCCTGGTCGGCCGGGCCCGAGATGATCAGCGGCGTACGGGCCTCGTCGATGAGGATCGAATCGACCTCGTCGACCACGGCGAAGTTGTGGCCGCGCTGGACGAGCTCGTCCTTGGACCACGCCATGTTGTCGCGCAGGTAGTCGAACCCGAACTCGTTGTTCGTGCCGTACGTGATGTCGCAGGAGTACTGCTCACGCCGCTGGGCCGGCGTCATGTTGGCGAGGATGCAGCCGACGGTCAGCCCCAGGAACTTGTGGACGCGCCCCATCATCTCGGAGTCGCGCTCGGCCAGGTAGTCGTTGACCGTGATGAGGTGAACGCCGTCCCCGGAGAGGGCGTTCAGATACGTGGGCAGGGTGCCGACCAGGGTCTTGCCCTCACCGGTCTTCATCTCGGCGACATAGCCGAGGTGGAGCGCTGCGCCACCCATGATCTGCACGTCGTAGTGACGCTGGCCGAGGGCGCGCTTGGCGGCCTCGCGGACGGTGGCGAAGGCCTCGGGCAGCAGGTCGTCCAGACTCTCACCGTCGGCGTACCGCTGCTTGTACTCATCGGTGAGGGCCCGCAGCTCGGCGTCGGAGAGGTCGACAAAGTCCTCTTCGATGGAGTTGACCTGGTCCGCGATGCGGTGCAGCTTGCGCAGGATTTTGCCTTCGCCTGCACGCATGATCTTTGAGAGGACGGACACGGGGGTTGGTCTCCTTGCCGGTCGGGCCTGGGACGGTCGGTTTCCATTGTCTTAACTGAGCGACGGCCATCGTATGCGAGGACCCAGCCCGGTCGGGAGGCCTGCCGGTAGGACAGCCATAAGGAGAACGGCCGGGAGTCACAGATGGTGCCGCGCCCCACCCAGGAATTGCACGAATTGTGATCACGAACCCACGCACGGCGAAAGGGATGGCGCCCCGATCCTCCCCCGAGCAAGAATCGGCCGATGGACCCCGTCACGCTCACCACGGCCCGCCTGCTCCTGCGCACGGTCGGCCCGACCGACACGGACGCCGTGTACGCCGCGGTGCAGGACGCCGACATCCAGCGCTGGACGACGATCCCGTCGCCGTACCTCCCCGAACACGCCCACAGCTTCACCACCCAGCTGGTCCCCGACG
The DNA here is from genome assembly GCF_002954775.1 of Streptomyces geranii. GTDB lineage: Bacteria > Actinomycetota > Actinomycetes > Streptomycetales > Streptomycetaceae > Streptomyces > Streptomyces geranii. The sequence continues at coordinate 14,378 of NZ_PJME01000095.1, forward strand.
GCTGGTCCGACGGCTCGATGTTCACCTTCGGCCTCTTCCTCCCCGAAGGGGAGGAGCTGGTGGGCATGCTCGCCCTGACGATGCGCTCCCTGGGAACAGCGGAAATCGGCTTCTGGACCACCAAGGCCCACCGCGGCAACGGCTACATCACAGAAGCCACCACCACCGCCACCCACTGGGCCTTCACCCACCTCTCGGTGGACAGGGTGGAATGGCGAGCGGAGGTGGGCAACACGGCATCGCGAGCGGCAGCGGAACGAGCGGGCTTCACGATGGAAGGCACCCTCCGCTCAGCAATCAACAACAAGGGCGTACGCCGAGACTGCTGGGTAGCCTCCCTACTCCCCTCAGACCTGAGCCTCCCCTCAACGGCCCCGTACCTCCCTTTCACCCGCCCCACCCCTTGAGAACGGGCCCCGCCCCCAGCCCCCTCCAGCCCACCCGGCGTTCAAGGACGAGGTCCGGCATCTCAGCCGGTCGGGCGATTGTGGACGAGG
>NZ_PJME01000096.1 GCF_002954775.1 Streptomyces geranii
AAAGGTCGCGCTGAACGCGCTCGTCCTCAAGCGCCGGACGGGCTGAAATACCTGCACCTGGGCTGGGTAGCTGACCGTAAACGGGTGGGTTGGCGGGAAAGACTCGGGCTGGGCGTCCGGCGCCCTCCGGGGACCTACCCGCGCTGCTGCCCGTACCCCTTGAGGCGCTCCCCCGCCCTCCTCACCTGGTCCTCCGACAACAGGGTCGGGGTCCTGCCCGGGAGGGCGGATGCCGTCAGCCAGACTCTGCACATCCATTCCAGTTGGGCCGTGCGGTCGTATGCCTGGGCGAGGGTTTTGCCGTAGGTGATCGTGCCGTGGTTCTGGAGGAGGCAGGCCGTTCGGGCGGTCAGGGCCTGGAGCGTGTTCTCGGCCAACTCCTCCGTGCCGTATGTCGCATACGGGGCGACTCGGACCGGGCCGCCGAGGTCCGCCGCCATGTAATGGATCAGCGGCAGCTCTCGTACCAGCGTCGAGACGGCCGTCGCGTGGACCGCGTGGGTGTGGACGATCGCGGCGGCGTCCGTCGCGCGGTAGACGGCCAGATGCATGGGGAGTTCGCTCGTCGGGGTCAGGGTGCCGTGGAGGCGGCGGCCGGTCAGGTCGACGGCGACGATGTCGTCGGGGGCCAGGCGGTCGTACGGGACGCCGGACGGGGTGACCAGGACCGTGTCGCCGACCCGCGCGGAGACGTTGCCCGAGGTGCCGACCACCAGTCCGTCGGTCACCGTACGGCAGGCCGTCGTGACGACCTCGGACCAGGCTCGGGCCAGCTCGTCGGACACCGGACGCCCCTCCCCCGTAGGCACCGTCTGTGCGCTGTCCCGCACGTCACGTCCGTTTCCTCGCTGCTCAGCCATGCCGTGATCCTGCCAGGCGGCGGGGTGAGCCCGTGTCGGGGCGAGAGCACTGTAGGGCCGAACTCCGTCAGGCGTAAGGGCGCATATGCGCACACATCGGCGCCCGCGCGCGCTTTGGCCTGAGACCGCCCGACTTCCGATGATCTTCCAGTAGCCTCCTGGAGATTTGTCGCACGCGCCGCCATTCCGGGGGGACACATGGCCCGCAATCCCAAGCCTTTTCAGGCCTTTCAGTCCGCTTGGTCCGTTCAGCGGCGCTTTCGCGTTCTCGCTGCCGCCACCGCCGCGATCGCCCTCGGCGGCACCGTTCTGACCGAGATTCCGGTCTCCGCCGCCGCCAAGCCCAAGGGGCACGACGTCTCGTCGCACCAGAAGGACGTCGACTGGGCGTCCGCCAAGGCGAAGGGCGCCACCTTCGTCTACGTCAAGGCGACCGAGTCCCACACCTACCGCAACCCGTACTTCAGTCAGCAGTACGACGGTTCGCGGGCCGCGGGGCTGATCCGCGGCGCCTATCACTTCGCCCTGCCGGACAAGTCCTCCGGCATCACCCAGGCCCGGCACTTCGTGCGCAACGGTGGGGCCTGGCGGGCGGACGGGTGGACGCTGCCGCCCGCGCTCGACATCGAGTACAACCCGTACGGGAAGCAGAAGTGCTACGGCCTCAGCAAGGCCGGGATGGCGAGCTGGATCACCGCCTTCAGCAACGAGGTCGACCGGCTCACCGGGCGCCGTCCGGTGATCTACACGACCGCCCACTGGTGGAACAACTGCACGAACAGCAGCACGGTCTTCACCTCGAAGCACGCCCTCTGGCTGGCCCGTTACAACGCGGCCGACGCCGGTGCGCTGCCGTCCGGCGGCTGGAAGTTCTGGACCTTCTGGCAGTACGACAACAGCGGCACGCTCCCGGGTGATCAGAATCTCTTCAACGGGACGCCCGCCCAGCTCAAGCAGTTCGCGAAGGGGGCATAGGGAGGGGCGCAGGAAGGGGCTTCGGGAGGGGTACAGGGGGGCTTGCGCGTTGGGCGCCTGCCTCGCGCCGCCTCAAGTCACTCACCATCCTCCGCCAGTTCATCTTCCGTTCATCCAGGTTGCTTACGGTCCACCAGCCACTGACGTCCCGAAGAAATCTGGGTAAATGGAAAGCTTCTCGCTGATCCTCGCGATCGTGGTCGTCACCGCGCTCGCGTTCGATTTCACGAACGGTTTCCACGACACCGCCAACGCGATGGCCACCACCATCTCGACCGGTGCGCTCAAGCCCAAGGTCGCGGTGGCCATGTCGGCCGTCCTCAACCTCGTGGGCGCCTTCCTCTCCGTGGAGGTCGCCAACACGATCTCCAAGGGGCTCGTCGACGAGAGCGGTATCCGTCCCGAGGTGATCTTCGCGGCGCTGGTCGGCGCGATCCTGTGGAATCTGCTGACCTGGCTGGTCGGGCTGCCGTCCAGTTCCTCGCACGCCCTGATGGGCGGTCTGATCGGCGCGACCATCGCCTCGGCCGGCGCGGGCGCGGTGCACGGGGACGTCCTGGTGACGAAGGTGCTGATCCCGGCGATCGCCGCCCCGATCGTGGCGGGCATCGCGGCCATGCTGGCGACCCGGCTGTCGTACAAGCTCGGTGCCAAGCGGGCCGAGGGCAAGGCGGCCGAGAAGGGGTACCGGGCCGGTCAGATCGCCTCCGCGGGCCTGGTGTCGCTGGCCCACGGCACGAACGACGCGCAGAAGACGATGGGCATCATCACCCTCGCCCTGGTCGCCGGTGGCGCCGTCGCGCCCGACTCCGACCCTCCTGTGTGGGTCATCCTCTCCGCGGGTCTGGCCATCGCGCTCGGCACGTATCTGGGTGGCTGGCGCATCATCCGCACCATGGGCAAGGGCCTGACCGACCTCCAGCCCCAGCAGGGCTTCGCCGCCCAGACCAGCGCGGCGACCGTCATCCTGGCCTCCTCCCACCTCGGTTTCTCCCTCTCCACCACGCACTCGGTGTCGGGTTCGGTGATGGGCGCGGGCCTCGGCCGCAAGGGCGGCGTGGTCCGCTGGTCGACGGCGACCCGGATGTTCGTCGCGTGGGGACTGACGCTGCCCGCCGCCGCGCTGGTCGGTGCGGTGGCGGAGTGGGTCACCGGGTTCGGGGACTGGGGTACGGCCCTGGTCGCCGTCTTCCTCATCGCCTCCAGCGCGGCGATCTGGGTCGCGTCCCGCCGCGGCGATGTCGTCGACCACACGAACGTCAACGACGTCGACGACAGCCCCGCCATCGAAATCGCGGCCCCCGCGGGTGAGGTGCCCCTGACGGCCACCATCCCGAGCCCGGCCGAGGTCACGGCGAAGCCGTCGGCGACCGCCCTCTGAGTCCGGTTCCCCGTTTCTCCATCCGGTCCCGGTCCAAGTCCTGCTCCAAGTCCTGCTCCAAGTCCTGGTCCTAGCAAGGAAGAAGCAACATGAAGATCGACTGGGCGGCCCTCGGCTCCGTCTTCGGTGTGAGCCTCGTCATCACGGTGGCCGTGGTGGGCGTGTTCACGCTGGGCATCGTCGGGCTGTCGCGGCACGAGCGGGCGGTGGCGGACGGCGGGTCGGCGGCGCCGGCGGTCGCGGGGGCGTACGCCTGCTTCGCCGCCTGCGCCGCGGTGGTGGCGTACGGGATCTATCTGATCGTGGCCTGAGGGCCCCTTCCTTTCCAGGTCAACGGCAAGTTGACGGGTGTTCCGGGCCCGTGGTGGACTGCCGGGGCCATGTACGGCGGCAGCAGAGGAAGCCGGTGCGAATCCGGCGCGGTCCCGCCACTGTCACCGGGGGTAGGTAACCCCGGGAGCCAGGAACTCTCACCGCCGGTCTCGTCGAACCAGGGCGTGGACACCCTGAGTGAGGACATACCGCCATGCTCGCCTGCCGTTCGAGGTACAGCACCCGCGCACCCAGGTCGCTGCCCGACCCCACGGCCGGCTGAGCCGATGCGTGCCGATCGCGTCTTCGCGTACGGCGCCACCGCCGGGCTCCTCGGTGATCTGCTGCTGGGCGATCCGCGTCGCGGGCATCCGGTCGCCGCGTTCGGGCGGGCCGCCGGTGCCGTCGAGCGGGTGCTGTGGCGGGACCACCGGGGGTGGGGCGCGCTGCACACCGCCGTGTGCGTGGGCGGCGCCGTCTCGCTCGCCGTGGCGGCCGGTCGTGTCGTACGTCCCTCCCGTACCGCTTCCGTCGCGCTGACCGCAGCCGCCACCTGGGCCGTCGTCGGCGGCACCTCGCTCGGCCGGGAGGCGCGGGCCGTCGGGTACGCCCTGGAAGTCGGGGACGTCGAAGGGGCCAGGGCACGGCTGCCGCATCTCTGCGGGCGTGATCCGCAGGCCCTCGACTCCGCCGGGATGGCCCGGGCGGTCGTCGAGTCCGTCGCCGAGAACACCTCCGACGCCGTGGTGGGCGCCCTGGTCTGGGGCGCCGTGGGCGGGGTGCCCGGGCTGGTCGGGTTCCGGGCCGTCAACACCCTGGACGCCATGGTCGGGCACCGGTCCGAGAGATACCGGCGGTACGGCTGGGCCTCCGCCCGGCTCGACGACCTCGCCGGCTGGCCGGGGGCGCGGCTGACCGCCGTACTCGCCGCCGTGGCCGGTGCCGATCCGCGCGGGGCCGTACGGGCCTGGCGTGCCGACGCCCACCGTCACCCGAGCCCGAACGCCGGGCCCGTCGAGGCGTCCTTCGCGGGGGCGTTGGGGGTGCGGCTGGGCGGGACGCTGTCCTACGGAGGGCGGGTCGAGCACCGGCCCGTGCTCAACGGGGAGCGCGGGCGGGACGTCGGTGTGCGGGACGTCGAGCGGGCCGTACGGCTGTCCCGGCGGGTCGGCTGGCTGGCCCTCGGGGTCAGTGTCGCCGCGCGGTTGATGGTCAAGGGGCGTACGTCGTGAGCGGTGGGGCCCTGGGGGGCGGGCTGCTGGTCGCCGGGACCACCTCCGACGCGGGGAAGAGTGTCGTCACCGCCGGGATCTGCCGGTGGCTGGTGCGGCAGGGGGTCAAGGTCGCGCCGTTCAAGGCGCAGAACATGTCCCTCAACTCCTTCGTGACCCGTGAGGGCGCCGAGATCGGGCGGGCCCAGGCCATGCAGGCGCAGGCCTGCCGGATCGAGCCGACGGCGCTCATGAACCCCGTACTGCTGAAGCCCGGCGGCGACCAGAGCAGTCAGGTCGTGCTCATGGGGAAGCCCGTGGGTGAGATGAGTGCGCGCGGGTATCACGGGGGCCGGCAGCAGCGGCTGCTCGGGACGGTGCTGGAGTGTCTGGCCGAGCTGCGGGGCACGTACGACGCGGTGATCTGCGAGGGGGCGGGGAGTCCGGCGGAGATCAATCTGCGGCGGACCGACATCGTCAACATGGGGATAGCCAGGAATGCCCGGCTTCCCGTACTGGTCGTCGGGGACATCGACCGGGGCGGTGTCTTCGCGTCCTTCTTCGGGACCGTCGCCCTGCTGTCCCCCGAGGACCAGGCGCTGGTGGCCGGGTTCCTCGTCAACAAGTTCCGCGGTGACGTCACCCTGCTGGAACCCGGCCTCGACATGCTTCTCGGGCTCACCGGGCGGCGGACGTACGGCGTGCTGCCGTTCCGGCACGGGCTCGGGATCGACGAGGAGGACGGGCTGCGGGTGTCCTTGCGCGGCACGGTCCGGGAGTCGAACGTCTCCCCGCCGGTCGGCGAGGACGTGCTGCGGGTCGCCGTCTGCGCGATCCCCCTGATGTCCAACTTCACCGACGTGGACGCCCTCGCCGCCGAACCGGGCGTCGTGGTGCGGTTCGTGGACCGGCCCGAGGAACTCGCCGACGCCGACCTCGTCGTCGTACCGGGCACCCGGGGCACGGTCAAGGCGCTCGCGTGGCTGCGCGAGCGCGGTCTCGCGGACGCCATCGCGCGCCGCGCCGCCGAGGGACGGCCCGTGCTCGGCATCTGTGGCGGCTTCCAGATCCTCGGCGAGCGGATCGAGGACGACGTCGAGTCGCGGGCCGGGCTGGTCGAGGGTCTCGGGGTGCTGCCCGTAAGGGTGCGGTTCGCCCGTGAGAAGACCCTGACCCGGCCGGTCGGCAGCGCCCTCGGCGAACACGTCGAGGGGTACGAGATCCATCACGGCGTCGCCGAGGTCCTGGGCGGGGATGCCTTCCTTGACGGCTGCCAGGTCGGCGGCGTGTGGGGCACGCACTGGCACGGGTCGCTGGAGTCGGACGGGTTCCGGCGGGCGTTCCTGCGCGAGGTGGCCGCCGCCTCGGGCCGCCGTTTCGTCCCGGCCCCCGACACCTCCTTCGCCGGGCTGCGCGAGGAACAGCTCGACCGGCTCGGCGACCTCGTCGAACAGCACGCGGACACGGACGCGCTCTGGCGGCTCATCGAGTCGGGTCCGCCGGGCGGACTGCCCTTCATCCCACCGGGAGCGCCCGCATGAGCACACGGGAGCACCCTCACGAGCACACGAGCACAGCCGCATGAGCACAGTCGTATGAGCACAGCCGAAGGAGTGAAGGAGTGATCGCCGCATGACTACCGCCTTTCCGTTCACGGCCGTCGTGGGCCAGGACGATCTGCGGCTCGCGCTGCTGCTCAACGCGGTGTCCCCACGCGTGGGCGGCGTACTCGTCCGCGGCGAGAAAGGGACCGCCAAGTCCACCGCCGTACGCGCCCTCTCCGCGCTGCTGCCCGTGGTCGACGTCGTCGCCGGCTGCCGTTTCTCCTGCGACCCCGCCGACCCCGACCCGGCCTGCCCGGACGGCCCGCACGAGGCCGGCGCCCAGGAGTCCCGCGCCGCCCGCATGGTCGAACTGCCCGTCGGCGCCTCCGAGGACCGCCTCGTCGGCGCCCTCGACATCGAACGGGCGCTCTCGGAGGGCGTGAAGGCGTTCGAGCCGGGCCTGCTGGCCGACGCGCACCGCGGGATCCTGTACGTCGACGAGGTCAACCTCCTCCACGACCACCTGGTCGACCTGCTGTTGGACGCGGCGGCGATGGGTGCCTCGTACGTCGAACGCGAGGGCGTCTCCGTACGGCATGCCGCGCGCTTCCTGCTCGTCGGGACCATGAACCCCGAAGAGGGCGAACTGCGGCCCCAGTTGCTCGACCGGTTCGGGCTGACCGTCGAGGTCGCGGCCTCGCGGGAGCCCGATCAGCGGGTCGAGGTGGTGCGACGGCGGCTGGCGTACGACGACGATCCCGCCGGGTTCGCCACGCGCTGGGCCGACGAGGAGTCCGCCGTACGGGCCCGGGTCGTGGCCGCGCGGGAGTTGCTGCCCTCCGTTCAGCTGGGCGACGCGGCGTTGCGGCAGATCGCGGCGACCTGTGCCGCCTTCGAGGTGGACGGGATGCGCGCCGACATCGTCATGGCGCGGACGGCGGTCGCGCTGGCGGCCTGGGCGGGACGTACGGACGTCCTCGCGGAGGATGTGCGACAGGCCGCGCTGCTCGCGCTGCCGCATCGGCGGCGGCGGAATCCCTTTGACGCGCCGGGACTTGACCAGGACAAGCTCGACGAGACGTTGGAGGAGTTCGGCGCGCAGGAACCGGACCCGGAACCGGATAGGGGGGCAGGTGCGGGTGAGGTCGAGGGGGACGACGAGGAACCCGACCCCGACCCTGATCCCGGGTCGGGCGGGCCCGGTGGTGGCGGTGACGGCGGTGGTGACGGGGCTCCGGAGTCCGGCGGCCCGCAGGGGGCCGGGGGCGGGGAGCAGCGGCCCGTGCGGGCCGGGGAGCCGTTCCGGACCAAGGCGTTGAGCGTGCCCGGTGTGGGTGAGGGGGCCGCCGGGCGGCGTTCGCGGGCGCGGACCGAGCGAGGGCGTACGACAGGGGCCCGACGGCCCCAAGGGGCGCTCACCAAGCTGCACTTGGCGGCCACCGTGCAGGCCGCCGCGCCGCATCAGCGGGCAAGGGGCCGCGCGGGGACCGGACTTGTCGTGCGCCGGGACGATCTCCGGCAGGCGGTGCGGGAGGGGCACGAGTCCAACCTCGTGCTGTTCGTCGTGGACGCCTCCGGGTCGATGGCGGCCCGGCAGCGGATGACCGCCATGAAGGGCGCGGTGCTGTCGCTGCTGCTCGACGCCTATCAACGGCGGGACAAGGTAGGGCTCGTGACGTTCCGTGGGGCGGGGGCCGAGGTCGCGTTGCCGCCCACCTCGTCCGTCGACGCGGCGGCGGCCCGGCTGGAGTCGCTGCCCACGGGCGGGCGGACGCCGCTGGCCGCCGGGCTGCTCAGGGCGCACGATGTGCTGCGGGTCGAGCGGATGCGCGATCCGGCCCGGCGGGCGCTGGTCGTGGTCGTGACGGACGGACGTGCCACCGGCGGGCCCGAGCCGGTCGCCCTCGGGGCGCGGGCGGCCCGGCTGTTCGCGGCCGAGGGGATCGCCTCGGTCGTCGTCGACTGCGAGGCCGGGATGGTGCGGCTCGGGCTCGCCGCGCAACTCGCCGGTGAGCTGGGGGGTTCCGTCGTGACGCTCGACGAGTTGCGCGCCGACTCGATCGCCGGGCTGGTCAAGGACGTTCAGGGCAACAACAGGCAGCAGAGCAGCAGGAGGGCCGCGTAATGCCTCAAGGACAGCCGAGTGTCGTGCCGGAGGACGGGCTGACGACCAGGCAGCGCCGCAACCGGCCGCTCGTGATGGTGCATACGGGAGTGGGGAAGGGCAAGTCCACCGCCGCTTTCGGGCTCGCGCTGCGCGCCTGGAACCAGGGGTGGCCGATCGGGGTGTTCCAGTTCGTCAAGTCGGCGAAGTGGAAGGTCGGGGAGGAGAACGCGCTGCGCGTGCTGGGGGCCAGCGGGGAGGGCGGCTCCGTCGACTGGCACAAGATGGGCGAGGGCTGGTCCTGGGTGCAGCGCGACGACCAGGTCGACAACGAGGAGAAGGCCCGGGAGGGCTGGGAGCAGGTCAAGCGGGACCTCGCCGCCGAGACGTACAAGCTGTACGTGCTGGACGAGTTCGCCTATCCCATGCACTGGGGGTGGGTCGATGTCGACGAGGTGGTCCAGGTGCTGCGGGACCGGCCGGGGACCCAGCATGTGGTGATCACCGGGCGGAACGCGCCGGAGAAGCTGGTGGAGTTCGCGGATCTGGTGACGGACATGTCCAAGGTCAAGCATCCGATGGACGCTGGGCAGAAGGGGCAGCGGGGGATCGAGTGGTGAGCAAGTGGTGATCTGGCTGTGCTGAGTTCTTCGTCGTCTTCGTCCTCGTCTTCGTCTTCGTCTTCGTCCTCGTCTTCGCTTTCGTCCTCTATTCCGCGGTTGGTCGTCGCCGCGCCCTCCTCCGGCAGTGGCAAGACCACCGTCGCTACGGGGCTGATGGCCGCGTTCGCCGCGCGCGGGCTCGCCGTGTCTCCGCACAAGGTCGGGCCTGACTACATCGACCCCGGGTACCACTCGCTCGCCACCGGGCGGGTCGGGCGGAACCTCGACGCCTACATGTGCGGGGCCGAGATGGTCGGGCCGTTGTTCGTGCACGGGGCTCGCGGGTGCGACATCGCCGTGGTCGAGGGCGTGATGGGGCTGTACGACGGTGCCGCCGGCGAGGGCGAACTGGCGTCCACCGCCCATGTCGCCAAGCTGCTGCGGGCGCCGGTGGTGCTGGTCGTCGACGCGTCCTCGCAGTCCCGGTCGGTGGCGGCACTGGTGCACGGGTTCGTGTCGTGGGACCCGGATGTGCGGGTCGGGGGCGTGATCCTCAACAAGGTCGCGTCGGAACGGCACGAGGAGATGTTGCGGGAGGCCCTGGAGTCGGTGGGGGTGCCGGTGATGGGGGTGCTTCGGCGGGCTCCGCAGGTGGAGACTCCGTCGCGGCATCTGGGGCTGGTACCGGTTGCCGAGCGGCGCGGGGATGCGGTGGCGGCGGTTGCCGCGATGGGGGCGCAGGTTTCGGCTGGGTGTGATCTTGAAGCGTTGTGGGGGTTGGCTCGGGGGGCTGGGGGGCTTGCTTGTGAGGAGTGGGATGCGGGGGAGGCTTTGGATTTCTCGCCCCCGCTGCCCCAAACGCCGGACGGGCTGAAAAGCCCCCCGGACGGGCTGAAAGCTCCCGTCGTTGCCCTTGCCGGTGGGGCCGCGTTCACCTTCTCCTATGCCGAGCAGGCCGAGTTGTTGCGGGCCGCGGGGGCCGAGGTGGTCGTGTTCGATCCGCTTCGGGACGAGCAACTGCCCGACGGGACGGGCGGGTTGGTCATCGGGGGTGGGTTTCCTGAGGTGTTCGCCGCCGAGCTGTCCGCCAACGAGGCCCTGCGCAAGTCCGTCGCCGCCCTCGCGGAGAGCGGTGCGCCGATCGCGGCCGAGTGTGCCGGACTGCTGTATCTCTGCCGGGAGTTGGACGGGCTGCCCATGTGCGGGGTGTTCGACGCCACCGCCCGGATGAGTCAGCGGCTCACCCTCGGCTACCGGGACGCCGTGGCCGTCAGCGACAGTCCGCTCGCGGCGGCCGGTACCCGGATGCGGGGGCACGAGTTCCACCGGACGGTCGTCGAGCCCGGGGCCGGGGCGACTCCCGCCTGGGGCCTGCGTACGCCGGTCCGGCGGGTCGAGGGGTTCGTGGAGCGCGGGGTGCACGCGAGCTATCTGCACACGCACTGGGCGGCTGCGCCCGGGGTCGCCCGTAGGTTCGTGGAAAGCTGCCGGACGTCATGACCCGGTGCGCCGGCTCAGCCCGAGACTCCCACCACCAGCCAGATGAACGCCACGCCCGCGACCGTGCACAGCACCGTCGAGCGGGCGGGGTGGTCGTGGTGGGCCTCGGGGAGGATCTCGGCGGCGGCGAGATAGAGGAGTACGCCGCCGAAGAGGCCGAGATAGCAGCCGAGCGCCTGTTCGGGGATCGTGAAGAGGAGCGTCGAGGCGGCGCCCACGACGGGGGCAGCCGCGTCGGCGAACAGCATCGCCAAGGCCTTGCGGCGGGCGTTCCCGTACAGGCTGGTGATCGTGTAGGTGTTGAAGCCGTCGGCGAAGTCGTGGGCGATCACCGCGAGCGCGACGGCGAGGCCCATACCGCCGCCCACCTGAAAGGCGGCGCCGATCGCGACACCGTCCATCGCGCTGTGGCCGACCATGGCCGCGGCGGCCGTCAGGCCCACCTGGGGCGTCCGGCCGTTGTGCTCACCGGCGCCCGTGCCGGCGCCGTGCGCGGCCTGGCGTACGGCGAGGAGACGTTCCACCAGATGGGCCAGCAGGAAGCCGGTGACGAAGAGCAGCAGTGCGGCCGGTACGCCGAAGACCTCCTCGCCCGCCGCGTCCAGTGCCTCGGGCAGCAGGTCGAGGCCGACGACACCCAGCATCAGGCCGCCGGCCAGGCCAAGGACGAGGTGGCGGCGGTCGGTCACACGCAGTGCCGTCCAGCCGCCGGCCAGCGTCATCAGGAACGCGCCGAGCGCGACGAAGACCGCCATGTGCCCTTGCTATCCGATCAACCGGCCTTCGCGCACGTTCGCCGCCCCGCGCGCGGTCACCGACATTCCGCGTAATCCGTTTCCATGTCCGTTTCCATGACTCCCGCAGCATGCTCCATACGAGAGGATCCCGCCCCCATGGCTGACACGGCCGACGCCGCCCGCACCGGCGGCGCTCCCGAACATGTGGGCGAGGAGACGGCTGTGCGGCTGATCGGGGCGCGGTCGTCGTCCCTCGTCGTCGGGGTGGGTGCCGCCAAGGGGGTCTCGGTCGACGAGGTGTTCGAGCTGGTCGAGGGGGTCCTGGCCGAGGTGGGGCTCGACTCCGTGGACTGTGTCGTCGCGCTGGCCACCCTTGACACGAAGGCGGCCGAGCCGGGGATCGTCGGGGCCGCCGAGCGGCTGGGGGTGCCTGTGCTGGTGTACTCCGCCGAAGAGCTGGCCGAGGTCCCGGTACCGAATCCCTCCGACGCGTCCCTCACCGCCGTGGGCACGCCTTCGGTGGCGGAGGCCGCCGCGTTGGCGGGCGGGGGCGAACTCCTCGTACCCAAGAGGAAGTCGAAGGGTGCGGACGGGGCGCCGGGGAGGGTGACCTGCGCGGTCGTGCGACGGCCGGTGCGTGCCCCTTGGAGGCGGGGAGCGTGGGCGACATGAGGGCGGTCATGATCGCTGACGGCTTCGTGGGCCGTAGGGTCATGTGTCGGGGGGATCTCGGGGTGGGGGTGGAGCTGGGAGCGCCTGCCGTCCGGGAGTGGTCGGGATCCTCTCCTTCTACTTCTCCCTCCCCTTTCTTCCTCTCCCCCTCCCTTCACGACAACCACCTTGAGTTCCAGCCCACTTCACCGTCCGTCGCACAGTTCGAGGAGCCATCGTGATCACCCCGCCGCCGCCCGCCCTGCTCATCGCCGGTCACGGCACCCGGGACGAGGTCGCAGCCGAGGCGTTCCGGGAATTCGTACGGGAGTTGGGGCGTCGTAATCCCGAACTGGCCGTCGCGGGCGGCTTCGTCGGTCTGGCCTCGCCGACGTTGGGTGAGGCTGTGGACGGGCTGGTCGAGCGGGGGGTGCAGGGGTTCACTGCCGTTCCGCTGGCGCTGGTGGCCGGTGGGGGCGGTCAGGGGGACATTCCTGGTGCGTACGGGCGTGCGCTGGGGCCGCATCCCGCGCTGCTCGCGGTGCTGGAGCGGCGGGTCGAGGAGGCGTTGGGCGGGGGTGGGGTGCGCAGACCCGGCGATCGGGCCGATGTCACCGTGCTGCTGGTCGGGGCCGGGTCCGGCGACCCGGACGCCAATGCCGAGGTGGTCCGGGCGGCTCGGCTGCTGTGGGAGGGGCGGGGGTACGCCGGTGTGGAGACGGCGTTCGTGTCGCTCGCGGCGCCGGACGTACCGTCGGGGCTCGACCGGTGTGTGCGGTTGGGGGCGGGCAGGGTCGTCGTGCTGCCCTACTTCCTGTTCGACGGGAGCCTGCCGGAACGGGTCCGGCAGCAGACGGAGGGCTGGGCTGCCGTGCACCCGGAGGTGGAGGTGCGGTCCGCCGAAGTCATCGGTGCCGAGCGGGAGTTGTTCGAGCTGGTGATGGAGCGGTATCGGGAGGTTGTGCAGGGGGCAGCGCAAGGGGTTTCGCGGGGTGAACTGCTGGTGGGCAGCGGCCTGCCTGGTTTCCGACGTGACGGTGAGGTAGGACTCGTGTTTCAGGAATCGTGTTTCCATCCGGACGACGACAGCCCCCACTCCGGTCACCGTCATGGCCGGCACTTCCAAGGACACTCGCACTCCCATGCACACTGAGAGAGACTCCGGCGCACACGATCTGCGGCACCACGGAGACGCCGAAGTCCGTGACGACGGCGCCCAGTTGGTCGATCTCGCCGTCAACGTCCGGACCGGCACTCCCCCGGCCTGGCTGCGCGAGCACATCGCCGGGTCGCTGGGCGGGCTCGCCGCGTATCCCGACGGGCGGGGCGCTCGGGCGGCGGTCGCTGCGCGGCACGGGGTGCCGGTGGAGCGGGTACTGCTCACCGCCGGGGCGGCTGAGGCGTTCGTGCTACTGGCGCGGGCGCTGAAGGTACGGCGGCCGGTGGTCGTGCATCCGCAGTTCACTGAGCCGGAGGCCGCGTTGCTGGACGCCGGGCACAGTGTCGAGCGGGTGCTGTTGCGCGCGGAGAACGGGTTCCGGCTCGACCCGGCGCTCGTGCCCGAGGACGCCGACCTGGTGGTCATCGGCAACCCGACCAATCCGACGTCGATACTGCATCCGGCGGGTGTCGTCGCTCGACTCGCGCGTCCTGGGCGGACGTTGGTGGTCGACGAGGCGTTCATGGACGCGGTGCCGGGTGAGCGGGAGGCGCTCGCGGGGCGGGTGGATGTGCCCGGGCTGGTGGTGTTGCGGAGCCTCACGAAGACGTGGGGGCTCGCGGGGTTGCGGATCGGGTATGTGCTGGCGGCGCCGGAGACGGTGGTCGAGCTGGAGCGGGCGCAGCCGTTGTGGCCGGTGTCCACGCCCGCGTTGGCCGCTGCGGAGGCCTGTGTTTCTGAGCGGGCGTTGGCGGAGGCGGCGGCTGCGGCGGTGCGGATCGCTGCGGATCGGGCTCATCTGGTGGCGGGGTTGGCTGAGTTCGGGGCGGATGGGGTGCGGGTGGTGGGGGCGGCCGAGGGGCCGTTCGTGTTGGTGCGGGTGCCTCGGGGGGATGTGGTGCGGGGGCATTTGCGGGGGTTGGGGTATGCGGTGCGGCGGGGGGATACGTTTCCTGGGTTGGGGGAGGGGTGGGTGCGGTGGGGGAGGGGTGGGTGCGGGTGGCTGTGCGGGATCGGGTGACGGTGAACGGGTTTTTGCAGGCGTTTGATCAGGCGGTGATGTTGGCGGGGCGGTGAGTTTTCCTTCGCCCCCGCCGCCCCTACCCGTTCCCATCCCTGGGGGCTGCCGCCCCGGACCCCCGCTTTGCCCTCAAGCGCCGGACGGGCTGGGGGG
>NZ_PJME01000097.1 GCF_002954775.1 Streptomyces geranii
CCGAAGCGGGTTCATCGTTCGACTTGCATGTGTTAAGCACGCCGCCAGCGTTCGTCCTGAGCCAGGATCAAACTCTCCGTGAATGATTACCCGTAATCGGGTGCACACCACGAGAGCGGAACAGTCAGACGGAATAAGCCCGACCGTTCACAGCGTCCTCGCTGTGTTTACTGCATCAAAGGAACCTCGACCACCACACATCGCGGTGGACGGGGTATCAACATATCTGGCGTTGATTTTTGGCACGCTGTTGAGTTCTCAAGGAACGGACGCTTCCTTCGTACTCACCCAAGAGACTCTCTCAGGCTTTCCTCCGGGCAGTTTCCCTTCGGTCTTGCGTTTCCGACTCTATCAGACCGTTTCCGTATCCGATTTCCTCGGTGCTTTCCAGGTTTCCGCTTTCGCGTTTCCCTTTCCGGCGAGTCCGACTCTATCAGATCCTTTCGGGCCTGATTCCCAGTCAGTGGGGCTTGTCTTCCCGGCTGTTGGGCCGTTCCGACGTCTCAAACCCTAGCGGATCCTCTCGGCGATTCCCAATCGGGCCGTCGAGCTCACCGCACTCCATCGAACCCCATTCGAAATGAATTCGGGCACGCCGAAATCATCCCGGCTGGGAGATCGTTCTGATGGTTTGGGTTGCCGCTGCTGCGGCGGAGGTGCTGCCGCAGAACCGTTACGGCCCCGTGGCAACCCGGAGAACTTTACGGATCGGGGAGGGGGATGTCAAGCACCCCTCTCCCATCATCTGCCCACCCCTGTCAAGATCTTTAGTCCAGGTCGCTCAGTCGCCCGCCGGCGTCCGGCTGGGCGTGCTCCACACGGCGCAGGAGACGGGTGAGGACGTCGCCGAGCCGCGCGCGCTCGTCCTGGGTGAGGTCCTGGAGAAGGTCCTCCTCGAAGACCGTCGCCATGCGCATCGCCTCCAGCCACTTCTCGCGGCCCTCGTCCGTCAGCTCCACGATCACGCGGACCCGGTTGGACTCGTCGCGCTCCCTGGTGACCAACCCCTCCGTGACCATGCGGTCGATCCGGTGGGTCATCGCGGCCGGCGTCAGGCCCAGCCGCTTGGCCAGGTCGCTCGGTCCCATCCGGTACGGAGCACCGGACAGCACCAGCGCCTTGAGCACCTCCCACTCGGCGTTGCTGATGCCGAGCGTCGCGGTCTGGCGGCCGTACGCCACGTGCATACGGCGGTTCAGCCGGCCCAGGGCCGAGACGATCTTCTCGACCTGGGGGTCCAGGTCCCTGAACTCGCGCTGGTAGGCGGCGATCTGCTCGTCGAGCGTCGGTTCGCCGACGGCGGGGGTGTCACCCATGGCAGCAGTCTCCCATGCGCACGCTTGGCGTCGAAGTCCTTCGAGGTGTACTGTTCAATTCTTAACTTTAGCTTCGAAGTCTTCACCTCTAACTCGTTCAGAAGGTGTACGACTTCACGATCAAGGCAGGTGAAAGTGACCAGGGCGATGGGCGCAGCGATGCGCCGGATCCATGTGGGCAACGCACTCAGCGCGTTCGGGCTCGGCTTCACCGTCCCTTATCTGTACGTCTATGTGGCGCAGGTGCGGGGACTGGGAGCCATGACGGCGGGTCTCGTGCTCGCCGTCTTCGCCGTGGCCGCGCTGGTCGTGCTGCCGTTCGCCGGGCGGGCCATCGTCCGGCGCGGCCCGCTGCCGGTGCTGCTCGTCGCCTTGGTCACCGCCGCCGTCGGCTCACTGAGCCTGGGGCTCGCCGCGAACGCGACCGCCGTACTCCTGGCCGCCGTGGCGCTGGGGGCCGGGCAGGCCGTGATGCAGCCGGCGCTCGCGACGATGATCGTGGACTTCTCGTCGGCGGAGACGCGGTCGCGGGCCTTCGCGACGCAGTTCTTCCTGCAGAACCTCGGGCTCGGCGTCGGCGGGCTCATCGGCGGGCATCTCGTGGACACGACCCGGGTCGGTTCCTTCACTCTGCTGTTCGCCATCGAGGCGGCGATGTTCCTGCTGCTCGCCGTGATCATGGCGACGGTACGGATGCCTCGTTCGGCACGGCTCGACGGTGCGCCGGCGCAGGCCAAGGGCAGCTGGAAGCAGTTGCTCGGGAACCGGGCGATGGTGCAGCTGTGTGTGCTGGGCTTCGTTCTCTTCTTCGCCTGTTACGGGCAGTTCGAGTCGGGGCTGAGTGCGTACGGGGTCGAGGCGGCCGGGATCTCGACGTCCACCCTCGGATCGGCGCTGGCGGCGAACACCGCGGTGATCGTGGTGGCGCAGTTCGCGGTACTCAAGTTTGTCGAGCGGCAGAAGCGGTCCCGGGTGATCGCGGCCGTGGGGATCCTCTGGGCCGTCGCCTGGGCCGTGGCCGGATACGCGGGGCTCGGGCACGGCAGTCAGGCCATGGCGACCGCCGCGTTCGTGTCGACGTACGCGCTGTTCGGGCTCGGGGAGGCGATGCTGTCGCCGACGGTCGCGCCCCTGGTCGCCGATCTGGCGCCGGCCGGGCTCGCGGGGCAGTACAACTCGGCGTTCGCCCTGGTGAAGCAGCTCGCGCTGGCCGTCGGTCCTGCGGTGGGCGGGCCGCTCGGGGCCTCGCTGCACGCGCCGTACATCGTGATGTTCCTGCTGTTCTCGCTCGGGATCAGCGTCCTCGCCGTGCGGCTGGGGCGGCTGCTGACCCCCGTACAGAATCAGCCGTCTCTGGCGCGGCGGAGTCGGGTGGTCGCGCAGGGTGGGGCTCCTGTGGGGGCCGGTGTGCCTACTACGTAGTAGTAGGCACTGGCCTCGGGTGTCCTTCGGGTCAGCGGGTGGCTGTGGTCAGGGTGGACGTGAAAGGGAGTGTTGCCGAGCCGTCGGGGGACGTGTGGGCGGTCAGGGTTCTGCGGATCGTTTCCGCGGCCTCGGCGAAGGCTTTCGGGCCGCCTGCCTCCTCGATCGACTGGCCCCAGGGGACGGCCGCGAGGTGGCCCTCCGCGTAGTCCGCGAAGTCGTCGAACCTGATGGTGAAGGTGACCTCGCGGGTCTTGATGTCGTGGAAGCCGGCCGTCGTCAGGGCCGCGGTGACGCGGTCGGCGGGGCAGGAGAGGGACGTGGCAAAACGTGCCTCCGCCTCCGGGGTGCCGTGTTCGGTGACCGCTCTGAGGTGGGCGGCGATGTACGGGGAGCGGTCCGCGGGTGGCGTCCAGGTCGTGGCCGTGAACCGGCCGCCCGGGCGGGTGACGCGGGCCGTTTCGGTGAGGGCGGCCTCCAGGTCGGGGAAGAACTGGATGCCCTGCTGGCAGAGGACCGCGTCGAACGAGTCGTCCGGGTACGGGAGTTTGTCGGCCGGGGCCAGGGTGAACTCGATGTCCGGGTACATCCGGGGCGCGTGGCGGGCGGCGGTCTTGAGCATGCCCTCCAGGAGGTCGGCTGCGGCCACGTGGCCCGTGGGGCCGACCTGGGCGGCGGCGGCCCGGGCCACGAAGCCGGTGCCGCAGGCCAGGTCGAGGACCTGGGCGCCCGGGAAGAGGTCCGCGGCCTCGACGACCGCGGTGACGAAGGGCGCCATCAGGGGTGCGCTGTAGCGCTCGTAGTGCTCCGTGGCGTCGTGTGTGGCGTTGTCTTTGAGGGGGAAACCTTTGGGATCTGCCATGCAGGAGCTACTAGCAGGCACCAGTGGGTTCGCCTAGGGGACGCGCACGGGCTTGCCTCCGGGCAGGACGAACTCGCACCACACCGCCTTGCCGCCGCCCGGTGTCCGGCGGGCGCCCCAGCTGGTGGCGATCGTCGCGACGATGGCGATGCCCCGGCCCGATTCGTCGCCGGGTTCCGCCGTGCGCCGCAGGGGGAGGTGGTCGTCGCCGTCCGTGACCTCGACGATGAGCCGGCGGTCGGTGCGGCGCAGGCGCAGGCGCATCGGGGGTGTGCCGTGCTGGAGGGAGTTCGCGACGAGTTCGCTGGCCGCCAGGACGCCGACGTCGTGCAGTTCGGTGGGGAAGCGCCAGCTCGTCAGGACGCCGGAGGCGAACGCACGCGCGCGTGGGGCCGCCTCGATGCCGCCGAGGAGTTCCAGGGCCGCGTTGCGGAACAGGTCGCCGTCGGGGCCGGTGCGGGCCGGGTGCTGGAGGACCAGGACAGCCACGTCGTCGTCGTGGTCGGCGGTGACGCCCGCCGAGCGCACCAGACGGTCGCAGACGACCTGGGGGCTGCCCGTGGCGCCCGACAGGGCCCTTTCCAGGGCCGCGATGCCCTCGTCCAGGTCTTCGTTGCGGCGTTCCACCAGGCCGTCGGTGTAGAGCACCGCCGTGGAGCCGGGGGTGAGGGGGATCGTGCCCGAGGCGTGCATCCAGCCGCCGGTGCCGAGGGGCGGGCCCGTCGGCTCGTCGGCGCGCTGGACGGCGCCGCTCTCGTCCCGGACCAGGATCGGCAGGTGGCCCGCGGAGGCGTACACCAGCTTGCCCTCGTTCGGGTCGTGGACGGCGTACGCGCAGGTGGCGATCTGGTTGGCGTCGATCTCCGTGGCGAGGCCGTCGAGGAGCTGGAGGACCTCGTGCGGGGGCAGGTCGAGGCGGGCGTACGCGCGGACCGCCGTTCGGAGCTGGCCCATGATCGCCGCCGCGCGGACGCCTCGGCCCATGACGTCGCCGATGACGAGGGCCGTCCGGCCGCCGCCGAGGGTGATGACGTCGTACCAGTCGCCGCCCACCGCGGCCTCGGTGCCGCCCGGCTGGTAGAGCGCGGCCACGCGGAGGTCGTCCGGCTCCTCCAGTTCCTGGGGGAGGAGGGAGCGCTGGAGGGTCACCGCGGTCTGGCGCTGGCTGCGTTCGCTGGCGCGCAGGCGTTCGGCGGCCTCGGCGTGGTCGGTGACGTCGGCGGCGAAGATGAGGACGCCGCCACTGCCTTCGGGAGTGGCCGTGACGTCGACCGGGGTGCACGTGATCGTGTACGAGCGCCCGCTGTGGGCCTTGCGGGACTTGACCGTGCGGGGCTTGGAGCTGCGCAGGACCTGGTCCAGGAGGGGCAGCAGGCCCAGTTCGTCGAGTTCGGGGGCCGCCTCGCGCGCGGGGGTGCCCTCCGCGCGTACGCCGAAGGCCGCCACGTAGGCGTCGTTGACGTACGCGACGCGGTGGTCGGGGCCGTGGACGAGGGCCACCAGGGCCGGGATGCGGTCGAGGACCTCGCGCGTGGGGAGGTCGTCGACGGCGGGGAGGCAGGGCGCCTCGTCGGTGAGCTGCTCGGCGCGGGCGGCGGGCACCGAGCCGGAGCCCTCGCCCAGCCGGTCCGGCAGCCGGTCCGGGGTGATCGTGTGATCGGTCCGCGCTGCGGCGCGGCGCTGCGTTCCGGGAAGGCGGGCGCTCCAGCGCGTGAAGTTCACGAATCCTTGCCTCGTGTTTGTCGGCACAGGCCGGCAGCGGGTCGGCCGGAGGTACGGGGGGCGTGCCCCGGGGGATACAGCACTTACGGAACGCCTCGTGGGTAGAGAGGGTGGGTGGAGCCAGTCTGGCAGTGCGGCCGGCCGGGCCGACATCCTTCAGACGCCGGCCGGGTCCGTGGAGTTCCTGGATCGGGTCAGGACGACCCCTTCGGGTCCTGATTCCGGTTCTGGGGAGGCTTCCCACCGGCCGCGAGTTCGAACTCCGCGCGGGGATGTTCGAGCGAACCGAGGGAGACGATCTCCCGCTTGAAGAGCCCCGACAGGGTCCATTCGGCGAGCACCCGGGCCTTGCGGTTGAAGGTGGGCACCCGGCTCAGGTGGTAGACGCGGTGCATGAACCAGGCAGGGTAGCCCTTCAGCTTGCGCCCGTAGACGTGTGCGACGCCCTTGTGGAGTCCCAGGGAGGCTACTGAACCGACGTACTTGTGGGAGTACGTTTCGAGCGGTTCGCCCCGCAGGGAGTGCGCGATGTTGTCGCCGAGGACCTTGGCCTGGCGTACCGCGTGCTGGGCGTTGGGGGCGGTCTCCTTGCCGGGTTCCGTCGCGGTGACGTCGGGGACGGCGGCGGCGTCGCCCGCGGCCCACGCGTGCGTGGTGCCCTCGATGCTCAGCTCGGCGGTGCACCTCAGGCGCCCGCGCTCGTTCAGCGGGAGGTCGGTGGCGGCGAGGAGCGGGTGGGGTTTGACGCCGGCGGTCCAGACGACCGTACGGGTGGGGAAGCGGGCGCCGTCGCTGAGGACGGCGATCCGGTCCGCGCAGGAGTCGAGGCGGGTCTCCAGGCGGACGTCGATGTTGCGGCGGCGCAGCTGGGTGACGGTGTACTTGCCCATCTCCTCGCCGACCTCGGGGAGGATGCGGTTCGAGGCCTCGACGAGGATCCACTTCATGTCGTCGGGCTCGACGTTGTGGTAGTAGCGGGAGGCGTAGCGGGCCATGTCCTCCAGCTCGCCGAGGGCCTCCACGCCCGCGTAGCCGCCGCCGACGAAGACGAAGGTGAGGGCCGCGTCGCGGATCGCGGGGTCGCGGGTGGAGGAGGCGATGTCCATCTGTTCGATGACGTGGTTGCGCAGGCCGATGGCCTCCTCGACCGTCTTGAAGCCGATGGCGTGTTCGGCGAGGCCGGGGATCGGCAGGGTGCGGGAGACGGAGCCCGGGGCGAGGACCAGTTCGTCGTATGTCAATTGCTCGCCACCGGTTCCCTCTTCCGTGTTGGCGAGGGTGGTCACGGTAGCGGTCCGCTTGGCGTGGTCGATCGCGGTGACCTCGCCGACGACGATCCGGCACCGGTCGAGCACCCGGCGCAGCGGGACGACGACATGGCGGGGTGAGATGGAGCCGGCCGCCGCCTCTGGGAGGAACGGCTGATAGGTCATGTACGGGTCCGGAGTGACGACGGTGATGTCGACCTGGCCCCGTTTCAGCTCCTGCTGGAGCTTCCGCTGGAGGCGCAGGGCCGTGTACATCCCGACGTAGCCGCCGCCGACAACGAGAATGCGCGCACGTTCCTTCACCACCCCATGACGCACCCAGCGCTGGCGTTTGTCCACAGGCCCGACAATTTGTGTGACCGGGAGGCGGTAGTTCGCAACCTTGCCCGAATCGACGGCGTGCGGGGCAGGATCGCAGGTCAGCGGGTGTGAGCCGGGGCGCGGGAAGGGGCGTAACCGGGACGTATGCACCCCGTACTCCGATCGGGCGGCACCCTGTGCGGAACGTGCCCCTTCTGAATTGACCCTCGCTCAACTATGTTCGTAGGTCGACGGGGTGTAGGGGGATGCGCTCTTTCGGGTCCGGTCCGCAAGGGGTGGGCCCGTTGTTCAGTGCTGTTCCGCACGCTCCGGCTGCCAATGGCGGGGAGTCTCCGGGGGGAGACGTCATTACCGGGGGAACATATGCACATTCAGGATTCTCGTTGGTCGACAGCGTCAGCCATCGCACCCGGCGGACCGATCAGCGCGGCGGGAGGCAACGGACGCGGTGAGGGATCGCGTTCGGCACCGCTGCGTGTGGACGCACAGCGCAATCTGGAACACGTACTGCGCGCGGCACGGGAGGTCTTCGGGGAGCTGGGATACGGCGCTCCGATGGAGGACGTGGCACGCCGCGCGCGGGTGGGTGTCGGCACGGTGTACCGGCGCTTCCCGAGCAAGGACGTCCTGGTCCGGCGGATAGCCGAGGAGGAGACCTCCCGGCTGACCGACCAGGCGCGTGCCGCGCTCGGGCAGGAGGACGAGCCGTGGTCGGCGCTGTCGCGCTTCCTGCGGACGTCCGTGGCCTCGGGCGCGGGCCGGCTGCTGCCGCCGCACATACTGCGGGTCGGCGTGGCGGACGAGGACGGGGCCGACTCCGGCTCCGGTGATCTCGGCTTCGACGAGGCGCGGGTACCGCAGCAGCGGTCCCAGCCGACGGGTGTCGGCGCCGGGGAGCTGCGGCTGGTGTCCGAGGACACCTCGGCTGCCGGGCCCGCGGACGACGCGGGTGCGGTGGCGCTGCTCGACGTGGTGGGCCGGCTCGTGGAGCGGGCGCGCGAGGCGGGTGCGCTGCGGCCGGACGTGTCCGTGTCGGACGTACTGCTGGTGATCGCGACGGCCGCACCCTCGCTGCCGGACGCCGCTCAGCAGGCGGCGGCCTCCTCGCGGCTGCTGGACATCCTGCTGGAGGGGCTGCGGTCGCGGCCCCTGTGACGTCCGGACAGGTGCCGCCCGCGCGGCTCCCGTTCGGGTGAACGCTAGTACCTCATTGCGGGAAGTCCCCACGGACGAGTGGTTGGTCCGTCCCAGGGGGTCCTGAACAAAAGCCAATATGGCACTCTGGCCCGGTGTTCGGGACTCGATGCACAGGCAGCTGTGCAGGCGGCGGGGGCTTTCCGCGATGAGCGTTGACGGGCGGGACGAGTCACTCGGTGACGGTGACCCGGAGACCGGCGGCGAGCTGACCTCGCCCCAGGTGCCGAACCAGGGCGGGCCCGGGGGCGAGTACGGCGGGTACCCGGAGTACCTCGACGACCCGAGCGTCCCGGCGCAGCGCGAGGGCAGGGGGCTGCCGCCCCGCTCGGACAGTGTGCTGCCGCCGCCCATCGAGCTGCCGCCGTCCGACACCGACCTGATCGGGCGCATGCGCTCGGGCGACGACACGGCGTACGAGGAGCTGTACCGGCGCCATGCCGACGCCGTGCGCCGGTACGCGCGCACGTGCTGCCGGGACGGTCACACCGCCGACGACCTGACCGCCGAGGTCTTCGCCCGCATGCTCCAGGCGGTGCGCGGCGGCTCGGGGCCCGAGTACGCCGTACGCGCCTATCTGCTCACCAGTGTCCGCCGGGTCGCCGCGAACTGGACGACGTCGGCGAAGCGCGAGCAGCTGGTCGACGACTTCGCGGTGTTCGCGGCGCAGTCCTCGCGCGGCTCCGAGCAGTCCGCGATGCCCATGATGTCCGCCGACACCGACACGCTGGATCTCGGCGCCGACGTCCGCGCGATGCACGAGGCCGAGCAGTCCATGGCCATGCAGGCGTTCCGGTCGCTGCCCGAGCGGTGGCAGGCCGTGCTGTGGCACACCGAGGTCGAGGACGAGTCGCCGAGCGAGGTCGCGACCCTCTTCGGGCTCGACGCGAACGGCACGCGCGTGCTCGCCAGCCGGGCCAGGGAAGGCCTCAAGCAGGCCTATCTCCAGGCCCATGTCAGCGCCACCCTCGTCAGCGACGAGGAGTGCTCCCGCTACGCCGACCGGCTCGGCGCCTACGCGCGCGGGGGCCTGCGCACCCGTGCCGAACGGGGGCTGCGCAAGCACCTGGAGGAGTGCGTCAAGTGCCGGCTGGCCGCGGGCCAGATCAAAGAGGTCGCGAGCGGCATCCCGGCCGTCGTACCGATCGCGGTCATCGGCTGGTTCGGCGCCGCCGGGTACGCCAAGGTGGCCGCGCTGATCGCCGGGGGCGCCGGAGCGGGTGCGGTGGGCGTCGGCGGGGCGGCTGCCGCGGCGGGCGGTTCGTCGTCGTCCGGCGGGGCCGGGGGCGCGGCGGCCTCGGAGGGGCTGGGGGCGCCGCTGAAGGCGGGGATCGCGGCGGGAGTGGTCGCCGTGGGGGTGGCGGCGGCGCTGGTGTTCGCGCTGGCCGGTGACAACGTCAAGAAACCGGCGGCGGCCGAGCCGCCCCCGCCCGCGTCGGCGGCCCAGCAGGAGCCGCCGGCCCCGACACCGACCCCGAGCCCGAAGCCGCCCGAGCGGGAACCCGACCCGGCGCCCCCGGTGGCGCTGGCACCGGCGTCCGTACGAACCCCGGCACCGACCCCCAGCCCGACCCCGACTCCGTCCCCGACGCCCACCCCCACACCGAGCCCCACACCGACCCCGGCGCCCACCCCTACTCCGACCCCGACACCCACCCCGACGCCGCCTCCCCCGCCGCCGCCCGCCGCG
Source organism: Streptomyces geranii (assembly GCF_002954775.1). Taxonomy (GTDB): domain Bacteria; phylum Actinomycetota; class Actinomycetes; order Streptomycetales; family Streptomycetaceae; genus Streptomyces; species Streptomyces geranii. The sequence goes on from NZ_PJME01000097.1 coordinate 9,796, forward strand.
CCGGTCGACTACCCGTTGAACGAGCTGCAGTTCAGCGGCTTCGGCGACGGCACCGAGCCGGAGATCCGGCTCGGGGAGAGCAGTTGGGTGTGGCAGCGGTGGGGGGTGGCCATCGCGGGCAAGCAGTACGAGCGCGGGGTGACCGTGCACGGGGAGTCCTCGGTGACCATCGATCTCAACCGCGAGTGCACCTCGTACGACGCCCTGGTCGGGGTCGACGACATGACGCTGGGGCTCGGTCAGGTGCGCTTCTCGGTGTTCGCCGACGGGGAGCGGCTGTGGCGCTCCGAGCTGATGCAGGGCGGCCAGGAGGCCGTGCCCGTCCATGTCGACCTGACCGGGCGCAAGCAGATCCGGCTGGTCGTGGAACCGCACTCGACGTTCGACTCGGTGGCGCTCGCGGATTGGGCCGCGTCCAAGTTCATGTGCAAGTGAGGGGGCGGGTGAGGGTCAGGGTCAGGAGGAGCGGGGGTTCCTGTCAGGGGGTGGCTGCGGGGGCCGGGCCGGGCAGGTGGGTCAGGTCGTGCAGGACTTCGGCCACGGTGAGTGTTGATCCGGTCGTACGTTCGGACTCGTAGCGTTCCGGGCCCAGGGCGGCGCGGGCCCGGCTGATCGTCTCCTCCGCCCGCTCGCGGTCCGGCATCGGGCGGCGGAACGTGCCTCGCCAGGTGTCCGAGGCGGCGAGCAGGCGTACCGCGCGCGGGTGGTCACCCAGGCGGGCCAGCAGTCTCGCCACGGCGTCCACGATCGCCGCCGTGACCACCTCGGCGCAGCCCCGCGCCACGGCCTCATTCAGGGTGGCGGTCAGCTTCGTGATCCCCTGCCCGGGACCGTGCTCCTCGGCCGTGACCAGGGCGTCGATCGCGTTCAGGCCCGCCATGAACTGCGGTGGCGGAGTGCCCCGCGCGATCTGCGCGCGGGACTCGTCGCACAGGGCACGCGCGCCGGCGACGTCCCGGTCGTCCAGTGCCATCTGTGCCCGCAGCAGCAGGACGAACGCCCGGGAGTCCGCCACCCCGTAACGGTCCGCCGCCGCACTCGCCTCCTCCAGCGCGGCCCGCGCCCTCACGCGGTCGCCCTCGCGGTACGCGATCTCGGCGAGCCGCGCGATCAGGAACGGCGACTCGGCGTGGGCGCCCACCTCGTGCGCCAGCCGCAGCGCCTCCTCGTACTCCCCCACGGCCTCCTCGAAGACACCGCGCGCCATGGCGGCCTCGCCGGCCGCGCTGCACACCTGGGCACGCAGCCAGCGGTCGCCGACCCGGCGGCTGAGCACACGCAGTTCCGCGAGGTCGTCGTCCACGGCCCGGCCGAGGAGCCCGCCGGGTGAGTCGACGAGCATGTGGGTACGGAACATCAGGCTCGCGGCGGTCTCCCAGTCGCCGCCGTACGCGCGGCAGTTGGCGATCACCTTGGCGAGGGCGGCGGCTACGTCCGGGAGGCGGGCGCTGGTGCCGGGGCTTGAGGCTTGGCCGTCGGCTTCGGCGAGGATCGTCAACGGCCAGGCGAGGCCCGGGAGTCGGGCCGTTTCCGGGCCGCCGCGCTCGAAGTGGGCACGGACCTCCGCCACTCGGCGGTGCCAGTGCTTGCCTCGGGGGACGGCTGCCGGGTCCGCGTCCAGGGCCAGGAAGATGTGGTACATGCGGACGTTCATACGGAGGGTTGTGCGGGGCGGTTCGGGGTGCGGTTCGTGGGTGGTTGTTTTCGGGGCCGTGTTCGAGGGTGCTCGTGTCTCCAGGTCCACCACCCTCGTCAGCCATTCCATGGCCTCCCTGCGGAAGTTGCGCAGCCACCAGAACCAGCCCATCGCGAGGACCAGGGCCGATGCCTCCTCCTCGTCGCCCTCCTCGATCGAGCGGTCGAGGGCGGCCCGGATGTTGTCCAGCTCCGTCTCCAGGCGGGCGATCCAGGGGAGTTGCTCGGTGGAGCGGAGGAGCGGCTCCGCCTCCTCCACCAGTGCGCGCACCCACGCGCGGTGCCTTCGTTCGACGGTGGCGCGCAGGTCGGGGGCTTCCGCTGCGCGTTCGGTGGCGTATTCGTGGATGGTCTCCAGGAGGCGGTAGCGCATGCCTCCGGGGGGTGTGGGGGTCCTGGGGGTGGTTCCTCGTTCGGGTTCGGGTTCGGGTTCGGGTTCTGGTTCTGGTTCGAGTTCCGGTTTCGGTTCGTCGTCGTGTTGGGGGGTCGCGACTATCAGGGACTTGTCCACCAGCGCGCCTATGAGGTCCGACACCGGGCCCGTGCACACCGCCTCCGCCGCGGTGAGGTCCCAGCCGCCCGCGAAGACGGAGACCTCGCGCAGTACCGTCCGCTCCCGCTCGTCCAGCAGGTCCCAGGACCAGTCGACGACCGCGCGCAGGGTCTGCTGGCGGGGCAGCGCCGTACGGCTTCCCGAGGTGAGGAGGCGGAAGCGGTCGTCCAGGCGGTCGGCGATCTGCCGTGGGGTGAGGAGGCGGAGGCGGGCGGCGGCCAGTTCGATCGCCAGGGGCAGGCCGTCGAGGCGGCGGCAGATCTCCGCGACCGCCTCGGTGTCGCGGAGGGCGGTGTCCGCGTCGGGGCGTACGGCGGCGGCGCGTTCCTCGAAGAGGCGGCGGGCCGGGTCGGGGAGCAGGGGCTCGACCGGGCGTACCGACTCGCCCGGGACGCCCAGGGGTTCACGGCTGGTCGCGAGGATCGTGAGGCCGGGGCAGTGGGTCAGCAGGGTTTCGGCGAGTTCGGCTGCCGCTTCGATGACGTGTTCGCAGTTGTCAAGGATCAGGAGTTGGCTGCGCGGGGCGCAGTACTCGATCAGCAGGGCGAGCGGGTCGTCCTGCGTGGTCGTCAACTCGGTGGTCATGAGCACGGTCTCGCGCAGACCGAGCGCGCTGACCACCGCGCCGGGGACCGCCTCCGGCCGGTCGAGCGGGGCCAGCTCGACGAGCCACGCCTGGGGGAGGCCTGCGGCGGCCTCCTCGGCGAGACGGGTCTTTCCGGATCCGCCCGGTCCGATGAGGGTGACGAGACGGGTCCTGTGCACATCCGAACGGATGGCTTCGATCTCGGGTTCCCGGCCGACGAAAGAGGTCAGGCGGGGGCGGATGTTGGTGTTGTTGGTTCGGTGAGAGTGAGGGTTGGTGTGGGGGGTGGGTGCCTGCTGAGGTGGGTGGGTCAGTAGTTCCTTGTGCAGGGTTCGTAGTTCCGGGCCCGGGTCCGTACCCAGGCCCTCCGCCAGGGCTCGGCGGGCCGTCTCGTACGCGGCGAGGGCGTCCGCGCTGCGGCCCGTGTCGCGCAGAGCGCGTATGAGGAGGGCGTGCAGCGGTTCGTCGTACGGGTGGGCCTGCGTCAGTTCCTGCAGCTCCGGTACGGCGTCGTGGGCGCGGCCGAGGCTCAGGTCGGCCTCCACGCGTGCGCGTGTCGCCTCGCGGCGCAGGGACTCCGGGCGGGTCGCGGCGGAACGGTCCGGGAGGTCCGCCAGGGCCGGGCCGCGCCAGAGGGCGAGGGCCTGGGTGAGGGTGCGGGCGGCGGTGGTGGGGTCGGCTCGGTCCAGGGCCGCCTTGCCCTGTCGTACGAGGTCTTCGAAGACGTGGAGGTCGATGTCGGCGGGGGTGGCCGCGAGGCGGTAGCCGCCGGGGTGGGAGGTGATGGTGTCTTTGCCGAGGGTTCGGCGTAGGCGGCCGATGAGGGCCTGGAGGGCTGCGGGGGCGTCTTGGGGTGGGGTGTGGGGCCAGACCTCGTCGATGAGGGTTTCGGGGGTGGTGGTGTGGTTGGGGCGCAGGGCTAGGGCGGTGAGGAGGGCTCGTAGGCGGGGGCCGCCTATGGGGATGACGGTGCCGTGGTCGTCCTCGGTCTGGGTGACGCCCAGGATTCTGTACCGCACGGCCTTATTCTCGCCCCCGCCGCCCCTACCCGTTCCCATCCCTGGGGGCTGCCGCCCCCGGACCCCCGCTTTGTCCTCAAGCGCCGGACGGGCTGGCGGGCGGAGGCCTGGGGTGGGTGGGTAAGGCG
>NZ_PJME01000098.1 GCF_002954775.1 Streptomyces geranii
TTCACCCACCCCACCCAGGCCGCACCCGACAGCCCGTCCGGCGTTTGAGGACGAGCGCGGTCAGCGCGACAGGCGGGGGTCTGGGGGCGGCAGCCCCCAGGGATGGGTACGGGGAGGGGCGGCGGGGGCGATCAAAGCCGCCCGATGTCACCCTTGCGCATCCGAGGCCCCCGCCGCCCAGGCGTACGCCCACTCAACAAAATCAACCGAGCCGCCCGATGCCGCTGCCCCGCATACGGCTCCAGCAACGACAACATCACCGCATCATCCGCATCCCGATCCCCCGCCAGCACAAACCCCACGATCCCCGGCAGATGCAGATCCCCCACAGTCACCGCATCCGCCGCCCCATGACTCCGCTGCACAACCTCCGCAGACGTCCAGGGCCCCACCCCCGGAACCACCTCCAACCGACCCCGCGCCCCCTCCGGCTCCAACCCCACCGCCTCCTCCAGCCGCCCCGCGACCCGAACAGCCCGCAGTATCGTCGAGGCCCGCTTGTTGTCGACCCCGGCCCGATGCCACTCCCAGGACGGAATCAGCGCCCAGTCCCGAGCGGAAGGCATGACAAAGAGCCCGTGAACCGATCCCCCGGGCCCAGGCGCGGGCTCCCCGAACTTCCGCACAAGCAACCGCCAGGCCCGATACGCCTCGTCGGTGGTGACCTTCTGCTCCAGCACGGACGGAATCAGCGACTCCATGACCAGCCCGGTCCGAGTGAGCCGCAACCCGGGCCGCCGATGCCGGGCGAGCGCGACAACGCGATGCCGAGGCACGAACGCCTCGGGATCGTCACCGTCCCCCAGCAGCGCGGGCAGCTGCTCCAGCAGCCACGCCGCCCCGGGCCCCCAGGCCTCCCCCTGGACCACCCCGTCCCGCAGAGCGACCCGCAAGGTCCCGGGCCCCGCAGGCGTACGACTGGCCCGCCACACGGACCCGTCGGACGTGACCCGGAAGGTGGGATCACCGGGCCCCCGCCGCAAGGGCCCCAGCACGAGCCCGAGATCGAGCGGCCCCCCGGGCACCCAGGTACGGCTCACCCCAGAAGCAGAGCCCTGCCGAGGCACGACACCACCGGGCACGACGACATGCCCACCCCGCACGGTCGCACGAGTGGGCTGCCGAGGAGCAAACCGCCCTGCCAAGAAAACCGCCCCCAACCGGAGGACCCGAACCCGGAGAAACCGAACCCCACAAGCTCACCGCACGATGAACCCCACCGCACCACGGTCAACCCCACCGCACCACAGCCAACCCACCCGCACCCCACCCCCCTCACCGCACCTCGATAAACGCCCCCGCATCCCGATCCCCCCGAGCCCGAGGCGCCTCCGCCGGATGCCCGACAGCGACCGCCCCCATCGGATCCCACCCTGCGGGCAGCCCCAGCACGTCCCGCACGACCTCCCGGCAGAACATCGTCGAGGACACCCACGCCGACCCGAGCCGCTCCCCGGCCAGCGCGACAAGGAAGTTCTGCACCCCCGCGCCGGTCGCGACCACGAACATCTCCCGCTCGGCCCCGTCCCGCCGCGCGTCCCCGTACGTGTGCGACCCGTCCATCACCAGACACGGCACCACGAGATACGGCGCCCCCCGCAGCACCTCACCCCGCCGGACCCGCTTCGCGATGGACTCCTCGCTCTTCCCGTCCCGCCGCAGATCCGCGATCCAGGCGTCCCGCATGGCATCCAGCAGCTCGGTCCGCGACCGCTGCGACTCCAGCAGGACGAAGCGCCAGGGCGTCGTGTGATGAGGCGCGGGCGCGGTCACCGCGGCGGCGACCGCCCGCCGCACCGCACCGGGGTCGACGGGCTCGTCGGTGAACGCCCGCACCGTACGCCGCTGGGTCACCGCCTCCCGTACGGCCTCCGACGTACCGAGCCGGAACATGTCGTCCCGGGCCTCCCGCACGAGAGCCCGAGCCCCCAAATCCTCACCGTCACCGTCACCGTCGCTCCCGCCCCCGCTTCCGCCTCCGCTTCCGCCCCCGGTCACGACATGCGGCAGCCCCCGCACGACCGCGACCGGCAACCCGGACGCCTTCCCCTTGACCAGATCCCCGGCGGAAGCCAACTCGTCGGCGGTCGCCACCACCGTCGCGGACAGCGGATTCCCGTACGCGTCCGTGCCCCCGCGCAGATCGTCGAGCACGCGCACGCCCGCGGCGCCGATCGCCACGTCAGTGAGCCCCGCGCGCCAGGGTCGCCCGAAGGTGTCGGTCACGACGACGCCGATGTTGACGCCGAGGGCGTCCCGCAGGCCGTCCCGGATCGCCCGCGCGGACGCGTCGGGGTCCTCGGGCAGCAGCAGTACCGTCCCGGAGGGGGTGTTGGAGGCGTCGACGCCGGCCGCGGCCATCACCAGCCCCTGCCGGTTCTCCACGATCCGCAGCGGCCCGCGCCGCGCGACGACCCGTACGGTCTCGGCGTCGATGGCGGCCTCCCGGTCCGCCGCCTGGACGACCCGGCCCTCGGCCTTGGACACGATCTTCGAGGTGACGAGCAGCACGTCCCCGTCGACCAGCCCGGGCCCGGCGGCGGCGATGAGCTTCGCGAGATCGTCCCCGGGCTGAACCTCGGGCAGTCCCCCCACGGCCCAGACCCGATACCCGTCACCGTCGCCAGTGCCGCCACCGGTACCCGTGCCGATCGCCCCCTCACCGAAAAGCTCGCCGCTCACGCGCCCCGCACCTCCTCCGCCAGCGCGAGCGCCTCGCGCGCCATCTGCGCCGACGCCTCGACGTCCGTCATCATCAGCGGCACGGCACGGCAGCGGATGCCCGCCGACTCCACCCGCTCCACCGCACCCGCGTCGACCGTGTCGACGAGCCAGCCGTCCAGCAGCCCCGAGCCGTAGTGCTCGGCGACCGCCGCGGCCGTGGCCTCCACGCCGACCGCCGCGAGCACCTTGTCGGCCATCCCGCGCACGGGCGCGTCCCCGACGATGGGGGAGAGGCCCACCACGGGCACCCCGGCCTCGGCGATGGCCTCGCGGATGCCGGGCACGGCCAGGATCGTGCCGACGGACACCACCGGGTTGGACGGCGGGAAGAGGATCACGTCGGCTTCGGCGATCGCCTCCAGGACCCCGGGCGCCGGCTTCGCCTGCTCCGCGCCGACCGGCACGATCGCCTCGGCCGGTACGGAGGCCCGCAGCCGCACCCAGTACTCCTGGAAGTGGATCGCCTTGCGCTCGCCGTCCACCTCGACGGCGACATGCGTCTCCACCCGGTCGTCGGACATCGGGATGAGCCGCACCCCGGGCTTCCACCGGTCGCACAGCGCCTCGGTGACGGCGCTCAGCGGATAGCCCGCGCCGAGCATCTGCGTCCGCACGATGTGCGTGGCGAAGTCCCGGTCGCCGAGCCCGAACCACTCCGGCCCGACGCCGTACGCCGCCAGCTCCTCCTTCACCCGGAAGCTCTCGTCGGTACGCCCCCAGCCCTGCTCCTCGTTGATGCCGCCGCCGAGGGTGTACATCACCGTGTCGAGGTCGGGGCAGACCTTCAGCCCGAAGAGGTGAATGTCGTCCCCGGTGTTGCCGATGACGGTGATGTCCGCGTCCGGCACGGCCCGCTGAAGACCGCGCAGGAACCGGGCACCACCGATGCCGCCTGCCAGAACCACAATGCGCATGCCGACAAGTCTTGCAGGCGGGTACGACAACGCGTCGGCCGGTGGCCGGGCCGGCCCCGGTGACCCGCTGTCAGCCGGTCACCGCCGCCGACGGCGCGCAGCGCGCCGAGTGCATCGGCATCTCGGTCAGACCCGGGTAGTAGACGTGCAGGCTCACGGCCGGTTCGAGCGAGTCGTTGACCACCTCGTGGACGTATCCCGGCGCGAACACCCGCTGCGAACCCGCCCGCAACGCGCGCGTGCCGCGCTCCGTCCGCTCCGTCAGCCGGCCCTCCAGGACCGTCAGGACGCCCGAGGAGGCGCCGTGGTCGTGCAGACCGCTGCCCTGCCCGGGGACCCAGGACAGCAGCCACACCTCGTAGCCGGGGCCGGTGCTCAGCCGGTGGTACCAGCGCGAGGTCGCGTCGTACTCGACGAGGTGCGCCCACCGGGAGCGGTCCGCGGCGACGGCGCGGGCCAGGCCGACGAAGTCGGCGACGGTGGCCGGGTGCTCGCGCGGGGCCTGGAGGAGGTGCGGTACTTCGAGGATGTCGCCGGCGATCTGGAGGTCGCTGTCGCTGTTCATGAAGTGCGGAGGTCCTCGGCGGGAGAAGTGTGGGGGTTGGCTGGGTGTCGCGTACCGTCCGCCCGGGTCACGGGCGGGAAGGCCGGGAGAAGCAGCGCCCTGATGTGGGCTTCTGGGAAGCAGCAGCCGAGTCGCGGTGGACTCAGAGGCAGCCGGAGCGCGTTGGGCTCAACAGCTGGAGAGGCAACAACAGCTACAGCGAGCGGGGGCAGCACCGAGGGTCCGCGCGGGGCGGGTCGAGGTGAGTGCCAAGTTCGCGAGCATGCCCACAAGGACATCGGTTCACACCTCCACTGTCAACTCGACGCCCGGTATGTGGGACATGTTTCACCTCATCCGGTTCATCTCCCGGGTGAAAGGTTTGTGCGTACGACTTCGGGGACACATGGCGCACAACCAGGCGCGCGGACCTCGGAACGAGATCGAACTTCTGGGCGTCCTCTCCCGTACAGGCTGTGTGCGGAGGCGGTCGTCCTTCGGGGTCCCCCTCCAGGGTCTTCCTCTGCCTGTCAAGGTTTATGCCGATTTGAACACTTTCCGCATGGCCTTGGTTCCGCAGAGTGAATAAGGGGCCCAATAGCAGATCTCGGCTTGACTCGCCCGGAGCAGCACACTTGTAATTTCACTCGTGTCGTTCGGCCGATATCGGTTGACGGCAACCTCACGGGGACGCGAAAGACGGACGAGGGGCGCACATGACCGAGACGGTGCAGCAACTGCTGGTCGACGACGCGGACGAGGAACTCGGCTGGCAGGAGCGCGCGCTGTGCGCCCAGACCGACCCCGAGTCCTTCTTTCCCGAGAAGGGCGGCTCGACCCGCGAGGCCAAGAAGGTCTGCCTCGCCTGCGAGGTCCGCTCCGAGTGCCTCGAGTACGCCCTCGCGAACGACGAACGCTTCGGCATCTGGGGCGGTCTCTCCGAGCGCGAACGCCGCCGGCTGAAGAAGGCCGCGGTCTGAGGCGTACGGCACCGGGCTCCACGTGACCCGGCAGGACGCGGGTAGGACGCAGCGAACGGCCCGTCGCGGGTGGGTTGTCCACAGGCGGCGGGCCGCTGCGTTGCCCAGCCGCTAGTGTGACTGCTCGTCCGAGACGTCCCGCCGCTCACAGAGGGCACAGACGTCCACCACAGTCCACCGAACCGGGGCCCGTACCTCGATGTCCGCGCACAGCCACACGGCAGCCGACCACGGCACTGCCGCCACGCCAGAGTTCCCGCGTCACGTGGTGACCGCGGTGCTCGTCTCCCACGACGGCGCCCGCTGGCTGCCCGAGGCGCTCGCCGGGCTGCTCGGCCAGGAACGCCCCGTGCAGAACGTCATGGCGGCCGACACCGGCAGCGCGGACGACTCCGCCCAGCTGCTCACCGACGCCCTCGGCGCCGACCGCGTCCTGCACCTCGCCCGCCGCACCGGCTTCGGGCAGGCCGTCGAGGAGGCCAACCGCACCGCGCCCGTCCTCACCCCGGACGAACTGACGTACCTCAAGCGCCCCAGCGGCTGGGACCCCGTCACCCGCAGCTGGCGCGACGACGCGTACGACATGCCGGAACTGCCCCACGGCGAACCGGTCCAATGGCTGTGGCTGCTGCACGACGACTGCGCCCCCGACCCGGACGCCCTCGCCCAGCTGCTGCGCGTACTGGAGACCGAGCACGAACTCGGCCGGGCCGACGACATCGCGGTCGTCGGCCCCAAACTGCGCGGCTGGTACGACCGCAGGCAACTCCTCGAAGTCGGCGTCACCATCGCCCACTCCGGCCGCCGCTGGACCGGCCTGGACCGCCGCGAACAGGACCAGGGCCAGCACGACCACGTCCGCCCGGTGCTCTCCGTCTCCACCGCGGGCATGCTCGTACGCCGCGACGTCTTCGAGGAACTCGGCGGCTTCGACCGCCGGCTGCCCCTCATGCGCGACGACGTCGACCTGTGCTGGCGGGCCACCGCCGCAGGCCACCGTGTCCTCGTCGCCCCCGAGGCGGTCGTCCGGCACGCCGAGGCGTCCTCCCGCGAGCGCCGAACCGTCGACTGCGTGGGCCGCACCTCCGCGTCCCCGCACAAGGTCGACAAGGCCGGCGCCGCCTACACCCTGCTCGTCAACAGCCGTACGGCACAGCTGCCCTGGGTACTGCTGCGCCTGGTGCTGGGCACCGTGCTGCGCACGGTCGCCTATCTGGTCGGCAAGGCCCCCGGACAGGCCGTCGACGAGATCCGCGGCCTCCTGGGCACCCTGCTGCGCCCCGAGCGGATCATCGCCGGGCGCCGCAGGAGAGGCGCCGCCCAGATCGACAAGGGCGAACTGCGGGCCCTGTTCCCGCCGCCGGGCGCGACCGTACGGGCCACCATCGAACAGGCCGCCGGTGAACTCGTCGGCCGCTCCGACCCCGAGGCCACCTCCGGTGCGGGCCGGCACGGCGGCGCGGTCGAGTCCGGGCCCGGCGGGGACGACGCCGACTTCCTGGAGGTCGAGCAGTTCGTCCGGCTCAAGCGGATCGCCCGCAAGCCCGGCCCTGTGCTCTTCCTCGTCCTGCTGCTCGTCTCGCTCGTCGCCTGCCGCGAACTGCTCGGCGGCGGCGCCCTCGCGGGCGGCGCGCTGCTGCCCGCCCCCGCCGACTCCGCCGAACTCTGGGCCCGCTATCTGGACGCCTGGCACCCGGTGGGCGTCGGCGACACCTCCTCGGCGCCGCCCTATCTGGCGCTCGTCGCGATGCTCGCCTCCACGCTCTTCGGCTCGACGGGCCTCGCGGTCACCGTCCTGCTGGTCGCCTCCGTGCCGCTGGCCGGCTTCACCGCGTACTTCGCCTCCCGCCCGCTCGTCGAATCACGGCTCCTGCGCGCGTGGGCGGCCGTCGTCTACGCCTTCCTGCCCGCCGCCACCGGAGCCCTCGCGAGCGGCCGGATCGGCACCGCCGTACTCGCGGTCCTCCTCCCGCTGGCCGCCCGCGCGGGCATCGCGGCGAGCGGACTGGCCCACACCTCGGGCGCGCGCGGCAGCTGGCGCGCGACCTGGGCGTACACGCTGCTCCTGACGGTCACCACCGCCTTCACCCCGATCGTCTGGCCCATCGCCCTGCTGCTCGGCGTGGCCCTCCTCGTCGTAAGACGAGGCGAGATCACCGCCTACGGCCTGCGCTTCCTGGCCCAGCTCGGGGTACCGATCCTGGTCCTCGCCCCCTGGTCGCTGTCCCTGCTGCCGTTCGGCTTCTTCCGGGAGGCCGGCCTGGAGTACGGCACCGGCGCCGCGGGCGCCCTCGATCTCCTCAGCGCCAGCCCGGGCGGCCCCGGCACGGTCAGCGGACTGATGCTCATCGGCGTCGTCCTGGCCGCGCTGGCCGCCCTGCTGCGCACGGAGCGCCAGTTCGGCATCTGGACCGCCTGGGCGGTCGCCCTGGTGGGGCTCGTCTTCGCGGTCCTGTCGAACAGCTCGGCGTGGGCCGGACCCGCCACCCTCGTCTACGGCCTGGCCCTGCTGGCCGCCGCCGCGCTCGGCGCCGACGGGGCACGCTCGCGCGTGGCCGAGCAGAGCTTCGGCTGGCGCCAGCCGGTCGCCGCGCTGATCGCCTTCGCCGCCGCCGCGGGCCCGCTGCTCCTCGCCGCGGGCTGGATGATCGGCGGCGCCGACGGCCCCCTGGAGCGGCGCGACCCGGTCCAGGTGCCCGCGTTCGTCGCCGAGGAGAGCGGCACCCGCGACCAGGCCCGCACCCTGGTCCTGGCCAGCGACTCCGCCGCCCGCGTCGGCTACACCCTCGTCCGCGGCTCCGGCGCCCGCCTCGGCGACGGCGAACTCGCCGCCGAGAGCGGGGAGAACCCCCGTCTCGACAAGGTCGTCGCCAACCTCGTCGCCGGTTCCGGCGCCGACCAGGCCGACGAACTCGGCGGCTTCGCCGTGCGCTATGTCCTCGTCCACAAGGGCGCCCCCCGCCAGGTCGGCCGCGTCCTGGACGCGACCCCCGGCCTGAGCAGGCTCAGCCAGCAGGACGGCGGCGCGCTGTGGCGCGTCGACCAGGAGGTCTCCCGCGCGGCCATCGTCCCGGCGTCCGGCTCCGGCGAGGCGCAGCCAGTCGCCGCCGGACCTGTGGACATCCACACCACGATCCCGGCCGGTTCCGGAAGCCGCGTCCTGCGCCTCGCCGACTCCGCCGACGAGTCCTGGACGGCCACCCTCGACGGCAAGCCCCTCACCCCCACCACGGTCGACGGCTGGGCCCAGGGCTTCGAACTCCCCTCCTCCGGAGGGAAGCTGGACGTCACCTTCGACACCCCGATCGGCCACACCGCCTGGCTGTGGACGCAGGGCGCGCTCGCCGTCGTCCTCGTCGTCATGGCCCTGCCGGGCCGCCGCCGGGACGTCGACGACGACCTCCCCGAGGAGGAGCGCGAGATCCCCGCCCAGGCCACCACGGGCGAGGGCCGCCGCGCCCGCCGCCTGCGCGCCCAGGCGGAGGCCGACCAGACCGAACAGGCCGACGAACAGGCCGAGTTCCCGTCGGACACCCTGCCTCCTCCGGAGGAGCAGGCCCCGGCCGCGATCCCGCAGCAGCAGCCCTACGGCGACGAATGGAACACCGCGGCCTACGCGGGCACCCAGTACGACGGCTACGGCGCCGACCAGTACCAGAACGCCCAGCAGTACCCGCAGGGCACCTACGACCCCGCCTACCAGGGCGACCCGTACCAGAACGGCCAGTACGACCCGTACGCGTACGGCGCCTCGCCCCAGACGACGGCATACGACCAGACGTACGACCAGGGCTACGACCCCGCGTACGACCCGGCGCAGCCACACCAGCCCCACCCGCAGGGTGAGCGCCCCGACGGGAGCCAGCAGTGAACCGCACCACCATCTCCCTGCTCGCCGGCACGACCGCGCTCGCCGCCGTCACCGGCTTCGCCTCGCTCAACACCCCGGAGGCGGCCGACCCCGGCACGGCCAAGGCCGCCGCCCAGCTGCCCGTGGAGCGCACGAGCCTGCTCTGCCCGGCTCCCAGCACCTCCGACCTCGCGGACACGACGTACACGTCCTTCACGCCCGTCACCGAGGGCACCGGGAGCGACGGCAAGGCCGGACTGGCCGCCGCCACCGGGAAACCGGCCACCGGCGCGAAGGCCGCCAAGCCCGTCCTCACCCCCGCGGACCCCGGCAAGCCCGCCACCGGGGACACCTCGGGCGGCGACACCCCCGCGCAGATCGGCACCGCGGAAGGCAGGTTCGCGCCCGGCTGGACCGTGCAGGAGACCACCGAGGTCGCCGCGGGCACCGGACGCGGTCTGCTGGGCGTCAACTGCGCCGTCCCGGACACCGAGTTCTGGTTCCCGGGCGCCAGCACCGCCGCCGGCCGCACGGACTACGTGCACCTCACCAACCCGGACGACTCCGCCGCCGTCGTCGACATCGAGCTGTACGGCAAGGACGGCAGCCTCAAGTCGGACGTCGGCGAGGGCATCACGATTCCGCCGAACGGCAGCGAGCCCATCCTGCTGTCCACGCTCACCGACGCACCGCAGGCCGACCTCACCGTGCACGTGAGCGTGCGCAGCGGCCGGGTCGGCGCGGACGTCCAGGCCCTGGACGCCAAGTCCGGCGGCGACTGGCTGACCGCGTCCACCGAACCGGCGGGCAGCCTGGTCCTGCCGGGCATCCCCAAGGACGCCACCTCGGTCCGCCTGATCGCCTTCACACCCAGCGAGAACGACGCCGACCTGAAGGTGCGCCTCGCCTCCCCGAACGGCCTGATCACCCCGGCGGGCAACGAGACGCTGCACATCAAGGCGGGCATGACCACCGCGGTCGACCTCGGCGACGTCACGCGCGGGGAGGCGGGCTCCCTGGTGCTCACCCCGACCGACAGCTCGGTGCCGTTCGTCGCCGCCCTGAAGGTCGTACGCGGCAAGGGCGCCAAGCAGGAGACCGCGTTCATCCCGGCCACCGGCCCGGTCACCGAACGCGCGACGGCCGTCGCCAACACCGCCAAGGGCACCACGCTCTCCCTGACCGCCCCGGGCGCCGCCGCCCAGGTCAAGGTCACGGCGTCGGCGGGCAGCGAGGGCGGCACGCCGGCGACGAAGACGTACACGATCAAGGGCGGCACCACCCAGGACGTCGAACTCCCCGTCCCGGCGGGCCTGAAGGGCACGTACGCGCTGACGGTCGAGCGGGTCTCCGGGGGCGCCGTCTATGCCTCCCGGACCCTCGCGGCCCCGGCGGACGGCATCCCGGCGTTCACGATCCAGACGCTCCCGGACGACCGGGGGACGGTCGCGGTGCCGGAGGCTGAGCAGGATCTGTCGGTGCTGCAGAAGTAGGCGGTCCCCGCGCGCGGGGACCGCGTCGTCGGTCGGTCAGTCCTCGCCGTAGCGGGGGTCCACGGTGTCCGGGGTGAGCCCCAGCAGTTCGGCGACCTGCTCGACGACGACCTCGTGGACCAGGGCCGCGCGTTCGTCACGGCCCTTGGTACGGATCTCGACCGGGCGGCGATAGACCACCACGCGCGCGGGATGGCCCTCCCGCGCGGCGATCGTGCCCCCCAGGGGGACCGTCTCGTCCGCCCAGGCCTCGGGCGTGCCTTCGAGCTGAGGCACCTCGAGCACGAGGAAGTCGATGTCCGCCAGCTGCGGCCACCGCCGCTCCAGCCGCTCCACGGAGTCCTGCACCAGATCCGCGAAGGCCTCGGCCCGGCTCGCGGAGAGCGGAACCTGCGGCGGCGCCACGGGGCCGCGCATGCCACGGCCGTGGCGATCACGGCGACGGGGGCCGGGGCCTGCGGCGCGGGGCGGTACGGGGTTGTCCATCACTGACGAAGAGTAGTCCCCGCGACCCGCGCGCGGGGGCCGGGCACGCTGCGCCCACCTGCGTCGAAGAATGATCATTCCAGCCAAGGTTGGGCTTGATTTCGCAGCCCTCCTGGATCACCCGGACCGTCGATCTCAGCACAGTTGGCACGATTTGCGGCAAGTAGTGATCGGGGTCGGGGTTGTTCGGTATCTCGTAACCCGATGTCCTCCCAGGTCAACGACTTGTCCAAGAAGACCCGTGTGGGCGGTTTCACAGCACGACACGGGGGAGTGGCCTGGTGGGGAGTCGTCGCGGCCCGCTCAAGAGTGCGGTACCGTCCAACGTCGTGAGCCCTGTACGTCGCTGTTCGCGCACCGCTTGCGGCCGTCCCGCCGTCGCGACGCTGACGTACGTCTACGCCGACTCGACCGCGGTCCTCGGCCCCCTCGCGACCTACGCCGAACCCCACTGCTACGACCTGTGCGCCGAGCACTCCGAGCGCCTCACCGCGCCGCGTGGCTGGGAGGTCGTCCGGCTCCTCGACTCCTCCGCTCCCGCGCGCCCCAGCGGTGACGACCTGGAAGCGCTTGCCAACGCCGTCCGCGAGGCGGCCCGTCCGCCGGACCGGGCGACCGGGCCGGGCGGCGCCCGCACGGCGGACCCGCGCGAGGTCGCACCGCGCCGCGGACACCTGCGGGTGCTGCGCTCGCCGGACAACTGACCGCGCGCACAAGGTTCCAGCCGATCTCACCGGGCAGCGCACGCGCGCGTTGACGTGAGCTTGTCGCGGACACGGCGATTCCGGAACCCGCGAGAAACCGCTTTCCGCATCGCGGAATCCACCGCGACATCCGGGGAGGCACCCGTGCACGTCCAGGAACCGGAACCCGTCGCCGACTCGCTCGGCCTGTCCGCCCTCGTCGCGCCCCTGCCCCTCGTCATCGTCCTCGTCCTGCTCGGCGGCGTCCGCACGAAGGCCCACCGGGCGGGCCTGACCGGCCTCCTGGCCGCCGCACTCGTCGCCCGCCTCGCCTACGGCATGCCGGTGGACCAAGGGAGAGGGCGGAGGAGAGGGCGCACGGGCAGGGGTTCGCGCACCGGGATGTGTCAGTGCGGGCGGGTAGTTTGGGGCGACCGAACAGGACTTCCAGGAAGGCCGGCCGTGCCCGCAGATCTGTCGCAGCTCGTGAAGGCGTACGACGTACGTGGTGTCGTCCCCGACCAGTGGGACGAGCCGCTGGCGGAACTGTTCGGCGCCGCCTTCGTCCAGGTGACCGGGGCGGACGCGATCGTGACCGGCCACGACATGCGCCCCTCCTCGCCCGGCCTGTCGCGGGCCTTCGCGCGCGGGGCGGCGGCACGCGGCGTCGACGTGACCGAGATCGGCCTGTGCTCCACGGACCAGCTCTACTACGCCTCGGGCGCCTTCGACCTGCCCGGCGCCATGTTCACCGCCTCGCACAACCCGGCCCGGTACAACGGCATCAAGATGTGCCGCGCGGGCGCGGCGCCGGTCGGGCAGGACACGGGCCTGACCGAGATCCGCGAACTGGTCGAGTCATGGCTGGACGAGGGCGCACCGGAACCGCAACCGGTGACTCCGGGGACGATCACGCGCCGTGACACTTTGCAGGACTACGCGGCGCACCTGCTCTCGCTCGTGGACCTGACGTCGATCCGCCCCCTGAAGGCGGTCGTCGACGCGGGCAACGGCATGGGCGGCCACACCGTGCCCACGGTCTTCGCGGGCCTGCCCCTCACCGTCCTCCCCATGTACTTCGAACTGGACGGCACCTTCCCGAACCACGAGGCCAACCCGCTCGACCCGGCCAACATCGTGGACCTCCAGAAGCGCGTCCGCGAGGAGAACGCAGACCTGGGCATCGCCTTCGACGGCGACGCGGACCGCTGCTTCGTCGTCGACGAGAACGGCGACCCGGTCCCCCCGTCGGCGATCACGGCCCTGGTGGCCTCCCGCGAACTGGCCCGCAACGGCGGCTCCGGGATCGTCATCCACAACCTGATCACCTCCTGGTCGGTCCCCGAGGTCGTCCGCGAACAGGGCGGCACGCCGGTACGCACGCGCGTGGGCCACTCCTTCATCAAGGCCGAGATGGCCCGCACCGGCGCGATCTTCGGCGGCGAGCACTCCGCCCACTACTACTTCAAGGACTTCTGGAACGCCGACACGGGCATGCTGGCCGCCCTCCACGTCCTGGCCGCGCTCGGCGGCCAGAACGGCCCCCTGTCGACCCTGGTAGCCCAGTACGACCGCTACGCGGGCTCCGGCGAGATCAACTCCACGGTGACCGACCAGACGGCCCGCCTGACCGCGATCAGAACGGCGTACGAGGCCCAGGAAGGCATCGAACTCGACGAACTGGACGGCCTGACGGTCACGTCGACGAACTGGTGGTTCAACGTCCGCCCGTCGAACACGGAGCCTCTGCTCCGCCTGAACGCGGAGGCGAGGGACGAGGCGACGATGGAGAAGGTCCGGGACGAGGTACTGACGATCATCCGAGGCTGACGGCCCGGGACCGGCCTTTCCTCGCCCCCGCCGCCCCTCCCCGTTCCCCTCCGTCGGGGGGCGGCGCCCCCAGACCCCCCTTGGACCCCAACCGCCGGCGGGGCTAGGTAGTCAGCCCG
>NZ_PJME01000099.1 GCF_002954775.1 Streptomyces geranii
CCGGCCTTTTTTCCCCGCCCACCACCCCCTCATAACCCCCCCACCCCCGCCCCGGCACCCTCCAGCCCAGGCCCGCACCCTCCAGCCCGTCCGGCGCCTGAGGACAAAGCGGGGGTCCGGGGGCGGCAGCCCCCAGGGATGGGACGGGTAGGGGCGGCGGGGGCGAGGGAAAAAACCGCCCAGGGAATGCACCCCCCGTCCCGAAGGTTGCCCGTCTCGTAGGGCGGGAAGCGCACGGGCGTACCCTGGTGTACGCCGAAGAATCGAAGCTAAAGGGAGCCATCGTGTCCGCAGTCGCACCCGACGGACGCAAGATGCTGCGCCTGGAGGTCCGGAACGCCCAGACCCCCATCGAGCGCAAGCCCGAGTGGATCAAGACCCGGGCGAAAATGGGTCCCGAGTACACGAAGATGCAGAACCTCGTGAAGAGCGAGGGCCTGCACACCGTGTGCCAGGAAGCCGGCTGCCCCAACATCTACGAGTGCTGGGAGGACCGCGAGGCGACCTTCCTCATCGGCGGCGACCAGTGCACCCGCCGCTGCGACTTCTGCCAGATCGACACGGGCAAGCCCGAGGCCCTCGACCGCGACGAACCCCGCCGGGTCGGCGAGTCCGTGGTCACCATGGATCTCAACTACGCCACCATCACCGGCGTCGCCCGCGACGACCTCGAAGACGGCGGCGCCTGGCTGTACGCCGAGACGGTCCGCCAGATCCACGAGCAGACGGCGGCACGCGAGTCCGGCCGCACCAAGGTCGAACTGCTCGCCCCCGACTTCAACGCCGTACCGGAGCTGCTGGCCGAGGTCTTCTCCTCCCGCCCCGAGGTCTTCGCGCACAACGTCGAGACGGTCCCCCGCATCTTCAAGCGCATCCGCCCCGGCTTCCGCTACGACCGCTCCCTCAAGGTCATCACCGACGCCCGCGACTACGGCCTGGTGACCAAGTCCAACCTCATCCTCGGCATGGGCGAGACCCGCGAGGAGGTCAGCGAGGCGCTCCGGCAGCTGCACGAGGCCGGGTGCGAGCTGATCACCATCACGCAGTACCTGCGGCCGACCGTCCGGCACCACCCCGTCGAGCGCTGGGTGAAGCCGCACGAGTTCGTCGAGCTGAAGGAGGAGGCCGAGCAGATCGGCTTCTCCGGGGTCATGTCCGGCCCGCTGGTGCGTTCGTCGTACCGCGCCGGGCGGCTCTACCAGATGGCCGTCGAGAAGCGTGGGGCGTACATCGCCTCCCAGGCTGTCTGAGGACCGCACACCGCCTGACACACCGTCACTCACCCTGCCCAGCAAAGGCGCAGCAGACGTGTGAATTCGCGCACAAGTGACTACCCACCAGTAACGGCCGATTCCATGCGGTCCTGACAGTCCTCCCAGTTGAGGGCATACGTCAGGGCCGCATCAGGGTTTTCGCCTTCCGTATCAAGGTTTCATCGGTGTTTGACCGGCAGGTCACGCCCTGGTAACACCAATCAGTGACCCTGGCTTTACACGATGTGCACCCTTACCCAGAGCCGTTCCGAGGGGGGACCACCACCATGCAGGCCGCACCCGTCCGCGCCACTCCCATTCCGTCGTTCACCGACGCCCTGCGCGTCGTCGAGTCGCTGCTGATGGGCAGCGGCCAGCGCACCGCCCGGCAGAACGCCTGGACCTCCGTCCTGGAGGACCGCCGTCGCGCCAAGGACCGGGTCGAGGCGCAGCGCGTCCTCGACCAGGCCATCGCGACCCACCCCTGAGCCTCGTTCTCCCGCACTCTCCCCCTCTCCTCACGGCACCGGCGTCGTCGGCGCTTCCCAGGCCACGTAGACTTCACGGCATGGCGAGGAAGGAAACCGCGGCGGACGCCGCGAACCCCGGGCGACTCAAGCAGATCGCTCTGACGTACAAGATGACCCGCAAGGCCGACAAGAAGATCGGTCTTGTACTCGCGGCTGTCGGAATCTTCACCTTCGGTGTCTTCCTCGCGATCGGATTCCTGATCGGTCACCCGATCTACCTCGGAATCCTCGGCCTCCTGCTCGCCTTCCTCGCGACGGCGATCGTGTTCGGGCGCCGGGCCGAGCGGGCCGCCTTCGGGCAGATGGAGGGCCAGCCGGGTGCCGCTGCGGCCGTACTGGACAACATCGGCCGGGGCTGGACGACGACTCCGGCGGTGGCGATGAACCGCAGCCAGGACGTGGTGCACCGCGCGGTCGGCAAGGCCGGCATCGTGCTGGTCGCCGAGGGCAACCCGAACCGGGTGAAGAGCCTGCTGGCCGCCGAGAAGAAGAAGATGGCCCGCATCGTCGCGGACGTCCCGGTGCACGACCTGCTGGTCGGCACGGGCGAGGGCCAGATCGAGCTGAAGAAGCTCCGCACGACGATGCTGAAGCTCCCGCGCGTCCTCGCCGGCCCCCAGGTGACCGCCACCAACGACCGGCTGCGGGCGATGGGCGACCTGATGAGCAACATGCCGCTCCCGAAGGGCCCGATGCCGAAGGGGATGCGCATGCCGCGCGGCGGCAAGATGCGCTGACACACCGACATTCCCGCTCGTACGAGGTTGGGGGCGCCCGGATCACTCCGGGCGCCCCCAACCTCGTATCGGAGCCTCTTGCCGGACGACCTCGGGTCAGATCCGGACCTCGGTGTGTCAGATCCGGACCTCGGCCGTGCGGGCCAGGCGGTCGTGGAGGCCGCGGCCGTCGCGGTCCCAGACCATGGCCGGTACGGCGATACAGAGCAGGGCCGTGCGGAGCAGGGCGCGCAGGGGGTGCGGGCGGCCGGTTTCCAGGGCGATCACGCGCAGGCCGAAGAGACGCTTGCCCGGGGTGAAGCCGACCGTGCCGACCGTCGCAGCGCCCATGACGAAGAAGATCAGCAGGGCCCAGTTGCCGGTGGCCTGGTTGTAGCCGTCGGTGAGCAGGCCGTATGCGATCAGGAGGCACAGGCCCCAGTCGACGGCGAGTGCGCCGAGGCGGCGGCCCGGACGGGCGATCGAGCCGGGTCCCGCCTCCGGCAGACCGAGCTGTTCGCCCCGGTATCCGAAGTCGACACCGGCTTGCTCCGCGGCTGCGCGCGGGCCCGAGAGCCACGATCCGATTGCGTCCCTGTTGTCCACCCGACCACCGTACTGCGCCCGATTTCCGATACCCACAGGTGGGTCACCTGGGGCGAGGTCCGGTTAACTTGGTCGAAACAAATGGGTCATGCCTGAGAAATCACCTGTCCCTATGGTCGGATCCAACGTGTGCCACCGCACTGGCCGCACGAACGAACTACCACCCCGGCACGGACGGCCGGGAGTAGGAGGAGCTGGATGTTCCAGAACGCCGACGAGGCCAAGAAGTACATCGCGGACGAGGACGTCAAGTTCGTCGACGTCCGATTCTGCGACCTGCCGGGTGTGATGCAGCACTTCACGCTGCCGGCGACGGCCTTCGACCCGGACGAGGAACTCGCCTTCGACGGCTCCTCGATCCGCGGCTTCCAGGCCATCCACGAGTCCGACATGGCGCTGCGCGCCGACCTGTCCACGGCGCGGGTCGACCCGTTCCGCAAGGACAAGACGGTCAACATCAACTTCTTCATCCACGACCCGATCACGGGCGAGCAGTACAGCCGTGACCCGCGGAACGTGGCGAAGAAGGCGGAGGCCTACCTGGCCTCGACGGGTATCGCCGACACGGCCTACTTCGGCCCGGAGGCGGAGTTCTACGTCTTCGACTCGGTGCGCTTCGCGACCCGCGAGAACGAGTCCTTCTACCACATCGACTCCGAGGCGGGCGCCTGGAACACCGGTGCGCTGGAGGACAACCGCGGCTACAAGGTCCGCTACAAGGGCGGTTACTTCCCGACCCCGCCGGTCGACCACTTCGCCGACCTGCGTGCCGAGATCTCCCTGGAGCTGGCGGCCTCCGGCCTCCAGGTCGAGCGCCAGCACCACGAGGTGGGCACCGCCGGCCAGGCCGAGATCAACTACAAGTTCAACACGCTGCTCGCCGCGGCCGACGACCTCCAGCTCTTCAAGTACATCGTCAAGAACGTGGCCTGGCGCAACGGCAAGACCGCGACCTTCATGCCGAAGCCGATCTTCGGCGACAACGGCTCGGGCATGCACGTCCACCAGTCCCTGTGGACCGGCGGCCAGCCGCTCTTCTACGACGAGGCCGGTTACGCGGGCCTGTCGGACATCGCCCGCTTCTACATCGGCGGCATCCTCAAGCACGCCCCGTCGCTGCTCGCGTTCACCAACCCGACGGTGAACTCGTACCACCGCCTGGTCCCCGGCTTCGAGGCCCCGGTCAACCTGGTCTACTCGCAGCGCAACCGCTCCGCGGCCATGCGTATCCCGATCACGGGCTCCAACCCGAAGGCCAAGCGCGTCGAGTTCCGCGCGCCCGACTCCTCCGGCAACCCGTACCTCGCCTTCTCCGCCCTGCTCCTCGCGGGCCTGGACGGCATCAAGAACAAGATCGAGCCGGCCGAGCCGATCGACAAGGACCTCTACGAGCTGGCCCCCGAGGAGCACGCGGGCGTCTCCCAGGTCCCGACCTCCCTCCCAGCGGTCCTCGACTCCCTGGAGCGCGACCACGAGTTCCTCCTCCAGGGCGACGTCTTCACGCCGGACCTGATCGAGACGTGGATCGACTTCAAGCGCACGAACGAGATCGCTCCGCTGCAGCTGCGTCCGCACCCGCACGAGTTCGAGCTGTACTTCGACGTGTGATCGACACCGTCGAGAGCTTCTGGGGGCCGCCGTCCGCGAGGATGGCGGCCCCCGCCGCGTCATGTCACGCGCTCGCGGGCTCGGGGACGCGCCAGACGATCCGGAAACGCTCGGAGTCGGGAAGCCCCAACGGGCCCACAGGGCTTATCTGCTTGATGAGGTAGCCGAAGACCATGTGATGTGCCTCCTCGGAAACCTCGTCCCAGGTGTCCGGAGTCACGATCATCACCTCGCGCATGAGGCTCATGTCCGACTCGGACTCCAGCATGTCGGCCCGGTCGTCCCTGCTCATCGTCTCGTCGGCGCGCATCGCTCGGATCGACTCGGCGAGGAGATTGGGTTCGCCGCCCAGGCGCCGACGAATCTCCCCGCAGCCGTACTGGAACGCCGCGTAGGCCTCCATGGCCTCCCGGTCGGGATTTCGGTAGCCGTACGGCGAGCCCCTCTCCGCTCCCACGTAGTCGCCCTTCAGCATGTGCAGCAGGACCCGCAATGTGTGTTCGGTGCCCTGCTCCTCGATCTGCCTCAGCATCAAGCGGACCCAGTCGTCCTCGGACATGTGCGGCTCGTGTGGAGTGGCGAGCGACGGATGGATCTCGATGGCGTTGTAGGGGTTGGTCAGCACGCCCATGACCTGCTCGGCGGTCCAGTTGCCGTCCTCACCTCCCCAACCGCCGTGGACGAGCTCCTGGAACGACTTCAGGGCACCAGCCTCTCCTTCGTGGATCGCGCGCCACAGCGACAGGAACCTGGCCTTCTCGGACTCCGTGTCCCGACCGCACCGCTCGGCCAGGACCACGACGATGTCGTGAACGGTCTCCCAGCGCGGCACACGTGACCCGTTGAGAGCAGCCCGTACGGTCTCGTGGCTGGCCCCCGACAGCAGGTCCTCGCGGCTGCGGATCAGCGTGCTCACTCCCCGGATGCTCACCACCCCCGCCGCGCGGCGCAGTTCCTGCAGCGCCTCGACCAACTCGTGGTGCGGGCCCGTCGGTTGGGGCGAAGGGGTGGAGGCAGCCACCTGAATTCCTCTCACTCAGCGTGTCAAGTCAAGCGAACACCGTAGAAGGCGCAGGCCAGAGCCGCGTCAGCTTTCGTCAAGTTCCGGGTCTCGCCTGCCAAACCGTGACTTGCGGCCGACAGCCGAGGTGAGCATGGAGAGGGCGCTGACGGAGCGCCTTCTGCCGAGGAGTCGCCACGCATGCACATCCCTGCCTACGCCCGTGCCACGATCCGCGCCGCCCTGCCCACCATGCCCACGTCTCGTCAGGTGGGCGCCCTGGAATGCTGTCTGTGCGCCAAGCCGTTCGGCGAGGAACTGGGACCCGTCCCACTCGGCCCGACACCGACATCGGGGCTGTTCGGATGCCGCCCCTGTCTGACCCGTCTGGTCACACTGGCCCGCCGGTCGCGCGATGCCCGACTGGTCCAGGACGCCGAACGGGCCAGGACCGAGGGAGCCGTGTGGGAGGCGAAGTGCGAACGGTATCTGGCCGGCATCGAGAGGGTGCGGGAGGCGGCCGAGGCCGTCACCCGGATCGCCGCCGAGGGGACCGTGGAACCGCTGCGGATCGCCTGGCTGTATGTGTCGCTGGAGTCGGCGTATGCCTGGGCCCCCGAGAACGTCCCCGAACCGCCGCCGTCCATCGATGCTGACAGCACGGCATTGCAGGACGAGCGCTTCCGGCTCGGTCTGGAGATGATCTCCGCGCGTGAGGTGGTGGCCGACCGGCTCGCCTACCACCTCATCAATCAAGCCGCCCCACCGGAGCCCGAAGTGTGCGCGGAGCTGGAATGCCCCGATGACTGCTCCGGACAGCATGACACCGACCACATCGACTGTGGACCGGACGCGATCTTCGAGGACCTGGCAGAGCACGGGGTCGAGATCGAAGGCCGGGAGGACGACGGGACCCGGTTCTCCCCGGCGGTCCCCCAGGAGACGGAGGCCACCGTGAGCAGCGAGGACCTGGCCACCGTACTGACGTACTGCGGTATCGACGCGGACGACACGGAACTCGTCGTCAGTGCGGCGGCGGTCGGACTCGTTGCCGTCGCCTGGCGGGACGGGCCGCTGGAAGAGATCTGTGAGACGGAGCGGGGACCCGGCCCAGGAGACCTCTTCGCACAGGGAATCGACTTGTACCGCAGGGCCCGGGCAGCGCTCCTCGCCGCACGGGAGAACGGGCCCGAGGCACTGCTCGCCTTCCAAGCCGTCGCCGCGGACGTGAACCTCCCCTGGGCGGGCGGTTCGACGTTCACCCTGCGCGGCAGCGGAGAGCCCACGGAGGAGTTCGTGCAGAACGTGGACGACCGTGTCTGGTACACGTCGAAGATCATGCGCGACCAGGACTGGCGGACCGGAGTCCTGCAGAGAGCCACGTCGGCCGCGCTCACGGATGTCGCCCACTTCGGTATGCCGGGCTGGCCCGCCGTAGTCGCCGCGGCTCTGGACCGACTCGCCTCACTCGACCGGTCGGAGGCGCCCGAGACGCTGGCCGACCTCACCGCGGTGGAGGCCGCGTTGCGCGACGCACCGGACCGGCTGGGTGTGGACGCGCTCGACTGGATCCTCCGCCGGGACCTGCTGTGAAGTGGGACGACGTCAGTCTGGCCATTCTCGCGGGGTTCGGGTGCCTCTCGCTGCTGCTGGCCCAGGTCAACGACGTGCTGTCGAGGCTGCCGCAGATCGTCCGGTCCTGGCGTCGGTTCCGGCGGGAGCTGAACGGCGGGGCGGGCTCCCGCGCTCAGGGTCGGGATTCTCCGGGCGGTCGGGGCGAGGACTGATCTGCGCCCGTTCCCACTTCTCAGTCAGGCCGGAGTCCGGCGACCAACCTCACCTATTATCTAGACGACTGTTCGAATCAGGCATGGGAGAGGGAACGGGGATGTCCGAACAGGACGACGCGGAGCGGGAGTTCGACATCAAGTGGGCGGACAACGCCGAGCTGAAGGAGCCCTCCGCCCGGGCCCGCATGCTGGCCGCCCGCTGGAAGGAGAACCCGCCGGAGGCGGTCCCGTTCCGGGGTGAGCCGGAGCATTCCGGACCGCGTCGGTCGTCCTGGATATCGGCGACCGTCGTCCTCGGCTGCGTCGCCGCGGTCATCCTGCTGCTGGGGTACGTCCAGTTCCGGGCGCCTTACTAGGGTCGAGTTGCATCAGGGGGCGGGCGGAACGGGGGGTGGGCATGCGTACGGACATTCGTGCTGACATCAGGGGTGGCGAAGCCTCGGCTCGGCGGCTGGCCGAGGGGGCCGCGCTGTCGGACGTGCTCGATGTCGCGGAGCCGGCGGCCTGGCTCGGGCTGGATGCGGGGATTCGGTCCTGGCTCGACTGGCTCCCGCTGACTCCTGCCGAGGTTTCCGCCCTCCGGCATTCCGACGCGCTCCCCGAGTCCCGGCTCGCGCTCGCCCTGTGCCATCGCGACGGCCGGGTGCGGGAGGCGGCTCTCAAAGGTGCGGCCGGGTGTCCCGAGCTGTGGCCGTTGGTCGTCGTCCGGACCGCCGACTGGGTGGCTCCCGTGCGGGAGCGGGCCCGGGAGGTGCTGCGGGCGGTGCTCGACGACGTGGACACGGCCATCGGACTGGCCCCGCTGATCCTGCTGGGCGGTCGACGCGGACGGGGTGTCTTCGCCGTCGACCTGCTCGACGAGGTGCTGCGCCGGTCGCCCCGTGCGCGGCTCGCTCCGCTGTTCGACGCGGCCGACCGTGGGGTACGCCGGTTCGCGTACCGGCTGGCCGTCGACGAGGGGTACCTCTCCCCCGGCGAACTCGCCCGCGTCGCCGTCCGCGACCCCGACCCCGTCGTCCAGGACCTGTGCGCCGAGGCCGCCCTGGCCGCCGTACGGGAAGGTGGTGGTGCGGCGGACGACGTGATCGACTCGCTGCTCCGCGCGCCCGGGCCGCGGGTGCGGGCCGCCGGGGTGACCGCGCTGCGGCGGGCCGGGCGCGGGGAGCGGGCGGTGGGGTTTCTCGGGGACCGGGCCGGGGTGGTGCGGGCCTGTGCGCGGTATGTCGTACGGCAGTCCGGGGGCGATCCGCGGGCCTGGTACCGGGAACGGTGTGCCCGGGCGGACGACCCGGCGCTGGCTCCCGGTGCGGTCGCCGGGCTCGCGGAGTGCGGGGAGCGGGTCGACGCGGAGTTGCTGTGGCCGTTGCTCGGCCATGCCGCCCCCCGGGTGCGAGCGCGGGCGGTGGCGGGGCTGCGGACGTTGGATGTGACGGACGTACGACGGCTGTGGGTACTGCTCGACGATCCGGCGCCCGGGGTGGTGCGGGAGGTGACGTCGGCGCTGTTGCCCTTCGCCCGGTCGCTGGACACCGACCGGCTGGCGGAGCGGCTCGGGGACGGGTGGCCGAGGTGTGCGCGGGTGGCCGCCTTCCGGCTGCTGGACGCGTGCGGGGGGCTGGTGCGGCTGCGGGCCGCCGTCTCCTTGCTCGACGATCCCGATGTCCGGCTGCGGGAATGGGCCGCGGCGTCGGTACGGGGCTGGCAGTCGACCGGCGATGTGCCGCGCGGGTCTGCGGAGGTGGTCGAGCTGCTTGCCCGGGGGCGGCTGCTGTCCAGGTAGTCCGTGGGTGGGGAGTGGATGGCCCGCCTTTGCTGGTCCTAGGGCTGGTCCCGACCGCTTCATGGGACGGGGCGGGTGCACACTGGGCAGTGGGGCGAGTGCCTGACTGCGGGGTGGTATCGATGCCGAACCGAGTGCACAGCGATCGACGGCTGACCGTGCGGATGACGGTCACGTTGTTTCTGCTCGGACTGCTGTACGTGGCTTTCATCGCCGCGTTGATCGTGTTGCTGAAGTCCTGGGTGCTGGTCGTGGTGGTCGCGGCGGCGTTCCTCGGTGCGCAGTACTGGTTCGCCGACCGGGTCGCCCTCTTCGCGATGCGCGGGCGGGTCGTGACGCGGGAGGAGTATCCCGAGCTGCACGGGGTGATCGACCGGCTGTGTGCCGTGGCCGATCTGCCCAAGCCCGTGGTCGCCGTCTCCGATATGGACATGCCCAACGCCTTCGCCACCGGGCGTAACGCCGATCACGCCGTGGTGTGCGTGACCACCGGGCTGCTGCGGCGGCTGGAGCCTGCCGAGCTGGAGGGTGTGCTCGCGCACGAGCTGTCCCATGTCGCGCACAAGGACGTCGCCGTGATCACCATCGCGTCCTTCCTCGGTGTCATCGCCGGGCTCATCGTGCGGTTCGCCTTCTACTCGCAGCTCTTCGGCGGGCGGCGGGATCAGAACACCGCTGTCATCTTCGTGGCCGTGATGGGTGTCTCCGCCGCGGTGTACTCGATCAGTTTTCTGCTGATCCGTGCGCTGTCGCGGTACCGCGAGCTGGCCGCCGACCGTTCGGCCGCGCTGCTCACCGGGCGGCCCTCGGCACTGGCCTCCGCGCTCACCAAGGTGTCCGGCGACATCGCCCGGATCCCGTCGAAGGACCTGCGGACCGCGCAGGCCTTCAACGCCTTCTACTTCACGCCCGCCCTCGGCAAGGAGCCCGGGCTGGCGCGGTACTTCTCCACCCATCCCAGTCTGGAGCAGCGGCTCGATCAACTTGGGCGGATCTCCGGGGAGTTGGGGGAGGCTGCGGCTCCTGAGTCCCATGAGTCCGGCAGCGGTTCCAGGGGTTCCAGGGGTTCCGGGACGTTGTGAGGAGTTGTTGCCCATGGGGTTGCTGGACATTCTGCTCGGGCGTACCAAACCCGTCCTGCCCGATCTCGACCGGCTCTTCGGGCTGCCCTCGGCCGCGGTGACCCTCCAGGCCGCGGCCGGGTTCACGCCCACGGGCGGGGGGTCGGTGTGCTTCGCCACCGTGGAGGGCGCGGCCTTCGACGACGTACGCGAGGAGGTCCGGGAACTGCTCGACGCGGATGCGGAGCGGACCGGGCCGCCTGTGGAGCTGGTCCGGGACGAGTTCGGGTACTCGTGGCTGGTGTCCCGGCGCGGGAGCGAGGAGCTGCCCGCGCTCGTGGGGGATCTGCACGCGGTCAACAGTGCGTTGGAGGCCAGTGGGTTCGGGCCTCAGTTGCTGTGTTCCGTGGTGGGGTTCGAGCGGTCCGGAGACGGGGGCGAGGGCGGGGGTCCGTCTCGGCTTGGGCTTGTTTATCTCTACAAGCGTGGGAGTTTTTATCCCTTTGCTCCGCTTGGTGACGGGGGCGGGGGCAGTCGGGGGCAGCGGCGGGACAGTTCGCTTGAGTTGCAGGTGCGGGCCGTGCTCTCCGGGGATCTGCGGATCGAGGAGGATCTTGACCGGTGGTTTCCGGTGTGGGGTGCCCCCGGGCTGTGACGTGACAGACCGGGGGCCGTCCCCTCGCTACCGGGCCCGTCCTACTTGCCCCGGCGGGACTGCAGCGGGCGTTCGCGGCGGTAGCGGCGCTCCCACCTGGCCTGCTGGTCCCTGCGCTGGCGGTAGGCGCGGTAGCTGGCGGGCGAGGAGCCCGTGGTTCCCGCGCCGGCGCCGGTCCCTGGACCGGACGAGGAGGTTGCGGCGCCGCTTCCTGTACGGCCGTAGCGGAAGTAGACGTACAGCAGGCCGGCGGCGGCCAGCCACAGGATGCTGTTGTTGAAGCCCATGATGACCAGGACGACGGTCGCGGCGAAGATCAAGGTGCCCATGACGGGACTCCTTGTGATGGCGTGGATGGTTGAGCGGTGCAGTGCGGTGCGGTGCGCGTGCCTGCGCGTGTCGGGGCGGGGCGCCGCGGGTGGGCGTCCGTGGGTGCGTAGAGAGTAGCCCCGAGTCCCGTGAGTGGCGCCTGTCCAGCGTAGGGAAGGAGACGAAGTCCGCGCATCCGTATTTCCGGGTGCCCGCCGTGAGTGAATTGACCCATGAGTGAACTGCTGCCCTTCGTCCACGACTTCGACGGTGAACGGCTCAGCGGGGTGTACGCGGATGAGCCGGGCGGGCCAGTTGTCGTCCTGCTGCACAGCGCCGGGAACGGGAGCAAGGAGCGACTGGTGCCGTTGCTCGGGGAGTTCGTCGCCCGTGGGTGCCGGGGGATCGCCTTCGACTTCTCCGGGCACGGCGAAAGTACGGGCGCGCTCAGCGAGTTGAGCCTGCGGCGGCGGTTCGAGCAGGCTGTCGGTGTCATCGAGGCGCGGGTTCCGGCGGACAGTCAGCTCGTGCTGGTGGGGTTCAGCATGAGCGGGCAGACGGTGGCGGATCTCGCCGGGCACTACGGGGAGCGGGTCGCCGCGTTGGGGCTGTGCGCACCCGCCGTGTACGCCGCCGAGGCGTGGGATGTGCCCTTCGGCGAGGGGGACGGGCGTTTCAGCGAGTTGATCCGGACGCCGGGGAGTTGGCGCGGGGCGCCCGCGCTGGAGGTGCTGCGGGCGTACGAGGGGCGGGCGGTGCTGGTGGTGCCGGGCGTGGATCAGGTGATTCCGGTCGAGGTGACGGAGGCGGTGACGGATTCGCTGGCGGCTCGGGCCCAGTTCACGCGTCTCGAACTGCCGGACGCGGACCACATGTTGGGGCTCCGGTTCCGGGATCACCCCGACGACCGGCGGGAGTTCGTGGACGCGGTGCTGACGGGGCTGGGTGGGTCCGTGTGGGCGGCGACTCGTGCGTGGGTGGCCAAGCAGGTGCCGCAGGTGTCCGAGGGGCGGCAGGTGGTGCGTGAGGTCCGGATGCTGCGGGGTGGGTGGAGTTCGCAGATGCGGCTCCTTGAGCTTGCTGACGGGGTGGGGCCGGGGTCGGGGGCGGAGCTGGGTTCGGGTTCGGGTTCGGGTTCGGGTTCGGGTTCGGGTTCGGGTTCGGGGGTGGGGGTGGGGGTGGGGCTGGGTTCGGGTTCGGGGGCGGGTTCGGGTTCGGGGGTGGGGCTGGGTTCAGGTTCGGGTTCGGGGTCGGGGGCGGGGTCGGGGCTGGTGCTTCGGTCGTTCGTCAAGCCCTTCTTCCGGCGGCATGCGCCCGGGTTGCTGAACCGTGAGGCGTCCGTGCTCGCGCTGCTGGCCGGGGAGGAAGGGGTCCCGGCGCCGGAGCTGATCGGCGTGGACGCGACCGCCGAACACTGCGACCATCCCTCGCTGTTGATGTCGTTGCTGCCGGGGCGGGTGCGGGTCGACGAGGAGGATCTGCGGCGGCGGATCGACCTGCTGGCGGCCCAACTCGTACGGATCCACCGGGTCGTTCCGATGGAACGGCCGCGCGACTATGAGGCCTGGACGTCTCCCGAGCGGGTGCGTGTCGGGCTGGGCGGGGGCGTCGGGGAGGACCACGAGGCGTTGTGGGCGCGGGCCGTTGACGTGATCCGGGGGCCCGCACCCTCCTACGACGGATGCTTTCTGCACCGGGACTTCCATCCCGGGAACGTCCTCTTCGAGGGCGAGGGGGACGAGTTGCGGGTCAGCGGGGTCGTGGACTGGGTCGAGACCTCGTGGGGACCCGCCGATCTCGATGTGGCCCACTGTTCGACCGCGCTCGCGTTGTTGCACGGGGTGGAGTACGGCCTCGGGTTCCGGGAGCGGTACGAGGCGCAGGGTGGGGGGCAGCTGGCGGACGGCGGCGACCACTTGTACTGGCGGCTGCTCGACGCGCTCGGCTATGCCCCGGATGCGGGGAAACTGGCGGGGCCTTGGCGGGAGTTGGGGCGGGGGGATCTGACGGCTGAGGTGCTCGGGGAGCGGTTGCGGGGGTATGTGGGTGGGCTGCTGGAGCGGTATGCGTGAGCGGCGGACAAGGCACTTTCTCGCCCCCGCCGCCCCTACCCGTTCCCATCCTTCTGGGGGCTGCGCCCCCAGACCCCCGCTG
>NZ_PJME01000100.1 GCF_002954775.1 Streptomyces geranii
GGGGGGGGTGGGGGGGGGCGGGGGGGGGGGGGGGGGTGGGGGGGGGGGGGGGGGGGGGGTTGATCGGCCTTGACGGCCTCGTCCTCAAACGCCGGACGGGCTGAATAACCAAGCGCCGGCCGGCGGCACCATTTGCAGCCCAGGCCGGCACCCGTCCAGCCAAGGCCGGCACCCGTCCAGCCAAGACCCGCACCATCCAGCCCGTCCGGCGTTTGAGGACGAGCGCGTTCAGCGCGACAGCGGGGGTCTGGGGGCGCAGCCCCCAGAAGGATGGGAACGGGTAGGGGCGGCGGGGGCGAGGGTGAATGGGCGCGCGCCCGGCCGCGTACCGAACCCCACCGCCACCACCCCTCACCGTGTCCAGGGCACCCCGGTGACCAGGCATCCCCCGTGCTCGACCAGAAGCGGCGGAGAGGTGATCGCTCACGGCGAACACGCGCCCGGGAACAATCAGGCAGCCCCACGCATTGAGTCGGCATAGCTCAACTTGAATGCCTAAGGGGAGATCATGGCTTCGACGTCCACACCGCTCACACTGCCCGTGCTGCCGCTCGACGACGAGGTCGTGCTGCCCGGAATGGTGGTTCCGCTCGATCTGAACGACGCCGAGGTGCGGGCCGCGGTGGAGGCCGCTCAGGCCGCCGCGCGTACCGAGCCCGGCAAGCCCAGGGTGCTCCTGGTGCCGCGTATTGATGGGGCCTACCCGAGTACCGGTGTCGTCGGCACCGTCGAGCAGGTCGGTCGGCTGGCCGACGGGGATCCTGGTGCCCTCATCCGGGCCCGGGGGCGCGTGCGGATCGGTGCCGGGACCACCGGGCCGGGGGCCGCGCTCTGGGTCGAGGGGACCCGGGTCGACGAGACCGTCCCGGATCCGCTGCCCGGTCATGTCAACGAACTCGTCAAGGAGTACAAGGCACTCGCCACCGCCTGGCTGCGCAAGCGCGCCGCCTGGCAGGTCGTCGACCGGGTCCAGGCCATCGACGACGTCTCCGCGCTCGCCGACAACTCCGGATACTCGCCCTTCCTCAGCACCGAGCAGAAGGTCGAGCTGCTGGAGACCGCCGACCCGGTGGCCCGGCTGAAGCTCGCCACCCAGCAGCTGCGCGACCACCTCGCCGAGCAGGACGTCGCCGAGACCATCGCGAAGGACGTCCAGGAGGGCGTCGACAAGCAGCAGCGGGAGTTCCTGCTGCGCAAGCAGCTGGAAGCCGTCCGCAAGGAACTGCGGGACATCAACGGCGAGCAGGAGGGCGAGGAGTCCGACGACTACCGGGCCCGTGTCGAGGCCGCCGATCTGCCCGAGAACGTGCGCGAGGCCGCTCTCAAGGAGGTCGACAAGCTGGAGCGGTCCTCCGACCAATCGCCCGAGGGCGGCTGGATCCGGACGTGGCTGGACACCGTCCTCGAACTGCCCTGGAACGAGCGGACCGAGGACTCCTACGACATCCAGGGCGCCCGTGCCGTGCTCGACGCCGAGCACGCGGGTCTGGACGACGTGAAGGAGCGCATCACCGAGTACCTCGCCGTGCGCAAGCGGCGTGCCGAGCGCGGGCTCGGGGTGGTCGGCGGGCGTCGTGGTGGCGCCGTGCTCGCGCTCGTCGGGCCGCCCGGGGTCGGCAAGACCAGCCTCGGTGAGTCCGTCGCCCATGCGATGGGGCGGAAGTTCGTGCGGGTCGCGCTCGGTGGGGTCAGGGACGAAGCCGAGATCCGCGGGCACCGGCGTACGTACGTCGGGGCGCTGCCCGGGCGGGTCGTGCGGGCCATCAAGGAGGCCGGGTCCATGAACCCCGTCGTCCTCCTCGACGAGATCGACAAGGTCGGCTCCGACTTCCGGGGCGACCCGGCCGCCGCGCTGCTCGAAGTCCTCGACCCGGCCCAGAACCACACCTTCCGCGACCACTACCTCGAAGTCGAACTCGACCTGAGCGATGTCGTGTTCCTCGCCACCGCGAATGTCCTCGAAGCCATTCCCGAGGCTCTGCTCGACCGGATGGAGCTGGTGCGGCTCGACGGGTACACCGAGGACGAGAAGGTCGTCATCGCCCGGGACCACCTGCTGCCCCGGCAGTTGGAGCGGGCCGGTCTGGAGGAGGCCGAAGTCGCCCTGGACGAGAGCGCGTTGCGCAAGCTCGCGGGGGAGTACACCCGGGAGGCCGGGGTCCGGAACCTGGAGCGGTCCATCGCGCGGCTGCTCCGCAAGGTTGCCGCACAGCACGAACTCGGGGAGCGGAAGCTGCCGTTCACCGTCGGTGAGGGTGATCTGCGGTCGCTCATCGGGCGGCCCCATCACGTGCCCGAGTCGGCCACCGACCCGGCCGAGCGGCGCACCGCCGTTCCGGGCGTGGCGACCGGGCTCGCGGTCACCGGGGCCGGCGGCGACGTCCTCTACGTCGAGGCCTCGCTCGCCGATCCGGAGACCGGCGCCGCCGGACTGACCCTCACCGGGCAGCTCGGCGACGTGATGAAGGAGTCCGCGCAGATCGCGCTCTCCTTCCTGCGCTCGCACGGCGCCGAACTGGAGCTGCCGGTCGGCGACCTGAAGGACCGGGGCGTGCACATCCACTTCCCGGCGGGCGCGGTGCCCAAGGACGGTCCGAGCGCGGGCGTCACCATGACGACCGCCCTCGCCTCGCTGCTCAGCGGACGGCTCGTCCGCACGGACGTCGCCATGACCGGCGAGGTCTCGCTGACCGGGCGGGTGCTGCCGATCGGCGGGGTGAAGCAGAAGCTGCTCGCCGCCCACCGGGCCGGTGTCACCACGGTGATCATCCCGAAGCGCAACGAGGCCGACCTGGACGACGTCCCGGCCGAGGTCCTGGAGAAGCTCGACGTCCACGCCGTCACGGACGTCCGCCAGGTCCTCGAACTGGCGCTCACCCCGGCGGAGAACCCGGCGGAGGTGAGGGTTCCGGCAGCGGCGTGACGGACGCTGCCGGTCGGCGGAGGCCCGGGTCCCGGAAAGCGGGGCCCGGGCTTTCCCGTACGCCGGACGCCCGGCCTTCCCGTACGCCGGACACCGAGCCTTTCCGTATGCCGGACACCGGCTTTCCCGTACGCCGGACAGGGGCCCGGGGGACGGCCGCCGTGTCGGCCTGCGAAATACTGTCCGAGCTGCGGTGACGTGGCCTTGCCCGGCCGGCGGAGACCCTCCGGGCGGCGGAACCCGGATCAGGAGTGCTGACGTGCGCGAGGACGTGAACGGCGAGGGGAACCTCGGCGGACAGCGAGTCGGGTCCACGACGCCCGGACCTGGACCCGGGCCTGGTTCCGGACCCGGTACCGGGCCCGGGGTCGAGCGGGAGTTCCTCGCGCTGGAGCGTGAGCTGACCGTGTTTCTGCGCCGTGCCCGGGCCAACTCAGGGGAGATGGCCCGCGAGGTCCATCCCGACCTGGAGTCCTCGGCGTACGGGCTGCTGGTGCGGCTCGACGAGTGCGGGCGTCAGCGGGCCACCGAACTCGCCGCCTACATCGGCGTCGGCAAGGCCACCATGTCCCGTCAGTTGCGCGCCCTGGAGGAGCTGGGCCTCGTCGCCCGCGAGCCCGACCCGGCGGACGGCCGCGCCTGGCTCGTCCACCTCACCGACGAGGGCGGCGCCCGCTTCCGCAGCGTACGAGAGGCGCGGCGGGCGCGGTACGTACGCGAGCTGGGCGCCTGGGACCGCACCGAGGTGGCCGAACTGGCCCGGCTGCTGCATCAGCTGAACCTCGGTATGGAGAAGTAGGGTCCCGCAGGCCACTGTCCACCCGGCCCTACAGCTCCACGTACACCACCGTCGCGTCGTCGTGCGTCTTGCTGCGGCCCAGGCGGGGGCTGCCCGCCGCCGCGTCCGCCCGCTCCAGTTCCCGTACGCGCTCGATCAGGGCCCCCGGGCCCTGCTTGCGTACGGCGGTGAGGCAGGCCGTCCAGTCGCCCTCGGTGAATCGCTCCACCCAGCGGGTCGCGCCGTCCGTCAGGGCCGCCAGGGCGCGGACCTCGGCGCGTGGGAGGGTGCCCGTCACCGCGCGGGACGCCACCGACGGATCGGCCGCCGCCGTGAAGAAGCCGCCCTCCTTGTTGCGGACCGTCGCGTCGGCGATCTCGTTCGTGGCCAGGGAGGCCCGGGGGACCCGGGAGAGGCGGTCGTCCAGGTGGACGGTGACCGTGCCGTTCGGGGACTCGGACAGCAGGGCTGAGTCGGACAGGACCAGGTGCTCCACGGTGGCCGGTGACCAGCGGGCCAGGACCACCGTCGCCTGGGGCGTACGGGGGTGAGAAAGGTCACAGGTTTGCCGGTGGGCCTCGGCGGTACGAGTGATGGCCGCCGCCAGCACCTCCTGGAGGGTCATATCCCGCTGCGAAACCGACAGTTCGGTCAGCGCGCCGCCCAGCCGGGCCGTGTACCAGGGGACGGAATGCAGACAGCCCGTCCCGGTGCTCGGTGGCGTCACCCCGTCCAGGACGACGAGCGAACCGCCCTGTCCGGAGGCGGGAAGCCCGATCGCTGCGAAGTCCTCATTGGGGCGGGCCGGATCGCCGGGCTCCGTGGCGAGTTCAGTACGCATCCGGCCAGTCTGCACGAGGCCTTCACAACGTCCTCAAAAGGCTGGCAACAGCTGCCGAAACAGTGGGTAGCGGCTGGTCAGACGCCTGGTTTGGGCGGTAATGATCCACTCCGTGAAGACGTAGTGGCGGATAATGTCAAAGCCCGCCGCCCACGTCCAACCGGTCCACCGGGCACAGTGGGAGCACAGGCCAGAGGAACTTGCCGCCAACTCCCCGCCGATGTTGACTCCTTGATGTTCACTCCTTCGAGTGGCGGGTCTGGTGACACGCGCTCCCCGCCCACCGGCGTGGGAGGGTCGGGAGCCGGACCGTGCCGGAGAACCGGAACCTACCGGGTGAGCGGCAGGCCAGAACCATCCGGGCGGCCATCCAGTTGACGGATCGTCATCCGGGTCCGGACGCATCGTCACCCGGGTCCATGGGCACACGAGTCAGGAATGCGAGCACCGGTGCAGAAGACGCGGCCTCGGCGCACAGGCAGGCAGACAGCTCCCGCGGGGAGCGCTACCGGTGACGCCCCGTCCGATCCCGCGGGCCGGGGACGCCCCGGCCACGTCCGCAACCGGCTCATCGTGGCCGTCGCCGTCGTGGCCGCCGCGATCGCCGGGGCCGGCGCCCCCTCCCTGATCGCGGGCTCCGCCCAGCTCCACGACTCCCAGGACCTGGTGACGCTCGCGACGCAGACCCAGGACGCGCTGACCCTCGCCCACTCGCTCGCCGACGAACGCGACGAGGTCACCGTCTACATCGCCGCCGGACGGGTCAAGGCGAAGGCGCCCTCCGAGCAGCGCGCCGCCCGGGTCGACCGCCAGGTCGGCGATCTGCGCGCCGACCCCGACACCTCGGCCGCGCTGCGCGAGGACCTGGACGAGATCGCCACGCTCCGCCAGGCGACGATCACCGGCAAGAGCACCGCTCTCCAGGCGCACGAGGCCTACTCCGCCGCCATCGCCGGACTGCACCGCCTCGCCGAACAGCTCGCCGAGGAGCAGCCGCCCCGCGCGGGCGCCGGCGCGTACGCCCTCGCCGAACTGGACTCCGCCGTCCAGCAGGCCGCAGCCGCCCGGGGACTCCTCCTCGCCGCGCTCAGCGTGCCGACGTCCACCGAGAACGTGTACGACCCGATCACCGGGCTCTCCTC
The DNA here is from genome assembly GCF_002954775.1 of Streptomyces geranii. Lineage (GTDB taxonomy): Bacteria > Actinomycetota > Actinomycetes > Streptomycetales > Streptomycetaceae > Streptomyces > Streptomyces geranii. The sequence goes on from NZ_PJME01000100.1 coordinate 5,685, forward strand.
CGAGGAGACCGTCACCTCCCCGGCCGCCGCCAGGACGCGGAACGCGCTCACCACCGCCGCCCAGCAGGCCCGGCTGCGCTCCGACGCGGCGATCCTCGACTTCCGCGAGACGGCCCCCGAGACCGCCGTCGGCAGCTACGACTCCACGGTCACCGGACCCGAGGTCGACACCGCCGACAAGTACCTCGCCTCGCTCACCGACCAGCCGACGCTGTCCACCCGCGAACTCTCCACCAGCCTCAGGAGCGTGGACGCGGCGCTCTCCGCCCGGGTCGAGCTGATGCGCGGCGTCGAGGCCTCCCTCTTCGAGCGCCGCACCAAGGCCCTCGTCAAGCTCCGCGACGACGACGTCACCGAGCTGGAGATCCGGATCGCCGCCCTCGGCGCCCTCCTCCTGATCGCCACCGGCATCGCCACCGCCATGGCCCGCACCCTCACCAGGCCGCTCTCCGTACTGCGCCGGGGCACCGCCCGACTCGCCGAGGCGGCCGACCCGCTCGCCGAGGAACCGGTCAGGTTCACCGGCCGCAACGACGAGTTCGCCCAGGTCGTCCGCTCGGTCAACGCCCTGCACGCCCGCGCCCTCGCCGTCCACGAGCGCATCGCCACCCTGGAGTCCGACCGCAAGCACCTGGTCGGCCAGCGCCAGAAGATGGCCGACGCCCGCGAGGACCTGCGCACCGAACTCGCAGACGCGGCGGGCCGGTTGACCCGCACCCGGGACAACATCCACGGCACCTTCGTGAACCTCGCACTGCGCACCCTGGGCCTGGTCGAGCGGCAACTCGCCGTCATCGAGGGCCTGGAGGAGCGCGAGCAGGACCCGGACCGGCTCGCCACCCTCTTCAAGCTCGACCACTTCGCCACCGTCATGCGCCGGCACAGCGAGAACCTCCTGGTCCTCGCCGGCGCCGAACACGGCCACCAGCACGCGGGTCCCGTACCGCTGGTCGACGTGGTCCGGGCCGCCGTCAGCGAGATCGAGCGGTACGAGCGGGTACGGATCTCCGCGCTGCCGCCGCACGCGCACCTCGCCGGGTTCGCCGCCGACGACGTCAGCCATCTGCTGGCCGAACTCCTGGAGAACGCCACCTCGTTCACCCCGCCGGAGCTGCCGGTGGAGATCTCCGGCTGGCTGCTGGAGAGCGGCGACATCATGCTCTCCGTCCAGGACGAGGGCATCGGCATGACCGCCGAGCGCCTGGTCCGCCTCAACTCCCGTCTCGCCGACTTCGATCCGGACGCTCCGTACGAGCCCGGTGACGAGGAGGGCGCCGACGGCGAGGCCGGTGACGGCATCGGGCTAGGGCTGTACGTCGTGGCGCGGCTCGCCCACCGGCACGGTGTGCGCGTGCAGTTGAGGGAGCAGAAGCAGCAGGGCGGGGTCGCGGCGGTCGTCGTACTGCCGAAGGCGCTGCTGGCCGCGGACCCCGCCGCCGTGACGCCCTCGGCCGCGACCACGCTCGGAGGCGGCACGCTGTCCTTCCCGGGCGCCGACGCCGAGGTCAACTCCAATGTGCTGCAGGGCCGTTCGGAGGCCGAGGAACCGGCGGAGAGCCGGGCCGAGGCGCCGGCGCCTGACGGGGAGCGGGGCGAGGAGCCGGCCGAGACGCCGGTCGCCGAGGCCGACCCGGTCGCTGCCGACGCGCCGGACCTGATGATCGCCCTCGCCGAGCGCGCCGTACGGAACGCGGAGGCGGACGCCGAGTCGGACGTGGACGCGTACGCGGGTGCGGGCACGGACCCGGATCGTGGCCCCGAACCCCTCCCCGCGTCCGAGATCACCATGGAACTGCTCGTGCCGGAACTCCCGGCCGAGGACACCCCCGAGCCGGCCGTCCCCACGGCTCCCGACACCCGTATCGCCGCCCAGGACCCGTACGCCATCGGCCCCGACGCACACGACCGCGTCGAGGACGAACCGCTCACCGACAAGGGTCTGCCCAAGCGGACCCCGAAGATCACCACGCCCGCCGCGCCGCCGCGGCCCCGGATCGGATCCGTCGACGCGGACGCGTTGCGCCGCAGACTCGGCGGGTTCCACCGGGGTGCCCGCGACGGACGCCGGGACGTGGAGGCGGAGATCGCGGAGCAGGAGCGGACGGTGGCGACCGAGCCCACGGAACGACCGGCACAGCCGGCACGTACGGCACAGCCCGTACATGCCGAGGAAACCACGGGGGGAACAGTCGAGGAGGCAAGCAGTTGACCGCGCCCAGTACCTTCGGCCTGAGCAGTGAAGCCCGCAACCTGCACTGGCTGCTGACCAATCTCGTCGAGGAGGTGCCGGGACTCACGTCGGTCGCGGTGGTCTCCTCGGACGGTCTGCTCCTGCTCTCGTCCGACCCGGACCGCAACGCGGAGCGCCGGCCCGATCAGCCCAGCGGCCCCAAGGGCTCCGCCGCCGACCTCGCCACCATCGTCTCCGGCATCGGCAGCCTCACCATCGGCGCCGCCAAGCTGATGGACTACGGCGGCGTCAAGCAGACCATGGTCGCGATGGAGGACGGCAGCCTCTTCGTGATGTCGATCAGCGACGGATCACTGCTCGGGGTGCACGGCTCCCCGGACTGCGACATGAGCGTGGTGGCCTACCACATGGCGCTCTTCGTGGGCCGCGCCGGACACGTCCTCACCCCCGAACTCCGCAGCGAGCTGCGGGAGTCGCTCGAACGCGGGACGCCGGACAACGAACCCACCGAGGTCGGCCCGATGGCCGTCCGCGCGGTACCGGGCCGCTCGGCGGAGGTCACCAAGTGAGCACCACCCCGGGCACCCCCAAACTGCCCGTCCGCGGCGGCGACCGCAAACCGGCCCGGGTACGCCCGTACTCACTGACCGGCGGCCGGACCCGCTTCGGCCACGTCCTCCTCGTCGAGACGTTCGTCGCCGCGATCGAAGCGCCCGAGGAGCGCAGGGAGTTGGAGAACGGCTCGCTCAGCACCCGGGTCATGCCGGAGCTGCGGGCCATCGTCGAACTGTGCCGCCGGATGCGTACGGTGGCCGAGATCGCCGCACTGCTGAAGATGCCGCTGGGCGTCGTCCGCGTACTGCTCAGCGATCTCGCGGACCAGGGAAAGATCCGTGTGTACGGAACCGGTCACGGGCCGGGGCAGCCGGACCGCGCGCTGCTGGAAAGGGTGCTGAGTGGACTCCGTAGTCTCTGACGTCGCCCGTGGCGTCTCCCCGCTTCTCCACCTCCCGGCGGAGGGCCGACTCCCCGCCGAGACGGAGGAGTTGCGGCCGTGGCAGGAGGACCGCACGCGCGCTCCGATCGCCACGAAGATCGTGATCGCGGGCGGCTTCGGCGTCGGCAAGACCACGATGGTCGGCACCATCTCGGAGATCGAGCCCCTCCAGACGGAGGCGCTGATGACCGAGGCGAGCGAGGGCACCGACGACCTCACCGCCACCCCCGAGAAGCGCACCACGACCGTGGCCATGGACTACGGCCGCATCACGCTCGACGACGACCTCGTCCTCTACCTCTTCGGTACGCCGGGCCAGCAGCGCTTCTGGTTCATGTGGGACGACCTGGTGCGCGGCGCGATCGGCGCGGTCGTGCTGGCCGACACCCGGCGGCTGAAGGAGTGCTTCCCGGCGCTCGACTACTTCGAGAGCTGCGGGCTGCCGTACGTCGTGGCCGTCAACCACTTCGACGGCAGTGCCGAGTTCGACCCGGAGGACGTACGGGAGGCGCTCACCGTGCCGCCGCACATACCTGTCATGATCATGGATGCGCGGCGCCGTGTCCCGGTGATCGAGACCCTGCTCGCCCTGGTGGGCCACGCGCTGGACGTCAGTCCCGAGTAACCGAGACAAGGGGAGAGACCAGACCGTATGCGGAAGATACTCGTCGTCGGAGCCGGTCAGGCCGGACTCCAGATAGCCCTCGGCCTCCAGTCGCACGGCTACGAGGTCACCCTGATGTCCAACCGGACCTCGGACGAGATCCGGTCCGGCCGGGTCATGTCGACCCAGTGCATGTTCGACACCGCACTCCAGCACGAGCGCGATCTCCAGCTGAACTTCTGGGAGTCCCAGGCCCCGAAGATCGAAGGACTCGGCGTCTCGGTCGCCGTCCCCGGCTCGCACGACCCGGGTCCGACCCAGCGCGCGATCGACTGGATCGGCAAGCTCGACGGCTACGCCCAGTCCGTCGACCAGCGGGTGAAGATGGCGGGCTGGATGGAGACGTTCGCCCAGCGCGGCGGCCAACTCGTCATCCACGGCGCGGCGGTGGGCGACCTCGACTACTTCTCCCGCACGTACGACCTCGTCCTGGTCGCGGCGGGCAAGGGCGAACTGGTGTCGATGTTCGCCCGCGACCCGGAGCGCTCCCCGTACCGCGAGCCGCAGCGCGCGCTGGCCGTCGCCTACGTCCACGGCCTCGGCCCGCGCCCCGAGCACCCCGACTACGACGGCGTCCGCTGCAACCTCGTCCCGGGCGTCGGCGAGCTGTTCGTGATGCCGACGTTCACCACCTCGGGCCGCGCCGACATCCTGTTCTGGGAGGGCATACCCGGCGGCCCGCTCGACGTCTTCAACGGCGTCCGCGACCCTGCCGAGCACCTCTCCCTGACCCTGGAACTCATGGAGCGGTTCACGCCCTGGGAGTACGCGCGGGCCACCAAGGTCGAACTCACCGACGCGGGCGGCACCTTGGCCGGCCGCTACGCCCCCACCGTCCGCAACCCGGTCGGCCGCCTCCCCGGCGGCGGCCTGGTCCTCGGCGTGGCCGACGTGGTCGTGGCGAACGACCCGATCACCGGCCAGGGCTCCAACTCCGCCTCGAAGTGCGCGGCTTCGTACCTCGCCTCGATCCTGGAGCAGGGCGAGAAGGAGTTCGACGAGACCTGGATGCGGGCCACCTTCGACCGTTACTGGGACACCGCCCAGCACGTCACCAAGTGGACCAACGCGATGCTGGGCCCGCCGCCGGAGCACATCCTCAACCTCATAGGCGCGGCAGGCCAGTTGCCCCCGGTCGCCGCCCGCTTCGCGAACGGCTTCAACGACCCGTCGGACTTCGAGAACTTCTTCTACGAGCCGGAGAAGACGGCGGCTTACCTGGGTTCGGTCGCGGGAGCGGGTGCCTAGGAACTGGGTGAGGTGGGCCCGGTGACGGAGTCGTAGCCCTCGTCCGGGCCCGCCGTCGCGTCGGCGGGGAGCTTCGGCGGTGTGTAGCGCCGCAGGGGTTCCCCGTCCGGGTCCGGGCGTACGGCGCCCAGCACCGGGTTGGCCGAGAGCGGCGACACCTTGATCCTTGCGCCCGGACGCGGCGCCTGTACGACCCTGCCGTCGCCGAGGTAGAGGGCGATGTGCGTCGCGCCGGGGAAGTAGACGACCAGGTCACCGGGGCGCAGCTCGGCCAGCGGGATGTGCGGCAGCCGGGCCCACTGCTCCTGGCTGGTCCGGGGGATGGGCCGCCCCGCCTTCTCCCAGGCCTGCGAGGTCAGCCCCGAGCAGTCGAACGCCGTCGGCCCCTCGGCACCCCACTCGTACGGCTTCCCGAGCTGCGCCACGGCATGACGCAGGGCCTGCTCACCGTCCTGGGACGGCAGCCGCCCGGCGCTGAGGGCACCGGAGGTGACGAACTCCCTCTGCTCGCCGCTGACTTCGCCGGCACGCTCCAACTCGGCCAGTTCGCCGAGCTGTTCGGTGCTCAGACCGGCGAGCAGCTCCTCGACCTCCCTGAGCCGGGCCCGTACGGCGTCCCGGTCGCGCTTCTGCCGTTCGGCGAGGGTGAGTTGCTCGTCCAGCGCGGCTCGGGCGGCGCGGGCCAGACCGCCGGAGCGCCGCTCGCTGCCGACCAGCCGGCCCACCGTCTCGGCCCGCTCCAGCGCCAACTGCCGGATCACATGGCCCTGTTCGAGGGCGTGCTGCGGATCGCGGGCCAGCAGCAGCTGGACGTACGGCGAGATGTCGGTACTGCTCTGGTACTGCTGCCGGGCGAGCCGCCCGAGGGCACCGCGCCGCTCGTGCAGCGAGAGCCGGGCCCGCACGAGCTGCCGGTCGAGCCGATGCACCTCGGCCTGCTGCCGCTTCAGCCGCTCGGCGGTGGCGTCGTAGGTGTCGGTGGCCTGCTCGGTCTCGCGGTAGAGGCGCTGAAGGTCTGTCAGGAGGGTGGCTACGGAGGGCTCGTCGGGGGCTGGGTCGGCGTCGGTGGCGGGCTCGGTCGGGGAGCCGGTCGCCGGGTAGGACTCGGCGGGGGAATCCGTCGCCGGGGCGAGCCCGGAGGGTGGCTCGTTGCCGGAGGCGGGTTCGGTGCGGTAGCCGTCGGCGGGGGCCGGCTCGGAGAGGGGCTCGTTGCCGGAGGCCGGTTCTGCGGAGGTGCCCGTCGTCGTTGGGTTCGGTTCCGGTGTCGCCAGTGCCGGGACGGGTGCGAGGAGTGTGCCGGCCGTCATGGCCGCCGTACAGACCAGACGCAGGAGCCTTCCTGACACGTCATCACCTCCGGTGCGGGGCAGCCCTTCCGCTCCGCACCGCGAGCTTGTGACGTGGGGGCGCGGTCCGCGCGGCGAGCGTGCGCGGTTCGGCCCAACCTCGTCACCCGTCGGTGTCGTCCGGCTTGCCCGGCGGCGTGGCGCCTGGCACCGGTCCGGCGGCCGGCTTCGACCACGGCCAGCGCAGCCTGCCGTCGGTCGGCTTTCCCTCCGGGTCGTACGCGTACTTCCAGCCCGGGTGCAGGCCCAGCTTGCCCGGGTTCCCCTTCGGCACGCGCCGGTAGACCAGCACGGTCGGGGGGCCGCCGGCCGCGTCCGGTACCGGGACCTTGTACGTCTTCGGGGGGTGGCCGGTCGGCCCGAGCAGGATGGGCAGGACACGGCCGTCCAGGGGGCCGCCCTCGAAGGCGGTGTCTTGGCTCTTCACGGGATCAGTTTCCGGTATCAGAAGTATCGGAGGTATCAGAGGTATCAGGGGTTTCGGAGATGCCGGGGCCCAGTGCGTCGCGTACGACCGCCGCGGTCTGGGGGTCGCGGCCTGCCGTCACCGTCAGGACCGCCGTGAACTGTTCCACCAGCCAGTCCCGCAGCTCGTCGACCGGCGGGTCCTTGTCCTCGTCCAGCCAGATGAGGGAGGCCGCCTCGACGGCCGTGATCCACATCCGTACGGTCATCCGCAGGCGGGGGCTCGGGTCGGTGACCCCCAGGTGGCTGAGGATGTGCTCGGCGGCGGTACGGCGGACCCGGTCCACTATGGCCGTCGTACGGGACGTCTCGACGACGCTGCCGCCCTGGAGGAGGGCGCTGAAGCCGGCGTCGTGCTCGTCGACGAAGGTGAGGTAGCGGTCGAGGGCGCGGGAGAGGCGGTCGGGGAGGGGGCCCTCGGGGGGTTCGTCGAAGCAGAGTTCGAGTTCCTCCGCTGCGGAACGGAGCGCGGCCTCGTACAGCTGCTGCTTGCCGCCGGGGAAGTAGCGGTACACGAGGGGGCGGGAGACGCCTGCCGCCTCGGCCACGTCGTCGAGGGAGACCTCTTCCGGGGCGCGGTGGGCGAAGAGGGTGAGGGCGGCTTCGAGGAGCTGGCTGCGCCGCTCCTCGACGTTCAGACGGCGGTAGGCGGGGGCGGCGGCAGGGGGCATGTATGCAGGGTAGTCGGGCGGGTGGGGGGTCGGTGGGGGGTGCTCGCGCCGTTCCCCGCGCCCCTGAAAGCGCGAGACCCGTCCGTCCCGAGTCGTTCGGCTGCGGGCCGGTGGGGGCTGGTCGCGCAGTTCCCCGCGCCCCTGAAAAGCAAGGGCTGCGCCCCTTGCTTTTCAGGGGCGCAGGCCCG
>NZ_PJME01000101.1 GCF_002954775.1 Streptomyces geranii
GGGTGGGTGGGCGGGGAGGCTGTGCGGGCCAGTAGCTCTGAGCGCCGGTCGGCGCCGGGGGGTTCGAGGGTGCCCGGTAAACGCCTTCCACGGGTGGGTGGGTGGGTGGGAAAACACCGCCCCTGCTACCTGCGTGCACCCGCTCCCAGTGCCCCCCGCTGGGGCGTGATCCCCGCCGGTACGGCTCGTTGGCGGGCTGGGGTGCCTGTCCAGCAGGTGCCTCTGCGGGAGAGGAGGCGGCGTAGCCATAGTTCCAGGGAGACCAGGTCTGCCAGGCCGTCCAGTGGGAGGGGCTCGCCTTCTGCCGCCGCTCGCAGGGCCTTGCGGACCACCCTTGCCTCCACCAGGCCCGCCTCCGCCAGCAGGGGGGTGTCGAAGAGGGTCATCAGGTGGTCCACCGATACGCGCAGGCCCGTTCTCGACGCCGCCGCGGTCGACGCGTGCGACGGTGCGCCCCAGCCTGGCGGCAGGTCCGTCACTCCGGCGCCTTCCAGGACCGTACGGAGGATCGAGGCCCTGGCTCCCGGCTGGACCCGTAGGGCCTCGGGGAGGGCTCTGCAGGCCCGTACCACCTGGTTGTCCAGGAACGGGGTGTGCAGGCGCTGGAAGCGGATCTCCGCCGCCTGTTCCAGGACGCGTACGTCCGCCGCCTGGCGGGCCAGTGCCGCCCGCGCGCGGAAGTCGCCGGGGCGTTGGCCGGGGCCCACGCCGGCGCCCGCGCGGTCCGTCGACCAGTTCAGGCGAACCGATACTTCAGCGAGCGCCTCGCCGGTCAGCCAGCGCGCGGCGGGGCCGGGTCTGGCCCAGGTGAGGGCCGCCAGGGAGGCGCCGACCGCGCCCCCGGGCTCGTCGAAGCGGCGCTGCATCAGGCGGTCGGCGAGGTTCTCGATGCCGGCCTTGTAGGGCGTGCGGGCGAGTTTGCGGGCGGCGCCGTACACACGCGCGGGGACCATGACCATCACCGAGCCGTCGGCCTTCGCGAGCGCCGCCACCGGGCGGACCAGGTGACGTCGTTTGCGGTCCATGAGGAGGTCGGCGAGGCGCGCGGGGTGGGCGTCCAGGACCTGGCGGGCGCCGTAGCCCGTGAAGTGGTCCGCGCTGCCGGAGGCCAGGCGGGCTCGGTGACGCGCCGCCGTCACCAGGCTCGGGCCCGGCTCGTCCGTCAGGGGGCCGTCCAGGTCGGCGTACGGGAGGACGTCCTCATCGCCTGTCACCACTACGTGGTGCAGGCGCGGGTTGGCCGCCAGGGTCCCCGCCCGCTCCAGTTCCGCCTCGCGCCCGCCCACCGCCAGGTCGTTGAAGGTCACCGCCAGCAGCCGCTCCCCCGCGCCCGTGCCGTGCCCCAGGACGGTGCCCGGCATGCCCGGCAGGCCCGCCGCGAGGAGTGCGAGGGTTCCGGAGGCCGGGCCGCCGGAGAGGTCCGCCCCTATGCCCGGTACGGGCATCCCGCGCGCGGCACGTCGTTCCGCCGGGCCCATCCCGGGTACCGGGCCGGGGTCCATGTTGGCGTCGGGCACATGGCGCGGGGCCGAGAGCCGGGCCCGTACCGCCTCGACCAGGGCGTCCCGTACGCCGTCCACCGCGCTGTCGGGGTCCACGGAGGCCGCCGCGACCGCGAGGGAGGCCACCGGTTCGTACCCGGCGATCTCCCGGGCCCCGGCGCGCAGGATCAGCGCGTGCCCCGGCGGAATGCGTCGTACGCCGTCGTAGGGCGTCGAGTCGTGCAGGGCCGCCGGTACGTCGGGGGCGGCGAGCAGGGCGGCCAGGTGGCCGAAGTCGAGGTTGGCCTCGATGAGGTCGGCGAGGGGGAGGGCGGCCGTCGCGTAGGCCGTGCCGCCCGCCCAGGGGGTGTAGAACACCGGGCGCGCGCCCGCCAGGTCGCCGCAGACCATGAGCCGGCGGCCGACCTGGACGATGGCCGTGTAGCTGCCCGGCCAGGCCGTCAGATGGCGAAGTGCCCCGCCGCGGGCGGCGAACAGCGCGACCCGCAGTTGTTCGTCCGTGGCTCCGCAGGTGCCGAGGACCGCGATGCGGGTCTGCTCGTCGGCCTGTACGACACGCACCTCGTCGGGGCGCCAGTCGCCGACCGCCCAGAGCGGATCGGGGTCTCCCCAGAGGAGTTGGGAGCCGACCGGGTGGACCGTCTCGCCGTCGTGGCCGGTCGCGCCCGCCGTGTAGCCGGCGCCCGTTCCGCTTCCGTTTCCGACTCCGGCGCTGCCGGCCGCGTAACCGGCGGGCCCGGTCGCGTACTTGGCGGCCACAGCTGCGGTGCTGCTCCATCCCACCAACCACCGCATCGACGCCTCCACAGGCTGTGGACAACCAGTGCACCGTACGAACTCGGCACCACTCTGCCATGAAGGACGCGCCTGGGAGGGACGGCGGAGCCGCTCGCGCTCCCCGAAGTGCGCCCCTGCGAACTCCTGTGCACCCCCTGGTACATGCCCGTGCGATCGCGAACGCACCCGCGATTCAAGGGACTTCAACGTTTGGATCAAGGAGTTTCGATGAGGGGCCCGCGGGGCTTCGGCGCTGGGATATTGGTCATCGGCGGACTTGCCGCCCGACCCAGCCGCCAGCCCCTGAGGGGTAGTTCGCCGGCCGCCGATCAGGGAGTCCGCCGCGCGACCACGACCCGACCGCGACCCGAGAACGACCTGACCACGGCCCGACCACGACCTGAATGCGCCCCCGTTACGCTCCCCAAAGACGCCCCATGCGCCCTCAATTTCCGTGGTGGGAGGGGTAATCGCCCAAGGTTGGCGGGGTCGATTTTCGGCCAACTTGGCGAAGCCGGGACAGGCTTGAGCACGCTCCGTACAGGCTCTGCGGAGGGCAGAGTCCACGCACAGTCCGGGAGGCGGAGTTCGCCTCCCGGACCGGTCCGCCGCCCGCGGGGATGTAGGCGGCGGTGTCCCCCAGCCCACTGGATCCAGTACAGCGGGCCGACCCACGCGGAATCCATGGAAGCGCTCCCGTCATGGCCGGAGAAGAGCGCACGCACAGGCGCACGGCCACACAGCGGGGGCACGTCGCGACGGTGCGTACATCCCCAGAACTTCCGTACGGACCACAATCCCGCCATCCGGAACAATGCCTCTTAACGCTTGGGATGCGGCGAACTACGCTGGGTTTACGAATGCCGCATGGTTATGCCAGCGCGGCAGCCGTCTGTGTCGAGGGGTGGCGCATGTCCAGGGAGCAACGCGGGCCGAACGACAAACTCGGCGCCGTTCTCGCCCTCGCGGGAATCAGCAACGCAGGACTCGCGCGTCGCGTCAACGACCTTGGCGCTCAACGCGGGTTGACTCTTCGCTACGACAAGACGTCGGTGGCGCGCTGGGTGTCGAAGGGCATGGTGCCGCAGGGCGCCGCGCCGCACCTCATCGCGGCGGCCATCGGCCAGAAGCTGGGCCGGCCTGTGCCGCTCCACGAGATCGGCCTGGCCGACGCCGATCCCGCGCCGGAGGTGGGCCTCGCCTTCCCCCGGGACGTCGGACAGGCGGTGCGCTCGGCCACCGACCTCTACCGTCTCGACCTCGCGGGCCGCCGCGCAGGATCCGGCGGCATCTGGCAGTCGCTCGCCGGATCGTTCGCAGTGAGCGCATACGCAACGCCTGCCTCACGGTGGCTGATAACCCCGGCCGACAGCTCGGTGGCACGCGACGCACTCCTCTCCGAGGGCACGGGAGCACCGCTGAAAGTCGGCCACAGCGACGTGCAGAAACTGCGGGAGGCCGCGGAGGACGCCCGGCGCTGGGACTCCAAGTACGGCGGTGGCGACTGGCGTTCGTCGATGGTGCCCGAGTGCTTAAGGGTGGAGGCGGCGCCACTGCTGCTGGGCTCGTACTCGGACGAGGTGGGACGCGCACTGTTCGGCGCGTCCGCCGAACTCACGCGCCTGGCCGGGTGGATGGCCTTCGACACGGGGCAGCAGGAGGCGGCGCAGCGGTACTACATCCAGGCGCTGCGCCTCGCGCGCGCGGCGGCGGACGTACCCCTGGGCGGCTATGTCCTGGCCTCGATGTCGCTGCAGGCGACCTACCGGGGCTTCGGCGACGAGGGCGTCGACCTCGCGCAGGCCGCCCTGGAGCGCAACAGGGGCCTCGCGACGGCCCGCACGATGAGTTTCTTCCGGCTGGTCGAGGCGAGGGCACACGCGCGTGCCAGTGACGCCCACGCGGCCGGGGCGGCGCTGCGCTCCGCGGAGGGCTGGCTGGAGCGGGCCCGCGACGGCGACAACGACCCGACCTGGCTCGGCTTCTACGGGTACGACCGCTTCGCCGCCGACGCCGCCGAGTGCTACCGCGACCTGAAGGCACCGCGTCAGGTCCGCCGTTTCACGGAGCAGGCGCTGTCGAGGCCGACGGAGGAGTTCGTGCGCTCGCACGGGCTGCGGCTGGTCGTCTCGGCGGTCGCCGAGCTGGAGTCGGGCAATCTCGATGCGGCGTGCGAGCAGGGGGTGCGGGCGGTGGAGGTTGCGGGGCGCATTTCTTCGGCGCGCACCACCGAGTACGTGAAGGATCTTCTGCATCGGTTGGAGCCGTACGGGGATGAACCCCGGGTGGTGGAGTTGCGGGAGCGGGCTCGGCCGTTGTTGATGACTCCGGCTTAAGGATCTTCGCCTTCTCGTCTGCGTGGTGACGGTGCGTTCTGCGGCTGCGGGCCGATCGTGGCTGGTCGCGCAGTTCCCCGCGCCCCTTGCGTCTGCTGTCGTTCCCGGTGTTTGAAGTGAGTGTCAGTGGTGCAGTGCACTATCGGGGGTGGGAGGTGGTGCCGGTGGTGGCGTACGACTGTGATGTGCTCGTGGTCGGTGGGGGGATCGTCGGGCTGTCGACGGCGTATGCGATCACGCGGGCCGCGCCGGGGACGCGCGTGACGGTGCTGGAGAAGGAGTCCGGGCCGGCCCGGCACCAGACAGGCCGCAACAGCGGGGTGATCCACAGCGGGATCTACTACCGGCCCGGGTCGCTCAAGGCGCGGTACGCGGTGCGGGGCGCCGCCGAGATGGTCAAGTTCTGCGCGGAGTACGGCATCCCGCACGCCGTCACCGGCAAACTGATCGTCGCGACGGAGCGGGACGAGCTGCCCCGGCTGCACGCCTTGGTGCAGCGAGGCCGGGAGAACGGCATTCCGGTACGGGAGCTGGGCCCCGCCCAGATCGGGGAGTACGAGCCGGAGGTGCGCGGCCTCGCCGGCATACACGTGGGGACGACGGGGATCTGCGACTACGTGGCGGTCGCCCGGCAGCTGGCCGAGTCCTCCGGGGCCGAGATCCGGTACGACGCCCGGGTCGTCCAGGTCGACCGGCGGGCGGACCTCGGGGTGGCCGTGCGGACGGCTGGGCCCAGGGGCGACGAGATCGTGCGGGGCCGGGTGCTGGTCAACTGCGCCGGGCTGTACTGCGACGAGGTGGCCCGGCTGACCGGCGACGAGCCCGGGATGCGGATCGTGCCGTTCCGGGGCGAGTACTTCACGCTGGCGCGGCCCGAGCTGGTGCGGGGGCTGGTGTATCCGGTGCCGGATCCGGCGTTCCCGTTCCTCGGGGTGCATCTGACCCGGGGGATCGACGGGAGCGTCCACATCGGGCCCAATGCCGTACCGGCGCTGGCGCGCGAGGGGTACGGGTGGGGGACCGTGCGGGTGCGGGAGCTGGGGGCGACGGTGGGGTGGCCGGGGTCCTGGCGGATCGCCGCGCGGCATTGGCGGTACGGGGGTGGGGAGCTGCGGCGGTCGGTGTCGAAGAGGGCGTTCGCGCGGGCGGTGCGGAGGTTGTTGCCGGTGGTGACCGAGGGGGATCTGGTGCCTGCGGCGGCGGGGGTGCGGGCGCAGGCGGTGCTGCGGGACGGGACGCTGGTGGATGACTTCCTGATCAGGGAGGGGGCGCGGGCGGTGCATGTCCTGAACGCACCTTCGCCCGCGGCGACGGCTTCGCTGCCGATCGGGCGGGAGGTGGCTCGGCGGGCGTTGGGTGTGTTGGGTGGGTGACGTGGGGGTTTTCCTCGCCCCCGCCGCCCCTACCCGTCCCATCCCTGGGGGCTGCGCCCCCAGACCCCCCTCCGTCCTCAACCGCCGGACGGGCTGAAAAACCAAGCGCCGGCCGGCACCCCCCAGGGATGGGACCGGGTAGGGGCGGCGGGGGCGAGGAAACCGGGGCG
>NZ_PJME01000102.1 GCF_002954775.1 Streptomyces geranii
CCGAAGCGGGTTCATCGTTCGACTTGCATGTGTTAAGCACGCCGCCAGCGTTCGTCCTGAGCCAGGATCAAACTCTCCGTGAATGATTACCCGTAATCGGGTGCACACCACGAGAGCGGAACAGTCAGGCGGAATAAGCCCGACCGTTCACAGCGTCCTCGCTGTGTTTACTGCATCAAAGGAACCTCGACCACCACACAATGCGGTGGACGGGGTATCAACATATCTGGCGTTGATTTTTGGCACGCTGTTGAGTTCTCAAGGAACGGACGCTTCCTTCGTACTCACCCAAGAGACTCTCTCAGGCTTTCCTCCGGGCAGTTTCCCTTCGGCCTTTCAGATCCTACTGTCTTGCTGTCTTGCGTTTCCGACTCTATCAGATCCTTTCGGGCCTGATTCCCAGTCAGCGGGTTTCGCCTTCCCGGCTGTTGGGCCGTTCCGACGAGTGAGACTTTAGCGGATTCCGTGCTCCCGAGCTAATCGGGGGCTGCGTCCTTTCGAACGCGGATTCCTCATTTCGCGAATACGCATGCCAATGACATGCCAAGGGCACGACGACAGGTCGTCGGCCATTGCTGGGTACCTGCGGAATGGCTGTCCGGGGACCGACCGGGGTCGGCGCTCACGTCGGACAACTCGGAGAACACTACGTAGGCGTCTGGAGTGTGTCAACTCGGTGTCGGCGGGGCACCCTGCGGCGTACTCTCGTGCCCATGACTACGCGTACGTGCACCCAGCAGTGGTGGGCCGCCTGACGGCGGCCGTACACACGTATGTACTCAACGGCCGCCGCCTCGGCGGCCGTTGTTGTTTCTCCCTCCTGAGGGGTCGGCCGGCCGGGTGCGGTGGTCTCGACCGGGAGTTCAGGAGATGGGGAAGAGATGACACGGGTCTTCAGTGGGGTCAAGCCGACCGGGCATCTGACGCTGGGGAACTACCTGGGAGCCATGCGGCGGTGGGCCGCGGTGGACCAGCACCGGGCCGACTCGCTGTTCTGCATCGTCGATCTGCACGCGCTGACCGTGGACCACGATCCCGCGCGCGTACGTCGGCTCAGTCGGCAGGCGGCCACGCTGTTGCTGGCCTCGGGGCTCGATCCGGAGCTGTGCAGCGTCTTCGTACAGAGTCACGTGGACGAGCACACGCGGCTGTCGTACGTGCTGGAGTGTGTCGCCTCCGACGGGGAGATGCGGCGGATGATCCAGTACAAGGAGAAAGCCGTGCGGGAGCGGTCACGGGGTGGGAGTGTGCGGCTGTCCTTGCTGACGTATCCCGTGCTGATGGCGGCGGACATCCTGGCCTACGGGGCCGACGAGGTGCCGGTCGGGGACGATCAGGCTCAGCATGTCGAGCTGACCCGGGATCTGGCCGTGCGGTTCAACCAGCGGTACGGGCAGACGTTCGTGGTGCCGCGGGCCACGCGGCCGGCGGTGGGGGCGCGGGTCATGAATCTGCAGGAGCCGGCGTCGAAGATGGGGAAGAGCGAGGACGTCGGGCCGGGGATCGTCTATCTGCTCGATGAGCCCGATGTGGTCAGGCGGAAGGTCATGCGGGCTGTCACCGACAGCGGGCGGGGTGTCGAGTACGACCCGCAGGGGCGGCCCGGTGTCGCGAATCTGCTGGAGATTCTGGCCGCCTGTACGGGTGGGGATCCGGTGGAGTTGGGTGGCGGTGGTGCGTACGGGTCTTACGGGGAATTGAAGCGGGACACCGCTGAGGCCGTGGTCGAGGTGTTGCGGCCCCTGCGGGAGCGGCACAAGGAGTTGTGTGCCGATCCCGCGTTCGTGGAGGGCGTGCTGCGGGACGGGGCCGAGCGGGCTCGGGGGCTGGCCCGGCCCACCGTCGATGCCGCCTATCGGGCGATCGGGCTGCTCCCCGCCGGGACCGTGGTGCCTACCGGGGCTCGTTAGGGGCCCGCTGCCGCCGGTGTCAGGTGTTGTTGCCCGAGGCCAGGGCTCGACTGCGGTCCCGGGCGGCTTCCAGGGCGGCGATCAGGGCGGCTCGTACGCCGTGGTTCTCCAGTTCGCGGATGGCGTTGATCGTGGTGCCCGCGGGGGAGGTGACGTTCTCGCGGAGCTTCACGGGGTGTTCGCCGCTGTCGCGGAGCATCACGGCGGCGCCGATCGCGGACTGGACGATCAGGTCGTGGGCCTTGTCGCGGGGCAGGCCGAGCAGGATGCCGGCGTCCGTCATGGCCTCGACCAGGTAGAAGAAGTACGCCGGGCCCGAGCCCGAGAGCGCCGTGCAGGCGTCCTGCTGGGACTCGGGGACCCGGAGGGTCTTGCCGACCGCGCCGAAGATCTCCTCGGTGTGGGCGAGGTGGGCGGCGGTGGCGTGGCTGCCGGCCGAGATGACCGACATGGCCTCGTCGACCAGGGCCGGGGTGTTCGTCATGACGCGGACGACCGGGGTACCGGTGGCGAGGCGGGCCTCGAAGAAGGAGGTCGGGATGCCGGCCGCGCCGCTGATGATCAGGCGGTCGGCGGGGACGTGGGGGGCGAGTTCGTCGAGGAGGGTGCCCATGTCCTGCGGTTTGACCGTGAGGATCAGGGTGTCGGCGGTCTTCGCGGCCTCCGGGTTGGTGACCGGGGTGACGCCGTAGCGGGTACGGAGTTCCTCAGCCCGTTCCGGGCGGCGGGCGGTGACCAGGAGGTCGGCCGGGGCCCAGCCCGCCCGGATCATTCCGCTGAGCAGGGCCTCGCCGATCTTGCCGGTGCCTAGGACTGCGACTTTCTGGGCCATGGTGCGGTGTCCTCCGGAGGTTGCGTCGTCCGGGGTCATCCTCCCATCGGGCGGTGGGGGGTGGGGTGGTTGTCCGGTGGGCGGGATGCCCAGTGGGATGTCTTGAGATATCTGGGATGTCTTGAATGTCTAAGGGGTGCGGCGGCGGAGGGTTGCCGCGCCCAGGGTGAGGACCAGGAGGGCGCAGGCCGCGACGATCAGGGTGTCCCGTACGAAGTTCGCGGTGATGTCCGTGTGGGTGAGGACCTCGTTCATGCCGTCCACGGCGTAGGACATGGGGAGGACGTCCGAGATGGCCTCCAGGACCGGGTGCATGTTGTCGCGGGGAGTGAAGAGGCCGCAGAGGAGCAGCTGGGGGAAGATCACCGCCGGCATGAACTGGACCGCCTGGAACTCCGACGACGCGAAGGCCGAGACGAAGAGGCCCAGGGCGGTGCCCAGGAGGGCGTCGAGGAGGGCCACCAGGAGGAGGAGCCAGGGGGAGCCGGTCACGTCGAGGCCCAGGAGCCAGACGGCGAGGCCGGTGGCGAGGGCCGACTGGATGATCGCCAGGACTCCGAAGGCCAGGGCGTAGCCCGCGATGAGGTCGCCCTTGCCGAGGGGCATGGCCAGGAGGCGTTCGAGGGTGCCCGAGGTGCGTTCGCGGAGAGTGGCGATCGAGGTGACCAGGAACATCGTGATGAGCGGGAAGATCCCGAGGAGCGAGGCGCCGATGCCGTCGAACGTGCGCTCGCTGCCGTCGAAGACGTAGCGGAGGAGGAGCAGGAGCAGGCTCGGGAGCACGATCAGCATCACGATCGTGCGGGGGTCGTGGCGGAGCTGGGACAGCACCCGGGCGGCGGTGGCCAGCGTGCGGGAGGGGTTCAGGGCGGCCGTCGACGTGGGGACGGGCGCGGGGGCAGGGGTGGGGGCGGGCGCGGGGGTCGGCGTGGTCGTGGTCACTGGGGTTGCTTCCTCTTCGTGTTCGGCTGCGGCTTCTTCGCCTCGTCCACCAGGTGCAGGAAGGCCTCTTCCACCGTCTCCGCGCCGGTGCGGGTGCGCAGGGCGTCGGGGGTGTCGTCGGCCAGGAGTTCGCCGTCGCGCATGAGGAGGAGGCGGTGGCAGCGTTCGGCCTCGTCCATGACGTGGGAGGAGATGAGGAACGTCGCTCCCCGCGTCGACGCGATGGTGTGGAAGAGCGCCCACAGGTCGCGGCGCAGTACGGGGTCCAGGCCGACCGTCGGTTCGTCCAGGACCAGGAGTTCGGGGGCGCCGAGGAGGGCGACGGCCAGGGAGACGCGGCTGCGCTGGCCGCCGGAGAGGTTGCCCACGAGGGCGTCGGCGCGGGTGGTGAGGTCCACGTCTGCGATGGCGCGGGTGACGTTCTCCTGGCGGCGGTCGGCGGCTGCGCGGCCGGGGTCGAGGACGGCGGCGAAGTAGGCGAGGTTCTGCCGGACCGTCAGGTCGTCGTAGACCGAGGGGGCCTGCGTCACGTAGCCGATCCGGCTGCGGAGGGTGGCGTGGCCGGCGGGCTGCCCGAGCACCTCCAGGGTGCCGGTGACCTTGGCCTGGGTGCCGACGATCGCCCGCATGAGGGTCGATTTTCCGCAGCCGGAGGGGCCGAGGAGGCCGGTGATCTGGCCGCGCGGGACGGTGAAGTCGAGGGCGTGCAGGACCTTTCGGGTGCCTCGTACGACGGTGAGGTCTTGGGCTCGGACGGCCCTCTCCGGTGGAGAGGCGCTGTAATTCATCATGTGATGAATAATGCTCCCGGGCGGGGAGGCCGTCAAGGCGGTTCGTCGCGGCGGTTCGTGGCGGCGGCTTGCGGCGGCTTGGCGGGCCGACGGGGCCCGATGGGGGCGCAGGCGCGTGGTGGGGTGATCGGAGGGGGAGCGTCCGGTTCGGGTGACTCCGGGGGCTTCCTTTGACTCCGGTTCCCGGGCGGGGGCCGTGCGAAGGGGGTGTCCTGTTCGTCCGGCTTGCCGACAATGGATGTCATTCGCCGTGCACTGCTTCCGCTCGCTTTCCGTTCGTCGCCGGAGGTGCGTTCGTCATGCGCTTGTTCCTGTTCGCGCTGCCGCTGTGCGTCGGCGTCGCCGTCGCCTCCGGGGTGCCCGCCGAACTGGGGCTGGTCACCGGGATCGTCGGGGCGCTGGTCGCGGGGCTGCTGCCCGGCAGCGGCCTTCGGGTGAGCGGGCCGGCGGCGGGGCTGGTCGTCCTCGTCTACGAGGCAGTGCGAGCGTACGGGCTCGCGGTACTCGGCGTGATCGTGCTCGCCGCCGGGCTGGTGCAGCTCGCGCTCGGGGCGTTACGGCTCGGGCGCTGGTTCCGGGCCGTGTCCGTGGCGGTCGTCCAGGGGATGCTCGCCGGGATCGGGATCGTGCTGGTCGCAGGACAGCTGTACGCCATGGGCGAGGTGAGCGCACCCGCGGGTGCGCTGGGAAAGGTGGGCGGGCTGCTCGCGCTTCCCGGTGCCGCCGATGCCGTGGCGCTGGCCGTCGGGGGCGGCACCGTGGTCGTACTGCTGCTGTGGCGGTGCTGGGGGTGGGGGGCGCGGCTGCTGCCCGGGGCGTTCGTCGCGGTGGCGCTGGCGGCTGGGGTGACCTGGGTGTTCGACCTGGACGTGCGGCGGGTCGAGGTGCGGGGGTTGTCGGCCGTCGTACGGCTGCCCGAGGCGGCGGATTTCGGGCGGCTCGGGGAGGTGGGGGTGCTCGGGACGGTGGTCGCCTTCGCCTTGATCGCTTCGGCGCAGTCGGTGTTCGGGGCGGGG
>NZ_PJME01000103.1 GCF_002954775.1 Streptomyces geranii
TTCCTCGCCCCCGCCGCCCCTACCCGCGCCCCTCCCCGTTCCCATCCTTCTGGGGGCTGCGCCCCCAGACCCCCCTTGGTCCTCAAACGCCGGACGGGCTGAAAGACCTAGCCCGTCCGGCGTTTGAGGACGAGGCCGTCAAGGCCGATCCACCCCCCACCCACCCCCGCTGTACCCACCCATCCCAGACCGTCTCCCTCCAGCCCGTCCGGCGTTTGAGGACAAGCGGGGGGTCTGGGGGCGGCAGCCCCCAGGGATGGGACGGGTAGGGGCGGCGGGGGCGAGGAAAGGATTGCTCAGCTCTTCGTTCGCGGCATCATCGGGTAGCTGCCCGTGTTCGTCGGGGCGTGTTCCGGGAGCCACAGGACCGCTACCGCGCCCTCCGCGGGGACGTCCTCCGGGGCGCCCGGGGGGCGTATGTTGCGGAAGGTCAGGCGGGCGCCCAGGACTCGGGCCTGGCCTGCGGCGATGGTCAGGCCCAGGCCGTGGCCGTGGCCCGAGCGGTCGGTGCTGCCCGTACGGAAGCGGCTCGGGCCGTCCGCCAGCAGGTCCTCCGGGAAGCCCGCGCCGTGGTCGCGGACGCGGATGACCCTGCCCTCCACCGAGACCTCTATCGGCGCCCTGCCGTGTCTCGCCGCGTTGGCCAGCAGGTTGAACAGGACACGTTCCAGGCGACGCGGGTCCGTCGTGACCTCCGACTCGTGCACCACCTGCACGGCGATCTCCGGGTCCTTCGCGATCACCCGCCGCGCCACGAACTCGCCCAGCATGATGTCCTGCAACTCCGCCCGCTCCGACGCCCCGTCGAGCCGCGCCACCTCCAGCACGTCCTCCACCAGCGTGCGCATCGCCTTCGCCCGGTCGAGCACCAGCTCCGTCGGGCGGCCGGGCGGAAGCAGTTCGGCCGCGGTCAGCAGGCCCGTCACCGGCGTACGCAGCTCGTGCGCGATGTCGGCCGTCACCCGCCGTTCCGCCTCCAGCCGCTGCTGCAGGGTGTCCGCCATCGCGTCCACCGCCCGGGCGAGGTCGTCGGTCTCGTCCCGTACGACACCGCCGATCGCGTCCCGCACCCGTACGTCCGTCTCGCCCCTCGCGACCTGGTTCGCGGCAGCCGCCGCCTTCCGCAGTCGGCGCGACAACTGGGCGCCGATCAGCACCCCGAGCGCGCTGCCGCCGAGGACGACGGCGATCGAGCCGATGATCAGCGCCTGGTCGAGGTCGGCCATGATGTCCGTACTGCGGTCGGTGAACCCGGTGTGCAGCGACATGATGTGACCGTCCTTGAGCGGCACGGCCGCCCAGATGTCCGGCACGCCGTCCGGCCGGTCGGTCACATACGTCGCCCGGCGGCCCTCGGCCGCCTTCTCGCGCAGCTCCTGCGGCAGGTTCGGGTCGTCGACCTTGATGCCGGGGAAGTTGGGCCGCCCCGACAGGTTGTAGTTGCTCTGCCCGATCAGGACGCGTTCGTCCGCGAGGTCGCGCGCGCTGTCCAGCATCGACACCCGGGCCGCGTTGTGCACGACCAGACTGAGCGTGACCGCCACGAGCGCGCCCACCAGCGCGATGGCGGCACTCAGCTTCCACCGCAGTCCCGTGTGGATCCCCGCCATTCCTCTGAACCTGACGCCCATGGACCCGCTCAGGCCTTCAACTTGTAGCCGAAGCCGCGGACCGTCTCGATCCGGTCCTGGCCGATCTTCGTACGCAGCCGCTGCACATGGACGTCGACGACGCGGGTGTCGCCGCCCCAGCCGTAGTCCCACACGCGTTCGAGAAGTTTGTCGCGGGAGAGGACCGTGCCCGGCGCGGACGAGAACTCCAGCAGCAGCCGCATCTCGGTGGGCGTCAGCGCCACCGGCCGGCCGTCCTTGCGGACCTCCATGCCCTCGGTGTCGATCTCCAGGTCGCCGAAGACGAGCACCCCGCCGGTCACGGGCGCCCCGCTCTCCGCGCCCGCCGCGTTCGGGCCGCTCGCGTGACCGAAGCGGCGCAGGACCGCGCGGATCCGGGCGACCAGGACGGCACCGTCGAACGGCTTCGTGACGTAGTCGTCGGCGCCCGCCTCCAGGCCCAGGACGACGTCGATCGAGTCGGCGCGCGCCGACAGCATGATCACCGGCACGGTCGACTCGTCGCGGATACGGCGGCACAGGCTGACCCCGTCGAGACCTGGGACCATGACGTCCAGCAGGGCGATGTCGGGGCGGTCCGCGCGGAACGCCTCCAGCCCCGACAGCCCGTCGGGCATGGCGGTGACCGCGAAGCCGTCCCGCTCCAGGGCGAGTTGGGTGGCCTCGCGGATGACGTCGTCGTCCTCGACGAAGAGGACGTGGGTCTGGTCTGCCATCCCGCTGCTCTCAGTTCGCGACTTGTGGGTCAGGTCGTGTGGGTCAGGTGGTGTGGGTCATGTCATCTGTGCGTGGGGCATGTCGGCTGTGTACGGGGTGGGTCAGCTGGTGTCCGTCGTCGGGGCGGTGCCGCCGTCGACCGCGTTGCTGTACTCGTTGTGCGTGCGGTACTCCAGGGTGAAGCGGCCCGCCGTCCACCGATAGGTGATCACATTCTCACCGGACGGGCTCGTCACCGGGTCGTCCTTCTTGTACACCTGCTTGGTCACCACCAGGTCGCCCCGGTCTATCTCCGCGTAGACGGGGGACTCCTCGGCCCGGAACACATTCCGGTACCCCGTGCCGCTGCTCGCCTCGCGGTACACGTACGACCCGACGCCGACGGCATCGCTGCACGTCATGACGTTGACGACGACGTCGTCGGAGACCCCGTCGGTCAGGTCGCCGTACGACACGTCGACCGGGTACTCGTCCCCGACGCACGGCTTCAGCGCACGCTTGACCGAGGTCGCGACCTCCGGGTCGGCCAGGACGAGCTTGACCGCGTCCACGTCGTCCTCGGTGGCGTACGCGGAGGGCACGGGGGTGGGGTTCAGCTTGCCCGCGACGGCGTCCGCGCCGGCCGGTCCCTCGTCACGGGCGCCCGTACCGCCGGTGGCGCAGGCGGTGACGAAAAGGGCGAGGGCGGCGAGCACGGCCGTAGCCGTGATCACCGCCTGAAAGGCCCGCCGAGCGGGTGTGGGTGTAGGTGTGGGTGCACGTGCAGGGTCAAGGGTCGAGGTGGAGAGGCCCGGGCCATGGCCCGGGCGCTCCGGAGAAGCCGGCCCCGCGGTCTGGATCGGACCCGCTCCCTGACGGCCGGAACCCCGGACGGGACCCGGGTCGGGCCCGGGTCCCGGACGTGGACCGGGGGGTGGGTCCGCGTCCGGGACCCGCCGGCCCCGGGTCCCGTCCGGGGTTCCGGGATCGGTCGCCCCTGTGCCTAGGCCGCGCAACGCTCCCGCTCCTCATGTTCCAGCGCACGTGCGTCCAGATCGCGGGCCTCCAGCTCCTCCCGGAGCCGGGCGAGCGCCCGGTGCAGCGTGCTCTTGACCGTGCCGGCCGACATACCGAGGGCGGCGGCCGTCTCCTCCGTGGACATCTGCTCCCAGTGTCGCAGCACGACGACACTGCGCTGCTTGGGTGCGAGCACCTTCATGACATCCATCAGGAGCGCGCGGTCCGCGTGCTGTTCGGTGGAGTCGTCCACGCAAGCGTCCGGCAGCTGCTCGGTGGGGACCTCCTCCAGCTTGCGCGCCCGCCACCACTCGGTCCGGGTGTTGATCATCACGCGGCGGAGGTAGGCGTCCGCGAGCCGCTTGTCCGCTATGCCCTCCCAGCGGCCGTACGTCCGCACGAGGGCCGTCTGCAGCAGGTCCTGGGCGTCGACGGGGTCCGGGACCAGCCGACGGGCGCTGCGCAACAGCGCGTCCTGCCGTGTGCGGACGTACTCCTCGAACTCGAGCACCTCGCCCTGCTGCGACATCTCGACCGCCTCCCGATCCCCGTTTCCGACCCGTCTGCCGGCCGGCTTCACTGCCCTGTGGTCTGTACAGGGATGAAGCTACGGAGCGGTTGTCACGGAGGTGTCCGAGCCAGCCTGCGGGGAGCGCGCGGCTGTCCGTCGGTTGTGTAACGGAAGTAGGGGAGGGGTAAGCGGGCGGGGTGAGTTGGGATGGTTTGGGTTGTTTTAGGAGTGCGGGTGGAGGGCGTTGGAGTGTTACGGAAGGCCGAGTCTGTGTACGGGCATGTGACTCAGCTGTGCGGCAGGCGGTACAGCCCGCCGGGCAGCGGCTCGACCAGGCCGTCGGCGACGAGGCCGTCCAGAGCGCGGGCGCGCTGGACCGGCTCGTGCCACACCCGGTCGAGCGCCGACTGCGGTACGGGGGTGAGCGCCTCGCGGAGTACGGCGAGCAGCTTGCCGCGCACCTGGCGGTCCGTACCGGCGTACGTCTGACCGCGCCGGGCCGGTCCCTCGTGCTCGGGCTTCCCGGCGAGCCGCCAGGCGCACTGGGCGGCGATCGGGCAGCGGTGGCAGGTCTCGTTCCTGGCCGTGCAGACGAGGGCGCCGAGTTCCATGGAGGCCGCGGCCCAGCGGGCGGCGGTGTGCTCGTCGTCCGGCAACAGGGCGCGGGCGAGCTTGCGTTCGGCGGCGGTGGTGGCGTTCGGGGGGTACTGGACGCCGGTGACGGCGCGCGCGAAGACCCGGCGGACGTTCGTGTCCAGTACGGCGTGGCGCTGGCCGTAGGCGAAGGAGGCGACTGCGGCTGCGGTGTACTCGCCGATGCCGGGCAGGGCGAGGAGTTGTGCGTGGTCGGTGGGTACGTCGCCGCCGTGGCGCTCCGTTATGGCGACCGCGGCGCCGTGCAGGCGCAGGGCGCGGCGGGGGTAGCCGAGGCGGCCCCAGGCGCGGACGGCTTCGCCGGAGGGGGCGGCGGCGAGGTCCGCGGGGCGGGGCCAGCGGGCGATCCACTGCTCGTACACGGGGAGTACGCGGCTGACGGGGGTCTGCTGGAGCATGAACTCGCTGACCATGACTCCCCAGGGGCCGGCGTCGGGGTGGCGCCAGGGGAGGTCTCGGGCGTGGTCGTCGAACCAGTCGATGACAGGGGAGTGGAGGTCGGGGGTGGGGGCGGGATTGGGGGTGGGTTTCGTGGGCGCAGTCATGGCGGGTCCGATCCTGCCATGTGGGGGTGCGGGGGTGTGCGAAGTGGTGCGGCGCGGGCCTTTTTGTTTCGCCCCCGCCGCCCCTACCCGTTCCCATCCTTGGGGGGGGGGGGCCCCC
>NZ_PJME01000104.1 GCF_002954775.1 Streptomyces geranii
CTACGAGATCGTCCGCCGCGACACCACCCGCCGCGAACACCACGTGACCACTGAGAACGGCATCGGCCGAATCGCGAGCGACCTCATCATCTGGCTCGCCGCCCGCGACTTCCAAAACACGGCCTAGCCCGCGCTACTGGTTGTTCAGGTACGCCAGTACCGCCAGCACCCGGCGGTGGCCGCTGTCGGTCGGTGGCAGGCCGAGCTTCAGGAACACGTTGCCGATGTGCTTGCTGACCGAGCGTTCGGTGACCACCAGCGTCTTGGCGATCATCGTGTTGTCGTGGCCCTCCGCCATCAGCTTCAGGACCTCGCGTTCGCGCGGGGTGAGGGAGTCGAGGGGGGAGTCGCGGCGGCGGATGAGGAGTTCGGCGACCACCTCGGGGTCGAGGGCCGTGCCGCCGGCCGCCACCCGGTCCAGGGCGTCCAGGAACTCGTCGACCCTGCCGATCCGGTCCTTGAGGAGGTAGCCGACGCCGCTCGCGCCGCCGCCCAGGAGTTCCGCCGCGTACGACTCCTCCACGTACTGGGAGAGGACGAGCACCGGGAGGCCGGGGATCTGCTCCCGCGCCTCCAGCGCCGCGCGCAGGCCCTCGTCGCGGAAGCCGGGGGGCATCCGGACGTCCAGGACGGCGGCGTCCGGGCGGTGTTCGAGGAGGGCGGGGAGCACTTCGGGGCCGCTGCCCGCCTCCGCCACGACCTCGTGGCCGGCCGACGTCAGCAGCAGGACGAGGCCCTGTCTCAGCAGGGCGTTGTCCTCGGCGATCACTACGCGCATGACGGTCCTGTTCTCCATCCGGTACAGCTCGTCTGGTCGGCCGCAGCCGCGCTCACCATACGCACGGCAGCTGCACGTCGATCACGGTCGGTCCCCCTACCGGGCTCGACACGTCCACGCTGCCGTCCAGCGCGGCCACCCGGCGGCGCATCCCGAGCAGTCCGGTGCCGCCCTTCTCGTCGGCGCCGCCCTGGCCGTGGTCGCCGACCCGGACCTTCAAGCCCCTCGGTACGCGGGCGAGTTCGACCCAGGCTGTCGGTGATCCGCTGTACTTCGCCGCGTTCGTCAGGGCCTCGGCGATCACGAAGTACGCGGCGGCCTCCACGGCCGCGGGCGCCCGCACGCCGTCCTCGACGCCGTCGTCGACCACGCCGACCTCCAGTCCGCTGCTCGACGCCAACGCCCTTACGGCGCCCACCAGTCCACGGTCGGTGAGGATCGGCGGATGGATGCCGCGCACCACGTTGCGCAGCTCGGTCAGCGCCTCCTCGGCCTGGTCCTGGGCGTCCTCCAGCAGCTTGCGGGCGGCCTCCGGGTCACGGTCGTACGCCCGTTTCGCGAGGCCGATCCGCATGGACAGGGAGACCAGGCGGGCCTGCGCGCCGTCGTGCAAGTCCCTCTCGATGCGCCGGAGTTCGGCTCCGTGCGCGGCGACCGCGTCGGCCCGGGTCGCCTTCAGCTGCTCGACCCGCTCGACGAGGTTCGCCTTCGGCGAGGGCTTGAGCAGGGTGGCCGACCAGGCGGCGTCGAGGTCGGCGAGCCTGCTGATCAGCGGGAGGACCACTGGCTCACGGCGCAGCAGGCCGCACCAGACCCCGTCGACGACCAGGCCGAGCGGCCACAGCGGGATCATCAGCAGCGGCAGGGCCCCGTACACATAGTGGGCGACCATCCAGCGCAGGTCGGTGCGGGTGCCGGGGTCGCGGACGACCGTGCGCAGCTTCTCCTTCAGCTTGCCCTCGATGGGCAGATACGCCTCGGGGATCTCCACGCCCGACCACTCGGTCGCCATCCGCCGCTTCATACCGGCGATCCGGCGGATCAGCAGGACCGTCTCGGGCAGCATGCCGATGCCGATGACCGCGAGCGAGACGGTGGCCGTGATCAGCAGGACGGTGACGAATATGTACGAGCCGAAGGCCAGGATCGCGACCGCGACCAGCTGGACCGTGGCCCGCGCCGCTTGTCGCAGTGTCTTCCACATGGTGATCAGGCTAGGCGACGGGACCGCGCGCGGGCGGGAGAGCCTGCTCCCGGGTGATGGTGTAGCCCGCTACACCACCGGTTCGGGAGAGCACTCCCTCGTGGCGGCGGGCGTATCCGGGGATCGTTGATCTCAGAAGTTCACGGCTCGCCCACTCGGCTCCCTCACCAGGAAGGAGCTGCCCCCGGAAGGAAATTCCCATGAAGGCCCTGCTCTCCTCCCGCCCGGTCCTCTGGTTCCTGTTCCTCTTCAACCTGGCCGTCGCGGCCGTGGCGCCCTTCGCGGTGGACGGCGCACAGGGCATCGCGACCGCCGTCGGCATGGGCGTCGTGTCGCTGGGCGCGGGCTCGGCCCTGCTGAAGGGCCGGGCGCAGCCGCAGCGGGCCTGATCCGGCGGCGCGACGGGGGCGGGGGGGGGGGCCCCCCCGGCCCCCCCCCCCCCCCCGCCCGGCCCCCCCCCCCCCCCCGGGGCACCCCCCCACCCGCGCGGAC